>NZ_PQIG01000096.1 GCF_012349115.1 Rhizobium ruizarguesonis
AGAACCTTCTCGATAATATCGAGAACGAAATACACATCGAGGAACGACCAGCTTGATGCTGTCAGCTTTTTCAATGTTCTTAACACTTTCGGATCCACAACGATCCAGTGCCCTATATATGCGATGCTACTAATTATCGGTGAACACGTTCGCTCGCATATCACAGCCACGGGGATTCCTGCTTTGACGATCCGACTGTGGAATGCGGCGGCAACGACAGGCCACCGGCCGTTGTCAGAGGCAGTTGCCAATTCAAGAGAAATGGGACTGGCGCTATTGCGCGACGCCACCCGGCTGCGCGGGCTTCAGCTTCCGCGCAAAACCATCTCTCCCCGTGCTGAGGGGAAATCTTGGTCTCGTCGTAGTATTCCTGGCCGGGCATATGATAAATGCGCTCACGGCTACCGATGCTCACATTGCCTTTGATACTGCATGCCATTGGAAAATTAGCGAGTTGAGCGAATATATCAGCAACTTCGACGCCGAAGTATCCGACCCCCCTGCCCCGATGACAGCCAAGTAGAACGCCTCCATCGTGAACCGTGAGCGGGCCCGTTTCTTGGTCGTGTATCTCGGTGAGAATGAGCGGCGGGTCGGCATTCGCTATAAATGCGAATCCCAACGCACTACAGCAAGCCTTGGCTGAGTGGCTGCTTAATTCCAGTCGGCGCCGTTCGTTAAAATGCACCGCATGGTCTGCTTGAGAAGCAGTCGCTGACAGGCATACGGTGCCGCCTCTCAACTCCTGCTGTTTACGCGCGGCGAAGGCCGTGCGCGGAAGTCCGGATGAAGAAGCCGAACGGTGCCGTCTTCGACACGACTGGCCCGGACAGCAAGGCCGGTTTCGATCCGGATCGCCCGGGTGATCGGCGCCAGCGAACCCAGTTCCTCATTATCCAACAGAACCAAGTCGGGATAGTCGAGGGCACCGCTATCATCCGCCATCAATGCGTTGATCCAGCGACCACCGTGGATGCGGTATTCAGCCGCGGGAGCCTCCGCTAGCGGCCGAAGGGAGGCGGAATCGACGGGCCCCGCCCGTGCGTTCCGTATGTCCTCGTCGATGAACTTCTCCTTGCGAAACGCCACCGAATGGGAGGTCCGCGCGATCGAGATCGCCGAGCAGCCAGGAGCGCATGGTTATCGGATCATTTACGGCGATGAACTTGTCTCTATGATCACGCAACCCCCCTCAGGGATTTCAATCCAAACCAGCCGCAGATTTGAAGGAAACGATCTTCAAAACTGCGCCATCTGAACTTCTTATCTCAAACTCTTGTTCCTCGACCCGGCGACCGGCAAGTACCATCTCCGCAACTATTTCACGAGCGGCTTTTATCGCCTCCTCAATGGCCATTTCAGGAGTGGCGAATTCAAGGCCCTCCAGATCCTGTGCGGTGGTGGTTTCGCCTCGCCGGATGTGGAAATAATACCGAGCCATATTCCCTCCGAACATGCTCTACCCGTTGGTACGGAGCGGTTCCTTTTGATGCCGAGGCGGCACTCAGCCCGTTTGTGGCTGCGGTAAAAGTTAGGTCCGTCTGATCGGAAATCCGATGAGCCGTTCATATTCGAGGAAATACCCCTTTTATCGACCCGCTTTGTGATGCGGGTTTTTTCTCGCCCTCATTGGAACTTTTCTCGTCCCAATGGGTTTCGAGCGCGGATGTGATAAGCTTTTGCGTGTCGTCATCCCCTTTCCAGTAACTCCAAGCCCCGCAAACGCGGGGCTTTTTTTGTACCGAAGTGTACCATATGCGGCGGGCGAAGAAGCGTTGGGCGGCCTTAAAGAAATCGTTGGCGGGGAACACGGTTGCGTGGCCGTCGACTTCACGAGGTGATTAACGGCGACTGGCCGAACCAAGCGTCACTAGTGACCTGATCGAGTAAGAACGTTGCAACATCTGCCCGCGAGATCGAACCGCCATGGAAGGAATTTAGGTCTGTGAGCGTCCGAATCGCGTTGCCCCCGGGCTTGTTGTTGAGGATCGAAGGACGGACGATGGTCCAATCGAGATCGCTGCGCTTGATGACGTCCTCCTGGCGGTTCTTGTCGGCGTAGACCTTGCGCAGAAGCAGCGGGAAAATTAGCTTGTCGAACAGGAAGCCACCATGTCCAGCGCTATTGCCCGCGCCCATCCCGGTGATAGCGATCAGGCGCGAGACCTGCTCCGCCTTCATTGCGTTCGCAAGCGCCCGAGTGGCGGTCGAAAGTAGGGTGACCTCACGAAACGGACTTGCGGGAGTGCCGAGCGCAGTGATCACGGCATCGCGGCCCTTGATCGCCTGACGCAAGGCTTTCTCATCACGGGCATCGCCTACGACAAGCTTTGCTCCTTTGAGATCGGTGGCTTTTTCCGGCGAGCGCACCAGTACGGTGACATCATAACCGCGGTTTACAGCCTGGCTGACGATGTGGCGGCTGGTCGGCCCGGTCGCGCCGAGGACCAGAATCTTCGGTGCAGCGGCGCGATGTGTTTCAGTAACAGACGTGGTCATTGTTACGGTCCTCTTGACAGGCAGGGCGCCTGTTCGGGAGGCCGCCCTGTTGGGTTTGTTTGGGGATAGTCAGAGCCCGCCCTCGGAGTGGCTCACGGCTCGCTTCAGCGTCGACAGCAGGGCCGCTTTGCAACCCTCGTCGCTCTCGAGCTGCGTCTACTCCGCCTGCTCTTCAAGTGCAGACAGCAGCGGCCCGGGGTTGAGAGGTGGCGGCCAACATCGCCTGTGGCGCCGGCAATGAGAATAGTCATGGGATGTCTCCGGGTTTGTTAGCTGACCTCGAATATGACTGGTTCACTGTTGATCCAATAGAGCAACAATTTGGACAGTCCGTCTCACACGCGAAACAGTCATCAGCAGCTAGAGAGGAACCCGATTCGCGGCCGCCAGCAGCATCGGCTCGCATGACTTGATCGTCGCGGCGGTTGAGGGACAGACCAATCCGGCAAAGCAACTCGTTCATTTTGCTGCGCTCGTATTGTGGCGGTCAACTACGATGAGGACGGCGCAACTGTTGCTGCACCTGCGTCCATGCCTTCCGGATTTGACACCCGTATGGACCCGAGAAGCCCCCGGCTCCTACACCACCTGACGGCCGTCAAGCGGCTGGCTGAAAGGGACCCCCGCCACCGGATGGTGGCCCATCTCTTGGAACTCGTAATCGTCGAGGTGGAAGAGGAGTGCGAGCCAACACTCAAGCCAGGCAGCCGCGCCTTTCTGCTCCGGGCCTATTTGTTGCAAACGAATGAGATGCTGTTCGACACCCACTCGCACGCGTGTGTTCGGCGGCGTACCTGGTCGTGGCATCTAAGATAACATGAAGACAGCGGTCGATCGCGTCGGCCGCGGCAAGGAGCGACAGGTCAATATCCGTTTCCTCGCGATGGCGAACCATTAGGTCTTTGCGCCTGAGTCCTGCAATTCAGCGGCAGGCTGGGAGAAGGGTCAGGTCGAGAAGAACGTCCAGGATGCCCGACCACGGAACGACAGCTTCCGGTTTAAAGCCAGCTCGGCTGCCGCAGCACAGAAGCGAGGAGAAAAAGCCAATCCCTTGACCAAACCCTGATCAGAAAACCATACTCAGAGGTGGCTCACTTCTCGGTGGAAAAACCGGGTCAGTTCCGTGTGGAAACCAACACGATATGTCAGAGCGCGGCTCGGCGTGAGATCGCATCGGCGCCCGGCTCATTTACCTCCGATGTGCCACGACCGCCTGGAGCAAGTGGACTTGCCAGTCACCCGTGATGAACAATCGGCCGCAGACGCTCTACGGCATTGTGGATTCGCCTATTGGACTTGCCTCCTGGATGCTCGATCACGACATCCGCAGGTACCGGATGATCTCGTTCCTTCAACGGCGAGAAGGAAGGCCTGGCGCCCGACGACGTGATCGACAACGTCACGCTCTACTGGCTGACGAATACGGCGATCTCCTCGGCTCGCCTCTACTGGGACAACGCGCATTTCCCCTCCGGCGGCTTCTTCGATCCGCACGGCATCAAGATCCCGGTCGCCGTCAGTGCCTTCCCGAATGAAATCTATCAGGCGCCGCAGAGCTGGGCCGAAAAGGCCTATCCGAAACTCATCCACTACGGCCGGCCGGCGAAGGGCGGGCATTTCGCCGCCTGGGAGCAGCCGGAGCTGTTTACAGCCGAACTCAGGGCCTCATTCAAGTCTCTGCGTGATCAGATCTGAAGTGGCCGGCGGCGCGATCGCCGGATTTGACTGATGCGGCGGACAGTTCGTGTCCACCGCATTGAAATCTCACATCTGCCGACCTGTCTCGGGTCCGATCATCGAGGCGACGAGGTCGGCGGGGAAGCCCCCTTCCCGCGCATGGCGGTAGATTGTCTCCGCTTCCTCCGCGTCGTGAACACACTAGACCTTGTCGCCAGCCACATAGCTCGTGATCCGCTTGTAAGGGATCCCCCAAACCAGCGACAAATTCGTTGGGCGCGCGCCAACAGCCAAACCACTGCTCGCCACTTCTATCGCGTCGACGTTGCCGTAGGACGGGTCGTGGCCGCGGAAGGTGCAGCAGGACTCGTCACTAACGGAGAAGCTCATCGGCCCAGACAGGCAATGTAACGGTCCGAATGCGTTTCAACCTGCGGATCTTGAGCGTTCCGTATTCGCTACCGTGCGGAAAATGCAGCTTCATCTGCAGGTAGTTCTTCTTGCTGCAGCCGTCGCACCTGAACTTCTGAAGCACCCGGTCGAGAGATATGTTTCCGCACAGCTTTTCGATGTCGGCCGGAAGATAGTGGTGGGTCACCCTACACAGATTGCAGGTCACGACCAGGATCTGTCCTTGGTCGCCGGCCGCCCTCACGGTCCACAGCCGCAGCCGCTTGAATGGGTGGATCTCAGGCATCGGAGACGGGCGTCAACCTCCACCCCGATGCTGGCGGGCGCTTTTCAGGTTTTGCAATCCTATCGTCCAGTTCGACAGCGGCTTCCTTCACCGCTTCCCCGCTGTTCGTCGCCCATACGGACACGACCAGCCGACCCGCGCGAAATGTGTACTTGGTCTTGCCGGGCTTTGCCCCAACGACGTGGCTGGCACGGAAGCAACGCCTTGCAAACGCCAGGTCGTTGTTCTGCCTAATGTCCAACGGCAGCGCCGACCACCAAATGTCGAACGCTGTTTTCTTCTTTGAGAATTTCTTGACCTTGTCCAACATCGCATCGTACCGGCGGAGATTATGTTCCTTATTTGTTCCACATGACGATGAAGTCAATACCCTTCCGACGGTTATTCAAAGCAGGGGCCGGACGGGCACCTTAAGCGAACGGCTGCAAAGATCCCGCCGGACCTTCGTTTGCATTTGACGCGCATGCGCGCCCTGACGTCGAAATGACGCGGGGAAGATGATCAGGCAGCCCGGTTTTTTCATCAGCGTTCTGCGATTGTTATGACAATAGGATTGCAGCAATTGCGAAGCTGAAAGCACACCGGCGGCAGCAGACCAGGACATGCGAGTGAAGCAGCGGCGGGGGATTCCACTGGCCATCAAGCCCGCCGCCCTTCGTCTCGCCGAGAAGGTCTCTCTACTTACTGAGCGCACGCCTGACCCTGAGGAGTCGCGTCGCTCAAACCGCCCTGGGTCTGGACCGAGCCCGAAGCGGTGGAGCTTGCAGGATCACTGCCGCCGCTGCAACCGCCTGGCATGGTCGAACCCTTTGATCCATTCATCGTGCTGCCGGTTTGGGTTGGGTCGGAAGTCATCGGCTGCATTGTCTGGACATTAGCACCACCATCGCTACCAACGGCATTGGGTTCCATTGTAGTTCCAGTTCCCATGCTGGACTGGGCGAAAGCGCTTGTGGCCATACCAGCCGCCAGCAGCGACGCGCAGATGAGCTTGATATTCATTTTTTCATTTCCTTCGTAGGTTACGTTGCGGCCCCCGAACATCAAGATCACCCTTCTGTTCCCAATTATCTGAAGTTGACGCTCTGGTTGCTGGGCTTGCGGCGTTCCTGGTCACTCATCTTTTCACCGAAACAAGCGCCAGTGCGATCACCTCCCTCATCGTCGGCGTTGTCATCGCCCTCGTCGCCTGGGCATGGGGGCCGGGAGGAACAATTTCGCCTCTCAAGAGGTTAGATTCTGTTTTTGATGGAGCAAACCATGCCGAAGTATTTTTTCCACGTCCGCAGGAACGATGTCTTCGAGGAAGATTTGGAGGGCATAGACCTGGCCTCACCTGAACAGGCATGCGAGGAAGCAACGGCCGCCGCCCGCGAAATCGTGGCGGAGCGGATCCGAATGGGTGACCCCGCAGACGGAGGCGTATTCGAGATCACGACGGAAGACGGCACGACGGTCGCGACGGTTCCCTTTCGGTCGGCTGTTCAGTTGAACTAACGCCCTCGAGCGGGCGCCCTGGTCGTTGCAATTGTCAGAAACAGACAGAGCACCGCCGGGATGAAACGCAGCGCGAGGATTCGCGTTGATCCTCCAAGCTTGGAGGATCATGGCAATGATCGCACAGAGCCAGATCAAGAACAGACTGTTGCGGCGATTTCCCGAGGATGCATTCGAGCTTCTGGCGCCGCGGCTTGAATCTGTCGATCTTCCTGTGAAACGTGTGCTTGTGCGACCGCGCAAGCCGATCGAACATGTCTATTTTCTTGAAAGCGGTGTTGCCTCGATGGTCGCTGAGAGCGCTGACGGCAAAAGCGCCGAAATCCGCCACATCGGGCGCGAAGGGATTGCCGGATACCCCGTCGTTCTCGGCGTCGACCGGACGCCGAATTATATCTTCATGCAGGTGGCGGGCTACGGCCTGCAGGTTGCCACCCCGGACTTTGTCCCAATCCTTGAGCATGCCGAGGTGCGGCAATTGCTGCTGCGTTATGTTCATACCTGCGAGCTTCAGCTTGCCCACAGCGCGCTGGCCGCCGCCAAGTTCACCATGCATCAGCGGCTGGCGCGCTGGTTGCTCATGTGTCACGACCGCATCGGCGGCAATGATCTGCCACTGACGCATGAATTGCTGGCCTTGATGCTGGGCGTCAGGCGGGCGGGCGTCACCAATGAGCTGCACATTCTGGAAGGCATGCACGCCATCAAGTCGACGCGCGGCAATGTCCGCATCCTTGATCGCAACATGCTGATCGAGATCGCCGGCGGCTGCTACGGGGTGCCGGAGCAGGAGTACGAGCGGCTGATCGAGACCTCGGCGCGGCCGTCGCTTCTTCCCCTCCACATGAACGATCAATCACCTTCACAACATGTTTTGAACGGTCGCCCGTGATCGCGGTCGGCTCAACCATTCGCCTCTATACGACCACCGCAGTCAGCTGATCTTCGGCCAATCCTTATTCGCCCAGCCCAGCCAGAGCTTGAGGCAAGCCACCGAACAGCGGCCGATCGCGCTTCCAGCAGAAGAAACGCATGCCCTTGCCCCTGCACGACGTACCACTGATTTTTAGGGATCTTGCTGATCACATGGCGGACGGTGATGCTGTCGGCCGCCATCATGCCCAGCAATTCCGACCGCCAGCCATGGGCGGGGTTTCGACCGATCCACCAGGTTCGTCACCGGGCACCAGCCGGTTGGATCGGGCTCGTTATTGCGACGCCGGCGTGAAACGCGCGACCAATGCATGACGATCTCCTGGATATGTGAAGCGCACATGCGTCACCGGGCCGGCACCGCTCCAGGTGCGGCGTTCGACCACGAGGCAGGCGGTGTTGCGCGCAATGTCGAGGACGGCGGCGACTTCGGCACTGGCGGAGACGGCATGAATGCGGTGTTCGGCTGTGCTCCACGGCACCTGGTTGAGTAGCCAGGGACCCGGCGCCGTCGTCAGGAAATCGGCATTGGCGGCCTCCGGCACCGTCGCAAGGCTGATCAGCCGCTCCTCCAGGCAAAACGGCCGCATGCCGGCATTGTGGATGCAGACGACCTCGACGACCGAGGAGGCCACAGGCAGTTCTAGCCTTCGGCTGTCTTCCGCCTTGGCCTTTCGGCTGGTCTTCTTCGATACTGCATAGGAATAGGGCAGGTTCAGCGACTGCACCTCGGCCTTGATATCGTGGATTTCGAGAACAGCCGATTGCGCCTGCGGCTGGGTGACGAAGCTGCCGGATTTCTTGCGGCGCTCGATCAGGCCGGCCTTGGCGAGCTGGGTCAGCACCTTGTTGACCGTCATGCGCGAGCAGTCATACTGCGTGGCGAGATCGACCTCGAAGGGAATGCGGTACCCCGGCGGCCAATCGCCCGAGACGATACGGCCCTCAATGTCGCTGAGGATGCGCTGATGCAAGGTGGGATCCCTGCTTTGGTTCATCGCCACGTTCCGATTGGTCTCCCGCTATCTCTTTGTTTTTACTAAAATCCGGACAAAAAACCACTCCACATTTTTGCTGGAACTGCTCTAATTCGAATGTCCGGACAGGAAAAGCTCTTTTTCAGGCGGCCAGCAATTCG
Source organism: Rhizobium ruizarguesonis (assembly GCF_012349115.1). Lineage (GTDB taxonomy): Bacteria > Pseudomonadota > Alphaproteobacteria > Rhizobiales > Rhizobiaceae > Rhizobium > Rhizobium ruizarguesonis. Next base: position 8,442 of record NZ_PQIG01000096.1, read on the forward strand.
CCCATGACAGCCAGAAAACGCCGATCGATGGCATCGCGCCTGAGATGGCGTCCGCCCTCCACTTGCTTGTGGCCATGCGCCCAGACGCAATCGACGGCAACGCCGCCGGCAAACAGCCAATGGTCGAGGATCTGGTCGCCTGTGAGATAGGGAACAGCTTTGGTGTCGAGTGAGACGATATCGGCGGAATGGCCCTCAACGAGGCCTGCCGGCGCCTTCAGCGCGGCGCCGCCGCCGGCAAGTGCATGTGTGAACAGCGAAAGCGCCGTCGAACCGCCGGGTGCGGCGACGACGTTGCGGGCGCGAAGTGCCAGGCGCTGCGAATATTCGAGCTGGCGCAGTTCCTCCGGCACGGAGATCAGCACGTTGGAATCCGAGCCGATGCCATAACGGCCACCCTCTTCGAGAAAAAGCGGCGCGGCAAAGGCGCCGTCGCCGAGATTGGCTTCGGTGATCGGGCAGAGGCCGGCGATCGCGCCGCTTCTCGCCACCCGCCGCGTTTCGTCCTCGGTCATGTGCGTCGCATGGATCAGGCACCAGCGCTCATCCACAGGCGCATGATCGAGCAGCCATTCCACAGGCCGCGCGCCGGACCAGGCGATGCAGTCATCGACCTCCTTCACCTGCTCGGCGACATGGATATGGATGGGACCGTCGCCCGCCATCGGCACCAGCCTTGCGAGCTCATCCGGGGTGGCGGCGCGCAGGCTGTGCGGCGCCAGCCCAAGCTCGGCGCCGTCGAGCCGGCCGGTGACTGCCCGGCATCCCTCCATCAGCCTTTCGAAGCTTCCGAGCGAATTGATGAAACGCCGCTGACCATCGATGGGGGCAGCTCCGCCGAAGCCCGAATGGGCATAGAAGACCGGCAGCAGCGTCATGCCGATCCCGGTCTCTTCGCTCGCCGCGCCGATGCGTTCGGCAAGCTCGGCGATATTGGCGTAAGTGCTGCCATCCCTGTCGTGGTGGAGATAGTGGAACTCGCCGACGCGGGAAAAACCAGCCTCCAGCATTTCCGCATAAAGCTTGGCCGCGACCGCCTCGACATGATCAGGCGTCATTGCCAGGGCAAACTTGTACATCACAGTGCGCCAGCTCCAGAAGCTGTCATTGGCCGGGCCGCGCACTTCGGCAAGGCCGGCCATCGCCCGCTGGAAGGCATGGCTGTGCAGGTTCGCCATGGCGGGAACGAGGAGAGCGTGGCGTTCGTCGCCAGGCTCGGGAGGAGTGCCGATTTCGACCCGTGCGATGCGCCCGGCTTCGAGCGTCAGCCGCACGTCCTTCTGCCAGCCTTGCAGGGTCAGAGCCGTGTCTGCGTGAAGTGTGGTCATGGCCTTCCCTCTCCTTTTGCCGCGTCGCCGATCTTTCTTTTCCAGAAAAGCGCGCAAAATTTCTCTTGTCACCCGCTGATTATGTATATACATGTTATTGGCATAAGGAAAGGCGCAAAGCTGATGACCGGGAACAATTTTTCAGAGGAAGCCTCCTCCGCCGAAGCCCACCCAGTGCTTTGGCGCAATGCGCGGCTGGCCACGCTGGCGCCTGGTAAAGAAGGGCTCGGCATCGTCGAAAAGGGCGCCGTGCTGGTCGAAAACGGCCGCATCGTCTTTGCCGGCGCCGAAAGCGACCTGCCGGCATCGGCCATCGAACACTCCGAAATCGTCGATCTCGAAGGCCGCTGGGTGACGCCGGGCCTCGTCGACTGCCACACCCATATCGTCCACGGCGGCAATCGCGCCCGCGAGTTCGAAATGCGCCTTGCAGGCGCCACCTATGAGGAGGTCGCACGCGCCGGCGGCGGCATCGTCTCCTCGGTGAAGGCGACCAATGCGCTGTCGGTCGAAGAGCTCGTCGCCGGGGCTCTGCCGCGGCTCGACACGCTGCTTGCCGAAGGTGTCACGACGATCGAGGTCAAGTCCGGATACGGGCTGAACCGAACCGGTGAAGTGAAGATGCTGCAGAGCGCCCGCCTGCTTGGCCATGTCAGACCGGTCCGCGTTGCCACCAGCTATCTCGGCGCCCATGCGACGCCTCTCGAATATAAGGGTCGTAACGGCGATTATCTCGATGATGTCGTCCTGCCCGGTCTCGACGACATGTATAATCTCGGTCTTGCCGATGCCGTCGACGGCTTTTGCGAGGGCATCGCCTTTTCCACGGGCGAGATCGCCCGCGTCTTCGATAAGGCAAAGGCGCTCGGCCTGCCGGTCAAGCTGCATGCCGAGCAGCTCTCCAATCTTGGCGGCGCCAAGCTCGCCGCGTCATATGGCGCGCTTTCGGCCGATCATCTCGAATATCTCGACAAAGATGGCGTTGCGGCGATGGCCGCAGCCGGCACCGTCGCCGTGCTGCTGCCCGGCGCCTTCTACGCCATCCATGAAAAGCAGAAGCCGCCGGTAGAGGCGTTGCGGCGGGCAGGCGTGCCGATTGCGATCGCCACCGATTGCAATCCCGGCACCTCGCCGCTGACCTCGATGCTGCTGACCATGAACATGTCGGCGACGCTCTTCGGCCTCACCGTCGAGGAATGCATCGCCGGCGCCACCCGCGAAGGCGCCCGCGCCCTCGGTCTGCTCGACAAGACAGGAACGCTCGAAGCCGGCAAATCCGCCGACCTCGCCATCTGGAATATCGAAAGCCTCGCCGAGCTCGTCTATCGCATCGGCTTCAATCCGCTTCACGCACGCGTCTTCAAGGGCGAAAGGAACGGTCGATGACCATCACACTCCACCCGGGCTCCGTCTCGCTCAAGGAACTGGAAACCATCTACTGGACGGGCGCACCGGCAAGGCTCGATCCCTCCTTCGATACCGGGATCGCCAAGGCCGCTGCCCGTATCGCCGAGATCGCCGCCGGCAATGCGCCGGTCTACGGCATCAATACCGGCTTCGGCAAACTCGCCTCGATCAAGATCGACAGTGCCGATGTGACCACCTTGCAGCGCAATCTCATCCTGTCGCATTGCTGCGGCGTCGGCGCGCCGCTGCCTGAGAATATCGTGCGGCTGATCATGGCGTTGAAGCTGGTCTCGCTCGGGCGCGGCGCTTCCGGCGTGCGGCTGGAGCTGGTCCGGCTGATCGAAGACATGCTGGACAAGGGCGTCATCCCGCTGATCCCGGAAAAAGGCTCGGTCGGCGCCTCCGGCGATCTTGCACCCCTTGCCCATATGGCGGCGGTGATGATGGGCGAGGCCGAAGCCTTCTTCGCCGGCGAACGCCTCTCGGGCGCTGAAGCCCTCGAAAGGGCCGGCCTCGAACCGGTCGTGCTCGCCGCCAAGGAGGGCCTGGCGCTGATCAACGGCACCCAGACCTCGACGGCGCTGGCGCTTGCCGGCCTCTTCCGCGCTCATCGTGCCGCACAGGCAGCGCTGATCACCGGCGCCATGTCTACCGATGCCGCCATGGGCTCTTCGGCCCCCTTCCATCCGGATATTCACACATTGCGTGGCCATAAGGGCCAGATCGACACGGCAGCCGCGCTTCGCGCGCTCCTCGAAAACTCCATCATTCGCCAGAGCCATATCGAGGGCGACGAGCGCGTGCAGGATCCCTATTGCATCCGCTGCCAGCCGCAGGTCGACGGCGCCTGCCTCGACCTGCTGCGCTCGGTTGCCCGCACGCTTGAGATCGAAGCCAATGCGGTCACCGACAATCCGCTGGTGCTCTCGGACAATTCCGTCGTCTCCGGCGGCAATTTCCACGCCGAACCCGTTGCCTTCGCCGCCGACCAGATTGCGCTTGCCGTCTGCGAGATCGGCGCGATTTCGCAGCGCCGCATCGCGCTGCTGGTCGATCCGACCCTCTCCTACGGCCTGCCGGCCTTTCTCGCCAAGAAGCCGGGCTTGAACTCCGGCCTGATGATCGCCGAGGTGACGTCTGCGGCGCTGATGTCCGAAAACAAGCAGATGTCGCACCCGGCCTCCGTCGATTCGACGCCGACATCGGCCAACCAGGAAGACCATGTCTCGATGGCCTGCCATGGTGCCCGCCGCCTGCTCGCCATGACCGAGAACCTGTTCGGCATCATCGGCATCGAGGCGCTGACCGCCGCCCAAGGCGTCGAACTGCGCGCGCCGCTGTCGACCAGCCCGGAACTGGGCAAGGCGATCACTGCCATCCGCACCAAGGTTCCGAGCCTCGACGTCGACCGCTACATGGCAAACGACCTCGCCGCCGCCGCCGAACTGGTGGCAACGGGCGCGCTGAATGCCTCGGTTTCATCTGGCATACTGCCGGTATTGGAGGATTGAGACGATGGTGACGGAAAAAGTCTCCTCGCCATGCGCAATTCGCCAAGGCACCTCGCCCGTCATCCTCGGTTTTCCCCATACCGGCACCGAGGTGCCGGCTGAGATTGCGGACCGCCTCAACGACAACGGCAGGATGCTGGCCGACACCGACTGGCACATCCATGAGCTCTATGACGGCCTGCTCGACAATGTCACGATCGTACGCGCCACCTTCCACCGCTATGTGATCGACGCCAACCGTGATCCGGCGGGCGTCAGCCTCTATCCCGGGCAGAACACCACCGGCCTCGTTCCTGAAACGGATTTCGACGGCAAGGCGATCTGGAAGGATGGGCAGGCGCCTGACGAAGGCGACGTCGCGGCACGGCTGCGGGACTTCCATGCGCCCTATCATGGCGCACTTGCCGCCGAGATCGAGCGCGTCAGAGCAATCCATGGCGTCGCAATTCTCTACGACTGCCACTCGATCCGCTCCCACATTCCCTTCCTCTTCGAAGGCAAGTTGCCGGATTTCAATATCGGCACAGACCAGGGCAAGACGTGCGACAGCGCGATCGAGCAGGCGACGCTCACCGTCGTCGAAGCCGCCGAAGGTTACGACAGTGTGCTCAACGGTCGCTTCAAGGGCGGCTGGACGACACGCCACTATGGTCGGCCCGATACCGGTGTGCATGCGATCCAGATGGAGCTTGCGCAATCGACGCATCTCCAAACCGAGGCGGCGCCCTTCGCCTACGACGCCGCCAAGGCAGACAGACTTCGCGTGCATCTCAAAAACATTCTGGTGCGCATCGAACAGATTGCGCCAGGCCTGAAACGATAACGATCACTCGACAGGGGAACCGCCATGAACAATCCACGCCACAATATCCGTGAAATCCGCGCGCCCCGCGGCAACGATCTTAATGCCAAGAGCTGGATGACCGAAGCGCCGCTGCGCATGCTGATGAACAATCTCGACCCTGACGTCGCCGAAAATCCGAACGAGCTCGTCGTTTATGGCGGCATCGGCCGCGCCGCCCGCACCTGGGAGGATTTCGACCGCATCGTCGCGACGCTGAAGACGCTGACGGAAGAAGAAACGCTGGTCGTGCAATCCGGCAAGCCGGTCGGCGTGTTCCGCACCCACAAGGATGCGCCGCGGGTATTGATCGCCAATTCCAACCTGGTGCCGCATTGGGCGACCTGGGATCATTTCAACGAGCTGGATAAGAAGGGCCTTGCGATGTACGGCCAGATGACGGCCGGCTCGTGGATCTATATCGGCACGCAGGGCATCGTGCAGGGCACCTACGAGACCTTCGTCGAGGCCGGCCGCCAGCATTACGGCGGCAATCTCAAGGGCAAATGGATCCTGACCGGCGGCCTCGGCGGCATGGGCGGCGCCCAGCCGCTCGCCGCCGTCATGGCCGGCGCTTGCTGCCTGGCCGTCGAATGCAATCCCGATTCGATCGATTTCCGGCTGCGCACCCGCTATGTCGACGCCAAGGCCGAAACGCTCGATGAAGCGCTTGAGATGATCGACCGCTGGACCAAGGCCGGCGAGGCAAAGTCCGTCGGCCTGCTCGGCAATGCCGCCGAAATCCTGCCGGAGATGGTCCGCCGCGGCATCCGCCCCGATATCGTCACCGACCAGACTTCGGCCCACGACCCGATCAACGGCTATCTGCCGAAGGGCTGGACGATGGGCGAGTGGAAGGCAAAGCGCGAAAGCGATCCGAAGGCTGTGGAAAAAGCGGCGCGCGCTTCGATGCGCGAGCATGTCGAAGCGATGATCGCCTTCTGGAATGCCGGCGTGCCGACCCTCGATTACGGCAACAATATCCGCCAGGTCGCCAAGGACGAAGGCCTCGAAAACGCCTTCGCCTTCCCGGGCTTCGTGCCGGCCTATATCCGCCCGCTGTTTTGCCGCGGCATCGGCCCCTTCCGCTGGGCGGCCCTTTCCGGTGATCCGGAGGATATCTACAAGACCGATGCCAAGGTGAAGGAGCTTTTGCCTGACAACAAGCACCTGCACAACTGGCTCGACATGGCCAGGGAGCGCATCGCCTTCCAGGGCCTTCCGGCACGCATCTGCTGGGTGGGCTTGGGCGACCGTCACAAGCTCGGTCTTGCCTTCAACGAGATGGTGAGAACAGGCGAACTCTCCGCCCCGATCGTCATCGGCCGCGACCATCTGGACTCCGGCTCCGTCGCCTCGCCGAACCGCGAGACCGAAGCGATGAAGGACGGTTCCGACGCCGTCTCCGACTGGCCGCTGCTCAATGCCCTGCTCAACACGGCATCGGGTGCGACCTGGGTGTCGCTCCATCACGGCGGCGGCGTCGGCATGGGCTTCTCGCAGCATTCCGGCATGGTCATTTGCGCCGACGGCACGGACGATGCCGCAAGACGCCTCGAGCGCGTGCTCTGGAACGATCCGGCGACCGGCGTCATGCGCCACGCCGATGCCGGCTACGAGATCGCCATCGAGTGCGCCAAGGAAAAAGGCCTGCGCCTGCCCGGCATTCTCGGGAACTGAACCCTCATGAGGATCCTGCGCGCCGGCGATCACAAACGCATGCCCTGGAAAAACGGCAAGGGAGAGACGGTGGAGATCGCCGTCTTTCCACCGGACGCGTCGATCAACGACTTCGACTGGCGCATCAGCATGGCAACAGTCGCAGAAGACGGGCCATTTTCGATCTTTCCCGGCATCGACCGGACGCTGGCGATCCTTGATGGCAACGGCATGGTGCTCGATGTCGCAGGCAGCTCGCCGGTGCTGCTGACAACGGCAAGCAATCCGCTGGCCTTCCCGGCGGATATCCCGGTCGCCGCCAGGCTCGAGGACGGAGCAATCACCGATCTCAACGTCATGACGCGCCGCAACGGGCTTACCCATACGCTGATCCGGATCGACCTCGATGGCAGCAAGACCGTGCCGCTGCCGCCCTCGACATGCCTGTTGCTGTGCCATCGCGGCGCACTGTCATTCCGGCGAAACGGCGAGACCGGCGCGCTTGCGGCCGGCGATGCGCTGCTGATCGACGACGCGGCCGCAACCATGCTTAAAATCGATGGCGAAGCCAGATGTTATCTCGCTTCGATCACCACAGGCTGATCTTCGAACAACGAATTGAAAACATTAAACAATCGAGGTTTTGGCGAAGTATCCGCACCAATCATCGTCCTCTCGGGCCATGGACGTCATTCCTCGTTTCGGTCTAAACTTCGCCCTTCTGATGCAGAAGAAGACCTAGACTGCCCGCAACGTGCCGGGGAGCAAGGGAGCAGGCGTGACGGATCCATACGATATTCTCGGCGTTGAACGCGATGCGGACGAGGCGCAGCTGAAGGCCGCCTATCGGCGCCTGGCGAAGGTTGCCCACCCCGATTCGGGTGGTGATTCGGACGCCTTTGCCCATTTGCAGAAAGCCTATGGGCTGCTTCTCGATCCGGTCCGTCGCAAGGTCTACGACGATACCGGCTATGACGTCGAATTCGCCGATGCGGCCGAATTGCAGGCGCTGGTGATGATCGAGAAGCTCGTCACCGACGCAGTGCTCGACGAGCGCGCACCCGGAAGTTTCGATCCCGTCGCCGTCATGCAGGACAGCCTTTCGGAAGAACTGCGCAAGGCGCGTTTCAGCAAGAGCGAGCTGGAGCGCCACGCCTCGCGAATCGGCCTGCATCTGGAACGGCTCGAAAAACAGTCCGGCCGCGATGTGCTCGCCCACATGTTCCGCGCCCGCATCGAAGCGATCTCCAAGGCGGTCGCGGAAACCGAGGCGAAGATCAAGGCGACGGAACGCGCCGCCGACATGATCAGCGGCTATGTCTACGACATCGATCCGCCGCCGCTGCCGGATGCCGCGGTCACCAGCATCGAATGGGTCGAGGCCTCAAGAAACCGTTCCACCGGCTGACGGCGGACGACGGACGACGCGGCTGATCTTAATAAGACAGCTTCGGATACCAGTCCGCCGGCCGGCCTTCGGGCGTCGAATCGATGACGGTCCAGAGCGGCATCAGGTCGGGCGCGCCGCGCGGATCCTCACCGGGATCGGCCGTCACCCCGCCCATCTCCTGGCTCCAGAAATGGCGGATGGTGCCGTCGCGCCGCGTGAACACGTTGAAGGCGGCGTCATCGCCGTCATCTCCGCCGATCGCGTGATAGTCGCGGCTGTAATCGTCCGTCATGTCGGAATAAAGCGGCAGGTGATGCCAGCCACGCTCGTTCTTGAAGGCGAGCAGCCGTTCGATCGGCGAGCGGGCGACGACCGCAAGGGCTGCGCGCTGCTGGATGTCAGGCACTTCGCCGTCCCAGGCCGAAAGCAGCGAGGTGCACATCGGGCACGGGCGCTCGCGTTGCGGGCCGAACATGTAGCTGTAGACGATCAGCGTGTCCTTGTCGGCGAAGAGCTCGGCAAAGGAGATCGGCCCGTCGCTGCCTTCGAAGCGGTAGTCTTTCGTCACCTCGCCGCCCGGCGGCAGCGCCCGGCGCTGTCTTGCCACGCGCTCGATGTGGCGGCGCAATTCGATCTCTTCGGCCAGCAGCGCGTCGCGGGCGCTGCGATACGCCTCGCTCTCATTGGGAAACCGGACGCCGTTCTTGGCCGCAAGGACGGCGGCAGGGACCAGATGCTGATTATCCATGACAATAGCTCCTTCTGTTGCCTGAGGACGTGCTGACGCGGTGCCAGCACATCATTACAAGGACGATCGGCTGATGCGAAAATCGACAGAGCCGACGGAAAATTTTGCCCCGCGCTTTGGCCGGCTCGGTGCCCGGATCGCCAAAGCCAAGCAGATCAAGATCGCGCGGCCGAAATGCGGACCATCGAACAAGCTCATGATCAGCATCGCGCCCTTCCGAGAGGACGCCACCGACCCGATCGTACATGTCCCACGAGCGGATCTCCAGGTTTGCTTCGTCGGGCGGCGCTGCGCTTGCGCAAACAGTAAGACAGGCTGGGCAGTACGCCAATGGCAGCCTTCACCCTACATCCTAAAGCTGCGTTAACGATAGATTAATATGCAATTTGACGTGGAACCGAATTCTGCGATGTTAGCAGCGGGCAACTGAGGGGTTATCCGTGAAAATGTATCTGTTAGCTCGACGTCTCGGCGTCGTGGCGATGTCGCTCGCCTTGGCGAGCTGCACAACGACGCCGGTTGAATTCAACAACAAGCCGTCGGCCGTGAGCAAGGCCGCGCTTTGCAAGACGGCACTGGAAACGCAAGATCCAGCGTTTCAATTCCAGCTCGTGGCGGAAGTGAACCGACGCGGGATGAGCATGTTGGAATGTGAGCAGATGGTCGCCCAGCAACGGCAGGCCGCCGCGGTTCTCGTGGGGCTTGCATTGGTCGGGACGGCGGCGGCAGTATGCGCCAATGGCAACTGCGGCGGCGGTGCATATACTCCACCGCGGCGCTATCCGGGCAACTGCCAGTACGATTGGCAGTATGACGCCGCGGGCAATAGGTGCGGCGGCAGAAGCGCAATGTCTCGTCCGGGAGGCTGGTAGTGCGGAGAGTGATGGCAATACTGTTTGCGAGCGCTCTGCTGGTGTCAAGCCTCGCGGGCCCCGGCTTCGCCCAGAGCTTCGGCGGGAATTCCTGCGTCGATAACTGCGAGGGTCACAGGGCCGGCTATGAATGGGCGGAGGAGAACGGCATTCAAAGCGAGGACGATTGTTCGGGCAATTCGTCGTCTTTTGAGGAGGGATGCCGGACTTATGTCGAAGACTCCGACCACGGGGCGGAGTACGACGATGAGGGGAATGAGATTGACGAGTAGCACCTGATGACCCGCTTCATTTGCAAAATTCCGGCAGCTTTTCTCCTCGGCGGCTGCGCCTCTGGACGGCCGGCAGCTTGGATGGACCGTCCGTTCGACCGGCAAATCGTGGTGGGGCATCGATTTCGCTGCGCCATGCCTAATGACCGCGCGCAGGTGAACCCATGACATCCCCCGATACCGCCACCCTCCTCGAAGACGCCGCCGATCGGATCGCAGATATCTCACGCGCCGATCTGCAGATCATGCTTCGCCGGGCAGCACTGCGGCTGCGTAATTCCGGCGCTGTGTCGATGGAGGATGATGTTGAGGAAGCCCTGCGCGACCTAGCCGGCGAGTTTGGCATGACGCGTAACGACACGATCAGGTTCATCGTGCGGGAGTGGATGGAGAAGAACACGTATCTGCCGGTGCATGAACTCGACGAAGACGGCGATGTTGATGGCACGGCTTGATCTCTTGGCGCAAACGCTACTAGGCTTCGGTCGTTAGGGAGAAGTCGTATTGGGTGCTCAAGAGCAGGCTCCGCTGTGGGTGTGGTTCGTGTTCTGCGCGTCAGGTGCCATTTTCGCCTACAACTGGTACGTCCGGTCAATCATCTTCTATTATAACAATGGCTTCGACTTCAGCGAAGATTTCGGCCCAAAAATTTCCGAATTCGAAGATGATGATCGCTTCACGGCGAGGCCGAGAGAGAAACTCCTGATCGTTTGGCCTCCTTTCGTGGTGGTTAGCTCTGCCATCTTTATCCCAATTACTCTAGTTTTGACGGGGATCCTCAAGCCTTGTTACAATTGCGGGCCGTAGCGGCGCTGGTGGATTATTCTATCTCATAAACCGCCGCCTCATCCTGGACCTCCCGCAGCCCCTTAAAGGCCGCATGCCGCAGCTTCCCGTCATCCGTCCAAGCCCGGTATTCGATCTCGGCGATGAGCTTTGGCGTCACGAAAATTGCTTCTTTGCGATCGACGGACGCGGCCGGCGTGGATGTGATGAGGCCATCGAGCATCTCACGAAGCTCATAAGCGTTACGCTGGTTGAAGCCTGTCCCTACCCCGCCAACGTAGACCAGCTTCTTGCCCTTGCGCGCGGCAAGCAGAAGCCGACCGATCCCGGCACGCGCGACCGTGGATCGTTCAAAACCGACGATCACAAAGCTGTCGCTCTGCACGCACTTGATTTTCAACCAGTCGCCGAGCCGGCCGGAACGATAGGGCGAGTCACGGCGCTTTGCGATGATGCCCTCAAGCCCATGCTGGCAGGCGCTCGCCAGCAACTGATCACCGTCTGCCTCGATCTCCTCGGAAAGCCGGATATCGCCCTGCCCTTCGGCCGGCACCAGATCCTCGAGCAGATGCCGGCGCATGCCGAGTTCCGAATTCCTCAGATCATGACCATCGAAATAGAGCAGATCGAAGGTCATGAAGAGCGCCGTGCTTGACCTCTCCTTGCCGCCGCGAGCGCCCAGCGATTGTTGCAGCAGGCCGAAATCCGGCCGACCCTGATCGTCGAGAACCACCGCCTCGCCATCAAGGATCGCCGTGGCGATGGGGAGTTCTTTCGCCGCCCGTTCGATGGCAGGAAACCGGGACGTCCAATCGTGGCCTCCCCGCGTCAGGATTCGCACGCCTGTAGGCTCGATATGAACCGCCAGGCGATAGCCATCCCATTTGATCTCGAAAACCCAATCGTCGCCCTTCGGCGGCCTGGCCTTCAGCAGCGCAAGGCACGGCTCGATGCGCGCGGGCATAGGGTCCAAGGGGAGATTCGGCTGCGCAGGATCTCGACGACGGCGCGGCCGGCCGCGGAGCGGCGCATCGGCTTCACCGAGCAACGGCTTGGAAGGCTTGCGAGGCGGTTTTGTCATCGCGCGATGACATCAGCAGCGCCTAAAAAAGCAATTGACCCAGATTGATTATTGACTCGCATCCAGATGCGAACATAATAAGAACATCGGCGCCGCGGCCGCCATTCTGAAAATCGAAATACGGAGCACGGATATGCGAGAGCAGCCGATCGGCGAAGCCGTGGAAGACGATGAGCGTGCAAAGGTGATTGCCTACCACAGAGGCGATACGCACGTAGCTATAGACACTCTGCTGGAAGATATCCGTCACCTTCGCCGGCAGTTGGCATTGACAGAAGGCGCCATGAGCCGAGGCATGGCCCGCGGTTGGCGACCGAGCTACCATCGAGACTGATATGCCCAAGATAAATCATGAGAGAAAGCGGCTGGGATGGCCGGTCTGCAACGTTGAACTAGAGACCAGGTCCGAAGCCTATGCTTGACCGTTCCCAACCAAAATCCGTGTCGTTCGAAACTGCTCTGAGGGACTGGTGGTCGTCGCAACCGCAGTCTTTCCGCGAGAGCACCAGCCTGTCGGTTGCCCGCGCATGTTTTCGCGGCGGATACTCGGCAGGCAAACACACCCTTGAACGGCGCTTCGTATTCAAAGCCGGACGGATGCGCATCACAGTTTGGGCAACAGGCATCACGGACGCCAAGGAGAAAGCCGAAGCTGAGGCTGATTTCCGCGCGGCCCAGAAGGGGTGGCCGGTCCCGAAAGCGGGCTGGCAACTCCAGGAGGAAAGATGAGCGACACCGACAGACGGCCGCTGACGGAAGCGCCGCAAATGCATGTCCACTATTGCGAAGAAAAGGGATGCAAGGAGTGGGGCGGCTGGGGCAACAGCCCCTCCCCGGCTGTGGCGACCCGCTGGTGGTGCTTCGAGCATTTCCCACACAAGTCATATGAGCAGGAACAGGCACTCAGGCGGAAGCTAGAGGCGGCCGAGCGTGGAGATATTGTTCAATCATTGCTGGGCGGATCATCTGCGCATCTTTGACCGTCGGCGACGGCGACACGGTAAAATGCGACGGGCAGAACATACGGTTGCTGGGGAAGGTGCTTCCTTCGTCGCTGGCATCGACACGCCGCAGACGCACGCGAAGTGGATGAAGGAACGGAAGCTGGCACTTGTCGCCAAAGAGAGGCTAGAAGAACTGCTGGCCGAGCGCGGCCTGAAGGTGATGTTCAGCGGCATGGACCTGCGCATGCAGTGGAACGAGAGGGCTGTGTCATGAAGGCGCCCGTGGACTCAATTCACCGTCGGCCGCGAACTCAGTGAACGGTGATCACCGGAATGCCAGCTTCATCGGCGGCACGAATAAGCGCTGCTCGCGCGTCCTGAGCCGGAATTTCCCCATGAATTGCATTCCGGCACGCCCTAATCGCGATGAGATATTCTTCTCCATCGTCGATCGGCCAGCTAACCGTCAGCATTTCGGCAGCCTGGAAAAGGGTCGCGACAAGCTTGTATTTTTCCGACCCGCTTATAACCAGCATCAGAGGGGTAAACTCTGCGGATGTGTGCCATTTCATGACTTTAGGTCTCCCACGGTAAATATATTAGTAACCGTGCAAGAACTGTTCCGTGATCTTCGCCAGCATCCCGAAGCTCGTTTTGCAGGCCGCATCATGAAAAGGAGAACATTTCTTAAAGGCGCTTCAGTCGCCTCAGCATCGCCGGCGTCAGCAGGGGCACCTGTTGGTAGGGTCGGCGGCGAGCAGTTCGCTGCTCGAGAAAAGCATCTCGTTCACGGCGCCACCTCTTGAATAAACGGAAGGACACGCGAGTTTTCCCGGCTAGCGAGGAGGAAATCATGTCCGTACCCAACGAGCCTATCGTTCCGCCGCCAGCGCCGCCGATCGGCAATCCCGAACCTGAGCGAGATCCTGGGGAGACTCCGCCGCCGGACGGCCCCGAGCCAGACGACGGCAACGATCCGATGACGCAAGCTCACGCACAGGAGGCCCAACGAAGCCCGACTTGGGCACTGCTCTGCCGCGGCGTTCAGGTGCATGCTGCTGACTAAGATCATGCGACGTTCTTTCTGATGGGAGTGAGCTCCCCGTCCTTGGGCAGAGCATCTTGGAGGACTTCGGCTCCTTCAATTGCAAGTTATTGACTGAGAGCCTGAGGGGTACGGGACCTTCGCTCAAAGGTAAGCTCGCGAAAAGAACACCGCGGTCGTTAAAAAGGCGACCGCGAGGGTTAGCACCCGAATGACCGATGATGGCAGCCTTCGTCCGATATGTGCTCCGATCCACCCGCCGATAACGGCTCCAATCGTCATGGGAATGCACTCCTGCCATACGATTGCCCCGGCAAGTACGAAGACGACGACGGCGACCGCGTTAGCCGCAGTGACCATCACCATTCTTGTCGGATTCAGGCTCTTGATGTCCCCGCCCCCGAGCGCGCTCCATGCCGCAAGCATCATGAGACCCACCGCGCCGCCAAAATAGCCGCCATAAAGACCGAGAAAGAACTGAACCGTTGCGAACGCGAGAACACTCGAACGTGCCTGCGTCTGCAACTGGGCGCTAAGCCTCGGACCTGCAGCCAGCATCAATGTCGCCACCAGCAAAAGCCATGGCAGGATACCATCGAAAATCCTCGATGGGGTTAGCAGCAACAGAATGCTTCCGGCTACACCACCCATCACCGTCACGATGGCAATGGGCATGACATTGACGCCGCACACACTCTTAACCCCGTCACGATAGACCCACGAGCTCGCCATGCCGCCGGGAAACAAGGCTAAGGTGCTTGTCGCGTTTGCGGCTACCGACGGCACTCCGACCGATATCAGCGCAGGCAGGGATACGAACGACCCGCCGCCCGCCAACGCATTCATGCTGCCTGCTAACAGGCCAGCAAGGAAAAGAAGCATGATGTCGTACATGTTCAGGTCGCCTTAGCACCCAGGCCAGATTCCGGCCGAGCCCCTTGTCCAATACCGCCGTCAAATCGCCGCATGCCGTTGTGCGTCCAGAAGAGTCCGCCCTAGGACTGCCATTCGCCGTAGTCAAGGAAACGCAATTGAGAGCCATTCATCCGATCACCATGAGGGTATCCTTGAGGAAGAGATGTACGTCATCGCTTTACACCGCCCCTCACCTGACCAGGCCGCGTGGCACTCAGAGAACGAATTACTCAGTGGCTTAGAGCCAACGACGGAGCGTTGACCCTCGTGGCCATCAGACCTGAAAATGTCCGGATGAGGTGATCGTGTATGTAACGCTGGCCTCGCCCCTCTGCGTAGAACAACATCGCCCGTTCGCACAAGACATCGGCAGCGCTTTCATCGAAGGGGATTCGTAAAAACTGCCTTTGACATCTCGCAACGATCAATATATCTATGCGGCTATATAGCTGAATGGTGATATATGGATAGCAGCCTCGATTCGATTTTCTCCGCACTCTCAGACCCAACAAGGAGAGCAATCCTTCAGCGGCTTGCTCACGGCAAGGCGACCGTGGCCGAACTCGCAGATCCCTTCGAATTGTCCCAGCCTGCCATTTCAAAGCATCTCAAGGTCCTGGAACAGGCCGGATTGATCCGCTCCGGCCGTGAAGCGACTTCGCGTCCCCGCGAACTTCAGCCGGACGCGTTGAAGAAAATCTCCGATTGGATTGGCGATTACAGACGCTTCTGGGATCAGAGCTTCGATCGTCTCGATGGCTATTTGTCCAAGGTACAAGGATACGAAGATGACAAATCCGAAGACTGATACTGACAGTGCCCGCGATCTGGTTTTTGTACGAAGGTTCAATGCCCCATGCGATCTCGTTTTCAGGGCATGGACCGACCCGAAAGCGCTAGCCCAATGGAGCGGTCCTCACGGTTTCAAGGCAGTGGGCGACCAGCTCGAAGTCTGGCCCGGCGGCAGGCACCGCGCCTGTCTGATAGCGCCAGATGGAGAGGAGCACTGGGTTGGCGGAAAATACCTTGAGGTCGAGCCTCCGCACAGGCTTGTCTTCACACATGCCTGGGAGATCGGAACCGGCGAAACGAGCCCGGAAACCGTCGTCACCATCACGTTAAAGGAAAGCGACGGAGGAACGGAAATGACGTTTCGGCAAAGTGGATTTGAAAGCGCATCATCACTTAAGGGTCATGAAGGTGGTTGGTCGCAAAGCTTCGAGCGACTGGGCGTTTTTCTGGGGGCTCAATCCGAAAGGTCGGATCATGAGTAAGGCGGCGATGAAGCTTTACTATTGCGAGACGCTCAATCCTCGCAAGGCCTGCGCCGCTGCCCGTTTTCTTAAAGCCGACGTCGAGTTCATAAGGATTGACCTCGCAAGCGGGGAGCAGCGTACGGCGGAATTCCTGGCTCTCAACCCGAACGGGAAGGTCCCTGTGCTACAGGATGACGCCGGAACTTTGTGGGAAGCGAATGCCATCATGTGTCGGCTATCTGACAGTGTTGCCTCGGATTTCTGGCCGCACGACCACAGGCAGATCGACGTCCTCCGGTGGCTGAGCTGGGACGCCAGTCATTTCACCCGGCACGGTGCAACGCTGTGGTTTGAAACCTTGATCAAACCGTTGTTCGGCGGGGAGCCTGACGTCGCCGCGATCGAAGATGCGAAGACGAGTTTTCGACTCCATGCTCGCGTGCTCGACGACCATTTGGCCGCGAACAGCGTCGCGGTGGGGAAGACACTGACTGTTGCAGATTTCGCATTGGCCGCTGCCCTTCCTTATGCGAGTTCCGCTGAGATTCCACTTGCCGAGTTTCGCCATATCGAGGCGTGGTACGAACGGCTTGAGCAACTCGATGCGTGGCGAAACCCTTTCCCGGCCTAACGAGGTACGGCCGTCTCCGCTTGGTTTGCGCGGCCGGACTATGTTCTCGGCGTTTATCCGGTTGTTGGCCGGCAGTTCCGCCCGTGGCGCCCCCACCCTTCGCCTTGTCGTCATCATTTGCGCAGGTGGTGGCAGCTATTTTTGCTAAGCATGGCTACGCTTTTCACAAATAATTCAAACCTTGTGTCGGTTTGAGGCTATGCTATTTTACTAAGTATGGCTGAGCAAAAAGTCGGAAAGCTAAACCAACTCGAACGGACCCTCCCAGAGGGCCTGCTGGCCGATGCGGCTTGGATGGAGCGGCATGGCTATTCTACGAGCCTGCGCAGCCAGTACGTATCCGCCGGATGGCTGGTTCAGCCCGTGAGGGGAACATATAAGCGCCCACTCGGCGAACTCGACTGGCAGAAAACCGTCGTTTCTCTCCAGAGGCTTATGGGACACGCCCTTACGGTCGGCGGGCGTACCGCGCTGGACCTTCAGGGTTTCAGCCATTATTTGTCCCCGACTGGCCCGTCAACGATCCACCTATATGGAAGGGAATCGCCTCCGGGCTGGCTCTCCAAACTTCCATTGAAAGAGTCCTTCCGATTTCACAGGTCGCAGGTGCTGTTCACAACTCTTGCGGCCGAGAAGGACGGGTTGCAGGCCGGCACGCTGCGGGAATTGCCCGGGCCATCGGATTGGCCGCTTGTGGCTTCGACGCCGGAGCGTGCGTTACTCGAAATCCTCGGCGAGCTACCCGGTCACGAGAGCTTTCACCTCGTCGACATGATGGTCCAAAGTCTGAATACCTTAAGCCCGCGGCGTCTGCAGACGCTGCTTGCGGATTGCCGGAACGTAAAGGTCAAGCGGCTGTTCTTCTTCTTTGCCGATCGCCATGCGCCGCCCTGGCTGAGGCAGATAAACCGCGAGGAGATCAGCCTTGGCAGCGGCAAGCGTATGCTCGTCAAAGGCGGGAAGCTGGACCCGAAATACCTCATAACCGTGCCGGAGGACCTTGGTGCCCCTGAATGATCGCTACGTCGAAGGGACCGGAGGCATGGGTATTTCAGCTCCATTAAATTTGTCCGTCATCAAAACGACGGCATTTCGCACTTCCGAGCTTTTGCGATTCAGACAACTGACTGTTGTTTCGAGTTTTGTCACGGCAGCACGGCTCACCAGAGGGCGTAGGCAAATTGCGCTTCAACAAAAACGATGATGTTCAGCGACGTTGAGCGATATGACCAGCGCTCCTCGCGACCTTTGAATGGCCGACTACGAAGATCCAGGCTTCTGTCCCCGGCACCTATCGTTTTGAGATAGGAAGCCGTTCCCCGGCTCTTACCGCGCCTTTCAGTCGATTGTCAGATGGCGCTAATGGGCAGACATAGCGGGGCGAATAGGCGCACGAAGGAAAATAGGAGAAGTTGAAATCCAGCACTAGTGTGCTGTCTGGCCTGACAATCCCGAGATCTGCTCCCTTGATGGTGTCGAGGAGATATCGACCACCGCCATACGTCTCGGTCCCGGAGGTCGCGTCGGCAAACGGCAGGAACACGCCACCGCCGTACCCCTCAATCCAGTAAAGGGTCAATTCGCCACCCAATCTGGCCTCCAGCCCGCTTGTACGGCCGAACGCATGCATCGACAGGTCGCCATCCACCCCTGTTGCGACGGTTATCTGTTCCAACGTTACTGGGGCAAGCTGTACCGTCATGCGCAACGAGGGATCGTAAGGAAAGGTCGTCGGTCCTTTGAACGTCGTGCGGTCCGCCGGTTCAATTGGCGACTGAGGATGGTCGCGAAACATGGTCGAACGCGTATCGCACCAAAGCCGCCAGGCAGCAGCCGCATCTGGGCTGAAACGTATCTCGTAATAGAGATTTGCGATCTTCTCGCGCCACTCCCACAGCTGGATAGTTTCGTTCAAATCAGAACCTCCCATGTCGGAGATCATGTCCTCGTTCATCGAACGCTCGCCCAACCATCTCGTTGAAACTTTACTTGCCAGATTTGCTCTGCCTACATGTCGATTTGCGATGCACATTTGGGTGCCATGTCAACGAGGACTAGACCACAACAAAAAGTCCTCGACCAGCCGCCATCCCGATCCATTCGCTCGCTTCGCTGAACCCCATCCGGTTTTGCCCGCTGCAAGAAATCTATGAATTCAGAGCTACTTGCCGAAGCTCTGTTCTTTTGCCAACGCGGTTCTTCACCGGGATGAACGGTCTCATCTCGGCAAATGCAATCTCCGGAGCGCTTGCAGACTTCCCGACGCGAGCCGGCGCGGTATCCGCGCTGATGGGTGCGATCCAGTGCGGTAGCGGCGTCATCGGATCGGCGATCGCAGGAACTCTTGCCGATGGGACGCCGTGGCCGATGGGCTTTGTCATCACGGTTGCCGGTGTCGGATGCTTCGTGAGCGCCCGGCGGGTCCATCGTAGAGCTGGTTTGGTTGACGCTAATACGCGCGCGCTACAATTATCTCCTCTACCCCTGCCTGTCCGGTGAACAGGCATCGCTTGAACGATGCGGGCTGGTCGAGCGGCGCATTGCGGATTGTGAGTTTCAGCTTTTTCAGGAGATCCACTATCTTTGTGAGGTCGTCGCCCGTAGGTTTGGACCACGAGCAGCGTACCCATCCTTTCGCCTCGCTGGAATCGTCGTCATCGTCGGATGCTTCGCCAAAATAGGATTTAAGTGCCTCGAAGCTGTCGATATCGGTTCGGATATTGGTATGAAGCCGAGCTTTCGCCTCGTCAAAAAGAGCTTGCTGAATATCCACGAGAAGGGACGGCACGGCGGCGATGAACTCGGCCAACGACACGGTTTCGGATGTCATCGCGCCACCGTCGCGGAGCTTGTCACGGCGCATGAAGCTCACGACATGACCAGCGGCGTCCCGCGGCCCGATTTCGCAAATAATCGGGGCACCACGTTTGACCCAGTTCCAACGCTTATCGGCGCTCTTGGTGAGCTTTTTGTCTACAAATGCACGGACGGGCATGCCGAAGCACGTTTCCGACCGAAGGCCCCGCAGAATCTCGTCACAGAACGTGAGAACCGCCGCGTCTTCCGGCTTATCGCGATGGATGGGCACGATGACCACCTGACGGGGCGCAACTGCCGGAGGGCACCGGAGGCCATCATCATCACCATGGGCCATAATGATGCCGCCAATCATCCTCGTCGAGAGCCCCCAACTTGAGGTATGGCAATAGCTGTCGCCGCCATCCTTGTTCTGGAACTTGATGTTCTGCGCGGTGGCGAAATGGGTTCCCAGATAATGGGCGGTGCCAGCTTGAAGCGCCTTGCCATCCTGCATCATCGCTTCGATGGAATAGGTATTATCAGCCCCGGGGAAACGCTCGTGCTCCGGCTTCTCGCCAGCGACCACAGGAATCGCGAGGACGTTTTCGGCAAAGGCGCGATACAGTTCTAGCGCGTCGCGCGTGCTTTCCCGCGCCTCCGCTTCATCGGCATGAGCGGAATGGCCTTCCTGCCAAAGGAACTCGGCCGTCCGAAGGAACAGGCGTGTTCTCATTTCCCAACGGACAACATTTGCCCATTGGTTGATGCGTAGCGGGAGGTCCCGATAGCTCTGAATCCATCTTTGGAAGGAATCCCCAATAATTGTCTCGGATGTCGGCCGAACTATAAGCGGGTCTCCGAGCCTGGCGTCGGGATCAAGCTCTAGCTTGCCATCGATGTTCCTCAGCCTGTGGTGAGTGACCACCGCCATTTCCTTGGCGAACCCTTCAACGTGTTCGGCCTCCTTGGCGATAAAGCTCATGGGAATAAACAGGGGGAAGTAGCAGTTCTCAAATCCAAATGCCTTGATACGGTCATCAAGCTGGCGCTGCAAAAGCTCCCAAATACCGTACCCCCATGGCTTAATGACCATGCAGCCCCGCACTGGGGAAAGTTCGGCCATGTCAGCATCCCGGACGACCGACTGGTACCATTCAGGAAAGTTTTGGGTGCGGGTTACTTTAAGGGCGAACTTCTGCATTCGGTCGAAATCCAAATTAGATTAGTGATGTAAATTTTGGGGACGGAACCGACATCGAATCGTTCACGTCCTTTTGTCTAGCATGTTGGCGAATCCACCCATTGCAGGGTCGTTCAGCTAGCCCGGTCGACGTTCGTGATTTGCCTGCCGCGCATCTATGCTGGGTATCATTATGCGACCGACATCCTGGGTGGCGCTTTTGTAGGCGTGTGCACAGCCCTTCTCGTTGCGCGCCCTCTTCAGAAGCTATCGATGCTGTCTGTGCTAGCGGTTGAGGAGCGCTTTCCAGGTTTGTTCTTCTCTGGTTTCTTTGTCATATCTTGTGAATTCGTGACGCAGTTCGACGAGCTGCGGCTCGTCGGAAGGGCCATTCAACACCTCATCTCGTAATTGCAAGTTCGACTAGCTCGGATAAACGGCACATGCTTCCACTGCAGGCCGTTCCGGATCACATAGACGATGCCGCTCACCACCCGCCGGTCGTCGACCCGCGCTGCCCCATGCGACAGCGGGAAATGCGGCCATAATCGAGATGGCGGCCCACGCGATCGACGATCGAGACCAACGAAGCGCGCTCATAGGAGGCTGTGAGCAGGCAAGAGAATATATAGAAGAGCTGCTTGAAATGATGAGGAGCATTCCGAGGGGCGAGCCAATCATGGCCATGAACGAGTAGATATTGTGATGATTGCTGGACTCATCATCTGCGCATCGCTGAGCGTCGTCGACGGCGAAATGCGATGGGCAGAATATGCGACTGCTGGGGAAGGTGTTCCGTTCGTCTCGGGCATTGATACGCCGGAGATCGGATCGCACGCAAAGTGCATCAGGGAACGGAAGCTAGGACAGATCGCCAAGGGAAGACTGAAAGAGCTTTTGGCTGAAAAGGGGTTGCGGATCGTCGCGAGTGGCTCGGTGGACCGAACGCCTTCACACCGGCCGCTCGTCAACATCTATCGAGCGAATGGGGAAGAGATCGGCATGAAGCTGTTCAAGGAGGGCTTCGCGTGGACCTGGAGCCCAAAGCAGCGAAATGATTGGTGTGATGCGCCCGTCAATCAGCAGATCGAATGATTTTTGTTCGTGGTGGAGGTGTGCCTTGCCGATGTGGTGTGGAAAGCGAATGCGGCGGCACGTCAGAGTTTATAGGAGAACATCACAATCGGCTCGGCTGCGGCGCCCCGACCTTCGTAGAGGGCGCGAGCGGCATTGTTCTCGGTGTCTGTAACGATCCACGCTTGGTCACATTCCAACGTTTTGCCCCACGCCAAGACCTCGTCGAGGAGGCGTCGCGCAACACCACGCCGCTGGAAAGGCGGAGCCACGCCAAGATTGTCGATGTAGACATCCGACGCTCGATCGGGGTGGCTGTGAACGTAGGCCGCGATCTGGCCGATAACCTGCTTTTCGCAAACCGCAATGATCATCAGGTGCCCTGACGACTTCAAATAGGTCGCAAGCCGCTGGGCGTTAATTTCCTGGTCGAAAACCTCTTCCGCAATGTTTTCAAGCAGCCCAACAGTATCTCGCGTGAGCCGACAGGTTGTGATCACTTCCGGCATCGCTCAGTGTATCCAATACAGATGGCAGCAAGAGGTTAGGCAATATCACCTGATCAAGTTAGTTGGCAACGTGCGCCAGGACGTGGAGCCCGAAGAGGCGGAACTAATGGTGCGACTGATTAAAGAAAATCTGTCGGCACGGGAACAATATGCTCCGTTGATCGTAAAACCTTCGGGCCGTGCGGAGATTCGTTACACTTCGCTATGCGACCCACCTCAACCTTAGCCCCGCTCCGAAGCGGGGTCTTTTTTGGCATTGGCATATCTCAATTGATCTTCAGCCAATGCCGTAACGCCGCTACCGCGCCATCGCTCATATAGGCGACAACCCCGCCGATCGTGAGGCCGGCAAAGGCAATGAGCCCTGAAATCCCGTAGCCGAGAGTCTTCATTTTTTTCCACTCCTCAAGAGTGGGGGCGACCGCTTCGTGGTTCTTTTCGACGGTGTCCTTGAGGGTTTTGATTTCTTCGCGGATCTGACCATCGACGTTGCTGCTGACGGTTACAGTCATGTCGAGCAGATGGATCTGCCTTGCCTGCTCGTCGAGGATTACCTGAGCCGGGACGGAAAGCAGCAGGAGGACGATCGACAACCACGGTGGGATGCTGCCGTCGAGATACGGGGCGGCAACTATTTTCCTTACATGCTGCAGTGCGGCCTTAAAACGCCGCGTTCACTCCAGACACCCTAGCATTTCACATAAACCGTGTAGATCCGGGTAGGGCGACCGTCAGATGTGCCCGTCTCGCTCACAGCTTCCTTTACGACGCGTGCGGCAGGGCATTGCGTCTTCTTATAATCGAGAGCGACGCGCTCGCGGTTTTGTTTATCGTCCAGATCGTGCCCGACTATGTTTTGCATTTCCGCTTCTCCGGGTTCCAGCCAAGCCAGAGCTTGAGATGGAAACCAAACAGCAGCGGGACGTCGCGCTTGACGGTGAAGGCGGAAGCAATGTCCTCGACGCCCAACGCTTCGGATTGCCAGCCGTTGCATGGATTCCGCCACGTCCAACGCGTCCGTTGCTACCAGAGTTTGAAGCCGTTGGCGGCAGGGTCGAAGCCCGCGACCTACTGCGGGATATAGCCGTCCAGATCGGCGTCAGCGTCGAGAACCACCGCCAGCGGCCGGGAAGAACTGGGCGTGCTTCATTGACCATGCCGCCAGGAATGGCGATTGGGCGGGGGCGAGCAGGACGAGCGCTATGTTGACTGGGAGATAGATGATGTAGAGCAGAGCAAGCATCGTGAGGCGGACGCTCCGGGTTGTGAATTTTCGGCAGGAGTTCGTTGCCAAAATCCGAGGAATGCCTACTTCCCCGTTTTTGTGGAGAGTAAAATTGCTACAGAGTGAAACACGTAAAGCGCTTATGCTCGCCGTCTTGATTGGCGGCGCCTTTTTGATTGCAATTCGCTACGGCATACATTCCGGCTATCTTTTGCCCTGACCGTCAGAGAGAAGCCCCGCCTTGAAGAACCCGTCGATCTGCTGCGGCGTGAAGCCCATCGCGGACGGCGACCAGAGAGCGCCGGTGCCTTAGTTTTGGGGCGACGATAGCGTCCCCAACTGCTGCAACTTCTTCATGGCGTCCATCGCCTGCAGTGAATTGTAGTTGATGTTGGCCGCGTTCAGGCTGCTGCCTTGCTGGAACGGAAACTGTGGCAACGTACCGAGAAAAGCTCCCAGGGTTTGCTGAATGGGCACAAAAAGCCATATGTTGTCTGCGTACCAGCGAATGTACATGCCAGATTCGCGCGGCGCTTTCTCATAAGGATCGGCCCGCAGGTTGACGATCTCTGGCCAACCCGTCACATCGCGCACGCCGGTTGCAATGTTTCCATTGACGGCAGCGAATGACACCTTCCAATCATCCCAGCGCACCGCGTTCAGCTCACCGCCCTGACCAAAATAGAAGATTTCGTGGCGTGGAGGCTTGTCGGTGTCGCCCTTGAAGAAAGGCAGAAAATTGTAGCCGTCGAG
Source organism: Rhizobium ruizarguesonis (assembly GCF_012349115.1). GTDB lineage: Bacteria > Pseudomonadota > Alphaproteobacteria > Rhizobiales > Rhizobiaceae > Rhizobium > Rhizobium ruizarguesonis. The sequence goes on from NZ_PQIG01000096.1 coordinate 32,668, forward strand.
ATGGACTTTGAGGGTCTTGCCGTTGGCGGCGTAGCCTTCCTTCAGCTTGTCGACGATATTCGGCTCACCCGCCGCGGCCAGCAGGGTCGGGAGCCAGTCCTCCTGGGAAAAGATTTCGTTGTTGACGGTGCCGGGTTTAATGACGCCCGGCCAGCGAACGATCATCGGAACACGAAAGCCGCCTTCCCATGTCGTGCCCTTTTCACCGTGGAACGGTGTTGTTCCTCCATCAGGCCACGTGCCCGTCTCGGCTCCATTGTCGGTGCCATAAACCACAATCGTGTTGTCGGCGATGCCAAGTTCGTCAAGCTGTTTCAGTACCTCTCCGACCATGTCATCGTGCTCGACCATACCGTCTGGATAGAGTCCGATACCTGTACGACCGACCGAAGACGGTTTCAAACGAGTCCAGACGTGCATGCGCGTGGTGTTGAGCCAGACAAAGAACGGCTTATCGTCCTTGACGGACTGCGCTACGAACTTCTGCTCGGCACCATAGATTTCGTCGTCGACTGTCTCCATGCGTTTGCTGGTGAGCGGACCGGTGTCCTCAATCGTCTGCTTGCCCACCCGGCCGAATCTTTGATCGACGTTTGGGTCGTCTTTTGTCGACGCGAACGTGTGCAGCACCCCGCGCGGGCCATATGCCGCTTTGAATGCCGGGTCTTTCGGATAATAGTAGGTTTCCGGTTCTTCCTCGGCATTCAGGTGATAGAGGTTGCCGAGGAACTCGTCGAAACCGTGGACCGTTGGCAAATGCGTGTTCTGATCCCCGAGATGGTTCTTGCCGAATTGACCGTTGACGTATCCCTCGTTTTTCAACAGGTCGGCAATTGTCGGGGCCCATTCCGGGATGCCTTGTGGCGAGCCCGGCATACCGATGGTCAGCAAACCTGTGCGGAAAGGGTGCTCGCCGGTAATGAATGATGCTCGCCCGGCCGTGCAACTTTGCTGCGAATAGGCGTCGGTGAAGAGAGCGCCCTCCTTGGCGATACGATCAATATTCGGCGTCCTGTATCGCATCATGCCGAGGTTGTAGGCGCTGATGTTGTGAATCCCGATATCGTCACCCCAGATAACAAGGATATTCGGCTTTTTGCTCGTGGTCTCGGCTGCATGGGCAGGGGCAAATGGGCTCCATGCCAGCCCGCAGGCAAACAGCATGGCCGTGGTCTTAGCTATCATTGATGACACGTCCAGTTCCTCCTGGCATTGAAATCGGTTCGGTACAGGTTAGGCTGCTTGTGATCCCGGTGTCCCTGCTGCGAAGAGCGTCTGCCTCGCCCAAATCTACGCAATGTTGCGGCTCGGGGATATTGCCCTTTGGGGAATCACAAACCGGAAGAAATTCCTAAGAATACGCCCGAGATGCGTGCACTACGGGGTCTGGGGAAGAGCCCATGAAGTAGGGCCGCAATTGGGAAAAGCGATTGCGCCAGTTTGCCTCAACGGCGGTCGGGCTGACGTTGCTTGTGTTCGCAACTGTTGCCATAGGCAATGCTGCCTCCGCGATCACGTTCCCCGCATTCCGTTACTGTACCCCTATGACGAAAGAATAGCTGCGACGAACGTCGCCGGTGAAGCGACGCGGGCCGAACTGCTTCAAGCTCGGGCGGGAAGGATCGACATCTTTTCGGAGTTCCTCGATCTGTGACGATTTTCGGAACCGGCTCATGTCGCGCGTATGGCACAATACCTCGCCGAGAAATACGCCGCACGCAGTCCGGACGTCATCATCGCGCTCGGCGAAGAGTCGGCGCGCTTCATCGTCGACCACCGGGGCATGATCGCGCCGACGGCCAGCGTCGTCGCCGCCGGGTTCGGCAACGCCACTGCGGAGCAGATGGGCATGCCGAAGGATGTGATCGGGGCATTCACGTCATTCGATATCGCGAAGACGGCGGAGATGGCCCGACGCCTGCAACGAGACGCCCGCCATCACTTCGTCATTGGAGGAACTTCGGACTTCGATCGGAAGTGGATGACGGCGGCTCGTGTCGATCTAAAAGACTTCTCTAAAAATTATGACACGACCTATCTCGAGGACATGACGATCGACGAACTTGTCACGCGGACGGCCAAACATGTCGACACGCTGGACGCCTCCACCACCGACGAAATTGTCGCCAGAGTGGTCAGCATGATCGACCCTGCCTAGTCGTCAACACACGTCGCCGAGAACCATCACCTTAAATTTGCCTATCCCACCTCAAGGTGCCATGAGCCTTCAATCAGGTTTGTGGCAACTGCTCCATAATGCCGGAATAACATTCCTGGGAGACGGTGTCCCCGCCTTCCAGGGATTTGACACGTTCGCCTCCCCTGCGCACAAAAGAACGGCGTTATGGGGCAAGTGCCACATGGTTCCGCTAGCGTGTGATGGGGGCTCGCTCGATATGGCCCACAATGAGCGACGGCGGCGCTACCATTGCATATTCTCGGGTGCTAAGATCCCGGCGACGAACAGCGAGGGCGAATGCCAGCCCATCAGACGCCAGACGAGGAGACTGTGTCTTGAGATTGCTGACGCGCCTTTTCCGGAGGTTTCTGGTTTTCTGTCTCGGCGTACTCAGCGTTTGGCTCATCGTCTTCGTCGTTTTCGATACTTCGGACCAGAGGTTTCCATGGCTCGTTGCGGTGTGCCTCACATATGGCCTGGCTGCTTACGTCATTCTTCCGAACGTGGTCCGACTGTCCCTGAAGGTTCTTCATCGGGGGCTGATCCCCAGATACACGATCACGGCCGATGGCCTGCCCGGCGATCCTATAAATTTCGCCCTCATCGGCAATCTTCAACAACTCCGCGAGGCCTTTGCAACGGCGGGCTGGTCCACGGCCGACCATTTGGGGATCGCAAGCTCGTTGCGAATGATACGCGCTTTCCTGATGAACTCTGCCTATCCCACCGCACCTTTCAGCACCTTCTATCTCTTTGGACGACGGCAGGACATAGGATTCCAGGAGCCCATCGACGATAGCCCCCGCAAGCGCCATCACATCCGTTTCTGGGCCCTTAGTCTCGCCCATTCCGAGGACGACATGAGCGCGGCGAGCTTCTGGTTGGATACCGACAGGCCATCGCCCGAGGAGCGGGTCCTATGGGTTGGGGCGGGCACCAGAGATACTGGGCTTTCTCTGACCTGGCTGACATTCCAAGTCACACATAAGACCGATTCCGATACGAACGCCGAGCGCGACTACATAGTCAATGAACTGAGGACAAAGCAAGTAATCGGGGAGGTCGCGCGGCACCAATCTGGCTCACGTTTGAACACCGGAAAGGTCAACCATTACATTACCGATGGTGAGATCGCGTTTGCCAGCTTGACTGTCAGTGCCACGGGTGCCGGTGCCGCGGTCGGGCCGGATGCACACTGATCCGACAAACAGCAGCGGGCGGCGATCGCGGCGCAGCGGTTCGTAGTCGGATACGCCTTGGCTGAACAGCAAGCCCTTGATGCGGTTGACGTGCCGTATCCGCTCGTTCGTCAAGGCCTGGCGCTCACGCGAAAGGCGGCGACGGTCCTCTTCCGGGCGTCGGCACCCGGACCATCGCACACACCCGCGGCTCGCCCCGCTGATAGGCGAGCAATGCCCGGACCAGCGATGGACCCAGAAGCCGTCGAGCCCAGCCTCCTGGATGACAATGATCGGAAAGGACCGCTCGGTTCGCGCCCGCGCCGTCCTCTTGAGTTCGGCGAAACGCGCCAACATACCGGCGATGTCGCCGGCCGCCACCGTATGCTTAGACATCTTCTCGCCGCCACCCGGCGACCGCGAGGTGATTAGCCATTTCGATTGACTGAGTTCCAATGAGACGAAGATTGCGCCAAGATCAGTATAGCGGTCGGCGTTTCAGATCGGTGAGCTGCAACGGGCATGCTTGCCTCCAAGGTAGGGTGTTTGTGTTTGGCGACCTCACTTTGCCACAGCGCTGATCGCTATCCACCCTCCTCATAGGATCTACATAAGTCCGTTCTTTTCCATAGGCACATCAGAGGGCCATTACCTTCAGCCACCGGATAACTCCACGGTCAGAGTTCCACCATTCGGCTCTCGGCAGCTCACGAATCTCCGCTGGGCTGGACGCTGCGTCTGCAGCAGACGGCTGTCTAGTTCGCCTTGCTGCCAGGTCTCGATGACTGCCGGCCCGATCGCGAGTGGTATGCTTCGAACCGCAAGGAACTGGAGACTCGCTTCCGCCAAGGCGAGGTCGTCGTCGGACGCCAGCGATTAGGATGCGTTCCGGCAGGCAGATCGCCGAGGAGGCCAGATGGTGGCTGGTGCCGTTCTGGGCGATACCTCTACGGATTATAGAAATATCCTACCGCTGCCAGATATATCGGATTGTATTGCAATTCTGAGGCCCACAGCAGGATCAAAGCTTTGCCATTAGTCGAATAGTAGTTTCCCGCTTTCTCAGCGGCAGCACGCCATTCCTTTTGCCAAGTTCCGCGGCTGCAGTTTAGTCCGACTGGATAGGCGGCGTTCAAAACATAGCGCTCGTAAATATCTTGTGGCATTGGCGTACTTGCCCATCTCCCGTACTTCAATCCATCAGGCCCTGTCAGATCAGACGGAAATGCTGCGACGCCGTCGCGTCTGATTTTTTGGGTTTGCGCCTCGGACAGTTGGTAAATTACTGCCCCACAGGTTCCAGCCCCATTTGGTAGCTGCCTCGAACCGTAGGCTTGGCGCTGGTATATCTCGAATTGCGACGGTAATTCCGAAGTCCATTGACGTCCCATGCTTTTAGGCAGCGACGCAAAAACGACGATTGCGAAAAGGGAAACAACGGCCCAAGAGATCACGGTATATACGCGCACGCGCAATCGCTCCGTAGCAAGTTCAAACACTGATCGGTGCCTTTCAGTCCCGGCTGTCCGTTTACAGCAATCTCGGCTGTGAGACCGGCTCCCCAGACTTCGTCACGATGTTCGGGCCATGGCGCTTCCTCGATGTCACTATCAGTTTGTCGTTCGGAAGCGGACGGGCGAGTTCCTTCGCCACCTCCCAGGGTGCTCGCATCCAAACGTCTCTTCATTTGTCAGCAGCAGGACTGGCATCGCCTTATCATGGATTGGCTTGGCGATGCGCGAGGTCAAATTCCAGGCCTCCCCCCTCACACCGTACGCGCCCATCGAACTCTCCGCAGTCAGATGTTGGTGGACGTGATGCATGCGAGTAGCATCCGCAAACCCGGCTGCGCCGCTTCCCGCAACGCGGTCTCCAAGGGGAACCACCGTGTCTTTCGGACATCCTTCTCCGGAAACTTGTCCGCGATCCTCGAGACCTTAAGAAGATGAACGGCCACGTGGTATTGGTTGGGACTGTTGTCCTTCCGATAGGAAAACGTACCGAACACGGTCTTGTCGACGACGCCTGCGACCCCGGCCTCTTCGAACGCCTCTCTCAGCGCCGCGGCGCTGCTGACCTCACCACCTTCGACGTGCCCCTTCGGAATGCCCCATCGACCGTTGCGTCGGCTGCCCACAAAAAGGATTTCAACTCCACCGTTTTCGTTCCGACGGTAGCAGAGAGCACCAGCCTGCGCGACATCGCGACCAGACACGGTTTTCGCAAGTTCCGTCTGGGCGTTTTCGTTGAGCATCGTCCGCCTCCGGTTTCGAAGCCCGCGCAAGCTAGCCGGGCAACGTTGAAGAGTCCAGTTTGCTTCATCAGGTCGTGACGCGACCGAACTATGACAAGACCTCCAGCGTTAATGAGCGTCCAATCAGAGTGGAGCCTGCCTTGCCATCAGAAATCGAAATCAAACTCGACCTCTCCAACGAAGCCCTTGAGAGCCTTTTGGGTTCCGATCTTCTCGGAGATCCTGACGAGGCACTGCAGCAGTCTTCGACCTACTTCGAGACGGGCGATCGTCGGCTGTCGCAGAAGGGGTTCTCTCTGCGTATCCGCTCTACCGGCGCTTCCCACATCCAGACTGTGAAGACATCGGGACCGGCGAAATCACTGTTTGTCCGTTCAGAATGGGAGACTCCCATTGAAGGCAATGAACCCGTCCTCGACCATACGAGCCCTCTCATAAGCGAGTTCGGACCGGAACTTGAGGTGGAAGCCGCTTTCACCGTGTTCATTGAGCGCCGCGTCTGGAACATCGAGTTGAACGGCACTCGGCTGGAGGTGGTCGTCGATCGGGGAGACGTAGTGTCTGGCAACCGGCGCTCGCCAGTTCAGGAAATCGAAGTCGAACTGAAGGACGGCGATCCGAAGGACCTGTTCATCTTCATTCGCAAGATCGACGCGATCGCGCCTTTCCGGTTCGGCATTCAGTCCAAGTCCGAACGGGGCCTCGCGCTTCTGGACAGGCAGCAATTCATGTTCAAGGCAGAACACCTCGATCTCGACCGAAACACGAAGGCATCTGCCGCCTTTCGAGAGATCGCCGCGTCCTGCTTTCGGCAGTTTCGTCTCAACGAAGAGATCCTTCGCCAGCGACGAAATTCGGAAGCCCTTCATCAGGCGCGGGTAGCTCTGCGCCGTCTCCGCTCTGCGTTCTCCCTGTTTAGGCCGCTCCTGATGGGCGACGAGCCGAAAAGGATCCAAGAGGAGCTTCGCTGGCTCGCTGGCGTCATGGGCGAAGCGCGTAATCTCGACGTCCTGTTGATGAAAGCGAAAGACTCCGACCTTCGGGCCAAGCTCAAGGATGCCCGCAACAAGGCCTACAGCGACGCTGTCGAGGCTCTGGAATCGGCGAGAGCGCGGGCGCTGATGCTCGATTTCAACGAGTGGCTTCAATGTGACCTCGATCGCGCTGGCGGCAGCGCAACTTCCGAGGACACATCGGCTTCGGAGTTTGCCGCGAGGGCCCTCGATAAGATGCGTAAGAAGCTGAAAAAGTACGGCAGTGCGCTGGCCGAGACCGACGACGAGCATCGTCACCAGGTTCGCAAGGACGCTAAGAAGCTTCGCTACGCGGCTGAATTTTTCGGATCCCTGTTCGACGACAAGCGCGGCACTCGCCGGCACCGAAAATTCATTGCAGCGATGGAGGAGCTGCAGGACCATCTTGGAGCATTGAACGATCTGGCAACGGGACCGGACGTGCTCCAGCAGCACGGACTGGCCGACCACCCTGCTCGGGAATCTGTAGTTTCCCACGATGACAAGAATGCGTTGATCCGCATGGCGCAGTCCTCAGTCGATGAGGTCATCGACACGAAGCGCTTCTGGCGCTGACATGAGGACGCCATGAACCTTAAGCGAAGGAACCTCGGTCTAGCCGGCACGGTCGAGAACGTCGATGAACATGAGCAGACCAGATGAATGAGATTGACGTCTATCCGAAGCCGATCCAGCAGTATGGCGCATTGTGTTTCCGAAACACACCCAGGGGGCCACGAGTGCTTCTCATCACGACACGGGAGACCAGGCGTTGGATGATCCCGAAGGGCTGGCCGATTTCGGGTCTGAAGCCGCGCAAGGTCGCCGAACGTGAGGCTTGGGAGGAAGCCGGCATGATCGGGAGGGCGAAGAAGAAGCCCTTCGGCGAGTTCATCTATGACAAGCTGATGCAGGACGGAAGTGGAGCACGACCAGTCGTTGCCGTCTTCCTACTGGAGGTCCGCCGTAGCCGAAAGCGCTTTCCAGAAATGGCAGAGCGAGATTCCGTGTGGCTGACGCCGATTGAGGCCGCCCGCCGTGTAGAGGAGCCGGACCTTGAGCGCCTGCTGTTGAAGTTTGGACGAATGGTCGAGCGCGGCAGACGGCTTCCCTAGCTCGACGGTCGCGGATTATCGATCTCGGGAGTTCGGTCCCGCCTTTCATCAGCAACGAGTTCCTGGAATGTGAACTCGTCTCTACTTTTCCAAGCTAGCTTCGACCTTCTTGCGGCTGTTGCCGACTTTTTTGACGGTCTCCTTGACCTTCGACTTCGAGCCCCGCTCTTGTCCGCCTCGTACCGGACCTCGGGATCCTGTCCTCCTGCGACACGGGCTCGATCTTGGGCGCGGCCTCGGCTGGTGTTTCTCATCGGGAAGTTCCTCCTGTTGAGTTGGTACCATCGGAAGGCGGCCCCCCACTCGGATACGGAGCGGTGTTCGTCGGCTCTACGGCCGCCATTCCTGGCTATTGCGATCGTCGAGCTCACGATCCAGATAGAACGCTGCGCTGATGAGAGCGAGATGCGTAAAGGCTTGCGGGAAATTGCCAGCGAGCTGCGCCTTGGTATCAAACTCCTCGGCATATAGTCCGAGATGGTTGGCATAGTTCAGAACCGACTCGAAGACCCTGCGAGCCTTCTTGGTGTCCCCCGCTCGTGCGAGACACTCTGCATACCAGAATGAGCAGGCTGAGAAGGCGCCCTCCTCCCCGTCAAGGCCGTCGTTACTTCGATATCGGTGCACGACACCGTCGTCCGCTAGTTGGTCGCCGATCGCCGTCAACGTCGACAGCCACCTCGGGTCCGTGGCACTGACAAACCTCACCAGCGGCATGAGCAGCAGCGAGGCGTCGAGCGTGTCGCCTCCCTTTGTCTGCACAAAGTGCCCCTTCTCCTCATTCCAGAAGTTTTTCCAAATGTCCTCGTAAATATCGTTCCTGACGTCGTGCCACTTGGAAAAAGGCGCCGCGAGGGATCGCTTGGTCGCGAGACGTATTCCCCGATCGACCGCCACCCAGCACATGAGCCTGGAATGGAGGAACTCCTGCGGCTCGCGGCGCATCTCCCAAATCCCGGCGTCAGGATCCTCCCAGTGGTCGCAGACAAATTCCACAACCTTTCGCACTCCTTCCCAGTGATCGTGCGAGATTGCGTGGCCGTATTTATTGCTCAGATAGATGGAGTCGAGAAGCTCGCCGTAGATGTCGAGCTGGAACTGTTCAGCAGCCCTGTTACCCACGCGGACAGGCGTCGCGCCGCCGTAGCCGCGCAGATGTTCGAGGCTAATCTCGTCGGCTACTTCGCCTCCGTCGATCGCATACATGACCTTCAGTCGTCCGCCGGCGTCACATGCCGACGCGCGCTCTCCGATCCAGTCGTTGAATGCCATCGCCTCGTCGCGATAGCCAAGCCTCATCAACGCATACACTGTGAAGGAGGCGTCGCGTATCCAGGTGGCGCGGTAGTCCCAGTTACGGCTGCCACCGGGGGTTTCCGGCAAGCCAAATGTCGCGGCGGCGACGATCGACCCGTGCTTGCGCGAGGTCATGAGCTTCAATGCCAGTGCAGAGCGATTGACCATTTCGCGCCAGCGTCCGCGATAGGTCGACTGTCGCGCCCAGTTCTGCCAGAAGGCGACCGTCTGATCTTCCATTTCCTCCGGAGTCGCTTCTGCCGCGTCACCGTCGTCGAGAATGAAATCGATGCCTTCTCCAGCTTGGAGGGTAATCTCTGCGACAACAGTGCCATCGATCTCGGCGAGTGGCACATTAGCCAAAAGCCGCAGAACCTCGCCGTTCGCCTGCCGCCAGATTACAGCGCCCTCTTCCAACTCCGCGGAGAGCTGTCTCGTCGCATATTCGAACCGAGGAGTGCACGACATACGCACCTTCAAACTCCCGCGTGTCGCACGAAAGCGCCGTACGACCATGCTCGAGCCGTCGCTACGGCTGTTTTTCACGTACATGAAATCAGTAAGTTCGCCGCTTGCCTTGTCGCCCATCCAACGTGTCAGGAGGACGTTCGTATCCGGAAGATACTGCTGCGTCACGCGAGCGTCGGAAAGCTCCGGAGCGATCTGAAACATGCCACCACGTTCCGGGTCGAGCAGCGCGGCAAAAATTGTCGGACTGTCGAAATCGGGCCAACACAGAAAGTCGAGCGTACCATCGGTAGCGACAAGCGCGATCGTTGCCAAATCGCCGATGACGCCGTGGTTCTCTATCGCGCGCGGAACGACGGCTGCCTCCTCCTGGCTACGTTCTGCGGCAACCTTATCCCCGATGAGCCCGGTGTTTGCATCCATGCTGCGTTCCTTTTGGCTGAGCTTCGGATGAAAAGTCCGCAGAGCGCTCGCCACTTGACCGATTTGGCGCTTTGGTTCGAAACGGCAATGGCGAGCTGGAACCACCGGGCTGACCAATTGCGTCCTGATCTTCCTGAACGATCCATGCACGGAGTTTAATCAGCAAGGCACGCTGGGCTTTTGCGAATGGAATGATAGGCACGATCGAGCGAGCTCGCGACGTTGCATGGAGCTCTGCTGCCAGGTCTGCGTAAGGATCTTGAACTGGAAGCGGGTGTGACACCACTCGCAAATTTTGCCTAAAGATTTCGATAGCGATGTCGCGACCGATGGCTCATCCACGTCCTAGAAGCAAATCGGAACGAAAACCGGAGGATGGAGAGCATGGCGCTTAAGCGTATGGACAACATCGGGATCGTCGTCAAAGACCTCGGAGTGGCGATGGACTTTTTTCAGGAGTTAGGCCTCGAACTCGAGGGCCGCGCGACGATCGAGGGCGAATGGGCTGGTCGTGTCACTGGTCTTGGCGATCAGCACGTCGAGATCGCCATGATGCGCACGCCGGACGGACACAGCCGGCTGGAGCTTTCGCGCTTCCTCAGGCCGGATGTCGTCGCGGATCATGGGAATGCCCCGGTGAACGCCCTTGGTTATCTGCGAGCCATGTTCACAGTCGACGACGTTGAAGAGACTCTTGAGAGGCTGCGCACGCGCGGCGCTCAGCTTGTCGGCGATGTCGTCCGGTACGAGGACGCCTACAAGCTCTGCTACATCCGCGGACCCGAAGGTCTTCTCATCGGGCTTGCCCAGGAACTCGGGTGAGCAGCGAAAAGGGATCGGTCGCGGCTGGCTGATCCTACGAATATCGTGATTATTGATGTGGAACGCAGGGGATCCCATCCAGGCGCCATGCCGAAACACGAAAAGAACGATGTCGAGCTGGTAAAGACGTGGGTGCTGCCACCAGCAGCGACCCTAGGATCTTCGATCCGCGCGAAGGGAATTCTGCTCGAACTACGTGCACGACTCCCGGTCGCTTCGAAGAAGTCGCTCGATATCGATAAAGGAGAACTCACGCTGTCGATGCCGGCCGGTTCGAAGGCCGAATTCCATGCCGCGTCGGCCGTCGTCGTCAAGGTACCGGAGGACATCGAAACCCCGCCGGTAATCCCGCGCGAGATCCAGGATATCCTTTCGATCAAGACGAGCGAGCGTCATCGCTGGCTGAAGGACGGCCGCCTGCCGAGTGCTGGCACGCGAACGGTGAAACTGCGCGGTCGCGCGCGAAAGATCACCTTCCATGTCCTTCCATGTCTTCGACCCGCGCGTGGTGGAAGCCCTGCTCGATCGGGGCGTCGTCGAAAGAATGGCGCGAGGAGGATGCGGCGGCGGCCGCCGAGAACCGACGGCGGGCGGCATATAAGGTGAAGCTGACGCGTTCGTTGTACCGTCAAGGCGAATGCCGTCGCCAAACCCGACGAGGCTCCTCGCGCGAAATTGGCGGGCGGGGAGGAGTTCGGACGCGACGGGTTGCTTCGCTAAGGATGCCGATTGCCGGGGGGTCAGCCGTTCTACAGCAATAATCTCCGGGCCGCTTCGTATGGCAGGCCTTGAAACGGACACTGTGCTCGACTATTTTCAGCCCATCGGCGTTGCTGGTGAGTGCTCCAAGAGAGCGTTCGCGACTGCCGAAGTCGCTTATCTGCTTTTGACCACGGATGTACTGGCACTGGTGTGAAGAGCGATGTTGGAAAGGTCGGTGCGGTTTCGCCCCGGCCTTTTTTATTTCCTGCCTATCAGCGCGAAGCTCCCGGCCAGTCGTTCGATGGCTCATCAGACTCTGCTTCCGGATGATCTTCGGCAGGATCTGGATCGCGCTCATAAGCAGCTCGGAGATTGCCGATCTCCTCGATGATCGCGTCGTAGACGACGGCGCCCTCGTCCGGTCCGAGATCGGGGAGCGGTTCCTCGCCGGGTATGGGCTCGGGCTCAGGTGGTGGATTATCGAGCGGGGGCACTGGCGGCGGGACTATGGGTTCGAATGGAACGGACACTGGCATTCCTCTTCGTCGCGTGACAACGCAGGGCGTGCTGGCAAGTTCCGGTCGGTCGAAGGCCGGCGTCGAAGTCAATCAGGGAGATCCATTTTTTTGGACTGATTGAACCATTTTCTGGACCGACTGCACCATTTCTCGCTGTCAAATTACGCGGCACGATTGACAAACGGCTCGCTATCCTCCGCTGACGGAAACTGGCGTTTTGAGGTCCCCTACCCGTTCAACCCCTCAATCGGTTCATGCACGCCATTTGATCTTCCGCTTCTCGTTCCGACCTTCCAAGCAGGTATTTGCTCGTCGAAACCTTTGAGCTGCCGCGGGCCGAGAGCGACCAATAAAATTTTTCCAAGCACGGATTGCGCCACGGCGTGATCCACGAGGATTTGCCGATCATCGGCGGACGAACAGAGTCGTGATGCCAGGTTCACGACATGTCCGATCGCGGTGTAGTCAACACGGGCTTCGTAACCAATTCGGCCGACTGTCGCCCATCCCATCGCCAGTCCAATGCCGAAGCCGATCGCGTGGCCGTGCAGTCGCCACTCGGCGATCAGACGCTGAACGTCATCCTGCATGTCGATCGCCATCTTAACCGCACGAAGCGCCGGGTCTGTGCACGGTACCGGGGCGTTGACGAGCACCATCAAACCGTCTGCCGCGAAGTTGGTCAGCGTGGCCTCGTAGCGTGTAATGATCGCGCCGAGCGCCTTATAGTACTCGCCCAAGACGTGCATGATCTCCTCGGGTTCGGCGTGCGCCGAAAACGCGGTGAAGCCACGTAAATCGCAGAATACAGCGACGACTTCCGCGCGCTGGCCGGCGAGAACGCTCTCGTCGCCGGACTTTTCGACGAGTTCCGCGACCTGAGGTGCGAGAAAACGCTTCAGCCGCGCGATCCGCTCTGAACGATCTCGAGATATGGCGAGTTCTTGCGCCATTTCATTGAACCGGACCGCCAGCCGTTCGAGTTCGTCGCCGGTGGCGATGTCTATCCGGTGCTCAAACTGTCCAGCACCGATTTTTTCGGTGCCTTCCTCCAGCAGGCGGATTGGTCCGGTCATGCGCCTGGCAAGCCAGAAAGCAAGCGCCGATGCGAAGATGGTGGCGGCGAGCAGCAGGCCAACCGTCCGCCACAATGAAGCATACAGCGGTGCGAAAGCCTCTGCTTGTGCCTGCTCGACGAACACCGTCCAACCGACGCCTGGGATTGCTGCCATGGCAGTCACGACCGGTTCATTCTCGGCGTTGCGGGCCGTGGTCGCCTCTCCGCCTGTGGAGGCGATCTCGTCCCGCAATCTGGTGAGGGCCGTCGCTGTGTTCTTGTCAGTACCCTGCAACACCTTGCTGATATCGGGATGGGCGATGAGGCGGCCGGTCTGATCGAGAACAAACGCCCGGCCACTACTACCGACGCGAATTTCCGAAACGACTGTCCAGACAAGCTTCAGGTTGATCTCCGCGACGACGATGCCACCTGCCTTGCGGTTTCCAGCCGTGGCCATGGTCATGAACGGTTCGGAGCCATCGTGAAAGGTGACTGGCCCATACCATGTACCATTCGAACGAACTCCCACCACAGCAGGATCGCCGGAGCGATCCGATCCGCCTTCCCTCCTGTTCAAGTCGATGCGGGAGACATACAGCCGTTCGATGCCGACATCGTCAACAAGGGTGATGCTGACGATCGCTGGAACTCGTCGCATCACCCGCAATGCATCGAGCCGATGCTGTCCCTCCTCCTGGGCCCAGGACTGCTGCACCGTCCAACCCAGTTGATCCTTGATGCCGTCGAGAAAGCTCTGGATTTTGCCGGCCGCCGATTTGGTCTCCACCCGCAATAGGGCGCTGAGCATGGCACGCTGGTCGCGATAGCCGAACCACGCGTCGCTGATGCCGCTGGCAGTTACGGGGACAATGACCGCGGCGAACAAGGCCAGGAAGTACTTCCGGAACAGCGATCGGCGCATCGGAGCGGCTTGTAGCGGGAGCGAACGCCACACACCATCCTCACTCGATGACTTCTTCAGCCATCAGCAAAACGCTCTGCGGCAGCTCGATCCCGAGGGCATTCGCTGTTTTCAAATTGATTGACAAGTCGAACGTCGTCGGCTGCTCGATCGGCAGGTCGCCTGGTTTAGTGCCTTTCAATATACGATCGACATAAAAGGCGAGCCGATGTTGCATCTCGTCGTATCTCGCCGAATAGGCCATCAGGCAGCCGTCTGCGACATACCATGGACCCCAGGCCATAGTCGGCAGACGATGCTCGATCGCCAAGGCGGCAATTCGCTTAGACTGGTCTGCCAGCATCATGTCGGGCAGCACGAAAAGGGCCTGCGCGCCCGCGGCTTCCATCCGGTCGACTGCAGCATCGAGATCGTCCGGCTCGCCGACGTGCTGGATGCTCACAGCAATGCCGAGCCGATCGGCCGCATTCTTGGTGTCCCGTTCGAAATTCAGATCGGAGACCACCGGGTTCGCCAGCACGCCGACTGTGGTGAGCCCCGGTATGGCTTCCATCAAAAGCTCCAGGCGTTTGGCGGCGAGTTCCGTGGCGTAGTAGCTGATGCCCGTGGCATTTCCGCCCGGTTTTGCAAGGCTACCAACGAACCCAGTCGCCATCGGATCACCACTTAGGATCGACACGATCGGAATTGTATTGGTCGCCTCGTGGGCAGCCTGTCCCGCCGGATGCGACATCGTGACGATCATGTCGACGGGGAGCCGCACCAGTTCTGTCGCCGCCGCGGCCAAGCCATTGTTGTGCTTGCCGGCGCTTCGGCACTCGAAGCTGATGGTCTTGCCCAATTCGTACCCGAGTTCGCCAAGGCCAGTTATAAACACTCCAAACTCACCGGACCCACCCATATAGCCCGGTATGTCGCAGGGCCACCAGGCAAGGAGGCCGATTCGTGGCGTCTTGGCCGACGTCTGCTGCGCGGCGGCGATGGCAGGAAAGCTCATCGCCAGCGCGACTGCAAGCTTGAGGAAGGGACGTCGTTTCGGTTTCATCCGAGCACCCCTCGCTGACCCACGGCACATAGCGGGTGGGATGATGAGATCTGGCGAATTGCTGCAAACTCACTTTTCGACGCGCCCCTTCTCCTGAAGGAGCGACGACGAACAAGCCAAGATATTCAGTCGACGAAAGTATAGTCGATATTGGTGCGGATTGGTAGCGCGGGCAGCCTGGTCGGCAGTTGTTGGAATTCCGTAAGATCTGTTGACTCTCATTGCGATAAGAACAAAAGGCGATGCGGCCACCTGCGGACAATTTGGGCAAGGGAGACCGGTCATCGCCCGGTAGACGATCAAGAGAGAATTGGAATGGACTGATCGAGCCGTTTTTTGGATCGAATATATGGATCACATTCGATAATAAGCGGCGACTCCCAAGGGCGAAAACTTCAGTTCGCGAGATTGGGAGAGAGCTTGGCCTTAGACCAGAGTGGAGCGGCCGTGGGGCGTCGCCGAGCCTTCAGGAAACGGCTCCACTTGGAAAACGGCTGCTGACAATCATTGAGGAGATCTGCAAATGACCTCGCGTCTCGCTTGTTTTTCGGCCGCCATGTTGTGGTGTGCGGCACGGCCCTCGCCTGGTATGACGAAGGGCACATGAAGGTTGCCGCCCTCGCCTACGAACAGCTCACGCCCGCGGCTCGCGCTGAAGCCAACAGGCTCGTCCGATTGAATCTGGGCTATCCGCAATGGGTCGCGGCTATCCCGGACAGTCCGGACCATCAGCCCAAGGATGTCGACCGCAACACATTTGTCAGAGCGGCGGTATGGGCAGACGACATCTAGGGAAACGCTGCATACCGGAACGCAAGCGACGAGAACAAGGATCATAAGAAGGACGAGGCGACGACAGGGTTCGCGGGCGAAACATCGGCTATCGCGACCTCCTGATCCATGGCCATTGGCACTTCAAGGACATCGGCTTCCGCCTGGACGGCAAGGAACCGCCGAAGCCAGATCCTGTCGATGCGGTGACACAGGTCAAGCTGTTTACTACCGCTCTTCCGCAGTCCTCGGGAGATATGATCTTGTCTGCCTATGCTATCAAGTTGCTGTCGATCGCCACCAACTGATACGCCGGACATCGACTGAGCAAAGGCTGTCGATACCATGGAAATCACAAGGGCGGAAAGAGCCGCTGCGAAAAGATGTTTCATCGAGTGGGGGGTCCCAGTTCCGCTCATGGCCACTACGCCAAACAGTATCAAGAAAAGTTTTTGCATGGTGCCCTCTTTCGAGGTCGTCCATTCTCAGAGCTGTAAGAATTGACTAGACGAAAAAGCACGCCTGGTTAACAGCGACGCCGGACCCCCGTGAATCAAGACCTTAGCGCATCCTCGTCGGGCATAGTTCCTTGAACTGGTCGATTGCAACGGGATAGCCGCTGGCCATGCTACCATCGAACTCGGGCTAACGCGCAATGACACGATCAGGTTCATCGTTCGCGAGTGGATGGAGGAAAACACCTACCTGCCGCAATCTTGATGAAGTCGGCGATGAGGATGGGACGGCATGCGCAAGAGAGTGGATTTTCGCCCAAGCGTCACGGTAGCAGATTTGGATGAGAGATATCTTGAATGTCGATCTTGCTGAGAAGTTTGTCGCTGTTGCTTGGAATAACATTGGCGGCGCCTGCCTCTGGCAATTGCTTGAGCGCTAACGAAACCAAACAGGGCGTGCTGCTTACCAGGGAAGTGCCTTTCTATTCCGTGTTCTACAAGCCGGACGGTCCGGGTCTCACCGAACAAAAGCTAGTGGAGCGTAACCGCTCACTGCAGCCGGTGTCGGCTGTATATTTGCATCCCTTGCTCGTCGAAAAGAGAGTTAGTGCCAGCGGGACGCATGAGCTGAAATACGCGAATGCGATTGCGTTAGACGATCTACCACAGAAGAAGAACTGGCAATCCGAGACGACGCTTTTCATCAATGGCAAAAAATCCGTTTCGGGCGCTACTATTATTAGGTTCGACGGCTGGGGAGAGGAAACTATTGCATCTTGTTCCTACAAGGTTTGGGCCGTCAACAGCCGTCTCGAACTGACCGGATTGCCTCCGATTATTTTTGAACAATACTATTCCCCCGAGCTTCGTCTCGTTCTTCGTTCGGTAAGGCTAGGCGTCTCCAACCAGCCGTTGAGCGAGGTTCGATTTGATCGGTTCCAAATTGGCTGGGGCAACTGATTGTTTGTGGCCGAGCCTGCTAACACTGACTTAAAAAGCGGGAATGTCACACCGGAACGCGATTAACATTGGAGGCCGTGTGAGCGGAACGAGAACGGCAATTGAAGCGACCGCGGCGGCGGCCCCTCGGCACACGCTCCCGCCTCAGTCTGCTCCGCAGCCCATGACGCATGGCCAAGAGAGCGGAGAAAGGCCGACGGCCAATCGCGTCTCTTGAGCTGCTGTCGCGCTGTCATCGTCAAGCGCCTCCGCTCGCGATCAGCGCATCCCGTGCGGCACGAAAGGCATCCCGCAGCGCCTTTTGACCTTCGAGCCCCTCAAAGGCGTAGCTATTGAGAAACTGACGTCCGGCGAACAGCTTGCGGTCGACGTGGCTCAGTTCGGCTTCCGCGCAGACCGCTGGCCAGCTTGCGGCAATCATCGTGACCTGGTTTTCAATCAGCGTGGCGGCTTCCGCCTCTTTCAGGTGATAATCCGGCGCGCCAGCTAGCAAGGTGGCGAGCGTGCTGGCGCGGCCACCGCCCTTGATCAGCATGGCCTGCGTGGCTTCGTTACCCGTGCGTCCCTGCGGGCAGATATCATAGGCCGGCGTCAGAGTGAGCATCCGGCCGTCCCAGAAGGCGGCATGATTGCGGGCATGGTCGTCGGTGTTGCCGCACAGCACGTTGAAGCAAATCCGCCCGTAGAGTTCCTTGAGCGTATCCTTGGGTGCCGTGAAGTGGCGACGGATCAGCTCGGCCAGGTCTTCGTAAGAGGCATAGCGCGCCATCATCTCATCAAGGCCCAGCATGGTCAGGGCCGAGACCATGGCGCGCCTCCTCCAGCCATCCTTTGTGTGCGTGCGGTCAAAGCGCTCGATCAGCAGCACGTCCTTTTGCGCGGCGCGGGTCATCGCCACGGACGCCGCGTTAAGCCCGCAGGCGGCTGCCAGCTTCATCGCGATGAATTCGGCCTTCACCACGCTGTAGGTGTCGTTGGTTGCCGAGAATTTAGCGATGAATTTCTTTGTCCCGTCATTAATCAGCGCCTTGGGGCGCGCGCCGCCAATCGAGGTGCCATGGTTGAGGGCCAGTTCGAGCGCCGGGGTCAGGGGGACGCCTTTTTCGATGAGGGCGGCCGCTTCCATGAGTTCGTCGAGCGATGCCTGCGCGGCATGGCGGGGGACATACTCTGTTGCCGAGGCCTGAAAATCGAGAGCGCCAATCCGGTCGGAGCCGGACTGGAGCAGATAGGTAAGTTCGCTGATCTCCGGCGCGCCGGCAGCGTCGGGCTTCTTGCCCGTCAGCCTGTTGATGATGACCCGGCGGCCCCAGGCATCGGGCGAGCCGTCGCGAATGCAGCTCGCCATCGACAGGCCGTTGATGGGCGCGATAATGCCTTCCTGAAGCGGTAACTCCGGCTCATAGACGGAAATGGCGTTCTTGCGGCGGCGGTAACTGGCGCCATAGGTGAAGAGCAGGCGCTCGCCATTCTGGTCGAGGCGGCCCGCCACCACCGGTTCCGTCGCCCCCGGCAGCCACATCCAGACAAAGGCTTCCGTGGCGTCCGCCTTAGAAGTCATCATCGACCTCCTTCACCGTGTGGCGGACACTCTTGGGCAGCAGGGTCAGTTTTTCATCGAGACGGGTATTGTGCATTTGGAGAGTGCGCTCGTCATAGTCGAACAGGCGCATGCCCACGAGGGACGCGACTTCAAAGACGATGCCGATCTCAGGACCGGGCGCACCTTTTTCGATGCTGGTCAATGTCGTCCGGCTGATACCAGCACGGTCGGCCAGTTCCTGCGCGGTCAGGCCGCGCTCAGCGCGCCCGACGCGGATCAGTTTGCCGAGCATGGCGAGCGCCTGGTGCGTGACTCTGGAGTAGCTTCTCTGACGGGGCACTGTTATGATCTACTTTGTTCATTTGAGTGGACATGAGAGTTTCTCCCGTCCAGAATTTTGGACATCATGCCATGGCGCTGGGGTGAAGTCAAGTTTTGTTCATTTAATTGGTCATAATGATAGTTTGCGGCCAGAATTTTGTACATAGTACGGGTATAGAATGCGGGCGCGGCAGTTGGCGCGATAGTCGTCGCCTACATCGTGGGGATCGCGTATGACAATTGAAGAGCTGATCGATATAGAGGAAGCAGGCTCAAGGGCACGGCCTCGGCCTGAAGGCCCACGAAAAACCATACGGCCCAAGGATTTCGTTGAACGCTTAGCAGGTTACAAGCTGTATGGCTGGAAGAAGACGCGGTCGGATCACATGCAGTGCGAATTCGTCGAGTTCAGGCCGATCTGATTTGGCCTGTCAATGTACTGAGCTCGAAGATGGCGCGTTTACGCGCGTGGCGGCCAGCCCGACGTAAGTGCCGATCAGAACGGTCTGAAGGCGTTCGCCGACCTTCGGTTTTCGATGACGTCCTAGAGAGTCACGGGATCCTCGGGCGGCACCTCCATCAGTCCCCCGTTCCCTTGCGTGTGGCCCGAAGGTATCTATTGTCGACGAATGCCGGGCGGTTGGGAGTATGTAATGTCGGCAATGCCGTTCTCAAAGATTTCGACGCCGCTCAACGCGCTGTTCGCTACAATCGGTCTCTTGGTCGTTGCTACACTAACGACGCACGGCCTTACTGGACAGGAGAGGCTTGTCTTTGAGCTGCTACTTGCGGCAATTTGGCTGGCCTATCTCCTCCAATTGAGCGGCACATTGCTTTCACGGCGACACCGCTTGTCGGGCGGGATGCCGGCCCTCGTGATCGATTTGCTCGCGGTTCTGGTTCCGGCTGCTGCATTCTTGTTCGTCGGGTCCCCTGATCGAAACCTCTATTGCGCCATTTGGCTTTTCAAGCCGTTGCGCGACTCGACCTTCTTCAGGCTGCTGGCAAAGGTGATCGCGAATGAATCGCGCAATCTGCTTGGCGTGACATCGGTGTTCGGCATCGTTCTTTTTGGCGCTGCGTTGGCCGGTTATATCATCGAGCGAGACGTCCAACCCGATAGGTTCGGCAGCATTCCGCAGGCGATGTGGTGGGCGGTCGTGACGCTGTCGACGACCGGCTACGGTGACGAGATCCCGCAGAGCCTTGCAGGTCGAGTTCTGGCCGGATTGGTGATGATGAGCGGGATTGGTATTTTTGCACTTTGGGCCGGCATCCTCGCCACCGGCTTTTACGAAGAGGTTCGCCGCCAAGACTTCGTTCGTAACTGGCAATTGGTCGCTGCGGTACCCCTGTTCCAGAAGCTTGGTTCCGCTGCACTGATCGAGATCGTTCGGGCGTTGCGACCGCGCATTGTCCCCGCAGGTGCCGTGATCTGCCGCAAGGGCGATGTTGGCGATCAGATGTTCTTCATTGTCGAGGGACGGGTCACCGTGGCGACACCCGACCATCCAGTGGAACTCGGTGCCGGAAACTTCTTTGGCGAGATGGCGCTGATCAGTGGCGAACCTCGCTCAGCGACGGTCAGCGCAGCAACCGTGGTATCGCTGCTGTCGCTCTACGCCGTGGATTTCCAGATGTTGTCGACCAGTAGTCCGGAGATCGCGGAGACCATCCGCAAGACGGCGCTGGAGCGGCGGGGCGGGCCGGCGAAGGAATAATCCAAGCCTGATGGCTGCGGCATTGCAGCAGCCGGCGGAGGTTACGCCTCGACCGGCTCATAGCGAGCTCCCCTGGCCTTGCCGGCAGCGATTAGGCTCGAAATATCGGCTTGCGGGGCTTCAGGGGTTCCAATGTCATGATTGCCCGGCAGCTTCCAGAATGAGCTTGGTGATCTCGTTCGGATGTGAAATGAGCGACAGATGGCTGGATTCGAGTTCGATGGCTTTAGCGCCCATGCGTCTGGCCATGAAACGCTGCAGGTCTGGATTTATCGTTCCGTCTTGCGTCGAAACGGCGTAGTAGCTTGGCTTGGAACGCCAAGCAGCGTTTGAGGTTTTGCCGGTGAGCAACGCCTTTTGGAATGGTTGTTGAACGGCATAGAGAACCCTCGCCCTGGCCTCGGGAAGGTCGCCCCCGAAATCGCGCAGGAACGCTTCCTCCGTCAGCCGTCCTTCGTCGCCGTCGAAGACAATGCCCGCGGTTGCCGGTGGTGTCGGGTAGGTTTTTGCCAAAGCTGCATAGTCCTCACCTGCATCCGGTGCTCGGGCAGCGACATAAACCAGTGAAGAGACGTTCGGATGTACACCTGCTTCGGTGAGGATCATTCCCGAAAAGGAGTGGCCGACAAAGACGGTCGGACCGTCCTGCCGGTCGAGGATGCGCCGGGCGGCCGCCACGGCATCGGGCAGCGTAGTGAGCGGGTTCTGGACCGCCGTGCAGTTTAGGCCCTTCGCTTGCAGCAGGGCGATAACCTCGGTCCAGCATGATCCGTCGGCGAAAAGTCCATGTACGAGAACGACATTGCGCGCCTTTGGAGGCGTGTGGGTGGCGGCCAGGCCGGCATGTGTCGCAACAAGTGACGTGGCGGCGCCGACGAGCAAAGTTTTCGAAAATGTGCGTCTGTTCATCATCATGATCGAATCTCCTTCGTTTGCGAAGCGGTAGGATTATTTGAACTCGGTCCGGACCGGCATCTCAGATTGACATGCCGCCGGAGACCTCGATGCGTTGGGCATTGACCCAGCGGTTGTCCTCAGAGAGCAGCGAGGCAATCATCGGACCGATATCGTCGGGCAGGCCGGCGCGGCCCAGCGCCGTCATTTCGGCGACACGCTGGTTCAGATCCGGATTGTCGCGGACCACACCGCCGCTAAAGTCGGTCTGGATGGCGCCGGGCGCGACGACATTGACGGCGATGCGACGCGGTCCCAGCTCCTTTGCCATGTACCGGGTCAGCACCTCGACCGCTCCCTTCATCGCACCGTAAGCAGCGCTGCCAGGAACGATAATGCGAGTGAGGCCGCTCGACACGTTGACGATCCGTCCGCCGTCATTGATCAGCGGCAAGAGCTTCTGCGTCAAGAAGAAAACACCCTTGAAGTGCACATTGTAAAGCATGTCCAGTTCATCTTCCGTCGTCGCCTCGATGCTGTTGTGGTGCGAGGTTCCGGCATTGTTGACGAGGTAGTCGAAGCGCTCGGCGGCGCCCAGATCGGCGAGCGCCTGCTTTACGGCATCGACGAAAGGATCGAAACCGTGGGCGTCGCCGGTGTCGAGCTTGAGGGCAATGGCTTTGGCGCCGGCTTCAGCAACCAGGGCCACGACCTTTTCGGCTTCCGCCCTGCTGGAATTATAGGTGAGGATCGAGTCGACACCACGTCTGGCGAGGTTGAGCACGGTGTTGCGGCCCAGCCCGCGGCTGCCGCCGGTGACGATTGCGATTTTGCGTTCGGAATTCTGTGTCATCGCCGTTCTCCTTTGTTGATGACGGTGAACATAAGAGGGCGAAGCACGGGCGAACATGCCGGAACCGGCTTCTTTCTTGCCTGATCCTGCCTCCAGCGTTAATTTGGAATTCCAGATTTGCGGGGGATCCGATTGAACACTCTTTCGATGTTGCATGATGCCGTCGTCGCCGCGTTTGCGGCTCATGGAAACGGGAGCCCCTATTTCACCGCGATCGACGGACTGGCCTTGCTCCGATCCTTCTCCGAGCGGCATCCGAACCACCTGATCCACCGGCCAGCGCTCTGCATCGTGGTGCAGGGCGCGAAATGGACGACGTTCGGCGAACGAAGGCTCCATTATCGCACCAGCCAGGCCATGGTCGTCAGCGTCGAGATGCCGGGTGCAAGCCAGGTGGTGCACGGCGCGCCGGATGCGCCCTATCTCAGCGCCGTCATCGAACTCGACCAGGCGATCCTACGCGAAGTCTATGAAAGCATGGAGGCACCGCCCACTCCGGCCTCCGACGAGCATGCCGCCGCCTTCGTTATGGAGCTCAACGAGGCGATCCTCGGCTGCGCCGCGCGCGCCGTCAGCCTGCTTGGCGAGCCGCAGGCAATCCCGCTGCTCTATCCCGGCGTCAAGCGCGAACTCAGCTACCGCCTGCTGGCCGGGCCACATGGCGGTGTCTTCGCCCGCATGGTCGTCGGCGCGGAGCGAAACCGGCGTCTGGTCGAAGCGATCCACGCATTGCGGGGCAATTTCGACAAGCAGGTGCGCGTCGATGATCTTGCCGCGCTCGCCGGCCTGAGCCCGACAGCCTTCCATCGTCAGTTCAAGGCAATGACCGCGATGACACCGGTGCAGTTTCAAAAGCAGATCCGCCTGATGGAGGCGCGCCGGTTGATGCTGTCGCGCGAAATGTCGGCGGAAACGGTCGCCTTTGAGGTGGGCTATGCCAGCCCCTCACAGTTCAGCCGGGAATATGCCCGGCTGTTCGGGGCTCCGCCACGCCGAGACATCGGAAAGCTCCTGTCGGCCTGACTGTTTCAGCGTGCACGCCGAAACTACGCATGACCGCTGTCGGCGCGCAAAGCATCGAAGTGCAAGGGTCGCGACCGCGTCGGATTGAAGACGACTCTTTCACGGCGGCGGAAATGAAAGTACCAGCACCGTCAAGGAATACGAGCGGCGACGGAGAACCGATTTTCAATTCGATGCAGCGGATGGCCTGCCGGAAGGCAGTCCGCGCCGCGCAATCTTCCGAACTACGGTTTTGAGACTCACGGGCGTCGACATGACTAGGCCGGATCGGGCCGCCTGCGCTATCGACGTCTCGATGAAATCGGCATCGATCTCGGACGGGTCGATCGGCGCATAGTCCAGACCATTCGCCGTCGGCATGAGAAGGCCTACGCGCAGGTCAGGCTTAAGTCGCTTCAGTCGTCGAACGATCTGACGGGCGCGAGACTTCGAATTGCCGTTTAGATATATGACGATCGCCGTGTCGACCCCGTCGATGGGAAAAGCGAGAGATCCTCGCGCGGCATGGTCGGAATATGATGACGTCGTGGACGTTGCTCCCTGGACCTCCAGCACCTGCGAAAGCATCGCGGCGGCCGCATCGTCCAGACCGCCGCGGCCTCCGATGCACAATAAGGAGCGGCCCTGGCCATCGGGAAGTTCCAGTTCGGAACCCGTTTCGAGACCGGCGTCCGATGCGGTCTCGTCCTCGTTCTCCTCCTCCTCTGCAATGTCCGACAGGTTCTCCACCAAAGACAGCGAGCTGGACGCCACCAGAATGATCTGGTTTTCCGACAATACGCCGCGCTGACGGTCGGTCTCGCCAAGCAGGAGCGCAGGAAGGCCCACATTGTCGTAATAGTCGACGAGATATTCCTCTTGCAGGAATTCCTCGGCGTTGTCGGAGGCTTCGTTCGGATCGCCCGCGAGCAGACGCTGGTAGAGCTTCTCGTGAGGCTCCAGAACCGGCTCGTTGCCAAGCAGGACATCGAGGACGCCGAACTGGGGGACATGTCTTCCGAGCACGACCAGACAGACAGTCAAAGGCGTCGAGAGCATCAGTCCCAGTGGCCCCCATAGCCACGACCAGAAAATCGCCGAAATAATGATCGCCAGAGGCGAAAGACCGGTGTTGGCCCCGTAGAGCCACGGCTCGAGCACGTTGTTGCTGATCAGTTCTGTCGTCAGATAGAGAGCGCCGACCCAGACCACGAGCGACCAGCCAGGCGCGATCGCGAGGGCCAGAAACAACGGAAGGATCATGCCGATAATCGCGCCGATATATGGCACGAACCGCAGAACAAGTGTGAGCAGCCCCCAGAGGATGGCGTTCGGAATGCCGAGCGCCCACAGGCCCATGGAGATCGGCACGGCGTAGAGCGTGTTCACCACCAACTGCATCAGCAGGTATCGCCCGACCCGCTTGCCTGCGTCCTGGAGAGCCGCGGTCGTCCGGTGAAGGTCTCCCAAACCAACGAGCCGGATGAAACGGTCGCGCAGGTCTTCTCGCTCGAGGAGCATGAAGATCACCAGCACGACCACGAGACCAGCGGTCGCGAAGGGGCTGATGAGCGGCAGAAGAAGGTTGCCTAGCGTCTGGATCGGATCGGAACGTGTAACGATCTCGACTGGCATCGGTTCGCGAATCGTGGGCGTCTGGGCGGTCGGGCTCTTGCTTTCGATGGCCCGCGTCTGGATCTCGGCGCCGACACGTTCGACCGCTCTGCTCAGATGGTCGAGGACACCGTTTCCGGCGCCCGCTTGGGCGAGGGAATGAACCTTGTCGACCAGGTTTCTTTGATAGGTGGGGATGTTCTCTGCAAGGTTCGTCACCTGCGTCGCCACGACGATGCTGAATACGGCGATCGCGCAAAACGCCGACACGACGGCGAGAAGAACAGCGGCGATTTTTGGAACAGAGCGCTTGCGAAGGAAAGAGACGATCGGGGCCAGCGTGAACGAAAGGAGAAGCGACAGCGCGAGGGGAACGAAGATCTCCTGGCCCAGCCGGAGGATGACGGCCACTCCAATGAGGATCAATATTGTGCTGCCCGACAGCTTGCTGCGAAGCTCCCCCTCTGCAAGTCGATAGGGTTCGCCGGTCGGCGCCTTGGTGGTCTTCGAAAGTTCCGCGCTGCTCACCGCCCACCCCTATCTTCAAAGGAAAACCTATGCGCTCGACATGGATGGAGGCGCACATCGTATGCGTAAGTGCTCAGTCATATCGCAGGCTGGCCTTCAAGTCTCTGAGTTCGCCGTCCTGTCTAAGCTCGGCTTGCTCGGAGCCGAGGCGACAGGCGTCGTTGGTCGCCGATATCACCTCGTTCAATTGGTCGATCTGCCCCTGAAGTTCGTATGCCATGCAAGTCGAGGTGAGCCTACTGCCTTCGACGACAGCCTGCCGCCTCATCGCGGGTGCGGGTTGATTCCACGCTTCCCTGAACGCGTCGGGGCAGTTGACTGGCGCGTCGGCAGACAAGTTGAGAACCATGTTCATCAGCGGCCCGCTTTCAGCCTGGCCGGACGCCAGTTCGGTTATTCTGATGTCCTGGAACTCGGTCACGTTCTTCTCCTTAAGGACATAACCCGGCGCAGACCGTGGCGACCCTCATCGCAGATTCCTGAAATACCGGCACGCCCAGCGTCTTGCCGAGGACGGCCTCGAGTTCCGGCGTCGGATAATTCGACCTTCTCCTTCCCTTCCCGGCGTCGGCCACGGCCGGCGAAGCATTGTCCATTGCAGCCTCAGGCCGACCCGCTCTAGCGATCATGGACATTCGACTGGCCGGCCACACGGATGGTATCCAAGCGGCGATAGAGTTAAACGCCACCCTCGGCGTCCGCTCGATCTTCGCCTCCGCCCACGCCGATCCCGAAACGCGCAAAAGAGCTGCGGCAGCCTCACCGATCGGTTGGTTGCAAAAGCCCTATCCGGCTTGATCAGGCAGCATCTGAGTTGATGTCGTCCAGTCGTTCGATGTTCGACGTTCGACGATGGCGGCGCTCAGACGCTTTGCGGCACCATCTCTCCGAGAAATTAAATGAACAATAATTGAGCGATTGGACCGCCGCTCAGCGCACAGGAGATTGAATTGCATGGGGTTGGCAACATCGCCGAGCGGCCAACCGCACCATAACAAAGACAATCCCAGTGTGTAGTCACAAATACTGCCGGAAACATACATTTAGTGAGTGCCTATTCTACAGCACGTACGTCGGAGACGTTGCTCCTCAATATATTCGTTGCAAATCAAAGATAAGCTGCTCAAAGAACAACTTCGCAGCGCCTTGAGAATTGCTAACAATCATCCCCCGTCACTGCTGGCATGAACCGACCGGTAACCAAATTTGGCTTTCCAACATCGCACAACAGGTTGCGTCATGATATGCATTACTCTCGCTAAACTGGTGGAGACGAAGTTGCCTGAAATGATGTTGATGTCTTCCACCAATCCGATCACGGTCCACAGCTGGTTCCCCGACACTGCGAACAAAGAGTTCATCTCCTTGCAGGCAGCCATCGAATACGCGGCGGAGCACGTCGACGAGCTTCCAGCGATCGAGATCCTCATCCGCACAGGCGCCCGTCGTTATGTCATCATTTGGGGCGATCAACTTGCCGCCTTGATCACGCGGGTTTGCGTTCTTCATCGAGGCAAGGCATCCCAAGGACATTGAGCCTGAAAATCGCCAACCGGCTCGGGCTCCTGCGTCGACGCGAAGGCGCTGGGTACCGGCCTTGCGATCCTCGCGATCCGCCCTCTCCTGCCGGTTGGACCCTCAGGCGTCCGGAACCGCACAGGAACTTTTCCGGCTATCTACAGTTAGGCCGCAAGGATCGCACAGGCGCCCCATACTGGGGTTGTCCGCTTCCCTCTTCCTGTGCGATCCGTCCTTCCCCAGTTGCCCCGTTTCGGCGGGGCTAATTTTTGATACAGCAAAGCGCGAGCATCAGGTTGATCTTAAGCCAATGCCCCAAGGCGGCAACGGCCCCATCGCTCGCATAGGCAATGATGCTCGCGTATGAAAGATCAAAAAAATCCGTCGGCGCGGGAACAAAAGGGTCCGTTGATAGTAAAACATTCGGGCCGTGCGGAGATTTGTTAAACGCAGCCAACACTTCGATGTGCGGCCCACTCAACCCGGAACTAAGCCCCGCTTCAAAACGCGGGGCCTTTTTTGGCCCAGGAATACTTCAAATGATCTTCAACCAATGCCGAAGCGCCGCCACCGCGCCATCGCTGGCATCGGCAATCATCCCGCCGATCACGAGGCCGGCTAAGCGATAGGACCTGATGCTATAGCCGACGGTCTTCTTTGAGCGTGGCGGCTTTGTCATGTCACGATCACGTCAGTGACCGCTTAAAGGCGAGGAGGGCGAAAGCATCTCGCAAATCAAATAGCTTTGATTGAGCGGTTGCGCCGTTCAGCCGACCTTCGTCGATGGATTGACCCGCTCGTGGCGCGGCATTTCCGGCCGCTGCGGTTTCGGGCGAAACTTCACCAGCACCTCGTGGCCATCGCACGCAGTCACTCCTGGCTATATAGCCGTCCCTGTTGGCATGGCTTTTGCTGCCCGCACTATTGCAGTGCAAGCCCCCAAGCTGAGGGATCGAGGTATTCGCGAGGCGGCTGCATTTCGCCAATGTCGACGGATCGACGTGTAAACGACACCGTGTCGAAGCTCTCCACTGCGCTCCTGCCGTACCACTGCTCGTCCTTCAACGGAATACCGTCGGACGTGATGCACTGCTTGTGACTTGAACCGGCCATATTCGGCGTTAGGTTATACCATGTGCAATTTTCGCCAAGAAACTGGCCCTGCTCACCCAGATTTTCCATTCCTGTTTGGCTGCTGAATCGAGAGAAGGGACGCTTCGCATCCAGCGAAGAGCGACCACCGACAATTCTGCGTTCCCTCTTCGATGACGAATAGACAATACCCTGGTTCTCAAGCTCGTTCCAAACCTCGATCCGGATTGACCCGTCCTTGCCCTCACTCCGACGAAACCACCATGGATAATGTCGCAACAACCTCACCTCAGAAGACTTGTCTATCGACGAATTGTCAGACGCCCCCGTAACCAGCTTCGCCTCGAAGTCGACAGCACTTGGAGGGTGATCCGGGTAGGTACGCAGCGGCTTGAGCCACGTGCTTGCGTCAAAAAGCTGTCTTGGCGGCAACACTTCGGCCTCCGGGACCGGACCTCGCTTGATCTCGGTCAGACGCGCCTCGGACATCAATTTACCCTTGGAAAAGAGAACCTTGGTTGCGACCTCTATTCCGTCGCTGGTCAAGCAGGTCATCCAAATAGGGCTTGGCGGATCGTGTCGAACTATTTGAAGCCAGCGACACTCCTCGCCGCCCACTGTCTCCACATCGTTCGTTTCCTTGACCTGCTTGATGCCGAGGTAGTCATACGATGGCTCGACTTGCCTGATACTGAAGCGCTTGATCTCCTCTCCATCTTTCTTGACTGTTGACAAAAGAATGTTCTGAAAGAAGTGCCCATACCAGATATATGTCTCGTCACCTTGTGTCTCCTCAACGTGCGTCCAGCCGTTGTGATGCTGCACGACCCGCCAGTTGTCCTTCCCATCTAATGTGTCGTGCACAACCAGCTTCGCGGTGTAGTCGGGGACGTTCGTGTTGGGGAAAAACGGAAGCCCGTTTGCATGCGCGGTGCCGGTCGCAAGGGCAATAACCAAGAAAATGATCATTCGGTTCATGAATACACCCCGTCACAAACGCTTGCACACTTGCGGTAGCATTCAGCGCAGCCCCTGACAACCGGGGTGCCCTGCAATCCGGGTATCGGATCAATCCGCACTCTCCAATCCGTCTGCAATCGCCAAGGCCACGAGCTGCGACGGCGAGCGTGCGCCAAACCCTTGCGTCAGCCGCTCCACACGGTGCTCGATAGTTCGATGAGATAGTCCAAGCTGCTGACCAATCTCCTTTCCGCGAGCGGCCTTGAGGTGCGCTCGTCCAATTAATCGCGCTACAGCGGCATACCCGGAAAGGGACTTCCCGAATTTTTCGCTTTTCTTCTTTTCTCGGCTACTGATACGTTGGCCGACGATGTACTGGGTGGTCCTCCCGTTGGCTTCTGCGACCATTCTCAACCCCACATGCTGGACAGCGGCACCGCGGCGAGCTTGTCGCCGAACGGCACAACATCTGTATTGTCGTAGAGGACGACGCCGAAGGCGAAACGATCTCCGCAGGCCTCTGCAAGTGCGCGGAGCCCTCCGAAATCGCCGGCTTTGACCGTGGCGCTGGCCTTAACCTCGATGCCAGCGATCATCCCGTCGTCGCGTCGCACGGGAGCTTGACCGGATTATCGAGGAGCGCGGCAAGCCGAGGATG
>NZ_PQIG01000097.1 GCF_012349115.1 Rhizobium ruizarguesonis
GCAGGCTTCTGCGCCTCCTCGCGTTTTTCAGAGAGGGGCATTCCGGAAAAGAGGTCGTTGCTATCGTCCATGGAGCCGTTCAGATCTTCATCCTGTCTTAGGTCTGGCTTGGGCGGGCATCCGCCGCCGACCCAAAATCACCGCATTTCATGCCACGTTTGCGAATCAGGCAGATTTTGCCAGAAAGCACATCTATACGCGACACCGCCTGTTTTGGCGGGCTTTTCCCAAATGATTTGCGTTGCCGGGCGCGGAATGGCAAGCGGCGGCGGGCTTCAGGAACCATCCGAATGCGAATGTCCACAAGTCATTGCACCATCTTCACCGCAATTGCGGCGTTTTTCTTGTCCGCGGCCATCCTCTCCGCTGTTGGCCCGGCGCAGGCAGCCGATGCTTTGCCGCCTTTCAAGGATGATCTGTTTTCGAAGCAGGCCGTGCTGCAGACGGGCGATGACGGCGCCTTCGAGGTCATCGACTATGACGAGATGCGAGATATCAACGGCCGCGACCAGATCCCGCAAAAGCGGGTGCAGCAGAAATATGTGGCGCTCGGCATCCGCAAGACCCAGGCGGACGAAACGCTGTCTGTCGACGGCATCAAGCTCGATGTCACCAGGGTGGGACCGGCCGGGAATGCCGCCTTCACGGTGATTTTCATCCATGGGCGCGACGGTGACCGGCGGCTCGGCGCCAACGACTACAGCTTCGGCGGCAATTTCAACCGGCTGAAGAACCTCGTCGCCGGCAATGGCGGCGTTTATTATTCGCCGACGGTCAAAAGCTTCGACAGCAGCGGCGTTGCGGCGATCGCCGGGCTGATCCGCTATGCCAGCGCGCAATCACCCGGCCGGCCGATCATCCTTTCCTGCGCCTCGATGGGCAGCCAGGTCTGCTGGGGCATTGCGCGCGAGAGCGACAGCGTCAAGCGGCTGAAGGGCATGCTGATCATGAGCGGGGTGACTGATCCCGATTTCACCAGAAGCGCCTTCTACAAGGCGAAGCTGCCGCTCTGGTTCGCCCATGGTAGCCGCGATCCGGTCTATGCCGCCGCCGACCAGCAGGCGCTGTTCGAAAGCCTGCACAAAGCAAAATATCCGGCGCGTTTCACGCTGTTTCAGACCGGCAATCACGGGACGCCGATCCGGATGATCGACTGGCGCAGGGTGTTGAACTGGATTCTCGCCGGCTAGAGTGCATCGAGCCGATGCGCGGATTCAAAATGCTACCTTTGCGTGTCTGATAAGACGCGTGGCGCTGTAGGGGACGATTTTCGGCAGAAATATGCGCGGGATCGCAGAGATTCCCCTTACGTCAAGGGCATGATGCTTTTCTTTGCTGCAAGCTTTTGATATTGCCCAAGGCATAAGCAGATTGTGGAAGGCCAGCATGACACCTGATGTGCGCCCGCTTGTGGCGGGAAACTGGAAAATGAATGGCATGCGTGCCTCCCTGGATCAGATCAAAGCGATCGCCGAGGGTGTTCGCCCGCCGCTGGCCGACAAGGTCGAAGCGCTGATCTGCCCGCCGACGACGCTGCTGTATGTGGCGACGGCGCTGTGCACCGACAGCCCGCTGGCGATCGGGGCTCAGGACTGCCATCAGAAGCCATCGGGCGCGCATACCGGCGACATTTCGGCCGAGATGATTGCTGATTGTTTCGCCACCTATGTCATCGTCGGCCACTCCGAGCGGCGCACCGATCATGCCGAAACCGACCATCTGGTCCGCGCCAAGGCGGAGGCTGCCTTTGCTGCCGGGCTGACGGCGATCATCTGCATCGGCGAAACGGCGGATGAGCGCCGGGCAGGCCAGGCGCTCGACGTCATCAAACGCCAGCTTTCCGCCTCCGTTCCCGATAGCGCGACTGCCGAAAATACGGTCATCGCCTATGAACCGATCTGGGCGATCGGCACCGGTGTGACGCCGACATCAGGCGATGTCGAAAAGGCGCATGCCTTCATGCGCGCAGAGCTGGCGACCCGCTTCGGCGATGACGGCCGCAAGATGCGCCTTCTCTACGGCGGCTCGGTCAAGCCGGCCAATGCGGAAGAGCTGATGGGCGTTGCCAATGTCGACGGCGCACTGATCGGCGGGGCGAGCTTGAAAGCGGCCGACTTCCTTGCCATCTACCGGGCCTATGAGGCGCTGCTCGCCTGAGACATTTTTTATTCCTGGGTTTATTCCCGGGTTTATTCCTGGCCGAAGGGCTTGGAATAGATGAAAGCCTCATGTAAAGAGCCGCCAGAATTCTTACTTATGTCCGTCTCGAGGCGGGCAGGACTGGACCCATGCAGACCGTATTGATTGTCATCCATCTCATGATCGTGCTCGCCCTCGTCGGCGTCGTGCTCATCCAGCGCTCGGAAGGCGGCGGCCTCGGCATCGGCGGCGGTTCGGGCTTCATGTCGGCCCGCGGCACGGCCAATGCACTGACGCGCACGACCGCGATTCTTGCGACGCTGTTCTTCCTGACCTCGCTCGGCCTCGGCATACTGACGCGTTACCAGGGCCGTCCGAGTGATATTCTCGATCGCATCCCTGCAACAGGCGGCCAGGGCAACGGTATTCTCGATTCGCTCGGCGGCGCGCAGGCTCCGGCAAATCAGCCGGCCGGCAACGGTGTTCCGAGCAGCGGGGCTGCACCGCAGGCTCCCGCCGCTCAAGCTCCGGCAAGCGGGGCTCCGGCAACTCAGGCCCCAGCGGCCACCGCGCCTTCAACGACTGCTCCGGCAACGACTGCCCCGGCAACGCCCGCAGCTCCGGCCGCGCCGGCACCGGCTCAGCCGTCCGGCGTCCCGACGGGACAGTAAGCCGGTCTTCGACATAAACCGCCGGCAGGCCCTCGGGTCTGCCGGTTTTCTTTTGTTCAGATTCTCCTGCGCCACGCATCGAAAGTTCTGGAAAAGAATTTTTGGGCTGGTGGAATCGTTTT
Source organism: Rhizobium ruizarguesonis (assembly GCF_012349115.1). Classification (GTDB taxonomy): domain Bacteria; phylum Pseudomonadota; class Alphaproteobacteria; order Rhizobiales; family Rhizobiaceae; genus Rhizobium; species Rhizobium ruizarguesonis. Next base: position 2,933 of record NZ_PQIG01000097.1, read on the forward strand.
TGAAAAGGTATCCGGTGACTCCCATGGCGCGATACGTATTCATCACTGGCGGCGTGGTTTCCTCTCTCGGAAAAGGAATTGCGGCCGCGGCTCTCGGAGCGTTGCTGCAGGCCCGTGGATATCGGGTCCGGCTTCGCAAGCTAGACCCCTATCTGAACGTCGATCCGGGCACGATGAGCCCGACCCAGCACGGCGAGGTCTTCGTCACCGACGACGGCGCGGAAACCGATCTCGATCTCGGTCATTACGAACGTTTCACGGGGCGTTCGGCGACCAAGACCGACAACATCACCACCGGCCGCATCTACAAGAACATCATCGACAAGGAACGGCGCGGCGATTATCTCGGCGCGACGGTGCAGGTCATCCCGCACGTTACCAACGAGATCAAGGATTTCGTCACCGAGGGTAATGGCGATTACGACTTCGTCATCTGCGAGATCGGCGGCACGGTCGGCGACATCGAGGCGATGCCGTTCATGGAGGCGATCCGCCAGCTCGGCAACGACCTGCCGCGCGGCACCGCCGTCTACGTCCACCTGACGCTGATGCCCTATATTCCGGCGGCCGGCGAACTCAAGACCAAGCCGACGCAGCATTCGGTCAAGGAACTGCAGGCGCTCGGCATTCATCCCGATATCCTGCTGGTGCGCGCCGATCGCGAAATTCCGGAAGCCGAACGCCGCAAGCTCTCGCTGTTCTGCAACGTTCGCCCGTCCGCCGTCATCCAGGCGCTCGACGTCGCCAACATCTATGACGTGCCGATCGCCTACCACAAGGAAGGCCTCGACGACGAAGTCCTTGCCGCTTTCGGCATCGAGCCTGCGCCAAAGCCGCGGCTCGACCCGTGGGAAGAGGTCTGCAATCGCATCCGCACGCCGGAGGGCGAGGTGACCATCGCGATCGTCGGCAAATATACCGGCCTCAAGGATGCCTATAAGTCGTTGATCGAGGCGCTGCATCACGGCGGCATCGCCAATCGCGTCAAGGTCAACCTCGAATGGATCGAATCCGAGGTCTTCGAAAAGGAAGATCCGGCGCCCTATCTCGAAAAGGTGCACGGCATCCTCGTGCCCGGCGGCTTCGGCGAACGCGGTTCGGAAGGCAAGATCCACGCTGCCCGCTTTGCCCGGGAGCGCAAGGTGCCGTATTTCGGCATCTGCTTCGGCATGCAGATGGCGGTCATCGAGGCGGCGCGCAATCTCGCCGACGTCTCCGGTGCCTCCTCGACTGAATTCGGCCCGACGAAAGAACCGGTGGTCGGCCTGATGACCGAATGGGTCAAGGGCAACGAGTTGCAGAAGCGCACGGCAGCCGGGGATCTTGGCGGCACGATGCGACTCGGCGCCTACAAGGCGGCGCTGAAGAAGGGCACGAAGATCTCGGATATCTACGGTTCCACCGATATTTCCGAGCGTCACCGCCACCGCTACGAGGTGAATATCGACTACAAGGACCGGCTCGAGAACTGCGGCCTCGTCTTCTCCGGCATGTCGCCGGACGGCGTGCTACCGGAGACGATCGAATATCCCGATCATCCCTGGTTCATCGGCGTGCAGTACCACCCGGAACTGAAGAGCCGACCGCTCGACCCGCATCCGCTGTTTGCCAGCTTCATCGAAGCGGCGACGGAACAGAGCCGCCTCGTCTGACGTATGCCAACACCAGATCGCGTTGTGTCAGGCGCGATCTGGATAACATTCGTGCTCGCGCTATCTCGCCGGCATGACCCCTTCACGCAGCACGACCGTCTCACGCTTCATCGCGGCACCACGCGAGCGCATCTACCGTGCTTTCCTCGATGCGGAGGCGGTCGCCACCTGGCTTCCGCCTGATACGATGAAGGGCATCGTCCATGCCTTCGAGGGCAGGGAAGGCGGCGCCTTCAGCATGTCGCTCGTCTATCCGGATGACGAGGCGTCGCAGCCGGGCAAGACCTCTGACAAGATCGACAAGTTCCAGGGCCGTTTTGCACGGCTCGTGCCTGACGAGAACGTCGTCTGGGCGACGGTCTTCGATTCCGAGGATGAAGATTTTTCCGGCGAGATGACGGTCAGCACGACATTGTCGCCCGCCGATGGAGGCACCGATGTGACGATGGTCTGCGACAACATCCCCTCCGGCATTCGCCTTAAAGACAATGAAGAAGGCTGCCGCTCGACGCTCGACAACCTCGCCGCCTTCGTCGGCGGTTGACGATCGCCGGCAAGGACATGCCCCTGCCGGCGTTCAACTTTCAGGCAGCGGCCGGCAGCGGCCCGATATAGACCGAGCGCGGACGGATCAGCCTGCCTTCGAGCGCCTGTTCGCGCGCATGCGCCAGCCATCCGACAGTGCGGCCGATCGCGAAGACGCCGGTGAAGGCCTCGCGGGGAAAGCCGAGCGCTTCCAGCAGCAGCGCGGTATAAAACTCGACATTGACGTCGAGCGGCCGGTTCGGCTTGCGCGCCTTCAGGATCGCCAATGCAGCGGTCTCCACGGCTTCCGCCAGAGCGCCGCGGGCGCTGTTCACCTGGCCGGTTGAGATCAACGGCTTCAGCGCGCCCTTCAGCGCATCGGCGCGCGGATCGCGGACGCGATAGATGCGGTGGCCGAAGCCCATCAGCCTTTCGCCGCGGTCGAGCGCTTCGCCGAGCCACGAGTAAGCATTCTCCGCCGTTCCGATCGCATCCAGCATGTCGAGCACGGGACCGGGCGCGCCGCCATGCAGCGGCCCTTTCAGGGCGCTCACCGCCGCGAGTACGGAAGAGGTGAGGCCGGCCTGCGTCGAGGCAATGACGCGCGATGCGAAGGTCGAGGCATTGAGGCCATGGTCCGATATCGTCACGAGATAGGTGTCGAGTGCCGCTGTCTGCTCCCTGGTCGGCAATTTTCCGGTCAGCATGCGCAGGATATCGGCTGCCTGCGGCAGCGAGGCGTCGGGCGCGATCGGTCTTTTGCCGCGTTGCTTGCGAAGGATCGCCGGCAGGAAAACTGCGGGCGCAGCCAGAAGGCTGAGAGCGGTATCGAAATCCTCGCCGTCGGGCAGGCGGGCGATCAACGCCCGCATCGCATCGACCGGAGGCAAAGCGAGCAGGGCGGCATCGGCGGCCTTGATATGGCCGAAAATCCTCGTTCGCGCCTGCGCCAGCCAGTCGCGCAATTCCGCTTCGTCGAAGCTTTTTTCCATCAACCCATCGAGCAACAGGGCGGCGACGCCTTCATAGGTGCCGTCTGCAACCAGGTGATCCAGCGATACACCGCGGATGATCAGTCGCCCCGCTTCGCCATCGACATCCGAAAGCTGCGTTTCGGCAGCAATGACATCTTCCAAGCCGTTTTTCATATCGTTTTCTCCTTTACGACCGGGATGATCGGACCTAGTCTCATTGACGTCAATCTTGATGCAATTGATCAATGTGAGGTTCCGATGTCGTGGCTGACTGCCGAGGAGGCGCTGCGGGCGTTGAAGACCAAGCCGCAGACGCTCTATGCCAATGTCAGCCGCGGGCGCATCCGCGCCAAGCCCGATCCTGCCGACCCGCGCCGCAGCCTCTACCAGGCTGCCGACGTACAGCGGCTTGCCGAACGCCATGCCGGCCGCCGCAAGACCGAAACGGTCGCTGCCGAGGCGATCCGCTGGGGCGATCCGGTTCTGTCCTCGGCAATCTCCACCATCATCGGCGGACGGCTTTTCTATCGCGGAAGGGATGCGGCCGATTTCGCTGAAGTCGCGACGCTGGAGCAGACGGCGGCACTGCTCTGGAACGGCGCGGAAAGACTCTCCTCCGGCAGCGGGACCGGACATGCCTCTCCGTCGCTTCAGGCTGCCTTCCTGGCGCTGGCGGGGCGGGTGACATCGGATCTGCCGTCGCTCGGCCGCTCGCAGGCAGCACTTCGCCGCGAAGCAAGTGGCGTTCTCCGCACCATCGCCGATGCACTGGCGCCGAGGCCTTTCGACCAGCCGCTGCATCTCAGGCTTGCGGCGAGCTGGCAGCGGCCGGATGCTGCCGATTGCCTGCGTCGCGCGCTGGTGCTGCTTGCCGATCACGAACTCAACGCCTCGACCTTTGCGGCGCGGGTCACGGCATCGGCGGGTGCAGCCCTTTCGGCGGCCGTGCTGTCCGGTCTGGCGACGCTGACAGGCCCGCTGCACGGCGCTGCCTGGCACGGCATCGACGCCTTGATCGAGACCGCTTCCGCCCTTGGGGCGGAGCAGGGGATCCGCCGCACGCTTGCCCAGGGCAATCGCCTTTCGGCCTTCGGCCATCCGCTCTATCCCGATGGCGATGTCAGGGCCTTAGCGCTACTGTCGCACTTCCCCCTGCCGCCGCAGTTTGCCGAGCTCCGGGAAACCGGCGAGGAGATGGTCGGCGAGAAGGTCAACGTCGATTTCGCGCTTGCCGCAATGGCCGCCGCCTTCGATCTCCCGAGGGAGGCGCCGATCATCATCTTCTCGCTTGCACGTTCCGCGGGTTGGCTAGCGCATGCGATGGAGCAGATCGACAGCGGCGAATTGATCCGGCCGCGGGCGCGTTATACCGGACCGGCGCCTGAAACGGATAGTAGAACGTAAGAATTCCGCCGGCGATTGCGACGATTTGCTTTTTTTGCCTAGGGAAATATTTGAATTCGGCTATCATCCCTTACATGGAAGAAGACGGTTGGCGGGTGCTTTCGAAAAGAGCTGCTCCGCACGGTCAAGGGGACTTTCCATGAATACGACGTTTCGCAGCCTGCTTGCCGCCGCACTCGCTCTCGGCCTCATTCCGTATGGGGCGGTCTTTGCGCAGTCTGCCGGCTGCACGGTATCGCGTGATGCCGGCGCCCGCCAGGTGCTCAGTTGTCCCGGCGGCGTCACGGTGACGGCAGAGGCCGGCGCCGCCTACAGCCTCGTCGACCGCAACCGTGACGGCAGCCCCGATTCGGCATCGCTGCGCCGCAAAGCCATTCTCGTCGATGTCGACAGCACCCAGCACGCCGGTGGTTTCCAGGTCGTGACGCCGCAGGCGATCGCCGCCGTGCGCGGCACCCAATGGGCTGTCGATGTCGCAGGCGACAAGACCTCGGTGCTGGTCGTCAGAGGCAGCGTCGCGGTTCGCCGGCCGTCCGGGGAGCCGGTGGTGCTATCGCCGGGCGAAGGCGTCGATGTCAGCGGTGGAACCGAACCCCTCGTCGTGCGTCGCTGGCCGGCGCCGCGCGCCGCCGCCCTTCTTGCCCGCCTCGGCCAATAAATCCCATGAACCATCGTCTGCTGACCGTGATCGCGCTGCTGCTCGCCGGTCTTTGGGCGGCTGCGCTCGGCTATGTCAATCTCAGTGCCGGAAGCGGCCTTCTCGACCGGATGGAAGCCTCGCTTGCCGATATCCGCAGCGCCATCGTCGGGGTGAAAACACCGCCTCCCGTCGTCTCGATCGTTGCGATCGACGACCGCACCGCTAGGGCGCACGGCTATCCGCTCGATCGGGCGACACTTGCGCGCCTCGCCGGCGCGATCACCGCGTTGAAGCCGAAGGCTTTGGCGATCGACATTCTGCTCGTCGATCCGGGGCCGGAGGCGGGCGACGCGGCGCTGACTGCTGCCCTCCGCGGGGGGCCGAGCGTGATTGCGGCTGCGGCCACTTTCGCGCAAAGCAGCCAGCGGGTCACGGATGTGGCCGGTGATCCGCTTGCCGCCATCCCTGAGGCAAACCAGCTTCTCTTGCCGCTTCCGCGCTTTGCCGAGGCAGCTGCGGTCGGCATCGTCAATGTCGCAACCGACCAGACCGGCACGCCGCGCTTCATTCCGCTGATCTCGCGTTCCGCAGACCGGCTGGATCCGGCTTTTCCGCTGCGTGTCGCGTCGGTGGCGCTCGGCGTCGATCCCACGATCGAACCCGATGCCATCATGCTCGGAAAGCTGCGTATTCCCACCGATATCGGCCAGCGCCTGCCGGTGACCTTTTATGGCGGGCATGGCAGCATCGCCACCTTCAGCGCCGCCGATGCGCTGGATGGCAAGCTTTCGGCGGATGCGGTCACTGGTCGCATCGTCGTTATCGGTTCGACGGTGACGGGAGGCGGCGACGTCTTCCCGACGCCGTTCGATCCTGTCATGCCCGGTGTCGAGGTAATGTCGACGGCGATCACCCATCTCGTCACCGGCGACGGCATGGTGCGCGACCATAGGATAAGGCTGATCGATGCCGGCATTGCCGTCGGTCTGACGCTCGTGCTCGTTTCGCTGGTCGCCTGGCGCCGCAGTACGGCAGGCTACATCATCATCGTGCTGACGCTGATCGTCTGGGCGATGATCAACCTGTCGGCCTTTGCGCATGGCTACTGGCTGAGTGCGGCGCTGCCGATCGCCGCAGCGCTGCCGCCGGCGCTGATCTTCGGGGCGGCCGAGCTCTGGCTCGACCGCGGCCGCGCTCGCCATTTCGCCGAGCAGAGTGCGCTCCTGCAGCGCATCGAGGCGCCCGGCCTCGGCGAGTGGCTGGCGCGCGATCCGAATTTCCTTGCCGCGCCGGTGCGCCAGAACGCCGCCGTCATCTTCATCGATCTCTCGGGCTTCACCGGCCTCAGCGAAAATGTCGGGCCGGTAGCGGTCAGCGAGATGCTGAGCGGCTTCTTCGAACTGGTCGACGAGGAGGCACGCGCCCACGGCGGCGCCATCACCAGCTTCATGGGCGACGGCGCGATGATCCTGTTCGGCCTACCGGAGCCTGCCGATGACGACGCCGCCCGCGCCGCTGCCTGCGCGGTCAGCCTCTGCGAGCGCACACGGGCCTGGCTTCAAGCGCATGCGGGCTTTGCCCCGAAGAAAATCGGCTTCAAGGTCGGCGCCCATTGCGGCCCGATCGTCGCCTCGCGATTGGGCACCGGCGACCGGCAGCAGATCACGGCGGCGGGAGACACCATCAATGTCGGCAGCCGGCTTATGGAGGTGGCCGCCCGCCATGGCGTCGAACTGGCGCTGAGCGCCGAAATCGTCCGCGCCGCCGGCCCCGATAGCGTGCTCACGCAGTCCGGCCGCATGGAGGGACCGTTGGAAACGGCGCTGCGCGGCCGGGCAAGCCGCATCGACGTCTGGCTGTGGCGTAGCCGTACGCTTTGACAATCGCCGCGGGAGCGGCTAGGAACGGCGCAAATACCCCGCCGGCTGGCTCCGGCCATGGCGCAGCAACGCGCCTGACAGCTCCGAAAGATCGAATCCATGACAGAATTTAACGGCGTCGTCCCGGCGATCGCCAAGGCGTTGCAGAAGCGCGGTTACGCCGAACTCACCCCGGTGCAGAAGGCGATGCTCGATCCGGCGCTCGCCGCTTCCGACGCGCTGGTCTCGGCCCAGACCGGTTCCGGCAAGACCGTCGCCTTCGGCCTGGCGCTGGCGCCGACGCTGCTTGAAGGCAGGGAGCGCTTCGGCAATGCCGGCGCGCCGCTCGCCATCGTCATCGCCCCGACGCGCGAACTTGCCCTGCAGGTGAAGCGCGAGCTCGAATGGCTCTTTGAGATGACCGGCGCAGTGATCGCCAGCTGCGTCGGCGGCATGGACATCCGCAGCGAGCGCCGCACGCTTGAACGCGGCGCCCATATTGTCGTCGGCACGCCCGGCCGGCTCTGCGACCATATCCGCCGCAGGGCGCTCGACATGTCGGAACTGAAGGCTGCCGTGCTCGACGAGGCCGACGAGATGCTCGATCTCGGCTTCCGCGAAGACCTGGAATTCATTCTCGATGCGGCACCGGACGAACGCCGGACGCTGATGTTTTCGGCAACGGTGCCGGCGGCGATCGCCAAGCTTGCCAAGAGCTATCAGCGCGATGCCGTGCGCATCAGCACCGCGGCCGAGGAAAAGCAGCATATCGACATCGAATATCGCGCGCTCATGGTGGCCCCGAGCGACCGCGAGAATGCGATCATCAACGTGCTGCGCTATTACGAGGCGACCAATGCCATCGTCTTCTGCTCGACGCGCGCTGCCGTCAATCATCTGACAGCGCGGTTCAACAACCGCAATTTCGCCGTGGTGGCGCTGTCCGGCGAGCTGACGCAGAACGAGCGCACCCACGCGCTGCAGGCGATGCGCGACGGACGCGCCCGTGTCTGCATCGCGACCGACGTCGCCGCCCGCGGCATCGACCTGCCGGGGCTCGATCTCGTCATCCATGCCGACCTGCCGACCAATCCGGACACGCTGCTGCACCGCAGCGGCCGAACCGGCCGGGCCGGACGCAAGGGCATCAGCGCCATGATCGTGCCGTTGAATGCACGGCGCAAGGCGGAGCGCCTGCTCGAGAATGCCGGTATTTCGGCTGCCTGGGCGCGGCCGCCCTCGGCCGAGGAAGTGAGCGAGCGCGACGACGAGCGGCTGCTCGCCGATCCGATCTTCAACGAAACGCCGCAGGAGGAAGAGCAGGGGCTGGTACAGCAGCTTCTCGCCAGCCACGGCGCCGAAAAGCTCGCCGCCGCCTTCCTGCGTCTTTACCGCACCAATCATTCGGCGCCGGAGGACCTCATCGAGGTTACCGTACAGGACGAGCGCAGCCGCAAGCGCCGCGACAATGCCGAGCCGTACGAGCCGGCGCAGAAGGGACCGCGCGAAGATTTCGGCGCCAGTGTCTGGTTCTCCGTCTCGGTCGGGCGCAAACAGAATGCCGAGCCGCGCTGGCTGATCCCGATGCTCTGCCGCAACGGCAATGTGACGAAGCGCGAGATCGGCGCGATCAAGATGCAGCCTGAGGAAACCTTCGTGGAGATCGCCGCGGCGAGTGCGGAAAGCTTCCAGGCGGCGATCGGACCGAACAAGGCACTCGAACGCGGCATCCGCGTGACCAGGCTTTCGGGCACGCCGGATTTCAGCCGGGCGCCTGCGCCAAAACCCTATGCCGGCAAGCCATCCCGCGACGAGCGGCCCGATGATTCGTTCCGCGGCGAGCGGCCGAAGAACAAATTCGGCAAGGCTCCGGGCGGCGGATATGCTGCAGCCGACAATAGCGGCGGGGAAAGACGGGATAGCAAGCCCTGGAGCAAGAAGCCGGGCAAACCCGCCTTCGATGGCCCGAAGTCTGACAAGCCGAAATTCGACAAGCCGAAATTCGAAGGCCCCAGATCCGAAGGCCCCAAATATGAGAGCAAGGGCGGCGGCGCACCGAAGAACAAGTTTTCAAAGAAGAAGCCCGGCTGATTTTGCCGGCAGTCCGTCGCTGGTCCGGCGGAGGACTTTGGGTCGTATCCCGGGGGGAGGCAAGGATGGTGATGGAAACGGCGATCCTGAGCGTTCCGGTTTTCAGTACGCTCTGCAATGAGGCCTTCCGGCTGCGGCGCGCCGTTTTCGTGCATGAGCAGAAGGTTCCCGAAGCCGAGGAATTCGATGCCGACGATCTCAGCGCCCATCATCTCGTCGCCGTCACGGCGGGCGAGGTCTCCGGCACGCTGCGAGTCATCTACGCCGAAGAACATATGAAGATCGGTCGGGTTGCGGTTGCCGGCCAATGGCGCGGCCGGGGCATTGCGGCTGATATGATCGGGCGCGCGATGGAACTGCATCGCGACGCGCGCGGCAACCGCTTCTATCTCACAGCGCAGGCGGACAAGCTGCCGCTTTACGAGCGTTTCGGCTTCGTTGCCTATGGCGCGGAATTTCTTGACGGTGGCATGCCGCATCTTGCCATGAAGAATTACTGAGCTTCAGCGACGCGTCGTTTCAGGCTTGGGATTTCACGTCAAAGGCAAGCGAACTTGAAAGGTCCCGGTAGGCATCGATCTGATGCTGCAGCAGCGCGATTTTCTGTTCCACCATGCCAACAGCATCAGCTCCGGCGATGAACCGGCGGGGCAGCTCCGGTTGGTTGACCAGGGTGATCAGCGCTTGGGCGAGTTTTGCGGGATCGCCGCTCTGCTGGCCGTTGGCGGATTTCCAGAATGCCAGGTGTTGGGCGCGTCTTTCGTCGTAGTCGCTGACAGACGACGGAGCATATTGGGTTGATTCATCAGTCAGCAATTCCGTTCGGAAGAAGCCCGGGTTGACGATCATCGTTTCGATACCAAACGGCGCCACTTCGGGCTGCAGCGATTCCATCCAGCCGTCGAGGGCAAACTTCGCGGCAGAGTAAGCGCTGCAGAACTCAAAGCCCAGCAGGCTGGCCGTCGATGAGATCGAGATGATCTTGCCGGATCCCTGCTGGCGCATCACCGGCAGGACAGCGCGGGTGACGCTCATGGGGCCGAGGAGACTACTGGCCAGTTGCAGGTCGATCTGAGCCGGCGTCAGCTCCTCAAAATAGCCTGAGTAGAAGTTCGCGGCATTGTTGACCAATATGTCGATGCGACCAAAGCGTTCGAGTGCGGCCTTGACGGCAGAGTCGGCGTCGGCCGGTCTGGTTACATCCAGCGTGACGACGAGCAGATTTTCCGACTGGCCAATCGCCTTGGCAACGCGCTCCGGATTGCGGCCGGTTGCAACGAGTTTGTCGCCAGCAGCCAGAACTGCCTTTGCGAAGTCCAAGCCCATGCCGCGCCCGGCTCCTGTGATCATCCAAACCTTACTCATCGAATTTTCCTTCATGCTAGATTGTGTGCCGATGCTCTATGCGGTGGCCTTCTGCCGCTGCGCTTCGTGATCATCGTTGATGTTGAACCAGCCGGTGGCCGCCTCGATGACGCCCCAGAGTTTGGCCGGAAGGGCAATTTTCGGGATTGTCGTGGTCCTGATCTCGTTCTCGATCAGCCTCTCATTGCCACTGCGTGAAAGTTCGACCCACTCCGGGTTTATCACCAGCGCTTGGCCTACAGCCACAAGCGAAAGGCCCATATGAAGGGCGCTTTCCGCCTGTTGGGGTGACTTGATCTGGCCAGCGGCGATAACCGGAACGCGCCCCGCTACCCTGGCGGCGATCAGTTCAGCGATAGGACGATCGGCGATGGCTTCGAGTGGTTGGGCTTCGAGTACGCTCGTCAGCGAAGCATGGATGTAGTCCACGCCGCCGTCGATCAGATGCTCGATGAGTTCGTAGGTGTCTTCAATACGAAGGCCGCCCTCTTCAGGTTCTTCGGGCGAGACCCGGTATCCCAGAAGAAACGGACGCGTCGCGTGTGTGCCTATCACCCGCCTCACGTTGCGGACCACGGCGAGCGGAAACCGCATCCGGTTTTCCGGCGTGCCTCCCCATTCGTCGTCGCGATGATTGTAGAGCGGCGAGTAAAAGTTCTGGATCAGGAAGCCGTGGGCCGCATGCAGCTCGACCCCATCGAAGCCGGCTTCGATAGTGCGGCGGGTTGCTTCGCCGAAAGCAGAAATCACATCAAGGATTTCGTCGTGGCTCAGTGCGCGCGTCGTGCCGCCGCCTGGATTGAAAGGACCGGGTGAAACTTGAAGCGAACTGGCGCTAACAATGTCTCCGTCCGGAATAAGCGCCGGCACCGCCTTGCTACCGGCATGAAAAATTTGAAGAATCGCTGGCGCACCGCCGCTTTTGGCCGCCTCGGCCAGACGCCGGAGGCTTGGGGTGAAGCTGTCATCATAAGAAGCGAATTCGCCCGTGAACCCGATGCCGTTGGCTGAGACATGCGTGCAGCCCGTTAGAACGAGGCCAACGCCGTTCACCCTGCGTCGATAGTAGGACACTTCCTCATCCGAGATTGTTCCGTCGTCATTCGCTGACCACGTCGTCATCGGGGCCATGACGACCCTGTTTCGAAGCGTGATCCCATTGGCGAAAACGAAGGGTTCAAATAGTGCGGGGGTGGCTTCCATCATCAGCGGTCTCTCTTGCATGCCGTTTAAGCGGTTTGTGAAATGACAAGTAGCAATGAAGACAAACGATGATTAGTTGGTATAATCTGCATGAAGTTAGAAATGAGAGAGATAAATGAGGCACGGTGATTTCAGCGAGCTTGCAGCCTTCATCGCCGTCGCCGAGGCCGGAAGCTTTACGCGCGCCTCCGCCAAACTGGGGCTTTCCCAGTCTGCCGTCAGCTACTCAGTCAGGATGTTGGAGCAGAGGCTAGGGGTGCGGCTGATCTCACGCACCACACGAAGCCTATCGCTGACCGATGCGGGAGAGCGTATGCTTCGGAGCCTCCGCCCTGCCTTCGAACACATTGAAAGCGAGATCGCAGCCGTCACCGCACTTCGTGACAAGCCTGCCGGCACCATCCGCATCACGACGTTCCGATATGCCGCCATGAGCGTGCTTTGGCCTGTCATGACAACGTTCTTGGCGGAATACCCGGATATTGAAATGGAGGTCATTCTTGACGAGGGCCTGACGGATATCGTGGCCGGCCGGTTCGATGCCGGTATTCGCATTGGAGAACAGGTTCAAAAAGACATGGTTGCCGTCAGGATCGGCCCTGACCTTCGCATGGCAGTCGTCGGATCGCCGTCCTACTTCCAGAACCGCACAATCCCGATGACGCCCCGCGATCTCGGCGACCACCGGGGTATAAGCTACCGGCAAACCACAGGAGGTGGATTGTATGCCTGGGAGTTCGAGCGCGACGGCGAAGAGCTAGTGGTCAGAATGAACGGGCCGCTTATCATCAACGATAGTTTGATGCTGGAAGCCGCTGCTTTAGATGGGCTCGGGCTTGCCTACACCTTCGAAAGTCAAGTTTCACAATACATTGCAGACGGGCGACTGATCCGAGTCCTCGACGATTGGTGTCAGCCGTTCCCTGGCTATCACCTTTATTACCCAAGCAGACGTCAGCATACGGCCGCGTTTGCGCTCCTCGTCGAGGCGCTTCGTTTCAAAGGCTGACGCTCCTGCCAGGCCTATCCGGAAGATGGTTGCGTTGGATTGGCGGATTGACCTCAGTCGCGCGGTTGCCCGATAGATGTGAGGTCCCGCCTGTCCTGACTACTGGTGATCCGCGCGGTCATCGCTGACCGCGAAGTCTTAGCTCCATTATTGTCAAGACGCCACGCGACAGGAACATCGCGGCCCTGTGCGGCCCGCTGCATTCAGCGGCACACAGGACCGGGCCAGGCTCTCGTCCGAGCCAGGTTCTAAGCGAGGTTGAAAGGCATCTGTCGGACTGGCTTGCCCGTCAAACGCGAGATGGCATTGGCAAATGCCGGCGCCAAAGGCGGCAGGCCGGGTTCGCCCATGCCTGTCGGTGCATCCGCGCTTGGTACGATACTGACGTCGAACTCCGGCACATCCGTGATCCTTGCCACCGTGAATTCGCTGAAGTTGCTTTGCTCCACAACACCGTCCTTGAGCGTGATTTCCGAGCCGGCAAGGCACGTCGATAAGCCCATGATCGCCGCGCCCTGGACCTGCGCATCCACGGTCCGAGGGTTGACGGCCAGATTGCAGTGCACCCCCGCCGTGACCCGATGCAGCTTGGGCTGCCCATCGATGACAGAGGCTTCCACCACGTAGGCCACCACGGATGAAAAGGATTCGTGCACGGCCACACCCCAGGCCCTGCCTTCTGCCAATGTCCTACTGCCGTAACCGCTCTTTTCTACGGCGAGCTGCAGTGCATCGCGATGACGAGGATGCTCGTTGCCAAACATCTTCATGCGATATGCGACCGGGTCTTGGTCGGTGGCTCGCGCTATATCATCAAGCAAGGTCTCCATCACGAAAGCCGTATGGGTGGAGCCAACGCTGCGCCACCACAGAACCGGCACGTTGGCAACAGGATGATGTACTGTCAGGCGCATGGGAAGCGGATAGGGGCTCCGCATCCCCTCAGTCGTGGCGGCATCGATGCCGTCCTTCACCTGGAACTTCTCGAACACGGTTCCCGTCAGTATGGACTGGCCGACGATGGTGTGGTCCCAGGCCAGCACATTGCCCTCTTTGTCGAAGCCGATGCGAGCGCGGTGAAGGTGCGTTGGACGGTAGTAGCCGCCCCTCATATCGTCCTCGCGGCTCCAGAGCATGCGCACTGGCGCGTTCAGCCCCGCCGCTCTGGCGGCTTTGGCTACCTGGCAGGCCTCCATTGCTGTGTCGCTGCTGCTGGAAAAGCGCCGGCCGAAGCCACCACCCGATGTTTGCACGTTCACCACGACCTGTTCCGGCTTGAGGCCGAGCACGTTTGCTGCAACACCGGCATCGAGTCCTGCACTTTGGCTTCCCATCCAGATCTCGGCACGATCGTCGGAAAGCCGAACCGTGCAGTTCAGCGGTTCCATCGCCGCGTGGGCGAGATACGGGAACACGAACTCAGCTTCCAGACTCAAGGGTGCGGTTTCCAATGGCGCCATGTCGGCATCGAACTGGCGCGGGCCGGGGCGATTGGCGATCTCGCGAAACTGGGCAAGTTGCTTTTCACTATCGACCTTTTCGACAGCCGATGTGTCCCACTCCACCTTAAGGGCATCGCGGCCCTGAGACGCCTGCCAATATCCGTCGGCCACCACGGCCACACCCTCTGCACCGCGATCCAGCGGTACACGCAAAACAGCTTTAACGCCCTTTACTGAACGTGCTGCGCTGTCGTCCAGGGAGGCTATCTTGGCTCCGAAAACCGGAGGGCGAGCCACCACGGCCGTCAATTGTCCCGGCAGCTTGAAGTCGATGCCAAAACTCTGTTGGCCACTGCTCTTGGCTTGTGCGTCCAGACGCTGGGTGGGTTGGCCGATGATGCGGAAATCCTTCGGGTCCTTCAACGCTATTTTCTGAGGCACGGGCAGGGCCATGGCCGCTTCGGAAAGTACTCCATAACCGAGCTTGCGGCCATCCGGAGCCAGAACCACACCGGCCTCGGTTCGCAGCGCGGAAACATCCACGTTCCAGCGGTCCGCTGCGGCCGCAAGTAGCATGGCGCGGACGCGGGCACCCAGCTCGCGATACTGCGTAAAGCTGTTCTTGATGGTGTTCGAACCCCCGGTAAGGTGCATGCCGAAGAGCGGATCAACGTAGGCCATGTCATTGGTGCCGAGCTGGCTGCGTACTAAATTCCAGTCCGCGTCGAGTTCTTCGGCAAGGATCATGGGCAATGCCGTTTGGACGCCTTGACCGAACTCCAGCCGGTTGATTGTGACCATAACCTCGCCATTTGGCGCAATTTGAACAAATGCAGAAGGCTGCTCGGTCGGCTTCAGAGCGGTGGGAGCCTCACCCGCGTCGGTGGACTGGGCGGCGGCCAGATGGGGGAAAATGCCGACAGCCAAACCGAGGGTCCCCGTCAGCTTTAGAAAGCTGCGGCGTGGCAACGCCTGGACCGGTGTTGAACGGCCTCGTTCCAGCATGGGCTGCAGCGCACGCGGCAATTCGCGATAATCTATGTTCGGCAACATATGGCGTCTCCTTCAGACAAGATTGCTGGCAGCATCGGCTATGGCGGCGCGGATACGGGTATAAGTTCCGCAACGACAAATATTGCCTTCCATTGCCGTATCTATCTCCGAGGCGGTCGGCTGCGAGCCGGAGGGCAGGGATGCCAGGAACGCCGTGGCGCTCATGATCTGACCGCTCTGACAATAACCGCACTGCGCCACATCGTGCTTTACCCAAGCCGCGTGCACCGCGGTGCCGACGCGGTCGCTGCCGTCGGTCGCTTTTTCTATGGTGGTGATTTTCAGGCCCTCGGCAGCGGAGAGAGGGGTGCTGCAGGAACGGACGGCCTCACCATCCAGATGTATCGTGCACGCGCCGCAAAGCGCGGCGCCGCAACCGAACTTGGTGCCGGTCATGCCGAGCGTGTCGCGCAGGACCCAAAGGATGGGTGTCTCCGGCTCGGCATCGACCTCGTACTGATTGCCGTTGATATCGAGTGTGATCATGGCTGGTCGGTTCTCCTATGTTTCATATGGATGTGCTCGCTGCCTGAGGTCATTCAGCTAATCGTTAGAACTGGCGATCTCTAAGGACAGCGACGGCGACGGGAGTGCCGACGGCAACCTCCAGGACGATAGGACGCCGTCGACCAAAGGCCTGCTCTCCGCGGTAACGTTAGCTCGTCCGGCGCCGCCGAATTAGTTGGCGAAACCTGCACGACGTTAGAAAGGCGGCTTCTGAATACGAAGCAAAAGCACGAGCTGACACGTCAACCCAATACGGGGTCAGCGATGATCAGCCGGGTCGGGTGCCCATCGATCGCCGGCTTGCTCAGCCAAGAGGTTCGCCGCTACTCCGACAGGGACTTCAGGTAAGCGATGATATTTAGCCGATCCTCAGGCTTGGACACGCTCACGGTCATTGTGGTTGTCGGTACAACTTCGCGAGGCGCCGCTAGAAACCGGTCCAACGTCGCCTCGTCCCATACTAATCCCGACGCCTTCATGGCCGCCGAATAGCGGACGCCCTCCACAGAGCCGGCTGCGCGCCCAACAACGCCACCGAGCCCCGGTCCAGCCTTTTTCTGGTCCGTGGTCGAATGACAGGCGGAACAGCGCTGAAACGCTTTTTGTCCCAAGGCGACATCTCCCTCCGCTGCGGCAGGAGCCGTCGCCGACACAAGGATCAAGGTGGAGATCACAACGGAGGCGAAAATTTTTGTCATGCGTGTTCTTCCCGAATACAGGCTTTCGAAGCCCTGAAAGGACGGTGGAGTTGCGCGCGCCAGCGCCGTTGCTGGCAGGCCGCGCTAAAGACCTTAGACCCAAGACGCGCCTCATCTTCTCCGGACATGGCATCGCACTGGAGACGGCGGTTGGTTGGGGACGTTACCTCGCCTCAGCATCGAGCATTAGGCGGTACTATCTGCATGATGTTAGAAATGAGGTTCATAAATGCCCGACAGCCAACGATCGTCGACGAAGGTTGTCCGCCTTGCTTTGCACCAGCTGGACTCAACCCTCTTGATGCCTGCCGCAGCATGCAATCAGTGAAGCTTAAGCTTCCCTCGGAGAGGTTCTGCAGACATCGGTTGCAGCGCGGAAGTTCGCCTATTTAGAAACCGCATTCATAACTTCATGCGAGCAACGACGGCTAATCCAGCCGTTCGTTCTCTGCTATCGCTCCTCACTGCCCATGGTGGATCTTCCACCCAGAAGAACGATCGGCAGTGGAACGTGACAGAGATGCGAACAGGAAGTTCCGCGATGCAACGCAAGCTGGCGGCGATTCTCGCCGGGGACATTGTCGGCTACAGTCGGCTCATGGCGGAAAACGAAGCAACGACGTATGCGGAATTGCGTTCGGTGTTTGACGACGTGATCGATCCAGCGGTCCAGCACCATGGCGGCCGAACATTCAAAAACTCTGGAGATGGCTTTCTCGCAACATTCCCGAGCGTCAACGAAGCGTTGAATGCGGCGGTGGAGATTCAGAACGGGTTCGATACGCGGCCCTTCGAATTTCGGATCGGCATCAATCTGGGTGACGTCATCGAAGACAATGGTGACATGTACGGCGATGGCGTGAATGTCGCTTCGCGCCTTGAGGCAATGGCAGATCCTGGCAGTATCTTTGTTAGTGGTGCGGTGGTCTTGAGTGCTGACCGGGGTCGAGGCGACGAGTTTTTCCGCATTGGACGTAGGTATGCCAAAAACCTTCCTGAACCACTCGATGTCTATGCGGTCACGCGCGCTGGACGACGGAGAAGCAAATGGAGCCGGTACGCGGCTCTTGTCCCGCACGTCAGCGCTCGCCTTGGCTATTGTCTTGGGGCCGCCTCCCTCGTGCTCATCGGGATTGCAATCCAGCCGCTTCCTCTCGCGGCAATGATCGGCCGGATACCGGCTGAGCTTTCGGTGCTTGCCGGCGGCGAACGGGCGGACCCTCGGCCGTCTGTGGCTGTTATGCCTTTCGACAATATGAGCGGCGAGGCAACACAGGCCTACTTTGCCGACGGACTTACGGAAGACATCACGACGGAACTTGCCCGAAACTCTGAGCTTCAGGTGATTGCCCGCAACTCCACTTATGCAATGCGAAACCAGGAAGCCGATATTCGCAAGGTCGGCGAGAAATTGGGTGTGGCGTACGTCGTTGAAGGTAGCGCGCGGCGGGTGGGTGATAAACTCCGCGTCGCGGCTCAACTTATTGACGTTTATAGTGGAGCTCACCTCTGGTCGCGCAGCTACGACCGCCATATCGATGATATATTCACGGTCGAAAGCGAATTAACATCCGAGATTGTTGCCCACCTTGTCTCCTTTGTACGCAAGTCTGAAGCAGCAGAGGCGATGAAACGCCCAACCAAAGATCTGCAGGCCTACGATCTCGTTCTTCAGGCACGTGCTCGCTTCACGCACGATTCAAAAGATGCCGAGGGGCTTCTTTCCGCCCGAGGTCTTTTCCAACGGGCTTTGGAACTAGATCCGGCTTATGCCGTGGCGCGCGCCAATCTCGGTATGACGTATATTTTCGATGTCACACAAAACGTCAGCGGTCACGCCACAGACAGAGACCTTGAGATTGGTTTGAGTGAGGCGCGTCAATCCATCCGACTCGATCCAAATTTGGCGATGGGATATCAGGTGTTGAGTTACGGCTTGGCTGCAAGCGGTGATTACGCTGGTGCTTTGCAAGCTGGACACCGATCGGTGGAACTCAATCCGAACGATCCTGACAGCATGATGGCGCTCGCAAAGGCCCAGGTTCGTTTTGGTGACTACGATGGGGCATTACGGAATGCCGAGCGTGCCCGCCGTCTTCATCCCATAGCTCCCGAATATTATGCTTATGTCCATGGCCAGGCACTTTATGCGGCTGGTCGTAGCGATGAAGCTGCGAGCGTTATTCAAGAGTGCCTGATCCGCGCGCCGCAGGATTCGAACTGCCTGCTCATTCAAACCGCGTTGCAGGCTGGTCGCTCAGAGCTGGACAAGGCCAAGGCAACCATGGCCAATTTGGTCAAAGCAAAGCCCGACTTCTCGCTCGAAACAGAGCGCAACTATCGTCGGTTTGGTGATTCCCCGCTGATGGAGCAGTTTCTGGCAGATCTCGCACGCGCCGAGGCTCCCAAGACGGTCTCGCTTCAGCGGCCTGTGTTGCGTTCTTGAATGGCATATGGCACGCCTCATCACGAATAGCCGTTCAGTTCCTTGCGAAAAGCCTGGCTGGGCTTCATTATTTCACCTAAATCGTGGCGTGCATCAATGGCGGGTAATTTCACAACGGCGGCCTGCTCTTGCTATTAAAAACGATGACGCCGTTACAGCGCCGGCAGGAGCAGACGACGATGAAACGCCCGGGCATGTCGCAACCCGATCCGGCCGCCTTCATCGGTGCCAACCTGCCTATATCACCCGTTCCCTCGATCCCCGAGATCTGCCTTCATACGGCAGGGCCTGCGAGCGGGCTCTGGCGGCTTGCCGGTAGCAGAGAGGCCGATCCGCCGCCTTATTGGGCTTATCCCTGGGCCGGCGGCGCCGTGCTAGGCCGCCATCTGCTCGACCAGCCGGAAACGATCGCGGGCCGCCGTGTCTTCGATCTCGGCGCCGGCTCAGGGCTCGTCGCTATCGCGGCGGCAAAGGCTGGAGCGCGCGCGGTTACGGCGGTCGACATTGATGCCAATGCCATTGCCGCGATCGGCCTCAACGCGGCGATCAACGGCGTGGATATCGTAGCCCGGGCCGCCGATATCATCGAGGGGCCGCCACCAGAGACAGATCTCCTCGCGGTCGGCGATCTGTTCTACGACCCCTCACTTGCCCTGCGGGTGATGGCCTTCCTGCGGCGTTGCCAGGCGAGCGGCATCGAGGTGCTGATCGGCGATCCCGAGCGGGCCTACCTACCGCAGGACGAACTCAGGCGAATCGCCACCCATGCGGTTGCGGATTTCGGCGGGGGCACTGGCGGCGGTGCCGTGCTGGCGGGCGTCTTTGCGCTCTCCGGCAAAGCTGAAGGCGAGATTATGCCAGGAGGTCGGGCCGCAACAGCATGACCGGGCAGGGCGCTCCGGCCGGCAATTCCGGCGCATGCGGCGGGCGGATGACAAGGCAGTCGGCTTCGGCGAAGACCTTCATCATCGAGGAATCCTGCTTGCCGAAGGGTTCGGCGAGCCAGCCGCCGGCAGCGGATTTCGAAAGTTTCGCCCTGATATAGTCCTGCCGGTGGTCATTGGCGCGCAGTGTGACCGCCGCCTCCACAGTTGCCTCGCGCTGCACCGGCGGCAGGGAGGCGAGCTTGCGGATCAGCGGCTCCAGGAAGAGCAGCGAACAGACGAGGCTAGAGACCGGATTGCCGGGCAAGCCGAGCACATGCGTCTCGCCGAAGCTGCCGACCATCAGCGGCTTGCCGGGGCGCATGGCGATGCGCCAGAAATCGAGTTGCATGCCGGCCTTGATCAGCGTGGCCTGCACCAGATCATGGTCGCCGACCGAAGCGCCACCGAGCGTGACGATCACATCGACCTTGGCGTCCCGCGCCGTGCCGATCGCCGCGGTGATCTTGGCCTTGTCATCAGGCACGATACCGAGATCGAGCACATCGGCGCCGGCTTTGCGGGCAAGCGCTGCAATACCAAACGTATTGGATGCGATGATCTGCGAAGGGCCGGGCGTGCTTCCGGGCGGCAGCAGTTCGTCACCGGTTGCGAGGATGGCGATCAGCGGGCGCCGCAGCACCTCGACATCGGGCCGGTTCATGCCGGCGGCGACCGTCAGCCGCGAGAAATCGAGCACGGTGCCGGCCGACAGCACGGCTTCGCCTTCGGCGAAATCCTGGCCGCGCGGACGCACATGCTGGCCCTGCCGCACAGGGAAATTGGTTCTGATGCCGCCCTCGATCTTCTCCGCATCCTCCTGCAGCAGGACGCTGTCAGCGCCTGGCGGAACAGGCGCGCCGGTGAAGATACGCACGGCCTCTCCCTGGCCGACGCTTCCCTCGAAGCCGTGGCCGGCGGAAGACATGCCGATGACCTTCAGCACGGCGCCCGGTTCCGGCGCGTCGTCGCGGCGTAGCGCATAGCCATCCATGGCGGAGGCATTGAAGGGCGGCTGGGTCAGGCCGGCCGTCAGATCGACGGCCAGGACGCGGCCCTCAGCCTCGGCAAGCGGCAGCATCTCGGACGCCGCAACGGGCTTTGCGCGAGAGAGCAAGCGGTTCAGGGCCTCGGCGACCGGGAGAAGGTTCATCATGCCTCCGGATGACGGAAATCGCCGGATTTTCCGCCGGACTTTTCCAGAAGTCTGATGCCGCCGATCTCCATTGCCTTATCGGCCGCCTTGGCCATGTCGTAGATCGTCAGACAAGCGACCGAGACGGCGGTCAGCGCCTCCATCTCCACACCGGTCTTGCCGGTCAGCTTGGCGGTCGCCGTAACGCGCAGGCCGGGCAGGGCGGCATCTTCCTGGATCTCGACCGTGACCTTAGTCAGCATCAGCGGATGGCAGAGCGGAATGAGATCGGCGGTGCGTTTTGCCGCCATGATGCCGGCAAGGCGCGCCGTCCCGATCACATCGCCCTTCTTGGCATTGCCTTGCCGGATGAGAGCGAGCGTTTCCGCCGCCATCTTCACATGGCCCTCGGCAGTGGCGATGCGCACTGTTTCGGTCTTATCGGAGACATCGACCATATGCGCCTCGCCCGAGGCATCGATATGAGTCAGACCGGGCTCTGCGCCGCTCATATCATTCGGCCGCGATGGCGGCTTCGCCAAAGAGCAGCGCGCGGGTGGCGGCCGCCACGTCGTCCTTGCGCATCAGGCTCTCGCCGACAAGGAAAGTATTGATGTCGACGGCCTGCAGGCGCTTGCAATCCGCATGGGTGAAGATGCCGCTTTCGCCGACCAGCAGCCGGTCGTCCGACACCATGGGGGCAAGCGTCTCGCTGACGCCGAGGCTGACTTCGAAAGTACGCAGATTGCGGTTGTTGATGCCGACGAGCGGCGAAGAAAGCTTCAGCGCCCGCTCCATCTCCTCGGCGTCGTGGACCTCGACCAGCACGTCCATGCCGAGGCCGAAGGCTTCGTCCTGCAGGCGCTCGGCTTCATCGTCCGACAGCGAGGCCATGATCAGCAGGATGCAATCGGCGCCCCAGGCGCGGGCCTCGTGCACCTGATAGGTCTCGAACATGAAATCCTTGCGCAGCGCCGGCAGCGTGCAGGCAGCGCGGGCGGCTGTCAGAAATTCCGGCGCGCCCTGGAAGCTCGGCCTGTCGGTCAGCACCGAAAGGCAGGCGGCACCGCCGGCCTCATAGGCGCTCGCCAGCGACGGCGGATCGAAGTCCGGGCGAATGAGACCCTTCGAGGGGCTTGCCTTCTTGATCTCGGCGATCAGGCCGAAGCGGCCGGCATCACGCTTGGCAACGAGCGCCTTGTGGAAGCCGCGCGGCGCGGACTGATCAGCCTGCATCGCCTTGAGATCGGCAAGCGACACGGTCGCCTTGGCGGCGGCGATCTCCTCGCGCTTGTAGAGCTCGATCTTCTTCAGGATATCGGTCATCGGGCAATCCTAGTCGATATCGTTGGAAACGGCGATGAGTTTGTCGAGAGCGAGCGCAGTAGAGCCGCTATCCAACGACTGCGTGGCCAGCGTCATGCCGTCGCGGATGGTTGCGACCTTGCCCGCGATGACAAGCGAGGCGGCGGCATTGGCGAGCGAGACATCGCGATAGGCGTTCTTGGCGCCGCCGAGCACCTCGCGAAGGGCTGCGGCATTGGCGACACCGTCACCGCCCTTGATATCGGCGAGCACGCAAGGGCTGACGCCGAAATCGGCGGGCGAGAGCTCGAAGGTGCGGATCTTGCCGTCTTCGAGTGCAGCGACTTTTGTGATGCCGGTGGTGGTGATTTCGTCGAGGCCGTCGCCATGGACCACCCAGACGCATTCGGAGCCGAGATCGCGCATGACTTCGGCAAGCGGCACCAGCCATTGCGGCGAGAAGACGCCGAGCAGCTGGCGACGGACGCCGGCCGGATTGGAGAGCGGGCCGAGCAGGTTGAAGATCGTGCGCGTGCCGAGTTCGACCCGGGAGGGGCCAACATGACGCATGGCGGAATGATGCATCTGCGCGAACATGAAGCCGACGCCGGCTTCTGCGATGCAGCGGGAGATGATCTCGGGACCGACGTCGAGCTTGACGCCGAGTGCCGCCAGATTGTCGGCCGCGCCCGATTTCGAACTCAGCGCCCGGTTGCCGTGTTTGGCGACGGGAACACCGGCGCCGGCGACGATCAGCGCCGCCAGCGTCGAGATGTTATAGGTGCCGCTGGCATCGCCGCCGGTGCCGACGATGTCGATCGCATCGGCCGGAGCCTCGACGGTCAGCATTTTCGAGCGCATCGCGGTGACGGCGCCGACGATCTCATCGACGGTTTCGCCGCGCACGCGCAACGCCATCAGGAAGCCGCCGATCTGCGAGGGAGTCGCCTGGCCCGACATCAGGATGTCGAAGGCGGCTCGAGCCTCCTCACGCGTCAGCGGCTCGCGGCTTGCGGCCTTGGCCAGGAACGGCTTCAGATCGGTCATAAAGCCTCCTAGCGGACCGTCGCCTTTTCGGCGAGCGTCTGGTTGATCTGCGCCCCGTACTGCGTCTGCAGCAGGTTGACCATCTGATCGAGAATATCATCGCCGGCGGCATTGGCCATGGCGGTGATCTGGGCATCGCGGTTGTTCAGCACATCGCCGGTCGGCTGGGTGTTGACCTCGTTGACCTTCAGCAGGATCTGCGTAGAGGGATCGGCGCCGACAGCACTTGCGACCGTATCGACCGGGCCGGAAAAGGCGGCGGTGACGCCGGCTCGGCCGAGGACCGCATCATCGGTGGAGCGGGTGATGCCACTCTTGCTTTCGACGGCAATGCCGAGCGGCGTTGCGATATCGGCAAGTGCCTTGCCCTTTTGCGCCTCGGCCTTCAATTCATCGGCCTTCTTGGCGAGCTCGGCCTTCTGCTGCTCCGCCGTCCAGTCCTCGACCGCCTTTTCGCGCACCTCGGCGACCGGGCGCTCGCGGTCCGGCGTGATTTCGCGGACGTTGAACCAGACGTAGCCGTCATTGCCGATCGAAAGCGGCGGTGCATCGACGCCGACCTCGGTCTTGAAGGCTTCGCCGAGCAGTTGCTGCTTGGCGGGGAGATCCTTGACCTCCTTGCCGTCCTTGTCGGCGCCGGTCATATCGACGGCGTCGACGGCCACTGCGGTGAGCTTCAGCTGGCCGGCAATATCCTCGAGCGTGGAACCGCCTGCGCGCAGATCCTCGATGCGATCGTGAACGTTGATCACTTCCTGAGAGGCGTTGGAGAGCGCCAGCTGCTTGCGGATATCCTCCTTCACCTCGTCGAAATTCTTCGTCGTTTCAGGCTTGATGTTGGTGACGCGCAGGATGACGGGGCCAAAGGAGCCATCAACGACAGGCGTCGTACCGCCATCGCGCGAAACTGCAAAGGCCGCATCGGCAACGGCCTGGTCGGGAACCTTGTCCTTGGTGAACTCGCCGAGCAGCACATCGCTTGCCGTCTTGCCCTGGTCGGAAACCAGCTGGTCGAAGCTGGTGCCGCTCTTCAGCGCCGTTTCGGCGGCGGTGGCAAGATCCTTGCTGGCGAAGGTCAGCTGCTCGATGGTGCGGCTTTCCGGCGTGCGATAGGTATCCTTGCTCTTGTCGAAGGCTTCGTGGATCTGGTCGTCGGTGACGGTCGCGGCATCGGCGATATCGGCGGGCTGCAGCTTGAGATAGACGAGCTTGCGGTATTCGGGCGCCCGGTAGCGCTGCTTGACGCCTTCGAACCACGTCGCCAGCACGTCGTCGGCAGGCGCCTTGATCGGCTCGATATTGGCGTTGGTCAGCAGCAGGTAGTCGATGCTGCGGCTTTCGTCGCCATAGAGCTTCATGGCATCGACTAGCGTCTTCGGCGCCGTGAAACCGTTGGAGATGGCATCGACCACCTGGCTGCGGACAGCGACCTTGCTGCGCTCCTTGATGTAATCGTCCTGGCGGATGCCGGCATTGCGAAGACGCGAGACGAAAAGCTCGCGGTCGAACTGGCCGTTGACGGCCTTGAAAGCCGGATCGTCGGCAATCAGCTGGGCGAGGCGATCCTGCGACAGGCCGAGGTTCATGTCTTCGGCGAGCTGGTCGAGCGAGGCGCCGGCGACGAGCTGGGCGAGCACCTGCTGCTCGATGCCGAAGGCGCGGGCCTGCTCGGGGGTGAGACGCGTGCCGAACTGCTGGCTGACGCTTGCCACCTGGCGCTGATAGGCGAGGTGGAATTCGTTGACGTCCACATGCTGATCGCCGACGGTCACGACCGTGGTGCTGTTGCTGCCCGTTATCAGCGACCGGGAGACACCCCAGATGCCGAAGGACGCGACGAGCAGAAGCATCAGCAGCTTGGCGACCCAGGTCTGAGCGGCTCTTCTCAGGATGTGGAACATAGAAACGCAAACCTCGCAGTATCATTGACCCGCGCGCGGGCGGACATTCGACGTTCCTTAAAACAAACCCGACAGGAAATGAAGGGTTTGTCGCGCGAAAAGCTGCACAAGGCGGCCGCTCAGCCGCGGCGGCTTTGCGGCGAACAAAAGATCGGTTGCGTCGGAACCTTTCGGGCCGCCATTTCGTTGAAGCGGCATCCCATGAAACAGGAGCAGACCATGGCAGAATTGAAAACCGCCTCCGCCGAATCCACCGCCGCGCGCGTCAAGGCTGACATAGCAGCAGA
Organism: Rhizobium ruizarguesonis; assembly: GCF_012349115.1. Lineage (GTDB taxonomy): Bacteria > Pseudomonadota > Alphaproteobacteria > Rhizobiales > Rhizobiaceae > Rhizobium > Rhizobium ruizarguesonis. The sequence goes on from NZ_PQIG01000097.1 coordinate 28,399, forward strand.
CGATCTGTCGGCACAGGTCGCAGCCCTTCGCAACGATCTCGCCCGGCTGACGGAAAGCGTGGTGGCGCTGGGGCAGGGGGCGAAGTCGGCGGTGACCGACGAGGCCTCGCTGATGACGGAGCGGCTGCGCGACAAGGTGCGCGAAGAACCGCTCGTGGCACTCGCTGTGACGGCAGGCATTGCCTACGTGTTTGGCCTGCTCAGCCGCCGCTGAACCGAAATTCAGAGTGCAGAAAAGCCGGGCGCCATCAACGCCCGGCTTTTGGTGTTTGCATCAGTCATTGAAAGGAACTGTCAGCGGCGGACGACGCGCCCGATCGCGATCAGGATGCAGGCCCCGACGAAACCGGTGATCAGATAACCCAGCCAACCGGCGAGCGGCTGGATGTGCAATAGACCCAGGACCCAGTTAGCGACGATAGCGCCGACGATGCCGAGCAATATGTTCATGAGCAAACCCATGCTGCTGCTCATGGCCTTTTCCGCCAGCCATCCAGCGACACCGCCGATAATGATAGCTGCAATCCAACCCACGCCTGCGTTTTCCATGGTTATCTCCCTCCTGGCAAAACGAGTCACAGAATGCACGAAACGAAAGGAAGTTCCACTCCCAGTTACTGAGATTGCTTGCAGGTTCAGCAACTTATGTGACTCACGGCTGCAACATGGTGACCGGAGAGTACAGCGCGTGGGCGGCAATCTGGAACAGGAGGCCGGCAATGGCGAGCATTGCGAAGCTGAACGGCATAATCAAGCTTTTGCTAAACATCTTTCCTCTCCCGTATTGTGTAAAGCATAAGCGGAAGCTGACGGAGCGCAACAATATTGTTAACGGATAGTTAAGGCTGGCAATTAATTAAAATTCAATACATTCACCGTTTCCGTAATACTTTCGGGTGACGAAACGTTTCTTCTGCAGCCTTGCCGTGTCAGCTGACGATCATCTGCGATCTTGCGCTCCAGGCCTTCCGGTCTGCGACGCCTCGTCGACATTGGCTACAGAAGCAGCGGCACCCGAAGATGCAATCTCTGCGGATCGCAGACAAGCGGGCCGGAAATGGCCGGCTCTATTCCAGTGATCACACGCGGCCGGCGGGCAATCAGGTTCGATGAACGATCAGCATGAAGAAGAGGAAAGACGCCGTCGCGACCGTTGCGGCGAAGGCAATCTGATAATCCATGTCGTTAACCCCCGGTTTGGATGGCTCGCATTAACGCCTGCGGCGTCGCGGGGTTCCATGCCGGCAGTTCGCGCTTGTTACCTGCGGATTGATTTTGCCGAAGAATGCGTCATCTTCCCTAGAACAGGATGATTTTAGGCCCAGTCAGCCTAAAATCCTATTCTAGATTAAGAGTTAGAGCATGATGTCGTCCGAAAACCGCTCACACTTTTCGGCATCATGCTCTGAATTGCAATTCAATCGGGGAAAACACTTGATGTCAAAAGCTGCAATCGCCATCGCCTGCGTCTGCCTGCTGACACTTTCCGGCTGCGGCAACACCGCATACGGGCTGAAGAAGGATGGACAGGAAGCGAGCCACGCAATGGACAACGCGACACATCGGGTGCTTTCCGCCGGCGCCAAGAAGTGATGCAGGCGACGGAATAAAAAAGCCCGCCTGGGGTGAGGCGGGCTTAGGATAACAGGGAGAATGGACGGATAGACTCCGCCTCCACTAATAAAGCACTTCCTTAATCGTGTGGCTTTACGTCATTCGACGTAACTGCGACCGGCAACGATCCGATGCGACCATGATTCGGAATCGAATCAGAGATACCGGGACCGAATCAATGGTATTGGATCGGGTCAGAAGTTGCCCCAGTTTTGAGCGCGGGCACGGGCGCGAATAATCCGGTATTCGCGACCGCCATAGAGCGAGCCGATTGTCAGCAGAAGCGTCAGAACGTCCCAGATGATATGCATGTTATCCTCTTAGGTTGGACGGTTCCGCCGTCGATCGGTGAAGATACAATAGCAATCTTTCGGATGTGCTTATATGACAAGAAATCGGGATGAGCGGAGAAGCGGGCAGGGCGCTTCCGCAAAGGAGAGGCGGCATCGCCGTCTTGGAGCAGCAAAGTGAACAGATTACCGGACGGCGGCTCATGACGATTTTCTCCGTCCGCCACATCACGTCCTATCGTTACGTCAGGGAGGTCGAATTCGGCGAGCATCGCTTGATGTTCCGACCGCGCGACAGTTTCGACCAGCGGCTGATCGAAGCGTCGTTGACGATCTATCCTGAGGAAAGTCATGTGCGCTGGATCCACGATGTTTTCGGCAATTGCGTGGCGCTCGTCGATATTTCGAGGCCGGCGTCCGAGCTTCGTTTCGAAACCTGGATCACGCTCGATCATACGCCGCAGGTCGCTCTGGATCTTAAGGTGGACGACGAGGCCCTGACCTATCCATTCTCCTACGACAAGGATGAGATTGCCGATCTGACGCCGGCGATGCAGCGCCATTATCCAGATCCGAACGACGAGGTCGGACGCTGGGCGCGCCAGTTCGTGCGCCTTGGGCGTCCGACCGAGACCGGGCACCTGCTAATGACGCTCTGTTACGCCATTCGGGAAAGCTTCGTCTATGCGCGCCGCCAGGAACATGGGACGCAGACGCCGGTCCAGACCTTGCAGCTTCGTTCCGGGACCTGCCGGGATTTCGCGCTTCTGATGATGGAGGCGGCACGCGTCCTCGGCCTCGCGGCACGGTTCGTCACGGGTTATGTCTATGTTCCCGACCGGGACGGCTCCACCGTACTCGGCGGCGGCTCCACGCATGCATGGTGCCAGATTTATCTTCCAGGCGCCGGCTGGACGGAGTTCGATCCGACCAACGGGATCGTCGGCAACCGCGATCTCATTCGTGTCGCCGTTGCCCGCGATCCGCGCCAGGCAGTCCCGTTGAGCGGCAGTTATGACGGGGATGGGAAGGATTTCGACAGCATGACGGTGCAGGTGAACGTCACCACAAGGCCATATGGCTAGCCATGCGGTGACGGTCCTGGGCTTGCGGGAACCGGGTCGCGCGATCAGCGTTCCCTACTCACCTCTGCCAAAGCAGAGACGCGATAAGGAAGCCACAATGAAGATACGCGCCGGGTTTCATCTGGGCTACGAATGCATGCAGCCAACGCCGATGCTGCTCGTCCTCAATATTCACCCCTCCCGTCGTGCCGATCTTCTCAGCGACCAGATCCTGACTTTCGACCGGCCGATCGAGGCCTGGGGCTATACCGATGTGTTCGGCAATGCCTGCAGCCGGATCGTTGCCCCGCCGGGGCTGACAACGATCTCCACGGAATTCGAGATCTACGACCGCGGCCAACCCGACATCGTTCCCGACGATGCTGTCCAGCACGCCATCAATGACCTGCCCGACGATGTGCTGGTCTTCCTGCTCGGCAGCCGCTATTGCGACACCGACAGGCTTGCAGATTTCGCCTGGGCTAGGTTCTCGTCGACGCCGCTCGGCTGGGCGCGCGTCCAGGCGATCTGCGATTTCGTCCATGACCATATCACCTTCGATTACCTGAAGGCCGACGTCCTCAGGACCGCGCATGGTGGCTTCACCGACAAGGCGGGCGTCTGCCGCGATTTTGCCCATCTCGCCATCGCACTTTGCCGATGCATGAATATCCCGGCCCGATATTGCACCGGCTATCTCGGCGATATCGGCGTTCCGATCGATCCCAATCCGATGGACTTCAGCGCCTGGTTCGAGGTGTTTCTCGGCGGCCACTGGCATACGGTCGACGCCCGCCACAACACGCCGCGCATCGGCCGGATCCTGATGGCGACCGGCCGCGACGCCACCGACGTCGCCATGTCGACGGCCTTCGGCCCGGCAACGCTTTCCCGCTTCGAGGTGATCACCGAGGAAGTGCCGCCGGAGCCGGTGAAAGCCGATTGATTGGGGGCGGCCCTTCATGCGTCGATAGCGAGCACCGCGGGCAAGGATGACCCTATGCCTTCTTCAGGAATTCCGTTTTCAGCACCAGGCCTTTGACCTGCTTGGTGCTGCATTCGATCTCGCCCGGATTGTCCGTCAGGCGAATGCCCTTGACCAGCGTTCCACGCTTCAGCGTCTCCGAGGTTCCCTTGACCTTGAGGTCCTTGATCAGCGTCACGGAATCGCCATCGTGAAGCTGCGTTCCGTTGCTGTCCTTTACAATGATGTCGGCCATAATGTCCCCGCGGCTATTCAAAGTGCTACAGCGTCCTTTGCGCGTCTGAAAGGCGCGCGGCGCTGTCGTGATCCCGGACGGGAAATCATGTTGGCATGGGATAGTCAATGCGAAGGGGCCAGTCAGTCCGATCTTCATACCCTACGCGGCCTTTCTTCAGCATCCCAAGGGTCTGCATTGATCCCTTATCGGCGCCGCCCAGCGCGCGGCGATAAATGAGCCCGGTACTCATCCGCCGTAGCGAAGCTCAGACCAAGGTCCGACCTGTCCCGGACTTCATGCCGATACCAAAGCTTCGACCGCTGTCATAGATTTTGCGCCGGGGCGAGTTTGCGGAGTTTTTGCTGTGACTAAAATTATCGTCGCGGGGATGGTACTGGCACCGCTTATCTTCTGGGGTTCTGTCGGCGTCCTGATATACTCGTATCTCTCGTGAAATATTCTTCCATGGCCGAGGTGCTGAATGATCATTCGCATCGGCCGGTGCGGCATCATGGAATGAGGTGGTCGATCCGCGCGAAAATCGGAAAGCTTCTATTCCAGTTGTCATGGTTCCAACTCGGGAACAGCGATCAGTCGGCCGGAATCAAGTGGATCGACGACGACGAAAATTCGACGTCGGGATCAGTTCGATTGGCCGCGGAAGATGGCAACGGCCGCAGCGACCAATGCGGCATTGTCGCTCGCAATCGTCCCATCCGGGAGGTGTTTGCCGTCTTCCAGGCCGACGCGGGTGGAATAGTGCCGCTCGCGCGCCGATCTGACGAAGGGCCAGACCGTCCTGTCGAAACCATGCAGAAGGATCGGCCGATTGACGCCGCTGCGCTCGAGCACCTCGATGATGCCATCGCTGATATCCCCTGCGCGCTGCAGATCCTGCTCGTCGTCGAGCTCGATCAACAGTCGAAAGACCCGCTGATGATCTTCGAGGCTGGTGTAGCGCTCCGCATCGGCCACCGATGCCAGCCCGACTTCGATGCCGACGCCCTTCTGGCGGAGCAGCTGGATGACGCCAGGCGCATCGTCCTCCGACAGGTTCACCGACGCATAATCCGGCAGGACGGACCAGCGGCGGATGGCTCCCCGCGTTTTCTCCCGATCGCCTTCGACCCAGGCGCCTGTGGAGACGCCGATCAGCGTTCCTGGACAGACCCGGCGAATCGCACCGACCGTGTCGTCGACGGCGGCAAGGCTCTCCTTGCCATCGGCTCCGCGCGGATGAACATGGAGCTCCGCGGCGCCGGCAGCGACTGAAGCCGCGGCATCGCGCACCATGGTATCGATCGTCAGGGGAAGGAGCGGATGGAAATCGCTCGGACGTGCGCCGTTGATGCAAGCTTGAACGATCATAAAAAGAGCCTCGCGCTTGTTGGACCGCTTAAGACACCGGGCATCCCAAATTTGGAAACTCGAAGACTTGAGGTGCTGCTGTGACAGTCATTCCCCTTGTCGCCGTGTGATGTCTGGACGTCTTGGCGACGCCGGCCAGAGGACGGCCAGAGGACGGCCACGTGATCTCGTGGCAGCGACCTGACGTCAATCTGCCGCCCGACCCCATTCTTAAGTTAATGGCGGTCGCGTCCTGCTGCAGCCTGTATATCATCTCATTGTCAACGGAAAGGAGCAGGCGCAAGGTGCGGAGGCGGTTCGCAATACTCAATCAGCAATTCGGTGAGGACCCGTATCTTCCGTGCGGGATGCTGACCTGGCGGGCGGATGACATATGCAGCCGCCGGGGGTGGTGGATAATGCGTCATGACCGGCACAAGCGCGCCGGAGGCTATATATTCATGGGTAAGGCAATCAGGCAGGTAAGCGATCCCTAGTCCTGCTGCCGCGGCGGCGACGAGAGCAGGGCCGTTGTCGGCCTTAAAGCGCCCCTGCGGACGAACCGTGATGATCTCGTCGCCATCCATGAGTTGCCAGGCTTCGGTGCCCTGCATGAGGGCCTCATGAGCGACGAGTTCCTCCGGCGTCTCGGGCGACCCATGCGCCTTGATGTAGTCCGGGCTGGCGACGAGCTTCCCATAGAGTGGTCCGACGCGTCTTGCGATCAAGTTGGAGTCCTGAAGATAGCCAACCCGTATCGCACAATCATAACCCTCTGTGATGAGATCGACGAAGCGATCACTGTAGCACGTGTGGATTTGGAGCTGGGGGTGGCGGCGCGCCATTTCCGCGAGGATGGGAGCGAAGTGAGTCTGGCCGAAAGAAAGCGGCACGGCAACTCGCAAGCGGCCGCGAAGGTCACCGGCGGGTAGGATCGTTTCCTTGGCCACGTCGATCTCGGCACAGACTCTCGCTGCATAATCTCGGAACGTGGCCCCTGCTTCCGTGAGAGCGGCGCCCCGGGTGGTCCGTGCAAGAAGCTGGACACCAAGTTCTGCTTCAAGCCGGAAGAGCCGCCGACTGACGATTGACTTGGAGACGCCGAGCCGGAGCGCAGCAGGCGAGACTCCCCCGGCATCAGCCACTTCCACGAAGGTCTGCAGTTCTTCGATGTCCATTTAGCGTTCCCCTTTCCGCGACACAGCTTGCCATAAAAGGGTGCTACCGCATCCCGGATAGGAACGGCAATACTGCTTGCAGGCAACGTCGCCCCTGGCGCATGTCTCCCGCAAAACCAATGCCGCTCATGGGCGGCAGCAAAGGAAGTAATAATGACCTTTCGTAATGGCCTTGCTTCGCTTCTTCGTCCCGAAGATTCGGTACTCGTTCTGATCGACCACCAGCCTTACCAGCTCACGAACCTGAACAGCCACGATCCGCAGGCGGTGGTCAACAATTCGACGGCCCTGGCGAAGGCCGCGAGAGCTTTCGGTGTTCCCACCATCCTGACGAGCGTGATCGCCGATCGGGGCGGTCTGATCTTCCCGCAAATCACCGATGTCTTCCCGGGCCAGGAGGTGATCGACCGGACGTTCATCAATACCTGGGAAGACAGGAAGGTCGTGGACGCGGTCAAGGCGACCGGCCGCAAGCAGCTGATCATCGCCGGCCTGTGGACCGAGGTATGCGTCGCGATGCCGGTGATCCAGGCGCTCGGCGAAGGCTGGGATGTGACTGTTATCACCGACGCGTCGGGCGGCACGTCGGTCGAGGCCCACGAGGTCGCCATCCAGCGCATGATTGCGGCTGGCGCGAACATGATGACCTGGCTGGCGTTGGCGTCCGAATGGCAGCGCGACTGGGCTCGGACCGAGCACGCCGCAGAGTTGACGGAGGTGCTCAAGCAGCATGCCGCTGGCAGCGGTATCGCGTACCTGTGGGAGCAACAGCTGCTCAACACGCCTGTGCCTGGCAACGCGGGATGATCTAGGCGGGGATGCAGAGATTCTTAAGCGACGCGCTGCAAAGGCTGATTGCTTATCGAGCCTCTTCATCCCCTCTCAATCGGGAGGCCGTCCACGCTTGGATGCTCGCGGTCGGCATGTTGATCGCGTTGCAGGCACCGGGTCAGCCCTACCAGGATGGCACGGCTTACGCGGGGGACTACGTTAGTGATGCCCTGAGTTCGACACTGGCGGAAGCATAGACTCCCTGCACCTCAACGAGCTTGGCGTCTCCATCATCGCGGGCTTCATCGGGGATCGCCTCATCGCGGACGGATGGTAGTCAACGCGACCATTCCACCCACCCACACAAGCGCCGGCGCGATCACCACCCGCGACCAAACCAGCGGCGCGCCGGCCGGAGTTTTCTGGGAAGCGCGCAGCCGTTCATCGGAGGTTAATGCTTATTAACCCAGAATCGCAGCCTGAAAGGATGCGCCGATGAAGATGCTTTTTTCCTCACTTGCAGCCATTGTCTTGTCTGCATCTTTCGCCCTGCCGCTAAACGCCGCGCCGATCGTCGTGCCGAACGCAGTACATATGCACACCCCCGACGTCGAGCAGATCAAACACCGTCGCCACGGTAATGGACACGCGTATGGCCACTGGAAGAGAGACCGGTACGCTTACCGCGACTGCCGGTATCACGGCTCGTGCTATCGTCCGCGGTACTACGGCAGTCGCAACTATTACAGCAGCCGCGACTATTACGGCTATCGCGACTATTACCCCTACCGTCGTCGGTCAGGTGTGACCGTGTATTTCGATTTTTAGTCGGCAGCGCCACGGACACACCAACATTGGCGCCCCACAGTGCGCCTTCGGCCTCACGAGCTGCGCTGCCAGGAGATTGAGGGCAGGGATGGGGATTATCGGCAGTAGCCACAGAATGGTCTTGGATAAAAGGAAAGGGCCGGGCGAATGCTCGCGCCGACCCTTCTTTGATTGCGTCAGCACTGTGCCAGTACATCCGTGGTCACCAGCAAAAGCCATCTGATAGATTGAATTTATGCGCCTCGTGAATTTTTGCAAGGATTAGGGGGTGCTGATTTAGGGCTAGGTGAGGGAGGCGCAATAGCCACGGTACGACGAGAAGTACGACACGCGCTCTAAGGGCGCTGGTTGCTTGGCCGATCCGTCCAATCGATCATCGGGGCGACCGCAAACGGAAGCCCTACCATAGCGCGCCGATGCCACTTAGATGGAACCTGACGTTATGATAAGCGTGTACTTTCCGGGCAAAAATCGGAAATTATACAACAAAATCGATGATATATGGCGGAAGAGGTGGGATTCGAACCCACGGTACGGTTTCCCGCACGCCGGTTTTCAAGACCGGTTCCTTAAACCACTCGGACACTCTTCCATCTGATTGAAAGGTTGAGCTATCAACATTCTGTTGATTTCTGTGAACCGGCCGTTGCTGCCGATTTGCTACCCAATCACTCGATGGCTGGCTTTTTAGCAGCTTTGATCGCAGCGTCAACTTGCTCTGCAGCGTTTGTCGGCATCCTTGGCGCGGCGTGCGAACAAATTCGAGCGTGAACCGAGGCAGGCCGGTTCCGCACATTGGAAATGACTCGCGTTCTCCTCGGCTTGAGCGTTTACTGTGCTGTTCTGGCGGAGGAAACAAACCATGGCCATGTATCTCACGCGCTTCAGCTACACGCCCGAGACGTGGGCGCGGATGATCGAAAACCCCGAGGATCGCCGAGAGGCGGCGCGTAGTTACATTGAATCCGTGGGCGGAAAGCTCCATGGGTTCTGGTACGCCTTCGGCGAGCATGATGGTTGGAATCTGTGGGAGGCGCCTGACAACGTATCGATGGCGGCTGTCGCACTTGCGATCGGCGCAGGAGGCGCGCTCAGCTCCATGGAGACCACTGTCCTCCTCAGCGTCGAGGATACGATCGAAGCCTTGGAAAAGGCGAAGTCGATTCGGTATCGTCCACCGGCAGCGTAGGTGGTGCGTCCACCGTTTTCCATCCATGTAGAAGATGAGCGTTTCGCGTATCTCGTTCCCGGCGCAAGCTTTCTGTGAATTGGGCCGGCGACATAAGAGCTTTAGTGTCCGTCAGATCCAAGGCCCTTCGGACCGTTGAGTTGGTTCATATCCTCGCTGAGAGATCGAACTGCCTCCATCGTCACGGCGAGTGCTGACATCAGGATTGCGATGTCGTTGTCGTTATCCAGCTGGGAAAGCGCGCGAGATCTGGCGTGCAACTGCTGGCTGATCGTGTCGAGCTGCATGATGGTTTTATCGTGCATGGTGATCCTCCAAAGGTCTAACCTTCAAAGCCCGCGGCGGCCATTTCGTTCCCAGCCGTAGCGTCAAATACGCGATCCACGTTGCATCACATCCAATCGGCGATGTGACCTAGCCATTCGGTTTGCGCAAGGGGGGAGGCGCAGGTAGGGATTTTGGGGATCGTAGGATGCCTTCGGCTCACCCTTGCCGGGCTTTACCAGATTGGGCACCAGTTTTCCCTCAGGCCCGAAAATATAGTCGATGCCGGCGCAGAGATGGGCGAGGGAGCGGTAGTTGAAATATTTGAACCAGTCGTCGGCGAGGAAGACGGCTTCGTCCCACGTCCTTCCACGGAGGCGGCTATATCCGGCCCGCTGCAGAAAGGCTTCGCCTGTTCTCCTATCGACGGCGGCGCCGAGGCATAGGTTGCCGGCGATCAGCGACAGCCGGAGCACCTTGAGGGTTTCGGCATCCTTGTTCGGTAAGGGTTTCAGGGCCTCGGCAAGATAAAAATTCGTCTGCGGCTCGTTGGTCATCGTCTTGCGCCAATAGGCGGGAATTTCATCCGCGGCGGCGCCGACGGCCGATGAGGCTGATATCACGACCAGCACGATCAAGCTTTTGAAAATTCGACCCATTCTTATACCCCCAACCCGCGTCGAGAGTGCATAGCGTCATATCACGGGGATAGGCAAGGTGGTGTCGCGCCGCCCCGCTGCCGCTCGTCAAATACGCGCAGGCCGTGTTTCAATATGGAGCTTTGGGGGCGTCCGGATGTTCACAATATGCCCCGCATCGGCACGATGATTTCTGGCTTCATTGCGGCGATGGAATGGCAGGCAGGGAGGGGTCGCGTTAGTGACTTGTAAACCATAATCATTAGAATTGTCGCTATCGCCGCGAAATTGTTCGTAAAATTGCCACGAACTTAGCAAGATTAAAGCCTCATTAGGCGGGCGGGAATAAGGCGTTGTTGGCCCAAGATGGGGCAAGGTTCCTTAACCATAACGATCTTTGAGCGGCGTGGGGCACATGAAACTGGAATACGGGGCGGCGTCTTTCGCAACGACAGCACGGTGGCTGGCAATCTCGGCGATGTGCGCGACGGTGGCAGCGTGTGGCACGACGCAGGCAGTGCCGAAGAAAAAGGCCCACGGCAAAGAATATTTCTCCGAATCCGAATATGGCGTCAAGGCGAGCCCGCGGGTCGCCACCGGCAACAACATCCCCAAGGGCGGCGGCCGCTACATCGTCGGCAACCCTTACGAGGTGAAGGGCAAGTGGTATTACCCGAAGGAAGATTTCGCCTATAACAAGGTCGGCGTCGCCTCCTGGTATGGTTCGGCCTTTCATGGGCGCCTGACGGCGAACGGCGAAGTCTACGACCAGATGCATCTTTCCGCCGCGCATCCGACCTTCCCGCTGCCGAGCTATGCGCGCGTTACCAATCTCGAATCTGGTTCCTCCGTCATCGTGCGTGTCAATGATCGCGGCCCCTATCACGAAGGTCGCATCATCGACCTTTCCAACAAGACGGCCGACATGCTCGACCTGCAGCACAGCGGCACCGGCAAGGTGCGCGTGCAATATGTCGGCCGCGCCCGCATGGACGGCCACGACATGCCCTATCTGATGGCGTCCTACGCGCCGAAAGGCAGCCGCATTCCCGGCGTCAATCCGGAAGGGCAGATCGCAACCGGCGTGATGGTTGCCTCCAACAGCCGCAAGATCACCCGCGACCAGCTGCAGAGTTCGGAAGACTACGAGACGCCTGCCAACGTGCCGGTGCCGATGTCGGCGACCTCCTATGCCGGCTCGACGCCGAGCGCACGCTACAATGCCGCACCCGCCGCAGCACCCGTTCTGGCACCGGCTGCCCATGTTCTGGTCGCGCCATCGGCGCCGTCCTTCAACAATGGCGCGCAGGCCATGGACCAGATGATCGTGCTGCCGGAGATCGGTCCGATGCCCTATGAGCGGCCTCAGAATTCGCTTGCGCTCGGCTATCAGAACGAAGAGGTGAAGACGGTGACCGTCGATCTCGCCTTCGATGCGGTGATGGTGCTCAATGACGGGCTGACGCAGGATTCGATCCTTGCCGCGGCCAAGCGTCATCAAGCCAAATCCGCCGCGCGCTGAGCATGGCATTGCATCGGATTCTCCCTCGCTCTAACCTCCCGACATACGCCGCTCCATAAATGGAAATTGCGATGCTGAAGCCCGCGCTTCGCCTGCTTGCATGCCTGATGCCGTTCGCCACCGGCGCGTTTGCAGCCGATGGCGGTGCCGCCGGTTTCGCCACCAAGGCGGCGCAGGCCTATATGATCGAGGCTGCCACCGGCACGGTGCTTCTCGCCAAGAATGAGGACCAGGACTTTTCGCCGGCTTCGCTTGCCAAGCTGATGACGATGGATCTCGCCTTCGAAGCGGTGACAAAGGGCCAGATCACGCTCGATACCGAATATCCCGTTTCCGAATATGCCTGGCGGACGGGCGGTGCGCCGTCGCGGACGGCAACGATGTTTGCCAGCCTCAAATCGCGCGTGCGCGTCGAGGACCTGATCAAGGGCGTCGCCATCCAGGGCGCCAATGATAGCTGCATCATCCTCGCCGAGGGCATGGCCGGAAGCGAGCAGCAATTTGCCGTGTCGATGACGCGGCGTGCCCGCGAGCTCGGCATGGAGAAGGCCGAGTTCGGCAATTCCACCGGCCTTCCCGATGGCAAGAGCAAGGTGACCGCACGCGAGATGGTGACGCTCGCCGCCGCCCTTCAGCAGACCTATCCGAATCTCTATCCCTATTTTGCGCAGCCGGATTTCGAGTGGAACAAGATCTTCCAGCGCAACCGCAACCCGCTGCTCGGGCTCGATCTCGGCGCCGACGGGCTTGCAACCGGCTTTACCGAGGGCGAGGGATATTCGATCGTCGCTTCGGTCGAGCGCGACGGCAGGCGGCTGTTTCTGGCGCTTGCTGGAATCGCCTCCGACAAGGAGCGGACGGAGGAGACCAAGCGGGTGCTCGAGTGGGGACTGACGGCCTTTGAGAACCGGCAGATCTTCGCTGAGGAGGAAGTGATCGGTGCCGCCAGCGTCTATGGTGGCACGTCGCGCACCGTCGATCTCGTCGCCAAGGCGCCGGTCAGCGTCTATATTCCGATCAGCAATCCCGACCGGCTGTCGGCGCGTATCATCTATCACTGGCCGCTGACGGCGCCGGTCATGCCGGATACCCAGGCGGGCACGCTGAGGATTTTCGCCGGCAGCCGGCTACTCAGGGAAGTGCCGCTTTATACGGTGCAGGCAGTCGGCGAGGGGTCGCTCAGCAGCCGGGCGGTCGACGCCATGCTGGAACTCGGCGAATCGCTGTTCTTCTCCTGGCTCTGGGACAAGTCCGCGCCCGGTTGAACATTCGGTTTCCAATGCAATTTGCCGGGAAAGGTGAATATGTCGCCGCGGTGAAAGGTTTTCCTCCCTGATATCTTCGGATAGATAGAAGGAGCGGGGCGCGTGCGGCGCCTGGAATGCGGGAAATTGTCATTGTCATCCGGTACGGGATTGTTCGTTACGTTTGAAGGCGGGGAAGGCGCTGGGAAATCCACGCAAATCCGTCGCCTCGCAGAGGCGCTGAAGGGCGAAGGTCACGACGTGCTGGTGACGCGCGAACCAGGCGGTTCGCCGGGTGCCGAGGCTGTGCGCCACGTGCTGCTGTCGGGCGCTGCCGAGGCCTTCGGCACGCGGATGGAGGCGATCCTCTTTGCGGCGGCGCGCAACGACCATGTCGAAGAGGCGATCCGGCCAGCCCTTGCATCAGGCAAGGTCGTGCTCTGCGACCGCTTCATGGATTCCTCCCGCGTCTACCAGGGTATTACCGGCAATCTCGAGCCCGATTTCATCGAGACACTGCAGCGCATTGCCATCAACGGCGTCATGCCGGATTGTACCGTGATCCTCGACATCCCCGCCAAGGTCGGGCTGGAGCGGGCGCAGAAGCGCGCTGCCGCCGACGGTCCCGATCGCTTCGAAAAAGAGCGGCTCGAAACGCACGAGAAACGGCGCGAGGCCTTTCTCGATATCGCCGCCCGCGAACCGGAGCGCTGCCACGTGGTCAACGCCATGCAGACGGAGGAGGCGATCGCCGCCGAGATCCTGGCGATCGTCAAACAGCTGCTGTCGCCCGCAGGCCGTTTGCGAATGCCGGAAGCCGCCCATCATGAGTGAAGCCCATTATGAGTGAGGAAAGGCCCGGACTGCTCGACGGCGCCATTTGGCCGGGGGAAAATACCAGGCTGTTCGGCCATGAAGAGGCGGAGGCGTTCCTGGCGCAGTCCTACCGGTCCGGCAAGGGCCACCACGCCATCCTGATCGAGGGGCCGGAGGGCATCGGCAAGGCGACGCTCGCCTTCCGCTTCGCCAATCACGTGCTCTCGCATCCTGATCCCGAGACAGCGCCGGAGACGATCGGCGATCCCGATCCTGCCTCTCCCGTCAGCCGGCAGATCGCTTCCGGCGCCTCGCATAATCTGCTGCACCTTGCCCGGCCGGTAGACGAAAAGACCGGCAAGGTGAAATCGGCAATCACCGTCGACGAGGTGCGCCGCGCCGGCAAGTTCTTCTCGCAGACGTCTGGCACCGGCAACTGGCGGATCGTCATCATCGATCCTGCCGACGACATGAACCGCAATGCAGCCAACGCCATCCTGAAGATCCTGGAAGAACCGCCGAAGCGGGCGCTGTTCCTGGTGCTCTCGCATGCGCCGGGACGGCTGCTGCCGACGATCCGCTCGCGTTGCCTGCCGCTGAAACTGGCGCCGCTTGCCGACGATGAACTCGTCGCGGCCCTTGCCCATCTCGGCATTTCAGGCGAGAGCGGGGCAGTGCTTTCGGCCGCCAAGGGCAGCGTCGGTGAGGCGCTGAAACTCCTGAACTACGGCGGTGGCGAGATCATTGCCGCCTATGACGAGATGCTTGCCGCCGAGGGGCCGACGGCCCGCAAGGCGATGCATCGGCTGGCCGACGCGCTTTCAGGCAGGGAAAGCGACACGATCTTCGATTTCTTCGTCAGCCATGTCGGTGACGACATCATGAACCGCGCCCGCGCGGCAGCGGGCGAGGGGCAGATCGCCGCGGCGGAGCGGCTGGCGCGGCTCTATTCCGAGATCACCGAGCGGCTCACCATTTCCGATGGCTACAACCTGGACCGCAAGCAGACGATCATCAGCATTCTCGCCGATATCAAGCAGCCAGGCCTTTAAAGCGCGTCAGCGCTGACACTTTCGGCACCGTGCTCTGATCAGCCGGTCAATAGCTTCAATGCGACGACAGCAAGCGTGGCGGCAAGGACGATGCGGATGGTGCGTTCGTGCAGCTTCGGCGCCAGAAGGCTGCCGATGATGATGCCGGGGATAGAGCCGATCAACAGGGCAAGCAGCATCGGCCAGTCGATCTCGCCGATCAGCCAATAGCCCGTACCGCCGATCAAGGTGAGCGGTACCGCATGGACGATGTCGGAGCCGACGATCTCGCGCACATCGAGCCTGGGATAAAGGATCAGCAGGATCGTCACACCCAGCGCGCCGGCGCCGACCGAGGTCAAGGTGACGAGGACGCCGAGAACGAATCCGAGAATGACGGTGAGGGCGAGGATGGTCGTCGGCTTCGGCGGCGTTCGGTCGCCGATGGCGCGGCGTGCCAGCTCGAGGATCGGGCCTCGGAAGACCAGCATGATCGCGGTCATGACGAGAAGCCAGCCGAGCGCCGTGGTGATCGTATTGGTCACGCCGATGCTTTTGCGATCGACGCCGGCCAGCAGCCAGAGCATCAGCAGGGCGGCCGGCAGGCTACCGGCTGCGAGGCTGCCGACGATCTTCCAGTTGACCCGCCCATGCATGCCGTGAACGGCCGTACCTGCCGTCTTGGTGATCGCCGCATAGAGAAGATCTGTGCCGACGGCGGTGGCGGGATGGACGCCGAAGAGCAGCACCAGCACGGGCGTCATCAGCGAGCCGCCGCCAACGCCGGTGATGCCGACGAGAGCGCCCACAAACAGGCCGGAAAGCGAATAGAGCGGCTGGAATGTCAAACAAGCGCCCCTGACGGCGCGCGGCGACGACCATTCCGGTAGATGAAAACTGGCACTTCGTTCTGTCCCGCCCTCTTTTCCATGACCGGTAGATTGCGGCAGAAGCTGAGTCAAGTTCACGCCCCAGCGTCCCGGAAATCATTGGCGGCGGTAAAACTTGATGTTTCGCTTGACGGTGACATGCGCTAAGAGCGGCTGACCATTTTTATAGAGTTAGCCGGACATTGGCCGCCATGACAGACAAGACACCCTTCTACATCACCACCGCGATTTCCTACCCCAACGGCAAGCCGCATATCGGCCATGCCTATGAGCTGATCGCGACGGATGCGATGGCGCGCTACCAGCGCCTCGACGGCAAGGATGTGTTCTTCCTGACCGGCACCGACGAACACGGCCAGAAGATGCAGCAGACGGCGCGCGCCGAGGGGATCACCGCGCAGGCGCTCGCCGACCGCAACTCCGGCGAATTCCAGGCGATGGCGACGCTGCTCAACGCTTCGAACGATGATTTCATCCGCACCACACAGGAGCGTCATCACGAGACGTCGCGCAACATCTGGAAGCTGATGGCCGACAATGGCGACATCTACAAGGACAGCTATGCCGGCTGGTATTCGGTGCGCGACGAGGCCTATTACCAGGAAAACGAGACGGAGCTGCGCGCCGACGGCGTGCGCTACGGGCCGCAGGGCACGCCCGTCGAGTGGGTGGAAGAGGCAAGCTATTTCTTCAAGCTCTCCGAATACCAGGAGAAGCTGCTTGCCCATTACGAGGCAAACCCCGACTTCATCGGTCCAGCCGAGCGCCGCAACGAGGTGATCTCCTTCGTCAAGTCAGGCCTCAAGGACCTCTCGGTCTCGCGCACGACCTTCGACTGGGGCATCAAGGTGCCCAACGATCCCGCCCACGTCATGTATGTCTGGGTCGACGCGCTGACCAACTACATCACCGCGACCGGATATATCGAGGACAGGAACGGCCCGCGGGCGAAATACTGGCCGGCCGACGTGCACATCATCGGCAAGGACATCATCCGCTTCCACGCCGTCTACTGGCCGGCCTTCCTGATGTCGGCGAAGCTGCCGCTGCCGAAGCGGGTGTTTGCCCACGGCTTCCTGCTCAACAAGGGCGAGAAGATGTCGAAGTCGCTCGGCAACGTCGTCGATCCGGTCAATCTGGTGAACCATTTCGGCCTCGACCAGGTGCGTTACTTCTTCCTGCGCGAAGTGTCCTTCGGCCAGGACGGCAGCTATAGCGAAGAGGCGATCGGCACCCGCATCAACTCCGACCTCGCCAACGGCATCGGCAATCTCGCCAGCCGGTCGCTGTCGATGATCGTCAAGAATTGCGACGGCAAGATCCCGGAATGCGGCGCGCTCAGCGACGAGGACAGAGCGATGCTGGCTGAGGTCGACGCGCTGCACGCCTCGACCCGCGAGGACATGGGCAAGCAGCAGATCCACCGGGCGCTCGCCTCGATCATTTCGGTCGTTTCCGAGACCGATCGTTATTTCGCCGGCCAGGCGCCGTGGGCGCTGAAGAAGACCGATCCGGAGCGTATGGGCACCGTGCTTTACGTGACCGCCGAAGTCGTGCGCCAGATCGCCATCCTGCTTCAGCCCTTCATGCCGGAATCATCCGGCAAGCTGCTCGATCTTGTCGCGGCAGCTGCAGACAAGCGCGATTTTGCTGCCCTCGGCGAAGCCGGCCGTCTGGTTGCCGGAACGGCCCTCGAAGCGCCGACGCCGGTCTTCCCGCGCTACGTGGCTCCGGAGGCTTAAGGCCGTGCTGATCGACACGCATTGCCATCTTGATTTCGCCGACTTCGAGGCGGAGCGGGACGAGATCGTCGCGCGTGCGCATTCGGCTGGTGTTGCCCAGATGGTGACGATCTCGACGCGGGTGCGCAAGCTCGAGACGCTGCTTGCCATCACGGAGAAATATCCCTCGGTATTTTGCTCCGTGGGCACGCATCCAAACAATGCCGACGAAGAGCTGGATATCCAGACGGAAGAGCTGGTGCGACTCGCCAATGTCCATCAGAAGGTCGTCGCGATCGGCGAGGCCGGTCTCGACTATTTCTACGATACGCAAAAGCCTGAGGACCAGCAGACCGGCTTTCGGCGCCATATCGCGGCGGCGCGGGAAACGCAGCTGCCACTCGTCATCCACAGCCGCAGCGCCGACGAGGACATGGCTGAGATCCTGACCGAGGAAAGCGGGAAGGGGGCCTTCCCCTTTATCCTGCACTGCTTCTCGGCAGGCCCCGAGCTTGCCAAGACCGGCGTCGCGCTCGGCGGATACATCTCCTTCTCCGGCATTTTGACCTTCCCGAAATCGGAAGAGCTGCGAGAGATCGCCAAGACGGTCCCGCATGAGCGGCTGCTTGTGGAAACGGACGCGCCCTATCTGGCGCCGAAGCGCTGGCGCGGCAAGCGCAATGAGCCGTCCTATGTCGTTAACACGGCAGAGGTGCTCGCCGATACGATCGGCCTTTCCTATGAAGAGGTCGCGCGGATTACGACGGAGAACGCTTTCCGCCTGTTCTCGAAGATGCCGAGGATCTAGCGGCGTGCTCTACCGGCGGCGTTTCACCATTCTGGGCTGTTCGTCGTCACCGGGCGTGCCGCGCATCACCGGCGACTGGGGCGCCTGCAATCCCGACAATCCGAAGAACCGGCGCACGCGCGCCGCCTTCATGGTGCAGCAATTCGCACCGGATGGCGGGGTGACGACCGTTGTCATCGATACCGGGCCGGATTTCCGCGAGCAGATGATCAGGGCAGGTGTCGATCATGTCGATGCCGTGCTCTACACCCATCCGCACGCCGACCATATTCATGGTATCGACGATCTGCGCGGCTATTTCCACAATACGCGCCGCCGAGTGCCGATCTTTGCCGACCAATTTACGATGGACAGGCTGCGCGAAGCCTTCGGCTATTGCCTGGAGACGCCGCCGGGCAGCAATTATCCGCCGATCGTTCTGCCGATCGTCATCGAAAATCTCGATGAACCTCTGGAAATCCACGGCCCCGGAGGCACGATCACGTTTCATCCGCACATCCAGCAGCACGGAGACATCCACTCGCTCGGATTTCGTATCGGCGATGTGGCTTATTGCAGCGATATCAGTGACTTCCCGCCGCAAACTGTCGAGAAGCTTAAAGATCTCGACGTGCTGATCATCGACGCGCTGCAATATACCTATCATCCGAGCCATCTGTCGCTGGAACAGTCGCTCGACTGGATCGGCCGGCTGAAGCCGAAACAGGCGATCCTCACCCATATGCACACGCCGCTCGATTACGACGTGGTGATGGCTGAGACGCCGGACCATGTGGTGCCGGCGTATGACCAGATGAGCTTCGAGATCGGGGTCAGAGCCAGGGCCTGAGCCCCGACACTGCTTGCAGGTCACTGCATATAAGGCAGAACCTCGACGGCGCCGCGGTGGATCATGTCAAGCGAGACATAGAGGATGATCAGCAGACCGACATAGGCGATCCAGCGATGGTTGTTGAGCAAGCGCGCGATCAGGTTTGCGGCGATGCCCATCAGCGCGATCGACAAGGCAAGACCGATGACCAACACGCTCGGATGTTCCCGTGCAGCACCCGCAACGGCCAGAACGTTGTCGAGCGACATCGAGACGTCGGCGATGACGATCTGGGTCGCCGCCTGGAAGAAGGTCTTTCTCGGCGCGCCTTCGGCACCCGCCGCTTCGTGGTTCCCGCCGTGACCGGCGCGAAGCTCGCGCCACATCTTCCAGCAGACCCAGAGCAGCAGCAGGCCGCCGGCCAGTAGCAGACCGACGATCGCCAGCAGATAGACTGCGACGCTGGCAAAGAGAATACGCAGTACGGTTGCGGCCAGAATGCCGACGACGATCGCCTTGCGGCGTTGCGTGGCCTCCAGGCCGGCAGCGGCAAGGCCGATAACCACGGCGTTGTCGCCGGCGAGAACGAGGTCGATAGCGATGACCTGCAGCAAAGCCGTCAGACCGGCTGCCGTAAAGATGTCCATATGAATTGTCCCCAATGCGTCAAAGCCGTGCTAGCGTTTCGAAGGTTTGACGTCAACCGCTGAGGGATTTCGCAGCCGGCGCAATTTGTGGCTCCCCGCAGGTGATGGCAGACGTCAATGTTATGGAACCGCAGGCGATACGACAGAGCATCGCCATTCCCTTGGAACATTCAACTCAGCCACCGGTTCTTCAGGTCAGGAAACCAGACGTCAGCCAGACTTCGGCCAGAGGTTGGACAGACTTCGGATTGACGGCTGGATCTGCACACCGAGAGGAGAGCCAAATGAGCAGCATTTACAACGATACCAACCCGTCCTTTTCGGGCCCGACAGGCGGCAGCAGCCTTGCTGCATTCTTCGACAGCCGATCGGAGGCCGAATCCGCCGTCTCCCGTCTTGAAGACGCGGGCGTGCCGGTTGCGAGAATAAGGCTGATGCCCGGATATGAGGCGGACAGAAAAAATGCCGGCGTCATGAGCGACGACCGCAGCGGCTTCTTCGACGCGCTGGCAGACTTCTTCTTCCCCGATGAGGATCGTGCGGTCTATGCAGAAGGGCTGCGGCGAGGCGGCTTCCTCGTCCAGGTCAATGATATCGATGACGCACTTTATGAGACCGTCCACGATATTCTGGACGACGAAGGCAGCATCGACATGGATGAGCGGGCAGATCTCTGGTCGTTGGAGGACAGACAGCAAGGCGCGTCCAATACCGGTTTTGCGGGAGCGGCCCAGGGCGGCAAAGCCTCGGAAGACCTCGCCGTGTCCGAGAGCGCATTTGATGATGCGCGCCCGGTGGCGATGCGGGATACCGCGCATGGAAGCGCCAAGGTGCGAGCCTATACCTTCCTCGATCCTGGCGCCGACCCCGGCTCCAAACAATCGGACGATGCCGATCGGCAATCGCAGAGCCAATCGCAAGGCGGATCTCACCAGAGCCAGGGTTTCCGGCGCGACCACTGATGTCATGAGGCCCGGCCGCAATGCCGGGCCCCATTTCCTCTCGCTCATTTATTCGAGGATACGTCCATGCAATCATCCATCAACCGCCACGGCCTTCCGCCTGACCCCGACGAACTGATCGTGGAAGGCGATCCACCCTTTGCCGATGCCGCTGAGCAGACCGCGCGTGAAAAGGCCGACGAGAGCCTGAACGCCCTGCAACATGAGGTCAGGCTGCTGAATGCCCGCATAGGCGTGCTGCGCGAGGACGCCGAAGCGGCGCTCAAAGCCAAGGCGACATCGGTCGATGCAAGCGCCCATGTGCAACTCGGCGACTATCCCTGGCTGAAACTTGCTGCGGCGATCGGCGCAACCTTCATTGCAGCCAGGCTGGTTCGGCGTCTTCCGCTCGGCGTCCTGCTTGCGGGATTTGCCGGCCATCACTCCGAGGCGAGACGGCTGTGACGGTTTGACCGTTCTGATTGCGATCGCCGCCGAATTGGCGGTTGATGGCGAATTCACGATGGAAAAGGCCCCGAGCTCACATTCCGTCCTATCGGACGAAATGTGAGCTCGAAGGAACAGCCTGCAGCGGGGTATCCAGGAGCAAAACCACCGCGCGGAACGCAATCAATGCATCTGCACGACGTCTGAAGGCATCGACTCGGCAAGCTCTTTGAGAATCGCTTCAAGCGCATCGGCCGTCGTCTGCAGGCCGGATGACCGCGCAATTTTCAGTGCCGCACTGCAGTGAGCAGACAATTCGTCTTGCTGGATATCATCATTCGTCGGGAACACGATGCCCGCATACTGCGATGGATTTCCGGCTTCATCCCTGAAGCAGCGGCCGAAGGCAGCCACGGCTACTATTTGTCCGCTTCGATCAAATACCCGATAGTTACAGCGATACGGATCTCCGGTGATCACCGATTCTGAAATTGCCTTGGCCACAGATGGCTTGTCGTCCGGGTGAATCCGGTCGAGGTATCGTATGACCGGCAGCCCAGTGAGGGTCTGTTCCGGATCAAGCCCAAAGAGGTTTGCCAGCGCCGAATCCGCATAAACCTTGTCGGTCGCCAACTCCCAGGTGAAAATGCCAGGCTCTTCGGCAAGAGAAAATTCGGACGTTCCGAAAGCCCTGTCGACAAGGTTCATTCCGCATCCCCAGTCTGCGCGCCAATGCTGCCGGGTGGTTACCTCACCTGGCTCTTGAAAGAATACGACGCGCTCGATCAACGACAGGGCGGTCGACCATTTCACCCCCGATTTTAACCGCGTTTCCATCAGACGCAACTGCAAGGACATTTCGCGCCCAGCTTGCTTGGCAGAAACCAATGCTTGATGGGTTCGATCCATGCCGGATGAATGGTAAGCTTGCCACCTGAGCCCCGCGCGGGAGGCGGCCTGAGACCGCCACGCGCAGCCAGCAGCGTCGTTTTCTTGACGCGCACGGCGAAGGTGTGCTCCACCTCGGCTTCGACGTTCCAGAATGCGACGAAGCTGACAAGACCGGCGCGAAGGGTTGACGGAAATCATGACGAAAATCGATCTCAATTCTGATCTAGGGGAGGGATTTGGACCTTGGCGCATGGGCGACGACAAGGCGATCCTTGACGTCGTCACCAGTGCCAACATCGCATGTGGCGGCCATGCCGGAGATCCGGCGACCATGGTGGAGACCCTTGCCCTGGCAAGCGAGCGGGGTGTCGTCGCGGGGGCCCATCCGGGCTTTGCAGATCGCGAGGGCTTCGGGCGACGCCTGATCCCCTTGAGCATCCGGGAGGTGGAGCAGCTTGTCGCGACGCAAACAGGGGCGCTGATGGGAGCTGCGGCTCTGGCAGGCGCCCGAGTCCGTTACATCAAGGCGCACGGCGCACTCGCCAATTGGGCGGCCGACGAACGGCCGGTCGCCGACGCCATCATTCGTGCGACCCGAGCGGTCTCACCGGAACTTGCCATACTGGCGATCTCCGGGACAGAGCTGGAGCATGCGGCCCGCGATGCCGGGATGACCGTCTTCAGCGAGATTTTTGCCGACCGCGGCTACCTCTCCACGGGTCGGCTCGTTCCGCGCAACTTGCCGGGAGCGATGATCGATGATCCCGTGGAGGCAGCTTCGAGATTGATCGAGTACCTGTTCAGCGGCCTCATGCCGACGGTCGACGGCGTTCCGATCACTCTCGATGCGCACTCGATCTGCGTTCACGGGGACAGCCCAGGAG
The DNA here is from genome assembly GCF_012349115.1 of Rhizobium ruizarguesonis. Taxonomy (GTDB): domain Bacteria; phylum Pseudomonadota; class Alphaproteobacteria; order Rhizobiales; family Rhizobiaceae; genus Rhizobium; species Rhizobium ruizarguesonis. The sequence continues at coordinate 51,437 of NZ_PQIG01000097.1, forward strand.
CGCTCGCCATGGCCGTCCACGTGCGCCGGGAACTGCAAAAGGCAGGCATCGAGGTGGCACCATTCCTCCAACCGACAAAGGAAAACAGGTGATGGCCAAAGGCTATCTTATCGCCCAGGTTACCGTCACCGATCCGGACGCCTATGGGACCTGCGCGCGGGCAGCGGATGCGGATTTCATCCTGATCGAAGGCGCCGACTGATTTGTCACAGGACCCGTCCGCATCGTCCGGCAGCGTTCCGAACTACCGTCCCGTGGGCGGCCACGCGGTGCTCGTCGAATTCGGCGCGACCATCGATAAGCGGATCCACGATCAGGTCGTCAAGCTGGATGCCGCCTTGAAGGCGGCACCCTTTCCAGGATTCGTCGAAGCCGTTCCGGCCTATGCCAGCATTCTCGTATGCTTCGATCCGCTCGTGGCCGATCACCGGACGACGGAGGCGGCCATTGCCGAGCTTCTGGCGGCTGAGGTTCCAGAGACGATTGGAGCGATGCGCGAAGTCGAAGTCTGCTACGATCCTGATTTTGCGCCCGATCTTGACACCGTCGCCGAGGCAAGTGGATTATCGCCGGAAGACGTTATATCCGCCCATCTCTCCGGCGACTATAGCGTCTTCATGTACGGCTTCGCCCCAGGATATGCCTACCTTGCAGGCGTGCCCAAAGCCATTCAGCAACCGAGGAAGCCGGCGCCTATTCGCGGCATCGCTGCCGGAAGCGTGCTGATCGCCGGTCCGCAGTGCCTGGTGAGCACGCTCACCATGCCGACCGGCTGGTGGATCATCGGCCGCTCGCCGACGAAGATCCTCGATGCCGCGTCCAACGACCGTCCGTTCCTTTTCGACGTCGGCGACGCGGTGCGTTTCCGCCGCATATCGAGGGCCGAATTCGACGCGAGGTGCCTCGCATGAGCGAAGCCGTCCTTGCAATCAACTTCGCGGGTCCTCACGTCGCGATCCAGGACGAAGGACGTCACGGATTGATGCGGTATGGCGTTCCGGCCTCCGGTCCGATGGACAGGACCTCGTTTGCCGCCGCCAACGCCGCCGTCGGCAATCCTGCCGGTCAGCCGGCAATCGAAGTCTCCATGGGCGGCCTGGTTCTCGACTGCATGTCGGGGGAGGTTACCTTCGCCGTCGCCGGAGGGGGATTCATCGTAGAGCATGCCGACGACAAGCGCGGCGCATGGATGGTCGCCACCTTGAGGGCCGGGGAGCGGCTGGCGATCCGTCCGGGACACTGGGGAAGCTGGACGTATCTGGCCTTCGCCGGTCATATCGAGGCGAAGACCTGGCTGGGCAGCATGTCGACGCACAGTCTCTCCGGCCTCGGCGGCGGGCGCCTTGCAGCCGGACAGACGCTCACTATAGCCGATACGAACGTGCGGGATGATCGAAATGGTCCGATCACATGTCCGGTCATCACAAGACCGCGATCCGAGCTGCGTGTGGTGGTCGGTCCGCAGGATCGGTTCTTCTCGAAAGAAACCTTGTCGAATTTCCTTTCGTCGCCTTTCCGCCTGAGCGACGCTTATGACCGCATGGGCGTACGCCTCCAAGGTCCGTCGCTTGCGCCAAGTGCGGCGCTGGACATGCCATCGGAAGCGATCGTGCGGGGCTCGGTACAGGTCGCCGGAGACGGTGTTCCCACCATTCTGCTGGCCGACCACCAGACGACTGGAGGGTACCCGAAGATCGCCACGGTGGTGGATTCGGATCTGGACGCCTTCGTCCAGCTGCGCCCACGCGACCATGTCGGTTTCCTGGCCCTGACGCCGCAGCAGGCGATCGAGCAAATTCGGCTTCGGGCTTCGACGACCTCCCGTTACCTCGCGGCGGTCCGCGAGGGGACTTGGAAGACCCGAATATAGGCTGATGAACTGAAGGGCAGGGCGGCGATAGACGCTTGGAGCTGCCGTCAGCTCGAAGTACTGTTCAGGAAAATCCAGTTTCAGTTCGGGGGCACCATGGATTTTCTAAATGTCGCGGCGATCGTTTTCTTCGTTCTCGTCTGGGTGGCGGTCGAGCCTCTGATGGCAGCGGGGTGGCCGAGAAGGAACGACAGCCTTTCCGTTGATATGGTGCGCGTTCGCACGGCCTGGATGCGGGAGGTCCTGACCCGAGACAACAATTTCATCGGCGACGCGGCGATCCTCGGGCACACGATCAATTCGGCGTCCTTCTTCGGCTCCGCCAATCTCATCGTCATCGTTGGGCTGAGCGGCGCGCTGTTCATGGAGCCGAACTATGGATCGGGTGGCCTGATCACGATGTTTGCGGCTCAGGACCCCGCGTGGTTTTTCCAGTGCAAGGTCCTCCTGATCATGGCGACGCTGCTGCGGGGACTATCCGATTTCATCTGGGCGGTCCGGCAGATCAACTACTGTCTGGCGGCGATCGGGGCCAGCCCATCCCGGGATGAAGACAGGGACATCGCCGGTTGGACGAACGCCCTGACCCTGGTTTTGAACCCTGCGCTTCGATCATTCAGCGTCGGTGTCCGGTCTTACTACTTCACCGTCGCAGCCGCCTTCTGGTTTATCGGGCCAATCCCTTTCGCTGTTGCGACCATCCTCAGCGTCGGCGTCTTGATCTGGCGTCAATCCTGGTCGGATGCTGCAAAAGGGATCATGGCCATACGGAAGCTGCTTGACTAGGACAGGATGATTTAAGGCGCGGCCGGCCAAAATTTGAATCCTGTTCTAAATTTAAGAGTTAGAGCATGATGTCGTCCGAAAACCGCGCGCACTTTTCGGCATCCTGTTCTAGAGCCAAGCCTTAAGCTGGGCTGAACAGAAGCGACATCTTATTGGCGGTGTACGATGGATCGTCTCGAAGCGATGCGCATGTTGCTGGCCGTCGTCGACGCCGGAAGCATCTCTGCCGGCAGCAGGAAGCTCAACGCGCCGTTGCCCAGCGTCAGCCGCAAGGTGGCCGAACTTGAGCGACATCTTGGGGCAAACCTTATCATCCGCACCAGCCGCAATCTTCAGCTGACTGATGCCGGGCGCGACTATGTCGACGCGGCCCGAAAGATCATGGCGGATCTCGAGGAGGCCGAGCGAAGGGCGTCGGGGGAATACCAGACGCCCCGAGGCGTGCTGACGATCACGATGCCGATCGAATACGGCAGCCGATACGTGCTGCCCGTTGCGCTAAGCTTCATGGACAAATATCCCGAGGTATCGCTGAACCTTCTGTCGCTCGACCGCACGGTCGATCTCGTGTCCGAGCAGGTGGACATCGCGATCCGTCTCGGCGACCTCGCCGACAGCGCCCTCCATGCCGTCAAGATCGGCGAATTCCGCCTGCTGACCTGCGCGAGCCCTGCCTATCTCGAGCGGCACGGCATGCCCGAGCGTCCCGGCGATCTCATCGATCGCGACGGGATCATCTTCAACAAGCGGACATTCTTCTGGACATTCGACGTCGACAGTACGGCGATCGAGGCGGTGCCCCGCAACCGGCTGGAGGTGAATACGGCGGCGAACTGTGTTGCGGCGGCGGTGGGCGGGGCGGGGATCGCGCGGCTGTTCGACTATCAGATTCCCGACGAGCTGGCGTCCGGCGCGCTCATCCCCATCCTTCGCGATTTCGACGGGCCACCACAGCCCATTCATATCGTCTACGCGCGACAGGGGCTTCTCGCGTTGAAGGTACGGGCTTTCGTCGACTGGGTATTGCCGCGGCTGCGGAATATCCGCGAAGATAATCAAATATTATCTGAATGATGCGCGGATTTCTTCAACTGTTTGTTCCGGGCTCTGAATGTGCGGGAAGTGCCCGATGCCGGGCAGGACGTCGAGTTTAGCGCCGATCTTGCCGGCGAACTCGGTGCCCATCTCGCTTGTGATATAGAGGTCCTTCTCGCCCCAGATCACCTTCACGGGCGTCTTCAGCCGGGTGAGGTTGGCCTCGAGATAGTGCTGATCGCGGGTGAAATTCGCGTAGTAATGGGCGAAGGCATCCGCTGAAGTCATCCCGTCAAGGCTCCACGAACGGGTCATGTCCTGCTGGACGTGAGCCGGCAGATCGAATTGCTCGGCGCGCGAGAGGCCGCGCCTGTGCACGTTCTGAAGGATCTCGTCGCTCGTCTTGTTCATGTAGGCGCGGGTCGGCGAGGCGGTCGGTTCGGCTTTGAGATTCTGCAGGTTCTCCCACATGTATTGCGGCCGGTCGAACGGCGCGAAGTCGCCGACGATGATCTGCCTGGCGATCGTCGGCTCGTCGAGAGCAAGCAGCAGAACGGGGAGGGCAGCGATGTCAGTCGAGTAGATCACGAGGTTCGACCGGTCGATGCCTGCCCGCTCGATATAGGCCTTCAACACTTGGGCGTAGTCCCTCGGCGCATAGGAGAAGCGTGCCAAAATCGGGCGTGACGACTGCCCGTAGCCCGGCCAATCGAAGGCGTGGACGTCGTAGTCGCGAGCAAGCGTTGTCGCGATGCCCTTCCAGACCATCAGCGTTTCCGGAAACCCATGCAGAAAAAGCACGGTGCCTTTTGGCGCGGGGGCGCGGACAATCGTCCTCCTCAGTGTCAGGACTTCGTCGATCTCGATGAAGTCGACGGCGTCTTGCGCGGCTTGCGTAGAAGCGAAGGCTTCAGCCGTGTGGGAAGACGGAGTTGCTGCGACTGACGCAGCACTTACGGTTTTGTCCTTAGACATAGGATGTCCTTTCTGACCGGCGGTCAGCCAAAGCCCAAAAGCCGGCTGTCTCCACAAATAATTGAGCATGGCGTCAGCCCGCGGTAGCCGGAGAAAGTGAGAGGCACCCTCTCGACGGCGGCAGCGCTGCAACCCGCTGCCCAAGGCTGACATCTGAACGAGAGGGTGCCTCTCACTTTCGCGAGGTGCCGGCCGTCCGTCGACCCGCCCAAATATCCACCAGCCGCCGATTTGAGACAGCTCGTTGGCGTTTGCTTGCGGAAGGCAGAGCGTCGGCCGCGACAATATAAGGAAGAACTGATATGACTGACATTACCCAAAGCAGACAGGTTGCGGCCGCCCCCGACAAGGTCCGCGGCCTCCCGGGACACGCCACTGTCGGCACGAACGATCTGGATGCCGCCTCGGTATTCTACGACAAGCTTCTGGCCGTGTTCGGGATCGGACGAGTCCTCGTCCAGCCCGACCGAGCCATCTACTACGGTCATCGCACGCTCGAATTCGGCATCATCAAGCCGTTCGATGGCCGCCCTGCCGCCGTCGGCAACGGTGGAATGATTGCTTTCGAAGCGCCGTCCCGTTCAAAGGTCGACGAAGCCCATGCAACTGCATTGGCGGCGGGTGGCTCGGACGAAGGGGCTCCTGTTCCGCGTGGCGAGAACGGCACGGGTCCTTACTGCGCCTATTTTCGCGATCCCGAAGGCAACAAGTTTCTGATCTTTCGTTCCGGCGCGGACGCGGCCTGACGTTTTCGGCATTGAAGCGGGCAGGGGGCATCTTTTCCTCTCCTCGACACCACCAAAGGACACGGCATCATGGCAATGCTAAACGTTTTGAAACACCGCGACGTATCGCGCCGCTCGCTGCTGTCAGGCTTTGCCGCGGCCGGCATAACCGCCGTTCTCCTTCCGCGCGCGTCCGACGCCGCTGATGTTGTCGGCGTCGCGTCCGAGCAGATCCGACCGTTCAAGGTTGAGGTCTCCGAGGCGGCGCTCACCGATCTCAGGCGGCGTCTCGCCGAGACCCGGTGGCCCGACGGTGAAACCGTCATCGATCGTTCGCAGGGCGTCCAGCCCGACAGGCTGAAGGAGCTGGTGCGCTACTGGCAGTCGTCCTACGACTGGCGGAAGGCAGAGAGCAGGCTGAATGCCTTTCCGCAGTTTCTCACCACTGTCGATGGACTGGACATCCATTTCATCCATGTCCGCTCCCGTCATGAAAACGCGCTACCGCTGATCATGACCCACGGCTGGCCAGGTTCGGTCTTCGAGCTGCTTAATGTCATCGGGCCGCTCACGGATCCGACGGCGCATGGCGGCACGGCGGATGACGCCTTCCATCTGGTGATCCCTTCGATTCCAGGATTCGGTTTCTCGGGGAAACCTGCAGCAACAGGTTGGAACCCCCAGCGGATAGCGGCTGCCTGGGACGTGCTGATGAAGCGACTGGACTATGACCGCTATGTCTCGCAGGGCGGCGACTGGGGCGCGATCATCAGCGACACCTTGGGTCGCCAGGCGCCCGAAGGGCTGCTCGCGATCCACGTCAACCGGGTCGAGCGTGCCACGACGTTTCCATCGGAGGCAGCGCAGGCTCTTAAAAATGGAGGGCCGGCTCCCGATAGCTTGTCTCAGGATGAGAAGGTCGTCTTCGACGAGGCTCGGGACTTCCTCAACAATGGCTTCGGCTATGCAGCGATCATGAGCACGCGGCCGGAGACGATCGGTTACGGCATTGCGGATTCTCCGGTCGGCCTCGCCGCCTGGCTTTACGACAAGATCGCCGACTGGGTGTATACACGCGGCGATCCCGAACAGGCCCTTGGCAAGGATGCCATCCTCGACAACATCACGCTGTACTGGCTGACGAACACCGGCCCTTCCAGCGGTCGCATCTATTGGGAAAACGTCATGTCGGGCGCAAAACTCACGCCCGTCCAAGTCCCGGTCGCCGTCACGGTGTTTCCCGGTGAGGTCTACAAGCCGCCAAAGCACTGGCTGTCGAAGGCCTATCCGAAGCTTATCCACTACAACCGCGCCTCCAAGGGCGGTCACTTCGCTGCCTGGGAGGAGCCAGAACTCTTCAGTCAGGAGATCCGGGAGGCCTTCAGAAGCTTGCGGTCTTAACGCCGTCTGGCCTTTGGTTCGCAGTCTGCGTCCCCGAGACCGGTTCGTCGATTGACGTTGGTCGTGCAACGCTTCACAAAGTCCGAAGTTTCGACCAACCCAGCAAACGCGACGACACCGTCGCGGGGACCACGGCCACATGCGCATCATCGACGACCGTCATCCCCGCCGCGGAGTGTGCGCATTCCTGACGGTGGTATTTTCAACGCTTCTGCTGGCGAGTGCAAACGCCGCCTCAGCGGCTGAGCCGACCAATTCCTCGGCACCGATCCGGGTTATTATCGAATTGCCGAACGATGATTCCGGACGAGCGCTGGTCAATCGGATCGTTCCGGGCAATCAGGAACCGGCGCAGCCGATAGCAGTCTCGCAAGAGGCGGCACTGGCGTCGATTGCCACGTCACTACAGGATTTGCGCCAGAGGTTGCTCACACTCGTCGATGCCGTTCCGACGCTGCCTGGGCAGATCCAGTCGGCGATCCGGGTCTTCCAAACGGATGATCGTATTGAACCGGTCGGCCTGATCTTGGCGGTCATACTTTTCGTCGCAGGCGGGTTCGTTGCGCAGCGCCTTGCCTGGTGGTCAGGGCGAGGGCTGCTCCATTTTGTGCTGAACGCGCCCGCCGACACCGTCCGGCAACGGATCAAGCTCCACGCCGCCCGGCTTTCCATGGGTCTTCTCGCCTTGGTCGGCTACCTGATCGGAAGCCTCGGCGCGTTTATCCTCTTTCCATGGCCTGCCGTGTTTCGCGATATTGCACTCATTCTGCTATCAGCCGCGCTCATGGTGCGCCTTGGCGTGCTCGTGGGCCGCATTGTCATCGCGCCGGGCGCCCGCCTGCCGCATATGCGGCTTCTGACGCTTGTCACCTCGCTTGCCTGGTTCTGGTACTACTGGCTCCTCGGAATCGTCGCAGTGCTGGCGGCTGGCTGGGGCACCATCGAAGTGATCGGGACGATCGGGGCTTCACCCATCTTGGCCGATCTCTTTACCGCAGCATGGCTTGGTGTCGTTTCAATCGCTTTGATCGTTATGATCTGGCTGCGGCATTTTCGTTCTGACGGGCGGCCCGTGAGCCGGCTGGTCTGTGTCGGCTTCAGCGCGAGCATCCTGCTATCGTGGCTGTTATGGGTATCCGGGCTCCGCGGTGCATTCTGGACAGTGGTCGTCATCACGCTTCTGCCCCTTACCGTTTCGGTGGCTCATGATATCATTCGTCGCATTATACAATCCGGCGACCAGCAGGCGGTCGAAGATCCGGCCATCGTCGGATGGTCTGTTGTCATCATGCAAACGCTGCGGAACGGCCTCATTGTGGTCGCCGCGCTGCTCATTGCCCGCGCGTGGAATGTCAATCTCAGTGATCTCGCCGCAGCCGAAACGGTGACCACGCGTTTGATCCGCGCCGGAATCCGCATTGTTATCGTGCTGCTGGTGACCGACGTTATCTGGAAGCTTGCAAGCACGTTGATCGACAGCCAGATGGCGGTGGCGTCGCGAAGCGAGCAGGGGGGACATCACGACGGACCCGACGCGCGCCGGCGTCAGCGGTTGAATACCCTCCTTCCCATTCTTCGCAATGTGCTGTTCCTGGCGATCGGCGCTGTCGGCTTCCTGATGATCCTGGATGCCGTTGGCATTCAGATCGGACCGCTGCTGGCAGGCGCTGGCGTCGTCGGCATAGCCGTCGGTTTCGGTGCCCAAACACTCGTCAAGGACATCATCTCCGGCGTCTTTTATCTGTTCGACGATGCTTTTCGCATCGGCGAATACATCCAGGCGGCAAAATATAAAGGGACGGTCGAAGGTTTCTCGCTGCGATCGATCCGCTTGCGCCATCACCGCGGTCCGGTCACCATCGTTCCCTTCGGCGAACTTGGAGCGGTGCAAAACCTCAGCCGTGACTGGGTCATCGACATCATCACGCTCACCCTGAACTATGACAGCGACCTTGAGGAGGTCCGCAAGACCATTAAGCGCATCGGCGTTGAGCTTCTGGAGGATGCCGAACTCGGACCCAACATCATCGAGCCCTTGAAAATGCAGGGGATCGAGCAGATGGCGGATTATGGTGTGCAGATACGGCTGAAGTTCATGACGAAACCCGGCGAACAGTTCGGCGTTCGCCGAAAGGCCCTTGCCATGCTCAAGAAGACATTCGCGGAAAAAGGCATCCAGTTTGCAACGCCGACCGTTCATGTTTCCGGCGGTCCCGCCGATGCAGCGGCAACCGCCGCCGCCTCGGAGCTGCAAAGACCACCGAAAGTCATCCCGACACTTGAGGAATAGCAACGGCGAGTCCACGTGCGAGCTTTCCATCGAATCCCGTCAATGCTCAACACTCTGACCCGGACGTTGTCGTCAAGCGCGCGTCGTCCGAGACACAGGTTTCTAAAAGAATCTGTTGGCTGGGATCGGCCGCTCAACGAGGCACGTCTGCAGACAAACTCGCCGATGTACTGGATCGTCCAGGCGCAAATTCGAGCGGGGCGATTTTAAAAGAGTGGGCTATAAGATGGATGACGAAGGTATGCCATTGTAATCAAACGGCATCCTCATGTTCCATAATCTATCTTATGCGATATATGTTTGTAGCCGGGTACATTCTATTTCCAAGTGCGACATGCCAGTAATTTCAATGGCTTCACTTTGG
>NZ_PQIG01000098.1 GCF_012349115.1 Rhizobium ruizarguesonis
GCTACGACACGATCCTGTCTGCCGCCACCTCGGTCGGCAAGAACGTGCTGCCGCGGGTGGCAGCCCTTCTCGATGTCGCCCAGGTCTCGGAGATCATCGAGGTGATCTCGTCCGACACCTTCAAGCGGCCGATCTATGCCGGCAATGCCATCCAGACGGTGCAGGCAACGGACGCCAAGAAGGTCATCACCGTGCGCACCGCCTCCTTTGCTGCTGCGCCCGAAGGCGGCTCGGCCACCGTCGAGGCGATCCCGGCGGTTTCCGATCCGGGGCTGTCGACCTTCGTCAGGGACGCGCTCTCCAACTCCGACCGGCCGGAGCTGACCTCTGCCAAGATCATCATCTCCGGCGGCCGCGCGCTCGGCTCAGCGGAAAAATTCAAGGAGGTCATCCTGCCGCTCGCCGACAAACTGGGGGCTGCCGTCGGCGCATCCAGAGCTGCCGTCGATGCTGGTTATGCCCCGAACGACTGGCAGGTCGGCCAGACCGGCAAGGTGGTGGCGCCGCAGCTCTATATCGCCTGCGGCATATCAGGCGCCATCCAGCATCTGGCCGGCATGAAGGATTCGAAGGTCATCGTCGCCATCAACAAGGACGAAGAGGCACCGATCTTCCAGGTCGCCGACTACGGATTGGTCGCCGATCTCTTCGACGCCCTGCCGGAATTGCAAAAGGCGCTCTAGCGAGGGAGACCGAACGTGGCGCGCGTCGTGGGACGTCCAATCAAACCTGGTGCCGACCTTCTTCTGAACGATGACGAGAAGCCGGCATACATACGGCTGCACGACATCGGGAGGGAAAGACGTTCGCGACCGTTGCAGGAATTCCTCAACGATGTCGGCGGACTGATGTTGTCGGCGGAGGCTCCTGCCGTTGCCAGCTTCGTCGCGGGCAAGGTTCTCCAGAGACTGCTCAAGACCGGCAAGGTGCGCCCGGAGGGCGGGTCTCTTCCCGGCGCGCCGGAAGGGCTTGATGACGCCATCAACCATCTTGCGAAGTCGGGACGGAAATACGAGGCGATCGCCAGCCAGTTCCGTAGTCTCGCCGACAAGCTGCTGTGGAGACGCGGCCGCTCCGGTCCGTTTGCAAGCCTGAATTTCGGCGATACGCATTCCCATGCGGTCGTGGTCGGCCCCAGCGGCATGGAGGAGCGCGCCGATCTGAGGGTCGGCGTGATCTACATGGATCGCTACACCCGGTTCCCCGATCATGTTCAGACCCAGCCCCGCGCCTTCATTCTGCTTTCGCCGGGCGAAATCCGCCTTGGCGATTCCGAGTGGTTCTCTGCCGCTATCGGGACGGTCTTTGCGAACGATGCCGGCCAATCCTTCGCGATAAGATGCACGGCCCGGCCGCTGCTTGCGGTCTGGTGCCAGGTTGAGCCGGAGACCTGATGGATCTTTGGCGACGATGAGTATGAGATGAACGAAAAGCGCGACGGCGAGAGCATAAAATCTCGGCTGTGACGCAGCAAAGCAGATCGGTGAGAAGCCGATCCCTTCGAATATGTAGCATCAGAATTCAATTTAAGAGGAAGGATATCAACATGGACGTTCGCGCCGCCGTTGCCGTTCAGGCAGGAAAACCGCTGGAAGTGATGACCGTGCAGCTGGAGGGGCCGCGGGCCGGCGAAGTGCTGGTCGAGGTCAAGGCGACGGGCATCTGCCATACTGACGATTTCACCTTGTCGGGCGCCGATCCCGAAGGCCTCTTCCCGGCGATCCTCGGCCATGAGGGCGCCGGCATCGTCGTCGATGTCGGTCCCGGCGTCACCTCGGTCAAGAAGGGCGACCACGTCATTCCGCTCTACACCCCGGAATGCCGCGAATGCTATTCCTGCCTTTCCCGCAAGACCAATCTCTGCACCGCGATTCGATCAACCCAGGGCCAGGGCCTGATGCCGGATGGAACGAGCCGCTTTTCGATCGGCAAGGACAAGATCCACCACTATATGGGGTGCTCGACCTTTTCGAACTTCACCGTGCTGCCGGAGATCGCCCTTGCCAAGGTCAACCCCGACGCGCCGTTCGACAAGATCTGCTACATCGGCTGCGGCGTGACCACCGGCATCGGCGCCGTCATCAACACCGCCAAGGTCGAGATCGGCGCCACGGCGATCGTCTTCGGTCTCGGCGGCATCGGCCTCAACGTGCTGCAGGGCCTGCGTCTTGCCGGTGCCGACATGATCATCGGCGTCGACATCAACAATGATCGCAAGGCCTGGGGCGAAAAGTTCGGCATGACCCACTTCGTCAATCCGAAGGAGGTCGGTGACGACATCGTGCCTTACCTCGTCAACCTGACCAAACGCAACGGCGACCTGATCGGCGGCGCCGACTACACCTTCGACTGCACCGGCAACACCAAGGTGATGCGCCAGGCACTGGAAGCATCGCACCGCGGCTGGGGCAAGTCGGTTATCATCGGCGTTGCCGGCGCCGGCCAGGAAATCTCCACCCGCCCGTTCCAGCTGGTCACCGGCCGCAACTGGATGGGCACCGCCTTCGGCGGCGCGCGCGGGCGCACCGACGTGCCGAAGATCGTCGAATGGTACATGCAAGGCAAGATCCAGATCGATCCGATGATCACCCACACCATGCCGCTCGAAGACATCAACAAGGGCTTCGAGCTGATGCATTCGGGCAAGAGCATCCGCGGCGTGGTGGTGTACTGAGCCATGAAAACCATCTCGACCGAAAATTCTCACGGCGGCACCCAGGGCGTTTACGTCAATCGCTCGGATGTCTGCGACTGCGACATGACCTTTGCGGTATTCCTGCCGCCGCAGGCCAAAGGACGGAAGCTGCCAGTTCTATGGTACCTTTCCGGTCTGACCTGCACCCATGCGAACGTCATGGACAAGGGAGAGTATCGGCGTCTTGCCGCAGAACTCGGCATTATCATTGTCTGCCCCGATACCAGTCCGCGGGGCGATGCCGTCCCGGACGAACCGGATAATTGGCAGTTTGGCAAGGGTGCCGGCTTCTACGTCGACGCCACCGAGCCGCCGTTCGCACAGAACTATCGGATGTACAGCTACATCGTCGATGAATTGCCGAAGCTTATCGCGGCCGAGTTTCCGGTCGACATGACGCGACAGGGAATCTTCGGTCACTCGATGGGGGGACATGGCGCGATCACGATCGCGCTCAAGAACCCCGAGCGCTTCGGCAGTTGCTCGGCCTTCGCGCCGATCAGCCATCCCTCGGTCTCCGGCTGGTCAAAGCCGGCATTCCAGAAATACCTCGGATCGGATGAAGCGCGCTGGCGGGCATATGATGCCTGCTCGCTGATCGAAGACGGGCACCGTTTCCCGGAATTCCTCGTCGACCAGGGGACAGCGGATAGCTTCCTGGAGGATGGATTGCGCCCCGAAGAGCTCAGGCAAGCCTGCGAGACGGCCGGCATCAGCCTGCGGCTTCGCATGCAGGAAGGCTACGGCCACTCCTACTTCTTCATTTCGACATTCATGGAAGACCATCTGCGCTGGCACGCGCGAAGATTGGGAGACTGATTGCAGAGCTTGGCCGGGCATATCGCAAACGGCCCAGAAGGGGAGGAGAAACCCATGACCAGCATAGCCATACATCCGGCAGTGGATTCGGGCTTTCGGGCGACTGACGCTGCTTTCGCAGGCGGGACGCTCGTCTGCAAGTGCGCCAGCAATCCCGTGAAGGTGAGGATCAAGAGCGATATCGCCCACAATCACGCCTGCGGCTGCACGAAGTGCTGGAAGCCCGAGGGCGCAGTCTTTTCGGTGGTGGCGGTCGCGCCGACCGAAAGCGTCGAAGTCCTGGAGAATGGCGATAAGCTCGCCGTCGTCGATTCCACAGCCTTGATCCAGCGCCACGCCTGCAAGGAATGCGGCGTCCATATGTATGGGCCGGTCGTGCGCGAACATCCGTTCCAGGGATTGTCGTTCGTCCATCCGGAGCGCTTTCAGGAAAGCGGCTGGGCGAAGCCTGGCTTTGCGGCCTTCGTGTCGTCGATCATCGAGAGCGGCTTCGACCCCGCGAAGATGGACGCCGTCAGAGCGCAGCTAAGGACGTCCGGCATCGAGCCTTACGATTGCCTAAACCCCGGCCTGATGGACTATATCGCAACCTGGATGGCCAAGAAGAGCGGCATCCTGGCCGCGTGATCGATCCCGGGGAGCGCCGAGCCGGCGCTCCCCGACAAAACCGCCGCCACCGGATATCGAGCTTTCCGTGATGGCCGCGCACCGGCTTGCCGGCGGCCAGGCTTCCGACGCCTGATGATCGAGGTTGATGCGCATAAAGCCGCATCAACCTTGGTGCACAGAAATTCTCACAGACCTGCCACGATAGTCCGCTTGGGAAACTCCGCGATGGCCGCCGCCGCGGGGCGCCCGATCATGGGGAGCGCTTTGAAATGGCGCCTTGCGGGCACCGGGCCGCTTGCTCGATGCGATTGTGTATTTAAGAAATACCAATTGTGTACGCAAAGTACACAATTGTTGACTCGCCCCGAGAGGCGTGCCATCTTCACGGCGTAGAGCAACGAGCGGCCGGAGAGCGACGATGGCGAAGACCCCCAAGAGCAATCTCTACGAAGACCTGAAACGGCAGATTCTGACGATGGAGCTGGATCCGGACGCCGATCTGGACGAGGCCAGTCTGAGCGAAAAATACGGGCTCTCCCGGACCCCGGTCCGCGACATATTCCGGCGCCTTGCCGGTGAGGGCTATATCGACATCCGCGAGAACAGGGGCGCGCGGGTCATTCCGATGAACCACTCCACCCTGCGGAATTTCTTTCTCGTCGCGCCGATGATCTACGCGGCGATCGGTCGTCTCGCCGTACAGAACTTCAAACCCTCCCAGCTTTCAGACCTGAAGCAGACCCAGGAGCGGTTCCGCGCCGCCAGCGAGAACATGGACCCTCTGGCGATGGTTCTCGAGAACAACCGCTTTCACGAAATTTTCGGCGAGATGTCGGGCAACGTCTATCTGCAGCCGAGTCTTGGCCGGCTGCTCATCGACCACGCGCGCATCGGCCACACCTTCTTCCGGCCGAGGAACGAGGACATGAAGCGGCGGCTTCAAGTGGCCGTCGACCATCATGACGGCTTCATCGATGCGCTCGGCGCCCACGACGAGAATGCCGTCGTCGACCTCGTCTTCGAACACTGGGAATTGTCCCGCGAGAACATGGAAATGTTCATCGCCCCGCAAGGCCTCAAGGCGGACGCCTTCCTCGGCGGCCCCGCCACGCAACTATTGGAGAAATCGTCGTGAAGTTTGAGGGGATCTATACACCGGCGGTGACGCCGCTTGATCAAAATGGCCGGATCGACAGGGCTGGGTTTGCCGCCGTGCTCGAGTCGCTGATCGAGGCGGGCGTTCACGGCATCATCGTCGGCGGCTCGACGGGCGAGTATTACGCCCAGAGCAGCCAGGAGCGTTTCGAGCTCGCGACCTATGCGAAAGAAGTGATCGGCACGCGGCTACCGCTCATTATCGGGACCGGCGCCACGCGCACCGAAGATTCAGTCGAATACGCCAAGGCGGCGAAGGAAATCGGCGCGGATGCGATCCTGGTGTCGTCACCGCCATACGCGCTGCCGACCGAGCGCGAGAATGCGGTCCATGCCTTGACGGTCGATCGCGCGGCGAACCTGCCGATCATGCTCTACAACTATCCCGCCCGCATGGGTGTCGTGATGGGTGAAGAGTATTTCTCCCGCGTCGGCAAGTCGAAGAACGTGATCGCCATCAAGGAAAGCTCCGGCGACATGGGCAATCTTCACCTGCTCGCCCGGAAATTTCCGCACATCGCGCTGTCCTGCGGCTGGGACGACCAGGCGCTCGAATTCTTCGCATGGGGCGCGAAGAGCTGGGTCTGCGCCGGCTCCAATTTCCTCCCGCGCGAACATGTCGCCCTCTACGAAGCCTGCGTCCTCGAAAAGAATTTCGACAAGGGCCGCGCGATCATGATGGCGATGCTGCCGCTCATGGATTTCCTGGAATGCGGCAAGTTCGTCCAATCGATCAAGCACGGATGCGAGTTGATCGGGCTGAATGTCGGATCGGTCCGCGCACCGCTGCGTCCGCTCAACTCCGAAGAAAAGCGAACCCTTCAGACCGTCGTCGCCACATTGAAGCGCACGGTCGCCCAGATCACGTCGGGAGCCAATCATGCATGAACCCTTGACCGTCGCCGAATACAAGGCGATCGCCGCCGAGCTTCAGTTTCCGACGAATGCCTTCATCGATGGCGCATTTCGTCCGGCAAATTCCGGCAAGACTTTCACCTCGACGAATCCCGCGACGGGCGAGGTTCTCGCCGAGATCGCCGCATGCGATGCCACCGATGTCGACGCCGCCGTCTCCAAGGCAAAGCAAGCCTTCGACGATGGCCGTTGGCGGCTTCGTTCTCCCAATGAGCGCAAGGAAGTGCTTCTGAAGCTCGCCAAACTCTTGGAGCGCAACAGGCATGAACTCGCCGTCATGGAAAGCCTCGACAGCGGCAAGCCGGTCCGCGAATGCCAGACGGTTGATGTTCCCGATACCATTCATACGCTCCGCTGGCATGCCGAACTGATCGACAAGCTCTATGACAACACGGCTCCGGTCGGCGCCAACGCGCTGACGATGATCGTGCGCGAGCCTATCGGTGTTGTCGGATGCGTGCTGCCGTGGAATTTCCCGCTGCTGATGCTGGCCTGGAAGATCGGCCCGGCGCTCGCTGCCGGCTGCTCGGTCATCGTCAAGCCTGCGCAGGAAACGACGCTCACCACGTTGCGCGTCGCCGAGCTTGCCCACGAAGCGGGCATTCCAGGCGGCGTGTTCAATGTCGTGACCGGTGGCGGCAAGGAGGTCGGCGAGCCGATCGGCCTGCACATGGATGTCGATATGGTGGCCTTCACCGGATCGACGCCGACTGGCCGCCGTTTCTTGCGTTACGCCGCGGACTCGAACCTCAAGAAAATCGTGCTCGAATGCGGCGGCAAGAACCCCGCGGTCGTTCTCGACGATGCCGAAGACTTGGACCTCGTTGCCGAGCAGGTCGTCAACGGCGCCTTCTGGAACATGGGCGAGAACTGCTCGGCCACGTCGCGTCTCATCGTTCATTCCAAGGTCAAGGACGAGCTGCTGAAGCGCATCGGCGCTTATATGCGCGAATGGAAGACGGGCGATCCGCTCGACCCGGTAAACCGCATCGGCGCGCTTGTCAGCAAGGCCCATTTCGAGAAGGTGAAATCCTTCCTCGACGACGCCAGGAAGGAGAAGCTGACGGTCACCCATGGCGGTGAAACGTATGGCGGCATCTTCATCGAACCGACAGTGGTCGAGGGTGTAACGCCTGCCAGCCGTCTTTTCCAGGAAGAGATCTTCGGGCCGGTGCTTTCGGTCACGACCTTCAATTCGCTTGCCGAGGCGATCGCTCTTGCCAACGACACGAATTATGGTCTCACGGCGTCCGTCTATACCGGCAGCCTGAGAAACGCCATCAAGCTCTCGCGCGAGATCCGTGCCGGCGTCGTCACGGTCAATTGCTTCGGCGAAGGAGACGCCACCACGCCGTTCGGTGGCTACAAGGAGTCCGGGTTCGGCGGCCGCGACAAGTCGGTCTTCGCCCACGACAACTACTGCGAACTGAAGACCATCTGGATCGATGTCTCGGAACGCTCGGTCGACGAGACGATCCGATGACCCGCCATGTGATCAAGCGCTTGCCGATCGACACCGGCGTTTCGGGATGGGAGGCGATCAGCGAACGCGCCTTTCCCGCAACAGCGCTTGAGCACGACATTACCGCGGACTGGCTGATCGTCGGCGGGGGGTTCGCCGGCCTGTCGGCGGCGCGCCGCCTTTCGCAATTGCGCCCTGAGGACAAGATCGTCGTCCTCGAGGCTCGCGAAGTCGCCAAGGGACCGGCCGGGAGGAATTCCGGCTTCATGATCGACGTGCCGCACAATCTGTCCTCGGGCGAATATTCGGTGGCCGACGAAGAGGCGACCAAGGACGAGATTCGACAGAACCGTCTGGCGATTTCCTTCGCAGCCGATGTCGCGGCGGAATACGGCCTGTCCAAGGAAACCTTCGATCCGTCGGGCAAGGTGAATGCGGCCGCCTCCGAGCGGGGGCTCGGGCTCAACGACAACTACAGGAAGTCGCTCGAAAAGATCGGCGAGGAGCATCTCGTTCTCGATGCCGATCAGATGCGGGAGATGACCGGCTCGCGCTATTATCGCGGAGGGCTCTATACGCCAGGCGCCGTGATGATCCAGCCCGCAGACTATATCCGCGGACTGGCGCGCGGACTTAGCTCAAAGGTCGCCATCCACGAGCACTCGCCGGTGCTGGAGCTTTCGCGCGAGGGCATGTCCTGGAAGGCGAAGTCCGGCCGCGGATCTATTTCCGCGCCGAAGGTCATTCTGGGTGTGAACGGCCATATTCAAAGCTTCGGCCATTTTCGCGGACGGCTGATGCACATCTTTACCTACGCGTCGATGACATCAGCCTTTTCCCAGAATGAGTTCGGCGGCGATGTGACCGGCGCAGATCGTTGGGCGCTGCTGCCGGCCGACCCGATGGGAGCGACGGTCCGAAAGATCACCACCGATGGTCGTTCGAGAATCGTCATCAGGACGAGGTTCACCTACGACCCGAGCCTCCAGGTGTCGGAGAGGCGGGTCGCCGGCGTGGCGGCCGAGCAGCGCCGGTCGTTCGACGCGCGGTTTCCCGGACTGGAAAGCCTGCCGATGGAATATAGCTGGGCGGGTGCTCTCTGCCTCAGCCGAAACCATGTGCCGGCATTCGGCGAAGTCGAAGAGGGGCTTTTTTCCGCCTGCTGCGAGAATGGTCTCGGCACGGTCAAGAGCACGCTTGCGGGAATGATGGCAGCCGATCTCGCCACAGGAGCCGCAAGCCCCGAACTCGACAAATACAAGAACCAGCCGGAACCGGTGAGATTGCCGCCCGAGCCCATCGCGTGGCTCGGCGTCAACTCGGTCATCCGCCTACAGGAATTGCGTGCAGGCCGCGAGGGATGATCCCTCGGCCCGCGCAATATGAAGACTGCCCGCTTGCAGACTTCAATGAGAATGGGAACGAAAAACAGGAGTAAGAACAATGAAGACTTTGTGGAAGGCGCTCTGCGCCGCTGCGATGATCGGGGTCAGCATCCTTCCTGCTCGCGCGGAAGAAAAGACGATCAATCTGGGCACGATGTCGTGGGAGGACCTGACACCCATCACCGGCATTACCAAGAAGGTTCTCGAAGACGCCGGCTATACCGTCAAGGTGACCGAGTTCTCCGAATGGGGCATCGCCTATGCCGCTCTCGCCAAGGGCGATATCCAGGCTCTCACTTCGCAGACGGACTACGTCGCTCAGGACTACTGGGACAAGAACAAGAACCGGCTCGAGAAGATCTCACCCGTTTCGCATGGCCTCTATCAGGGTGTCGCGGTTCCCAAATATGTCCCGATCGACTCGCTGGAACAGCTCAATGAAAACGCCGACAAGTTCGGGGGCAAGATCATTGGTATCGAACCGGGTTCCGGCCTGATGCGCGATACCTCGAACGCGGTCAAGGACTACGGTCTCAAGCTCCAGCTCGTCGAGGGCAGCACGGCCGCGATGACGGCGGCGCTGAAGTCCGCCTATGATCGCAAGGAGTGGATTGCGGTGACGATCTGGGAGCCGTCCTGGATGGTTCAGAAGTACGAGGTCAAGTACCTCAAGGATCCGAAGGGCGTGTTCCCGCCGCCGCAGAGCTACTACTGGATCGGCCACAAGGGCTTCTCCGCAGAGAACCCGCATGCGCGTGAAGTGATGGCCAGCGTCTACGTGCCGATCGCCGACATCACTGCCATCAACGGCGCAGTCAATGAAGGCAAGACCATGGACCAGGCCGTGCAGGATTGGATCGGCGCCCATGCCGAACTGATCAAGCGTTGGGAAAACATCAAGAAGAACTAAACGCGTCGTGGCCGTCCGATCCGTCGGGCGGCCACCTGCAGCGCCGCTCGTCTTTCAGATGCGCAAAGGAGACGCTGTCGCACTTTGAATGGCTGCATAATGAGAGAAGCCAGCGCCGATTGGCTCAAGGGGATCGCTATGAAAACCGTAAATGCCGATATCAATGATGTCCTGATCGACTGCCAATCCCTTTGGAAAGTCTTCGGTGACAAGTCCGCAGCGGCAATGAAGTCGATCAAGGAACGCGGCCTCGGCAAAAAAGAGGTCTTGAAGGAGTTCAACTGCGTCGTCGGCGTATCCGATGCGAGCATTGAGGTTCGGCGCGGTGAAATCTTCTGCATCATGGGCTTGTCGGGAAGCGGAAAATCGACGCTCATCCGCCTCCTTAACAAGCTGATCACGCCGAGCTCCGGGAAAGTCCTCGTCAAGGGACGCGACCTTGCCGCCCTGTCGCCGGTCGATCTGAGGCAGATGCGCGCCAGGAACATCGGCATGGTGTTTCAGAGCGTCGCTCTTTTGCCGCATCGCACAGTCCTGGAAAACGCGGCCTTCGGCCTCGAGGTTCAGGGCATAACCAAGCCGGAGCGAAACAAGACCGCTGCTGCGGCGCTCGAGAAGGTCGGTCTCGCCGACTGGGTGAGCCGATATCCGAACGAGCTTTCCGGCGGCATGCAGCAACGCGTCGGGCTCGCCCGCGCGCTCGCTTCCGACCCCGAGATCATTCTGATGGACGAGCCGTTCAGCGCTCTTGATCCACTCATCCGGCGTCAGCTTCAAGACGAATTCCGCCAGCTGACGAAGGCCTTGGGCAAGTCGGCGGTCTTCATCACCCATGATCTCGACGAGGCGATCCGGATCGGCGATCGCATTGCGATCATGAAGGACGGCGTCATCATCCAGACCGGCACGGCCGAGGAAATCATCCTCAACCCGGCGGATGCCTATGTCGCCGAATTCGTCGCCGGCATATCCCGCCTCCATCTGATCAAGGCGCACTCCGTCATGCGCAGCGTCGCCGAATTCCAGCAGAGCCAGCCGAATTCCGACATCGCGTCGCTGGCGCGCACGACGCCGGACGCCGACATCGACGAACTCATCACGTTGACGATGCAATCGGAGCGCGACGCCATCGCCGTCGTCGATAACGATCAGGTCGTCGGCGTGGTCACGCCACGCAGCCTGCTTATGGGCGTCAAGGGGACGTCCACCCGCGATCTGACGGCGGCGTCCCACAACTGGAGCTGATTGACATGGATAGTTCAGGCTTCACCGATCTTTTTGACGAATGGACGGACGCCGCGCTTGAGTGGGTGAGCGACAATGGCGAATTCCTCTTCGATACCATCAGACAGGTTCTCGAAGGGCTCTATGACGGGATCTTATGGCTCCTCGAGCTTCCACCATTCTACCTGGTCGCGCTGATCGTAGCGCTTATCGGCTGGCGGCTGGTCAATGTCTGGTTCGCCGTGCTGAGCGGCGCAGCGCTGGCGCTTTGTTTTTCCATGGGACTCTGGCCGGAGACGATGAGCACGCTCGCGCTGGTCTTGACCGCGACCGCGCTCGCCCTGGCGATCGGCATCCCGATCGGAATCGCCGCCGGCTTCTTCACCGGCCTCGACCGCTTCATGGAACCCGGCCTCGATCTCATCCAGACGCTTCCGCCATACATCTACCTGCTGCCGGCGATCGCTCTGCTCGGCTATGGACCGGCGACGGCACTGATCGCGACGGTGATCGTCGCCGTGCCGCCGGCGATCCGCCTGACCTCTCTCGGTATCCGGATGACGCCCAAGGAGTTCATCGAACTCGGAGAGGCGTTGGGGATGACGCCGGCGAAGATGTTCTTCAAGATCCGCCTTCCCTTTGCACTGCCGAGCATCATGGCAGGCATAAACCAGAGCCTGATGATGGCCTTCGGCATGGTCGTCATCGCCGGCATCGTCGGCTCCGGCGGGCTCGGAGAGACGATCTACGGCGCGATCAGAACGCTCGACATCGCGACCTCGATCAATGGAGCGATAGCCATCGTGGTACTGACTATGGTGCTTGACCGGATAACTCAGAGCGCCGCTCGGCTCGGAACGGGGAGGAAGTCATGAATCCGTCCATCCTGCAGTTTTCGCCGGGCGCTTTCCTGGCACCGTCGGTCGATTGGCTCAACACCAATCTTCATCCGCTGTTTGCGGCGATCAGCTATCTGATCGAAACGGTCCTTTCCGGATTCGAGGCGGCGCTCCTCTTCGTGCCGCCCTATGGGCTTATCGCGATCGTCGTCATCCTGGCATTCGTCGCCGTCGGTCTGCGCGCCGCGATCCTTGCGGGTCTTTGCCTGGGCTTCTGTCTCCTCATGGGACTGTGGACGGCATCGATGCAGACCCTCTCTCTGGTCACTGTCGCGGTTCTGATCTCCGTGCTTATCGCCTTCCCGATCGGCGTCCTGTGCTCGCGCCACAAGACATTGGAGGCGATGGTTCGCCCGGTTCTCGACGTAATGCAGACCGTGCCGCCGTGGGTCTACCTCATTCCTGCGGTGATGATCTTCAGCCTTGGACGGGTGCCGGCAATCATCGCCACCATCGTCTATGGCATTCCGCCGATGCTCCGCCTGACCACGCTGGCGTTCAACCAGGTGCCGAGAGAATTTGTGGAACTCGGCAGCGCCATCGGCGCGCCTCCCAGTTCGGTGCTTTGGAAGATCGAGATCCCCCTGGCCAGGCAGACGCTCCTGGTCGGGCTCAACCAATGCATCCTTCTGTCGCTGGCGATGGTCGTATTGGCCGGCCTTGTCGGCGCGGGCGGTCTCGGTGCGGAGGTGACGCGCGGCCTGACGCGCATGGAGATGGGGCTTGGCCTGCGGGCGGGCCTGGCGATCGTTGCAGTCGCCCTTCTGCTCGACCGGCTGTCCCGCGGCCTGCTCGACCGCGACAGGCCACGCAAGGCCGGATGAGCAAGGACATGAAAAGATGAGAAACAGCTTCTTCTGTATCGATGCGCATACCTGCGGCAATCCCGTCCGCCTCGTCGCCGGAGGCGGTCCGTTGCTTGCGCATGCGCCGATCAGTGAGCGACGGGAGATTTTTGTCCGGGATCACGACTGGGTGCGCAAGGCGCTGATGTTCGAGCCAAGGGGGCACGACATCATGTCAGGCGCGATCATCTATCCGGCCTATCGGGAGGATTGCGATTTCGCCGTGCTTTTCATCGAGGTGAGCGGCTGCCTGCCGATGTGCGGCGCCGGCACCATCGGCACCGTGACCGCTGCGATCGAGGAAGGGCTGGTCAAGCCGCGCGAACCCGGCCGCGTCGCCATCGAGACGCCTGCAGGGAGAGTTGATGTTACCTATGAGGAGAAGGGCGGGTATGTCGATTCCGTTCGTCTCCACAATGTGGCGAGCTATCTCCATGAGGCTGATGTCGAGGTGGAGGTGCCGGGAATGGGCCGTCTGCGTGTCGATATATCCTATGGCGGCAACTATTATGCTGTCATCGAACCACAGGATAACTGGATCGGCCTCGATGGCATGACCGCATCCGACATTGTCGGCTGCAGCCAGAGACTGAGGTCAGCACTTGCCGGTATCTGCGATCCCGTTCATCCCGACGACGCCAGGATTAGAGGCGTGCATCACGCCATCTGGTGCGGCCGCCCGGTGAATGACGTCTCGGATGGACGCTGCGCCGTCTTCTATGGCGAGAAGGCCATCGATCGCTCGCCGGGCGGAACCGGCACCTCCGCCCGCATGGCCCAGCTCTACGGCAAGGGACGGCTTACCGTCGGGTCGAGATACCGCCATGAAAGCCTGATCGGAACCGTTTTCGAGGGGCGGGTCGAAGCCGAGGCAAGTATTGGACCCTATAGCGGTATTCTTCCAAGCATCGGAGGCTGGGCACGCGTCATCGGACACAACACCATTTTCGTTGACGATCGTGATCCGCTGGCGCACGGTTTTCAGATTCGATGAGCGCATTCAGAAACGGTGATGAGATGACTATGCGACCCGGGCAGCATCGACAGGCAGACGACGCCGCGAAGTCGGCTGGCCGGCTCAAGGTGGGCTTCGTTTTGGCGCGATCGTTCACGCTGTCCGCCTTCGCCCTCTTCGTGGACACGCTGCGGCTTGCCAGCGACGAGCAGGATCGTTCGGGAAGGGTCCTTGCCGACTGGCAGGTGATCGGCAGCACGCGGCACCTGATCACTGCGAGCTGCGGCGTCCAGGTCGCTCCGACGTCCGATTTCCTCGATCCGTCGAAGTTCGATTACATCGTGGTCGTCGGCGGCCTTTTGACGGTGGAGAACCCTGTCGACCAGGAGACCATCGCTTTTCTCAAGCAGGCCGACGCCAAGAAGGTGCCGCTGATCGGCGTGTGCACGGGTTCGTTCATCCTTGCTGAGGCAGGCCTGATGAAGCGGCACGACTCCTGTGTGAGCTGGCTGCACTACAAGGAGTTTCGGGAGCGGTTCCCTGAGCTTAGCGTTCGTTCCGACCGGCTCTTCAATCTCGATCGCCAGCGCGGATCGTGCGCAGGCGGCAGCAGCTCCGCCGACATGGCGGCATTGCTGGTCAGGAAATGCATCAGCCGCGACGCCGAACGAAACGCGCTGGAGGTCCTTCAGATCGAAAAGGCCCGGACTTCAGCGGACATACAGCCCAGGCGTCCGCTCTACGACGATTATGACGACGCCCGCGTCAAGGCGGCGATGATTACGATGGAACAGTTCGTCGATGGCAGCATGTCTATACAGAAGCTTGCCGCCACGGTTGGCCTGTCTCGGCGGCAACTGGAGAGGATCTTCATCGACAAGACGGGAATGTCTCCCGCCAAGGCCTATAATCGTGTTCGCATGGAGCGGGCGAAATCGATCCTGGCCCAGTCGAAGGCGCCAATGATCGAGATCGCGCTGGACGTCGGCTTTGAAAACGCCTCGCAGTTCACCAGAACCTTCAAGCGCACATTCGGGCAAACGCCGTCGCAGCATCGCGCAGCCGCTTCGAGAGCGCACTAGAACAGGATGATTTTAGGCCGGGTCGGCCTAAAATCTGAATCCTGTTCTACATTAAATAGTTAGAGTATGATGTCGTCCGAAAACCGCTCACACTTTTCGGCATCATGCTCTAGGCTTATTCAGATATCTTCCCACGGAAACGTGTCCAGCCGCACCGCTCCCCTTGCCGTGATCAGCGCCTGGGTTTCCAGCTTGATGCTCTCGGATCCGGCTTCGGCGATCAGGCTTTCGACGTTGAGCACCATGTTCTCCTCGATGCTACCGCTGAAGTTCGGGTCGAAATCCGGATGCAGAAGGATCCCCGGCCATTCGTCCGCCATTCCGGTTCCGTGCAGAGCAAGCGTGTATCGATAAGGCTGGTATTTCTCCGGAATCCGCCACGACAGTTCGTTGAATTCCTGGAACGTCATCCCGGGCCTGATGATTGAAAGATTGTGCTCGATCTGATCCCGGGCGGCGGCGTAAAGTTCCTTCTGCTTGGCGCTCATCGCGACGTGTCCCGCTGTCCACGAGCGCGAGAGATCGGCGCAATAGCCGTAGGGTCCGATCATGTCGGTGTCGAAGGATATCATCTCCCCGCGTTTGATGACGTAGTCCGAACATTCCTGATACCAGGGGTTCGTTCTCGGGCCTGCGGTCAAGAGCTTGGTCTCGAGCCACTCGCCACCGCTGCGTGCGTTTTCGAAGTGAAGCTCGGCCCAGATCTCTCTTTCGGTGCGGCCCGGTTCAGAAATCTCGTACATCCGCGCCATGCCTGCTTCGCAGACACGGATCGTCCATCGCATCAGCTCGATCTCCTCGGTGCTCTTGATGGATCGCGCCCGCTCGGCCAGTTCCTGGCCGTCTAAGAGCATGAAGCCGCGTTCCCGCAATTCGAACGCGCCGGCGGGTTCGAGCCTGTCCACCGCCACGCGTTTATTACCGCCATTGCGGCTTACGAGGTCCGCGACCTCGTCCGCCCAGGCTTTCAGGCGAGGTTCCATAAGGTTCCCGGCCGTGAAGAATATCCATGACTTCGCCGGCCGGATCTCGTCGATGCCGGGAAGCCCGTCATTGACATGGTCGGCGCCTTCGAATTCGAAAAGTATGGCCGGACCATCGGCCAGGATCAGAGCGTAACGCGAGGCGTTGTGCATCGTCCAAATGCTCATATTCGATGAATCGAAGGCATATCGGATGTTGACGGGGTCGTAGAGAAGCAGGGCGCCGCAGTCCCATTCGCGCATTTTCCTGCGCAGGCGCTCCAGACGATAGCGGCGAGCCAGATCGAGCGTCGCGACCGGCACAGGACTGATAAGAGGCCGGTCGGCTCCTTCAGGATTGAAATATGCCTGCTTTCGCTCGTCCTTGAAGACCGTCGAGCCGGTCAACTCGGCGGAATCGCTTTCCTCTCGCAGCATCTCAGTCAGTCCCTGGTGTCGGTGAGTGACAGTCAGCGCTCGATGACCAGATCGCTGAGCGGCTTGGAGCAACAGGGCAGGAAGAAGCCGGCGTCGATTTCCCTCTGGCGAATTCCGCCATTGTGGTTCATGTCGACGGTTCCGGAGGCGAGCTTCGACTTGCAGGTGCCGCAGACGCCGTTCGCACAGGACGACGGGATCCTGACGCCTGACTTCTTCGCACAAGAAAGCACGCTTTGGTCGCCTGTTACCTCGATGCTGCGGGCCTGCTTGGAGAAGGTGACCTGAAATACCTTGGCAGTTGCCTCCTGAACCGCAGGGATTTCGGGTTCGTCGATGACCGCTGCGTCGAAGCTTTCCTCCAGGTAGTTCGAGGCGGGCACGCCGAGTTCGGCGGCAATGGTGCGCGCGGCGGCCATGAACGGGGCGGGGCCGCAGCACATCACGGTTCGCTCGGCGATATCGGGAACCGCAAGCCTGATATAGTCTTTCGAAATGCGACCGGTCAGACCGGGCCAGGACGGCTCGCTGGCCACGGTCTCCGGGAGGAAATGCAGGCGAAGGCCTTTCAGCCTGCGGGCGATGCAGGCCAGTTCGTCGCGAAAGATCAGGTCTTGCGGCGTCCGGCCCGCATGCATGAAGACGACGTCGGCAGGTTCGCAACTGTCGGCGAGTTCCCGCAGAATGGACATGACGGGGGTAATGCCGGAGCCGCCGGACAAAAGCAGAAGCTTGCGTCCCGACGTCTCGGGCCTGACGAAGTGGCCGAGCGGCCCGTTCGCCTTGACGGTCGCGCCGGGAACCAGGGTGTCGTGAAGCCAGTTGGAGATCTTTCCGCCGGGAACGCGCTTCACCGTCACGGAGAAGGCGTTTGTCCGATGCGGCGAGGAGGAGATGCTGTAGCACCTGTTTTCAGCGTCTCCATTATGTTCCAGGTCGAACAGAAAGTACTGCCCGGCCTTGAACGCGAACCGCTTGCCCTCGCGCGATGCGAAGGTGAATGTCTTGACGTCATGGGTTTCCTGCTGAACGTCGAGGCAGACGAGCGCGTCGTCTTCTTCCGGGTTCCAGACGTCGTCAAGGGCGGCCCTGGCTGCGGGCATCTGCGGGCTCCTAGTATCCATGGGCGCGCATCCGATCGATGTACCAGCTGGCGAACTTGTCGAGGTTCGTCTCGGAGAAGCGGGAGTAGGGGCCGGGCTGATAGGCCGGGTCGAGAGTGCCTGCATGGGAGCGCGCGACAAGATCGGCGTCCTGGTCCGTCGTCGCGACCCAGACATCCGTCAGCTTGTCGAGATCGTAATCCACGCCTTCGACGGCGTCCTTGTGGACCAGCCACTTGGTTCTCACGAGCGTCTTGCCCGCCGAGAGCGGAATGACGGTTGCCACCACCGCATGGTCGCCCATGAAGTGGTTCCAGCTGTTGTGGCCCCAAAGATGCGTGTCGCCGAGATCCTTGCGGGTCATGTGGCCAAGAAGCTTGGAGGATGCGGCGGTGGCGTCGTGGGTCTGGGATTCGCCGGCGCCTGCGATGATCAGCCGTTGGGTGCGGAAGTTGGTGGCGCAGTCGGCGAGCTGCTCGACGGCCGCCGACGGAAAGCCGTCGGACTCCCAGGCCTTCGTCCGCTCTTCATACAGCCTGAAATGCTCCTCGGCCTGCTCGCGATCCTCCGGGCTCAGCGTTTCGGGGTCGAAGCCGAAGTCGAGATCGACGAAGGAGACGCAGAGCTCCGGATGGTTCGCGGAGCAATGGTAGCATTCGCGATTGTTCTCCATCGTGAGCTTCCAGTTGCCATCCTCGATGACATCCGTCTGGAAGGCAATCTTTGCATTCCGGATGTCGTATGGGGCGAGGCGCTCGATCATGGCCTGCTCGAGGAGAGCGATGTCCTCGGGCGGATTGTCGGAAAGACAGACATAAATCAGTCCGCCGATCGACTTGAAGGTGACCGACTTGAGGCTCCGACACTCCTTGTCGAAGTCCTTGCCCATGTGAGGCGCGTAGCTGAGCTCACCCGTCAGTTCGTATGTCCAGGTGTGATAGGGACAGACGAGTTTTGAAACGATCGTCTTGCCCGGATCGAGGAGGCGGGAGCCGCGATGGCGGCAGACATTGTGCAGGACGCGAATTTCTCCGTCGTCGTCACGCAGAAGGATCAGGCTCGTCTTGCCGATATCGATCACCGTGGCGTCACCGGGTTCGGGAACATCGCAATCGAGACCGACGCAGATCCAGTGATTGTGGAAGAAGACGTCGATGTCTGCTTCGAACACATCTTCTCTGACGTAAAGGCCGGCCGGCAGAGAGTGACCGTTGGCACGAGCGTCGAGAAGGGCGGAAATGGAAGATGGGAGCTTGTTTAGCATCAGAACCTCTTATGCGAGAGTTTCCCGAGATTGCCCTTGCAGTGTCGATGTTTCAACGGCATAAAAAATTGGGTTCGCATGAGTTTTTATCATGTGATGAGGAGTTCTGTGATGCACTTTAGAAGACGGATCCCCTCGCTGACGGCACTGGTGACCCTGGAGGCGGTGCTCAGAAAGAAGAGCTTCACCACGGCTGCGACCGAATTGGGCGTCACCCAGGCGGCGGTCAGCAGGCAGATTGCGTTGCTGGAAGAGGAATTCGGCCAGCCCTTATTCGTGCGCAAGCATCGAGCGATCGAGCCGACGGCGGCATGCATCAACCTCGGAGCCACGCTGGCGAAGAGCTTTGCCGATATTGCCGAGGGCGTAGAAGCGCTCCAGTCTCGCAGCCAGGACGTGTTGACGATAGGGGCGACCGTTGCATTCTCTTCTTTCTGGCTGCTGCCGCGGCTGGCCGAATTCCGCCGGGCGAACCCGGGTATCCTGGTGCGAGTGATATCCCAGGACAGCCCGATCACTCTCGACGACGGAGAAGTCGACGTGGCAATTCGCTATGGTGTGGCGCCCTTCAGCGATGGAACCGTCATCGCCTCGCGCGGCGATGTCATTTGCCCCGTCTGCTCTCCCGACTATCTCCGGCGCCGGGGAGATGGTCCGCCCGGCTCCCTCGACGAATTCATCGAAACGGATGTTCTCGATCGTTCCTGGTATAGCTGGGCGCAGTGGTTTTCACTCACCGGCGCCAATATCGAGATAAAGCCGTCGCTTCGGTTCAACCACTATACCGAAACCATTGCCGCGGCGCGCGCAGGCCAAGGGATTGCATTGGGATGGCGTATGCTGGTGGGCACCTTTCTGGAGGATGGAACCCTGGTGCAGGTCGACGGTGGCGAGCTTGCCGCGGAAGATCGTTACAACGTGATCGTGCCCGTCAAAGCCAAGCGAAGCAACGCACGCGACCTTGCCGCCGCCTGGCTGACGGCATCATTGCACGGGTGATCGAAGCGTAGTCACAAACCCAGCCCCACGGTTGCCGTTCGGTGAACGCCTTTAGGGGCGAAGGCGAAGCGATCTGCCAGTCCCAGGAAATCGGCCGCCAGGTGAATGACGGAAAGCCACATTTCCGTCCCCTGCAGGCTCGGTTCACCACCATCCGCGAATGGGAATCCCTCGCCATCCCGCCATCTATCCAGCGCCCGCGATATGAGATTGCGGGCGATCGCCTCCCCGTCAGTCCGCCTGTAGTCGGTCTGCCGGGCAATCAGCAGCAGAGGATGTATCGTATCGAGCAGGTTGCATGCATTGTATTTCGCAGCAACGAAGCCCTTGTGGTTGCGATAGTTGAGATGAACCGTTTCGAGTGAGACGTGCGGGTGGGGAAGTGCCACGCCGAACTGGGCGTAGGTGCCGCGCGTCAGGCGATAAAAGCCGTTCACCGGTTGGAGCCATCCTTCCCCCGCGGTCGGCTCACCCCATAGCCCCGAGACGCTGTTGGCATTCCGGTTCAGCCACTCGAAAAGTGCCTGCCGTGAATGCCCGATGCCGAAATACTTCGCATTGAAGTACATGGCAGTTCCGATCGCATCAACCACGCTTCCGGCGTGCCACGCCCGGGTCGACCAGGGCAGGGCGCTCAGCCATTCATCGAGCTCTCCGGCGCCGAGCTCGACCGCATGGACAGGTTGCCGTGGACCGGAACCAAGCAGTTCAAGCGCATAGCCAACCGCAAGGACGTTATAGAGCGCCTTTGGATCATCCCTCAGCGCCTTGCCATGCATTCGCGAATGCTCTTCCGGGAAAAGGCCGGTCTCTTGGTCCTGCAGACCTTGGAGAAGCCCGACCGTCTCCGCCGGATTGAGGTCGGGCGGCAGCAGGCCGAATCCGGCAGCGATCTCGATTGCGTCGCAGAGATGCCGGATCGCCGGTCTCCGGATGCCGTCTGCCTCCAGCGATTCATAGGCTCCCTCCGTTTTCCAGCGCGCAAGAATGTCCGGCCATTGGTCTTTCGCCTTCTGACCGAGCCTGACCAATTGATCTTCGATGTCGCCCGTGCCGGATTTCCTCGGTGCCGAGCCTCGGCTCCGCAGCACCCGGGCGGGCACGCCACCGGCAATCGCCATGGCGGGAATGTCCCCCGTGACCACCGCTCCGGCGGCGATCACCGCACCATTTCCAATCGTGGCGCCATCGAGGATTACGCAGTTGGCGCCGATCCAGACATCGTCACCGATCACGATGCCGATGCTGACGACACCCTGGCGGTGTATAGGAATGTTCGGATCGTCGAAGCCATGATTGAAGCCGACGATCGATGCATGCGAAGCAATCCGCACGCCATTGCCGCACGTCACCTTGCCGGAAACACAGGCATAGGGATTGATGGTGCAATCGTCGCCGAGGATTATATCGCCGCGAACGAGCGCGTGCCCAGCGATCCAGGACCGTTCGCCCATCGTCAAGCGTTCGGTGAAGATTGCGGCGCCCTCGGCGATGTAGGACGTCTCGGCCAGCTCCGCACCGCATGATCGCCGGAGTTCCGCCTTGCGGGCGAGGTGAGCCGGATGACGGAGGTCAGACGCAACGTGTTCCCAGGTCAGGTATTGAAGCCTGCGCGCTTCCCTCTCTTCGCTCACTGACGATTGCGGGCCGTTGGCGTGATCCATCTCGATCCTCATTCTCAGGTTCAACCGCCGAATATTCATCTGCCTTCAGCGATCCGTTGCCTCGCCGCATCAGAGGGCCTGATTCGTCCAAAAGCAAGACTTCCGACAATGGCGGCGCAGCCCTCGTTGAAATGGCTCCAATTGCTTTGATCGGGTCCGGCCTCCCGGCGACCGATGCGATCGCAAACGCCCGTAGGATGGCCCCTCATAGCTGTTTGCCGTGCGGGCGGTCGGTGCGGCCGAGGCGTCCGAATTCGCGATTTGCAGAGACGTCATGCGCCACGCACCGATCATCGGCAACGTGCTGAGCCGACTGGAAAACCTTGAGGTCGAGTTATGCCGCGCTCAGTAGTTCAGCGCTAACCGGCATTCCCATATGAAAGCCCTGGACGCGGTCGATGCGAAGATCCTTGAGAAGGGAAAATTGTGCTGCAGTTTCGACGCCTTCCACCAGGATCGTATTCCCTCGATTGCGGATAAGAGCAATCATGTCCTGAAGCATCGTCAAACCGCGTGGGTTCGAGCAGTCGTGCAGGAAGGTTCTATCGACCTTGACCGTCTGAAACTCGATTGCCCTCAGCCAAGAGAGGCCCGCGAAGCCGCAGCCGAAGTCGTCAAGCCAGATCTCGACGCCGAGCGCCCGCAGATCGGCAATGCATTTAAGCACCTCCGACTGCATATCCATGTCCAGGCCCTCGGTGACCTCCAAGGCCAGTCGCGACCCGCAGATCCCGCACCGAGCAAGGATATCAGCGACACTGGCAGCAAAGCCCGGGGAACGCAGTTGTATTGGCGACACGTTGACGCTGACGGAAGCCATGCGATCGGTCATCAGTATATCACGGCATGCCGTCTCGATCGCCCATCTGCCCAGTTCGAGGATCGCGCCACTTCGTTCTGCAACCGGAATGAATGTCTTCGGCGAAACCGCGGTGCCGTCCGGCATCCTGAGGCGCATCAAAGCCTCGACAGCTCTTGCTTTCCCGTTCGTCACGTCGAAGATCGGTTGGTACACGAGCGAGACCAGTTTGCGATCGATGGCGGCCGCCAGCAGCGGGACGAGCTTACCAGCATGGTCGTCGGGGCGAGGCAACAGCGGATCAAAACTACGAATGCAGTTTCGGCCACTTGCTTTGGCATTGTAGAGAGCGAGGTCGGCTTCACGGACTATTCGTTCAACTTTCTCTCCAACTTTCTCGCGGGTGAAGGCGACGCCGATGCTGACGGTTACGATCGACATATCATCTGGTCGCTCGTCGTGAGCAATCGCAAGAGACTCGACTTCCATTCTGATCTTCTCGGCGAGAGTCATCGCGAACTTGGGGAGGGCAGCCGGCATGACCACGATAAACTCCTCGCCACCATACCTGCCGATCATGCCATCGGACGACTCTACAACCGCCTTCAGCGCATTGGCGATGACAGTCAGACATCGGTCTCCTTCCTGATGTCCGTAGCGATCATTGAAGCGTTTGAAAAAGTCGACGTCGATGAGGAACACGGAGAAGTCGCGGCGTTCGTCTTTCCAGGCGGCCCAGCATTCGTCGAGCCGCCGATCCAGGGCGCGTCTGTTGCTTATGCCCGTCAGGTAATCAGTATGTGAAAGCTCGAGCAGCGACCTTCCACGCTCGGACGCCTCCCAGTGCTGGTGGCGAGCCTCCGCCGCGTTCAACAACACATTTCGACGCTCCACGTTCAATCGCCAATTGACGAAAGACGTGAAGGCAAAGCACGAAATGTAGAAAATCCCGAAGGCAAGCTTGTAGGTTTGGCTTGAAGGAAAAAACTCCTCGATCGTAACGAAAAATGCGCAGAGAACGAGGCCCGAGGTGATCACCGAAAGCCGAAACGGGAAACTGAAAAAGAGGTTGGCGCCCATCATGAAGATGGCGCCGAATATCATGTAGTATGACATGGCGGTGACGTCGCGGGTGGCAATCGCCGGGTAAAGCCAACCCACATAGCCCACAAGCAGTGCGGCGGCACATGTGATGTCAAGCCAGACGGTTTTCGCATTTGCCAGTCGCAAGGCTTCGAAAGCCAGCAGCGCGATCGTTGCAATGACGAATCGCGCGGCGATCGTCACAGGCGCAACATCCGGGATAAGCCATCGATCTGGAAGTGCGAAGGCCACATAAACGACGACCGCGATCCAAAGACCATGCCGTGAGCTCCGCCTTCGGGCAGCATCATTTTCAGTTTCCAGAGACTTGAGGGCCTCGGCAGATGAGAAGCTGACGGTCAATTCGTCGCGCCGCACATTAGCGTAAGCCGCGCTCATGCAAAAACACCGGCCTGGCAACGATATAGAGAAGGTAAAAAGTAAGCCATACTTCGGCGCCCTCCAAAGTTACATTCTGCAACCTGAACCCGATTGGTCTTATTGCTGAGCACTCTTAGAGGGATAGGATCTGACCCGCAATAGTAGAAATACTCTTATCCCGTGTAGATTCTAGTCGCATCCTATTTCGAGGTTGATTATGCTTAACGCTATGTCAAAGGGGTCTCGAAATGGAACAAAGCCTGGTCTTGGACGGTGAAAGTCTTGTTGCGCCCGGTGAAATTCGTCGGGCGGCAAGAAGGGTTGCTGCCCCGGATCCCGGCCACCTTATCGTTGCCAGAGCCGAGCTTGCCCTCAGCCTTGACGTGTCGATCCGTCAGTTCAGATCCGGCGTCGAGCCTAATGCGATCATCGAGCGTCTTACCGACGCCTTGCATCAGATACGGCGGCGCTTTCATCCGGAGGTGTGGGACGTCATCGTTCCGATCGCGCAATCTCATCCCGTTGCTCACTATCTTCATCAAGATCCATTGACCCGCTGGTCGTTCGAAAAGCCGCGCGGCTATTCTGGCGACGCACGCCTTCTC
Source organism: Rhizobium ruizarguesonis (assembly GCF_012349115.1). Classification (GTDB taxonomy): domain Bacteria; phylum Pseudomonadota; class Alphaproteobacteria; order Rhizobiales; family Rhizobiaceae; genus Rhizobium; species Rhizobium ruizarguesonis. The sequence continues at coordinate 24,254 of NZ_PQIG01000098.1, forward strand.
GACTTCATCTACGGCAGACCTGAGATTGAGGACGCTGTCTTATCAGCCAGCAACTTGGGACGTTCGATCTACGCCTACACTCGTAATGCTTCGTCATCCGTCGCGGTAAGGCAGCGTCGAGACATTTTGGCTCGCCGCGTTGACGAAATCGCTTCGGCCCGGCCTGGTTCCACCGAAGTCCTCGCCATCGCGGCTGGGCATCTTCGTGAGGGGCCTTTGTCGCGCGCTCTCGGCGCCGGCGAGATCAGACGCTGGGTCGCTTTGGATCAAGACCCGATGAGCGTTGGTACCGTCGCCCGCGATTTCGCCGGCACGTCCGTCCAGGCGGTGAACGGGTCGGTCAAATCCCTGCTCGGTGGAAGGCACGCGCTGGGAATGTTCGATTTCGTTTATGCCGCGGGTCTTTATGACTATCTGCCGGACGCGGTAGCCGTAAAGCTGACCAGGAAGTGCGTCAGCATGCTGAAGCCTGGCGGCACATTCCTATTCGCCAACTTCTCCCCGGAGACGGACGTCGATGGCTATATGGAGACATTTATGAACTGGGCGCTGCTGTTGCGGTCAGAACGAGAGATGGGCTTGATCGCCAGTGAAAGCGTGACTGGGGCGGATGTGAAGGTGTCTGTTTGGTCCGGCTCAAACCGCAGCATTGTCTACTGTGAAATTCAAAAACCGCAGTAGGCCGCATGTTGGCCGACATGCAATGGCGTTTGAGCCAATAACTGGGCGCACTGAAGAGGAGTGCCGACGGGTCGCGAAAGCGGACAAGCGCTGCGCCGCCGAGATGACACAAGCGACCCTCGGCCTCGCCGCAATTGCGGTTGCTCCTTAATTTCAGATCGGCGCAGATCGCTCACTCAGGAAAAGCAATTAGCTTTGGTTCAACGAAATTGTATGGCCACTATTGCGAACTGGAAGGCTACAAGGCGTGGGAAGCTATCCTTGAAGGGTTTGAAATAGGCTGCCGTCCAATCCGGCAGTCTTCGGGTAGTCCTTAGTTCAAAATCCGGAGTCGACCCTATCAGAGGCTGCATGAGAAAGGGCGTGGCTGCTCTCCGCCACGGCCTTTCAGCTGTTTATCGGCCGGGGCAAATCAGACGGCCCATGGCTGTGTCCAGTGTGGTCGTGCCCTTTACCGGCTCGCCCTCGAACCGGATCCAGCCTTCGTTGAAGCCGTCGATCATACGCATCCGCGGGAGTGGGTTCTGCATGCCCTGATCGGTGAAAATCTGCTCCCAGGTGTCGCGGGCGACCGGCTCCGCCCGGACGGGTTTGCAGAGGATGGACGATAGGACAGCGGCGATATCGTTGGGCGTGACGCCCTCTGGCCCCATCAACTCGACGACCTGCTTGCCCACCCACTCGTGCTGCAGCAGTTCTGCCGCCTTGGCTCCGACGTCGAAGACAGAAACCATCGGATAGGGCTGATCGAGCGGCTGCAGGAAACTCGAGAGGACACAAGTCTCGCGTGCCGGCGCGATATCCCAGGCCGTGTTCTCCATGAACCAGCCGGCACGCAGAAAGGCGATCGGCATTGGCAAGACGGATAACTTCTGTTCGACGAGACCGAGCTGGCTCAAGAGGTTAGGTTCTCTGGCCTGCGCGCCGATGGTGGAGAGGCAAACGACCTTGGCAGGACGAGACGAAAGAAGCGCGGTCTTCAGGGCCGCAATGACAGCGCGCACTTCCATAAAGCCGGGGGTTGGATCGAAGGTCGGCGGGATCAGCAAAAAGACGCCGTCGGCGCCGGCGAAAGCCTTAGTGAGCGCATCGGCGTCGCTCATCTCGGCCAAGGCCAGTTCCGCGCCTTTGTCCTTCCATTCCGCTGCTTTTTCCGCATTGCGCGCGACGGCGCGTATCGGCACCCCCGCCGTCAGCAGACGCGCGGCGACAATGCCTCCGACTTGGCCTGTTACTCCGGTGATCACAAACATGGTTAGACTCCTTTGCTTCCTCCACCGTCAGCAGGTTGGCGGTTTGTTATGCTGATCATGTCCTTTGGCAGCATTTGACTGAAGCGCGCTTCTGTCACATGATTGGTGACTAAAAATCACGGATGCGCGATGTTTGACGGACGATTGTTGAATGGCGTGAGCGTACTGGCCGCCGTTATCGAGAGCGGAAGTTTCGCGCGGGCGGCGGAGCTGATGGGACTATCGGCGTCGGGTGTCAGCCGCGCCATTTCTCGACTGGAGGGGCGGATCGGTCTGCGGCTGCTCGACCGGACAACACGCACGATGCGGTTGACCGATGACGGCGCGCGGTTCTACCAACAGGTGGCCCCACTCTTGAGCGGCATTGAAGAGGCTGCGCAGACAGCTGTTGGCGCCAGACAGGCGGTGCGTGGCCGACTGCGAGTCAATGTCGACCCATATTTCTCACGCCTTGTGCTCGGCCCGCGGCTCGGCGCCTTCCTCGATCGTTATCCGGATATCCAGATCGAGATCATCACCCGCAACGAGATCGGCGATCTTGTTGCTGATGGCATGGACGTCGCGGTGCGCTTTGGCGAGCCTGCGCAGAGGTCGCTTATTTCGCGCCTGTTGATGCAGACGCGCGTGATCACCATTGCGGCTCCCGCTTATATCGAGCGACATGGTCGGCCGAGCCGTCCACAGGATTTGAGCGAGCATACCTGTATCCAATTCCAGGACCCGCTGACTGCAAGGCCTTTCGAATGGGAGCTTCGGCGGGGTGAAGAGGTCGTCTCGATCGAGACCCGCAGCCGCATTTTAGTCAACGATGCCGGCACGACCTTGGCGACCTGCCTTGCGGGGATAGGCATCGCGCAAGTCTTCTCACTCGGGATGGCGGATTATCTGAACAATGGGCAGCTCGTGAACCTCTTTCCCGACTGGTCGGACGAGACATTCCCGCTCTACGCCTTCTATCCCTCGCGTCAGCATGTTCCGGCTAAGGTCAGGGCCTTTATAGATTTCTGCGTCGAGATCATCGAATAGACGGAGGCGCCCCGTCGAGCGCCTCTGCTGGCTTAAGCCGGCCGCGGCTTTCTGGTTCTGGAAGTATCGTCTATGGGGTTCTTTCATGCTTGGGCGGAAGACGAATTGCTATCTCCCGCCATAAAGCCCTTGTTATATGCGTTCTATGCGGACCGGATACTCGCCGCGCAGCAGCAACGGCTCGAAGCCATTGTCGAAGCGGCCGAGCCGGATTAGCCCGTCCCAGCGATAATCCGCGTAGAACAAGGCCAGGTTACCCCACGGTTTGAAGTAGCAAAGGTCGCCCGGCTGCTCGTTTCCGAAAGCACCGCTGCCTTCTTCTGTCAGCTTGCGCGGCAGATGGACGATCTTTTCGTTCCTGCCGTAGTCCTCGATCTTGAGGTTCAAGGGCAGCATGGAAGCGAGATCGCGCGCCGTCGGATTGTCGGAGAGCGTCGCGGTCAGGGTTAGATTGTTGAAGCCTATCCTGATCCTGACGTCTGTCGCCTCGGGATCCGCCGAGCCACGCTCGTCCTGCCCTTGCGCCACAAGAGGTAGAGCGGCGGCCGCCAAGGTTCCGCCCAGCACCGCGCGACGGCTCATGAACTTGGATGTCATCGACATAGCGCGCCTCGCGTCAGACAGGTTGAGCCGTGGGCCGGAACAGGATTTCGTTGATGTCGACATCGTCTGGTTCGTTCACCGCGAAGGCGACCGTTCGGGCGAACGTGTCCGCGCTGATCGCGATTTTACTGACGAACTCCTTGGTGCCCGCCTGGATGTCCTTTTCGCTGATGTGTTCGAGGAGTTCGGTGCTCACTGCGCCGGGTGAAATGATCGTGGTGCGGATGTTGTATGGCTTCACTTCCTTCCGCAGCCCCTCCGAGAGGGCGCGCACGGCGAATTTCGTCGCGCAATAGACGGCGGCACCCGGATCGACCACATGACCATAGACGGAGGACACGTTGATGATGTGCCCCGACTTCTGCGCTGTCATGTGGGGAAGCGCTGCTGCGATGCCGTAGAGCACCCCTTTGATGTTCACGTCGATCATGCGATCCCACTCGTCAACTTTGAGCCGTTCGAGCGGCGCAAGTGGCATCAGGCCGGCATTGTTCAGCATCACGTCGATGCGACCGAACGCGTTGACGGCCGTGTCGACGAGCGTCTTGACTTGATGTTGGTCCGTGACATCGGTTTGGACTGCCGTGGCCTTATAGCCCTTGGCGGACAGCTCCTCAGCGAGCTTAGCGATGCGGTCGCTACGCCGTGCGCCGAGGACGACGGAAGCGCCGCGCTCGGCGAGGTGACGGGCGGTGGCTTCGCCAAGCCCGCTGCTTGCCCCGGTGATGACGACCACTTTGTTTTCGATTCCTTGGGACATGATGATCTCCTGTTGTGAGGTTTCTGAAGGTTCAGGAACGGCGACCGGCGAGTGCGGCGAGGACAGCCGAACCGGCGAGAAGGCAGGCGGCCAGAAGGAAGGGGCTCCACCATCCCGCGGTGTCGAACAGCATGCCGCCAGCGAAAGCACCGCCTGCAATGGCGAGTTGGATCAGCGCCACCTGCAGTCCACCTGCCGCTTCCAATTCACCGGGAACGATAGCGGCCATCCAGGTGTTCCAGGCGACCGGAAGCGGGGTTGAGAAAAATCCCCACATGACGAGCAGGGATGCCGTAACCGCCGCGAACGGCCCGAGAGCGATCAGCAGCAGGGCAAGGACCGCAAGAGCAGCCGGCAGTCCTGCTAGAACGAGCAGGAGATGGCGCCGGGCGACGAAGCCAATGACGGAGGTTCCAGCCAGTCCGCCGACACCAAGGCCGAGAAGCACCATGGACAGAACATTCAATTGCAGTCCTGTGACGCCTTCGAGGAACGGGCGAAGATAAATGGACAGCGCGTTCTGGCCGATGAAGGCGAGAGCGGTCGCCGCCATTCCGATCGCGAATGTGCGATTACGCAGCAGCCCTAATATTCTGGCCACCGAGACGGTTGACGTCGCCGGCATCCTCGGCAGGACGACCAGTTGCCAGACGAGCGCTGCAATTCCGATCGGCACCGTGATGAAGAAGGTTCCGCGCCATCCGATCAACCCGCCAAGAAAACTGCCGAGCGGCGCGGCAAGGACGAGGGCGAATGCGGTGCCACCTTGAAGAAGCGCAATGGCCTTGGGCAGGTCACGGCCCGAGGCCAGGCGTGCCAGAATAGCCGTCGACAGCGACCAGAAGCCGCCGATCGAAACGCCGACCAGGGACCGCCCGACGAGAAAGACAGGGAAGTTGGGTGCGAGGGCAACCGCCAAGCTCGATGCAACAAGAACCGCCGTATAGAACAAGACGACAGACTTCCGGTCGATCCTCGCCAAGAAGGCATTGCCGAAAAGGCTGGTGATAACCGCGAAGACTCCCGACACGGTGATCGCCAATCCGGCTTGCCCCTCTGACACTATGAGGTCTCTGGCGATCGGGGTCAGAAGGCTCACAGGGAGAAATTCCAAACCCACCAGAAGGAAAGTGAGAAGCGAGAGACAGGTCACAGCAGACCATGAGGTCGCCGTGTCGTCCGTCAGTGGGATCTCATTCAATGTCAATTCGACGGTCATACATGTTCTCCTGTCCGTTGCCAGATAGATAGCCGGACTGGTTTTGCGCGACTAGAAGCTATAATCTGAACGTCGTGATGAAGGAGATTCAACAATGCGGCGCGACGAGTTCACGGAAATGCGTGCGTTTCTGGAGGTGGCTCAGGAGCGGAGTTTCACCCGCGCTGCATCAAAGTTGGGAGTCACGCGCTCGGCGCTGAGCCATACGATCAGCGCGCTCGAAGCCCGGCTCGGCGTCCGGCTTCTCTCCCGCACGACGCGTGACGTGGCTCCCACGGCTGCCGGTGCCCGGCTCATGGAAACTATCCAGCCGCATTTCGAGAGCATCGCCGCCGGGATCAGTGCCCTCGGCGCGCTGCGCGACAAACCTTCGGGCACAGTCCGCCTCGTATGTCCCGATGATGCCGTGGAGCTGGTCTTCCGTTCGAGGCTGCCGGCATTTCTACGGGATTACCCCGATATCGCGGTGGAACTCATCATCGACAACGGTTTCACAAATATCGTGGAGCGCCAATTCGATGCCGGCGTGCGGCTCGGCGAAGCGATTGCGCGCGACATGGTGGCCGTTCGCATTGGACCCGATATCTCTTACGCCGTGGTCGGATCACCCGAATATTTTGCGGCCCGCACTGTGCCTTCGACCCCGCATGACTTGACGGACCACAATTGCGTCAACCTGCGTCTTCCGACGTCAGGCGCTCTCTATGCCTGGGAGTTTGAAAAGGATGGCCGCGAGTTCAGCGTTCGTGTGGAAGGCCAGCTCGTGATGAGCAACATAGGGCCGGCGATCAATGCCGCTCTCGATGGCGCGGGGCTGTCTTATGTGCCGAGAGACCTCGTCCGGCAATATTGTGACAGCGGTCAACTGAACGAAGTGCTCGCGGATTGGGCGCCAACATTCCAAGGGTATCATCTCTACTACCCCAGCCGGCGCCATCCATCCCCTGCTTTCTCCGCCTTCGTCGAAGCCTTTCGCTACCGGCATCGGTAACCAACACTCATGTCGGGAGGCTCTGCCGGACAACGGGGCGCAACACGCTGCGCCCCTTGCTCATCCACGGTTGCCGAAGGCTGTTACCGTGCGCTGTCGATGATTGCGCCGCCATCTGGGGTAAGGCTGTATCCCGTAATGAATTGGGAATCCTTGCTGGCCAGGAACAGCACCACCGGGGCAATGTCGTCTTCCGGCGAGCCGAAACGAGCGAGGGCGTTCGTTGGGGGAGGAACATCCTTTTCCGCGGCACCCCAGGTGTCCGCGATCGGCAGAACGTTGTTCACGGTGATGTTGTCGGCACCCCATTCGCGTGCGGCCGTGCGAGTCAGCGCGCGCACCGCCTCCTTGGCCATGTTGTACGGACCGTAACCAGCCAACCCCACGGTGCCAGCCATCGAACCGAAATTGATGATCCGCCCTTCTCCACCTTCTCTAAGGTGAGGATAACAAGCCTGCATGAAGCGTAGATATGCGATCGGCCCGGTGTCGAAGTTCCGTTGCAGTTGCTCGAGCGAAAGGTCGATGACCGAAGACAAGACCGCAGAACCATCGAAAGCATTGTTCACGAGAATGTCGATGCGGCCATATGTAGCGACAACCGTGTCCACCGCGGCCGTGATCTGATCGGCTTCACCGACGTCGCAGACGACGCCGAGCGCGTTGCCGCCCGCTTCGACGATATCCGCGACAACGCGATCGACGCCTTCGGATGTCCGAGAAAGAATTGCGACCTTCGCGCCTTCGGCCGCAAACAGCTTTGCGGTGGCGCGGCCAATGCCGCGGCTTGCGCCGGTGATAACGGCAACTTTTCCATTGAGTCGACCCATGTGTATCTCCATTTGATAAGGCTTGGGAATCTTCGAGGCGTCAGAGGGCGGCGGCCTTGATGTAAGGGGAAGGGAGGTCGCGGGCGTCGTTCTGCGTCATGAACGAGGTGATCAGCAGCGCCAGGCCGATCGCCGCTGGCAGAGCGCCGACAGGTTTTCGAACGCCGATATGCGCGAGACCCGATAGCAGCAGGTGAAAGAAGATGCCGGCATAGGCGAGATCGCTGAGCGGCACGCTGACGCGCGAAAGGATCGCGACCGGGCCGAGGACCTTAACAATGATCATGAACGGAACGAGGGCGTTCGCGCTGTATCCGAGTTCCGTCAGCGCCTTACGAACCCACTGTTTCTTTGTGGCATACATGTAGGCTGAAGCGAGGTAGAGCACGGATAGAAGTGCCGTGCTGATCCAGTATCCGTAAAATTCAAGCATAGGTTCATCCCTGTCGCTGCCCACGCAGCAACATTCCTCTCGTCGAGTCTGTCGGTTTCTATGTGAGAGGCGCTCCTTTTACTGCGCCCCTGTGAAAATGTCGTCTAAGGTCTATTTTTGCAAGTAGGATGAATTACTTGCAGCTAGTATGGAAAACCAGACTATGGCCGATGGCGAAATCAATATGCATGAGGAGATGCGTCGCGCATTCGCGCTCCTCTCCGGCAAATGGAAGCTGGAAATCATGTGGCTGCTCCATCAGCGGGTCCACCGGTTTGGCGAACTGAGAAAGGCTATTCCCGGCATCACCCAACACATGCTGACGGTGCAACTCCGCGAGCTCGAAGCAGACGGTCTCGTGTCCCGCACCATCTTTGCGGAGATTCCTCCGCGCGTCGAATATGAGATCACGAAAAAAGCGCGGGGCCTCGGCCCCACCATGGAAGCCTTGACGGCATGGTGGAATGAGTACGGCAAGAGTGTGCCGGTGAAACCGAGCGCACGCGGTCGGAAAGCGAGAGATGGCTGAACTGCCTGGGAGCGATTGCTACCCTTGCCGCAACCGCTTTGGCGCGATAGCCGACGACAATGAATATATCGCAGTTCGTCCGGCGGCAAATTGGACGGATTATGCGCAGCTCGGTCGGCGCGCATTTTGGATTCTGCGGCAACTCACCGGCAGGTGGTCATCCCAAGGATCACATTCACGAAAAACTCGAACCGGACTTGTCCCAGCCTTCCTTGACCGTTTCCATCGCGACGTTCGTCGATGTGCTGGCAACATGGGGCAGTGTCGAGATGCGCTCGCCGAGGACGCGACGGTAGCGGCCGATATCGCGGGTGCGGATCTTTAAGAGATAGTCGAACCTGCCTGCAATCATATGGCACTCTTCGACTTCCCCGATCTTCTTGATGGCATCGTTGAAGCTTTTCAGCGCATGCTCGCGGGTATCGGAGAGTTTCACTTCGACGAAAGCAATGTGGTCGAGCTGCATTTTCGACGGATTGAGGATGGCCTTAAAGCCTTCGATGTATCCTTCACTGATCAGCCTTTTGAAGCGGATCTGGCATGGCGTCTTCGACAATCCGACACGCGTAGCCAGATCGGTGATCGACAGCCTTCCGTCCTCGGCGAGTGCGGCGAGGATTTTTCTGTCGAACTGGTCCAATTCACTAAAGATGTCAGTTTCTGTGGCCATTTGAACTCTCGATGACGCATTAATAAGTTCATACGGCCTAGAAACTGTAAAAATCAAGTGAGATCGCGATTTGTGGCTGTGATAGATTAGGTGCCGGGCGAAAGAGCGCTGTGATCGGTATCGGCGCCGACTTCAAAACGGGGGATCATACATGCATGACAACGAAGCGGATGATGACCAAAAACCCGACCTGCTCGTTCACTACCGGCCGGTGGCAATAAGGGCTGTGGCGGCGGCGCTCACCTTCAAGCGCGACAGACCAGATGCGCGCTCGCTGCACGAGACGGAATATTCCGGCCCCGCTTTCACGGATGATGAGCATTGGGACGATGAGCCCGCTGTTCCATTTATCCGCTAGACCAAACATCGATTGAATAGGGACTTCCATGTTGAACGCAGCGACCCCCTCCACGCCCTCCCAAGATGCCGTCGACGGCGCGCCGTTCTCCGGCTTTGCCCCACCGATCCGACCGCAATCCCAACTTCGCCAGGCCATCACGGCAGCCTATCGCCGGCCGGAAACCGAATGCCTGCCGCCTCTTGTGGCAGCAGCGCGCGTCTCCGAGGCAAAACGCTATGATATCCGCAGCACGGCCCGCAGCCTGATCGAAGCGTTGCGCGCCAAGCACAAGGGGACCGGAGTCGAAGGGCTGGTGCAGGAATATTCGCTCTCCAGCCAGGAAGGCGTGGCGCTCATGTGCCTCGCCGAAGCGCTGCTGCGCATTCCCGACACCGAAACCCGGGACGCGCTAATCCGCGACAAGATCGCCGAGGGCAACTGGACCTCTCACATCGGCGGTGGAAAATCCATGTTCGTCAACGCCGCAACCTGGGGTCTCGTCGTCACCGGCAAGCTGACTTCGACGGTCAACGACCGAAGCCTGTCGGCAGCGCTGACGCGGCTGATCGCGCGCGCCGGCGAGCCGGTCATCCGTCGCGGCGTCGATATGGCGATGCGCATGATGGGCGAGCAGTTCGTCACCGGCGAAACGATCGCGGAGGCGCTGAAGCGCGCCCGGCCACTGGAAGCACGCGGCTTCCGCTATTCCTACGACATGCTGGGCGAGGCCGCGACGACGGGCGCCGATGCCGAGCGTTATTACCGGGATTACGAAAAGGCGATCCACGCCATCGGCAAGGCGTCGGACGGGCGCGGCATCTATGACGGCCCGGGCATATCGATCAAGCTCTCGGCCCTGCATCCCCGTTACATGAGGTCGCAGGCCGGCCGGGTGATGAGCGAGCTGCTGCCGAAAGTCAAGGCGCTGGCCGTTCTCGCCAAGACCTATGATATCGGCCTCAATATCGACGCCGAGGAGGCCGATCGGCTGGAGCTTTCGCTTGATCTCCTCGAGGAGCTTTGCTTTGCACAGGAGCTGACTGGATGGAGTGGGCTTGGCTTCGTCGTGCAGGCCTATGGCAAGCGCTGCCCCTTCGTCCTCGACTACATCATCGATCTGGCACGTCGTTCCGGGCGCCGGATCATGGTCCGTCTCGTCAAGGGCGCCTATTGGGATGCGGAGATCAAGCGCGCCCAGCTGGACGGGCTCGACGACTATCCGGTCTATACTCGCAAGATCTACACCGATGTCGCCTACGTCGCCTGCGCGCGCAAGCTGCTCGATGCTCCGGATGCGGTCTTCCCGCAATTTGCCACCCATAATGCGCAGACGCTCGCCACGATCTATCGTCTGGCGGGTCCTGACTTCACCGTCGGCAAATACGAGTTCCAATGCCTGCATGGCATGGGCGAACCGCTCTACGACGAGGTCGTCGGGAAGGAAAAGCTGGACCGGCCCTGCCGCATCTATGCGCCTGTGGGAACCCATGAGACGCTGCTCGCCTATCTGGTTCGACGCCTTCTGGAAAATGGCGCCAATTCCTCCTTCGTGCACCGCATCTCCGATCCGAATGTCTCGGTCGAGGCGCTGATCGCCGATCCCGCCGAAATCGTCGCGGCCATGCCTGTCGTTGGCACGCCCCACGTGCAGATCGCCTCGCCAAAGGCTCTTTACGGCAACGCCCGGGCCAATTCCGATGGTCTCGATCTCTCGAACGAGGCCACCCTTTCGGATTTGGCTGAGGCGCTCACTTCTACGGCTGCTGCCCCGTGGCATGCGCTTCCCCTCCTTGCCGACGGCTCTACCGATGGGGTGACACGCGATGTTCTCAATCCTGCCGATCACCGGGATGTCGTCGGCACGGTGACCGAAGTGAAGGTCGAGGAGGCAGCGCGCATCGTCCGCATGGCTGCGGAGCACGCGCCGCAATGGGCCGCAGTGCCGCCGGCCGAGCGTGCCGCCTGCCTGGAGCGGGCCGCCGATATCATGCAGGCCCGCATCAAGGTGCTGATGGGCATCGTCATGCGCGAGGCCGGCAAATCTGCCGCTAATGCCGTCGGTGAAGTGCGTGAGGCGATCGACTTCCTGCGCTACTATGCCGAACAGGCCCGCAAGACCCTCGGCCCCTCGCATGCGCCCCTCGGTCCGGTCGTCTGCATCAGCCCGTGGAATTTCCCGCTGGCGATTTTCACCGGACAGGTCGCCGCAGCGTTGGTGGCCGGCAATCCCGTGCTTGCGAAACCGGCCGGCGTCACGCCGATCATCGCTTCGGAGAGTGTGAAGATCCTTCACGAGGCGGGCGTGCCGGTCGGTGCCTTGCAGTTCGTGCCCGGCAGCGGCCGCCTCGGCGCCGGCATGGTCGGGGCTCCGGAAACGGCAGGCGTCATGTTTACCGGGTCGACCGAAGTTGCCCGCATGATCCAGGCGCAGCTGGCGGAACGGCTGTCAGCAGGCGGCAAGCCGATTCCGCTGATTGCCGAAACCGGTGGCCAGAACGGCATGATCGTCGACTCCTCGGCATTGGCCGAGCAGGTGGTGGCCGACGTCATTGCGTCTGCCTTCGACAGCGCCGGTCAGCGCTGCTCGGCGCTCCGGGTTCTCTGCCTTCAGGACGATGTCGCCGACAGGACCCTCAATATGCTGAAGGGCGCCTTCCGCGAGCTGACGATCGGCCGGACCGATCGGCTGAGCATCGATGTCGGCCCAGTCATCAACGACAGCGCAAAGACGGAGATCGACCAGCATATCGAGCATATGCGCGGCTTGGGCCGCAAGGTGGATCAGCTGCCGTTGCCCGAAAGTGCGGCGGCGGGAACGTTCGTTCCGCCGACGATCATCGAAATCAAGTCGCTGTCGGACCTGACGAGGGAGGTCTTCGGACCGGTTCTGCATGTCATCCGCTTCAAGAGAAACGGACTCGACCGTCTGATCGACGACATCAACGCATCGGGTTATGGTCTCACATTCGGGCTTCACACCCGGCTTGATGAAACGATCGCGCATGTGACCAGCCGGATCAAGGCCGGAAACCTCTACGTCAACCGGAACATCATCGGCGCCGTCGTCGGCGTGCAGCCATTCGGCGGCCGCGGCCTGTCGGGAACGGGTCCGAAGGCCGGCGGTCCGCTCTATATCGGCCGGCTGGTGCAGCGTGCGCCCGTGCCGCCGCAGCAGGACTCCGTTCATACGGACCTCGCCCTTCGTGACTACATCGTCTGGCTCGACAAGAAGGGCTTGTCGGGCGAGGGGGAAGTGGCGCGTGGATATGCAAGCCGCTCGGCACTCGGGCTCGAACGTGAACTCACCGGTCCGGTCGGGGAGCTCAATCTCTACGCGCTCCATCCCCGCGGTCGTATTCTCCTCGTGCCGCAGACGGAGGGCGGGCTTCACCGCCAGATCGCCGCAGCCCTATCGACCGGCAACCATATCGTCGTGGACGCGGGCTCCCTATCGAAATCAGTCCTGGCCGACCTTCCGACGGCTGTCGCCGGCCGGATTTCCTGGACATCGGATTGGGAAAAGGACGGACCGTTCTCCGGTGCCCTCGTCGAAGGAGATCGCGACAGGGTTCTTGCCGTCAATCAGAAGATCGCTCACCTGCCCGGTCCGCTTCTACTGGTCCAGGCCGCGACGACCGAGGAATTGGCGAGCGATCCCGAAGCCTATTGCCTCAATTGGTTGCTGGAGGAAGTGTCGACGTCGATCAACACCGCGGCTGCCGGCGGCAATGCAAGCCTGATGGCCATCGGCTGAGTGACAAGACGAGGGCGCAGAAAATGCGCCCTCGGCCGCATATTGCATGCGCCGATGAAACTCGAGACGGAAAAGAGGCCTCTTCCGGGATTCAATCTCGATACGTCGGCCTATAAGGGCGTCGGGCGGCTGCGATTCCGTCGCGACACGGGCCTGCGGAGGCCGCGAGGAGCCCGATCTCCCTTCCCATTCCGGCGGGGCTTACTGAGCGCTGCATGAACCGAAGCGTGTCATCCCAGTCATTTGCGTAGACGATTCACCTCATGCAGGTGGAGGGAGGTTCAGTCGAAGAAGCCCGCATCCTCTTCCCTGAGATATCTCCTGGCCGCTTCGGCGTCGATATCGAGGCCCAGCCCCGGAGCTTCCAGTAGGTCCACCATGCTGTCCTTCACGATCTGCGGTGGCAAGCCGATTACCAGATCCTCCCACCAGGGGTCGGAGGCGCTCGGATATTCGAACGCGACGTAATTTGCAGGCAATGTGGCGCAGACATTGATCAACGCGCCGAGCCCCAGCAGGCCGTTAGCGGTGCCGTGCGGTGCCATCAGGATCGAGTGCATGTAGGCGTGCTCGGCGACCCATTTGAGCTCGGCAATGCCGCCAATATCGGCTGGATCGGGGCCGATGACGCGCACCGCCTGCGTCTCGATCAGTTCCTTGAAATTGTGTCGCAGGTAGATCTGCTCACCAGTGTGGATTGGCGTCGAGGTGGAGGTTGTCAGTTCCCGATAGGCCTGCGGATTGACCCACGGCACGTAGTCGCCAGTCAGCATGTCCTCGAGCCACATCAAATTGTACTTCTCGACCGCGCGAGCGAACTTGATCGCATCGGGCAGCATCCAGCCCGGGCCGCAGTCGAGCGCCAGGCTGACTTTGTCGCCCAGCACTTCCTTCATCGCGATCACGCAGTCGAGCATGTGATTGAAACCGCGCTCGCTGATCATGCCCTGATCCATGGCGCCGTGATAGCCGGCCTTCTTCTGCGTCACGCCGTAGTGGAAGTCCTCGATGGTGTCCTTCATGTTGGAGTGGAACGAGATTCCTTGCTTGACCATGAAGAAGTTCTGCGGCTGCTCCATCATCCATTTGACGTCAGCGGCGTAGTCCTCCGGCCGGTCGCCCGTGCGTTTCTGGCGAATCGAGCCATTGTAGACGCGCACCTTGTCGCGCACCTTGCCGCCGAGCAGTTTATAGACGGGCACGCCCGCGGCCTTGCCGGCAATATCCCACAGCGCATGCTCGATAGCGCTTACCGCCGCGCCGTACGGCTTGAAAGAGCCGCGTTGGCGGATCTTCAGCATGACTCTCTCGACGTCGGTCGGGTCCTCGCCGATCAGCGCCTCGCGGAAATGCAGCACAAAGGGCTTGAGGTAGGACTTGGTGAATTCGACTTCACCCAAGCCATGGAGGCCCTCGTCCGTCACGATGCGGACGATTGGGTGTTTGCCGATAACGGCACAGCGGAGGTCGGTGATCTTCATCTTCGTTCCTTTTGCCTCAGCTCCAGGTGCGATCCCAGGAATACTCATCGTCCCAGCGATCCGTGGGCTGCCAGATGCCGGTGACACCCGGCTGCAGATGCTGCGAGATCATCTCGTCGACGACATCGTCAATCCCCAGGCCCGGCTTGTCTGGAACAGTGATAAAGCCGTCCTTCACCAGTGGCTTGGGAAGGCCGGTGACGATATCGTCCCACCAGTCGACATCGACAGAGTGGTATTCGAGCGCCATGAAGTTTTCAGTCGCGGTCGCGACATGTGCCGCGGCCATGGCGGCGATTGGACTTTCTGCCATGTGGATGGCCATGGCGACACCATGGTCCTGCGCCATATCTCCGATCTTTTTGGTCTCGAGGATGCCGCCGCTGGTGAGCAGGTCTGGGTGGATAACGGAGAGGCCGCCGCTCTTGAGCAGAGGCTCGAAGCCCTCCTTGAGGTATATGTCCTCGCCGGTGCAGATCGGCACCGTAGTGGCGTCCTGCAGTTGTCGGTACTGCTCAGTGTACTGCCATGGGATTACATCCTCGAGCCAGGCTGGCACGTATTTTTCAATTCTCCTGGCAAGGCGAATGCCGTTCTGCACCGAGATGTGGCCGATGTGGTCGATGGCGAGCGGAATATCCATGCCGATGACCTCACGAACCTCGGCAATGTATTGCTCAAGGAAGTCGAGGCCCTTGTCGGAAAAGTGGAGGCCGGTAAACGGGTGCGGGACATTATGCAAATCGTACGCAGCGTTGCGGACGCGCCGCTCTTCAATGGTCTTCAGCGGGCCTCGGCCGGGGTGGTCGCGGTACCCTTCAAGTGAGCCGGCAGGAGACACGACCGCACCGGGCACATCCGCGATCTGCATCAGCCCCAGATCCATCTTGAGAAAGGTGAACCCAAGCTCCATGCGTTGCTTGAGGCGCCTGCCGGTCTCGGTGCCGCTCGGCACGGTGGCGTCGGTGTCGCAGTAGACGCGCACTTTCTCCCGAAACCGGCCGCCGAGCATCTGGTAGATGGGGACGCCATAGGCCTTGCCGGCAAGATCCCACAACGCGATTTCAACCGCCGATACGCCGCCGCCTTGCCGGCCGTGCCCGCCGAACTGCTTGATCCGGCGAAACAGGCGGTCGATGTCGCAAGGGTTCTCGCCAAGCAGCCGGCTCTTCAGCATCAGCGCGTAGGTGGCGCTGGCGCCGTCGCGCACCTCGCCAAGCCCGACGATGCCCTGGTTGGTGTAAATCTTGAGCAGCACCGAGGTGAACGGCGCGCCGACAATTTCGGCTACCCGCATGTCGGTGATGCGAAGGTCGGACGGCTTGGAATGCGTGTTCACCCGATTGAGCGCCTCGTCGGCTCCATCTGCCTCTGGCATGATTTATCCTCGTTCTGGTCGGCGGGGCTCGTCGCCGCGCACCGCTGCGGCGGCGTAGTGCGTTGCTAGCTAGTCCAGCTCTATCTCGTGGCTTTGAAGGTAGTCGCGGTTCATTTCAACGCCGAGACCAGGCTTGGGCGTAAGCTTGAGGCTGCCGTTCGAAACATCGAGTGGTCTGTCGATGAGGTGATCGTATTTGCCCAGGTTCCACTCTGACGTTTCAAGTTTGTAGAAATTAGGAACGGTCATCATCACCTGCGCTCCCGCAACCACGTTGATCGGCCCTGCGGCGTCATGCGGCGAGACCGGGATGTAGTAGGCTTCGCATAGGGCAGAAATCTTCTTGAGTTCGGTAATGCCGCCGGTCCAGGTGACATCAGGCATGATGTAGTCGGCGAGCCTGTTTTCGAGCACCGGCACGAAATCCCACTTCGTGTGGCCGCGCTCGCCCCATGAGATAGCGGCGCTGACCTTCTCACGGACCTGTCTGAGAGCGTTGAGGCTCTCCGGTGGACAAGGCTCCTCGAACCAGTCGATCTGACCAGCTTCCTCGAGGCTCCGACAAAGGCGAATGGCGGTGGGAACGTCGAACCGGCCATGCGCATCGATGAGAATGTCGACATCAGAGCCCGCCGTTTCGCGGATCAGAGCCGTGAGTTCGGCGGCTTCGCGCTCATCCTTGCGGGTCATGCTGCCATCGAGGTAGCCGTCCCGCTGTTCGCGAGGCTGTCCATCGGCGGTGCGGCCCTGGTGGGGGAAAGGATCGAACTTGAGCGCAGTGTGGCCGGACTCGACGATGTCTCGAATTTCCCGGACTACAGCCTCTTTGCTGGTGAACTTGGCCTGGTTGGGATGGGTGTAGAGCGCGATTTCATCGCGGACCGGTCCGCCCAATAGCTCGTAAATCGGCTGACCAAGAACTTTGCCTCGGATGTCCCAAAGGGCGATGTCGATGGCGCTTACGCATTCGACGGCGGCGCCGCGACTGCCCATGTAGGTGAAGCTGCGGAATATCTTGTGCCACAGATACTCGATACGCGCCGGGTCCTCGCCTGTTACAGCGGCACCGATCTGCCGCAGGATCGTGCAGAGGGCGCGATTGGCGAGCCTTGTCGTGGTGGTGATCTCTCCCCAGCCGCTCACCCCCTCGTCGGTCGTCACCTCAACGAACAGATACTCTCCCCAATAAGAAGCATCGGATCTGATTAGCCACGGCCGGACGCTGGTGATTTTCATCTCAACTGCCTTTACTGAAATGGTCGGGATAACGATATTCCAGGCTATGTATTCTATCCTGCCCGAGCGGCGTTACGCGCGCGCATGTGTTCGAGGATGTGCCGGCCGGAGCCCTCGACATGGCGTGCAATGAGTTCGGCTGCCTCGTTCGCATTTCCCGCTTTTACATGCGCGATGAGCTCGCGATGCTCGCTAAGGATCGCGGCACGCCGGGCGAGCGTGAAGTTGAAACGCCGGCTCACGGCTCGAAGCACTTCGCGATGCTTCCACCAAAGCTCGGCGGCATGGCGGTTGTAGTGCTTTTGGTACATTACGGTGTGAAAGGCGGTGTCCAGCTCGCTGTGCCTGAACGTGTCGGCGAAGTCGTTGTCTTCGATCAGGCCTTGGATGCGTTCGAGTTCAGCAATGTCCTCGACGGTGGCCATATTCACGAACCATCGCGTCAGTGCCGGCTCGATCAAGACTCCTATCTCGTAGATGTCCCGAACAAAATCCTGATCTATGGGCCGCACGCGCGCGCCGCGGTTGGGAACGAGGGTGACAAAGCCTTCCCCGCGCAACAGTTGCAGAGCCTCGCGCACGGGGTTGGTTGAGGTGCCGTGGCGCCGGGCGAGGTCGGTGACCACAAGCCGCTCGTTGGCAGCCAGCCGCCCTTCGATGATGTCTTCCCTGATCAGTTGATAAAGCGAGGCGCCCTCGCTGGAGGCCCCGATAGCGTCGATCCCTTCGGGTGGCATTGCTTTAAAATCGCTTGTTCCGGCCAAGACGGTCCCCAATCAATACACATATTGCTCGGATATCATGCGAAGCTTCCATAAACAATGTACGATTTCTTTGATTGACAGACAATCTTCAATCTGAAAACGTATGATTAGGTCGAAGGGATACATTAGGTGGAAAGTCCCGCGGCCGGGGAGCAAAGACCGCTCGCCTCGACGCAGAGCGGCATGGGAGAACCTGGAGGATACCTTATGACGAGGATTTCACTCGGCCGTGCGGTACTGCGCGGCACTGTCTGCACTGCTTTGATGGTATCGTTGATGTCCGCGTCCGCGCTGGGTGCGCCGGTCGACTTGAGCAAGTGGTCGCCGCAATATGTGCGCTCCATTGCCGGCACAGAGGATTTTGACACGGCCGCCGATTGCGCCAAGGTCACCCCGCTCGACTACAAGGGGCGACTGACGTTCTGGTATCAGGGCGTCTTCGAGGGCGACCCCGACCTCCTGCGCCAGTATTACAAGGAGTTCTTCGAGACCTTCCGCAAAACCTATCCAAACATCCAGCTTGAGGAACAAGCCCTCACCTATAACGACCTGCTGGACAAGTTCCGGACCGCGCTCCTTGGCAATGCAGCGCCCATGGCGGTCCGCCTGCAAATCCTGGGCGGCACCGAGTTCGCCTCAAAGGGCTATTTGCAGCCGCTCAAACCCGAGGATGTAGGGTATTCGACCGAGGATTTCTGGCCCGGCGCAATGAAGGCTGTAACCTGGGACGGGGTGACCTACGGCATTCCAACCAACAACGAGACGATGGCGTTCATCTGGAACGCCGACATCTTCAAACGTGCAGGCCTCGATCCGGACAAGGCTCCGGCAACCTGGGACGACGTCGTCAAGGATTCCCAGCAGATCCACGACAAGCTCGGCATTGCCGGTTACGGCCTCGTAGCTCGCAAGAATGCCGGCAATACGCCGTATCGCTTCATGCCGCAGCTGTGGGCCTATGGCGGCGGCGTCTTCGACGAAGCTACCGCCAACCCGACCTATAAGAAGGTCGAGCTGAACAGCCCGCAGAGCAAGGCGGCGCTGCAAGCCTCGTACGATATGTATGTTCGCGACAAGTCGGTTCCGGTTTCGGCGCTCACCAACCAGCAGGCCGACAACCAGCCCCTCTTCCTCGCTGGCCAGCTCGGCATGATGATCTCGCACCCGTCCGACTACAACGTCATGCTCGACCTGCAGAAAAAGGCGACGGGTACCGACAAGGACAAGGCGCAGACCGTCATCGACAACATGCGCTACGGTCTGATTCCGACTGGCCCCGACGGCAAGCGTGCCGTCGTGTTTGGCGGTTCCAACATTCACATCCTGAAGCCCGAATATGTCGAGGGCGGCAAGGTAGACGAGCCGGCTGCAAAGGCTATCATCTGCATGTGGACGAGCCCTGAATGGTCGCTGAAGATGGCCTATGCCGGCTCGAACCCGGGAAACCTTAACGGCTTCAAGACCAAATGGATGAAGGAACGCCTGGAAAAAATCAAGTTCCTTGATGTCACGACTTCGATGCTGCCATACGGTATCCCGTTCCCGGCGCTGCCACAGTCGCCCGAGATCATGAACATCATCGTCCCGGACATGCTGCAGAATGCCCTGACCGGAGCCATGACGGTCGACCAAGCAGCGGATGACGCAGCCAAGAAGGTGAAAGACCTGATGGACGGCGGACTCTAGTCCAAGCCTGACGATCTGACCGGCTGCGCCTCGATTGCAGCCGGTTTGTTCCCAAGAATAAGGGCAGGGCACAGTGACGATCTTGACTGGCAAGGCCGAGGCTCGCCGAAGACTGCAACCCGACGGGTCCAGCGTGCTGCGAAAAATTTGGGAGCATCGCGCTGACTACGCGTACGTGCTTCCTGCGATCGCTGTGATGCTCATCGTCATAGCCTATCCGATCTATTATACGATCGAGCTGTCGTTCTTCAATACGCCGCCGGGCCTGCAGCTCCGGGACAAGACTTTCATCGGCCTCGGCAACTACACCGCCATCCTCACAAGTCCGGTGTTCTGGACGGTCACCTCGAACACTCTTATCTGGACACTGGGATCCACTTTCATCTCATTTGTCCTGGGGTTTGCCAGCGCCCTGGCGCTCCATCGCGACTTTGTCGGCCGTGGCATCCTGCGCGCCGTCCTGATCATTCCCTGGGTTATCAGCGCGGTCGCCGCGTCCTATATCTGGAAGTGGATCTACCATTCGGACTTTGGGATTATCGGCGCGGTGCTGGTCGGCCTCGGATTGGCCGACAGGCCGCCGAATTTCATCGACAGCGTCAGCACAGTGCTGCCCTCCCTGATCGTCGTCAATATCTGGCGGGAGTTTCCGTTTGCCATGATCATGATGATGGCTGGCCTGCAGACGGTTCCCGATCAGTTGCTGCGCGCCGCAAAAGTTGACGGAGCCAATGCATGGCAGCGGTTCTGGCACGTCACCTTCCCGCACTTGAGAAACGTCTCGACGGTGACGATCCTCCTGCTGGCAGTGGCCAACTTCAATTCATTCATCATCCCTTGGATCATGACCGGCGGCGGGCCGTCGAACGCATCACATATCTGGATCACCCACATCTATGAGCTCGCCTTCGGCCGCCAGCGCTGGGGGGTAGCATCGGCCTATTCGGTGCTGCTGTTCCTGATCCTGATGTCGCTCGGCTACTTCTACGTCCGTGCGCTAAGCGGTAACGAGCGGAAGGATGGGAGCGCATGAGCACGATTGCCGAGACTGCTCCTCGAGGCAAGGCCCGTCGCCGTATACGCATCGACGGATGGCGGTGGGGCGGACGCATCTTCCTCGTGTTCATGCTGCTTTACACCGCGTTGCCGATGATCTGGATGCTGATCACCTCGATCAAGTCCGGCTTCGCGGCCATGCAATTCCCGCCGCAATGGTGGCCTGACCAACCCACCCTTGCCAGCTACCAGAAGCTGCTCGATCCGCAAAACAGCGTTGGCCAGGACTTCCTCCGCTTCTTCTGGAACAGCCTTTTCGTCTCCACCGCCACGACCATCCTTTCGGTCATCGTGGCAGTTCCTGCGGCCTACGCTTTTTCGCGCTTCACCTTCCCGGGCCGAAACTTTCTGTTCTTCGCCGTCTTGCTTCGCAACATGTTCCCGGCCGTGATCTTTCTCGTGCCGCTCTTCATCCTGATGCGCGCGATCGGGCTGGTGAACACGCATGCGTCGCTCATCCTCACCTACCTCACATTCGGCCTGCCGCTGGCGATCTGGCTCCTCAAGGGCTTCTACGACAACATCCCGGTGCAACTCGAGCAGGCGGCGCGCATCGACGGAGCGACGCGGTTCCAGGCCTTTGTCCTGATCGTGATGCCGCTCTCGGCGCCAGGAATCATCGCCACGGCGATCTATGCCTTCATCGGCGCGTGGAACGAGTACATCTACGCCTACACCTTCCTCTCCAAGAACGACCAGTTGACACTGCCGGTCGGCATCCAGCGCTTTTTCTCGGAAAATACGACGGACTTTCCGGGCCTGATGGCGGCCAGCTTTATGATGAGCGTGCCCGTCGTGGTCCTGTTCCTCGTCCTGCAACGATACTTCGTACGCGCCCTTACAGAAGGCGCAGTCAAGCACTAGAGGAGTTGCCGGTGGCCCACGTGGTCCTCAAAGATCTGGTCAAGACCTATGGCAGCTTCAAAGCTGTCAACAATGTTTCGCTGACGGTCAACGACGGCGAATTCGTTGCGCTCGTCGGCCCTTCAGGCTGCGGCAAGACGACCACGCTCAATCTGGTAGCGGGGCTAATCCCCATCACATCGGGCGACATCGTCATCGGCGACCGGGTGGTCAACGACCTCGACCCCAAGGACCGGGACATCGCAATGGTGTTCCAGAACTACGCACTCTATCCGCAAAAATCGGTCTACAAAAATCTGGCGTTCCCGCTGCAGATGCGCAAACTGCCAAGGGACGAGATCGACAAGAAGGTCAAGGAAGCAGCGCGAGTGCTCGACATGACGCAGTTGCTCGAGCGCAAGCCACGCGAACTTTCGGGCGGGCAACAGCAGCGCGTGGCGCTCGGCCGTGCCCTCGTTCGCGATCCGGCGGTATTCCTGATGGATGAACCACTCTCCAACCTCGACGCGAAGCTGCGCGTGCAGATGCGCTCAGAGATCAAGCGCTTCCACCAGGACCTCAAGGCAACGATCATCTATGTGACGCACGACCAGCTCGAAGCCGTGACCATGGCCGACAGGATGGCGGTGATGAACGGCGGCTACCTGCAGCAATACGATTCACCGGCGCAGGTCTTTGCCCATCCGGTGAACATGTTCGTCGCCAGCTTCGTCGGCAGCCCGGCGATGAGCCTTGTTCCGCTGCAGGCGTCAACGGCAAGCGGCAACACTGTGTTGACCAGCGCGGAGGGCTGGCGCCTCGAGCTCTCGCCAGAAAACGCTCAGAAGGTCTCAAGGGCAACAACCAAGAAGGTTGTGCTCGGCGCACGTCACTCGACGATCAAGCTGCACAAAAGTGCGATGCCTGGAAGCGTCCCGGCCAAGGCCTACACGGTGGAGCCGACCGGAGACGTCACCTTCGTCCAGGCGTTTCTTTCCGGCGCCATCGTCAACGTCAGCGTGCCGCCGACCATTGCCGTCGCGCCCGACGAACAGATTTGGCTCGAGTTCGACCAAGAGCGGATGCATCTGTTCGACGGCGAAACAGAAATGGCCCTCAAGGCCAACTGATACCAAGCGGATGTGTGCGATACGAGGGCGTGGATGACTACGAAACTTAAAATCACGGCGATCAAGCCCTATCCGGTATGGGTAGGAACGCGCAACCAGATGCTGGTCAAGGTCGAGACTGACAACGGCATCTTCGGTTGGGGCGAGAGCGGCTTGAGCGGTCGCGAGAAGGCCGTGGCCGGCGCGATCGAGCACTATCGCGAGTTTCTCATCGGCCGAGACGCGATGCAGATTGGTCGGATCTGGCAGGAAGTTTATCGCAGCCAATACTTCGAAGGCGGGCGCGTTCTGCAGGCGGCGATTTCCGCCATCGACATTGCCCTTCACGACATCAAGGGCAAGGCGCTGGGGGTGCCGGCCTACGACCTGCTGGGCGGCAAGCAGCGCGACCGCATTCCTACCTTCGCCTCGACCGGTGACGAGGCCGAAGGCGATGTTGCCATCGAACGAGCCCGCGAACTACGCGCACAGGGGTGGCAGGCGATCCGCTTCTTTCCCATCGGGCAAAACAGCAAGGACATCTTTGAGCCGCGCGAATCGATCGGCACTACCGCAAGCATGCTAAACAAGGCGCGCGAGGCGCTGGGCGACGACGTCGTCCTGGGTATCGACTATCACCATCGGCTGTCGGTGGCAGAGGCGGCGAGCTTCTGCAACAAGCTCGGCCGTGGCGTGCTTGATTTCCTCGAGGAGCCGATACGGGACGAGACACCGGAGGCCTACGAATCCCTGCGCACGATGACCGACATCCCGTTCGCCATCGGCGAGGAATTTGCCAGCAAGTGGCAATTCCTGCCCTATATCGAGCGCGGCATCCATCAGTTCAACCGGCTCGATGTTTGCAATGTTGGCGGGCTCACCGAAGCGATGAAGGTGGCTGGCTGGAGCGAGGCGCACTATGTGGACCTGATGCCGCACAATCCCCTCGGCCCAGTCTGCACGGCCGCGACCATCCATCTCGCCGCCGCCGTTCCGAATTTCGCTTGGCTCGAGACCAGGGCGCCCGAAGCAAAGCTGGGCTTCGATAATTCCGACTTCTTCCCCGTGCAGCCACGGCTCGACGGCCCCGACTATCCGGTCAGCGATCTGCCGGGGCTCGGCGTCGAGGTCAATGAAGAGGCGGTCAAGGCGGAGAGCTTTCGTTTCTGGGAAGCGCCTCACCTGAAGCGCCGCGACGGTTCTGTTACGAACTGGTAGTTTCATCCACCGGAGTCTAAAATGACCCATACTCCCGACATTACGCGACCGCCCAAAGACCTGATCGACGCACTGAAGGAAATCGGCGCCGCGACGGTTGCCGGCACGCTTGGCCACATGGGCTTCCGCAATCCGCACATGGTCGGTCCCGTGCCGCAGAACCGCGGGAAGTCGATCGTCGGTCCGGCGCTGACGCTCCAGTTCATGCCGCAGCGGCCGGACCTCTTCACCGAGGGAGAATATGCCGATCCGGAGACGCAGTTGCACCGGCACGTGCTCTATCACGCGCAGGAGGGCGATGTGGTCGTGGTCGACGCGCGCGGCGACATGAGCTCGGGCGTCTTTGGCGATATGATGTCGACGTATTTCAAAGGCAGAGGCGGCGCTGGCATCGTAATCGACGGATGCATGCGCGATCGGCCCAATGTCGAGAAGCTAGATCTCCCCCTATGGCTGCGCGGCTGGACTCCCAACTACCATGTGCAGACCAGCATCTATCCCAATGCCGTCAACGTTCCGATTGCCTGCGGCGGTGTCACGGTCATCCCCGGCGACATCATCGTCGCCGACGACGACGGGGTGGTGGTGCTTCCAGTCGCAATGGCCTCGAAGGTAATCGAAGAATCGCAAAAGCATCACGATTGGGAGGAGTTCTCGCGAGCGAAGCTTATGGAGGGCGGGTCGTTGCAGCGCTACTATCCGCTGCATGACGATGCCCGCGGAGAGTACGAAGAGTGGCGCAAAACAAACCGCTTGGAGAACCGAAGTTAGCCTTTCGATTACCGGAGGCGGCCGGCGACCTGCCGCATCGACTTGCGCACCGCGTCGAGAAAGGCTGGCGTTCTCCCTCAATTGCCAGCGGAACGTCGAGCAGTGCGCGTAAAATCCGCTTGACAAAACGCGTCTTCCGCCACTATTGGGTAATCGATAACCCAAGGAGGATGGTGAAGATCGTGGCAGTCTCGCTTTCTGACATCGCGGAACGTGCGGGCGTCTCGGTAAAGACGGTTTCCGGCGCATTGCACGGCGGCTCCGCCCGCATGTCGGACGATACGCGCCAGAAGATCAAGGCCATTGCGGAAGAACTCGGCTACGTGACCAACCTTGCGGCGCGTGGCGTTCGTCAGGGCTGGCTGCCGCTGGTCGGCGTCGTCTCCGACGGCCTCATCACTTCGCCCTTCGCCACCGAGATCGTGCGTGGCCTCGACGGGGCGGCCCGCAGCGCCGGCATGGCGGTCTTTGCGGTCAACCACAGAAGCGGCCAGTCTATCGGCTCGGTGCTCGACGAGGTGCAGCAGTTCCGGCCGCGCGCCGTTGCTTATGCCGCCATGTATCACAAGCATGTCGCCCTGTCGGACAGGTTGGCGGGCGCCGTCGGCGTCATGATCAACTGCCGCGAGGCTGCCGGCCGCGTCACCGCGCTGGTGCCGGACGAAGAGGGCGGCGCGCGGGAGATCGTGAATTATCTGCTCGTCGCCGGCCGCCGACGCATCGCCTTTATCAACCTGCCGGGCATTCTCGCTGGCACGCTGCGCGAGGTGGGGTTTCGTGCGGCGCTTGAGGAGGGGGGCATCGACCCCGTCGGCGTGTTGCCGGCGGTGCGCCGCAGCGTCTATAGCGACCGCGCGCCAAGCCTTGTTGCCTCTCATGTGGAGGCGCTTCTGAAATCCGGTCAACGGCCGGACGCCATCCTGTGCGGTAATGACCGCGTGGCGATGGAAGTCTATGCGGCGCTCGCCCGCGCCGGTCTTCGCATTCCGGATGATATCGCGGTGGCAAGCTTCGACAACCAGGTCGAGCTTGCCTCGCGGCTGGACCCGCCGTTGACGACGATGGCCCTGCCGCACCGCGCCATGGGCCGCCTTGCCATGGAGATCCTCCTGGCCGAGCAGCCCGAACCGCCGCATCTGCGGAAACTGCCGTTCCATCTGGTCGAACGGGCATCCGTCTGAAAATCGAATAGTGTCTAACAGGAGGAGAATATCAATGAGCATTTCAATGGGTAATCGTTTACTTTCCGCACTCCTAGCGTCCGCCGCGCTGGTCGCAACCGCCGGTTTTGCCGAGGCGAAGACTGTCATCCACGTTATGCACCAGGGCGATCCCGGGTGGGTGAAGGCCTATGGCGACGTTGCCGCCCGCTTCGAGGCCGCCAATCCCGATGTCGACATCGAGATGATATACGCGCCGCACGATGCCTATAACGAAAAGTTCAGCGCCGCCGTCATGGCCAAGCAGTTGCCCGATATCATGGAACTCGATGCTCCGTTCCTCGCCAATTATGTCTGGTCCGGCTATCTGCAGGCCGTCAAGCCGCTCATTGACAAGGACCTGCTCGATGACATGACGGATTCGAATATCGCCCAGGGCACCTATCCGATCGACAAGGACCTCTATGCGATCGGCCTAACCGACTCCTCGGTCGTGCTCTACGGCAATAAGAAATATCTTGAAACCATTGGCGCCCGCATTCCGAAATCGGTCGACGATGCCTGGACCCGCGAGGAATTCGAAGGCTATCTCGAAAAGCTTTCCAAGCTTGAAGGCGTGAAGTGGCCGATCGACACCTTCCGAGGTTACGGCATCAAGACCGAGTGGATCACCTATGCCTACGGCCCCCTGCTCGAAAGCGCCGGCTGCGACCTGATCGACCGCAAGACTTGGAAGGCCAGCGGCACGCTCGATGGCGAGGCCTGCGTCAAGGCGCTGACGATGATGCAGGACTGGGTGAAGAAGGGCTGGGTCGTACCGACTTCGTCGGGCACCAACCAGTTCTACGCCGAGGGACAGCCGGCCGCGCTCGCCATGGGCGGCCACTGGTTCTACGCGGAGGCATCGGCAGCGATGAAGGACAATATCGTCGTCATGCCGCTGCCGAAGATCGGCGACAAGGGCGTGAGCCCGAACGGAACCTGGATCTGGGGCATTTCCGCGACCTCGGAAAACCCTGAGATCGCCGGCAAGTTCCTGAGCTTCCTGCTGAAGGACAAGGAGTACCGGGAGTACGCCAAGACCCAGTCCGCCTATCCGGGCCTGAAGAGCTTCGCTGCCGAATCCCCGCTCTATGCGCAAGGCGGTCCGCTCGCCATCGCCTTTGAGCAGGCTTCCAAGACCGCGATCGCCCGTCCGCCGCACCCGGCCTATCCGACGATCACCTCGGCCTTCATGCAGGCCGTCGACAAGATCTTCAATGGCGGTGACGCGCAGGACGCGCTGACGGCCGCTGCCAAGAAGATCGACGAGGATATCGAGGACAACGCCGGCTACCCGCCCTTCGACGAGCAGCAGTAAGGGGTTTTGACGGGGCCGGCTCGTCCTGCCGGCCCTGGACCATCTCGGAAGGATAACCGATGAGGAGGAAACAATGACTTTGCAACAGGCCTCCACGCCCGCTTTGCGGCGTCCGGCGAAACGCCGCGACAAGCGGCGGCTCTGGCAGGAAATGGCGATGATCGCACCTGCCGTTCTGCTTCTGGCGATATTCCTGATCGCGCCGTTCCTCTTGTCCTTCTGGACGGCGATGACCAACCAACCGCTCGTGCCGCGGCCGACGCCGGTGCGCTTCGTCGGCCTGCTGAATTTCGAGCGCGTCTTCACCGATCCGCTGTTCTGGACCTCGCTGTGGAACGTTACGCGCTTCACCATCTGGGTGCTGCCAGTGCAGTGCGGCCTCGCCTTCCTGACCGCGCTACTCTTGCACCAGAAGCTGCCGATGCAAAACCTGCTGCGCGGCTTGTTCTTCCTGCCGGCGATCACCTCCATGGTGGTGGTCTGCGTCATCTGGGGCACGCTGTTCCAGTATCCGAGCGGGCCGCTCAACCAGATCGTCGGTTTCCTTTCCGGCGGCACGATCCAGCCGATCGACTGGCTCGGCGACCCCAACTGGGCGATGTTCTCCATCGTGTTGCTTTCAGCCTGGCAGGCCTATGGCTTTCAGATGATCATCTATCTCGCCGGCCTGCAGGGCATTCCCGAAGAACTATACGATGCCGCCCGCATCGACGGGGCAAGCGCGCTGCGACGCTTCTGGCACGTCACCATGCCCGGCCTTCGCCCGACCCATGTCTTCGTGCTGGTCATCACGACCATCCAGGCCTTCAAGCTCTATACGCAGGTGGCGATCCTCACTCAGGGCGGCCCGAAGGAGAGCACCGAAACCGTTGTCCACTACATGGTGCGCGCCGGCTTCGAAGAGCAGAAACTCGGCTACGCATCGGCCGTTTCCGTCATCCTCTTCGTCATCGTTCTTCTGATCGCGCTCCTGCAACGCAAACTCCTGAGGCGGTTCGATGTCTGATATCGCTTTGAGCCAGCCCGCCCCGCTGGCAATCGCAAGGGGCAACGGCAAGAGAAGCCTGCGCATCGTGCAGAGCCTCTGCATCCTGGTCATTGCGCTGGTGATGATCTCGCCGCTGTTCATGCTGCTGATCGCCAGCCTGAAGGACGACCGCTTCCGCATCCTCGCCGACATGGGCAGCTTCCGCGCCTTCTGGGTCAGCGACCCGACGCTGTCGAACTACAAGGAGATCGCCCATTTCTCCGGCGAGCTGGCCTACGGCCGATATCTCTTCAATTCGCTGGTGATCCTCGTCGCCACCGTCGTCTCGGGTCTGATCGTCAATTCCATGGCGGGCTTCGTTCTGGCCTGGGGTTCGCTGCGCGGCAAGGCGGCGCTCTTGGCGCTGGTCGTCGCGCTCTATGTCATCCCGCAGGAAAGCATCATCATGCCGCTCGTCGTCATGATGTCGCGGGCGGGGCTGACGGATACATTCGCGGTGCAGATCCTGCCCTGGGTGGCAAGCCCGCTCTATGTTTTCCTTTTCTACCAGTTCTTCGCGCAGCTGCCGAAGGAACTCTATGAAGCGGCGGAAATGGATGGCGCATCGGCCTTCCGCATCTACCGGTCGATCTATATGCCGCTCAGCCTGCCGGCGCTCGCCACGGTCTCGATCCTCATGGGCATCGAAAGCTGGAACCAGTATCTCTGGCCGACGCTGGTCACCCAGACCGACTATGCGCGGCCGATAGCCGTCGCCATCGCCACCTTCTTCGGACAGGACAGCATCTACTGGGACCGCGCCATGGCCGCCTCGGTGCTGATGATGATCCCCGTCCTCATTCTCTATCTGGCTTTCCAGCGCTGGTTCGTCAGTTCATTCGTCGGCTCCGCCGTGAAAGGTTGATCATGTCTCTGCAGGCAAAATCCGAAACGTCAGCACCTGAAACCATCGAAGCGGCGCTGCCCGAAGGCACGGTGCTGCATCTGTGGCTGAAGGCGCGCCATGCCGGCGACGAGGCGAAGCTCTTCGTCGCCGTCGATGGCAACGACATCGGCGAGCCCTCGACCCGCCGCACGGGGGAATTTGAGTTCTTCGCTGTGACGCTCGCGAAGGGCGGTCGTGCCGCGCTGTCTTATGATGCGACAACCACAGCGCTCTCCGTCGCCTATGCCTTCCGGCCGGAAACCGTGATGAAGGAGGGCATCCGCGTCCTGCACAGCGATGCGCGCACCGCCGCCCCCGACGTGCCCGACAGCTACCACTTCCGCCCGCCCTTCGGCTGGATGAACGATCCGAACGGTTTTGGACGGTTCGGCGGAAACGTTCACCTCTTCTACCAGCATTATCCTCATGAGCCGCGCTGGAACACCATGCACTGGGGCCATGCCGTCTCGAAGGATTTCGTCCGCTGGACGCATCTGCCCATGTTCCTCTTCCCGGCGGCGCATCTATCGGAAAAGGACGATGGCCGCGGCGGTGCCTTCTCCGGCTCAGCGATCCCCGGCACCGGCCCAGAAGGCGAGGAAATCCGCGTCTTTTACACCGAGCATGTGCGTGACCGGCAACCGGAAGAGCAAATCCAGCTTTCCGCCGTCAGCCGCGACGGCATCGTCGCCGGCCCGTCGGAAACCATCATGCCGCTGCGCCCGGAAGGCTTGAACCTCACCACCGATTTCCGCGACCCCTATGTCTTCAAAGGCCCGGACGGTCGCTGGAAGATGCTGCTCGGCAGCCGTGACAGGCAGGGCGGCGTCGTACTGCTCTATGAAACCGCAGACGCGCAAGGCGCCGATGGCTGGACCTTCCTCGGCATCATCCATCGCGAGGACGGTTTCGGCATGACGGCGGCGGAATGCCCCTGCATTGTGCCGCTTTCCGGCAAAAACGCAGAAACCCGCTGGGCGCTGATCTTCGGTCTGCTCACCAGCCGCGACCCGGCCACCGGCCGCCGCAACCTCACCTCCGTCACCGTCGGCGGTTTCGATGGCCGCACCTTCACTGCGGAGTTCGAGCAGGAGTTGGATTTCGGTTCGGATGCCTATGCCTTCCAGGCCTTCGTTGATGGCGACGAGCCGGTCGGCATCGCCTGGCTCGCCAACTGGTCGGATTTTTCCAAGAGGGACGATTTCCCGACGACCATGACCCTGCCGCGCCGCGTGCTTCTCGACGGCGACACCGTGCTGACCCCGCCGATCGCAGCCGTCGAAAGCCTGCGCCATCGGTTGCTGGACGACACCGCACTTGCCGCCGGCAAGACCGTGCCGCTCGGCACCGGCGCCGTCGAGATCGTACTTGATCTCACCGAGCCGGGCGCCGCCTTCGATCTCACCTTCGATCATCCGGATGTCGATCTAGGCGTGAAACTCGATGCCGATGGTCTGGCGATTGTCTTCGACGCTCGCACCGGTAAGACGCCGCCACGTTACGTCGCCACCGGCGCGAAACCGTCGAGCCTGCGCATCTTCCTCGATGCCGGCTCCATCGAGGTCTTCGCTGACAACGGCCGCTGGACGGGGTCCAAACGCATTCCGGGCTTTTCCGCCGCACGTTCGGCAACGCTCACCGGCGCCGTCGCCGCGGCCGGCGTCTGGCAATTGAAACTGTGAGGGAGGACAGACAATGGCATCCGTAGCAATCGACCGGGTTCTGAAGCAATACGGCGCGGTCTCCATTATCCACGGGGTTTCCGCGAATATCGAGGACGGTGAGTTCGTCACGCTCGTCGGGCCGTCCGGCTGCGGCAAGTCCACGCTTCTGCGCATGCTGGCGGGGCTGGAGGATATCAGTGGCGGTGAAATCCGCATCGACGGCCGCGTCGTCAACGACGTCGCACCGAAGGAGCGCGATATCGCCATGGTGTTCCAGTCCTACGCGCTCTATCCGCACATGACGGTGCGCGAAAATATGGGCTTTGCGCTGAAGCTGCAGGGGCGCGATAAGGCGACAATCGACAAGCTGGTGAGCGAAGCCGCCGGCATTCTTGCACTTGAACCCCTGCTGGAGCGCCTGCCGAAACAGCTTTCCGGCGGCCAGCGCCAGCGCGTCGCCATGGGCCGCGCCATCGTACGCCATCCGAAGGTGTTCCTCTTTGATGAGCCGCTGTCCAACCTCGACGCCAAGCTGCGGGTGACCATGCGCAGCGAGATCAAGGAGTTGCATCACCGCCTTGGCACGACCATCGTTTACGTCACCCACGATCAGATCGAGGCGATGACCATGGCCGACAAGATCGTCGTCATGCGCGCCGGCCGCATCGAGCAGATCGGCAAGCCGCTCGATCTCTACGACCGCCCAGATAACACCTTCGTCGCCGCCTTCATCGGCTCGCCGTCGATGAACCTCTTCGAGGGTGGCGTCAGCGACGGCGGCTTCCGTATCGAAGGCGGTGTTTCCCTGCCGCTTCCCCCGCAATTGAGCCAAAGCGCGGCGCGCACCTACGGCATCCGCCCTGAGGACCTCGACATTGCGGAGACGGGCATTCCGGCCACCGTGCTGACTGTCGAGCCGACCGGTGCGGAGACCCATCTTTCGGTGCGTGTCGGCACGCAGACGGCAACCATCGTGCTGCACCGGCGGGTGGATATAAAGCCCGACCAGCAAATTCACCTCGCGCCCAAATCCGAGAAAATCCACCTCTTCTCCGCCGAAGGCAATCGGATAGGCTGATCCCCCGGCGCCTCCCGCTGAGCCGCGTCCGTCATTTGACGGGCGTGGTTCGGTGCCGGTGCCGTCCAGCCTTGCGACGTCTTGGTATTGGGTGTTCGGCCCTTCAGTTGATCGAATTGGCCAATTGCGCGGCGATCTGTTGCCACGGTTCGAATGTCTTCAAGAGCACCAAACGGGCGGGGCTTAAGGCTGAGTCGTGCCGAGTGCTGCGAGTCTTTCTCGCACCACCTATGTGGGAACTGGTATCTCGGAAGGATTTGGCTGGATTAGAGCGTTTCAGTTACGGTATCCGTAGGACTGCAAAAGCGATTTGCACGAGCGGGACAGCTGGAGAAATCACGTCCGCATCTCCTAGAGCAGGACCTTGATGAACGCGGATATGATAGCCGCCTGGGCGGTGGAAAACGGATTCCATGCGATCGATTCGGGGAGTTATCGTCGTCATGACAATGCAGGCGTGATCACGATCGAGATAAAGAGAATGTCATTCCTCCTCATCGATGAGAGGCAAGGATTGCGACCGCGCCTCATATCGCGGTTGTTCAAAGACATACCCCTCAGGACGACGTTGCAGCGGGTTGCATAGCTCGTTCGCCGCTCAGCAAACAGGGGCTGTGATCGGCTGCAATACTGAACCGAACACCCGCCTCCTGACGCCCGAAATCCGTTCGCTGCAAGGTACCGACGGCGGCGACGAAATAAACGATGTATCAAAAGACCGAAATCTGCACAAATGCAGGTCCACGCACCAATGCCACTTCGGAACTGAGCATTAGCGGTCGAAGCTCGGTTTCCTGCACGTCTCTGCCAACGTCATTTTATTGGGATTGTTCGCAATTGGTCGGCGCCATTCCGACCGCCGGCATCGATCCAACTTTTGACCGTCAATCACCCTTTTGCCGCATCCCTCCAGGCGCGCTCGAACGGCAGGCGCCAGGCGTGGGGGGCAATGAGTTGGTGGATCGACTTCGGCCCCCAGCCGCCCTGGTCGTAGAGGCGTACGGGCGGCGGGTTATCGAGGAGAGATTGGGAAACCTCCCAGAGCCGCTCAATACCCTCGGCCGTAGTGAACAGCGTGTGGTCACCGCGCATGGCGTCGAGGATCAGACGCTCATAAGCCTCCAGAACTTCGCCAATCAGGCCGGTTTCGCTCATGGCGAATTGCAGCGAGAGCTTGTCGAGCCGGAAGCCCGGGCCAGGGCGCTTGCCATAGAAGGAAAGCGAGACCTTGGAGGCATCAGCGAGGTCGAAGGTGAGGTGGTCAGGGCCCTGTGCCCCCACGCCAGATCCCGCAGGGAACATCGATTTCGGGGGCTCGCGGAATGCGATCGAAATAATGCGCTGCCCCTCGGCCATGCGCTTGCCTGTACGCAGGTAGAAGGGCACTCCGGCCCAGCGCCAGTTGTCGATGGCGCATTTTAGGGCGATGAAGGTGTCAGTGTCGCTTTCGGGATCGACACCAGGC
Organism: Rhizobium ruizarguesonis; assembly: GCF_012349115.1. Taxonomy (GTDB): domain Bacteria; phylum Pseudomonadota; class Alphaproteobacteria; order Rhizobiales; family Rhizobiaceae; genus Rhizobium; species Rhizobium ruizarguesonis. The sequence goes on from NZ_PQIG01000098.1 coordinate 57,525, forward strand.
TCATTACGGTAGCCAATGTATTGACCGCGCACCACGTCGCGCGGCTCAATCGGCAACATGGAGCGGAACACCTTGTTCTTCTCTTCCGAGATTGGCGCAGGCTCAAGAGCAGTGGGCGGCTCCATCGCCATGAAGGCGAGGATCTGGAAGAGGTGGGTCACCACCATGTCACGATAGGCGCCGGTGGTCTCGTAAAAGGCGGCGCGAGTGGAAAGGCCGAGCGTCTCCGGGACGTCGATCTGCACATGGTCGATGAAGTTGCGGTTCCAGATTGGTTCGAACAGGCCATTGGCAAATCGGAAGGCCAGGATGTTTTGCGCCGGCTCCTTGCCGAGGAAATGGTCGATGCGGAAGATCTGCTTCTCGTCGAACACCTCGTGCAGCTTCTTGTTCAGTGCAACGGCACTGGCAAGGTCCGTGCCGAAGGGCTTTTCCATAATGATACGCGAGCGTTCAGTCAGCTCAGCCTGGGCAAGGAGTTGCACGGCCAGAAGGGCGGCACTTGGTGGCACGGATAAATAATGCACGCGCCGCGTCTCGGCGCCCAGTGCTTCCTCGGCCCTGTCGACCGCTTCCTTGAGAGCATTGGCGCCTGCTGCGAGCGGGACATAGTCGAGCGATGCGGCAAACGCTTCCCATTCGGACTGCGAGAACTTGCGAGTCAAGAACTTGTCCAGCGAGTCACGGGCGATGGTGCGGAAGGCATCCGCGTCGATGTCGTCGAGCGAGACGCCGATAATGCGGCACCCTGGGATGAAGCCCGCATTGGTGAGGTGGAACAGCCCGGTCAGTAGCTTGCGCCGTGAGAGATCGCCCGTTGCGCCGACAAGCACAACGACCTGTGGATAGCCGGGGCCAACCCGAGTTGAATTCTTGCGCAAAACACTCATCCTCAAGTCTTCCGTTGTCCCTTGGGGATGGAGGTCGACCCCGGCTCCGAACTGCCGCGAAGCGGCTATCTTCGTGCGTGATGCCATGACGTTGAAGCTCACCCCTCAAAGCTTAAATAGACGCATGGATTGCGTAGCGGAGCAAGGGGGCGGCGATACCGTCCCGAAGTGCCGCGTCTTAGCGACTTCGGTCGCTCGTTTGTCGACTTTCTCGATACCAAGGTCTTCAGACCTCAAGTCGTCAGATGACCCAACTCAGAGGCGCAGGGCGGTCATTGACAGCAAATTCAACGCTGCCAGCGCTCGGGGCTCCGATGTCAGTTGCCTTTGAATGCCGTTTGTCAAAGATCGAGTTTTGTAGTCAGGGCAGCGTTCCATCCGAAGGTGACGCCCTCGCCAGCCAGCCATTCAAACCGTCGAACCTTGCTGCGTATTAAGGCCAACAGGATGGTCACGAGTTCGAACCCTTCAAGGCGGCCAAGCTGAAGGTGCCCAGACGGACGAAAACGCTCCACCATTCACCTGCCGGGTTCCTTTTGTTTTCTGCCTGACCGAAGAGGCTTGGGCTTGGGAGCGCGTGGATCAATTTCTGCGAATAAAGCTGAAACGTTCACCGAAAGAACCCTCGCAAACGCCTCGAGCGTTGCGACGGTGACATTTTCCATGCCTCTCTCGACCCGTCCGACATACGAGCGGTCGATCTCGGCCTCGAGAGCCAGTCTTTCCTGAGAGAGACCTTTGGCCACACGAAGTCGTCTGAGATTCCAGCCGATGGTTTGTCGAACGTCCATCCCATAACAAACGCATATTCACGGCTTGACAATCGACGGACTGATAGTCCCATATTAAAGCTGCAAAAAGGGACGCTTCCATGGAACTCCGTCAGCTCTCCTACTTCGTCGCGGTGGCCGAGGAACTGCATTTCGGCCGGGCGGCAGCCAAGGTGCGCATCGCCCAGCCGGCGTTGTCCAACCATGTGCAGGCGCTGGAGCGGGAGCTCGGTTGTCCGCTGTTCATCCGCTCGACCAGGCGGGTGGAACTGACCAGGGCAGGGGAGATCTTCCACGAACGCTGCGTCGGGATCCTGAGCGAGGTCGATCTTTCCGCCGAGATCACCAGGGCGGTGGCCGGCAAGACGATCCGGCAGATCAGGATCGGCACCGTCTATCCGGCGACCACCGGCGTGCTGCCGGCGTTTCTGGCAAAGATCGCCCGCAAGTATCCGGATATCCGCATCCATATATCAAGCGGCAATACCGGCGATATCATCCGCGGCCTGGAAAACGGCCAGATCAATCTCGGCTTCATCCGACCGGTGGAAAACATCGGCTCCTTGCGCTTCTCCTCGATCGCTCATGAGCGCTATCTCTTGGCGGTGGCCCGCAGCAACCGGCTGGCGGAACAGGCGGAGATTGCCATCGACGATCTGCGCGGGGAGAAGATCATCGCCTTCAATCGCAAGAACCTCTCCTATACAGAGCGGTACTTCAACGAGAAGTTCGAGGAATACGATCTGACCCGCAACATCGCTTATAGTTGCGACGACACCTATTCGCTGGTGTCGCTGGTTTCGGCAGGCCTTGGCATCGGCTTTGCGCCGGAATGGACCGAGGGCCTGCCGAACC
>NZ_PQIG01000099.1 GCF_012349115.1 Rhizobium ruizarguesonis
AAACTATCTTAGAAACTCAGGATATGCTGCCGTCTAAAAACAGCACGCTCTAGAGTGCGAGGAGCGAATCTGAAAGATCGCGACGCGCTTTAGGCACGGGCCGCCGTCAGCTTCACGGCTTTGCACGCATCGAAATCGTCCAGGTGTTCGACGATCCAGCGCCAGAGCGCGGCGACCTGCATGAGGAGGTCGCGTCCGAGCGGCGTCAACTCATATTCGACGCGCGGCGGCACTTCGGGATAGAGTGTGCGGATGATGAGGCCATCTCTTTCGAGGGTGCGCAGCGTCTGCGTCAGCACTTTCTGGCTGATGCCCTCGACCCTTTCCATAAGGCGCGAGAAGCGCAGGGGTGCGCCGGCATCCGAGAGCACATGCAGAATGCGCAGCGGCCATTTCGCCGCCGCCCGCTCAATCAGTTCGCGGGCCCGCGCATCCTGTTCATCCGTCATGCTGCTGCAGAAATCGAACATGTCGCTGGTCACGTTGGTTACCTCAAGGTGTGTATGGATCGTCTGGGTACCTTCTTTCGATCGGATACAGTAGAGCATACATGAGCCGGGAACCAAAGAAGGAGGGTTTCCGATGTCCAGGGTCTGGTTGATAACAGGGAGTTCGCGCGGTCTCGGCCGGGCGCTGGCGGAGGCGGTTCTGGCCTCCGGCGACAATCTGGTGGCGACGGCGCGCGATCCCGGCCAGCTTGCCGATCTTTCCGAGCGGTATGGCGATCAGGTGCTGACGCTGGCGCTTGACGTGACCGACGAGGCGGCGGCAGCGGCGGCAGTCGAGGCGGGTGTGAAGCGGTTCGGGCGCATCGACGTGCTTGTCAACAATGCCGGCTACGGCAATGTCGGCTCGATCGAGGATACCAGCCTTGCCGATTTTCGCGCCCAGATCGAGACCAACCTCTTCGGCACGATCATCATGACCAAGGCAGTCATCGCCCTGATGCGTGGGCAGGGAGCGGGGCACATCATCCAGTTCTCATCCGTCGGCGGCCGGATCGGACCTGCCGGGCGCGGCGCCTATTCGGCGGCGAAATTCGGTGTTGAGGGATTTTCCGAGGTGCTGGCGAAGGAGGTCGCGCCATTCGGGATCAAGGTGACGGTGATCGAGCCCGGCGGCTTCAGGACCGATTTCGCCGGCTCCTCGACGGTGCTTGCCGAAGGGCGGCAGGACTATGCGGAGACGGTCGGCGCCACGGTGCGCTTCCAGCGTGAATACGATGGGCGCCAGCCCGGCGATCCTGCCAAAGCGGCTGCGGTCGTCATCCACATCGCCGGTCTCGAAGAGCCGCCGTTGCGGCTGCTGCTCGGCAGCGATGCGGTACGCAATGTCGAAAAGGCGGATGCGGCGCGTATCGAAGCTGATCGGATGTGGCGCACCGTGAGCGTCTCGACCGATTTTGATACCGAGGCCGAGTCCATGCCCCAGATCAGGATGATTTTAGGCCAGATCGGCCTAAAATCTGAATCCTGATCTAAATCAAAGAAATAGAGCATGATGTCGCCCGAAAACCGCGCACACTTTTCGGCATCATGCTCTAGGAAAAGAAGGCCGGTTGACCCATGCAAAACAAAAGCGCCGCTGAAAAGCGGCGCTTTGCATCAGGGATATTCGACGATTCAGCCGGCGGTGCAGAAGTGGCTGCGGCCGTCATTGCCGATATAGGTGCCGCTGCGCGGATCGAAGGAGCGGTAGCGGTACGAGCAGTAACGCTGCCATTGCGGTGACCAGGGCTCCACCGCCGTGCGAACCGGTTCGTAATATTGCGGCTGATCGACATAGACGCGGCGCGGGGCGCGATAGACTGGAGCGGGCTCGTAGTAATCCGGCTCGTAGGCTGGGTCGATGTAGCGACGCTCTTCGTAAACCGGACCATTATTGGCGTTGGCGATGGCAGAGCCGACGATCAGGCCGGTGGCCAGGCCGACGGCGCCGCCGACCCACGCATCGTTGTTGCCGTGATGATTGTCGTGGCGCCAGTGGCGGTCGCGGGCCGACGCTTCACCGATCGCGGAAAGCGTGAGTGCGGCAGCGGTTGCCGTCAGCAGAAGGGTCTTGGCGAGCCTGTTCATAAGCAAAAATCCTAATCCCGGGAACCGAACGCCGGTCCCTTTCTCGATGGTCACAGCAGTAAAGATTTGTAGCTGAACGAAGGCTGAACGACAAAACCCGGCATTGCTGCCGGGCTTCAACTCGAACTCGCCAGCCTTGTTAAGGGTTCAGCCCGCAATCTGCAGATTGACGGCCTTCGGGCCCTTGCCGCGGCGATCCGGCTCCGTGTCGAAGCTTACCTTCTGGTTTTCCGTCAGACCGGCCAGGCCGGAGGCCTGAACGGCAGAAATGTGAACGAAGATATCGGCGCCGCCCCGGTCCGGCTTGATGAAGCCGAAGCCTTTGTCGGTATTGAAGAATTTTACAGTGCCAGTCTCTGCCATGCGTCAGGTCCTTTTCTCTCTGCCCGCCATCCACACGGGCAGCATCATAGCATTGCCTCCCTTGCAGGAGGCGTTGGCAGGCAATTCTTGAAATTTGAGAAAAAGGTCCCCTCTACCTCGGCCTGTTCCAGGCAGGACTTTCGCCCGCCATTTTCGGAACCGGCTGACCGGAATATTAGCGTTCCCGGCGCGCAAATACTTAAGGACTTCCCATGCTCGCAAAATGCCCGAACGCGCTGAGAGTGCTGCGTTTAAAGGATTTTGGCAAGCAAAAGTTTTTTTACGTGTCGTTCCTGGCACACCCCTGCCGATATCCAATTTGCGCAAAAACGCAAAATTTCCTTCGCCGACAGGGAATGATTAACGTTTTATATCGTCAGCAATATAAGTTCCGAGCAGATTTTCCCAAAAATGCAACGTGAACGCGTCTCCCGCATCGGATAAAATTTTTTTCCGATGCGTGACTTACCCAAATTTGGACGCGTGTTCACGCGGCCGGCAGGCGCCGCCGGGTGAATCCGGGTACGAGTTCGACCACAAGCATAGCGATAAACATTAGCGCGCAACCTGCATAGCCTGTTACCGGCATCGTCTCGCCGAGCATCAGGGCCGCAAGCGAGGCACCGAAGAGCGCTTCGGAAGAAAGAAAGATCGCGGCCTGCGAGGGCGTCGTGTAGCGCTGGCCGATCACCTGCAGCACGAAAGCCACGCCCGACGAGAAGATACCGACATAAAGGATCTCCGGCGCCGCGGCCTGTATCGCCGAAAGGCTGACCGGTTCGACGGCTGCGGCAACGGCCAGCGCACAGACCGCGGTGACGGCGAATTGCACGGCGGAGAGCGCGAGCGGCCTTCCGGTCTCCGAAACGGTGGTGCCGGCAAGAGTGATCTGGATCGCCCAGAAGACGGCGCAGACGACGGTCAGCAGATCGCCAGGCGCCATCGCCGAGAGCTGGCCGCCGGACAGGAGGTAGATGCCGGTGATCGCCATCAATGCGCCCGGCCAGATGATCCAATGCGGAGCACGGCGTAGGAAGAACACGGCGATCAGCGGCACGAAAACGACGTAGAGGCCGGTGATGAAGCTGGAATTCGTCACCGTCGTCGTCTGCAGTCCGACCTGCTGCGTGGCTGCACCGCCGAAAAGGGCAAGGCCGATCAGGATGTAGAGCTTGGCATGGCGCGCGCTTGTCTTCTCCGTTGCCTTGCGCGCTTCAAAAAGGACAAAAGGCAGCACGGCCAGGGTGGCGACGGCAAAGCGCAGGCCGATGAACCAGAAGGGGCCGATCGCCTTCATCGCCGTCGACTGCGCGACGAAGCCGCCGCCCCAGATGGCGGCTGCAAGCAATAGAAGGAGATTCGCCTGAACGCGCGTCATGTCGTCCTCGATGGGGAAGGGAGATGTGCCCAAGCGGTTAGCAGTTGCGTTTCCTTTCGGCAAGGGTGAAGACTTCGTGTCGGTTGACGGAGATGAATGCATGCGACGCGAGGAACGGAAGCCGACCGGCGATGCGGCTGCGCCTAGGACGGCAGGTTATTCCGGCACGCCGCTTGTCAGGAAGCTCGGCCTTGCACAAGGGCAGGCCGCCGCCCTTCTCGGCATTCCGGAAACGATCGGTGACATCAATGGTTTCGACGGTTTTGCTTCGGTCGTCCGCGCGCTTCCCGAGACGCCTCAGCGTGCATTTGACTATGTGCATCTGTTTACGACCGAACGGGCGGCGCTGGATGCGGTTGCGCCTGCGCTTTTCCGTGTCCTCAGGCGGGACGGCATGGTCTGGATATCATGGCCAAAGAAGAGTTCACGCGTGCCGACTGACATCTCGGAGGACGTACTGCGGGAGGTTCTGCTCCCAACCGGTCTGGTCGACGTCAAGGTCTGCGCCGTCGACGAGATCTGGTCCGGGCTGAAGTTCGTCATCCGCAAGGAGCTGCGCGGCGCGTTGTGATCGCTCAGCCGTTGCCGCCGTGCGCCGTGTTCGATTTGATCGCAATCTGAAGACGGCAACTATCGCGCAGGGCTGGTCCAGATTGCAGATTATGTATATGGCGGAAGACCGTATCATCAAGTCGAATGCAGCCGGAGCGCGTTCTAATGTATGGCAGATATGTAAAGTATATCACTTTGTGGGGACTTCTTGCGGTTGCCACAGAACCAGCGGATGCCCGCGACGCTATAGATAGTGGAGCAACACAGCTTAGCGGCTCGAAATTCAATTATTCAGTCATTGCTCTAGCTTCCAAAGATCGAAGGATCGAAGTCACTCATAGCGGGGAAAAATACCGTGGCCCGCTAGCGAATATGTCGTTTCGGGATCGTCATTTGCAGGTCTTCGAGATGGTGGCGAGGTTGATCAAAAACAGCTGCCAGAACGGCGTCTCTTCGCTCGGCGATATATGGTTGAGCAAAGACCCGGAACAAGATGTGGATCCGGACGCTAGGCATCCCCAATACTTCATTTGGGAATATAGTTGTAAATAGACGCACGAGTTTGGGGTCCCAGCTCGCTGTCGAGATCGATGACGGCGTTCCATTCCGGGTTGCTAGCCTCGACCTTTAGTCCGTTTCTCATCGTCATCGTGACCTCAGCCGTTGCTGGCTTCCACGCGCGAAACCCTGAGCAGCGCGCCGTTATCCTCGTCCGTCACCATCAGCAGCGCTCCGTCGGGTGCGATGACAACGTCGCGGATGCGGCCGTATTCGCCCTCGAACAGGCGCTCTTCGGCGACAAAGGCGCCGCTATCGTCACGCTGCATGCGCGAGAGCAGTTGGAACTTCAGAGCTGCGACGATGAAATTGCCGTCCCATTCCGGAAACATGGCGCCGCGATAGATGGCGAGCGCGCCGGGTGCGATCGAAGGATCCCAATAATGCAGCGGCTGTTCCAGCCCTTCCTTGGCCGTGCCTTCGCCGATCTCGGCGCCCGAATAGTCGCGGCCATAGGTGATGATCGGCCAGCCGTAATTCTTGCCGGCCTCGGGCTGGTTGATCTCGTCGCCGCCGCGCGCGCCGTGCTCGACGGTATAGAGCTTGCCATCCTTGGCGTCGAAGGTGATGCCCTGCGGGTTGCGGTGGCCTTTCGACCAGATTTCCGGCAGCGCCTTGCCGCCGTCTTTGAACGGATTGTCGGCAGGGATGCTACCGTCGGCATTGATGTGGATGATCGAGCCGGCATCGTCCTGCCAGTCTTGCGAGCGGTCGCGGTCGCCACGGTCGCCGACGCTGATGAACAGCGAGCCGTCACCTGATATCGCGATGCGCGAGCCATACTGGATATTGCCTGAGGTGAAGCGCCGCATGCTGAAAACAGGCGTCACGGCGTGGAGCGTCTTTTCGTCAGTTGAAAGTGTGGCGCTGAAGGCTTCGGTGCCGGAGCCCTGGCTGTTGGCGATGGCGGCGGTGAAATAGAGCTTTCTAGATGTCGCAAAGTCCGGCGCGAGCGCCACGTCCATCAGGCCGCCCTGGCCACGGGCGCTGACCTTGGGCACGCCGCCGATCGGGTCGGAGACCGTGCCGTCGCGGACGATGCGCATGCGGCCCGGCCGCTCGGTGACGAGATAGGCGCCATCGGGCAAGACCTCGACCGCCCAGGGATGTTGGAGGCCGTTGGCGAGCTTGTCGACACGGACCGCGAGATCCTGCGTGTTGATGGTGTCGGCTGCATCCGCCGATGCGGTGCCGAACAGGACCAGCGCTGCGGCGAAATGGAAGGTGGACATTCGCTTCATCTTGCTTCCCCGTCGTCTCTCCAGGCTGAACGTGGAGCGGGCAGGGGACAGCTTCAACCCTCATTCGGTCTGCAATAACGGCTTTGTGTTTACCGTTTGAACCGATCCCGTTGCCTGGCCATCGACCAATTCCGCCTCGAGGATGTAGCGCAACGGCCCGCGTTCGGTGGCATTGAAGGGCCAGCAGGTGGTCAGCACCAAGTGGCGGCCATCGGAGGAGGGATCGATACCGCTTGCATCCCACGGGGCGATGCGGCCCTCGCCGGCCTTGAAGGTCAATAGTTTGCCGTCGCGGCGCGTGACTTCAATCGTATCGCCGGGCCTTATATATTGCAGCCAGCGGAAATGCGTGTCGCGATGGGCGGCGATGACGGAGGTGCCTTCCTCGCCCGGTTGCGGCGTGTTGGCGAGCCAGGCCGGACCGAAGGCGAGAGCCTCGCCGGAGGCGCCGGAGAGCACGATCGCCTCCTTGCCGAGGCGCGGGGCGCGCACCTTGGCCTCGGTGGTGAAATCCGCCCAGGGCCAGGGTTTTGTTTCTTCGCCCCGCAATTCGGCAGCGAAGGCGCGTTTCAGCAGAACCTGGGAAAGCTCTGCCTTCGCCTTCAGCAGGAAGCCGTCGCCGATCAGCGCCAGGCCATAGAGGGCAAGGCCGGCGATGGCAAAGGCAATTGCTTTTTCGATCGAGGAAAGGCGCCAGAGGAAGAAACCCTTCTTCTGGCGCATCTTCGGCCGATCATAGGCCGTGGCGGCGGCCATGGCGAGTTCCAGATAGGTCGGAAGCGGCTCGAATTCGGCCGCTTCCTCATTCTGGCTTGCGGAGAGCCTAGAGACCATTTCGCTTGACCCCGACCGCAATAATGCCCTTGAGGCGTCGCCGCCACACGGCAAGCCCGCTTGCCGCCGTCAGCGCCACGAGCAGCATGGTCAGCCCGCGGATGATCTGCTCGTCGGCGCGCGTCGCCGTCTGCGGCAGGTTCACGGTCGTGCTTTTTTGCGCGATCATGGTGGCCGCCTTGGCGGTCGGGGCTGCGGCCATCATGTTTGCGATCTCAGGCGATGCGGCGAGCTCCTGTGTTTCGGCCGCAGCCTGCTCCGGTCCGGGGTTTCCTGTCGGCGTAGCCGAGCCATGGCGCTCCGTGCCGCCAAGAGGGGCGGGGTTTTCGCCGAGGATCTTATCAAAGTCCCAACCTTCCGGCAGGTTGAGCGGCAGCTTGGTCGAGCCGAGCGGCTGGTCGACCGGACGAGACGGAGTGACGTCGACGGCGACCAGGCTGGTGACGCGGGAGACGAGGTGATGGGCGAGCGCCACGGTCTCGATATCCTTGTCGAGCGCGGCCGGATCCTGACGCTCATAGGCGCGCGCCTCGAAATCGTCGATCTTGCGCCGCGCCCAGAGCTTGGAAATGCCGTTGCCGTTGGCGGCATTGGCGATATCCATCTCGACGCGCCAGGGCTGGTCGCCTGTCTTGCCGATGATCTGCAGCTTGCCGGCGGGCTGATCGTCAGGCAGCTGCGCGGTCAGCACGACGGGCTCGCCGCTGTAGAGGTCCGGCATCGGGTTCGGCGTGATATCCTCGGCCTCGATGCCTTCGAAGGTGGCAGTGATATCGGTCATGGCTGGGTTCTGCAGCTTGGCGAAAAGCTCGCCCATGCGGCTTGCCACCTGATCGGTCGAGCCGATCGCCGTGAAGGTGCCGCGGCCGACTTCGGCGGCCTTGGTCATGAAATAGGTGTTCGGTGCCGAGCCGATGCCGACGGTGAAGACGCGGGCATCGGCTCGGTTCGCGGTGATTTCCTCAAAAAGCTGCTGTTCGTTGCCGATCGCACCATCCGTCAGGAATACGACCTGGCGCAGCGCTCCGGTTGCGACCGGTCCCTGGTTACGCAGCGCAGCCTGCAAGGCAGGCAGCATTTCCGTGCCGCCGTCGGCTGTCAGGCCTCTGACATAGGCGATCGCCTTTTCGCGATTGTCAGGGGTGGCTGCGACGAGACCCTTGAAATAATCGGTCATCGTATCGTCGAAACGGATGACGTTGAAGCGGTCGTCGGGGTTCAGCTTGGCGATGGCAAGCGCCAGGCTCTGCCTTGCCTGCTCGATCGACGGGCCGGACATGGAGCCGGAATTGTCGATGACGAAGACCACCTCGCGTTTTGCCGGCGGCGCTGCCGTATCCGGGGCCATGGGCGGGGTGACGAAGGCGAGCAGATAGGTCTTACCATCAATCACTTCGCGAAAGAGGCCGGCACTCGGCATCTTACCGGGGGCGGCCTTCCAGGTGAGCTCGAAATCCTTGTCGGCCGGAACGGAGTCCGCCTTCAGACTGATCGTCCTCGCCTGGTCGCCGTCCTGGCTGATATCGACCGCATGGAAGGAGGATTTGACGTCGCCGAGCGGGAAACCGGCCTTGAGGTCTACGGTCAGCGAAACCGGATTGATCCTGGCGTTCTCACGCGGATCAAGCGCGGGGGCTTCGATCTTGTCGCGGTTTTCCACCGGGTCGCGCGGCGTGGCAAAACCAGCGCCGTTGTTGAACTCGACGGTCTGGACGATCGGCGCCGGATTGTAGCGCGGGGCGACGACCATCGGGAAGCGCAGCGAGAACTCGCCGCCCGATTGGTGGATCATCTGCTGATATTCGATCTGGACGACGATGGTTTCGCCGGGGCCGATATTGGCGACCTGGTTGGTGAAGATGTTCGGCCGCTGCTGTTCGAGCAACGCCGTCTTCTTGCCCTCGGCCTTGGCCTGCTCGTAGATCTCGCGGGCTTCCTGGCGCGGCTTGATCTGGCCTTCGATGAAGCGTTCGCCGATCTGCATTTTCAGCGCGTCGACGGCGGAATTATCCGGCAGCGGGAAGACGTAGGTGCCTTCGACCCAACCCTGGCTCGGATTCTGGAAGCGCTGCGTCACCTTCACCCTGGCGATCGGGCCGGAGACATCGATGGCAACATCACTCTTCAGCCGCGGCGCTTCGACATAGAAGCCCGGCTCCTTCGACGGAAAGAGCAGCGAGCCGCTGTTGACGTCGTTCGGCCGGACAAGCGCTGCGAGCTGGACGGATGCCTGCGGCGTCTCGGCGGCGCGGGCGGCGGAGGCAAGCCCCAGCATCGCGGCGATGCAGGCGGCAAAGGCGGTGACGGCAACAAGGACTGAAACGGAAATTCGGCGCGCACGAATGCGCCCTATGGCAAACTCATCTTCCAGAAACATTGGCATACCCTCAATAACCAATTTCGGATGCCGGATGATGCGGCTTCGATCTCGGCGCGCTCGCGACCGAATTGCGGCGTGGCGCGGCATTTGTTGCGGCTTATTCGTGGCGATGGCCGAATTCGACGATGCCTCTGATTTCAGGGGATAAATCCGGATGACTTCAGAGATTGATTCAAGATCTGCGAATGGCCTTTCGACCGCGTGACGCAAGCCTCTCCCAAGGGCGCGGCATGCCGGGCGGGCGGCGCGGCGAACCGATCAATAAGAATCATGCCACCATGACGCCTTTCCGCTTGAAATGCCGTCATACATTGGACATAGAGCTAACCGCAGAACTCCGGTCCCGGCTTTCTGCCCGTTTCAACCATTAGGACCGTTATCATGGCTTTCCTTGCCGATGCTCTTTCCCGTGTGAAGCCTTCAGCCACCATCGCCGTCTCCCAGAAAGCGCGCGAGCTGAAAGCAAAAGGACGTGACGTCATTGGCCTCGGCGCAGGAGAGCCGGATTTCGATACGCCCGATAATATCAAGACGGCCGCCATCGACGCGATCAACCGCGGCGAAACGAAGTACACGCCGGTTTCCGGCATTCCCGAGTTGCGCAAGGCGATCGCCGCCAAGTTCAAGCGCGAGAACGGCCTTGACTATTCCTGGGAGCAGACGATCGTCGGCACCGGCGGCAAGCAGATCCTTTTCAACGCCTTCATGGCAACGCTGAACCCCGGCGACGAAGTCGTCATCCCGGCGCCTTACTGGGTTTCCTATCCTGAGATGGTGGCGCTGTGCGGCGGCACGCCGGTTTTCGTTTCGGCCACCCAGGAGCATAACTTCAAGCTCCAGGCGGCCGATCTCGAAAAGGCGATCACGCCGAAGACCAAGTGGTTCATTTTCAACTCTCCGTCCAACCCGACGGGGGCGGCCTATACACAGGACGAGCTGAAGGCGCTGACGGATGTGCTGATGAAGAATCCGCAGGTCTGGGTGCTGACCGACGACATGTACGAGCACCTGACCTATGGCGACTTCAAGTTCGTCACGCCTGTGGAAGTCGAGCCTAAGCTCTACGACCGCACGTTGACGATGAACGGCGTCTCCAAGGCCTATGCGATGACCGGCTGGCGTATCGGCTATGCGGCCGGCCCGATCCAGCTCATCAAGGCCATGGACATGATCCAGGGGCAGCAGACCTCGGGTGCGACGTCAATCGCCCAGTGGGCGGCTGTCGAAGCGCTGAACGGCACGCAGGACTTCATCCCTGCGAACAAGAAGATCTTCGAAGGCCGTCGCGATCTCGTCGTTTCGATGCTGAATCAGGCCAAGGGGATCGTCTGCCCGGTGCCGGAAGGCGCCTTCTATGTCTATCCCTCGTGCAAGGGTCTGATTGGCAAGACCGCGCCCTCCGGCAAGGTCATCGAGACGGACGAGGATTTCGTTTCCGAGCTTCTGGAAACGGAAGGTGTCGCCGTCGTTCACGGTTCGGCCTTCGGTCTCGGCCCGAACTTCCGCATCTCCTACGCGACTTCGGAAGAGCTGCTCGAGGAAGCCTGCCGCCGCATCCAGCGCTTCTGCGGCGCCTGCAAGTAAGCGGGTTAGTGTAACGCCGATCGAAGGCCTGCCGGCGACGGCGGGCCTTGTTGTTGTGCGGCGACGTTGGGCTGGCGCTGCGATTGTAGCTCACATCCCGATTCAACATCCTGCGGGGTTGATTCCGCTTTGCCTCGCAAGCCGTTGAAATCGGATTCAAAACGTGACGCAGAGTGACGGTCCGGCGGGTGATCTGCGGTTGCGGGTTGGCATCAAACCAACTAGATATCCGGCATCAAGTTGAAGTTGCCGCTTCGGGAGGCCGGGATTTTGCAGCAGAGTGCCGTGATCGTCTGTTCGGATGTCAACATGCTGCCGGCCGCCTGCTGCACCCTGCTTTCCGTCAAGCGCAATCTCTCAGGTTCCACTGTTGAGTTCCTGCTTCTCGGCATCGACCTCAAGCCGAATGAAATCGCCGAGGTCGGAAATTTCGCGCGACTGCACGGCATGGCGATCAGGGTGCTGCCCTACAATACGCCGGATACTGCGCTGCAGGCGCGGGGTCGCTGGTCGGGGGCGACGCTGGCGCGGCTCTACATGGATCTGTACATTCCCGATCATGTTGAGCGGCTGCTCTATCTCGACGCCGATGTGCTGGCGGTTTCGCCGGTCGACGAACTCTTCACGAGAAATCTTCAAGGCAAAGCGCTTGCCGCGGTCGACGACTATGTCATGGCCTTTCCCGAGAAGGCCGGGGCGCGGCAGCGCAAGATCGGCATGGGCCAGGGCGGCCGCTACTTCAATGCCGGCGTACTGCTGTTCGACTGGTCCGTCTGCCGGGCGAGGGGGCTTTTCGCCAGGACCCGGGAAATCTTCGAGGAGCGGTCGCATCTGTTCGAGAACAATGACCAGGATGCGTTGAACGTCACTTTCGACCGCGACTGGCTGGCGCTCGATCCGCGCTGGAATACACAGACGGGCCTGCTGCCTTTCGTCAATCGGCCGGCCATCCTTCATTTCACCGGCCGGAAAAAGCCGTGGCAGGCCACCGTGCCCTGGGTGCACCGGCGGATGGCCAAACAATATATCGAGGATCTCGGCAACACACCGTGGGCCTCTTTCTGCAGGCAGCCGTCGATGGCGGGCCGGGTTGCGGGTTTCCTCTCGCATTTGGGGAAGCGCATCGGCGGGCTGACGCGGCTTGCCCGGATGCGCACCTATTTTAGCAACAGCTAGTCGGGCGGACCGCGTCGTCCTTGGAAAGTGCATGTGAGGCGATATGGAAGCAATCCCCAGCGATAACAAGGCTACGACCGCTCCGGATGGCGGCTTCAGTTTCTTGACGCCGGAAGCGTGGAAGGCGCTGTTGTCGGGCTATTCCCATGTCGTGCTGGTAGCAAACAGCGAGGTGGTCGATCTCGAACGGCTGCGGAGCGAACTGCCGGAGACGGCGCTCTACATCTTCTTCAACAAGGCCTATAAGGTGCTCGACGAACCCTTCGTCGGCCATTCGATGCTGGTTGCCCGCAGCGACGTGATGGGCGCCCATATCGTCCATCGGCGCGAAGCGGCGGATGTCTTGCGCTTCTTTGGCGGCGACGATTTCCTCGGCGTCGTCAACATCCGGGTCTCCGTCGAGGAGAATCTCAGCGAAAAGAGCTGCTTCGAAGGCGCTAAGGCCCGTCACCTTGATCTGACACAAATGCTCGCCGATCTCTATCCGATCGGCAAGATCGCGACGAGCGGCTTTGCGGTAGCGCTGTGGCTCGCCGATCTGCAACTGCCGGGCAAGATCCTGCTTGCCGGCTTTTCGGCGAAGCGGAGCGAGAAGTGGAAGGTCTTCGACGTGCACGATTGGACGTTCGAGCAGATCTTCCTGCGTCTCTTTGCGCGCAAGGGGTCGATCTCGATGGTGGGCGGCGTCGATGCCAGCCCCTATTCGGCGCTCGCCAAACGGTTTCCTGAGGTGCCGCCGATCGAGATCGCGATGACTGCGGCTGAGGTCCTGTCGGAGCGGCTCGACAATACGAACAGCCAGATCGACAGGCTGATGTCCGTCACTAAATTCATCCGCGCCGTCGACAGTTTCTTTCGGCGGTTCAAACCGAAAACCCGCAAGCAGCGTTTTCTCGAAAAGTCGAAGGGATGACTGTCGCAGGCCTTTGCTAACAGGCGTGGGTGGCCAAAAACGCTGTTTCCGATACCAATCAATTCATCTCTCTATACTGGCGATCGAGGTGGACAATGGAACAACAGAACGTCCGAATTTTCGTGGGATTCGATCCCAAGGAAGTGGTTGCCTACCACGTTCTCGTACAGAGCATCATCGAGAAGTCGTCGATCCCGGTCGAGTTCTCGCCCATTGCGCTCTCCAATCTTGGCGGGATTTTCACCCGCCAGCGCAACGCGCTGCAATCCACGGAGTTCTCCTTCTCGCGTTTCCTGACTCCCTATCTGAGCGGTTACGGGGGCTGGAGCATCTTCATGGATTGCGACATGCTGATGCGTGCCGATATCGCCGAGCTTTGGGCATTGCGCGACTGGCGTTACGCCGTCATGTGCGTCAAACACGATTACCAGCCGAAGATCGACACCAAGTTCCTCGGCCAGGCGCAGACCAAGTACGAAAAGAAGAACTGGTCGAGCTTCATCCTCTTCAACAATGACGAATGCCGCGCACTGACGCCCAACTACGTCAATACCGCGACCGGGCTGCAACTGCATCAGTTCAAATGGCTGGAGAATGAAGACCTCATAGGCGAATTGCCGGTGACGTGGAATTACCTCGTCAATGAATACGACTACCGCGAAGACGCCAAGAACGTCCATTTCACCGATGGCGGGCCGTATTTCGAGGAATACAAGAACGACGATTACGCCGAGGAATGGTTCGCAGCCCGCGAACGCCTGCTCTTCGCCCAACAGCCCGCCTAAACAGCTTGTTCTTTCCCTTTCTCCGCGGGAGCCTTCAAAGCCCCAGCGCGGTCAGCATGACGAAGGTGGCGAAGAGGATGAAATGCGTCATGCCCTCGATAGCGTTGGTCTCGCCGTCGTTGAGGTTGATCGCGGCCGCAATCAGCGTGATCGCGACCATCACCGTCTGTACCGGGGTCATCGCCATCATGAAGGGCTGGCCGGTATAGAGCGCGATCGCTTCCATGACGGGCACGGTCAGGATGACCGTCGACAGCGAGGCGCCCATGGCGATGTTGACCGTCGCCTGCATGCGGTTCCTGAGTGCCGCCCTCAACGCGGTCAGGATCTCGGGTGCGGCCGAAATTGCCGCGACGACCACGGCGGTCACCGCGATCGGCGCGCCGCTGTCGCGCAGGCCTTCGGTCATGAAGGCCGCCATGAACTCCGCCAGCAGGCCGATGATGACGACGCCGACGAGAATGGTGGCGATCGAAATCGCGGCCGACTCGTCGGGGCCATGCTCGTCCGGACTTTCCTTCTTTCGTTCGGAGCGCGGATAGCTGTAGCTGAAGAAATAGCTGTGCTGGCCAACCTGCATGCGCAGGAAGAGGCCGTAAAGCGCGATCATCGCGACGATGGTGAAGGCGGAATAATAGTGCCATTTGTCGCTGGGCACGAATTCCGGCACGATCATCGAGATGCCCATGGCGGTGAGGATCATCACGCCGTAGGTCTTGCCGGAATTGTCGTTATAGGGCTGTTCGCCGTGCTTGAGGCCGCCGAGCAGGGCGGCCAGGCCGAGAATGCCGTTGATATCGAGCATCAGGGCCGAATAGATCGTGTCGCGTACCAGCGTCGGCGAGCTCTCGCCGCTCATCATGATGGCGAGGATGATAACTTCGACGGCAACAGCCGAGAGCGTCAGGATCATCGTGCCGTAGGGATCGCCGACCTTGACGGCGAGCAGCTCGGCATGATGGGCAACACGGATCGAGGCGAGCACGATGGTGCCGACCAGGGCAGCGGCGGCAATCAGCGCGACGCCTCGCCCCATCTCGATCACTGCGTGTTCCAAGAGATAGGCAATCGCCGCAACGACAAGTGCGGCGACCAGAAACTTTTCCTCTTTAAAGCGTGACGCGATCCCCAAGCCTCTGCTCCGGTTCAGATTCATGCATTTTATCTAAGTCACTGATTTCGCCTATCAAGTAAGCCCCGGTCGAGTGCCATTTGCAGTCTTCGGCGTTTAATGGAATACTGAACGTCATCGGGGCCGGAAAGCAGATCGCGGCGTCCTCGAATTCTCGTCAAGCGGCCGCGATGATCCGGATCCTGTCCGGAAGCGTGCGAATGCGCAACAAGAAGATGAGGAGACGGATGCATGATCAAGGTGGTCTACGAAGTCGTGCCGCATGACGGCGGCTGGGCCTACAGGCTGGGAGGTGTCTATTCCGAGGCATTCCCGACCCATGCCGAGGCGCTCGAAGCTGCACGCATCGTCGCGGCCGAACAGCAGGTCGGCGGCGATTCCGCCGAGATCAGTTGGCAGGACGAGAACGGCAAGTGGCATGAGGAATATGCCGAGGGCGGCGACCGGCCGGAAACCGAGGTGGTGGACGGCCAGTGGAAGGATCGCACGGCCGAGGCCTCGCAAGGCATCGGAAACTAACCATCTCCCGCCAATGCCCGCGCGACGATCGCATCGACGAATTCGCGCTTATGCGCAGTATAGCCGTCGCCGTCCATCCGGAATTCGGCTGCCAGCCTGCGTTTGAGTGCGGCATAATCGGCCGCCGCTTGTGGATGCGCGGTGAGATAATCCCGGAAAGCCAGCCTGTTTCGATGCGTGCCGTTGCCGAAAGGGCAAAGGTAGACCCGTTCTACCGGCACCGAACCTTTCGATAAGAATGCCCAGACATCGTCGTCATAGCGGTTGCCGCGCGGCTCGTAGCCCTCGGCCAGAAGCACGCGCGTGGCGTCCTCGATATGGCCGAGGCCGGGAAGAACGATGTCGATATCGATAAGCGGCTTGGCGATCATGCCTGGTATGGACGTGCTACCGATGTGATCGATGGAGAGCGCCTGCGGCAACAAAGCCAGAAGCCTGCCGCGGATGCGCTGGAAGGCTTGTGGCCATTGCGGATCGCAGGGCACGAGTTCAACCGCATGGTGCTTTGTCATTTGCATCCCGCTGGGGTGCACGTCCGATAAGACGCGTTAAGGAGGCTCTATCGCTTCGAAATTTGCGCATGATTCTTTGCGAAAATCGATTCCGATTTTTGCGATTATGCGCTGGTCGAATATCGGAGATAGTCCTGAAGCCCCTTGACCAATACGTCAAAGGTAGCGCGGCAGCGCGGCGAAGACTTCAGGCTCTCATGCATCGCCACCCACGTGCCGAGCGGTAGGCTGAAGGCATCAGGCAGGATGTGAACAAGGTCGGGATTTTCACGCGCGAGCCCTCTCTGGCAGATGCCGATGCCGACGCCGGCGCGGATTGCGGAAAGCTGGGCAAGATTGCTGTCGGTCCTGTAGGAGAACTCGATGCCGGGCACCGCATAGCGTTTCATCACCATGCGGACATAGGCCGTCTGGCGGTCGAAGCCGATAAGCCGGTGGTTTGCGAGGTCAGCCAGGGTTTGCGGAATGCCGTATCGTTCGAGATAACGGTGATGGGCGTGAAAGCCGAGCGGGATATCGCCGATGCGGCGCACGACGAGTGCAGCCTGCTGCGGCTCCGCCATGCGCACGGCGATATCGGCCTCGCGGTTCACCAGGTCCTCGATCGTATCGGATGCCGAGAGCTCGATCTGCAGTTCGGGATAGGTTTCCTGCAGCGGTCCGAGAATCCCGGGCAGCACTTCGACGGCGATGACCTCGCTGGCGCTGATTCTGACGGTTCCAGCCACGCGCTCGCGCTGCCCGGATGCGGTGCGCAAAAGGGCGGCCGTGGTTGCCGCCAGCGTCTCGGCGTAAGGCTTCAGCGCCAGTGCGGCGTCCGTTGGCAGCAGCCCATTCGGTGAGCGGGTGAAGAGTTCGGCGCCGATCGCCAGTTCCAGTGCGTCGACATGGCGGCCTATGGTCGGCTGGGTCAGCCCCAGTTCGCGGGCGGCGGCCGACAGCGATCCCTGTTGGAGCACGGTCAGGAAACTGCGGTAGAAATCCCAGCTGGGTTCATAGTTCATATATTTTCGTATATCAGATGCATTTCTTTCGTCAATTTCGTTTATATCCCTCTGATGGCATGATCCTCTCATTCCATCGAAGGAGATGATTGTCATGAACAGCGAAATGAAGACGACGGCCCTCATTCTCGGCGCCACCGGCGGTATCGGCGGCGCGGTGGCCCGCAAGCTGCTGGCGCGCGGCTGGCGCATCCGGGCGCTCAATCGTGATGCCGCCAAGGTGTCGAGGAACGAGCCAGCCTTCGACTGGGTGCAGGGCGATGCGATGAATGTCGGCGACGTCCTGAAGGCGGCTGAAGGCGTCGGCCTGATCGTCCATGCCGTCAACCCACCTGGCTACCGCGACTGGGAAACGCTGGTGCTGCCGATGCTCGACAATACCATCGCCGCTGCTCGCGCCGTCGGCGCGCGAATCGTGCTGCCGGGCAATATTTATAATTTTGGTCCCGATGCCCTGCCGACGCCGACGGAAGAAAGCCCGCAGCATCCAACGACGAAGAAGGGGGCGATCCGCGTCGAAATGGAGAAGCGGCTGAAGGCGGCGTCGCGGTCCGGCGCCGGCGCCATCATCGTCAGGGCAGGGGATTTCTTCGGTCCAGGCGCGACGGCCAACAGCTGGTTTTCGTCCGGTCTCGTGACCCCAGGCAAGCCGGTTGGCACGATCAGGAACCCGGCACGGCGCGGCATCGGTCATCAATGGGCCTACCTGCCCGACATGGCGGAAGCCGTTGTCCAGCTCATCGAACGGGCCGATCGGCTGCCGCCTTTCTCCGTCTATCACATGGAGGGCTTCTGGGATGCGGACGGCATGCAGATGGCCGAAGCAATCAAGCGCGTCGCCGGCGGCAAAGCAAAGATCGGCAACTTCCCCTGGTGGATCGTGCCGCTGGCCGCTCCTTTTGTTCCTGTGATGCGGGAGATCAAGGAGATGCGCTATCTCTGGAAGGTGCCGGTGCGGATGCGGAACACCAGGCTTACGGCCGAACTCGGCGGGGAACCGCAGACGCCGATCGACGAGGCGGTCAGGGCTTCGCTCGTGGCGCTTGGCTGCCTGCCCGAACCGCGTCGTGACACGGCGGCTGCCTTTGTCGGGCACCCGTCGCAGAACGCGGGTTAGCTCTCGAGTTCGGCCAGCGCGATCCGGGCGACCGTCATGGCCGTTTCTGCCTGCTGAATATTCGGATCACCGAGGAACCAGGCGGCGGAAAGACCGGAATAGGCGGCGATCCATTGCAGCAGTCGCTTCGGCTCCAGCTTCGCCTCCGCTGAAACGATGGCGAGTTGGCGGCGGAAACGGGCGGGATCGGTGATCGTTGGCAGTTCTTCGTTGGCGAAGATATTGGCGAAATCGAAGCCGCGCTCGCCGTACAGCCGCTTCGGATCGATCGCCAGCCAGCCGCGCGCCTGGAAATCGAGAATGTTGCCGTGATGGATGTCGCCGTGGAGGATGGTGACATCACGCTGATCGGCAAGGAGGACGTTGGCGATCGCCGAGCAATCGGCAAGCGTGCTGCCATGCTTGCCTGCTGCCGGCTCCAGATCGCGAAACCAGCGGGTGAGGGGCACGGGATCGGGAAGCGGTTTTTCGCGCGGCGCATGCAGCCGTGCCGCCGTCCCGCAGAGGATGCGGCTTGCCTCATCGTCCTCGCCGTTCATCGCCATGGCAAGCAGCGAGCGTTTTCCCGTCGCCCGTTCCAGCAGCACGGCGTCGCCCTCATGGGCGTAGACATAGGCTGCGCCGTCACCGTCCCACCACTGCATCAGAAGCGCGCCGTATCGTTCGTCGATATCTGCCGCCACTTTCAGCATGGCGGGCCTGTCCCGCCAGAGGACCGGCAGCAGGCGGCTGGAATGGGTAATGATGGGCTCGCCGTCAGCAATCAGCGACCAGCGATCAAGATGGGAACTAAACATGGTGCAAGTTACCGAGACGTCGTGAAAATGGAAATCCCGCCTCTCGGGCGGGATTCGCGTTTGCGTGTGAAAGGTTCAAGCGACCTTTTCGAGGATGGGATAGTCGATATAGCCCTTGCCGGTGCCGCCGTAGAAGGTCGACTGGTCGGGCGTGTTGAGCGGCAGGTTGTGTTCAAGGCGCTCGACGAGATCGGGATTGGCGATGAAGGGCTTGCCGAAGGCGACGAGATCGGCGCGGCCGCTTTCGACGGCGTCGATCGCCAGATCGCGATCGTAGCCGTTGTTGACCATCCAGTCGGCTTTGCCGCCGGCCTTTTCATAAGTCTGGCGCAGTGCCTTGTAATCGAAGGAGGGATTGTCGCCCTGCTTGTAGTCGCGCTCGCCGCCGGTTTGGCCTTCGATGACATGGATATAGGCGAGGTCGTATTTGGCCAGTCCTTCGACGACATGGGTGAAGGTCACCTGCGGATTGGAATCGTAGCTTTCGCCGGACGGCGTCACCGGCGAGATGCGGATCGCCGTGCGGCCGGCGCCGATTTCCTTGACCACGGCATCGACGACTTCGAGGGTCAGGCGGGTGCGGTTTTCGATCGAGCCACCATATTGGTCGGTGCGGTCGTTGATGCCGTCGCGGATGAACTGGTCGAGCAGGTAGCCGTTGGCGCCGTGGATCTCGACACCGTCGAAGCCAGCGTCGATCGCCGCCCGGGCAGCCTTGCGGTAATCGTCGATGATGCCGGGGATTTCGGCTGTTTCGAGCGCGCGCGGCTCGGAGGTGTCGGCAAAGCTGCCGGTGCTGTCGGCATTGACCAGATAGGTCTTGGCCTTGGCGACGCGATTGGTCGAAGAAACCGGCTTGCCATCGTTCGGCTGCAGCGTCGTGTGCGAGATGCGGCCGACATGCCACATCTGGACGACGATCTTGCCGCCGGCCGAGTGAACGGCGTCGGTGACGCGCTTCCAACCGTCGAGAGCCTCTTTGCTGTAGAGACCAGGCACGTTGGCATAACCCTGGCCCTGATGGGTGATCGCGGTTGCTTCGGTGATAATCAGGCCTGATGTGGCGCGCTGGCGGTAGTATTCGACGTTGAGGTCGTTGGGGATTGCGCCCGGCGAACGGTTGCGGGTGAGTGGCGCCATGACGATGCGGTTCTTGACTGATATGTCGCCGACTTTCGTGGGTTCGAAAAGCTTGGCCATGATGGTCCTTTCTTTTGCGGGAGGATCACTCGGCAGGGGCGAGGGCGGCCCGGCCCCTGGCGGAGAGATAGGTGAGCGCCGTCGCGCCGAGGCCGATCAGGGCCATCAAGGCTGCAGCGAGCGGAACGCGGGTGAGATCGAAGCCGGCGTCGATGACCAGGCCACCCACCCAGGCGCCGAGCGCATTGCCGGTGTTGAAGGCGCCGATATTGATTGTCGAAACCAGGTTCGGGGCGTCCTTCCCGAAGCCGACGACGCCGACCTGAAGTGCCGGCACGGCGGCGAAGCTTGCCATCGCCCAGAGGAAAAGGGTGATTTCAGCCGGGATGAAGAAGCGGCTCGTATAGCTGAAGGCGATCGAGGTGATGGCGATCGCGGCAAAGACGCCGGCAAGCGTCGCGCCGAGGCGCCAGTCGGCAAGTTTGCCGCCGACGAGGTTGCCGATGGTCAGTCCGAGGCCGATCAGGAACAGCGTCCAGGTGACGCCTTCCGGTGACACGCCGGTGACGTCGCGCAGCAACGGCGCGATATAGGTGAAGAGGGCGAACATCGAGGCGGCGAAGAAGACAGTGGTGGAGAGCGCCAACCACAGGCCGCCATTCCTGAGGGCTGCGATCTCCCGCAGGATGCTGCCGTTTTCCTGCTGCTTATCCCTGGGCAGGATGGCGATCAGGCCTGATATGGTGACGATGCCGATGACGGTGACGACGCCGAAGGTGGCGCGCCAGCCATAGGCCTGGCCGATTGCGGTGCCAAGCGGCACGCCGAGAACATTGGCGAGCGTCAGGCCGGTGAACATCAGCGCGACGGCGCGGGCCCTGCGGTCTTCGGCGACGAGGCCGGCGGCAACCACCGAGCCGATGCCGAAGAAGGCGCCGTGGCAGAGTGCCGTCACAACACGGGCGATCATCAGCACCCAATAGTCGCTCGCCAGAGCGCAAAGCAAATTGCCTGCGATGAATAAGGCCATCAGCGCAATCAGGGCGGTACGGCGCTTCAGCTTCGCGGTCAAAACGGCCATCACAGGGGCACCGATCGCGACCGCCAGGGCATAACCGGTGACCAGCCATCCGGCCTGCGGGATGGTCACAGAGAGATCGGTGGCGACCTCCGGCAACAGACCCATGATGACGAATTCGGTGGTGCCTATCGCAAACGAGCTCAAGGCGAGAACGAGAAGGGCGAGGGGCATTCTAAAGATCCTGCGTCAGTTGCTTGAGGAAGGCGGCGATCGTTTCTTCGTTGCGTTTGTAAAAGATCCACTGGCCGACGCGTTTGGTGGTGACGAGGTCGGCGCGATGCAGCGTGCCGAGATGGGCCGAGACCGTCGACTGCGATAGGCCGCAGCGCTCGAACTGGCTGGCGCAAACGCCCATTTCGAAAGGATGCTCCTGCGAGGGGAAATGTTCCTCGGGGTTTTTCAGCCAGCTCAGAATGTCCATCCGGGTGGGATGGGCGAGCGCCTTGATAATTTCGTCTTTGTCCATCGTTGTTCGCCGAACTATAAATCGTGTTTGAGCGATATATTGATCGTCAGACTTCGATATGCAAATCACGGAGGCGTGAGGCAATGGTTTTTAGTGAATGCGCAAATTTTGGGCAAAAAAAGAGGGCCACCGGAAAACCAGGGCCCTTATAATTGTGAAGGTCAAAAACCTCCAGAGGGGAACAGCTAATGCGGTGGTACTGGGAGAGAAACCACAAGATGCATCAGCTGAGTAGAGATATGGTGCTTCCTTGAGCAGGTTTCAATGCTTTTTTGTGCATGTCTGCTATGCGTCGCACAATTTTTTTGCGGTGCGGCATTTATCAAGGAAGCAAAGACAAAAAAAGAGGGCCACTGGAAAACCAGGGCCCTTATAAGTGTGAAGGTCAAAAACCTCCAGAGGGGAACAGCTAATGCGGTGGAACTGGGAGGAAAAGCCACCATGTGCATCAGCTATGTGCGATATGGTGGTTTATTGGGCAAACGGCAACCCTCATTTGTGCATGTCAGTCATGCACGTTCTGCATAGTCGGTAATTCATCAATAAAACCGGGCTTAAAAGTTCCAGTTTCTGGCCTTGCTGACGATAAAATCGCGGAAGGCCTTCAGCTTGGCGGCGTTCTTGATCTCGTCGGGATAGCAGAAATAGGTGTCGAAGGACGGGACGTCGGCATTGATCGCCAGCTGAATCAGGCCGGGGTCGCGGCCGACGATGTAATCCGGCAGGCAGGCGACACCGATTCCGAGCAGGGCGGCGCGCTTGATCGAGGTCTGGCTGTTGATCTGCAGATGCGGGATGCGCTTGTTGTCGGAGGAGCGGCCGGCGACCTCAAGCCAATTGACATCGAGCAGGTAACTCGGCGCCGGCTCGCCAAAGGTGATGATGCGGTGATTGTCGAGATCCTCGACCTTCTGCGGCTCGCCGTGGCGATTGATGTAGGACGGGGCCGCATAGACGTGCATGTGCACGGTGAAGAGCTTGCGCTGGATGAGGTCGGATTGCTGCGGCTGGCGCAGGCGGATCGCGCAGTCGGCATGACGCATGTTCACATCCACTTCCTCGTTGTCCAGGATCAGCTGGATCTGCACATCGGGATAGAGCTGCAGGAATTCCTGGATCTTGTCGGTCAGCCAGCCCTGGCCGAGGCCGACCGTCGTCGTGACGCGCAGCTTGCCGGATGGCGTCTCGGTCGTCTCGGTGAGCTGCATCTTCACGGTTTCGAGCTTCAGCAGCACGTCATGGGCGGTGCGGTAAAGCAGCTCGCCCTGTTCCGTGAGAATCAGGCCGCGTGCGTGGCGGTGAAACAGCTTGGTGCCGACATCCTGCTCCAGCGCGCTGACCTGGCGGCTGATGGCGGATTGGGACAGATGCAGTTTATCCGCCGCATGCGTGAACGAACCCGCCTCGGCAGCTGCGTGAAAAATACGCAGCTTGTCCCAATCCAATGGCATTCCCCCACCCCTCATGCCGATCTTACTCCGCGGCCACGGCGACGGGCATGTGGCCCGTCAAGTATCGCTCGGCTTCAAGTGCAGCCATGCAACCCAAGCCGGCGGCAGTGATCGCCTGGCGGAACGTATCATCCGTCACGTCGCCGGCGGCATAGACGCCGTCCAGGCTGGTCGCGGTCGAATCCGGCGCGGTCCAGAGATAGCCATTGTCCTTCAGCTTCAGCTTGTCCTTGAAAAGCTCGGTTGCCGGCGCATGGCCGATCGCAACGAAGACGCCATCGATCACCATGTCGGTGATCGTGCCCGTGCGGGTGTCGCGCAGGCGCGCGCCGGATACGGATTGCGGCATCGGCGGCTTGGCCGGTGTGCCTGTTATTTCGGCCACTTCGGTATTCCACAGCACCTTGACATTGTCCTTGGAGAACAGGCGTTCCTGCAGGATCTTCTCGGCTCGGAAGAAGTCGCGCCGGTGCACTAATGTCACCGACTTGGCGATGTTGGAGAGATAGAGCGCCTCCTCGACGGCGCTGTTGCCGCCGCCAACCACGATCACATCCTTGTTGCGATAGAAGAAACCGTCGCAAGTGGCGCAGGCCGAAACGCCAAAGCCCTGGAAATGCTGCTCGCTCTCGATGCCGAGCCACTTGGCCTTGGCGCCGGTGGCGATGATCAGCGTATCGGCGGTCCAGACCTGGCCGCTGTCGGTGCGGGCGACGAAAGGACGCTGGTTCATGTCGACTTCGGTCACGAGGTCGTTGACGATCTCGGCGCCGACATGTTTTGCCTGCTGCAGCATCTGTTCCATCAGCCAGGGACCCTGGATCGGATCGGCAAAACCCGGATAGTTCTCGACATCGGTGGTGATCATCAGCTGGCCGCCCTGTTCGAGACCGGCGATCAAAACCGGTTTCAGCATGGCGCGCGCGGCATAGACCGCGGCAGTGTAGCCTGCGGGTCCGGAACCGATGATGAGCACCTTGGTGTGGCGGGCAGGCATGTCATTTCCTTTCGACTGGCAGGAGGGCGGCGGCTAAGTGGCGATTGCGGCCGTTTCGCGGTCCATGGGCCATTTATGAACGTCCAATGCTTTTATTCAAGGGCAGCCTTGCGTTACCAACAAGGCAAATCACCCGGATATGCAAGAATCCGTCATCGGCGTGAAACTTTCTTGCGTATTCCGCGGCTTTATATAGAAGCTCCCCGCGGAGAATTAAAGAAAGGCAATGATGTGGGGCGTGCGGAACTCGACGTCATCGATATAAAGATCCTCCGGGAGCTGCAGGCCGATGGCCGCATGACCAATGTGGAGCTTGCCGATCGCGTCGGCATCTCGGCGCCGCCTTGCCTGCGCCGTGTGCGCAAGCTCGAGGAAGCCGGCATTATCGAGGGCTACCACGCGATGCTGAACAGCCCGAAGCTCGGCTTCGACCTCGTCGCTTTTTGTATGGTCGGCCTCAAGCACCAGTCGGAAGGCAATCTCAAGGCGTTTGCCGCCGCCACCGCCGAATGGCCGCTGGTGCGCCAGGCCTGGATGGTCTCGGGCGACAGCGATTTCCTGCTGCATTGCGTAGCGGAGAACCTCACCCGCTTTCAGGATTTTGTCATCGAGGTGCTGACGGCGAACGAACATGTCGATACCGTGCGCACCATGCTGACGATCCGGCAGGTGAAGAAGCTGGGACTGGTGGAAGTCTGAAGCCACTCGGCAGACAGACCGTCATCGCCAACTATTTGCGCGAGATATAGCCGCCCCGATTGATGCCGTGGCGCTGAAGTTTGTCATAAAACGTCTTTCTCGGAATGCCGAGCGCTTCGATGGTCCGGCGAACGTCTCCATCATTGGCCGACAGCGCGTCACGGATGATCTCCGCTTCGTAGCGCTCTAGCCGTTCGGGAAGTGTCTCGCCTGTCGGCTGCGGAGAGACAACCGCCGTTGCCCCACCTTCCACGCCAAGCACGACTCTTTCGGCATAATGGGAGAGTTCGCGGACATTGCCCGGCCATGCGTGCGAGGCAAGATGCCGGCGGACATCGGGTGAAAGCGGCGGCACATCACGGCGGAAGCGCTCCGCGGCGCGGGCAGTGAAGTGGGAGAACAGCAGCGGAATATCGTCGCGACGTTCTCTCAGCGGCGGAATGGAGATCGTCACGACATTCAGCCTGTAATAGAGATCCTCGCGAAAATCCCCGCGCACCGAGGGATCTCCGAGGTCGATCTTGGCTGCCGCGACGACGCGAAGATCGACCGGACGCACCTCGTTGGTGCCGAGCGGCGTGATCTCCCGCATTTCCAGCACCCTCAGCATTTTGACCTGCGTGGCGGCCGGCATGCTTTCGATTTCGTCGAGGAAAAGCGTGCCGCCGCTTGCATGTTCGATGCGGCCCGTGCGGCGCTTCTGAGCGCCGGTAAAGGCGCCGGCCTCGTGGCCGAACAGCTCGCTTTCGATGACGGTTTCGGGCAGGGCGCCACAGTTCAGCGCCACGAAATTGCCCTTCCGGCGGTGGCTCCATTGATGCAGGATCTGGGCGACCACTTCCTTGCCGCTGCCCGTTTCGCCGGCGACGAGCACGTCCACATCTGTATCGGCGATGTGCCGAAGGATGTTTCTGAGGTTTTCCATGACAGGCGTCTGGCCGATCAGCGGCAAATTCTCCTGCGCATCCTCGGCCGCTTTCCGCAGCATGCGGTTCTCCAGAACAAGCTGCCGCTTCTCACTTGCGCGACGCACGCTCTGCACGAGCCGATCGGCGGCGAAGGGCTTGGCGATGAAATCATAGGCGCCGTCCTGGATCGCCTGAACGGCCATGGGAATATCGCCGTGGCCGGTCATCAGGATCACTGGCAGGTCGGCATCCATGCCTTGTAGCGTGGCGAAGAGTTGCAGTCCGTCGATCTCCGGCATGCGGATATCGGTGACGATAGGGCCAGCAAAATCCGCCGGCAGGTCTGCCAGCGCGGCTTTTGCACCGTCATAGGCGGAAACGGAAAATCCGGCGAGTTCGAGCGTCTGCGCGGTGGCGCGACGCAGATCCTTGTCGTCGTCGATCAGCGCAACGGGCATCAGTGTGTCCATGACATCA
Source organism: Rhizobium ruizarguesonis (assembly GCF_012349115.1). Lineage (GTDB taxonomy): Bacteria > Pseudomonadota > Alphaproteobacteria > Rhizobiales > Rhizobiaceae > Rhizobium > Rhizobium ruizarguesonis. The sequence goes on from NZ_PQIG01000099.1 coordinate 26,140, forward strand.
AGCCTTCTTCAACTGAACGGTGAACCGAGTTCCGCCGCCGTCGCTTGCAACCTCCATCCGGCCGCCGTAATCGCCGACGATATCCTTGGAGATCACCAGGCCAAGGCCGAGACCGCTTTCCTTCGAGGTATTGAATGGCGTGAACAAGCCTTTGCGGATCTCCGGCGGGATGCCGGGGCCGTTGTCGGCGACCGTCACCGTTACCATCCCTGCATCAGTGGACGTCGTGACCTCGACGCGACCCTCTCCGCCCTTCGGCGCCACCGCCTCCAGGGCGTTTTGAAGCAGGTTGATGAGCACCTGCTCGAGACGAATCCGGTTTCCCATCACTTGCAGGTCAGGGGGCGGCAGGTCGATGTCGAGCGTATCCATCCGCCCGGCAAAGCGGCTGCGCAACAGCATCACCGCACCCTCGATGACGTCTTTCAATCCGGTTGGTTCGGCGCTGCCGCGGCCCTTGCGGGCAAAGGTCTTCAGCTCCTCGGTGATCGAGCCTATGCGCTCCGTCAGCGCCGCAATGCTTTCGAGATTTTCGCCGGCAGGCGCCGTCTGGCCGCGATCGAGGAAGGTGCGGGCGTTATCCGCATAGGCACGAATGGTCGCCACCGGCTGGTTGATCTCATGGGCGACGCCGGCGGCCACCTGACCCAGTATGGCCAACCGGTTGGCCTGCACCAGATCCTGTTGCACCGCCTGCAGCTTCTGCTCCGTACTCTTGTGGCCGATGATTTCAGCCTGCAGCCGGTCCCGCGCCTGGCTGAGATCCAGCGTCCGCTCGACTACCCGCCGTTCCAGTTCCTCCCGCGCCTGCTGTTCGCTGGAGATCCGCAGGGTGATCACATGGCGGCGGCGCAACAGGAAGGCTGCTCCGGCCAGCAGCGGCAGGAGTATCAGCAATGCCAGCATGCGGGCCTCGCGAATCCCCGCATCGACGGACGGCCCGAGCGCCACGAGATGCTGCAAATGCCATCCGGTCGCCGGCACCGACGTTGCGACATTGAGAAACCTGGTTTTCCCGGCATCGCCCGGCATGACGATCTCGACGACATCGAGCCCGTCACCGAGATTTCGGACCATGTCGAGCGGCAAGGGTTGAAGCGGCGCATCGCCGAATTGAAGGCTTTCGCGGATCGCCGTCAGCCGGTCTTCGGCGATCCGGCCGATCGTCATGAACCGCCATGATGGAAGACTGGTGATGAGGACAATCCCGCGCTCGTCAACGACGTAGGACGGGGTGCCCGAGGCGTTCCAATCTGCCTCGACGTCGTCGAATTCGACCTTGACGACAACGACGCCCAGCAGGCCATGGCTGCCCGAAATCCGCTGGGAGATATAGAGACCCGGTTTCTTGCTGACCGTGCCGAGCGCGAAGTGCTCGGCCTGTCCTCGTTCGGCCGCCCCCTGAAAATACTCCCGGAAGCGGTAGTCATTGCCGACGAAGCTCGTCGGTTCGCGCCAGTTGCTGGCCGAAACCGCGATGCCGTCCTTGTCGATGACATAGATGACGGCAGCCTTCGTGCCCGCCGCCAGCATTTCAAGCTTCCGACTGAGCTGCTCGAACGTGCCGGCATCGTTTCCCGCCAGTGCCGCGGCGAGCGCGGTATCCTGCGACAGCACGAAGGGAAGCGCCCGGTATTTTTCGAGAACCGTGCGCAGCAAAGCCGCATTCAGCCTCGCATCCATGCGGGCCTGTTCCTCGAGGGCAGCCTCCGCCCGGTGCCGGCCGATCTCGCCGCTGGCCCACAGGCTTGCGGCGACAGCGAGGAGGGCGAGCACAGCATAGGCCCACCACATCCGGCGGATGCGGTGTTGCAGGGGCAGGGAGGGCCACAATTTTTGCGACACGGACATGGCGGATTTGTGCATTTTTCTGCACGAAACGCAAATGGATTTGTGCGGATTTCCGCATTGCTTAATTAGCCATCAGCAGTCTTGTAAATTTTTCCTTAATAAATTCAATATGTTGTTTGGTTGCGCAAAACTGGCACGGCGATTGCGAAGGAGGTGGCAACAACGGCTGAGCTGTTGGACTTGAAGCGAACGGCTCGGGAGGCCGGAGTTCGTTCCGGACGAGCCATTAGGAGGACATCATGATCGCAGCACCATTCGATGCAGTCGCAGGCAGCAAGGGCAAGAAGCCCTTTTATACCCATCTTTACGTTCAGGTTCTCGCCGCTATCGCCGCCGGTATCCTGCTCGGCCATTTTTATCCCGAATTCGGCACCCAGTTGAAGCCGCTTGGCGATGCCTTCATCAAGCTCGTCAAGATGATCATCGCACCGGTCATCTTCCTGACTGTCGCGACCGGCATTGCCGGCATGAGCGACCTGCAAAAGGTCGGCCGCGTCGCCGGCAAGGCGATGCTCTACTTCCTGACCTTCTCGACGGCGGCGCTTATCATCGGCATGATCGTCGCCAATGTCGTCCAGCCCGGCGCCGGCATGAACATCGATCCGGCCTCGCTGGACCCGGCCGCCGTCGCCAGCTACGCCGCAAAGGCGCATGAGCAGAGCATCGTCGGTTTCCTGACCAACATCATCCCGACGACGATCGTCGGCGCCTTTGCCGATGGCGACATTCTGCAGGTGCTGTTCTTCTCGGTGCTCTTCGGTATCGCGCTCGCCATGGTCGGCGAAAAGAGCGAACCGGTCGTCAACTTCCTCAATGCCCTGACGGCGCCCGTGTTCAAACTTGTCGCCATCCTCATGAAGGCTGCCCCGATCGGCGCCTTCGGCGCCATGGCATTCACCATCGGCAAGTACGGCGTCGGGTCGATCGCCAACCTCGCCATGCTGATCGGCACCTTCTACGTTACATCTCTGCTCTTCGTCTTCATCGTTCTCGGCGCTGTTGCCCGCTACAACGGCTTCTCGATCGTGGCGCTGCTGCGCTACATCAAGGAAGAGCTGCTGCTGGTGCTTGGTACGTCGTCTTCAGAGGCCGCCCTTCCGGGACTGATGAACAAGATGGAAAAGGCCGGCTGCAAGCGCTCGGTCGTCGGCCTCGTCATCCCCACGGGCTATTCCTTCAATCTCGACGGCACCAATATCTACATGACGCTGGCGGCCCTGTTCATTGCCCAGGCAACCGGCATCCAGCTTTCCTGGGGTGACCAGATCCTGCTGCTGCTGGTCGCGATGCTGAGCTCCAAGGGTGCCGCAGGCATCACCGGCGCCGGCTTCATCACGCTTGCCGCGACGCTCTCCGTCGTCCCGTCCGTGCCGGTCGCTGGCATGGCGCTCATCCTCGGCATCGACCGCTTCATGTCGGAATGCCGGGCGCTGACCAACCTCGTCGGCAATGCGGTTGCGACGATCGTCGTGGCACGTTGGGAAAATGAGCTGGATACGGCGCAGCTTGCTGCGGCACTGGGGGGGCAGACCGGAGAGGATACTTCGGCTGCCGGGTTGCAGCCGGCCGAATAACTAACCGGACTATCGGTGTCCCAAGAATCCTGCAAACGGCCCGTTATCCGACGGGCCGTTTCTCTTTTCTGCTTCAGCTGCGATTGTCGCCGAGAAGGCTGTTATAAACGGCGCCGATCGCGCTCGCTTCTTTCTCCAGCGCGAAATTCGCCCTGACATGCCGCAGCGCACTCTGGCCATGCGCGATCGCCAGCGCGGGATCGGCGATGTAAGGCGCGATTGCCCGCGTCAGCGCCTCGCCGTCGCCGGCGGCGACGACCGAACCCGTCTCGCCCGTGACGATGAGCTCGGCATAGGCGCCCGCATCCGATGCCACCACCGCGGTCCGCGAGGCCATGGCTTCGAGCGGCGTCAAGCCGAAGCCCTCGTTGCGGGAGGGGGCGACGTAAAGCGTCAGGCGACGATACCAGACCTTGATATCAGGCACTTCGCCGAGGAAGTGGATACGGTTGCTGAGCCCGGCGGCGGCGACATCCGCCTTGAGTTTGTCTGCGAATGCCACGTGCTCGGCCGTCACGCGACCGGAGACGACTGCCGTCCACTCAGTATGCTGCGGCAGCAGTTCGATCATCGCCCTGACGAAAAGGTCAGTGCCTTTCTGATGGCGCACACGGCCGAAACAGCCGACGAGATGGCGGCCGGGCAGGCCGGTGGCGGCGATGCCGTCCTCTGCGGTATCAGGCGGATGGAAGAGGGCAAGGTCGACGCCGTGCTGGATGACCGTGTGCGGCACCTCGAGGAACGAGCCGGAACGGTCGCTGGTCGCGATGACGGCGTCCATGCGGCGGATCAGCCATTTCGTATAGGCGGTGTGGCGGCGTTGCGCGGCCGAGGTGAAGAGAAGCTTCAGCGGCATGCGCGTGAGATGGCGAAGCAGGATGCCGACGGCCATCTCGTTGTTGCGGCGCGCGTGCCAGACACGCCGGCGCCGGCTCGCCGGCGGGCGCCAGAGGCCAAGGAGCTGCCGCCACTTAAGTTTCGGCAGGTCCTCCGGCAGGCCGGGGCCGAGTGTCGCGATCTTGATCCCGAGCCGGATCTGGCACGGGATGAGCTGGACGATCGTCGACGTGACGCCGGAGAGCCGGCGCTTGAAATTGGGCGCAATGATCTCGACGTCACGGATATCAGGCAAGGGAGGGGTCTCGCGGCTGGCGGGCGATCAGCCCCAGGAAACCTGGAGGATTTCGTAGGCCTTGGAGCCGCCCGGCGCGTTGACCTCGATGGAATCGCCGACTTCCTTGCCGATCAGCGCACGGGCGATTGGCGAGGAGATGGAGATGCGGCCGGCCTTGACGTCCGCTTCCTGGTCGCCGACGATCTGGTAGGTCTTTTCTTCCTCGGTGTCCTCGTCGATGAGCTTCACCTTGGCGCCGAACTTGATCTTGTCGCCCGACATCTTGGTGAGGTCGATGACCTCGGCGCGCGCCGTCAGGTCTTCCAGCTCGCTGATGCGGCCTTCATTGTGGCTCTGGGCTTCCTTGGCGGCGTGGTATTCGGCGTTTTCGGAAAGGTCGCCATGGGCACGGGCTTCGGCGATCGCCTCGATGATTCGGGGGCGCTCCTCCTGCTGACGCCAGCGCAGCTCTTCCTGCAGCTTGACGAAACCGCCCTGTGTCATCGGTACCTTTTCAACCATTTTTCTGTCCTTCAATCCTCGTATCCGCACAATCAGCGGCGAACACAAAAGAAAACAGGTCCCGAAGGGGAGCTTCGGAACCGTGCCACAATCTTAGTCGGACGCTTATAGCAGATCGCCAAGGCCGATTTCCAGAAAATTCGCATAAAAGAAACGCGGCCCGCCCCGATATCAGGTGGTGCGACTTGAAAATGGGCAGAAATCGGATCGTCCTGATTGACTCCCATTGTAGGAACATATAGTGAACATACTAATGAAGAAGTCGCTCACAGAACGCTTGGCCATCCTTTCCGATGCTGCGAAATATGACGCTTCCTGCGCTTCCAGCGGCACGGTGAAACGTGATTCCCGGGCAGGTGGGGGGCTCGGTTCGACCGAAGGATCCGGCATCTGTCATGCCTATGCCCCGGACGGACGGTGCATTTCGCTTTTGAAAATACTGCTGACCAATTTCTGCATCTACGACTGCGCCTATTGCGTCAATCGCTCGTCGAGCAATGTCGAACGGGCGCGCTTTACGCCCGAGGAGGTCGTCTGGCTGACGCTGGAATTTTACCGCCGCAACTATATCGAAGGCCTGTTCCTTTCCTCCGGCATCATTCGTTCGTCCGATTATACGATGGAAGAAATGGTCCGCATCGTCCGCGAACTGCGTGTGACGCATAATTTTCGCGGCTATATCCATCTGAAGTCGATCCCCGAGGCGTCGCCGCATCTGATCGAAGAAGCGGGGCTTCATGCCGACAGGCTGTCGCTGAATATCGAGTTGCCGACGGATAACGGCATCACCCGCTTCGCGCCGGAAAAGAAGCCTGCCAATATTCGGCGATCGATGGGAGATCTGAGGCTGAAGATCGAGGCCGCCGGCGAACCGACGCTGCGGACGAAGAAGCGTCAGCGTTTTGTGCCGGCCGGCCAGAGCACGCAAATGATCGTCGGCGCCGATGGCGCGAACGATGCGACGATCCTTGCGACCAGCGGTCGGCTTTACAGCAGCTACGGCCTTAAGCGCGTCTATTATTCCGCCTTCAGCCCCATCCCGGATTCGTCGAAAAATCTGCCGCTGATCAAGCCGCCGCTGATGCGCGAACACCGGCTATATCAGGCCGATTGGCTCTACCGATTCTACGGCTTCGGCATTGACGAGATCACCGCGAACCAGGCGGGAGGCATGCTCGATCTTACCCTCGACCCCAAACTTGCCTGGGCGCTCGCCAACCGGGCCGAATTCCCTGTCGACATCAACAAGGCCGAGCGTGAACGGTTGCTGCGTGTGCCCGGCCTCGGCACCAAGACAGTCAAGGCGATCGTCTCGGCCCGCCGTTTTCGCCGCCTTCGGTTGGACGATCTCCAGCGGCTCGGCATTTCGATCAAGAAGGTCCAGTCCTTCATCTCGGCAGAAGGATGGTCGCCGCGCCGATTGATCGAGCGCCCCGACCTTCGCGCCATGTTCGAACCGCAACCTGAACAATTGTCGTTGCTGTGATGCGCCGGGTCGTGCTTGCAGGACGCGGGGAGCTTGCCGAATGGCGTGACGCCGCGCGCGCTTTCGCGGCCGCCGGTATCCTGCCGGAAGAGATCGATTGGCGCGAAAGAGGCGCAGAGGCGGACCTTGCGTTTCAACGCGACGCCATGCCGCCGACGCCTATCATGGCACGCAAGCTGATGACGGTGCCGCCCGCCTTCATCGAGCTCGCGGAAACAGTTCTCTGCCATTCCGACCCGGCGCGCTTTTCCCTGCTTTACCGTCTGCTCTGGCGGCTGCAACTGGACCGGCAACTGCTTGAAGTGGCTTCAGACGAGGACGTCGCCCGTGCCAGGCTGATGGCGAAAAACGTTCGACGCGACGCGCACAAGATGACGGCCTTCGTCCGCTTCAAGGAGGTTGCTGTGGTATCGGCGGACCGTCGAAAATTCCTCGCCTGGTTCGAGCCGGATCATCATATCGTCAGGCGCACAGCCCCCTTCTTCCAACGGCGCTTCACCGACATGGACTGGCTGATCGCCACGCCCAAGGGGTTGGCCGCCTGGGACGGCGAGCGGCTGACGATGAGCGATGCGCCGTGCGAAAAACCCAATCTCACCGATGCCACCGATGAACTTTGGCGCACCTACTACGCCAGCATTTTCAATCCGGCGCGGTTGAAGCTGAAGGCGATGCAGGCGGAGATGCCGAAAAAATACTGGAAGAACCTGCCGGAAGCCGATCTCATCCCCGGGCTGATCGCATCGGCGGAGAGCAAGGTGCGCGCTATGGCCGCACGGGAGGCGACCCAGTCATTGCCCTTTCACGATCGCCTGCAGCAGGCCGCGCGCACTGTTCCTGCCGAGCCCGAAGCACCGGCGGGCACGCTGGAAGCACTGCGCGCGGAAGCTGCCGCCTGCACCCGCTGCCCGCTTCATGCGAAGGCGACGCAAACCGTATTCGGGGAGGGCCCGCGCGATGCGGAAGTGATGTTCGTCGGCGAGCAGCCGGGCGACCAGGAGGATATAGCAGGGCGCCCCTTCGTCGGTCCCGCTGGCAGGCTGCTGGACCAAGTGATCACTGAAGCGGGCATCGACCGCTCAACGCTTTACGTCACCAATGCCGTCAAGCATTTCAAATATGAGCCGCGCGGCAAGCGTCGCATCCATCAGAAGCCCAATATGGGCGAGGTGAAGCATTGCCGCTGGTGGCTCAATCTGGAGATGGCGCTGATCAAGCCGAAACTGGTCGTCGCCATGGGTGCGACGGCGCTCGCGGCGCTGACCGATGCGAAACAGCGGCTGCAGGATGTCAGGGGGAAAGCGATCGCGATCGACGAGAGGCGAACGCTCTTCGTGACGGTGCATCCATCCTATCTGCTGCGTATTCCCGACGAGCGGTTGAAAACGGAAGAACTGGCACGATTTCGCGAAGATATGCTGAAAATCCAGCGGCTTATGGCAGTGGCTGGATAAATTGATTCCGATTTAAGGGACGACCGAACGGAGGTGCGCCACCGCTCATCGAGCGATGGCGTTGCCGTATCTCAGGCGAAGTAGCTCTGCAGCGGCCGCACTTCGAGATTGCCGGCCTTCAGCGCCTTGATTGCCTGGGCGGCGGCCTCGGCGCCTGCCATCGTCGTGTAATAGGGTACCTTCTGCATCAGCGTCGCACGGCGCAGCGACTTGGAGTCCGAGATCGCCTTGTTGCCATCGGTGGTGTTGATGACGAGCTGGACCTGGCGGTTGCGGATCGCGTCCTCGATATGCGGACGGCCTTCAAGCACCTTGTTGATCTTGGTGGCCGTGATGCCGTTTTCGGCGAGGAAGCGGGCGGTGCCGCCGGTCGCCAGAACCTTGAAGCCCTGTTCGACGAGGATGCGGATCGCCGGCAGAACGCGCGGCTTGTCGGCGTCGCGGACGGAGACGAAAACCGTGCCGTCACGCGGGAGCTCGACGCCAGCGCCAAGCTGCGACTTGGCGAAGGCCAGCGCAAAATCGGTGTCGAGACCGATGACTTCGCCGGTCGAGCGCATTTCCGGGCCGAGCAGCGTGTCGACGCCGGGGAAGCGGGCGAAGGGGAAGACGGCTTCCTTGACGGCGATGTGCTTCAGCTTGCGCGGATCGGGCTTCTCACCATAGGCGGCGAAGGTCGCATCGAGTTTTTCGCCGGCCATGACGCGGGCGGCGATCTTGGCGATCGGCGCGCCGATGGTCTTGGCGACGAAGGGCACGGTACGCGAGGCGCGGGGATTGACTTCGAGAACGTAGACGGTGCCGTCCTTGATGGCGAACTGGACGTTCATCAGGCCGCCGACATTGAGGGCCTTGGCCATCGCCTTGGCCTGGCGCTCCAGCTCGTCGAGCATCTCGTTGGAGAGCGTGCGCGGCGGCAGCGAGCAGGCGCTGTCACCGGAATGGATGCCGGCTTCCTCGATATGCTCCATGATGCCGGCGACATAGACGTCGGTGCCGTCGGAGAGGCAGTCGACATCGACTTCGATGGCGTGGCTGAGATAGCTGTCGAAGAGCAGCGGGTTCTTGCCGAGCAGAGTGTTGATCTGGCCGGTCTTGTCGTTCGGATAGCGCTGCTTGATATCCTCAGGCACCAGCTCAGGGACGGTATCAAGCAGGTAGCTCTGCAGCTGGCCTTCCGAATGCAGGATCTGCATGGCGCGGCCGCCGAGCACGTAGGAGGGACGAACGACCAGCGGGAAGCCGATTTCGGTGGCGACCATTCGGGCCTGCTCGACCGAATAGGCGATGCCGTTGTTCGGCTGGTTGAGGTCGAGCTTCATCAGCAGCTTCTGGAAGCGGTCGCGGTCCTCGGCAAGGTCGATCATATCGGGCGCGGTACCGAGGATCGGGATGCCGTTCTTTTCCAGCGCCTCGGCAAGCTTCAGCGGCGTCTGGCCGCCGAACTGGACGATGACGCCGACGACTTCGCCCTTTTCCTGTTCTGCCCGCAGAATCTCGATCACGTCCTCGGCCGTCAGCGGCTCGAAATAGAGGCGGTCCGACGTATCGTAATCGGTCGAGACGGTTTCCGGGTTGCAGTTGATCATGATCGCCTCATAACCCGCATCCTTCAGCGCGAAGGCGGCGTGGCAGCAGCAATAGTCGAACTCGATGCCTTGGCCGATACGGTTCGGGCCACCGCCAAGGATGACAACCTTCTTGCGGTTGGACACTTCAGCCTCGGAGCGGGCGGCGCCGACGAAAGGCGTCTCATAGGTCGAATACATATAGGCGGTCGGCGAGGCGAACTCGGCCGCACAGGTATCGATGCGCTTGAAGACAGGGCGGACATTCAGGCTGTTGCGGAATTCGGCGACTTCCTTCGGGCGCTTGCCGGTCAGGGTCGCCAGACGCGCGTCGGAGAAGCCCATGGCCTTCAGCATGCGCAGGTTTGTGGCATCCTGGGGCAGGCCGTGCTCGCGGATGCGAGCCTCCATCTCGACGATCGCCTTCAGTTCGGCGATGAACCAGGGATCGATCTTGCAGCCTTCGTGGACTTCGGCTTCGCTCATGCCCTGGCGTAGCGCCTGGGCGACCATGCGCAGGCGATCGGGCGTCGGTGTGCCGATTGCGGCGCGGATAGCGTTCTGGCTGGATTCGCCCTCTTCAAAGCCGGGGATCTCGATCTCGTCGAGGCCCGTCAGGCCGGTTTCCAAGCCACGCAGCGCCTTCTGCAGCGATTCGGCGAAGGTGCGGCCGATCGCCATGACTTCACCGACCGATTTCATCGCGGTCGTCAGCACCGGCGAAGCGCCGGGAAATTTCTCGAAGGCAAAACGCGGGATCTTGGTGACGACGTAGTCGATCGACGGTTCGAAGGAGGCAGGCGTTGCACCGCCGGTGATATCGTTATCCAGTTCGTCGAGCGTATAGCCGATCGCGAGCTTGGCGGCGATCTTGGCGATCGGGAAGCCGGTGGCCTTGGAGGCGAGCGCCGACGAGCGCGAGACGCGCGGGTTCATTTCGATGACGACGAGACGACCGTCCTCCGGATTGACGGCGAACTGGACGTTCGAGCCGCCGGTCTCGACGCCGATCTCGCGCAGCACCGCGATCGAGGCGTTGCGCATGATCTGGTATTCCTTGTCCGTCAGCGTCAGCGCCGGCGCGACGGTGATCGAATCGCCGGTGTGGACGCCCATCGGATCAATGTTCTCGATCGAGCAGATGATGATGCAGTTGTCCGCCTTGTCGCGGACGACCTCCATTTCATATTCCTTCCAGCCGAGCACCGATTCCTCGACCAGCACTTCGGTGGTCGGCGAGGCATCGAGGCCGCCGCCGACGATCTCGAAGAATTCCGAACGATTGTAGGCGATGCCGCCGCCGGTGCCGCCGAGCGTGAAGGAGGGGCGGATGATAGCGGGCAGGCCGACATGGTCGATCGCCTGGGCGGCAATCGCCATGGCATGGCTCATGTAACGCTGCTTGCGGTCGCTCTCGCCGAGGTTCCACTGGTTTTCCAGTTCGTCCAGCGCCGTGTCGAGGTCGGGTCCGGAAAGGCTTTCACGCAGCTTGATGCGCTCGGCCTCGTGTGTCTTGCGGTCGAGGTCCTTGATGTCGGTGGCGTTCGCCAGCATCGAGCGCGGCGTTTCCAGCCCGATGCGGGCCATCGCCTCGCGAAACAGCGCACGATCCTCTGCCATGTCGATGGCGGCGGGTTTGGCGCCGATCATCTCGACATTGTAGCGGTCGAGCACGCCCATGCGCTTCAGCGAAAGCGCGGTGTTCAGCGCCGTCTGGCCGCCCATGGTCGGCAGCAGCGCATCCGGGCGCTCCTTGGCGATGATCTTGGCGACGACCTCGGGGGTGATCGGCTCGACATAGGTGGCGTCGGCAAGGCCCGGATCGGTCATGATCGTCGCCGGGTTGGAGTTGACGAGGATGACGCGGTAGCCTTCCTCTTTCAGCGCCTTGCAGGCCTGGGTGCCGGAATAGTCGAACTCGCAAGCCTGGCCGATGACGATCGGTCCCGCGCCGATGATGAGGATCGATTTGATATCTTGGCGCTTCGGCATGAGTGCTTCCGTTTTCTGGCTGCGCAGAAAGCCGGCCAGGGTGGGTGATCACCGGGTCGGGTCGCGCATGCTGGGTCTTTTCAGGCTAGAAGCGGCTTATAGGCAAATGTATTTGCAAACGGAACCCCATAAATCGCGGAATCGACAGGAATCCAACACAGCACGAAAGACTATTTCCCGTCAGGCACGACCACCACCCGGATTTCGCCGCCGCCCTGCTTCCGGAAGAGCGAAAGCGGGAGTCCCATCAAGCGCTTGGCGCGACTTCTTTAGGTGAAGCGGCGGCGCACATCCTCGGCATAGCTGCGGCTGACCGGGATTTCCGTGCCGTCGCGGGTGAGGATCTGCAGCCTGCCATTGTCGCGTTTCAGGCTTTCGACATGGGCGTCGGCCACCCAGTGCGAGCGATGGACGCGAAGGCCCGGCGTTGCGGCGGTTTCCTTCAGCGCATCGGCGAAACGTAAGAGCACCAGTTCGCGCCCGCGGCCGGTCACCACCTCGGTGTAGTGATCCTGAACGGAGAGGCGCAGCAGCGGGCCCCGATTCTCAGGCTTCAGCCGGTCGAGGATTGAGGCGCCCGGGCTGGCTTCCTCAGGAACTGCGGCTTCGGCTATTTTCTGGCTCATCGCCATGTAGGTCAAAAGGCAGAAGAGGGCGCAGAGCGGCACCGCAAAAAGCGCGCGTTGCAGGCCGCTTTGCAGCGTGGTCGTTTCGCCGGTGAAAACATAGTCGACGAGGCCGATGGCAAAACCGATCGGCAGGGCGGCTATGAGCGAACCCGTCATCATGCGGGCGAACATCGAAACGATCACCTCCCGCAGCAGTCTTTCGGCCGCAACCGCGCAGAGGATGGCGATCGCCCAGGCAAGGGCATGCAGGGTCAGCCAATAGGCGAGGCGTTCGCCGAAGGCCATGCTTTCCATCGTGCCGTAGGGACCGGTGACGGCAAAAAGCAGGACGATCGCGGCAAAGGTTCCCCAGAAACGCCGGGAGTGGAGAAAGACCTGCAATTCGCGAAGCGTGGATTGCAAGAAGGGGTGAATCACGAAGTTTTCCTGCCGTTCGCGCGGTTCGGATTGAGGCAGATGGAGTCTTGGCGGAAACAGGGATCGAATTCAACCGGATGTCGCTCATGACCCTCGAACCGCTCCTCGACGCCCCGTTCGCCGTTCAGATCCATGTCGCCGCTGTTACGCCGGCGGCACTTCTCGGCGCCTATATCCTGCTGCGCCCCAAGGGCACGCCACTGCACCGGCTGCTCGGCAGGATCTGGATGGCGCTGATGGTTGTCACGGCGATATCAAGCTTCTTCATTCATGAGCTCGATCTTTTCTACGGGTTCAGTCCAATCCATCTTCTGTCGATCGCAACATTGTTCGGCAGCTGGAATGCGATCGCGGCGGCTCGTCGCGGCGATATCCGCCTGCACAAGCGCATCGTCGCCGGCCTTTATTTCGGTGGCATCGTCCTTGCCGGCCTGTTCACTTTCGTGCCTGGCCGGATCATGCATGCGGTCGTCTTCACCGGCGTCGAATGGCCGGCTGCCCTTGCCGCGGCGGTGATCGGCTCGATCCTGGTCGCGATCGTGCTGCGTCGCCGGCGCGGGCGCCTGATTGCCCGATGAAGTCGCTGGAATTCCGGCCGCCGACGGATATATAACTCGTTGAGTGCAAGCACGGGCATTGCTGGGGAGAGCGAAGATGGAATGGAGAGGCCGGCGTCAGTCCGACAATATCGAGGATCGCCGCAGCGATCCGACCGGCGGCGGTTTCGGCCGCGGCGGCGGCTTCAACTTTCCTTCCGGCGGCGGCGTTCGCCGGGCCGGCGGCGGCCTCAGCATCGGCACGATCATCTTCCTCGTCGTCATCTATTTCATCTTCAAGATGATGGGCATCGATCTGCTGCAGGTGCTCGATACCGGCAGCACGACAAGCGGTCCCGGCTACGAGCAGAGCCAGTCCAGCGGCACACGCACACCCGCCAATGACGAGATGACCGCATTCATGCGCACCGTCCTTGCCGAGACTGAGGATACTTGGAAGGGCATCTTCCAGGCGCAGGGCCAAAATTACGAAGAGCCGCGTCTCGTGCTGTTCTCGGGCTCGACGGCCTCGGCCTGCGGCTCGGCATCGGCGGCAACAGGTCCGTTCTACTGCCCGAGCGACCACAAGGTCTATCTCGATACAGAATTCTTCCAGGAGCTTTCCGACCGCTTCGGCGCGTCGGGCGATTTTGCCGAGGCCTATGTCGTTGCCCATGAGGTCGGCCATCACGTGCAGAACCTGCTCGGCATCCTGCCGAAGTTCAACCAGGCCCGCCAGCGCATGAGCGAGGCCGAGGCCAACAAAATGTCGGTGCGCGTCGAATTGCAGGCCGATTGCTTTGCGGGCATCTGGGGCAAATATACCCAGCAGAAGGGCCTGCTCGAGTCAGGCGATCTGGAGGAAGCGCTGAACGCCGCCCAGCAGATCGGCGACGATTCGCTGCAGAAGCGGTCACAGGGTTACGTCGTGCCTGAGAGTTTCAACCACGGCACCTCGGAGCAGCGGGTCAGATGGTTCAAGCGCGGCTTCGACAGCGGCCAGCTGTCGGCCTGCGATACGTTCTCGGGACCGGTTTGAGGGGAGATGAAGGGCGCATGGCACAAAGCACGTCGCAGCCCCTTCCATTCCTTGCTTACTTCTCGCTGTCCATATGCTGCAGCATATGTTCCGGATAACGCCCACCCGCGGCCGCATCTTTCGGCACGGCGCGTTCGATGATGGCGAAATCGTCTGGCGACAGGTCGACGGCGCGTGAGCCGAGCGCCTCGGTCAGTCGGTCGCGGCGGCGAGCGCCGATGATCGGGACGATATCCTTGCCCTTGGCGGCGACCCAGGCGATGGCGATCTGGGCGACCGAGACGCTCTTTGCCTGGGCGATCTCACGCAGCTTCTCCACCAGAGCGAGGTTCTGCTCGATATTGCCTTCCTGGAAGCGCGGGCTGTAGGCGCGGAAATCGCCGGCCGTCCCACCCTGGCCCTTCTGCCAGTGGCCGCTGATCAGGCCGCGCGAGAGCACGCCGTAAGCGGTGATCGAAATGCCGAGTTCGCGTGTCGTCGGCAGGATCTTCTCCTCGATGCCGCGCGAGATCAGCGAATATTCGATCTGCAGGTCGACGATCGGGGCGACAGCGGCGGCGCGGCGGATGGTGTCGGCGCCGACTTCCGACAGGCCGATATGCCTGACATAACCTGCCTTGACCATGTCGGCGATGGCGCCGACCGTGTCCTCGATCGGCACGTTCGGATCGAGGCGGGCGGGGCGGTAGATGTCGATAGAGTCGACGCGGAGGCGCTGCAGCGTATAGCTGAGGAAGTTCTTCACCGCGACCGGCCGAGTGTCGATGCCGCTCCAGCCGCCGACGGGATCGCGCAGACCGCCGAACTTGACGCTGATGACGGCGTCCTCGCGCCTGCGGCCCTTCAATGCCTCGCCGATCAGCATTTCGTTGTGGCCCATGCCGTAGAAATCGCCGGTGTCGAGCAGGTTGATGCCGGCATCGAGCGCGGCATGGATCGTCGCGATGCTTTCTGCACGGTCGGAGGGGCCGTACATGCCCGACATGCCCATGCAGCCGAGGCCGATGGCCGAGACATCGGGTCCGGTCTTTCCCAAACGATAGGTCTGCATTGTCTTCTCCTTTTCGGCGCCGGGGCGGCGCTGTCGGACGCCGTTTTACCGCTTTCGCATTTGTGCGATAATCCGGATAGTGTCGAACGGGTCGTACGGAAAAATGCACAATGAACGATCTTCCTCTGAGTGATCTGGATGTCTTCACGGCGATTGCAAGGGAGCGAAGCTTCCGCGCCGCCGCCCGCAAGCGCGGGGTTTCAGCGTCTTCGCTGAGCGAGTCGCTCAGGCGGCTGGAGGAGCGGCTCGGCGTGCGCCTGCTCAACCGGACGACGCGCAGCGTCACGCCGACGGCAGCCGGCGAACGGCTGCTGGCCCAGCTGGCGCCGGCGCTCAGTGAGGTCGCGGCCGCACTTGGGGCGCTCGACAATTTCCGCGACAGGCCGGCCGGTACGCTGCGGCTCAATGTGCCGACGATCGCGGCGCGGCTGTTCCTGCCCGACATTGCCTGCCGGTTCCTGAAGCTCTATCCCGAGATCGAGCTGGAGATCGTCGCCGAGGATACGTTCATCGACGTGCTCGCCGCCGGTTTCGATGCCGGCATCCGCTATGACGAGCGCATCGAGCGCGACATGATCGCCGTGCCGATCGGCCCGCGCCGGCAGCGCTACGTCACCGCCGCTTCGCCGGCGTATCTCAAGGAAAGGGGCGTGCCGCAGCATCCGCGCGACCTGCTGGAGCACAGCTGCATCCGGCACCGGTTCCTCAGCGGATCGGCGCTGACCTGGGAGTTCGAGCGCGGCGGGGAGTCGCTGACGATTTCGCCGCGTGGAGCGCTTACCTCCAATTCAATCGAGGTGGAGCTTGCGGCCGCTGTGGCGGGACTGGGCATCATCGGCTCATTCCAGGAGCTCCTGGAACCGGGCCTTGGCTCTGGTCTACTGGTTGCTATCCTCGACGATTGGGTCAGCGAGTTTTCCGGACCGTATCTCTACTACGCGAGCCGACGGCATATGCCGGCACCGTTGCGCGCTTTCGTCGATTTTTTGAAGCTGGAACGGCCGCGCGCGCCCTCCGGTTGAGATCTCTGATAAATTCCCGTACAGCATTATCAAAAGCTTTGAAATGTTCACGGATTGTTTCGGTTTCTTTTCTGAGCTATGTCACTTTCTCGGCGACGAGATCGTCTTTTCAGAACAAACCGCTGTAGAGATGCCTCATGCTTGACCCGAAATTTGTTCGCCGCGGCCTTTTCCTGGTCTTCATCATCCTTTTCCTCGACATTATCGGCATCGCCATCATCATGCCGGTGCTGCCCGCCTATCTGGAGCAACTGACCGGCGGCAGCGTCAGCGATGCGGCGATCGACGGCGGCTGGTTGATGCTCGTCTATGCCGGTATGCAATTCCTGTTCGCGCCGCTGCTCGGAAACCTGTCCGACCGTTTCGGCCGCCGGCCGATCCTTTTGCTTTCGGTGCTGACCTTCGCGATCGACAATTTCATCTGCGGCATCGCCACCAGCTTCTGGATGCTGTTCGTCGGTCGCGTGCTTGCCGGCATCAGCGGCGGCAGTTTCGCCACCTGCTCGGCCTATATCGCCGATATCAGCACGGAAGAGAACCGGGCGAAGAATTTCGGGCTGATCGGCATCGCCTTCGGTGTCGGCTTCACCATCGGCCCCGTCGTCGGCGGTGTCCTCGGCGAATTCGGCCCGCGTGTGCCATTCCTCGGCGCGGCCGCGCTATCGCTTGTCAATTTCATCGCCGCCTGCTTCCTGTTGCCGGAAACGCTGGAGGCGAAGAACCGCCGCCGGTTCGAGTGGAAACGTGCCAATCCGCTCGGCGCGTTGCGCCAAATGCGCCACTATCCCGGCATCGGCTGGGTCAGCCTCGTCATGTTCCTGTTCTTCCTGGCGCATGCCGTCTATCCCTCGGTCTGGTCGTTCGTCTCAACCTATCGCTACGGTTGGAGCGAGGGGCAGATCGGCCTGTCGCTCGGCATTTACGGCATCGGCGCCGCGATCGTCATGGGGCTGGTCCTGCCGCGGATCGTGCCGGTGCTCGGCGAGTGGAAGACCGCTCTTCTCGGCCTCTGCTTCTCGGCCGTCGGGCTCACCGGTTATGCCTTCGCCTGGGAAGGCTGGGTCGTCTACGTCATCATCGTTGCGACCGTCATGGAAAATGTCGCCGATCCGCCGCTGCGCAGCATCGCCGCCGGCATGGTGCCGCCCTCGGCGCAGGGTGAGTTGCAGGGCGCGCTTACCAGCCTCAGCAGTATCACCACCATCGCCGGGCCGCTGATCTTCACCCAGATGTTCGGCTACTTCACGCGGCCCGAGGCGCCTGTCACCTTTGCCGGCGCGCCCTATCTTGCCGCCGCCCTGTTCATCCTGGTGGCCGCCGGCGTGTTCCTCGTGCGGGTCCGGGTCCGTGAACCGGCCGAGGCGCTGGAAGCGGCAGGTTGATCGATCAGAAACGCTGATGTGATGATGAATTTTTCATCATCTGCCTCATTTGGGGTAGTTCTTTGCGGGGCTTTGATCTAAGCCCGGATGATATTTCGCCGCAAGCTGCGGCGACGCATATTTCAATCACAGGACTGGTGTCATGGACACGCCGATCGACGCGCGCAGACTTGCGCCGACAACCGATAATCGTTGGGGCGCACATTTCCGTGCCACGCTGGCGCTCGGCATTCCGCTGATCGGCGCGCAGCTTGCCCAACTCGGCATCAACACCACCGATGTGATGATCGTCGGCCGCCTCGGCGCCGAGCATCTGGCGGCAATGGTGCTTGCGGCACAGTTCCTCTTCACGATCCTGATCTTCGGCTCGGGCTTTGCCATCGCCGTCATTCCGATGGTGGCGCAGGCCTATGGCCGCGGCGACCTCGTCTCGGTGCGCCGGTCGCTGCGCATGGGTCTGTGGGTGGTGATCGCATACTGGGTCATCATGCAGCCGGCCTTCTTCAATTCGGAGCAGATCCTTCTCTTCGCACAGCAGAAGCCCGAGGTGGCCAAGCTCGCCCACGGCTACATCATGATCGGCCAGTTCGGCGTGCTGCCGGCACTGCTCTTCAACGTCATGCGCGCGCTGGTCAGCGCCATCGGCAAGGCGGGCATCATCCTCAACGTCACCATCGCCACGCTGGTGATGAACGCGATCTTCGCCTATATCCTCGTGCTCGGGCATTTCGGCTTTCCGGCGATGGGGCTCGAAGGTGCTGCAATCGTTTCGGTCGTCGTCCAGACGGCCGGCTTCCTGTTCATCCTGGCTTTCGTGCAGCGGCGGGAAGAGACGCGGCGCTACGAGATTTTCGTGCGGTTCTGGAAGCCCGACTGGCATGCGCTGCTGGAGGTCATCCGGCTCGGTTTCCCGATCAGCGTCACCATCCTCGCCGAAGTCAGCCTGTTCACGGTGGCCTCGCTCTTGATGGGCTATATCGGCACCATCGAGCTCGCCGCCCACGGCATTGCCCTGCAATGGGCCTCGATCGCCTTCATGATCCCGCTCGGCCTCAGCCAGGCGGCGACGGTGCGCGTCGGCGTCGCGCATGGGCGGGGCGATTATCAAGGGCTGGTGCGCGGTTCGATCACGGTGCTCATCCTCGCCTGCGCCATTTCGGCGGTGGGCAGCGTGCTCTTTGCCACCATGCCGCAGTTCCTCGGCAGCTGGTTCCTCGACGTCAACTCGCCCGAGGCGCCTAAGGTGCTTGCCTATGCCGGACCGCTGATCGTCGTTGCCGGACTTTTCCAGCTCGTCGACGGGCTGCAGGTGATTGCCAATGGATTGCTGCGCGGCCTCAAGGACGCACGTGTGCCGATGATCATGGCGTTGATCGCCTACTGGCCGATCGGCTTTTTCCTCGCCTGGGCCTTTGCCTTCCCGCTGGGTTTCGGCGGCATCGGCATCTGGTTCGGCTTTCTCGTCGGGCTGGCAGCCGCCGCCGTCATGCTCTGCGCGCGCTTCTACCTTCTTCTTCGCCGCGAAGGAGTGGCGGCCGGCGCCTGATATCTCCTGATCAGGCTGCGACCGGCTTGTAGCCGGCGATATCGGCGCGGATGCCGAGCCGTTCGAACATTTCCTGCGCACTAAGGTTCGTCGTCGCCTGCGCGGCGGCGCCCGCTGCCTGCGATTGCTCGAACGCTTCGGCATTTTCCCATTCGGCGATCGTCACGAAGTTGAATTCGCCGGGTCCTGCGACCTGTTCCAGGACAGAGTGACGGGTGAAGCCTTGCTGCGTCTGCAGCAAGGCATGTGTGCACACCATATGCATCAGGAACTCGTCACGCGCCGGGGGCGGCACGGCGAACTTGTCGATCCTGTAGAAAACGCCGTTCATCCGGTTTACCCCCGCATCAGTTGTCTGCAGGCAGATCTGTAATTCCTCAAGTTAAGCTGAGGTCAATAGGCGAATAAAGAAAAAGGCCCGCCTAAGCGAGCCTTTTTTTGAATGGGCATTATTTGAAATCAGCGTTCGGCGAGCGCCGGTTCGCCCTTCTTCTCGCGCACCATGTTGATGAAGCGACGGAAGAGATAGTGGCTATCCTGAGGGCCTGGAGAGGCTTCCGGATGGTGCTGGACGGAGAAGACCTGCTTGCCGAGGACGCGCAGGCCGCAATTGGTGCCGTCGAAAAGCGAAATATGAGTCTCTTCAACGCCATCCGGCAGCGACTTCGAGTCGACCGCGAAGCCGTGGTTCATCGAGACGATCTCGACCTTGCCGGTCGTATGGTCCTTGACGGGGTGGTTGGCGCCGTGATGGCCCTGATGCATCTTCTCGGTCTTCGCGCCGAGTGCGAGGCCCAGCATCTGGTGGCCGAGGCAGATGCCGAAGACCGGGATATCGGTCTTAACAAGCGTCTTGATCACAGGCACGGCATATTCGCCGGTTGCCGCCGGATCGCCCGGGCCGTTCGACAGGAAGATGCCGTCCGGCTGCATGGCGAGTACGTCTTCGGCGCTCGTTGCGGCCGGCACGACAGTCACCTTGCAGTCGAGGCCGGCAAACAGGCGCAGGATGTTGCGCTTGACGCCGTAATCGAGGCAGACGACGTGGTATTTCGCGTCGGTCGCCTTGAGTTCACCGTAGCCTTCATTCCACACCCACGGCGTTTCGGCCCATTGCGAGGACTGGCCCGAGGAGGCGATCTTGGCAAGGTCGAGACCTTCGAGGCCGCTCCAGGCTTTGGCTTCGGCCTTCAGCGTCTCGATGTCGAAGACGCCGTTCGGGTCGTGGGCGATCACCGCGTTCGGAGCGCCGTTCTCACGGATCCAGGCGGTCAGCGCGCGCGTGTCGATGCCGCAGAGACCGATGACGCCGCGGGCCTTCAGCCATTGGTCGAGGTGCTTGGCGGCGCGGTAGTTCGAAGGGTCCGTGATGTCGGCCTTGAAGATGACGCCGACGGCGCCATGGCGGGCGGCAGGGGTCAGATCCTCGATGTCTTCATCGTTGGTGCCGA
The DNA here is from genome assembly GCF_012349115.1 of Rhizobium ruizarguesonis. Lineage (GTDB taxonomy): Bacteria > Pseudomonadota > Alphaproteobacteria > Rhizobiales > Rhizobiaceae > Rhizobium > Rhizobium ruizarguesonis. The sequence goes on from NZ_PQIG01000099.1 coordinate 46,774, forward strand.
TATTGCCGATATGCGGGAAGGTGAAGGTGACAATCTGGCCGAGATAGGAAGGGTCCGTCAGGATCTCCTCATAGCCGGTCAGCGCGGTGTTGAAGACCACTTCGGCCGGCACCTTGCCGGTGGCGCCGATGCCCTTGCCTTCGATGACCGTGCCGTCGGCAAGAACGAGCAGGGCGGTCGGCTTTTCGATTGTCCAGGGTGCTGTCGCGGTCATCTTCATCCCGTTTCCGGCGATCGGTCACGCGTTGCCGCGGCTGGCCGCCTTTTGATCTCGCAGGCGTGTGGACGCGGCAATGCCGCGCGCTTCAAGCCTGATCACGAATTTTGGTGCAGGTGGCGGTAAATAGCCACGCAATCGCTTGCGGTCAATCTTTGTAGCCGAGATTGCTGCCGTTTTCCTGCGCTTTATCGCACTGACCGCGCAATTTATTTGATCCCCCGCATCAGCGTGGTTTATGAAGCGGCATCAAAACAGGAGTGAAGACCATGCTGCGCGATCAACTCGCCACCCAGCTGAAAGAGGCGATGAAGGCCAAGAATGCGGAGCGGCTTTCCACCGTCCGGCTGATTCAGGCCGCGGTCAAGGACCGCGATATCGCCAATCGCGGCATTGGCAAGGAGCAGGCGAGCGACGACGAGATCCTGCAGATTCTCGCCAAGATGGTGAAGCAGCGCGACGAATCGGCCAAGATCTACGAGGAGAATTCCCGGCCGGAGCTTGCCGCCAAGGAGCGCGCCGAAATCATCGTCATCCAGGATTTCATGCCGAAGCAGCTTTCCGACAGCGAAGTGCGCGCCAACGTCTCGGCGATCATCGCCGAGACGGGTGCCGCAGGCGCCAAGGACATGGGCAAGGTGATGGCGGCGCTCAAGGAGCGTTATGCCGGCCAGATGGATTTCGCCAAGGCGTCGGCGACCGTCAAGGAACTGTTGAACGGATAAGCTTCAGATAACGCGTCTTGCCTGCGGTTCGTCACGGACCGCAGGCCCGAGCACCGCTTCGGCGGCAGCATCGATGATGGCGAATTTCGCCGCCTGATAATTCCGATATTCACGGATGAAGTGGCCCGACAGCCAGAAGTCGCCCTTGCGGGAGGGTTCCGTCCAGCCAATGCTCTCCATGGTCGCTGCCTGCATCAGAAGCCGCTTCAGGTGGGTATTGGAGATCATGAACTGTTCGCGGATTTCCCTGAGCGACAGAGGGCCGAGCACGACGCGATCGGCCGTCCTTGGAAAATCGGGAAGGCGCGATATCAGGTAGTCCATCACCAGCCCGCCGGAATTCGCCCAGTTGAAGAGGTTGAAGGTAGCACCTGGATTGCGGACCGCTTCACTTCCTATGATCGCCCTTGCGATTAGCGGCTGGATCGCTGCCATCATCGCCGAGGGGTCGGCGGTGATCTTATCGGCGCGCTCACCGCCGTCGAGGCTGTCGAGGATCATCATATGGGCGACGAGCCATCGGGTGAAATGCTGCTCGGCGATTTCGGTAGGCTCCAGGTAACGTGTGCGCTTATCGGGGCCGGGAACCGGTCGCAGGAAACGATAGGCCAGCATTTCCTGCATGAAGGCCGCGGCCGTGTTGCGGCTGGCAATGTCGTTCCTGACTGCAAAATCGATGAAGCGGCCGGAATAGAGGCCGCCGCTCTTCCCGTCGTCGGAATAACCGTAATGAAGCGCGAAGCCGGCATGGGCCATCAGCCAGCGCTGCTGCGCGGCGAAGATCGAGGCGATGCGCGGGCTCTCGCGATAGATGGCGAGCATCTGATCGGCGCAATGCAGGATGGCAGCGAGAAAGCGATCGTCTGCTGCGAGATTGTCCGCGGTAAAAGCCATTTGGAGAGGTCCAGGGAGTTCGGCGCATACATCTTTCATGCAGGCGCCGCCTGTCAACGGTTTTGTCAATAAGCGGTTAATTTCAAAGGGAGAGTTGTCGTAAGGAGAGCCACAATTTAAGAAGGCAGGAGCTGGGGGCGCTCCTGCCTTCTTGCTCTTTGCTTCCACCGGCACGCAGGGCCGAAGCCCAAGCCGGAGGGTATTTGCAAAGGCACCCTTGCGAAGCGGCGCCGGGGGTAGGGATGGTGCTTCGCTCGGGGATCGCTTTGTTGAGATCGAACCTATTGCGGTGCGGCGGCTTATTCAAATTACAAAAAAATAATAATTGCCGGAATCGGCGGATTGGGAGGCGTCGAGGCGGACTCTCGGGAGGTGGCGCAGAGGATGATGAAGCGCAATCATCTGAGGAAATAATCCATTGTTTCCAAAAGATTTTTTCTCATCTCTGTTGGATGCCGCCGCCCTCGCTGTAGCTTTTCTGACGGCGGAATTCCGGCTCTGAAGGGACAATAATGTCGCACCCTGTCGCAGGGGGCGATAACGCGTTGTTGATTGGATAATCGGAGCCGCCGATGACCGCCACATAGCCTGTGAATAGTGGGTTTTCATGACAAGTTTCGTGGCATGGAGCGGAAAAGCAGCTTATATGGAGATTGGCCAAGAGGTATAAATGCGCTTTTCCAACACCTTTCTCGATGATATTCGCGACCGCGTTCCGATTTCGAACGTGATCGCGCGCCGCGTCAGCTGGGACAAGCGCAAGACCAACGTGTCGCGCGGCGATTACTGGGCCTGCTGCCCGTTCCACGGCGAGAAATCACCGAGCTTCCACTGCGAGGACCGAAAGGGCCGTTATCATTGCTTCGGCTGCGGTGTCACCGGAGACCATTTCCGCTTCCTGACGGAACTTGAAGGTCTGAGTTTCCCCGAGGCGGTGCAGCAGATCGCCGATATGGCCAGCGTGCCGATGCCGCTTGCCGATCCTGTGATGGAGAAGCGCGAGAAGGAGCGCGGCTCGCTGATCGACGTCATGGAGATGGCGACACAATTTTTTCAGGATCAGCTGCAGACGGCGAATGGGGCGAGGGCGCGCGCCTATCTGCGCGACCGCGGATTGACGGGCCGCACCATCGAGACCTTCCGTCTCGGCTTTGCGCCCGACAGCCGCAATGCGCTCAAGGAATTCCTCGCCGGCAAGGGTGTCTCCAAGGAGCAGATCGAGGCCTGCGGTCTGGTCGTCCATGAAAACGTGCCGGTTTCCTACGATCGTTTCCGCGACCGCATCATGTTCCCGATCCTCTCGTCGCGGGAAAAGGTGATCGCCTTTGGCGGCCGCGCCATGTCGGCCGATGCGCCGGCGAAATATCTGAACTCCAACGAGACGGAGCTCTTCCACAAGGGCAACGTCCTTTACAATTTCGCCCGCGCGCGGCGCGCGATCCAGGGACCGGGCCGCAGCGACGCTCAGGACGACAATGCGACCGGCACAATCATCGCCGTCGAAGGCTATATGGACGTGATCGCGCTGCATCAGGCGGGCATCGAGAATGCCGTTGCGCCGCTCGGCACGGCGCTCACCGAAAACCAGCTCGAACTGCTCTGGAAGATGGTGCCGCAGCCGGTGCTCTGCTTCGACGGAGACGGCGCCGGCATCCGCGCCGCCAATCGCGCCGCCGAACTGGCGCTGCCGCATCTGAAGCCCGGCCGTTCCGTTCGCTTCGCGCTTCTGCCCGACGGTAAGGATCCCGACGATCTGGTGCGCGATGACGGGCGCGCGCCTTTCGACAAGGTGATGAGCCAGGCAAAGCCGCTCTCCGAGATGCTGTGGAGCCGGGAGATCAACACCGGCAAGTTCGATACGCCCGAGGCGCGCGCCGAGCTCGAGGCGCGGCTGAAGCAACTGGTCGCCGTCATCGCCGACGAGAACGTCCGTCGTCACTACCAGCAGGATATTCGCGACCGGCTGAACGCCTTGTTCCAGCCGCAGTTCCAGAACCGCAATAATGGCGATCGCCGCGGCGGCTTCAACGGCAATGGCAATTACCGGACGGGCCGCGACAATGCGGGCAAGGCAGGGCCGAAAAGCCCGAGCGTCATTTCCGAAAGGCTCGCCCGCTCAGGCCCGGTGCGCGGCCACCAGAACAATACGGCGCTGCGGGAATGCGTGCTCGCGCTGACCGTCGTCAATCACCCCTCGCTGATGATCGACGATTATGACGAGATCGCCGCGATCGAATATGACAGCCGCGAGCTGCAGCGGCTCTGGTCGGCGATGCTGGGGGCAGCCGCGGCCGTCGCCGGGCCGCATCTGACGCGCGAATATCTGACCGAAAGGCTGGAAATCGAAGGCTTCGGCCCGCTCATCAAGAGCCTCGACCAGCAGGTGCGCAATGCCCGGCTGTGGATCGCGACCGAGGAGGCGGCGATGGAGGATGCGCGTGAGGGATACCGCCAGGCGCTGGCTTCCCACAAGCGGGCGAAGGCGCTGCGCCGGCAGAAGATCGAGCTCGAGCGCGAGATCGCGCTGGCGACCGAAGCCGGCGACGGCGAGGCGATCGTTCAACTGATGCGAGCGCAGCAGGAAGTGCATTTCGAAGGGGTGCGCCTCGAGAACCAGGAGGCCATCATCGATGGCTTCGGCGTGCTTTCCGGCCGCGTCAAAGGGGCGGCGAACCACTGATGTCGCTGACTGAACGCAATGAACCGGGCTTTTCCGCTTCCGGCGCGCTGTTTTCTTCCGGCCGCTCGCCGCTCGATATCCTCAAGCAAGTCTACGGCTATTCCTCCTTCCGCGGCAAGCAGCAGCAGGTCGTCGAGCATGTGGTTTCCGGCGGCGATGCGGTCGTGCTCTTTCCCACGGGCGCCGGCAAGTCGCTGTGCTTCCAGATCCCGGCGCTCTGCCGCGACGGTGTCGGTATCGTCGTTTCGCCGCTGATTGCGCTGATGCGAGATCAGGTGGAGGCGATGAAGCAGCTCGGCATCCGCGCCGCAGCACTCAATTCGTCGCTGTCGCGCGAGGAGTTCGTCGAGGTTCGCCGCGCGCTTTCGGCGGGCCAGCTCGATCTTCTCTACGTGACGCCCGAGCGTATTCTGACCGATGGTTTCCGCGAGTTGATCGCCAACGAGAAGATCGCGCTGTTTGCGATTGACGAGGCCCATTGCGTCTCGCAATGGGGTCATGATTTCCGGCCGGAATATCGCGAACTCGGCCGGCTCGGCGAGCAATATCCCGGTGTTCCCAGAGTGGCGCTGACGGCGACGGCCGATCCGCATACGCGCGACGACATGATCGAGCGGCTGGGTTTGGATTCTGCTGAGATCTTCACCACCAGCTTCGACCGACCGAACATTGCCTACGAGATCGTCGAGCGCGACCAGCCGCGCCAGCAGTTGCTGCGGTTCCTGTCCGGCCACAAAGGCGACAGCGGCATCGTCTATTGCCTGTCGCGCGCCAAGGTCGAGGATACGGCCGAGTGGCTGAACGGGCAGGGCATTCGCGCGCGTGCCTATCATGCCGGCATGGACAGGGCGGTTCGTGACGCCAACCAGGATGCCTTCCTGAAAGAAGAGAATCTTTGCCTGGTCGCCACCGTCGCCTTCGGCATGGGCATCGACAAACCGAACGTGCGTTATGTTGCCCATCTCGACCTGCCGGGCTCGGTAGAAGCCTATTATCAGGAGACTGGGCGCGCCGGCCGCGACGGCCTGCCGTCCGAAGTCTGGATGGCCTATGGCTTGGCCGACGTCATCCAGCGCGGCCGGATGATCGACGAGGGCAGTGCCGCCGCGGAGATCAAACGGGTCGAACGCGCCAAGCTCAATGCGTTGCTGGCGATCTGCGAGACCGCCTCCTGCCGCCGCCAGGCAATTCTTGCCCATTTCGGCGAAGCGCATGCCGGACAATGCGGCAATTGCGACACCTGCCTGAAGCCGGTAGAGACCTGGGAGGGCACGGAAGCGGCGATCAAGGCGCTGGCGGCCGTCTACCGCACCGGCGAGCGTTTCGGCGCTGGCCATGTCGTCGACGTGCTCCTCGGCAATGTCAACGAAAAGACCGAACGTTTCGGCCATGCCGAAATGCCGGTCTTCGGCGCCGGCAAGGATATTCCGGCGCGCGTCTGGCAGTCGGTCTTCCGCCAGCTGCTCGCCATGGGGTTGATCCGCGTCGACCACGAGGCTTTCGGGGCGCTGAAGCTGGAGCCGGAGGCGCGTGCCGTCTTCAAGCACGAGCGGCAAGTGTTCTTCCGCAAGGACCGCCCGGCCTCGGAACGGCGCACGAAGAAGGCAGAGCGCAGCGAACGCAAATCGGGACTATCAGGCGCCGACGGCGGTCTTTTCGAGGCGCTGCGGGCCGAGCGCATGGCGATCGCCAAATCGCTCGGCGTGCCGCCCTATGTCGTCTTTCCCGATACGACGCTGATCGCCTTCGCCACGGAGCGGCCTCGCAGCCGCAAGGAATTGCTCGCCATATCAGGCGTCGGGCAGGCGAAGCTTGAGCGCTACGGCGATGCCTTCCTGGAGATCATCCTGGCGCAGGACAACGGTTAACGGACCCGCCTGATCCTTGAGATCGGGCGAGGGGGCATGGTAGTGCTGCCTCTACAGCGCCGCGCGTCTTTTCAGACGCGCAAAGGACGCTGTAGCACTTTGAATGGCTGCATAATTTTATCCTTAAATCGATTCCGATTTAAGGAATTATGCAGTAGGGAGGAGCGCCGATGGCCCAGAATATCTACGACCGACCGGAATTCTTCGCCGGATATAGCGGCATGAGACGATCCTTGCATGGGCTCGACGGAGCATCCGAGTGGCCGGCGGTACGCGCGTTGCTGCCCGATCTTGCCGGCAGGCGTGTTATCGATCTCGGCTGCGGCTTCGGCTGGTTTTCGCGTTTCGCCGTGAGCCAAGGTGCTGCAAGCGTGTTGGCGCTCGACATCTCGGAAAAGATGATCGCCAGAGCGAGGGCCGATACGACTGAAGCAGCGATCACCTACGAGATCGCCGATCTCGAGCATCTCACGCTTGCTCAAGCTTCTTTCGATTTCGCCTACAGCTCGCTAGCGCTGCATTATATCGAGGATTTCGACGGTCTGGTCGCGACGGTCTATCGCGCGCTTTTGCCGGGATCGCATTTCGTCTTCACCATCGAGCATCCGATCTTCATGGCGCCGACCAATTCCGCCTGGACAACCGATGCCGAAGGGCGGCGCATCTGGCCGCTCGACCGCTATTCCGTCGAAGGTTCGCGCACCACCGACTGGCTCGCCAAGGGTGTCGTCAAGCAGCATCGCAAGCTCGGCACGACGCTCAACACCTTGATCGCGGCCGGCTTTGCCATTCGCCATGTCGGGGAGTGGAGCCCGAACGAAGATGAGCTCCAAGACAATCCAGACTGGGCGGAGGAGCTGGACCGGCCGATGTTCCTGCTGATCTCGGTCCAGCGCTGAGAAGACAAGCCGGCGGCAATATGCTAACCCGGCGGTAGCGCATCGGCCCGAAAATCGGAATCGATTTTTGGAAAGCACGATGCGCAGATTAAAAGTGTAACAGCGTCCTTTGCGCGTCTGATAAGACGCGCGGCGCTGTAGGGAAATCTCTGGGAAAGGCCGTCCATGACCTCGCAATTTCTCTCCCATCTCAGCAACGAGATCTCAGCGCTGAAGGATGCCGGCCTCTACAAATCCGAGCGCGTCATCAGCTCCAAGCAGGCGGGCGAGATCGTGATTTCCACCGGCGAGCGGGTGCTGAATTTCTGCGCCAACAACTATCTCGGCCTTGCCGACAACGAGGAACTGGCCGAGGCCGGCAAGCAGGCGCTCGACCGATACGGCTACGGCATGGCCTCGGTGCGCTTCATCTGCGGCACGCAGGAAGAGCATAAGCAACTCGAAGCGCGCATCTCCTCCTTCCTCGGCATGGAAGACACGATCCTCTATTCCTCCTGCTTCGACGCCAATGGCGGTCTGTTCGAGACGCTGCTGTCGGAAGAGGACGCGATCATCTCCGACTCGCTGAACCACGCCTCGATCATCGACGGCGTCAGGCTTTCGAAGGCCAAGCGTTTCCGCTACGCCAACAACGACATGGCGGCGTTGGAAGAAGAACTGAAAAAGGCCGAAGGCAGCCGCTTCAAGCTGGTCGCCACCGACGGCGTCTTCTCGATGGACGGCATCATCGCCAATTTGGGCGGTGTCTGCGATCTCGCCGAGAAATACGGTGCGATGGTCATGGTCGATGACAGCCATGCCGTCGGTTTCGTCGGCAAGAACGGTCGCGGCTCCGCCGAACATTGCGGCGTCGAGGGCCGGATCGACATTATCACCGGCACGCTCGGCAAGGCGCTCGGCGGCGCCTCGGGCGGCTATACCTCCGCCAAGGCGGAAGTCGTCGAATGGCTGCGGCAGCGCTCGCGGCCCTATCTGTTCTCGAACACGCTGGCGCCCGTCATCGCCGCTGCCTCGCTCAAGGTGTTCGACCTCATCGAAAACGGCGATGCCTTGCGCAAGCGTCTTTCCGACAATGCGGATCTCTTCCGCAGCGAAATGACCAAGCTCGGCTTCACGCTTGCCGGCGAAGGCCATCCGATCATCCCCGTGATGCTGGGGGAGGCTAAGCTCGCCCAGGATATGGCCGGCCTGATGCTGAAGAAGGGGATCTATGTGATCGGCTTCTCCTTCCCCGTCGTGCCGAAAGGCCAGGCCCGCATCCGCACGCAGATGTCGGCGGCGCATTCGCGGGCGGATGTCGAGCGGGCGATCGCGGCCTTTGCCGAGACAGGGCGGGAACTGGGTGTGATTTGAGTTTGACGGCGTGCCGTGTCGCCCCCTCATCCGCCCTACGGGCACCTTCTCCCCGCTGGGGAGAAGAGGGGATAGCAAAGTCGGGCGCCAAGTAAGGGTGGATATTGTCGATGTCGAACATGATGAAGGCGCTGGTCAAAGCGAAACCGGAAGTCGGGCTTTGGATGGAGAATGTGCCGGTTCCCGAGGTCGGGCCGAACGATGTGCTGATCCGGGTGAAGAAATCGGCGATCTGCGGCACCGACGTCCATATCTGGAACTGGGACCAGTGGGCGCAGAAGACCATTCCGGTGCCGATGGTGGTCGGCCATGAATTCTCCGGCGAGATCGCCGAGATCGGCTCAGCGGTCACCCGCTATCATGTCGGCGAGCGGGTCTCCGGCGAGGGGCATATCGTCTGCGGCAAGTGCCGCAACTGCCGGGCGGGCAGGGGGCATCTCTGCCGCAACACGCTCGGCGTCGGCGTCAACCGCCCGGGTTCGTTCGGTGAGTTCGTCTGTATTCCCGAAAGCAATGTCGTGCCGATCCCGGATGATATTTCCGACGAGATCGCCGCAATCTTCGATCCGTTCGGCAATGCCGTGCACACGGCGCTTTCCTTCGATCTCGTTGGCGAGGACGTGTTGGTTACCGGCGCCGGGCCGATCGGCATCATGGGCGCGCTCGTCGCCAAGCGATCCGGCGCCCGCAAGGTCGTCATCACCGATATCAATCCGCACCGGCTGGAGCTGGCGCGCAAGCTCGGCATCGACCATGTCGTCGACGCATCGAAGGAAAACCTTGCCGACGTGATGAAGGTGATCGGCATGACGGAGGGATTCGACGTCGGGCTCGAAATGTCGGGGGCCGCACCTGCCTTCCGCGATATGATCGACAAGATGAACAATGGCGGCAAGATCGCCATTCTCGGCATCGCGCCGGCCGGCTTCGAGATTGACTGGAACAAGGTGATCTTCAAGATGCTCAATCTCAAGGGCATCTACGGCCGCGAAATGTTCGAGACCTGGTACAAGATGATCGCCTTCGTCCAGGGCGGCCTCGATCTCGCGCCCATCATCACCCACCGGATCGGTATCGACGATTTCCGCGACGGCTTCGAGGCGATGCGGTCGGGCAATTCCGGCAAGGTTGTGATGGATTGGATGTGAGGGGACGACATGCGCTATGAAGGAAGCTGCCATTGCGGCAATGTGGCTTTCGAGGTCGAAGGCGAATTCACCGAGGCGCTCGACTGCAACTGCTCGCCGTGCTTATGACGGCGCGGCGCGATAGCCACTATTCCTCAGGCTAGCTCATCGGCCCGAAAATCGGAATCGATTTTCGGAAAGCACGATGCGAGGATTGAAAGTGTTAGAGCGTCCTTTGTGCGTCCGAAAGGACGCACGGCGCTCTAAGCGCGCATATATCGTCTGCACAACTGCAAAAATGGTGGAAACAACTGCTACGGCGGGCAAAATTCTTGCTGCCCTTGTCTTTTGTTCGCCGCATCTTAAATAAGGCTTCGCAATCGCTGCCGCGGTTCGAAGCCTGTGGATAAGGCTTTTTCCGTATTTTTGTGGGCTTTTTTTCCGGAAAAGCTTGACGAGAACAAAAAATGTGGGAATCACCGTTCGACTTGTTGAATGGTGAACTGGGTCAAGGCGGATCGCGCAACCATGGCCGGAAATCCAAAAGCAAGAAAGCTTTGCTGTCCGGTGCCGGTAATCGTGGTTAATCAGGCTTTAAATGTCATCCCGTTAGGTGGGCAAAGGTGATTCGAGGGCGGCGCGTGCGGCGCGTCAGGCCCTGAGACAGCCCGTTCACCGTAGCGAGATTGGATAGCGTCAGGAAGGCGACGATATAAATGGCAACCAAGGTCAAAGAGAACGAAGACGCGGAAGTCGAACGCGACGGCGCAAGCGACGGCCCTCTTCTCGATCTTTCCGACGACGCGGTCAAGAAGATGATCAAAGCCGCCAAGAAGCGCGGCTATGTGACCATGGACGAGCTCAACGCGGTCCTGCCGTCCGAAGAAGTGACGTCCGAGCAGATCGAAGACACGATGTCGATGCTGTCCGACATGGGCATCAACGTCATCGAAGACGAGGAAGCCGAGGAAGCCGGTGCTTCCGGCGGCAGCGATGACGACGACGCCGGCGGCGACGAGGAGAGCGAAGGCGGCGAACTCGCGCCTTCGAGCGGCACGGCGCTGGCGACCGCCAAGAAAAAAGAACCGACCGACCGTACCGACGATCCGGTTCGCATGTACCTGCGCGAGATGGGCTCGGTGGAGCTTCTTTCCCGCGAGGGCGAAATCGCGATCGCCAAGCGGATCGAGGCCGGCCGCGAGACGATGATCGCGGGTCTCTGTGAGAGCCCGCTGACCTTCCAGGCGCTGATCATCTGGCGCGACGAACTCAACGAAGGCACGACGCTGCTGCGCGAGATCATTGATCTCGAAACGACCTATTCCGGCCCTGAAGCCAAGGCTGCGCCGCAGTTCCAGAGCCCCGAGAAGATCGAGGCCGATCGCAAGCTCGCAGAAGAGAAGGAAAAGACCCGTCGCGCCCGCTCCGGTGACGACGACATCACCGATGTCGGCGGCGAAGGCCTGCCTCCCGAAGAGGAGGAAGAGGACGAGGACGAATCCAACCTTTCGCTGGCGGCGATGGAAGCCGAGCTTCGCCCGCAGGTGATGGAGACGCTGGATACGATCGCCGAGACCTACAAGAAGCTGCGCAAGCTGCAGGACCAGCAGGTCGAGCAGCGGCTGTCGGCTTCCGGCACGCTGTCCACGGCCCAGGAGCGCCGCTACAAGGAACTCAAGGATGAGCTCATCAAGGCCGTCAAATCTCTGTCCTTGAACCAGAACCGCATCGACGCCCTGGTCGAGCAGCTCTACGACATCAACAAGCGCCTCGTTTCCAACGAGGGCCGCCTGCTGCGTCTGGCCGAATCCTACGGCGTCAAGCGCGACTCCTTCCTGGAGCAGTATCAGGGCGCCGAACTTGATCCGAACTGGATGAAGTCGATCGGCAATCTGGCCGCTCGCGGCTGGAAGGAATTCGCCAGGGGCGAAAACACGACGATCCGCGACATTCGCCAGGAAATCCAGAATCTGGCGACCGAGACTGGTATCTCGATCTCGGAATTCCGCCGCATCGTCCATATGGTGCAGAAGGGCGAGCGTGAAGCGCGCATCGCCAAGAAGGAAATGGTTGAAGCGAACCTTCGCCTCGTCATCTCCATCGCCAAGAAATACACGAACCGCGGCCTGCAGTTCCTCGACCTCATTCAGGAAGGCAATATCGGCCTGATGAAAGCGGTCGACAAGTTCGAATACCGCCGCGGTTACAAGTTCTCGACCTATGCGACATGGTGGATCCGTCAGGCGATCACCCGTTCGATCGCCGACCAGGCCCGCACGATCCGCATTCCGGTGCACATGATCGAGACGATCAACAAGATCGTCCGCACATCGCGCCAGATGCTGCACGAGATCGGCCGCGAGCCGACGCCGGAAGAACTGGCCGAAAAGCTGGCCATGCCGCTCGAAAAGGTCCGCAAGGTCCTGAAGATCGCCAAGGAGCCGATCTCGCTCGAAACCCCGGTGGGCGACGAAGAGGATTCGCATCTCGGCGATTTCATCGAGGACAAGAACGCGCTGCTGCCGATCGACGCCGCCATCCAGGCGAACCTGCGCGAGACGACGACCCGTGTTCTCGCCTCGCTGACGCCGCGCGAGGAACGTGTTCTGCGCATGCGCTTCGGCATCGGCATGAACACCGACCACACGCTCGAAGAAGTCGGTCAGCAATTCTCGGTCACTCGCGAACGTATCCGCCAGATCGAGGCGAAGGCGCTGCGCAAGCTGAAGCATCCGAGCCGCTCCAGAAAGCTGAGAAGCTTCCTCGACAGCTAAGGCTTCGGCCACGCCATTCTGATTGGAAAAGCCGGGCTGCGTGCCCGGCTTTTGCTTTTGTGATTAATACCAATGATCCCGGCATCTTTCTTGTCCCTCCATGGTGACAAGCCTATAATCCGGCCACGGGGGAAGGCATCGATCGCAACCCGCGAGCGAGGGCTGACGTGTGCCTGCGTGAACGAATCCTCCGCTAGATCCGGATAATTTCAGGCCTGACAGGCCTGAAATCTGAGTCTGGATCCACATCAAAGAAATAGAGCATGACCTCGTCCGAAAACCGCTGACACTTTTCGCCATCATGCTCTGGGAGGTGCGACATGACCACTTACATTCTTTTGATCAATTGGACGGATCAGGGCATCCGCAATATTCGCGACTCGGCAAAACGGCTCGATGCGGCGAAGAAATTGCTCGCCGGCGTCGGAGGCTCCTTCAACCAGTTCTTTCTGACGATGGGCGGGCACGACATGGTCGCCGTCTGCGAGGCGCCCGACGACGCCGTCATGGCGCATTTTACCCTGTCGCTGGCGATGGGCGGCAATGTCCGCACGGAGACGCTGAAGGCATTCCCGGAGGCCGCCTACCGGGATCTCATCGGCTCGCTCGGGTAGCTAAAGCCTTTCCGGGTTAGATTGAAGCATTCTGTTGGCTCAAACGGAGTCG
>NZ_PQIG01000100.1 GCF_012349115.1 Rhizobium ruizarguesonis
CCACGTGTCGTGAACGGGCCAGAGCAACAACGTTGGCGCAACCACTCGGCCCGCTCATCCGACAAAGTCCGTTTCTTGTGCCCGCCAATCCGGCCTGGCGTAAGAGCGCCTGTCTCGGCCAGGCGCCGCTTCCATTTTGAAACACACGAAGGGCTGATCGATAGTGCGGCCGCAATAGAGCGTATCGTCTCGCCGGCCGTTAGCCGCGCCATTGCACGCTCTCGAAGATCTTCAGAATAAGGCTGTGTCATCGCCGCTGGCCTGCCTTCCCCAGCAGCAATGTTGAATCACATTCAAACTGATTTGCGAATCCCAGATTCCGCTAAATCACAGCATGCTCTAGAAAGCCGAGTGATGACGCCATGAAATTTCCTGATTTGATCGCAGCCGCTTTCTGTCGTGGAATGGATAGAGCTGCGATCTCGAAAGGACTGTCATGACCAGAGCCCTCTATTCCCTCTGCGGCGCCGACGAGCGGCGCTTCTTTTCGCCCCATTGCTGGAAGGCGGTGATGGCGCTGGCGCATAAGGGCCTCGATTTCGAGGAGATTCCGACGACCTATGCCCGCATCCGCGCGATCGGTGGCGGCGTCTCGTCGATCGTGCCGGTTCTCGACGACAATGGCCGGCTGGTCTCCGACAGTTTCGACATCGCCCTCTATCTGGAGGAGGCCTATCCCGAGCGGCCGTCACTGTTCAACGGCGAGGGCGGCAAGGCGTTGTCGCGGATGGTGGAAGGCTATTCGCAGATGATCATCCATCCGGCGATCATGCGCATCGCCCTTCTCGACATCCATGCGAACCTCGACGAGGGAGACAAGGCCTATTTCCGCGAAAGCCGGGAGACTCGGCTCGGCAAGCCGTTGGAGGGGGTTGCCGCCGATAGCGAGGTGGAGAAGGCCGCCTTCGGTGCCAAGCTGGAGCCGCTTCGGCACATGCTGAAATTCCAACCCTTCATCGGCGGCCAGACACCGCTCTTTGCCGACTATATCGTCTTCGGCGCGCTGCAATGGCTGCGTGTCTCCGCCGGTCTCGCCATGCTAGCCGCTGACGATCCCGTCATGGCCTGGTTCGAACGCTGCCTCGATCTCCACCAAAGCCGCGGCAGGACTGTGACAGCGGCGTGAAATTGCCGCCGACCTCTTGTTTTCGGGCGTTGGGGCGGGTAAAGACCGCCCACTTTTCCCGAGAAAACAGAGGATTTGACTATGGCGATTGAACGCACCTTCTCGATGATCAAGCCGGATGCAACCAAGCGCAACCTGACGGGCGCCATCACCAAGATGCTCGAAGATGCCGGCCTGCGTGTCGTCGCTTCCAAGCGCGTCTGGATGAGCCGTCGCGAAGCCGAAGGCTTCTACGCCGTTCACAAGGACCGCCCCTTCTTCGGCGAGCTGGTCGAAGGCATGACCTCCGGCCCGACCATCGTCCAGGTGCTGGAAGGCGAAGGCGCGATCCTCAAGAACCGCGAGATCATGGGCGCCACCAACCCGGCAAACGCTGACGAAGGCACGATCCGCAAGGTTCATGCTCTGTCGATCGGCGAAAATTCCGTTCACGGCTCGGATGCTCCGGAAACGGCTGCCCAGGAAATCAAGTACTGGTTCTCCGATACCGAAATCGTCGGCTGAGGCATTCGCCGGCAATGCCTTGAATTGACTCTCGAAAGCCGGGGCCACGCCCCGGCTTTTTCTATGCATTTCTCTATGCCGGGCATTTGTCGGTATTCGAGAAATCGACGCTGCCGTCAGGCTTGAAGACCTCCGGGTTCTTGTCATAAAGCGCGCCGAGGACGAGCGGTTTGCTCGGCAGGACGGTCTGGTCTAGGTCGGACCGGAACTGCGTCTTCAATTCCTGCAGCACCTTGCCATCCTTGTCGACCAGCCGGACACTCACGGAATAGGGGCGGTCCTTGCGCACACAGTGCAGTTTTTCGCTCTGCAGCGCGATCTTGTCGTCGATCGGGTAGATCTTCTGGTTCAGCACCAGCGGATCGCCCCCCTGCGGATTTTCGAATTCGGCGATGATGACCGAACCATCGGGGATAGGCCCGGTCTTCTTCAGCGTCAGCAGATAGGTGGCGCTCGCCACCCGATAGTTGAAGACGAAGAGATGGCCGGTGACCTCGACCAGGTTTTCAGCCTGGCGCTGGCAGGCGGAAAGCAGAAGGGCGGCCGCCGCCGCCATCACGATCCAATAGTTTCTCATGGCGTCTCCTCCTTCTTGAGGCGATAGTGACGGTTCGCCTTGGTGCGGTTGCCGCACACCGCCATGTCGCACCAGGCCCGGCTCCTGTTCTTGCTGCGGTCGATGAACAGCCAGCCGCAATTGCCGCAGATCTTCATGCGTTCCGGATCGGGCATGGCGATCAGCCGCAGTGCCGAATGGGCGGTCGCCGCGGCCAGGCTGCCGGGGCTTGCGTCGCGCAACGCCTTCGCCAGCGCTTGCAGCAGCCTGGCCAGCAATTGGTCGTCGCCGCCATTCAGTATACGCTTGCGGAAATAGAGGTCGATCGCTTCCCGCAGTGCGATGAAATCCGCTTCGTTTTCCGCCGCCACCGGCGCGATATCGCCGAAGAGGGCGCGCTCGGCGCAGAATTCGGCGGCGGCGCGTGGAAAGCTCTGCATTTGATCCCTGACCGCGAAGCGGTCGATCCGCCGCGTTGCATCGTGGCGCAGAACGACGCTGTTGACGACATCGAGCGCCAGCGCGCCGCCGGCAAAGCGGTGAGGGGTCCAGGAAAAGCTCATGATGAAATTATAACTGGTGAAATAGGTTTTACTAGTTATAATTTTGATGACGCGGAGTGTTCGGAATGGCCTATCTTCTGCAGCAGCTGGCGAATGCGGTTCCGCTTGCCGCCCTCTATGCCGCGCTTGCCTTCGGTTATGCCGTCGCCTTCGGCGTGACGAAGCGGGCCGACATCACCTATGGGGCGATCTTTGCCTTTGCGGGCCAGATCCTGCTGCTCTTCACCGAACTCGCCTATGTCAGGTTTTGGCTGGTGCTGCCGGCCGCCCTTGCCGTCGGCGCCTGTGCTTCCATCGTCTATTCGCTGGCGGCGGGCCTATGGATCGGCCGCTCGATCATGCTGCCGCTGGTCAACAAATCGCCGAATACGGTCATCGTCGCTGCCCTCGGCATCATGATCGTACTGATGGAGACCGCCCGGCTTGCCGCCAATACCCGCTCTATCTGGCTGCCGCCGTTCCTGAACGACACAGTCGTCTTCTGGAGCGACGGGCTGTTCAAAGTGACGCTCACCCATATCCAGCTGATCAACACGGTACTGATGTCTGCCATTGTCGCTGTGGGCACGCTGATCCTCAGACGCACGGCCTGGGGCCGCGTCTGGCGCGCCGTTACCGATGACCCGCTGGCGGCCGAACTCTGTGGCACGAGCGCCGATCGCGTCTTTCTCGTCGCCTATGCGGCAGCCGCCCTCGTCGCCACGATCTGCGGCATCCTCGCCACCTTCTATTACGGCTCGATGGATTTCGGCGCCGGCCTGATGTTCGGACTGAAGGTGCTGTTGATCGCAGCCGTCGGCGGCTACTCCGATCCGCTGCGCTCGGCAGGCGGCGCTGCCGGGCTTGCCGTCGTCGAAACCATGTGGGGCGCCTATGGCCCCTTCGTCTGGCGGGATCTGGTCATCTTTTCGCTGCTCGTCCTGCTCTTGGTGATGAGCCGCCGGGAGCGTGTTATTCTCTAACTTATTTCCACTTGTCGCGCGCCGCGTCGTCGGCGTCTTTCGCTGAGACCCAATCGCCGCTGGCGCCATCCCTGGCGTGCTCCTTCTTCCAGAAGGGGGCCGCAGTCTTCAGGAAATCCATGACAAAATTGGCGCCGTCGAACGCCGCCTGCCGGTGCGGTGCGGCTGCGACGACGAGCACGATATTCTCGCCGGCTGCGATCTTTCCGTAGCGGTGGATGGCGGTGAGGCCGAGAAGTCCGAAACGCGCGATGGCAAGATCGCCGATGCGCAGCATCTCCGCTTCGGCCATGCCGGGATAATGTTCGAGTTCGAGGGCCGCCAGCGTGCCGCCTTCATCGCGGCAGAGGCCGGAAAAGGTGACAACGGCGCCAATGCCGGATTTGCCCTTGGAGAGCAGATCGACCTCGGCCTGCAGGTCGAAGTCCTCATGCTGGACGCGGATGGTGGGGGTGGCGGTCACGACAGCCTCCCCCTTCTCCCCAGCGGGGAGAAGATGTCCGAAGGACAGATGAGGAGGGTGCGCGGCGAAAGCCGCGAACGCACTGAGCTCAAGCGAAGGGCAGTACCTGCGGCCGCGGCCCCCTCATCCGCCCTTCGGGCACCTTCTCCCCGAGGGGAGAAGGGAGGGGAATATGCCGCATCCGATCTCATCCCAGTCACCCACCCGTCATCGGCGGAAATATCCCGATCTCCCGGGCGCCGGATATCGGCTCGTCGTGCTCGACATGCTCCATGTCGAGCGCCACGCGGATCACGTCGGGATATTGAAGTGCGGTCTCATATTCTTCGCCCAGCGTCTTCAAATGATTCAGGAGATCGGCAACGGTGACGACGGAGGAGGGGAGGTCGATCTCCTCCTCGCCCTTGCCGATGCGCTCGCGCACCCAGGCGAAATAGACAAGCCGCGTCATTCCTCGTCATCCACGATATGTTTCACGCCGGCGCGGAAATAGTCGTAGCCGGTATAGATCGTCAGCAGCGCCGCGATCCACAGCAGTGCGATGCCCGTCTGTGTCGTATAGGGGAAAATCTCGTCGCCGGCCGGGCCGGCGAGCAGGAAGGCGATGGCGACGAGCTGCAGCGTCGTCTTCCACTTGGCGATCCGCGTCACCGGTACGCTGACCTTCAGCGCTGCCAGATATTCGCGCAAGCCCGAAACCAGGATCTCGCGGCAGAGAATGGTGATCGCCGCCCAGATCGACCAGCCGGCGATCGTCTGGTCGGCCGCGACCAGCAGAAGGATCGAAGCGACCAGCAGCTTGTCGGCGATCGGATCGAGCATGCGGCCGATATTCGACGTCTGGTTCCAGATGCGCGCGAGATAGCCGTCGAGGAAATCGGTGAGCGAGGCGATGACGAAGATCCACAGCGCCACCCAGCGCGCCGTGTTGCTGATCGACAGCCTGCCCTCGATGAAGAAGCAGAGAACGATCAGCGGTACGGCGAGGATACGACCGTAGGTCAGAAGATTGGGAATGCTGTACGCACGCGATGCCATGGGATCGTTTCTCTGAATTGATGCGCCGCTAAAGCGCCGCGCGTCT
Source organism: Rhizobium ruizarguesonis (assembly GCF_012349115.1). Taxonomy (GTDB): domain Bacteria; phylum Pseudomonadota; class Alphaproteobacteria; order Rhizobiales; family Rhizobiaceae; genus Rhizobium; species Rhizobium ruizarguesonis. Next base: position 5,259 of record NZ_PQIG01000100.1, read on the forward strand.
TTTCAGGCGCGCAAAGGACGCTGTAACACTTTAGAATATCCGCATCGAGCTTTCCGAAAGTCGATTCCGATTTTCGGGCCGATGCGGTAGATGACGGCTTTGGCCGCGGACCGTCAACATTCTTTCTGTCTTTTCACCGCCTTTGCGTGGAATTTGCGACGGACGCCGGTTATTTCGCGGCGTCGTCGTGGAAATGGTTATAGACCTGCTTGGCGACGGCTTCCGATATGCCTTCCACCGCCATCAGGTCGGACAGGGCGGCGCGCGAAACCGCCTTCGCCGTGCCGAAATGCTGGAGCAGTGCGCGTTTGCGCGATGGGCCGATGCCGCCGATCTCATCGAGCGGGTTCTTGATCATTTCCTTCTTGCGCCGCGCCCGGTGCGAGCCGATCGCGAAACGATGCGCCTCGTCGCGCATGCGCTGGACGAAGTAAAGCACCGGATCGCGCGGCGGCAGCGTGAAGCTCTCGCGGCCCGGCGGGAAGAAGCGCTCGCGCCCGGCCTCGCGGTCGACACCCTTGGCGATGCCGATCGCCATCACGCTGTCGGTGATGCCGAGTTCGGTAAGGATGGCGCGCACCGCCGTCATCTGCCCCTGGCCGCCGTCGATGAGGATCACATCGGGCCAGGTGGGGAAGGGCATGTCGGCAGCGTCGGGTGTGGCCGCCTGCGCCGTCCGGTCAGGAATGCCTTCCTCCTTGATCAGCCGCGAGAAACGCCGCGTCATCACCTCCTTCATCATGCCGAAGTCGTCGCCGGGCGTGATGTCGGTCGATTTGATGTTGAACTTGCGGTACTGGTTCTTGACGAAACCTTCCGGCCCCGCGACCACCATGCCGCCGACGGCATTGGTGCCCATGATATGCGAGTTGTCGTAGATCTCGATGCGCTGCGGTGCATAGGCAAGCCCGAACGTTTCCTTGAAACCTTCGAGCAGCCGCGACTGCGACGCCGTCTCGGCAAGCTTTCGCCCATGCGCCTCGCGTGCATTGCCGACGACATGGTCGACCAGATCCCGCTTCTCGCCGCGCTGCGGCACCAGGATGGAGACCTTGTGGCCGGCCTTTTCGCTGAGTGCTGCGGCAAGCAGCTCCAGCTCCTCGACTGTCTGCGACAGCATGATCTGCTTCGGCACGGGCTTGTCGTCGTAGAATTGCGCGAGGAAGGAATTCAGCACTTCGGCGCTCGAAAGCTGCGGATCGGCCTTCGGGAAATAGGCGCGGTTGCCCCAGTTCTGGCCGGTGCGGAAGAAGAACACCTGGATGCAGGAGATGCCACCCTCATGATGGATGGCGAAAACGTCAGCCTCCTCGACACCGGCCGGATTGATGCCCTGGTGGCTCTGCACGTGCGAAAGTGCGGCCAGCCGATCGCGATAGATTGCCGCCCGCTCGAAGTCGAGGTCCTCGGCCGCCTGGTTCATGGCCTCGGCCATATGCGACTTCACCTTCTGGCTCTTGCCGGACAGGAAGTCCTTCGCCTCCTGCACCAGTTCGCCGTAACCCTCGTCGCTGACCTCATGGGTGCACGGCCCGGAACAGCGCTTGATCTGGTAGAGCAGGCAGGGTCGCGTGCGCGTTTCGAAGACGCTGTCGGTGCAAGTGCGGATCAGGAAGGCGCGCTGCAGCGAGTTGATCGTGCGCCCGACCGCGCCGGCCGAAGCGAAGGGTCCGAAATAGTCGCCCTTTCGCGCTCTCGCACCGCGATGCTTGAAGATCGCCGGCGCCCGGTGGTCGCCGGTAATGAGGATATAGGGAAACGACTTGTCGTCGCGCAAAAGCACGTTAAAGCGCGGCCGCAAGCGCTTGATCAGATTCGCTTCCAGGAGCAGCGCTTCGGTTTCCGTGCGCGTCGTCACGAATTCCATGTTGGCCGTCTGGCGCACCATCTGGGCGATGCGGTTGGAATGCACGCGGCCGACGGCGTAATTGTTGACGCGCTTCTTCAGGCTGCGCGCCTTGCCGACATAGAGCACGTCACCCTCGGCGTTGAACATGCGGTAGACGCCGGGGCTGTTGGGCAGCCGCTTGACGAATTCGCCGATCAGTTCCGCGCCGACGAGCCCGGTTTCATTGAGGCTGCCTGCATTCCAGTCGACCGCAGCCGCAAGCGGGGCGGCGGCGGAAACGTCGCCTTCCACTTCGATATCGTCTTCGCTCTCATCCGTCTCGTCGTAGAGAACGCCGCCATCCGGCAGCTTTCGTCCGTTCATTCCGTAATCTCCGCCACATCGGGCGTCTGCCAGGCGAGGTGCTGGCCGCCGTCGAGGGCAATCATCTGGCCGGTGATCGAGGGCGTGTCGTAAAGGAAGCGAATCGTTTGTCCGAATTCCTCCAGCGCCGGCCCTCGCTGCAAGATAAGGGCTGAGACCTGCGCTTGGAAGTCCTCCATCGCCTGCCGCTCGCTCGGCATCGAGGGGCCGGGGCCGATGGCATTGACGCGGATGCGTGGCGCCAATGCCTGTGCAAGCGTCTGTGTCGCCGTCCACAGCGCGGATTTGGAGAGGGTATAGGAATAGAAGCTGGGCCTCAGCGCCCAGACCCGCTGGTCGATGATATTGACGATCAGCCCTGCCGCCTCAACGGGCATCTGCTGCGCGAAGGCCGCCGCAAGAATAGAGGGCGCACGGACATGCAGGTCGAAGTGCAAAGCCCAGGTGGCGGCATTGAAACTGCGCGCGGAATCATGCTGGAAGACCGACGCATTATTGACGAGCAGATCGAGTGGCCCGAGCGCTTCCGACGCCTTCGCGACCAAGGCACCCGTTTCGCCGATATCGGTGAGGTCGGCCTGTAGGGCGATCGCCCGATATCCCTTTCGCCGCAATTCCGCCACCAGCTCTTCGGCCTCACCGATGGAGCCGTTCGCGTGGATCGCAACGGAAAAGCCATTTGCAGCAAGGTCTTCGGCGATTGCCCGGCCTATTCTCTTAGCAGCCCCTGTTATAAGGGCCGAGCGAAGTCTTTTGTGGTTCAAAATCTTGCCTTCTGATCCCGCGAGTCTGTCTGCAGACTATATAGGGGCCGACGGAGATTATATAAATAGGCCGCTGCGGTTGCGTCCGAGAGCCGGATATTCTATGTATTATTTAAGAATGCGATTTCTTAAAATAAGTATTTTCAGTTTAACACTTCAGTATGGTTAATGAAGTGTATGTTGCGCCAAAGCAACATCGAATTTCAGCCATGCGGCAGCCACAATGATATCACAATTTGGCTCTTTCAAATCCGCATTTGAGTTCCAATTTCAGTCTCGATCCGGAAGGGACATCTGGCAATATCCCGCCAATGCTTCACTGATAGACAGTTGACAAGCGGCGCGGGACCGAAAGGAGACTAAGTATGCGTGTACTCATTGCTGGCCTCATGGCCTCCGTTTTTGCAATTGCGGGCGTCTCGGCAGCTCAGGCGGCCGATGCCGTCGACCAGGTTCCGGAAGCACCGGTCGCCCAGGACGCTCCGGTCAAGCCGGCAGGCAACTGGGAAGGCTTTTATCTCGGCGGCGCCGGCACCTACAACATGGGTGACTTCGGTTCCGACCGCCACACCTACGGTTTCGGCGGCCAGGTCTTCACCGGCTACAACTGGCAGCAGGGCCAGATCGTTTACGGCGTTGAATCCGATCTCGGCTACAGCGGCGACGACGTCTCCTCAGGCGGCGTCAAGAACAAGTATGGCTGGAACGGCTCTGTCCGTGGCCGCGTCGGCTACGACATGAACCCCTTCCTGCTCTACGGCACGGCCGGTCTTGCCATCGGCGACGTCAAGGTTTCCGACGACACCTCGGACGAAAGCAAGACGAACTTCGGCTATACGGTCGGCGCCGGCGTCGAAGCCTTCGTGACCAACAACATCACGACGCGCTTGGAATATCGCTACACCGACTACCAGAGCAAGGACTACGACCTCGACTCCGGCAGCTTCTCGCGCGGTTACGACGAGAACAGCGTCAAGCTCGGTATCGGCGTCAAGTTCTAAGCCGGACCATCCGTTCAAGCATGAAAAAGCCGGGCACGTCGCCCGGCTTTTTGCTGTCTGTTTGCTCTTCCCGCCGTTGAGCCCTGGGCTTTGAGCGCGCTCAGCCTTGGGACTTGAGTTCGCTATGGGCAGGGAATTTCTTGTCGAACTGCCGCAGCCAGTCGGTGAGCGGCGCATGATCGGCTTCCCACTGGTCCTTGAAGCGCAGCTCGAGATAATCGAGCGTCGCGGCCAGCGCGAAATGCCCGCCATTGAGCTTCTTGCCAAGCTTCGGTGGATTGGCGCCGAGATGAGCGAGCCCGCTCGTCGCCTTCTTCCATTGCCGGTCGATCCACGGCTGGTGAATTTTTTCCTCGTCGCGGAAGCGCCGCTCGTAGACGATCGCCAGCAGGCAGTCGCAGATGCCGTCGCAGAGCGCCTCGAGGATTTCCGCATCCGTGCGCTTGCCCTTCTTGGAAGGGTAGAGCCCGCCCTTCGTCAGCCGGTCGAAATAATGCATGATCGCCACGCTGTCGAATATCGAGACTCCGTCATCGGTCAGCAGCGTCGGGATCTTGCCGAGCGGATTGTTGTCCAGCAGGATCGCCGGTCCGGTATTGGTGTCGACCCGGATGGCGTTCAATTTCAGCGCCAGAAAATGCGCGGCCATCCGCACCTTGTTGGAATAGGGCGAGGCGGGCGAACAAAGGAGCTTCATGGGACACCTGATGAGATTGTGGAGTTGCGGCGCGGACTATCCCTGAAGCTAGCGCATAACTCCGAAAATCGGAATCGATTTTCGGAAAGGATTATGCGCAAATTCAAAGTGCTAGAGCGTCCTTAGCTCGTCCTATGGGGCGCGCGGCGCTCTACCCGGTCAATCGTCCTTGACTGCCTTGTTCTCTCCGCGCAGCCAGAAAGCGCGGTGCGAGGCGAAGCGGTCTTGCGCCAGATGGTCCTTCAATGCGGGCAGCAATTGGTGCAATTCGTCCTTCAGCGTGAAGGGCGGGTTGACGATGACGAGGCCTGAGCCCGTCAGACCGGTAATGCCGCGGTCGCTGCGAACGGCGAGTTCGGCGCAGAGCATTTTCGAAATGTCGAGCGCCTGCAGCGCCTCGTGGAATTCCTTGATCGGCGCGCCCTTTTTCAGCGGGTACCACAGGCAATAGGTGCCGCCGGGAAAGCGGCGGTAGGCTTTTTCCAGTCCTTCGGCCAGCCGCTGATATTCGTCCTCTTCCTCGAAGGGCGGATCGACGAGCACGATGCCGCGCTTCTCCTTCGGCGGCAGATGTGCGCCGAGCGCCAGCCAGCCGTCGAGCTCGGTGATGCGGGCGTGGTGATCGCCCTCGAACAGCCGGTGCAGCCTGACGTAGTCCTCGGGATGCAGTTCCATCGCCGACAGCCGGTCCTGCGGCCGGAACAGCATGCGCGCAAGTTTCGGCGAGCCGGGATAGAAGCGGATGCCGCCCTCAGGATTGAGTTCGCGGATTGCCGAGAGGTAGGGCTCCAGCAGTTCAGAAACCTGAGGGCCGAGCTCTGCCTCCATCAGCTTGCCGATGCCATCGAGCCATTCGCCGGTTTTCTGTGCTTCTTCGGAGGAGAGGTCGTAGAGCCCGATGCCGGCATGCGTGTCGAGCACCCGGAAGCCGCCATCCTTTTTCTGCATGTAGCGGATCAGCCGCGTCAGCACGACATGTTTCAGCACATCGGCAAAGTTGCCCGCGTGATAGATGTGGCGGTAGTTCATTTTTGCTGAATGTCCGTATGAATTCGCGTCATGGGGAATTTTTGTGGCTTTTGGCCGTGCAAGCCTTGGAATATACAAATGCCATGAACATTGCGACCCCCATCCACGCCAAATCATCGAAGCCGGAGAATAGGGTAGGCCACACCGCCTGTCCGCACGACTGTCCCTCCACCTGCGCGCTGGAGGTCGATATATCAGAGGATGGCCGCATAGGCCGTGTGCGCGGCGCCAATGACCATTCCTACACGTCGGGTGTCATCTGCGCCAAGGTCGCCCGTTATGCCGAGCGGCTCTACCATCCCGACCGCCTGATGCATCCGCTACGCTGCGCCGGCGCCAAGGGGGCAGGGCAGTGGCAGCAGATTTCCTGGGACGATGCGCTGGATGAGATCGCCGAAGCCTTTGTGAAGTCCGAGGCAAGGGACGGCAGCGAGGCGATCTGGCCCTATTTCTACGCTGGTACCATGGGCTGGGTGCAGCGCGATTCCATCGATCGCCTGCGTCATGCCAAGCGTTACTCCGGCTTCTTCTCCTCGATCTGCACCAACCCCGCCTGGACCGGCTTCACGATGGCGACCGGCACGCTGCGCGGTCCCGATCCGCGCGAGATGGGTCGCACCGATTGCGTCGTCATCTGGGGCACCAACGCGGTCTCGACGCAGGTCAACGTGATGACCCACGCCATCAAGTCGCGTAAGGAGCGCGGCGCGAAGATCGTCGTCATCGACATCTACGACAATCCGACGATGAAGCAGGCCGACATGGCGCTGATCGTCAGGCCAGGCACCGACGCCGCACTCGCCTGCGCCGTCATGCACATCGCCTTCCGCGACGGTTATGCCGATCGTGACTATATGGCGAGATATGCCGATGATCCCGCCGGTCTCGAAGCGCATCTGAAAACCAAGACGCCGCAATGGGCCGCTGCCATCACCGGCCTTTCGGTCGAAGAGATCGAAGCCTTCGCCAGCCTCGTCGGCACGACGAAGAAAACCTTCTTTCGCCTGGGCTACGGCTTCACCCGCCAGCGCAACGGCGCGGTCGCCATGCATGCGGCGGCCTCGATCGCCACCGTCCTCGGCTCCTGGCAATATGAGGGCGGCGGCGCCTTCCATTCGAACAGCGACATCTTCCGCTTGAACAATGCGGAACTGACCGGCCGGTCGATGAAGGACGCGGATGTCCGCATGCTCGATCAATCCCAGATCGGCCGCGTGCTGACCGGCGATCCGGTGGCGCTCCGCCATCGCGGCCCGGTGACGGCGATGCTGATCCAGAACACCAATCCCGCCAACATCGCGCCCGAGCAGCGCCTCGTCAGACGCGGCTTTGCCCGCAACGACCTCTTCGTCGCCGTCCACGAGCAGTTCATGACCGAGACGGCTGAGATCGCCGATATCGTCATCCCGGCGACGATGTTCGTCGAACATGACGATATCTATCGGGCCGGCGGCCAGAACCATATCCTGCTGGGGCCGAAGCTGGTCGAGCCGCCGTCAACCGTGCGCACCAATCTCTTCGTCATCGAGGAACTGGCAAAACGCCTCGGCGTCGCCGATCGCCCCGGCTTCGGCTTCACCGCCCGGGAGATGGTCGACCGCATCCTGGAATCGAGCGGCCTGCCGGATTACGACCATTTCCTCGAACACAAATGGTTCGATCGTCAGCCCGCTTTCGAGGAGGCGCATTATCTGAACGGCTTTGCCCATCCGGATGGCAAGTTTCATTTCCGCCCGGACTGGATCGATCAGCCGGCGCCGAACAAGCCCCCGGCTTCTATCGGCGCGCTCGGTCCGCACGCCGCGCTTCCGGCCTTCCCCGATCAGGTCGATGTCATCGAAGTCGCCGATTCCGAGCATCCCTTCCGGCTCGCCACCTCGCCGGCCCGCAACTTCCTGAATTCGAGCTTCTCCGAGACCAAGACCTCTCGCCAGAAGGAAGGTCGTCCTGAAGTGATGGTCAATCCGGCCGACGCCGAAGCCAACGGCATCGCCCATGGCGATCTCGTCCGAATCGGCAACAGCCGCGGCGATCTGCGCATCCACGCCCGCATCACCACCGAAGTCAAATCCGGCGTGCTGATCGCCGAAGGCCTCTGGCCGAACAAGGCGCATGTCGACGGCGAGGGCATCAACGTCTTGACCGGCGCCGACCCTGTCGCGCCCTATGGCGGGGCGGCCGTACACGACAACAAGGTCTGGTTTCGCAGGGACGCAGCATGATGCAGCCGAAATCACGGGTGAAGATCGTCAGCGAAGAAACGCTGTCGAATGGGTGGACGCGGTTGAGCAGCTACCTGCTCGACTATATCGACCGCAAGGGCGCAGCCCAGCGGTTGAAACGGGAGGTCTATCACCGCACACCAGCCGCCTGCATCCTGCTCTATGATCCGAGGCGCGACCTCGTCGTTCTCGTCCGCCAATTCCGCCTCGCCGTTCATCTCAACGGCGATCCCAGTTGGATAATCGAGGTGCCGGCCGGCCTTCTCGACGATGACCATCCCGAAGCGGCGATCCGTCGCGAGGCGATGGAGGAGACCGGCTATCGCCTGCGCGATGCGCGCTTCCTCTTCAAATCCTACACCTCACCGGGTGCCGTCACCGAAGTGGTCCACTTCTTCACAGCCGTCGTCGACATCGCAGACCGCGTGGCGGAAGGCGGCGGCCTGGATGAGGAGCACGAGGATATCGAGGTCCTCGAAATCCCGCTCGACGAGGCGGCGGCGATGATCGAAACCGGCGAGATCTTCGATGTCAAAACGATCGTGCTTCTTCAATGGGCCGCGTTGAACAGGGCAAGGCTGACGGCCTGATCGCGGTCATTGCGCGGGATCGAGGGACCGGTGAATCTGCGGGGCGAGCGCATCGGATCATTCCAAAGCGCAAGTTTCCGCTTTAAGATGATAAGGCGCGAAATTTCATACGACTGTCACGAAGCGGTTCTATCCGCTGCGGTTTGTCAATCATCGGATGCGGTCAGGAGAAAGCCCATGTGGCTCAGAAATTTCACCCTCGTTCTCCCTAACGAGGTGGTGAGGGAAGGTTCCGTGCGTGTTGAGGATGGGGTCATCGCCGAGATCAGGCCGGAGCCGGTCGCCAGTGCTGCCATCGATGGCGGCGGGCGGCTGCTGATGCCTGGATTCGTCGATCTCCACGGCGACATGATCGAGCGCGAAATCGCCCCACGGCCGAACGCGACGATGCCGATCGATTTCGGCATCCACGAACTCGACAAGAAGCTTGCCGCCGCTGGTGTCACGACGGCGTTTGCCGCCGTCTCCTTCGCGACCGAAAGCGTCTACGACCACGTCCGCTCGCTGGAGACGACATCCGCGGTGATCGAGGGCATTAACCGCCTGCGCGGCGATCTGCTGATCGACCACCGCGTCCACGCCCGTTACGAAATCACCAATGTAGGGGCAGTTCCCGCGCTCGAGCGCCTGCTGAATGCCGATCAGATCGACATGGTCTCGCTGACCGACCACACGCCGGGCCAGGGCCAGTACAACAACCTGCAAAGCTATATCCTCAGCATCTCCGAGCGCCGCGCCATCTCCGAGGAAATGGCGGCGGAGATCGTCGCCAAGCGCATCGCCATGCGCAGCAATCCTGACATCGAGGCCAAGCTGAAGGAGATCGTCGCGCTGTCGCTGAAGCACAAGCTGTCGCTTGCCTCGCATGACGATGACAGCGTCGAAAAAGTCGCCGAAATGCACGATCTCGGTGTCACCATCAGCGAGTTTCCGGTCACCGCACCTGCGGCGGAGGAGGCCCGCCGTCGTGGCCTCTGGACGCTGATGGGCGCGCCGAACGCACTGCGCGGCCAGTCGATGTCGGGCAATCTCAGCGCGCTCGATGCTGCAAGGGCCGGCCTGCTGAGCGTCATCGCCGCCGATTATCATCCGGCTGCCTTCGTGCCCGGCATCTTCAAGCTTGCCGACATGGTGGAAGGTGGCCTGCCGGCCGCCGTTGCCATGGCGACCGGCAATGCGGCCCGTTCGGCCGGCCTGTCTGATCGTGGCGAGATCGCCATCGGCCAGCGCGCCGATCTTGTCGCGGTTGAGCCGGGTGATATCAATCGCATCCGCGCCACGTTCCGCGCCGGCCGCTTCGTCTATAGCGACGGCACGCTGCATCCGCTGCGGGCCTTGGCGGCTTAGAGCAATTCCAGGAAAAGTGCGAAGCGGTTTTCCCAGGCAAAGCGCGAAGCGCTTTTGCCGGGAATTGCGTAAAACAAGCGGCCTAAGAGCGGTCGCCGATCAGCGAAATGAGTTGAGCCCTGGGTACGGTGGTTGAGGCCTCTGTGCTCATGGCCCTGCCGCCTTCCATCGTCACACGGCCTTCGGCAAACAGCCGCAAGGCTTGCGGATAGATCTGGTGTTCGATGGTGAGCACACGCGCGGCAAGGCTATCGGCCGTGTCGCCGGAAAGAACCGGCACGGCCGCCTGGCCGATCACCGGTCCCTCGTCCATGCCTTCGGTGACGAAATGCACGGTGCAGCCGGCGATCCGCATGCCGGCGTCGAGCGCGCGCTGATGCGTGTGCAGGCCCGGAAACAGCGGCAGCAGGGAAGGGTGGATGTTGAGCATCCGGCCTTCGTAGCGCTGGATGAAGGTCGGCGTCAGCAGCCGCATATAGCCTGCCAGGCAGAGAATGTCGGGCGAAAGCTCATCGAGCGCCGAAAAGATCGCCGCTTCATGCGCGTCCTTGCTGGCATAGTCCTTGCGGGGAAAGGCGAAGGTGGCAATACCTTCGGCGGCGGCCATGGCAAGCCCGCCGGCATCCGCCTTGTCGGAGATCACCCCGATGATCTCGGCCGGATAGTCGGCTGCCTTCGCCGCCGCAACCAGCGCCATCATGTTGGAGCCGCTGCCTGATATGAAGACGACGGCGCGTTTGCGCGGCGAGCTCATATGGCAAGCGTACCCTTGTAGACCGTGCCGGCGGCGCCCTCGTCGCGGGCGATCATGCGACCGAGCGTGACAACGGTCTCGCCCTCGGCTTCGAGAGCCGCGGAAACCGTCGCGACATTCTCGCTGGCGACAACGGCGATCATGCCCACACCGCAGTTAAAGGTGCGCAGCATTTCCCTGGAGTCGACGCCGCCCGCTTTGGCGAGCCATGAAAACACCGGCGGCACCTTGACGGCGGCAAGATCGATCTCGGCCGCCAGATGCTTCGGCAGGACGCGCGGAATATTTTCCGGGAAGCCACCGCCGGTGATGTGCGCCAGCGCCTTGATGGCGCCGGTTTCGCGGATCGCCTTCAGAAGCGGCTTCACATAGATACGGGTCGGCTCGAGCAGAGCTTCGCCGAGCCGCCGGCCTTCGGCAAACGGTGCGGCTGCGCTCCAGTCGAGGCCGGACAATTCCACGATCTTGCGCACCAGCGAAAAGCCGTTGGAATGGACGCCGGAGGAGGCAAGGCCGAGGATCACGTCACCTTCGGCAATATCGCCTGATGGCAGGAGCTTGCCGCGTTCGGCAGCACCGACGGCAAAACCCGCGAGATCGTAGTCGCCGGAGGAATACATGCCGGGCATCTCGGCCGTCTCGCCGCCGATTAGCGCGCAGCCCGCCTCGCGGCAGCCGGCGGCAATGCCGCCGACGATGGCCGCGCCTTGGTCGGGGTCGAGCTTGCCGGTCGCGAAATAATCGAGGAAGAACAGCGGCTCGGCGCCCTGTACCACGAGATCGTTGACGCACATGGCGACGAGGTCGATGCCGACGGTGTCGTGATAGTCGGCATCGATCGCAATCTTCAGCTTGGTGCCGACACCGTCATTGGCAGCGACGAGAACCGGATCGGTAAAACCCGCCGCCTTGAGGTCGAACAGCCCGCCGAAGCCGCCGATCTCGCCGTCGGCGCCGGGACGGCGCGTCGAGCGCACCGCCGGCTTGATCTTCTCGACGAGGAGGTTTCCGGCATCGATATCGACGCCCGCATCGCTATATGTCAGGCCGTTTTTCCCAGACTGGCTCATGCTGGTCTCCGATGGCTATTTCAGGCGGCAAACGTGCCGCGTCATCTGCCGGTCGCAATTGCATGACAGGGGCTTTTATGCAAGCGCTGCATGGCAAAAGCCCCCAATTTCCCGCGTCTTCCCTGAGCCTTTCGGGGATTTTGCCCGACAGGGTTGACCATCTTTGCGCCTGCATCCTATGTGCTGAATGGCCGCTTCGGATCGGATGCGGGGTTCGGCGACGGCGACGATCAGCGGGGAAGGCAATGCCACAGCAAGTCAGTGGGAACATTCTCAAGCGTCAGATCTTCTTCTGGCTGGCGGTGCTCGTGTTCTTCATCGTCTTTCTCTATGTCTTCAGCTCGATCCTGCTGCCCTTCATCGCCGGCATGGCGATCGCCTATTTCCTCGATCCGGTGGCCGACCGGCTGGAGCGCCTGGGTCTGAGCCGCATGATGGCGACCATCGGCATTCTCGTTGCCTTCGTCATCGTCTTCGCGCTGGCGCTGATGATCCTCATTCCGGTGCTGATCAGCCAGTTCAACGATTTCGCTCAGCGTCTGCCGGGTTATATCAGCCAATTACAGCAGTTCATCACGCAGGCGCAGAATTCGCTGCTACCGGACTGGGTCGAGAACCAGATGGGCACGATCAAGGACAATCTCTCCGGCATCCTGTCGGAGGGCATGGGCTTCCTGACCGGGCTTTTTGCGCAGATCTGGAATTCCGGCAAGGCGATCGTCGACGTCATATCGCTGCTCGTGGTCACCCCCGTCGTCGCCTTCTATATCCTGCTTGATTGGGATCGTATGGTTGCCAAGGTCGACCAATGGATCCCGCGCGATTATGTCGGCGATGTCCGCCAGATCGCCAAGGAGATCGACCAGGCGATCGCCGGTTTCATCCGCGGCCAGGGCTCGCTGTGTCTCATCCTCGGTATCTATTATGCCGTCGGCCTTTCTCTCGTCGGGCTGAATTTCGGCCTGCTGATCGGCCTCTTCGCCGGGATGATCAGTTTCATTCCCTATGTCGGCTCGATGGTTGGCCTCGTGCTCGCCATCGGCGTGGCGCTTGTGCAGTTCTGGCCCGATTATCCCTGGATCGGCCTGGTGCTCCTCGTCTTCTTCAGCGGTCAGTTCCTGGAAGGCAACATTCTGCAGCCGAAGCTCGTCGGCTCCAGCGTCGGCCTGCATCCGGTCTGGCTGATGTTTGCGCTCTTTGCCTTCGGCGCGCTCTTCGGTTTCGTCGGGCTTCTGGTTGCCGTGCCGGCTGCCGCTGCCGTCGGCGTCCTTGTTCGTTTCGCGATTTCACGCTACCTTCAGAGCGATCTTTATTTTGGCGGGTCGCCCAGTGGCCGCGCCCGGAAGACGAAATCTGTTCCCAATGAATGACGTGAAGAACGCTGATCCGAAGCGCAAGGCCGGAGAGCAGCTGCCGCTGGTCTTTTCGCACGATGCCGCAAGCGGGCGCGACGACCTCCTGATCTCGGAGCGTCTTGCCGCCGCCGTTTCGATCGTCGATGCCTGGCCGGCATGGCCATCGCCGGTCGTCGTACTCGCCGGCCCCGTCGGCTCGGGAAAATCGCACCTCGCCCGCATCTGGCGGGATTTGAGCGGCGCCGTCGACATCCATCCCGAGCTTGGCTCGGATGCCGCGGTTACCGCCGCCGCCGGCCCGGTGCTGTTTGAGGATGCCGACCGCCTCGGCTTCGACGACAACGCGCTCTTCCACGTCATCAACAGCGTGCGCGAAAACGGCACCAGCCTGTTGATGACCAGCCGCCTCTGGCCGATGTCGTGGCCGGTTTTGCTGCCCGATCTGCGCTCGCGCCTGAAAGCGGCAACCGTCGTCGAAATCGGCGAACCCGATGAGGCGCTGTTGTCGCAGGTGATTGTCAAGCTCTTCGCCGACCGGCAGCTTTATATAGATGACAAACTCGTGCTCTATATCGTGAACCGGATGGAGCGGTCGCTGAATGCGGCCCAGACGATCGTCGAAAGGCTTGACCGGCTGGCCCTGTCGCGGGGCACGAAAATTACCCGGTCTCTTGCTGCCGAAGTATTGAATGAATTGGGAAATTCGGAACCGGCCGATTGACTGTCACAGTTCCGTCGTCAAACTGATATAATTGCCTTTGGCGATTGAAAACGGGGTAAGCGGACCATGGATAGCGCAGTCGTAGAACATCAGGAACTCACTCCGGAAATCAACGACAACACCCCCCCGCTGGAAGAACTGCTCAAGAGCCCCGAGCGCTTCATCAACCGAGAATTCTCCTGGCTGCAGTTCAATCGGCGTGTCCTGGAAGAAACGCTGAACACCGAGCATCCGCTGCTCGAGCGCGTCCGTTTCCTGTCGATCTCGGCCGCCAACCTCGATGAATTCTTCATGGTGCGTGTCGCCGGCCTCGAGGGCCAGGTGCGCCAGAACATCGCCATCCGCAGCCCCGACGGCAAGACGCCGGCCGAGCAGCTCGACTCGATCCTGCAGGAGATCGACCACCTGCAGATGGAGCAGCAGGCCTCGCTCGCCGTGCTGCAGCAGTATCTCGCCAAGGAAGATATCCTGATCGTGCGCCCCGGCGCCTTGAGCGATGCCGACCGCCAGTGGCTGGCCGCCGAATTCGAACAGGCGATCTTCCCTGTTTTGACGCCGTTGTCGATCGATCCTGCCCATCCGTTCCCCTTCATTCCGAATCTCGGCTTCTCGATCGGTTTGCAGCTCGTCAGCAAGAACGGCCGCGAGCCGATGACGGCGCTGCTGCGCCTGCCGGTGGCGCTCGATCGCTTCGTCCGCCTGCCGGATGATGGAAACACGATCCGCTACATCACGCTGGAAGATGTCGCCAACATCTTCATCCATCGGCTCTACCCGGGTTACGAGGTGCAGGGCTCCGGTACGTTCCGCGTCATCCGCGACAGCGATATCGAAGTCGAGGAAGAGGCCGAGGATCTCGTCCGCTTCTTCGAAACGGCGCTGAAGCGCCGCCGTCGCGGCAAGGTCATCCGCATCGAGACCGACTCGGAAATGCCGGCCTCGCTGCGTCAGTTCGTCGTTCAGGCGCTCAATATCCCTGATAATCGCGTCGCCGTTCTGCCGGGCCTTCTGGCGTTGAACACCCTGTCCGAGATCACCAAGGCGCCGCGCGAGGATCTCAGGTTTGCCCCCTACAATGCGCGATTTCCCGAGCGCGTCCGCGAACATGCCGGCGACTGCTTCGCTGCCATTCGCGAAAAGGACATGGTCGTCCATCACCCCTACGAATCTTTCGACGTGGTGGTCCAGTTTCTTCTCCAGGCTGCGCGCGATCCTGACGTCCTGGCGATAAAGCAGACGCTTTACCGCACCTCCAACGACAGCCCGATCGTCCGCGCGCTGATCGACGCCGCCGAAGCCGGCAAGTCGGTCACGGCGCTGGTCGAGCTCAAGGCCCGCTTCGACGAAGAGGCGAACATCCGCTGGGCGCGCGATCTCGAGCGCGCCGGCGTGCAGGTCGTCTTCGGCTTCATCGAGCTCAAGACCCACGCCAAGATGTCGATGGTCGTTCGGCGCGAGGAAGGCAAGCTGCGAACCTACTGCCACCTCGGAACGGGCAACTACCACCCAATCACCGCGAAGATATACACGGACCTGTCCTATTTCACCTGCAATCCCGTCATCGCCCACGACATGGCGAACATCTTCAATTTCATCACTGGCTATGGCGAGCCGGAACAGGGCATGCAGCTCGCGATCTCCCCCTATACGATGCGCCCGCGCATCCTGCGTCACATCGAAGAAGAGATTCAGCATGCCAGGAGCGGTGCGCCGGCCGCGATCTGGATGAAGATGAATTCGCTTGTCGACCCGGACATCATCGACGCGCTCTATCGCGCCAGCCATGCCGGCGTCGAAATCGATCTCGTCGTGCGCGGCATCTGCTGCCTGCGTCCGCAGGTGCCCGGCCTTTCGGAAAAGATCCGCGTCAAGTCGATCGTCGGCCGCTTCCTCGAGCACAGCCGCATCTTCTGCTTCGGCAACGGCCACGGCCTGCCGTCCGACAAGGCGCTGGTTTACATCGGCTCGGCCGACATGATGCCGAGGAACCTCGATCGTCGCGTCGAAACCATGGTTCCGCTGACGAATCCCACCGTTCACGAGCAGGTCTTGTCACAGATTATGCTCGGCAACGTGATTGACAATCAACAAAGCTACGAGATATTGCCCGACGGTACGTCGCGACGCATGGAAGTGCGCAGGGGCGAAGAACCGTTCAATGCGCAGCAGTATTTCATGACCAATCCGAGCCTGTCGGGCCGTGGTGAAGCTCTGAAGTCCAGTGCGCCGAAGCTGATCGCCGGCCTGCTCGAAGGCCGCAACAACAAGTAAAACTGGACCTAAATGGTTGAATCTGAAGCCCAGGGGCGCCTTCCGGGGATCGCCCCGGTCTCCGTCGTCGATATTGGATCGAATTCGATTCGTCTTGTCGTCTACGAAGGCATGTCCCGTTCGCCAACCGTCCTCTTCAACGAAAAGGTCCTCTGCGGCCTCGGCAAAGGCGTAGCCCTTACCGGCAAGATGGACGAAGACAGCGTCAGCCGGGCTCTGGCAGCGCTGCACCGTTTCAAGGCTCTGTCCGACCAGGCCCGCGCCGCCACCATGTATGTGCTGGCGACGGCGGCCGCGCGCGAGGCGAGCAATGGTCCTGATTTCATCCATCAGGCGGAAACCATCCTTAACCGCAAGGTCCGCGTGCTCTCCGGCGAGGAGGAGGCGAAATTCGCATCGCTCGGCATCATCAGCGGTTTCTACAATCCTGACGGCATTGCCGGCGATCTCGGCGGCGGCTCGCTGGAGCTGATCGATATCAAGGGCAAGGAAGTCGGCAAGGGCATCACGCTGCCGCTCGGCGGCCTGCGCCTGTCGGAATATGCCGGCGGCTCGCTTTCCAAGGCCCAGACCTTTGCCCGAAAGCAGCTGAAGACGGCAAAACTGTTGTCGAAGGGCGAGGGGCGCACCTTCTACGCCGTTGGCGGCACCTGGCGAAACATTGCCAAGCTGCACATGGAAATCACCCATTATCCGCTGCACATGATGCAGGGCTATGAGGTGTCTTTCGAAGCGATGATGCTGTTCCTCGAACAGGTGACCGCGCGCGATTCCAGGGAGCCGGCGCTGCAGGCCGTTTCCAAGCACCGCCGTTCACTGCTGCCCTTTGGCGCCGTCGCCATGAAGGAAGTGCTGAGCGCCATGAAGCCGTCGGTGATTTCCTTCTCGGCGCAGGGTGTGCGCGAGGGATATCTCTATTCGCTGCTGTCGGAGTCCGAGCGCCGCCTGGATCCGTTGCTTGCCGCCGCCGGCGAACTGGCGATCCTGCGTGCCCGTTCGCCGGAACATGCCCGCGAGCTGGCGGAATGGACCGGCCGGATGATGCCCCTCTTCGGGATCCTGGAAACCGAAGAGGAAAGCCGCTACCGTCAGGCCGCCTGTCTGCTTGCCGATATCAGCTGGCGCGCCCATCCTGACTATCGGGGCCTGCAGGCGCTGAACGTCATCGCCCACTCTTCCTTCGTCGGCATCAGTCATCCGGGCCGCGCCTTTATCGCGCTTTCCAACTATTACCGTTTCGAGGGCCTGCATGACGACGGCGCCACCGGCCCGCTGGCGCAGATCGCCACGCCGCAGCTCATCGAGCGCGCCAAGCTGCTCGGCGGCATGCTGCGCGTCGTCTACCTCTTCTCGGCCTCGATGCCCGGCATCGTCAAGAACCTGACCTTCCGCAAATCCTCGAGCCCGGACCTCGACCTCGAATTCGTCGTGCCTCCCGAATATCGTGATTTCGCCGGCGAACGCCTGGACGGCCGCCTGCAGCAGCTGTCGAGGCTGACGAACAAGCGGTTGGCGTTTCGGTTCGAATAACCGATTTGCGGCAGTTGTGCCGAGCGGACCCCCTCTGGCCTGCCGGGCCCGGCGGGGCAGAGGGGCGACCCCACGCGCAGCGTCAACGAAAAAAGGCGGCGCCTGCGCACCGCCCTCTCTATCTCACATCACGCTCGAATTACTTCGCGTTCAGGAACTCGCCAACCTCAAGCAGGCTGAACTCGTTATTGTCAGCCTTGTCGACGGCGCGGCCGGCCGAAAAGGGCAGGTTGTTGTCGTTGCCGATGATGATGTGTGTGGCGTCGACGCGGTCGACGTTTTCGATCGTCACGAACGGCATGTCATAGACGCCGTCCTTGCTGCCGGCCTTCTTCTTGTTGTCGGGGTCCTGGATGTTCAGCAGGTCGATATAGCCGATCTTGCGAACGGCCTTGCCGACATTGGCGTCGTTGAACTCGATCTTGTAGACGCGCTTCAGCACGGCCGGAGCTTCGAAGCAATCCGGCTTCGGCTGCTTCGGATCGGCGCAGGCCTTGTCCGTCGTGCCGGCGCCGTTGTCGCGCTCGATGACGAGAGCGGTCGTGTCGTCGAGCATGTTGAAATCGCCGATCGAGACACCCTTGTCCTCGAACGGGTAGAGCCAGCTTCGGCCGGTCCACTTCTTCGACGCGACATCGAACTCGATGACGCGGATGGCGGTGTGGCCATCGATGGTCTCCACCGTGCCGTCATCCTTGTAGATGGCGCCTTCGAGCAGGCCGTATAGCTTGGCTCCGTCCTTCGATATGGCGAGGCCTTCGAAGCCGCCGGAGCGCTTCAGATTGAAGACCGGCATCTTCGCGGCCGGGTTGGCCGGAACCGAGAGAAGCGGATTGTCGGGCGAAAGCACCGGCTTGCCGTCGAGCGTCGTCGGAATGACGTCGGTGAGGCGGCCTGATGTGTCGAACTTCAGGATGTAGGGACCGAATTCGTCGCCGAGCCAGAAGCCGTCGGCAACCGGCTGGATCGATTCGATGTCGAAGTCGGCGCCGGTGAGATAACGCGTGTCGCTGCCTTCGAGCACGATCGGGAACGGGGCGATCTTGTTGGGGTCGGAAAGGAAGAGGTTCTTGACGACTTCAGCCTTGTTGCCGGCCCAGTCGAACTTCATCTGGTGCAGGAAGAGCATGGAATCCGACGAGTTGGACTTCGAGCCGAAGCCGTTGTCGGAGAGTGTCCAGAAGGTGCCGTCAGCCATCGTCCTGACGCCCGAGAACCCCTGGATTGGCTGGCCGTCGAAGGGAAGCTTCAGATCGGTGATGCGGGCGCCGTCCTTACCGGGAACGGTGCCGAGCGCTTCGGTGCGCTTGCGGTCCGGCGTCGTAAACTTGCCGGAATGCTTGAGGAATTCGGGAGCGTCGGCCGGTGCCGGAACCATGGTGTTGGCAGGCAGGATCGCCTGGCCGGCGAGCTTGGCAGAGAACTGCTGCTGGTCGGCCGAAGCGGAGCCTGCGACCAGGATGAAAAGCGATACGGAAGCAAAAAGGACGTTCTTCATAATATCCCCGTGGAACGGATTGCAAAGGCCTTCCGCTTAGCAGGGCTTTAATGTCAGCGAATTGACGGTTGGGTGAAGCTTTGGTGACGTACTTACAGCGCCGCGCGTCTTTCTCCGACGCGCAAAGGACGCTGTAACGCTTTGAATTTACGCATCAGCCGTGCAGAATGACCGCCGGCGTGTTCAGTACGGTGACCGCACGCGAGGAAAGCGCCATGACGCCGAGCGCCTGGCCGCGCCCTTTCACAGCGTGGGTGCCGAGATCCTCGCAAGATATGTCGTCGGGAAAGTTCATGCGCCGGGCAAGCTCGCTGGAGATCAGCACCGGTCGGTTCAGACTGCGGCAGAGCGTCTCCAACCGGGCGGTGGTGTTCACCGTGTCGCCGAAATAGCTGATCTTGTGATGGTCGACGCCGATTTCGGCGGTGATGATCTCGCCGCCGTGAAGGGCGGCGCGCAGCTTCGGCACCTGCCCGTAACTCTTCCGCCAGCCCGCGGCATTGGCTTCGATATCGGCAAGGATATCGAAGATGCAGCGCACACAACGTGCATTCTTGACGCCGCGGGCAAGCGGCCAGGTGATGATCGCCGCATCGCCGACATAGTCGTTGATCATGCCCTTGTGGCGCCTGACGGGCTCGGCGAAGGTCGCAAACAGCGAGCTCAGCAGTTGTTGCGCCCTGAGGTCGCCATGCTTCTCGGCAAAAGCCGTCGAATCGACGAGGTCGATGAACAGGAAGACGCGCTCTTCCCTCACCGGATTGCGGTAGCGGCTGATGAGCATGCTGAGGAAGACTTCACGACCAAGCAGTTCTCGCACACGCAAGACGAAGATCAGCATCGTGCAGACCGCAAGTGCATACAGAAAGACCTCGAACGGCATGATGACGAGATCGAGGAGCGACGGCGGCTTCAGCATGCCGAGCGACCAGAGCAGCAGGCCGGCGCAGGCAAAGCCGATGCTCATCAGGATCTCGTAGATCACTAGCTCGGTGATGATAAAGGCGAAGGTCGGCAGCTTCTGGATGCGCCGGTAGATCGTGCGCAGCAGCACCTTGCGCTCGAAGGCGATGATCGGCATGCCGATGAAAAGTGCGAAGATCGCTCCGATGATGGGCGTCTGATTGGAGTAGAACATCAGATCATAGATGACGCCGCTGGCCGCGAGGACGATCGCGATCAGGATCCAATTCTGCGTCGGAGATATTTCCCGCATGCCGCCTCTGCGCCGTGATGTTACTTCCCGCCATTGTTTCAGGCCGGAAAAAACCGTCAAGCGAATTCGAAACCACGGCGTCCTTAGCGTGTCTTTTCAGCGCTCGCACACTGCAGCACTTTGAATTGCTGCATAATTTTATCCTTAAATCGATGCCGATTTAAGGAATTGTGTAGCAGCCTCAGAGGCTGACGGTCTCGACCTTCCGGTCGACGAAGCGCAGGGCGATCGCGCCCTGGATCAGCTGCAGTGCCGGCTCGCCGAAAAGATCGCGCCGCCAGCCGTGCAGGGCAGCGACTTCGGCCTTTTCGCCCTCGGCGGCGATCCTGTCGAGATCCTCGCTGTTGGCGATCACCTTCGGCGCTACGCCGTGTTTTTCCGAAATCAGCTTCAGCAGCACCTTCAACAATTCGACGGCAGCGGCGGCCCCTTCGGGCGCCTGCGCCTGGCGTGGCACATGCGGCATATCGGCCTTCGGAAGAGCAAGTGCGGTGTTGACGGCCTCGATGACTGCAGCGCCGGAAGTCGAGCGCTCCCAACCCTTCGGAATGGTGCGCAGACGGCCGAGCGCCTCGGTATCCTTGGGTTGCTGCTGGGCGATCTCGTAGATCGCATCGTCCTTCAGCACCCGCGAACGCGGCACGTTGCGGGCCCGTGCCTCGCGTTCGCGCCAGGCGGCGACATATTTCAGGATCGCCAGCTCCTGCGGCTTGCGCAGGCGCATCTTCAGCCGCTGCCAGGCATCGTCGGGATGCATGTCGTAGGTTTCGCGCGACTCGAGAATGTCCATTTCCTCGGAGAGCCAGGAGCTGCGACCTTCACGATCGAGTTCCGCCTTCAGCGACAGGTAGACGTCGCGCAAATGGGTGACGTCGGCCAGCGCATAATCCAGCTGCTTGTCCGACAGCGGCCGGCGGCTCCAGTCGGTGAAGCGCGACGACTTGTCGATATGGACGTTTTTGATGCGGCTGACCAACTGGTCATAGGAGACGCTGTCGCCGAAGCCGCAGACCATGGCGGCGACCTGCGTGTCGAAGATCGGATGCGGAATGAGATTGCCGCGATTGAAGATGATTTCGATGTCCTGGCGGGCCGCATGAAAGACCTTCAGCACCTTCGTATCGGCCATCAGCTCGAAGAAGGGGGCGAGATCGATGCCCTTGGCCAGCGGATCGACGAGAACTTCCGTCGTCGGGCTTGCCATCTGGATCAGGCAGAGCTCCGGCCAGAAGGTCGTTTCGCGCAGGAATTCGGTGTCGATGGTAATGAAGTCGGACTTGGCCAGCTCTTTGCAGGCGGCCGCCAAATCGGCGGTGGTTTCGATCATATCATTTCATTCGCAAGGAAAAGGTCGGTTAAACCTTCCTTCTCCTTTCGGTTCGATATGTCAATACAACAGCATACGCTTCGAGCATTGCTGGCCAAGAATCACGTCCAAACTGAGGCAAGGCGCGAAGCACAGCCCAACCGCATTGAAGGCGCACTGCCTCAGCTTACCCTGAGATAGCTCGTCATCCCCGTCTTCTGATGCTCGATGATATGGCAATGCAGCAGCCAGTCACCGGGATTGTCGGCGACGAAGGCAAGCTGCACCTTCTCGTCCGGCTGGATGAGATAGGTATCGGACACCAGCGGCATCACCTCCCGCGTCGAGGAGGAGATCACCGTGAAGCTCATCCCGTGCAGATGGATCGGATGGGCATGCGGCGTGGTATTCTCGAGGCTGAAGACATAGCTCTTGCCGAGCTTCAATTCCGCAAGCGGTGCCGTCGGATCGGGCGTGTCGCCTGGCCATGGCACCTTGTTGATTGCCCAGAAACTGTAGCCGAGCGTGCCGCAGATGCTTTCGACGGCGGCATTCTCGGCAGTGGCGCTCAGTATCAGCGGGATCTGCTCGGCGATGGAAAGATCGGCCTTCGGGACGGGGTTGTCGACAAGCGGCCCAAGATCGCCGATCGCGCGCTTCAACGATGATCCGACCGCGCGCAGGCCGGCGATCGTCTTCGGCGCCGTGCCGCGGATATCCTCGAGCGTCGCGACTGCGCCTTCACCATCCGGCATGCGCACGGCAAGATCGAGCCGTTGACCCGGTCCGATCTGCAGGAGGTCGAGGGAAAAACGCTTCGGCACCGGATTGCCGTCGATCGCAATCACGGTCGCGTCGGCGCCTTCCATTTTCAGCGAGAAGATCCGCGTCACGTCGGTCACGGCAATGCGCAGCCGAACCAGCCCGCCGGCCGGCGCGTCATATCGCGGCTCCTGATGCCAGTTGGCGGTGCGCACCGTGCCGTAGGTGCCGGTCTTGGCAGCGTCGCGCGGCCGAAAGGGAGCGATGAACTGCCCGTCGCCGCCCAGCCGCCAGTCGCGCAGGTTCAGCACCACCTCGGCATCGAACTCCGGATCGGCCGGATCTTCGACGACGATGATACCGGTCATGCCGTGCCCCATCTGCGTCAGCGTGTTGCAATGCGGATGATACCAGAAGGTGCCGGCATCGGGCGGCGTGAAGGCATAGTCGAAGCTGTCGCCGGTATAGACGTAGGGCTGCGTCATGAAGGGCACGCCGTCCATGCGGTTGTCGATGCGAAGGCCGTGCCAGTGGATTGTCGTCGGCTCGTCGAGCCCGTTTTTCAGCCGCGCCGCATAGGGTCGCCCCTTCCTCATCCTGAGAATCGGCGGCATGCCGTCATGCACCCAGCTCATGATATCCCTGGTCGGTCCCGCCTCGGTCAGCACGGCTTCTGTCTTCACCGCCGTCAGCAGCTGCGGCTCGGGAGCCGCCTCGGCAAACCCGAATTTACTGGCAATGCCGATGCCGACGCCATAGGCGCCCGCGACAGCGGATGCCTTGAGAAGGTTGCGGCGGCTAAGGAGAGGCATGCGGAGGCTCCACGGTGAGAATGCCGATCCTTGTAAAGTTGACCGGCAGCTTCAGCAATACAGGAAGCGCGGCCAAACTGCCGCAGCATACGGGTCGCAGCCTCTCCATAAACGCGTGTCAAACGCCCGGCCGCGTGCGCCAAGCCTTGACAAATCGGAGCGTCCATGCGCTTTTCCGCCCGATTTTCTTGTCGGCGCTTGAGGGTTTTGAAAACCCTTGCTGCCGTCTTAAGCCACATGCCAGGATTTGAGATCATGCATCGCTATCGCAGCCACACATGCGCCGCCCTCCGCAAGACGGATGTCGGCTCGACCGTCCGTATTTCCGGCTGGGTTCACCGCGTTCGCGACCATGGCGGCGTTCTCTTCATCGACCTTCGCGACCATTACGGCATCACCCAGGTCGTCGCCGATCCCGACAGCCCGGCCTTCAAGATGGCGGAAACCGTGCGGGGCGAATGGGTCATCCGCATTGACGGCCTCGTCAAGGCCCGCACCGACGATACTGTCAACAAGACCATGGCGACAGGCGAGATCGAGCTCTACGCGCAGGAGATCGAAGTCCTCTCCGCCGCCAAGGAATTGCCGCTGCCGGTCTTCGGCGAGCCGGACTATCCCGAAGACGTGCGCCTAAAGTACCGCTTCCTCGATCTTCGCCGCGAAACGCTGCACCGGAACATCGTCAAGCGCACCCAGGTCATCTCGGCCATGCGCCGCGAAATGGGCGATGTCGGCTTTACCGAATATACGACGCCGATCCTGACGGCCTCCTCGCCGGAAGGCGCGCGCGACTTCCTGGTGCCGAGCCGCATCCATCCCGGCACCTTCTATGCCTTGCCGCAGGCGCCGCAGCAGTACAAGCAGCTGCTGATGGTGGCGGGCTTCGACCGTTATTTCCAGATTGCGCCGTGCTTCCGCGACGAAGACCCGCGCGCCGACCGCCTGCCGGGCGAATTCTACCAGCTCGACCTCGAAATGAGCTTCGTGACCCAGGAAGACGTCTGGAACACGATGGGTCCGTTGATGACCAACATTTTCGAGGAGTTCGCCGAAGGCAAGCCGGTCACCAAGGAGTGGCCGCGCATCCCCTATGACGAGGCGATCCGTAAATATGGTTCGGACAAGCCGGACCTGCGCAACCCGATCGTCATGGAAGCGGTTACCGAACATTTCGCCGGCTCCGGCTTCAAGGTTTTCGCCGGCATGATCGCCTCGAACCCGAAGGTTGAGATCTGGGCGATCCCGGCAAAGACCGGCGGTTCCAGAGCGTTCTGCGATCGTATGAATGCTTGGGCGCAGTCGACCGGTCAGCCTGGTCTCGGTTACATCTTCTGGCGCAAGGAAGGTGACAAGCTCGAGGGCGCCGGCCCGCTTGCAAAGAACATCGGCGAGGAGCGCACCGACGCGATCCGTACCCAGCTCGGCCTCGATGACGGTGACGCCTGCTTCTTCGTTGCCGGCGATCCGGCGAAGTTCTACAAGTTTGCCGGTGAAGCCCGCACCAAGGCCGGCGAAGAACTGAACCTTGTCGATCGCGACCGTTTCGAACTCTGCTGGATCGTCGACTTCCCGTTCTTCGAATGGAGCGAGGAAGAAAAGAAGGTCGATTTCGCCCACAACCCGTTCTCGATGCCGCAGGGCGGCCTCGATGCGCTTCAGAACCAGGATCCGCTGACCATCAAGGCGTTCCAGTATGACGCCGTCTGCAACGGCTTCGAAATCGCCTCGGGCTCGATCCGCAACCAGTCGCCGGAAACCATGGTTGCCGCCTTCGAGAAGGTCGGCCTCAGCCAGCAGGATGTCGAGGATCGTTTCGGCGGCCTCTACCGTGCCTTCCAGTACGGCGCGCCCCCGCATGGCGGTGCTGCCTTCGGTATCGACCGTATCATCATGCTGCTCGTCGGCGCGAAGAACCTGCGCGAAATCTCGCTGTTCCCGATGAACCAGCAGGCCCAGGACCTTCTGATGGGCGCGCCGAGCCCGGCAACGCCGACACAGTTGCGCGAGCTCTCGATCCGGCCGATCCCGCCGGTCAAGAAGGATTGAGATCGTCTGATCCCGAATGCAAAAGCCCGGCAAATCGCCGGGCTTTTTGTTTGGTTCGGTCGTCGAGCGCGGCATCCACGAGGGCGACATGAAGTCCGAGACGAACCCCCGCGCGCTGGCACGGTTCCTCCGTGCCATCATCCAGGGCATGTCGGTGCAGGCGAGGGACGGAGCATCGCTAGAGGAATTGCTTGATATCGCAGTCCTCGCCATTGCCGAGGTCGCCCGTCATCGCGCGTGAAAACGAAAAGGCCCGGCAGTACCGAACTGCCGGGCCTTTCGTCGCAAGATCGAAGCGATCAGTCGTTGGCGGTAACCTTGACGCCAAGCACCTGCGGCAGCGTGTTCGGAGCGCCCATGGCGGCACCCACGATCGTCGGGAACGGTACCGGCTTTTCGGGAGCGGCCTTGACGGTCAGGCTTTTCGGATCGTCGAGGAAGGTGTTGACGGCAGCCGAAACGGCGTTCTGCAGTTCCGGGATATTGAGCTGCGCCAGCATGATCGGCGTCATCGCCTTCAGCGAATCCGCCATCTGCTTGCCGGACATATTCTGCTGCGAACCGGCATAATCGAGCGCGCGCTTGGTAATCGAGGCATCTTCGAAGCGCACCTGCGCGGCCTCGAAGGACAGCTGCTGCATCAGGCCGAGCATGGCAAGGCCAAGCGCCTGCTGCGATTCTTCCTTGTTCGCACCGGCTTCGGATTGCTTCATCGCATCCTGCAGCGACTTTACGAAGGCCATCGTGTAGCCCGAGATCTTGAAGCCAAGGTTCAGCTTGCCGATGTTGGTGAAGTCGAAGGCGAATTCCGAAATGTCGATCGTGCCGGGGGCCAGTTCCCAGGCACCCTTCATGGTGATGTCGCCTTGGATGTGCTGCAGGGCAAGCTTCTCGATCGCGTCCTTGCTCTGCGGATCCTCGGCTTTGCTGAGATCGGCCTTCATGCTTTTGAAGGCGCCATCGAAATCGAAGCCGGATTCGTCTTCGCGCAGTGTCAGATTGACGTCGCTTTGCAGCAGCGAGAACATTTCCGCGCCGTCCTTGACCACCTTCAGCGGGCCTGTATGGGCGGTTTCGTAGAGCATCATGGTATCGAGCGTGTCGCCGCCCGCCGTTGCCGGGATCGAGATGCCGCCGAGCGTCAGCTCCTGCGCCGTGACCGTGACGCCGTCTTTCGTGGTGTTGATATCGGGGAAGGCTGCCTCTTCGATGTAATAGCCGCCATCCTCGTCTTCTTCGACGCCGGAAAGGGTGACTTCGCCGACTGCCAGGCTTTCGCCGCCGGCCGATTTGACGCTGACATTCTTCAGCGTCGCGGTCGTGCCGTCGATGTCGACTGCGTCAGCCGAAATCGTTCCGCCCTGTACGGCATAGGCGGCATTGAGCTTCTTCAGCAGATCGGCGCCGTCGAGAGCGAAAGCCGAACCGGCGAGCGAGAAAAAGGCGGCGCCCGACAGCATCAGCCGCGTTGTCCGGGAAAAGTTCATGGGGTGATTCCTCTGGTGGCGTGGTGGCGGTTGGAAATCTGCAGTTACGCTACTACGGATTAGGCCAGCTTTATATTTGCGGACTTCTAAATTTCTGTTGAAAGGAACGGCAAACGAAGTCCAAATTGCGGCGGAGCGTTTGTCTCATCCTTTGATGTCAGTCCCAAGACTTCATCCACAGCTGCAATGGCCCGGATTCCTTGCCCGCCGGCCTCTTCTGGGCTAGTCAGAACCTATGGGACAAGAGATTTTGCCGCCTTCGGGCGGAGACGACGATCACATCCAACCGGTCGACCTCAAGGCGGCGCTCGAGCAGCGCTACCTTGCCTATGCGCTGTCGACCATCATGCACCGCGCCCTGCCTGACGTGCGCGACGGGCTGAAGCCTGTCCATCGCCGCATCGTCTATGCGATGAACGAGATGGGGCTGAGGCCGAACTCGGCCTTCAGAAAATGCGCCAAGATCGTCGGCGAAGTGATGGGTAACTACCATCCGCACGGCGACCAGTCGATCTACGACGCGCTTGCCCGTCTCGCCCAGGATTTCTCGCAGCGCTACACGCTGGTCAACGGCCAGGGCAATTTCGGCAATATCGACGGCGACAGCCCCGCCGCCATGCGTTACACCGAATCGAAGATGACGGCGGTCTCCGAACTGCTGCTCGAAGGCATCGATCAGGATGCCGTCGATTTCCGAGACACTTACGACGAATCGAATTCCGAGCCGGTCGTTCTTCCCGGCGCCTTCCCGAACCTGCTCGCCAACGGATCGTCCGGCATCGCCGTCGGCATGGCGACCTCGATCCCGTCGCACAATGCCCACGAGCTTTGCGACGCAGCCCTGCATCTGATCAAGCATCCGGATGCAACAGTCGAAAAGCTCGTCGAATTCATACCCGGCCCGGATTTCCCCACCGGCGGTATCATCATCGACAACCGCGACAGCATCATCGAGAGCTACCGCACCGGCCGCGGCGGTTTCCGCGTGCGGGCGAAATGGCAGACGGAAGATCTCGGCCGCGGCGGCTACCAGATCGTCATCACCGAAATTCCCTTCCAGGTGCAGAAATCGCGGCTGATCGAGAAGATCGCCGAGCTGCTGATCGCCCGCAAGCTGCCGCTGCTGGAAGATATCCGCGACGAATCGGCCGAAGACATCCGTGTCGTGCTGGTGCCGAAGACCCGCAGCGTCGATCCGACGATCCTGATGGAATCGATGTTCAAGCTGACGGAACTCGAAAGCCGCTTCCCGCTCAACATGAACGTGCTCTCCATGGGCCGCATCCCGCGGGTCATGGCGCTGAACGAGGTGTTGAAGGAGTGGCTGGACCACCGCCGCGAAGTTCTGCAGCGCCGCTCGCGCTTCCGCCTGGCGGCGATCGACAGGCGCCTCGAAATCCTCAGCGGCCTGCTGGTCGCCTACCTCAACATCGATGAGGTCATCCGCATCATCCGCGAGGAGGACGAGCCGAAGCCGGTCATGATGGCGCGCTGGGATCTCACCGACAATCAGGTCGAGGCGATCCTCAATATGCGGCTGCGCGCCTTGCGCAAGCTGGAGGAGTTCGAGATCCGCAAGGAATTCGACGAACTCACCAATGAAAAGGGCGAGATCGAAGCTTTGCTTTCCTCCGACGACAAGCAGTGGCAGACGGTCGCCTGGGAAATCGGCGAAGTGAAGAAGAAATTCGCCAAGGCGACCGAGGTCGGCCGCCGCCGCACCCAGTTTGCCGACGCGCCCGAGACCGACGAGGAAGCAGTCCAGCAGGCAATGATCGAGAAGGAACCGATCACCGTCGTCATTTCCGAAAAGGGCTGGATCCGCGCGTTGAAGGGCCATATCGCCGACACGGCGACACTGACCTTCAAGGAAGGTGACGGCTTGAAGATCGCCTTCCCGGCACAGACCACGGACAAGATTCTGATCGTCACGACAGGCGGCAAGGCCTTCACGCTCGGCGGCGACAAGCTGCCGGGCGGCCGCGGTCACGGCGAACCGCTGCGCATCATGGTCGATATGGATAACGACCAGGCGGTGCTGACCGCATTCTTGCATGATCCCTCGCGCAAGCAGCTGATCGTCTCGACCGCCGGCAACGGCTTCGTCGTTCCGGAGGCTGAGCTGGTCGCCAATACGCGCAAGGGCAAGCAGATCATGAACGTCGCGCTGCCCGAGGAAACGCAGCTGCTCGTGCCTGTCAGCGGCGACCATGTCGCCGTCGTCGGTGAAAACCGCAAGCTGCTGGTCTTCCCGCTGGCGCAGGTGCCGGAAATGTCGCGCGGCAAGGGCGTGCGCCTGCAGCGTTACAAGGATGGCGGCATTTCCGACGTCCGCTGCTTCGCGATATCAGACGGCCTCATCTGGGAAGACAGCGCCGGCCGCACCTTCACGAAGAACAAGGACGAGCTCGCAGAGTGGCTGGCCGACCGCGCCACCGCCGGTCGCACCGTGCCGAAGGGCTTCCCGCGCAGCGGCAAATTCGCCGGCTAAAGCACGACCGCGTTGTGCGTCTTTTCAGACGCGCAAAGGACGCTGTAACACTTTGAATTGCTGGATATCTATCTCTCAATCGAGTCCGCTTGAAGGAATGATGCAGTAAATTCCGCGCCCGACTCTTGGCGGCCGCGACAATTCCTCTATCTCAATCCTGTTAGCAAAAATATGAGCAGGCCGGCTCCGGAGGCGGACGGAATGGCCGCAGGCCGCGCACGGGAGGAGTGTGCGCGCCGTTACCGGAGGAAAATCGATGCCCGCCAGCACCATCAAATTGCATGTCAGCCACACCTACGGGGTGCCGCCTGCTGTCGTCTACGACGCCTGGCTCAACCCTGAAATCGCCCGCCGTTTCCTGTTTGCGACGGATGACGGTCATGTCATCCGCGCCGATATCGATCCGCATGTCGGCGGCCGTTTCTTCGTCGTCGACCGCCGCCCGACCGGCGACGCCTTTCACCAGGGTGTTTTCCTGGAACTGAAGCGCCCGCAGCGCATGGTCTTCAGCTTTTCCGTCGAGGAGCACGACCACAATTGCGACCGCGTTGAAATAAATATCGAGCCTCTCGGCGGCGGCAGCCGTCTGACGCTGACCCACGAAATGTGCGCCGAATGGGCCGAGCACGAGGAAAAGACCCGGCAAGGCTGGGCGCATGTGGTCGAAGGGCTTGGCAGGGAACTGGAGCAGCAGCAGTTCAAGGCGACGGGTTGAGCGGTATGCTGAAATCTCGAAGGAAGCGGGTCGCGCCTTCTTCGTCGATCTCGCCGGCGGCTACCTCTAGTACAAATGCAATGACCTGCGCGTTGTCGGCATTGATGACATAGCGGTTGATGTAGAGAAACGTAAACGCCGCGAGATAGCCGGTACGCTTGTTTCCATCCACGAATGGGTGGTTTCTAACAATGGCATAGAGATAGGCTGCGGCGAGTATGAAGATGTCGGTCTCGCCGTATGCAGCCTTGTTAAGCGGGCGCGCCAAGCTGGTTTCCAATGCATTGGCATCCCGCAGGCCAGGCAAACCGCCATGCTCGGCGATTTGCTCATCGTGCATATTTTCAATCGCTTGGCGGCTCAGCCACTTAAGCTGTATCATTTCGCGAGTTCGCGGAGTGCCACCCGATATTTTTCCATACCGATGCGGGCCGCCCGCATTTGCTCGGCAAGATCCGCCGATTCCGGTACAAGCTGAATATTACCCTCGATCTCTCGCAGTTCGAGGCTGTCGCCGCTGCTCAGGCCCAACCGCTGCAGCACCTCTTTGGGGATGATAACACCCTCGGAATTTCCGATCTTGCGGATTGTGACGTTCATCGTTTTGTCCTCTGTGATAACGGCGTTATAACATGAGGCGGAGCAGGCGACAACGTCCTAGCCTGCCATTTGAACGATGCTTTTCCTCCGCACCATCCAGACGGAATGGGCTGCGATCGCCGCCACCAGGATGCCGCCGCCGACCAGTGTCATCGGCGCCGGCGTTTCCGCAAAGATCAGCCACACCCAGATCGGTGCGAGTACGGTTTCGAGCAGGTAGAACATGCCGACTTCAGGCGCGGAGAGGTAACGCGGCCCGGTCGCCAGGCACCAGAGGGCAAGCGGCATCATCACCGCGCCGTTGAAGAGGATCCAGGCGGGATGCTCGATCGAAAAACCGCCAGCCGGCATGACCGAGATCAGCCCGACCGCCGCCGGCAGCACCGTCGAAAGCAGCGAGACGAAGCCCATCTCCCGGCGGGAGGCGCGGCTGATGGTGATGGCGGCGGCAATCATGAAGGCGGTAAGCAGCGCCATGGTATCGCCGAAGAGATGGCCGCCCGAAAGCCCGTCCCGCACGATCAGGCCGACGCCGAAGGTCATCGCCGCCATGGCGAGCAGCGTTGCTAGGGCCGGCCGCTGCTTGAGGAAAATCCAGGAAAGAAGCGCGGCGAACATCGGATTGAAGGCGACGATGAAAACGACATTGGCGGTCGAGGTGTTGAAAACGGCGAGAAGGAAGACCACCGTCGT
Organism: Rhizobium ruizarguesonis; assembly: GCF_012349115.1. Taxonomy (GTDB): domain Bacteria; phylum Pseudomonadota; class Alphaproteobacteria; order Rhizobiales; family Rhizobiaceae; genus Rhizobium; species Rhizobium ruizarguesonis. Next base: position 36,448 of record NZ_PQIG01000100.1, read on the forward strand.
CAGGCTGTAGAGCAGGCCGGTGACAAGACCCGGCCAGCCCGGCACGAGCACTGGCCATCGCCCTTTCGCAATCCGCAGCGCTGCCGCGGCCAGAAGCGTCACGCCAAGGGTCGCGATGCTTCTCGCGGCAAGGATCGACCACAGCTCGCCGTCAGCGAGCCGCATGAGCGGGATATCCACGGAAAGCGCCAGCCCGCCGATCGCCGTCAGCAGCAGGCCCTTCCGATGGTCGGAAAGAGCGGTGGGGAACATTCAGTCGTGGGTGCTCTCGGGCATGGACGAGGGATCGAAACGTTCCCAGCCGCGCGGGGTCAAATGCTCCTGCGGCTGGAAGCGCGTCTTGTAGTCCATTTTCCGCGACCCTTGAACCCAGTAGCCGAGGTAGACATGCGGCAGTCCCAGCGCTTTCGTGCGCCTGACATGGTCGAGAATCATGAAAGTGCCGAGCGAACGCTGCTCGAGTGCCGGATTGAAATAGGAATAGACCATCGACAACCCGTCGCTCATTGTGTCGGTCAGCGCAGCGGCAAGCAGTTCGCCCTTCGGACGCTGCTCCAGTCCTGAGCCTTCTTCGCGCCGGCGGTATTCGATGATTCTCGTATTCACATGCGTGTCTTCCACCATGATGGCATAGTCGAGCACGGTCATGTCGGACATGCCGCCCTGCTGGTGGCGAAAATCGAGATAGCGTCGGAAGAGTGAATATTGCTCGCTGGAAGGCTGGGCTACGAATTCGGTGGCGATGACGTCGGAATTGGCGGCAAGCACCCGTTTCATCGATTTGGTCGGCTCGAATTCCTGGGCAAGAATTCTCACGGAAACGCAGGCGCGACAGGATTCGCAGGCCGGGCGATAAGCGATGTTCTGCGAGCGGCGGAAACCGCCCTGCGTCAGGATGTCGTTCATCTCGGCGGCGCGCGGGCCGACCAGATGGGTGAACACCTTTCGCTCCATCTCATGCGGCAGGTACGGACACGCAGCCGGAGCCGTCAGATAAAACTGCGGGGATGGCGTCGTCTGCGTATTCATTTGTCGCGGAATTTTCCCTGTCGAGACCGTGCCGTTTCCTGACAGCATGACCTAAGAATAAAAAACGTCAACAGCGGGGCGCGGTTCGCCCTTCATATCAGTCTTCTAAGTTTAGATATGGAGCGCCGGCGCCCGCCGGCAAAGGGAAGGCGGAGACTTTATTTGGTCTCCGCCCCGAGTCTCAGTTTGAGTCTCTCAGCCAAAGTCTCAGGCTGTGCGCACCGTCACCGTGCCCACAAGCAGGTCGTGGATGAGACGGCTGCGTTCGATAAACAGGCCGGCAAGCAGAATGAGCGGCGTCAGCACTGAGTTGAGGATCCAGAACAGTGCCAGATGCACGATCGCTGTCATGAAATCCATCGGCCGTCCGTCGACGCGCACGATCGCTATCCCCATCGCGCGCATGCCGAGCGAGGCCTGGCTCGGCCCGCCCACAGTCAGGCCGAAGTAAATGCCGGCGACGATGACGAAGAGGGCAGGGTAGAGAAAGAAGCCGAGCCCGAGCGTGACGATCGACAGGAAGAACAGCACGATCGCCGCGGGAATGCACAGCAGCGCCACGATGACATAGTCGAGAATGAAAGCGAAGACCCGGCGGCTCAACACGCCGCTATAGGCGCGCCAGTCCCCCGGTGCGGCATAAAGCGGATTGGGGTTGTAGCTCATCTCAATCTCCTCAGGAAAAGCGATGCCGCTGATATGGTATCGGCAGGGCAAAATGCAATAATCTGCCCCAGATGCGGATGGTTTTAGGCCGGATCGGCCTAAAACCATCCGCATCTAAATCAAAGAAAAAGAGCATGATGTCGTCCGAAAACCGCGCACACTTTTCGGCATCATGCAATACAGCGCCGCGCGTCTTTTGAGATGCGCAAAGGACGCTGTAGCACTTTGAATCGCTGCATAATTTTATCCTTAAATCGATTCCGATTTAAGGAATTATGCAGTCACCGCTTTGCGAGAATTTTCGCCACTTCAACCGCGAAATAGGTGAGGACACCGTCGCATCCCGCCCGCTTGAACGACAGCAGCGTTTCGAGCATCGCCCGCTCGCCATCGATCCAGCCATTCATCGCCGCCGCCTTGATCTGCGTATATTCGCCGGAAACCTGGTAGGCAAAGGTCGGCAGGCCAAAGGCCTCCTTCATCCGCCAGCAGATATCGAGATAGGGCAGGCCGGGCTTGACCATCAGCATGTCGGCGCCTTCCTCGACGTCGAGGGCCGCGTCGCGGATTGCCTCGGTGCCGTTGGCAGGGTCGATATAATAGGTCTTCTTGTCGCCTTTCAGCAGCCCGCCCGTCGAGATCGCCTCGCGATAGGGACCGTAGAAGGCGGAGGCGAATTTCGTCGCATAGCTCATGATGCCGACGCTCTGGTGGCCGGCCGCATCGAGCGCCATGCGGATCGCGCCGATGCGTCCGTCCATCATCTCCGACGGCGCGATGATGTCGGCGCCGGCATCTGCCTGCATCACGGCGGCGCGTGCCACCTGGTCGACCGTCTCGTCGTTGACGATCTCGCCGCCTCTGAGAATGCCGTCATGGCCGTGGCTGGTGAAGGGATCGAGCGCGACGTCGGTGATAACGCCGATATTGGGCACCGCCTTTTTGATCGCCGCCGTCGCCAGGTTGATCAGGTTGTTGGCCTCGAGGCTGTTCGAGCCGGTCTCGTCGCGCAGTTCCATTTCGATATTCGGAAAGGTGGCGAGCGCCGGAATGCCGAGGCCGGCCGCTTCCCGCGCGGCTTCGACGGCCTTGTCGATGCTCATCCGGTTGACGCCCGGCATGGCCGGGATCGGATCGACGATGCCAGAGCCCGGCACGATGAAGATCGGCCAGATCAGGTCGTCGACGGTCAGCCGGTTCTCCTGCACCAGCCGACGTGTCCAATCCGCCTTGCGGTTGCGCCGCATGCGGCGATGACCGGTGATGTCGTCGACGAGATGCGTCCTGTCCTGCATGATATCTGTCCTTGGCCCATTCCATTTATCGGAGCGCTCATTATCATGGCGCCTGGAAAATCCAAACCGGACGATTGGCCGCGGCGGAAAAACCTCTGGCGCATAACCCCGAAAATCGGAGTGGATTTTCGGGGTTATGCGCCAACTCAATGTTATAGAGCGTCCTTGGCGCGTCTTGCCAGACGCTCGGGCGCCCTTGTGAAGATGCAACCCCAAACCGATGTCTGCGCTATGGAAACCGATTCCCCGACGATACCGAAACGCACACTGGCGGATATCCTCTTCATTCTCTTCCTGAGACTGGTTGCCGTATCCTGCTTCTGGTTCGGCCTGCAATATTGGGCGATGCTCGTCGGCTATTCGCTGGTCGGCGCCGGTCGCTTCGATCTTTTGAGCCTGCCGTGGAAGGTGGCGAGCACCAGCCTCGCCGTACTCTTCCCCGTCGCCTCCCTCGGCCTCTGGCTCACCGTCTCCTGGGGGCCGGTCATCTGGGTGCTGGCCGCTGGTGGACAAATCCTCATGTACGGCCTGCTGCCGGATATTTTCGGCCCCAACCAGATGATCATCCTGCTGCATGTCATGGTCGCCGTGGTCTACTTGATTTTCCGCCTGCTGCTCTGGCTGGAAAAGCGCCGGCATCGCCGCCAGGTAAGTGTTGATTTACCCTGAGACAACGTGGAGTTACCGGTAAGGCTCCGTTAAGCCTGCGGTTTAAGTCGAATTTTATATGTATTCGATAGGGTCTCACTCAAGGCGGGAAGAAAACACACCGCCAAACAAACAGTGAGGCAGTCAATATGAACACGAAAATCAAGCCGCAGGCGGTATCGACCTTCCGTGACCAGCAGGACCACGACATGCGTGATCTTTACATGGAATCCCTTCATCTCGTTGAACGTCTGCACCGTCGTCTTCTCGACGTCATCAAGGACGAATTCGACCGTCAGGGTCGCAGCGACGTCAACGCCATCCAGGCGCTGCTCCTTTTCAACATCGGCAATTCCGAGCTGACCGCCGGCGAGCTGCGCTCGCGTGGCTACTATCTCGGCTCCAACGTTTCCTACAACGTCAAGAAGCTGGTCGATCTCGGTTTCATCAACCACCAGCGCTCGCGCATCGACCGCCGCTCGGTCCGCATCAGCCTGACCGAAACCGGCCAGGACATCGCCGAAACGGTGGCCAAACTCTACGAACGCCACATCGCCTCGATCGACAAGGTCGGCGGCATCGGCACCGACGAGTTCACCCAGATGAACAAACTGCTCCAGCGTCTGGACCGTTTCTGGAACGACCAGATTTTGTACCGTCTCTAAGACCCCTGACCTCCTTTCAGGGTCGCAGAAAATCGGACGTGTTCCCTGCGCGTCCGATTTGCCGTTTGCATCCGCGTGGCATCTTTGCAACGCATGGCAGGCAAGCACAAAGGCCTGTATTCAAGCCGTTTTTTAGCCGTTATTAACCGGCACGCTTTACCCCGTCATATGGTTCGTCGCGTCCTGTTTCCGGCAGTCGGCAAGTCCGTCTTCTCACCGGCAACACGAATTGGCCATATTGGTGTGGCAGCGGAAGACTTAACAACCGGTGCTTTCAATGGACCGATCAGGAATGCTCAGGCTGTCGCATCGCAATCTTGTGATGGGGCAAGCGGAATTTTTTTGATGCGCCGGACAACGAATGGACTGGGATCTGCGTTAAAGCGCAGTGATATCGCAAAGAGCCGCGGCATCTCTTTATCGCCGCAGTCAGTGGTTGGGACTATGTCGAAGAAAAACGGAATTGAAGCTCTCTCGCGCCGCGCTTTCCTTGCGTCCGCGGCAACGGTTGGCGCCAGCGCGATTGCCGCGCCGGCATTCGCGCAATCGGCGCTCGATACGCTGATCAACGCGCCGCGGCGCGGCAACTGGGACGACCAGTTCGACGCCAAGGCGGCTTCGCGCACGGCGACCGCCATGGTTTCCAACACGCCGATCCTTGGGCCCCAATCGGTCGCAAGCGCGCAGCAGGCGATCATGCAGTATCAGCAGATCGCCGCAGCCGGCGGCTGGCCTGAGGTCAATCCCGGTGACCAGCGCCTGCAACTCGGCGTCAGCTCTCCTTCCGTCCAGGCGCTGCGCCAGCGCCTTGCGATCACCGGCGACCTGCCGCGCGAAGCCGGCCTGTCCAACGCCTTCGATTCCTACGTCGATGGCGCCGTCAAGCGCTTCCAGGCCCGCCACGGCCTGCCGTCCGATGGTGTTCTCGGCGAATTCACGCTGAAGGCGATGAACATTCCTGCCGATGTCCGCCTGCAGCAGCTGAACACCAATCTGATCCGCCTGCAGACCTTCCCCGAAGACATGGGCCGCCGTCATCTGATGGTCAACATCCCGGCCGCTTATGTGGAGGCTGTCGAGGACGGCAGTGTCGCGACGCGCCACACCGCGGTTGTCGGCCGTCTTAGCCGCCCGACGCATCTCGTCAATTCGAAGATTTACGAGGTCATCCTCAATCCTTATTGGACTGCGCCGCGCTCGATCGTCGAGAAAGACATCATGCCGCTGATGCGCAAGGATCCGACCTATCTCGAAAAGAACGCCATCCGCCTGATCGACGGCAAGGGCAACGAAGTCGCCCCCGAGACCATCGACTGGAACGGCGAGGCGCCGAACCTGATGTTCCGTCAGGACCCCGGCAAGACCAACGCCATGGCGTCGACGAAGATCAACTTCTACAACAAAAACGGCGAGTATATGCACGACACGCCGCAGCAGGGCCTGTTCAACAAGCTGATGCGCTTTGAATCGTCGGGCTGCGTCCGCGTTCAGAACGTCCGCGACTTGTCGAACTGGCTGTTGCGCGAGACCCCCGGCTGGAACCGCCAGCAGATGGAGCAGGTGATCGCAACCGGCGTCAACACGCCGGTCAAGCTCGCCACGGAAGTTCCGGTTTATTTCGTCTATATCTCTGCCTGGGGCATGCCCGACGGCATCGTCCAGTTCCGCGACGACATCTATCAGATGGACGGTAATGCCGAGCTGGCGCTCGACACCACGGCTGGCATGGAACAGCCGGTCCAGTAAGCGGCGACCTCCGCATCGCAATTTGAGAACCGCGCTTTCGGGCGCGGTTTTTTTATGTCGGAGAGACGCTCCTACTGCATAATTCTTTAAATCGGCATCGATTTAAGGACAAAATTATGCAGCACTTCAAAGTGCTACAGCGTCCTTTGCGCGTCTGAAAGACGCACGGCGCTGTAGTATGGTCGCCAAGGATCGGCGCGGCGCGGCCGCAAAAGAGCGTGAGCGCGCGCTTTGCTCAGCAAATGTCGTTCTTCGTATTGCCCTCGCCACGGCGGAAGGCTAATACCTCAGCGCATTCCAGTTGAGGAGCCCGCCCATGACCAATGCTTCCACCGAATCCTTCTTCAATCGCTCGCTTGCGGACGTCGATCCGGACATTTTCAGCGCGATCGGAAAGGAACTCGGTCGCCAACGGCACGAGATCGAACTGATCGCTTCTGAGAACATCGTCTCCCGCGCCGTGCTGGAAGCCCAGGGCTCCATCATGACCAACAAATATGCCGAGGGTTATCCCGGCAAGCGTTATTACGGCGGCTGCCAGTTCGTCGATATCGCCGAGGAACTGGCGATCGAGCGCGCCAAGAAGCTGTTCGGCGTCAATTTCGCCAACGTCCAGCCGAATTCCGGTTCGCAAATGAACCAAGCCGTGTTTCTGGCGCTGCTGCAGCCGGGTGACACCTTCATGGGGCTCGACCTGAATTCGGGCGGCCACCTCACCCATGGTTCGCCGGTCAACATGTCCGGCAAGTGGTTCAACGTCGTCTCCTACGGCGTGCGCGAAGGCGACAACCTGCTCGACATGGATGAAGTCGCCCGCAAGGCCGAGGAAACCAAGCCGAAGCTCATCATCGCCGGCGGCACTGCCTATTCCCGCATCTGGGACTGGAAGCGCTTCCGCGAGATCGCCGACTCGGTCGGCGCTTACCTCATGGTCGACATGGCCCATATTGCCGGCCTCGTTGCCGGTGGTGTTCATCCGTCGCCATTCCCGCATTGCCATGTCGCGACAACGACGACCCATAAGTCGTTGCGCGGCCCGCGCGGCGGCGTCATCCTCACCAATGACGAGGATCTGGCGAAGAAGTTCAATTCGGCCGTTTTCCCCGGTCTGCAGGGTGGCCCGCTGATGCATATCATCGCCGCCAAGGCTGTCGCCTTCGGCGAGGCGCTGCAGCCGGAGTTCAAGGATTATGCCGCCCAGGTGGTCAAGAACGCCAAGGCGCTTGCCGAAACGCTGATATCGGGTGGCCTGGACGTCGTCTCCGGCGGCACCGACAACCACCTGATGCTGGTCGATCTTCGCAAGAAGAACGCCACCGGCAAGCGCGCCGAGGCAGCGCTTGGCCGCGCCTACGTCACCTGCAACAAGAACGGCATTCCCTTCGATCCGGAAAAGCCCTTCGTCACCTCGGGCGTGCGCCTCGGCGCGCCGGCCGGCACGACCCGCGGCTTCAAGGAAGCCGAATTCCGCGAGATCGGCAATCTGATCGTCGAGGTTCTCGACGGCCTGAAGGTCGCCAATTCGGATGAAGGCAACGCCGCCGTCGAAGCCGCGGTGCGCGGCAAGGTGGTCAGCCTAACCGACCGCTTCCCCATGTATGATTACTTGGGATAAGGAGTAGGGATGCGCTGCCCCTATTGCGGTTCGGAAGATACCCAGGTCAAGGATTCGCGCCCGGCGGAGGATAATACGTCCATCCGCCGGCGGCGTATCTGTCCGGATTGCGGCGGCCGCTTCACCACGTTCGAGCGCGTGCAGCTGCGCGAACTGATGGTCATCAAGAAGACCGGCCGCAAGGTGCCCTTCGACCGCGACAAGCTGGTGCGATCCTTCGAGGTGGCGCTGCGCAAACGCCCCGTCGAGCGCGATCGCATCGAGCGCGCCGTCTCCGGCATCGTCCGCCGGCTTGAAAGCTCCGGCGAGACCGAGATCTCCTCCGAGCAGATCGGTCTGCAGGTGCTGGAAGCCATGAAGAGCCTCGATGATGTCGGCTTCGTGCGCTACGCCTCGGTCTATCGGGATTTCTCGCTTGCCGAGGATTTCGAGAAGGTTATTTCCGAAATCAACGCCAAGATCGCCCGCGACCCGCTGGACAGGTGAGCCATGAGCATCACGCCGCATGACGAACGTTTCATGGCGGCGGCGATCCGTCTGTCGCGCTGGCATCTTGGCCGCACTGCCACCAACCCTTCCGTCGGCTGTCTGATCGTCAAGGACGGCGTCATCGTCGGCCGTGCGGTCACGGCGCTCGGTGGCCGCCCGCATGCCGAGACGCAGGCGCTCGCCGAAGCCGGCGCGCTCGCCCGCGGCGCCACCGCCTATGTGACGCTCGAACCCTGCTCGCATCACGGCAGGACGCCGCCCTGCGCCGAGGCGCTGATCGCCTATGGCGTTGCCCGCGTCGTCATCAGCGTCACCGATCCCGATCCGCGTGTCTCCGGCCGTGGCATCGCCGTGCTGCGCGAAGCCGGCATAGAGGTGGATGCCGGCGTGCTGGAGACGGAGGGCCGGCAGTCGCTTGCCGCCTATCTCACCCGCCAGACGAAGAACCGGCCCTATGTGACTCTCAAGCTTGCCGTTTCCGCCGATGGCATGATCGGCCGCCACGGGGCAGGGCAGGTGGCGATAACAGGCCCGGAGGCTCGCGCCCAGGTGCAGGCGCTACGCGCCGAAACCGATGCGATCCTCGTCGGCATCGGTACCGCGATTGCGGATGATCCGCTGCTGACTGTCCGTTCGCCAGGTCTTGAATCGCAATCGCCGATCCGCGTCGTCCTCGATCCTTCCCTGGCATTGCCGCTGACCAGCAAGCTCGTCGGGACGGCGCGGGAGGTGCCGGTCATCGTGGTGGCGAGTGAGGAAGGATCATTGTCGCAGGCAGAGGGGGATATCGCATCCACAGAGATGGAATCTCGCCGCGCAGCCCTCGAAGCCGCCGGCGTCGAGGTCGTCCATTGCAATCCCTATCATCCGGAAGTCCTGCTGCCGGCACTCGCGACGCGCGGTATTTCCTCGCTTTTGGTCGAGGGTGGCGCAAAAACGGCGCGGCTTTTCCTTGAGGCTGGCCTCGTCGACCGCATCCAGCTTTATCAGGCGCCTGTTGTCATCGGCGAGGGCGGTATTGAATCTCCGCTTGATGCAACCGACATACCATCGGGTTTTGCCCATACGGGCACGCTGATGTTCGGCGGCGATCGCCTGGACGAATACGAAAGAGGGCTTTGATGTTCACCGGAATAGTCACCGATATCGGCAAGATCGAATCCGTTTCGCCGCTGAAGGAGGGCATCAAGCTCCGCGTTGCGACGAGTTACGACCCGGCAACCATCGATATGGGCGCCTCGATCTCCCATTCCGGTATCTGCCTGACCGTCACCGCCCTGCCGGCCGAAGGCAGCAATGGCCGCTGGTTCGAGGTCGAGGCCTGGGAAGAGGCGCTGCGGCTGACGACGATCGGCACCTGGCAGGAGGGCAGCCGCATCAATCTCGAACGGTCGCTGAAGATCGGCGATGAACTTGGCGGCCACATCGTTTCCGGCCATGTCGACGGCAAGGCGGAAATCCTCTCGGTGACATCAGAGGGCGACGCCACGCGCTACCGTCTGCGCGCGCCCGAACATCTGGCGAAATTCGTCGCCCCCAAGGGTTCGATCGCACTCGACGGTACTTCGTTGACGGTCAATGCCGTCGACGGCACGGATTTCGATGTGCTGCTCATCCGCCACACGCTCGAGGTCACCACCTGGGATGATCGCAAGGCTGGCGATTTCGTCAATTTCGAAGTCGACACCATGGCACGTTACGCCGCCCGGCTGGCGGAATTCCCGAGCACTTGAATCAAAACCTGTAACGGTTTCTAGGGTCAGACCACGACTGGCATGCTGGCGCGGAACATCATCAGGCGCTCGTCGACGCATCCAACTGCCCGTCTGCGATGCGGCATCGGCCCCGATAGCTCACCAATCCGGGGACAGCTTCGTCAGATACTGGCCGTAGGCACTCTTGCCGAGCTTCTCCGCGAGCTTGGCGAGGTCGTCCTGCGAGATGTAACCCATGCGCCAGGCGACCTCTTCGGGGCAGGCGATCTTGAAGCCCTGGCGTTTCTCCAGCGTGCTGACGAAACCTGCGGCATCGAGCAGGCTGTCCGGCGTGCCGGTGTCGAGCCAGGCATAGCCCCGGCCCATCAGTTCCACGAAAAGCTGGCCGCGCTCGAGATAGGTACGGTTGACGTCGGTGATTTCCAATTCGCCGCGTGGTGACGGCTTCAGGTTGGCGGCGATATCGACCACCTGCTGGTCGTAGAAATAGAGGCCGGTCACCGCCCAGTTCGATTTTGGCTTCTTCGGCTTCTCCTCGATCGACAGGGCATTCATCTTTTTGTCAAAGCCGACAACGCCATAGCGTTCCGGATCGGTGACGTGATAGGCGAACACCGTTGCGCCTTCCCGCCGGCTCGTGCCGGATTTCATGATTTCCGGCAGTCCGTGCCCGTAGAAGATGTTGTCGCCCAGAACGAGTGCCGAGCTGTCGCCGTCCAGGAAGTCGGCGCCGATGATGAAGGCCTGGGCGAGGCCGTCCGGGCTCGGCTGTACGGCATAGGTCAGCGAAATTCCCCATTGCGAGCCGTCGCCAAGAAGGCGCTTGAAGGCTTCGACGTCGTGAGGCGTGGTGATGATCAGCAGCTCCCTGATGCCTGCGAGCATGAGCGTCGTCAGCGGATAGTAGATCATCGGCTTGTCGTAGACCGGCATCAACTGTTTCGAGACGGCCTGCGTGATCGGATGCAGACGCGTACCTGTGCCGCCGGCGAGAATGATTCCCTTCATGCCCATCTCCTTAAAGACCCTTGTTCAAAAGGTCTTGCATGACAATCGTCATGGACTGCTTCCACTCCGGGAGCCGGATTCCATATGTTCGGGCGAGCTTGTCGCCGTTGAGACGTGAATTGGCGGGACGCTTGGCCGGTGTCGGATAGTCCGCCGTCGGGATGCGCTCGACGCCGACGTTTCTACCGCCAGATTTATGAAGCTCCGCGAATATCTCTTCGGCGAAATCAGCCCAACTTGCTTCGCCGCTGCCGGTCAGGTGAAAGGTGCCGCGGAGCGATGGCTCAGGGTCCGCTACGACACGGGTTGCGATCGCAAGAATCGCGTCGGCGATGTCGAGTGCCGAGGTCGGGCATCCTGTCTGATCGGCGACAACGCGAAGATGATCGCGCGTCTCGGAAAGCCGCAGCATCGTTTTCAGGAAGTTGGCGCCAAAGGGCGAATAGACCCAGGCGGTGCGCAAGATGACGTGGTTCGGGTTCGCCGCCGCGACGGCCTCCTCGCCCGCGAGCTTCGAACGCCCATAGACGGAGATCGGCGCCGTCGCATCCTCTTCGGAATACGCGGAGGCCCTGTCACCGCTGAAGACGTAGTCGGTCGAAATGTGGATGACCGGGGCGCCGATCCGCGCAGCAGCCTCGGCAACCGCCCCGGCGCCTGCCGCGTTGACGGAAAAAGCAAGCTCGGGTTCGCTCTCGGCCTTGTCGACCGCCGTATAGGCGGCGGCGGAGACGATCACATCCGGGCGCAGAGCCGAGAAGGCGGCTGCGATGCTTGCAGGATCCGCGAGGTCCATTTCCGGGCGCCCGACCGCGCTGATTTCGACGCCCATTTCGGCGCCACGTCTGAGCAGCGACTGAACGATCTGGCCCTGTTTGCCGGTGACGGCAATGCGCATCGCTTATCGTCCCTTGAAAACGCCGAGGCGTTCGCCGGAGTAGACGTTTTCGCGCAGCGGCCGCCACCACCATTCGTTTTCCAGGTACCAGTGCACGGTCTTCTCGATGCCGGTTTCGAAGGTCTCTTGCGCCTTCCAGCCGAGTTCGCTTTCGAGTTTGGAGGCATCGATCGCATAGCGTGCGTCGTGTCCGGGGCGGTCCGTGACGTTGGTGATCAGACGTGCATGCGGTCCCCTGTCACTGTAGACGCCGTCGAGAATAGCGCAGATGCGATGAACGACATCGATGTTCCTGCGCTCATTGCGGCCGCCCACATTGTATTTTTCGCCGGGGCGCCCTCTGGATGCGATCGTGAAGAGTGCGCGGGCGTGGTCTTCGACATAGAGCCAGTCGCGGACATTCGCGCCATTACCGTAAACCGGAAGAGGCTTGCCCTCCAGTGCGTTCAGGATCATCAGCGGAATGAGCTTTTCGGGGAAATGGAACGGGCCGTAGTTGTTGGAGCAATTGGAGACGACGACGGGCAGGCCGTAGGTTCGATGCCAGGCGATCGCCAGATGGTCGCTGGCGGCCTTGGAGGCAGAGTAGGGCGAGGACGGATCGTAAGGCGTCGTCTCCTCGAAGAGGCCCTCGTCGCCGAGCGAGCCGTAGACCTCGTCCGTCGAGACATGCAGAAAGCGGAAGGCGCTCTTGCGGCGAGCGTCAAGCTCATCCCAATAGTGCCGTGCGGTGTCCAGCAGGCTGAATGTGCCGACGATGTTGGTCTGGATGAAATCGGCCGCGCCCAAGATCGAGCGGTCGACATGGCTCTCGGCCGCGAGATGCATGACGATATCAGGGCGGAAGGACGCGAATGCTTCCTGCATCCTGGCGCGGTCGCAGATGTCGGCGCGCAGAAATTGATAGTTCGGCGCCGATTCGACGGATTTTAGTGACGCCAGATTGCCGGCATAGGTCAGCGTGTCGACATTCAGGACCTCGGCGCCGATCTCGCCGACGAGATGACGCACCAATGCCGATCCGATGAAGCCCGCTCCGCCCGTGACCAGGATGCGCATCGTCGATCAATCCTTGGGTTGCTGTGTTGAATAGGAAAAATGGCTTGGCAGATCGGTGAGCCGCGGCAGCGTTTTGTCCTTGTCGGACGATACCATGTCTCTCTCATCGAAGGGCCAGCGGATGCCGATCGCCGGATCGTTCCACGCGATGCCCCGATCATGCTGCGGGCTGTAGGGTGCGGTTACCTTGTAGCTGATGACGCTGTTCGGCTCGAGCGTTGCGAATCCGTGTGCGAATCCGGCCGGTACCCAGAGCTGCATGCCGTTTTCCGGCGAAAGCTCCTGAGAGAGCCATTTGCCGAAGCTCGGTGATCCCTCGCGGATATCGACGACGACATCCATGATCCGGCCGGCAAGGCAGCGCACCAGCTTGCCCTGTGCGAAGGGTGGTATCTGGAAATGCAGCCCCCGGACGGTGCCGGTCTGCGCCGAAAGCGATTCATTGTCCTGGATGAACGTGACGTCAGCCACATTTTCCCGGAACCAGGCATCCTTGAATACCTCGGAGAAGTAGCCGCGGTGATCGCCGAAGCGTGGCGGCGTGATCGCAACGATGCCCTCGATGGCCGAAATCTCAATACGCATGACTTACCTTTTTGCGGCCTTCATCAAGCGCCCGCCCTCATGACGCTCATCAGCATGTCCGCCTGCGAGCGGCTCTGCATGGCCGCAAGGCCCTTCGCGGCAATGGCATCGCGCTCGTCGGCATTTGCGATCAGCTTGTAGCAGCGCTCGATCATGTCGTCATAGGGCTCAATTGCCAAGCCGCCGATGAAGGACTGGAGGTCCGGATCGCGGATGTCGCCTTCCGTCAGCACGCAAACGCGATTGGCGAGCAGATAGGAAATGCGCACGATCTCGAAGACGCCGCTCGCATAATGATGGATGTTGATCACGATCTTGGCGCGGGCAATCGCCGCATCGCGTTCCGCGCCATAGATGTTGAAGAGGTGCTCGACCTTGAGCCCGCCGTCCTTCAGCGTCTTCAGGATATGGTGGCGGCGTTCGTTCATCGAGCCGTAGAAGAGCACGTCGATATCTTTGACGGCGGCGTGCTGTATCTGGCTGAGGCAGCGGCTATAGCCGATTTCGAGCACGCCGGCGTGATCAATGCCCTTGGCGGCGAGATTTTCCCGGTTGCGCGGGCTGTAGTCGAGAACCGGAAACGACTTCAGGATCGAGGTGTAGCGCGAATTGATCCAGATGCTTTCTTCGGACACCTGCTCGAGATTGATGATGACGCTGTCCTTCGGCAGATGGCTGACGATTTCGGCGGGGAGAAGATTGCCGCCATAGATGATCGGCGCACGGCCGGCGAATGCGTTCATGTCCCGGGTGATCGGTGCCGAGCCGCCGAGTTCCTCGAAGGCGCCCTGTAGGCCAAGCGCGACTTCGTCGAAGGCGTGGCTGTGATTGTAGTTGTCGGGCGTCACGATCCAGATGCAATGACGGTCCCGGTGTGCCTGCCATCCGCCGGCAAAGGGCTGCAACAGGTTGCGGAGCTGCTGGTCGATCTTCGGCGCGGCTGGTACAGCGGGCCTTTCCGTCCGCACCGGCTGCTGCTGTACCGGGGAAGCGCCTGACGCCTGCTGGGCATAGGCGCGCATCAATTCGCGGCCACCGATAAATTGGCCGCGCGGCATCCAGCCGGGCGGATCATCAGCCCCCCAGATCAGGTGCGGCTGCTTGATGAGCGGCTGGCGACCTTGCTGCCACGAGGTCAGGAGAGCCTCGTCACGGCTCCGCAGAAAAGCTTCCTTGGCGGCGAAGAGGCCATGCAGCATCCGGCCGAGGCGGACGCCGAACTTCCACTCGAAATCGGCAGGCGCCGGCACGAAGGCGGCGATCTTCAATCCTTTGGCAGCAGCTTGCTGGACATAGAGCCCGAGCAGGCGCTCGATCACGAAGGGACGCATCGTCGCGTTGGCGTCGCGTGAATAGTGCGCCGAACCGGCATAGGCAGTGCCCGCCGGCGTGCCGAGGCGCGCTTCATTTTCCAGCGATTCCAGAATGCATTCGCAGAAGGCGAAATATCCGGACCAGAACTTCCTGTTGCCGCAGAAATAGTTGCAGAACGCGAAGGCAGTTTTGTCTTGTGGCGGTGCGATCGGATGGCCTAGCTCCTGGATATGCAGGAAGATCGGGTCCATGCCGGGATGACCGCCAAGCAGCGAATGTTCCCAGACGTTGCTGTAGATCGCCGCGTGGCCGATCAGCGGGTTGTAAAGATAGGCGTCCGCACCTTCTGCCCTGGCCTTTTCCGCCTCCGTGACAAAAGACGGAAAACTCGTCACCGACTTCATCTCGAATTTGCTGGAGAGAAGCCCCCAAAACACGTCGTCACTGAGGCCGATCGCCTCGTGATGCTGATGCAGGGTGAGGAAGAGTTCATATTCGCGGGTCGTAGCCTGCGTATTGAACGAGATGTCGAGCGGCATGGCAGCCGCATCGAGCTGGCTGCGCTGCGAAGGATCGAGATAAGGCTGATAGACAATGACGGATCCCGTGCCGGCAGCCTTCTCCGTGAGAAGCGCCAGATCAGGAAGACCGGCCGGCAAAGAAGAGGTGGGCTGATTGATCGTCAAGGTATGTCCTTCGCGAAGGGCTGCCGTCTGCATGGGAAATCCGCAGAACGGCAATTCGAGCCTGTTTGGTGTCTACTATTTGAGGTGAAGCTTGCGCCACACTGTTCGCAGAACTTTCGCTGGTCAGCCTGGAGGGGGTGTGGGAGCTCGACCATCCGTGGTCAGTCTTCTCTAGCCAGCTTCATTGGCTCAGCCGCTTCTGCTGCCAGTATCCGCAAAGAGTTGCGATGTTACGTTTGGAATTGGGCCGCCTCGGTTCATACGCCGCTTTTATAGACCCCATCATTCGATACGGTAGCTATTTCTCCGAACAAGGACCCAGGTAAGCTATTGCCATAGAGTTCGGCTATTCGTTTGATGAGAAGATAGCTTCCCAGACGCTCCTGGCAGAATGAGATCGCACGTTTCTGCACGGGGTCTTCGGCTTGAAACGGTTGATATCGTTTCGCAAATTCAAAAGACGGCGCCACAAGGCGCACAAAAGTCTCCAGCCACCAGTCCGTCGGATACGTGCCGAGTTCAATGCCTCCAGGAACGAAAGTGCTGGAATTAAAAAAATGCAAAGCTTCGGCTTGGGTTAAAGTGTTTGCTTCGATTGAAAACGCTGTATATCTCAGGAAGTCAACAATATTGTGGAAGCGTGCATAGTGTTGAGATATATTATGGAGATTTAACGGCCGAGGCAGGAAGAAGTTTTCTGTAAAAATCGCCGGATTCTCCGGCTTTGTGACTTCTACTTCTTCTGAAGTCGTTGTATTCATCCCGGGATATTCGGGATTAGGTGTTCCGATTTTTAGTCGTGTTAAAAATTTACGATACTGCCAGATGGTAATGTTACGAGGCTTTGTTGATTCTTCGGAAACGACTTTCGCGATTACGATCGTTCCCAGCGATCCTGACAATTTAGCGTGAAGCTCCTCCGGCTCGCTGAAAAAATCATAGCCGGCAATGACATCCATTCCCTTGTTTTCCAAAGGAGGTTTAGAATTGAGCCATATGATTTTCGCGCCCTCGGGAGGAGGGTAGCTCGGCAAATCCTTGTGGCAAACAATGAAAATGGTCATATTTGTGATCAGCCTCTTATCGATGGGGAGTTTCTGCCGGCTGCAATTACCACACGGCTCGCCCGTCAATGCTTAGTTGTGTCAAGGTGGCGGACGTCAGTATTCCGAGCGTTTCTGCCTCTTGTCAGCGACTCTAAAGCGCGTTCCTTGCGCGTAGCAGGTGCGAAGCCCGGACCCATCCGGGGATGAAGTCGGGTGCCGCAAGCTGAGGTCGTCGATATCCTTTTGCTTAAACTTGCTGTTGCTGCTGGCGATATCGGCAAATGTCAGCAAGCCCGCAATGGCGCGCGCTATGTTTCCCGCTTGGTGGAATTCCCTAACGCGAAAACTGAATGATCTCGCCGTTGTACTGAGTGCGCGCCGTCTCGCCGAAGCCGAGCTTGGCTGCGACCCGCAGCGAGGCCTGGTTCTCGGGACTGATGATGCAACTCATTCGTTTTTCGGGAAAATGCGTTTCCGCCCAGCCGATCAGGACGGTCAGCGCCTCGGTGGCATAACCGCGGCCGTGCGCCGAAGGCATCAGCGCCCAGCCGACCTCCATCGTCCCTTCGATCGACGGTTCCATCTCGCGCCGGGCTTCCAGGAAGCCCGCTTCGCCGATGAACCGGCCGCTCTCCTTTTCGACGATCGCGAGAAAGCCGAAGCCCATATGATGCCACATGCCGGCAAGGCGCAGCATGCGACTCCAGCTCTGCTCGCGCGTCGACGGCACGCCGGTGATGAAACGCACGACATCCTCGTCCGCCCATAGTGCCGCATGAGCGTCGAAATCGTCGAGGCGGTGAGGGCGAAGCGTCAGACGCGCCGTTTCGAGGGTCGGAATGTCGGTCACGTCGGGTCCTTGTGAAAAAACACATCCTCAGGCGCCGGGCTCGCCGTCCCAATAGTCGAGATCGCCTTCCGGCCGTCCAATGTGGCGGAAGCGCTTGGTTTCTGCATTGTCCCTGTTCGTCTTGGCAAGGAACTTTCCGGAATCGGGATATTCGACGATCTCGGTCTTCGCCATCGTCGAAATGCCGAGATAGACGAGTGTGGCCGTGCCGGTATTGATGATCTGGTGCGCCGTTTCAGGCCCGCCGGCCGGCGCGCCGAGCGTGTCGCCCGCCTTGATCGCATGGCGCGCGTCGCCGAATCGGTATTCGCCGGTACCCGCGATCACGTAGAAAAGCTCGTCTTCGACATGGTGATTGTGGAAGGGACAGCTCGATTTGCCCGATGGTACCTCGTTGTAGCTGATGCCGAGGCCGGCAAGGCCCAGAAGCTTGCCGAACGAGGTGTCGGCGCTTTCGTAGAATTCGCCCTGTTTCCAGTGGTCGAGCTTGAGATCGGCGGTATTGATCACCGCTTTTGCTTCCGTCGTCATGATAGCCTCCTGTTGCAGGAGGAGAAACTATCATCACGCCGGAAAATTCAATGCTTATCTCGGAAATCCCCGGCATGGGCGGAGAGGAGCCCGCCGCCCATGCTTTGAGCGCCGCGCGTTCAATACGCTGAGACGCTCGATCGCTTCCAATCCCACGCATCGCCCAAAAATCGATCCGATTTTCGGGGTATGCGCTGGAGCCGTCAACGAACGTAGAAGGTCAGGCTTCCATCGGCCGCCTGCTCGGCATTGACGACGTTGCGAATATTGACACCCTCATTGTTGAGCCGGTGGGCAAGCGACCTGTTGGCATCGATCGACGCCTGGATGCCGCGGATAGCCTCGCCGGAGCGTTGCGGTGCGGAGTGTGGGCCGCTCGTCTCGTCGTCGAAGTTGCGCCAGTTGTAAACCTCCTGGACATTGAAGTCATTGCCCTGGAAGGTCCGGAGCGTCTGCTCGATGCCCTGGGCGGTATTCATCCCAAGGCTTTCGGCCCGGCTGACGCCGGCAAAGGCGAGGGAGGAGAGGGCTGCAGCGATAGTGATGGTGAGAACGCGGTGCATGATTGTATCCTTTCATCTGCTTAGACGGTCGGCTGTCGTTGCAGGGGATCGTCTGCGTCACGACATGGAATTGGCGTTCTCCCATTCGCGATTCAATGGGTTAAGCCACTGAAAATCCATTAAGAATTGTTCATGAAAACTGCCTTCGAATTGCCGCTTTCCAGGTGTCCGCGAAAGCTGATTTCAGAGGCTTGCCCAGCTGTGCATACAGGGCGCGGTTATCCCCTTGCAGATATTTCCTCTTTCCCATTGCGGCATCGGGCGAAATTGCTTGCCATTCGGACGAAGGCATGTTTTGACCGCGGGCTGCCGAGCGGGTAAATGTCCCGCCAACCGAAGGTGAACCATGTCGAGAGAGACCGCTCCCCATATTTTGATCGTTGAGGCCCGCTTCTACGACGACATGGCCGACGCCCTGCTCGAAGGCGCGACCTCCGCATTGACGGAGGCCGGCGCCACCTTCGAGGTCGTAACCGTTCCCGGCGCACTGGAAATTCCGGCGGCGATTGCCATGTCGCTTGATGGAGACGACAATGGCGGAACGCATTATGACGGATATGTCGCCCTCGGCATGGTCATTCGCGGCGAGACCTATCACTTCGATATCGTGTCGAATGAATCCTCGCGCGCCTTGATGGATCTCGCGGTCAGCGAGTCACTTGCCATCGGCAATGGCATCCTGACCGTCGAAAACGACGAACAGGCTTGGGCGCGCGTGCGCCGCTCGGAAAAGGACAAGGGCGGATTTGCCGCTCGTGCAGCTCTGACCATGATCGAGCTGAAGCAGAAACTGGGTGCATAACGAATGAACGACGACAAGACGGAACGGCCGGTCAAGACTGCGAACCAGCGGGGCGCTGCCCGTCTTGCTGCAGTTCAGGCACTGTATCAGATGGATGTCGGCGGCACGGGCGTTCTGGAAATCGTGGCCGAGTACGAGGCGCACCGTCTTGGTCAGGAAATCGATGGCGCGACTTATCTGAAAGCCGATGCCGCCTGGTTCCGTTCCATCGTCTCCGGCGTCGTGCGCGATCAGGTCCGTCTCGATCCGTTGATTGCTGCAGCCCTGCAGGATGATTGGGCCTTGTCGCGCCTCGACAGCACAGTGCGCGCCATCCTGCGCGCCGGCGTTTTCGAACTCACCGACCGCAAGGACGTTCCGGTGGCGGTCATCGTCACCGAATATGTCGAGATCGCCCAGGCCTTCTTCGATGACGATGAGCCGAAGCTCGTCAACGCCGTGCTCGACCGCATCGCAAAGCAGGTCCGCGGCGAGGCGAAGAAATAAGTCTTTAGCCGCCAAACAATCCCCCTGCGTCTTTCTTCGCACCGCAATGGTTTTCGCCCGTTGCGGTCTTGACGCCACGTGATCGACCACGCAATCTCCGCACCGCCTAGCTGTGGCATTTCTGTGGAGAGGAAGGCGATTCGGCGGCATATCTGCCGGAGAAGGAGTGAGCTCCGGCCTTTGGGAGGAAAGAGCGAAATGACGATTCTTTTATGCGTAATCGCATGCGGTCTGCTCTCGGTGGTTTATGCCGCCTGGGCAACCCGGTCGGTGCTTGCCGCCGATCAGGGCAATAGCCGCATGCAGGAGATCGCGGGCTATATCCGCGAAGGCGCTCAAGCCTATCTGACGCGCCAGTACAGAACCATTGCCATTGTCGGCGTTGTTGTTTTCATCTTAGCCTGGCTGCTTCTTTCCGCCGAGGCCGCGATCGGCTTCCTGATCGGCGCCGTGCTTTCCGGCGCTGCCGGTTTCATCGGCATGCACGTCTCCGTCCGCGCCAATGTGCGCACCGCCCAGGCGGCTTCCGTGAGCCTTTCAGCCGGCCTCGACATCGCCTTCAAGTCGGGTGCGATCACCGGCATGCTGGTGGCTGGCCTGGCGCTGCTCGGCGTCTCCATTTACTATACGATATTGACCGTTGGGCTCGGCCATGAGAGCGGCTCGCGCGAAGTCATCGATGCGCTGGTGGCGCTCGGCTTCGGCGCGTCACTGATCTCGATCTTCGCCCGTCTCGGCGGCGGCATCTTCACCAAGGGCGCCGATGTCGGTGGCGATCTCGTCGGCAAGGTGGAAGCCGGCATTCCCGAAGACGATCCGCGCAACCCGGCAACGATCGCCGATAATGTCGGCGACAATGTCGGCGACTGCGCCGGCATGGCTGCCGACCTTTTCGAGACTTATGCGGTTTCGGTCGTCGCCACCATGGTTCTTGCCGCGATCTTCTTTGCCGGCGCGCCGATCCTCCAGTCTGCGATGGTCTATCCGCTGGCGATCTGCGGTGCCTGCATCATCACCTCGATCATCGGCACCTTCTTCGTCAAGCTCGGTTCGAACGGCTCGATCATGGGCGCTCTCTACAAGGGCCTCATCGTCACCGGCCTACTGTCGATCGTCGGCCTTGGTGCTGCCACCTCGCTCACCATCGGCTGGGGATCGATCGGCTCCGTCGGAGGCGCCGACATATCAGGCGCGCACCTCTTCTTCTGCGGCATCATCGGCCTCGTCGTCACCGCGCTGATCGTGGTGATCACTGAATATTATACCGGCACGGGCAAGCGCCCGGTCGTCTCGATCGCCCAGGCCTCGGTCACCGGCCATGGCACCAATGTCATCCAGGGTCTGGCCGTCTCACTGGAATCGACGGCACTGCCGGCGATCGTCATCGTTGGCGGCATTCTCGCCACCTACCAGCTCGGCGGTCTGTTCGGCACCGGCATTGCGGTCACGGCGATGCTCGGCATCGCCGGAATGATCGTCGCGCTCGACGCGTTCGGACCGGTGACGGACAATGCCGGCGGTATCGCCGAAATGGCGCATCTGCCGCCGGAGGTGCGCAAATCCACCGATGCGCTCGATGCCGTCGGCAATACGACTAAAGCCGTCACCAAGGGTTATGCCATCGGCTCCGCCGGTCTCGGCGCCCTGGTTCTCTTCGCCGCCTACTCCTACGACCTCAAATATTTTGCGGCGAATGGCGACAAGTTCCCTTATTTTGCCGGTATCGGCGAAATTTCCTTCGATCTTTCCAACCCTTACGTGGTGGCGGGATTGATTTTCGGAGGTCTCATTCCTTACCTCTTCGGCGGCATCGCCATGACCGCCGTCGGCCGGGCGGCCGGCGCGATCGTCGAGGAAGTGCGTCGTCAGTTCAAGGAAAAGCCCGGCATCATGCAGGGCACGGAAAAGCCGGATTACGGCAGGGCGGTCGACCTTTTGACCAAGGCCGCCATCCGCGAAATGATCGTGCCGTCGCTGCTGCCGGTGCTGGCGCCCATAGTCGTCTATTTCGGCGTGCTGCTCATCTCCGGCTCCAAGGCCTCCGCCTTTGCCGCCCTCGGCGCATCGCTGCTCGGCGTCATCATCAACGGCCTCTTCGTCGCCATCTCGATGACATCGGGCGGCGGTGCTTGGGACAACGCCAAGAAGAGCTTCGAGGACGGTTTCGTCGACAAGGACGGCGTGCGCCACATGAAGGGTTCGGATGCGCACAAGGCTTCCGTCACCGGCGATACCGTCGGCGATCCCTACAAGGATACCGCCGGCCCGGCCGTCAACCCGGCGATC
This sequence comes from Rhizobium ruizarguesonis, assembly GCF_012349115.1. Classification (GTDB taxonomy): domain Bacteria; phylum Pseudomonadota; class Alphaproteobacteria; order Rhizobiales; family Rhizobiaceae; genus Rhizobium; species Rhizobium ruizarguesonis. Next base: position 58,430 of record NZ_PQIG01000100.1, read on the forward strand.
AAGATCACCAACATCGTCGCGCTGCTGTTGCTCGCCGTTCTCGCCGGATAAACAAGACCGCCGGCTTGGCGTGGTACAGTTCACGCAGAAGCAGAGGCCATTAAAAAACCCGCCGGAGCGATCCGGCGGGTTTTTCGTATCAGGCGTGTGTCCGATCAGCGCAGGCTGCTTGGGTTCTGCGGGGTGCCGCCGGCGCCACCGCCGAACAGGCTGCGGGCAGCACTCGCGGCGCTGCCGCCGGAAAGCATCTGCTGCAGGAAGGTGAGTTCCTTGCCGCCGGTCGGCGTGACGCGCCCGATGGTGTCGAACACCTTGCCGTCCTGTAGCGCATAGTTGGCGCGGCGGCTGACGACGCCGTCCTTGTCGAAATAGATCGCCAGAACGCTCTGATCGACGACCTTCAGTTTCTGGAAGGCGACGGCACGCGTGCGCCGCTGCGAGATGTAATAGAAGACTTCGCCATCGAAGGTCGCCGTTGTCGACGGGGTGCCAAGCGAAAGCAGCACCTGCTCGCGGCTGGAGCCTTCCGGAACGAGGTTCAGCGACTGCTGGTCGGCGACGTAGCCGCCATTGAGCACGGTGCTGGTCTGGCAACCGGAAAGAGCGGTGGTGGAGGCGATTATGAAGGCAATGGCCGCACTGCTGAAGAATTTCACGTCAGACTTGAAATACCGTTTATTCAACGACATCTACTCCCTTGAGTGTCGATAGCAGCCATTTGGGGCCTTGCACGCTTTCCTCCTGCAAAACCATTGTGGCCATTCCGGGTCGAATTTCCCGAATTCGCTTCGCTGACGCATCGAAGGCGTCGTCCCGAAACAGGCCATGATCGGCATTGCAATTCGCGCCTGCTTCGGTAAACCAGCTTTCGAAATCATGCAACAAGGCCAGACGCCAGCCGGCATGAAGAATGAGGCATTTCCGGAAAAAACAATGATCTTCGGGCTCTTCCGCAAGAAAAACAACAATCAGGCGATCGTCGACAGGCAATATGCGGCCCTGACGGCGGCCGCGCGCATGCCGGAGATCTATGAGCGGCTCAATGTGCCGGATACGGTCATGGGTCGTTTCGAGATGCTGTCGATTGCCATGATTCTGTTTTTTCGCCGCACACGTGCTTCAGCCACCAGCGGCCAGGAGATCGCCCAGGAGATCGTCGACGCTTTCTTCCAGGATATCGACTATTCGATCCGCGAACTCGGCATCGGCGACAACAGCGTGCCGAAGCGCATGAAGAAGCTCGCCGGCATGTTCTACGGCCGCCTTGAAGCCTATTCGAAGGCGATGGACACAGGCGATGCCGAAGAGCTCGCTCTCGCCCTTCAGCGCAATATCTACCCCGAAACCTCGACGCCGGCCGATATGTCCGGCCTCGCCGGATGGATGATGACCGCAGAATCGCATCTGTCCGCCGTTGCCGAAGAGGTGATCGCAACCGGTTCGGCGACGCTCCCGCCGGTCATCTGAAGGAGGAAACGATGAAGAACGATCGGGACGATGTTCCCTTCTCCTATCAAGTCAAGGTCGGCCATATCTCGGCCAACCCCGTCGAGGTCCATGTCGAGGCCGACGCCAGCGAACTGAAGGCGCTTGCCGAGACCTGGAACGTCGTCTCCGTCGACGATCTCCGCGCCGATCTACAGATTGCCCGCTGGAAGCGCGACGGCGTACGCATCAAGGGCCGCGTGCAGGCGAAGATCGTCCAGTCCTGCGTCGTGACGTTGGAACCGGTCGAATCCGCCATCGACGAGAATTTCGAGCAGATCTTCGTGCCGGAGGGCTCCAAGCTTGCCCGCCAGCCCGGCAACGACGCCGGCGAGATGCTGCTCGATCCGGACGGTCCCGATCTGCCCGAGACCTTCGTCGGCGATACGATCGATGCCGGCGAAGTGGTTGCCGAATTCGCTGCTCTCGCAATCGATCCCTACCCACGCAAGCAGGGCATCGAATTCGCCGGCCATGTCGAGGACAGCGGCGAGGACGACAAAAAGCCTTCCGCTTTCGCCGTCCTCAAGGACTGGAAAAAGGACTGAAGCCCCTCTGGCATTTGACACAATTCAGTTGTAAGCGACGCCAAAACCGGTATTTTGGCCGAAATTTCGCCGTCGGCGAAAAGAAGGATCAGGGACGCGTGATCAGAATATCTCTCGACCTCATGGGTGGCGACTTTGGTCCCCAGGTTGTCATTCCCGGCGCCGCCAAGGCGTTGGATCGGCATCCGGATATTTCCTTCGTTCTCTATGGTCTCAAGGAACAGTGCGACCCGGTTCTCGCCAAATTTCCGAAACTCAAGGAAAAATCGCTCTTTCACGACTGCGAGCTTGCCGTCGCCATGGATGAAAAGCCGAGCCAGGCGCTGCGCCGTGGCCGTTATATCTCCACCATGTGGCGTTCGATCGAGGCGGTGAAGACGGGTGACGCCGATGTCGCTGTCTCGGCAGGCAATACCGGGGCGCTGATGGCGATGGCGAAGTTCTGTCTGCGCACCATGGCCAATATCGAGCGTCCGGCGATTGCCGCGATCTGGCCGACGCTGAAGGGTGAGAGCATCGTGCTCGATGTCGGTGCGACGATCGGCGCCGATGCTCAGCAGCTGATGGATTTCGCCCTGATGGGCGGCGCCATGGCGCGCGCGCTTTTCGAGGTCGAACGTCCGACGGTCGGTCTTCTCAACGTCGGCGTCGAGGAGATGAAGGGCCAGGAGGAAGTCAAGGAGGCCGGCCGGCTGTTGCGCGAGGCGAACATCGATTCGCTCGAATATTCCGGCTTCGTCGAGGGCAACGACCTTGGCAAGGGCACGGTCGACGTCGTCGTCACCGAAGGATTTTCCGGCAATATCGCCCTCAAGACCGCCGAAGGCACAGCCAAGCAGATCGGCGAATATCTGCGTGCCGCCATGTCGCGCACGCTGCTGGCCCGCATCGGCTACCTCTTCGCCAAAAGCGCCTTCGACATGCTTCGCGAGAAGCTCGATCCGAGCAAGGTCAATGGCGGCGTGTTTCTCGGCCTGAACGGCATCGTTATCAAGAGCCATGGCGGGGCGAATGCCGAAGGCATCGCAGCCGCCATCGAGGTCGGCTACGACATGGCCAAGAACGGCCTCAATCAGAAAATAGAAAACGATCTTAAGAAATATCATGCCAAGCGGCTGCCCCCGATGGGCCCGGAAGCGGCATGAGCGATGGGGTTCAATCAAAGATGATCCGTTCAGTGGTTCGCGGGTTCGGAGCCGCACTCCCGAAGCGCGTGATGACCAATCGTGACATGGAGGCCATCGTCGACACATCAGACGAATGGATCGTCCAGCGCACCGGCATCCGCCAGCGTTATGTCGCCGGCGATGACGAAACGACTGCGTCACTCGGCGAGGCCGCCGCACGCGCAGCCCTTGCCAATGGCGGCCTGACGCCTGCCGATATCGATCTTGTCATCTGTGCCACCTCGACGCCGGATAACACCTTTCCGGCAACGTCGGTCAACATCCAGAACCGCCTCGGCATGAGCCACGGCTTCGCCTTCGACGTCCAGGCCGTCTGCACCGGTTTCGTCTATGCGGTGACGACTGCCGATGCCTATATTCGCGGCGGGCTTGCCAAGCGCGTTCTCGTCATCGGCGCCGAAACTTTTTCGCGCATTCTCGACTGGAACGACCGCACCACCTGCGTGCTTTTCGGCGACGGCGCCGGCGCGATCATACTCGAAGCGACCGAAGGCGAGGGCACCGTTGCCGATCGCGGCGTGCTGACAGCGCATCTGCGTTCCGACGGCTCGCACAAGGACAAGCTCTATGTCGATGGCGGACCGTCGACGACGGGCACTGTCGGCAAGCTGCGCATGGAAGGCCGCGAGGTCTTCAAATACGCCGTGGGCATGATCACCGACGTCATTCAGGCAGCTTTCGATGCGACCGGGACCACCGCCGATGACCTCGACTGGCTGGTACCGCATCAGGCCAATCGTCGCATCATCGACGGTTCGGCGAAAAAGCTGAACATCGATGCGGCGAAGGTCGTCATCACAGTCGACCTTCACGGCAATACGTCGGCCGCCTCGATCCCGCTGGCACTTGCGACCGCTGCCGGCGACGGCCGCATCAAGAAGGGCGACCTAGTGATGCTCGAAGCGATGGGTGGCGGCTTTACCTGGGGTGCGGTTCTGCTGCGCTGGTAGGCACGAATCCTAAAAAACTGGCGGCGAACAAGAGCTTGACCGTAAGGCGCAAGACAAATACTCTTCGTGCGATTTCACAAAATATTTGTATGGGCGGGGAAACCATGACCGGAAAAACAGTGACGCGAGCAGACCTGGCGGAATCCGTTTTCCGAAAGGTTGGGCTTTCCCGGACAGAATCTGCCGAACTTGTGGAAACCGTCATCGACGAGATCTGCAATGCCATCGTGCGTGGTGAAACCGTCAAGCTTTCCTCCTTCGCCACCTTCCAGGTGCGCGACAAGAACGAGCGGATCGGCCGCAACCCGAAGACCGGCGAGGAGGTTCCGATTTCCCCCCGCCGGGTCATGACCTTCAAGGCGTCGAACGTGTTGAAGACACGCATCCTCAAGTCGCATGTCGCTCGCAAGATCAAGCTGAAGCCGCAGAATCCGGCTCCCTGATAATCGGCTTCCCGTTTCGGAAACGGCTTTTTTTCTCCCTCGCACTCTCCATCCTTGTGCGCAACGTCAAGACATGACTTGAATTGTCGGCGCCAAACCGTTGAAATATGATGAGTCGCCGTAGGATCGAGCCGCGAGGTCGCGTAGCAGTATGACGTTGGACAAGAGCCCCGATGCCTTTCGCACCATCAGCGAAGTCGCAGACGATCTTGATCTGCCGCAGCATGTGCTGCGCTTCTGGGAGACGCGTTTTCCCCAGATAAAGCCGATGAAGCGCGGCGGCGGCCGTCGCTACTACCGGCCGGAGGACGTGGATCTTCTCAAGGGCATCCGGCATCTACTGTATGATCACGGCTATACGATCAAGGGTGTGCAGAAGCTTCTGAAAACCAACGGCAACAAGTTCGTCATATCAGTCGGCCACGGCGATCTCGCCAGCGTCGAGGCGCTTGCGTCGGGTGTGCAGGAGGTGGGTGCCGGGGAACCGCGCGTCGGCATGGCCGATGAAGACCAGATTGTCGGCCGCGCCAAGCCGCCGATCACCCGCCGGTTCTTCAATTTCGTCGCCGGAGACGATGAGCAGGAAGTCTCGATCGGGAAGTCGAGCATCGGCAAGGAAGACCGGGCGCTGCTGCAGGAGGCGCTCTACGATCTCCTGGAATGCAAGCGCCTGCTCGATCAGGTGCGCTAAAATCGGAATCGATTTTCGGAAAGCACGATGCGAGGATTGAAAGTGTTACAGCGTCCTTTGCGTGTCTGAAAAGACGCGCGGCGCAGGGAAGTTCAGGCTTCGGTAAGCTGTTTCATGGCCTGTTCGAGTTCGCTGAGCTGGAAGGGTTTTTGCAGCACGGGCAACGTGCTTGGGCTGCTGCCATCAGGTGCGGTGCCATATCCCGTCGCATAGAGATAGGGTTTACCGCGTTCGTCGAGCAGCTTTGCGACCGGCAGCGAACTCTGCCCGGCAAGCGAGACGTCGAGAATTGCAGCGTCGAACTCAGTATCCCTGGCGGTTGCCAACGCCCGCTCCAGATCGGGCGCGCTGGCGCAGACCCGGTAACCCAAATCGGCAAGCATGTCCTCGAGCAGCATGGCAATCAGCGTGTCGTCTTCGACGATGAATATGTCTTTCATGATCCCGTCCACCCATTTCCCCTTGCCGGGCATGGAGATTTATGTGGACTGCTTGCACGGCTCGTCAAGACGTCGTGCCCAGCAGTACGAGAAACAGCATATTGCCCGGTGAAATTTGATGTGCAAAAGCTGGGATGCCGTCTCCGCAACGGCGACTGCATAATTCCTTAAATCGGAATCGATCTATGGATAAAATTATGCAGTAATCCAAAGTGTTACAGCGTCCTTTGCGCGTCTGAAAAGACATCGCGGCGCTGTAAGAAGGGGTGTCGAATGGATTTGCTGAGTGCCACGGATTGGCTGCGTCACAAGCCGGGTTTTACCTATCCGATGGCCGTTGCCTTCGTTGGTCTGACCTTTCTTCTGAGGCTTGCCGCCAGCGACACTCTCTCCGGCTTTCCCTTCCTGAGCTTCCTTCCGGCGATATTGCTCGCCAGTTTCATAGGCGGGGCCGGGCCGGGCCTGGTCGCGTCCATTCTTGCCGCTTTCATCGTTCAGCAGTTTTTCGTCGAGCCGCACAATATCTTCTGGCCGGTCACTGCCGGCCAATGGGTCGGCCTTTCCACATATCTCATCAATGCCGCAATCATCGTCGGCCTGATGGAGATGATCATTATCGCGCATGAGCGGCAGAGCCGCCTTCGCAGTGAGCTCAACAGCTTCAACACGCGCCTCGAAGAGACAGTGGTCCAGCGCACTGCCGAGCTCAGACACGAGATGGAAGAGAATGCCGCTGCTCAGGCGCAGGTCCGTCAGTTGCAGAAGATGGAGACGATCGGCCAGCTGACCGGCGGCGTCGCCCATGATTTCAACAACATGTTGGCGATCATCATCGGCAACCTCGATCTCGCCCAGCGGCGCCTGAACGGCAGCGAGGATCCCCGCCTGCTATACTCCATCCAGAATGCCAAAGATGGCGCGCAAAGGGCGGCGGTACTGACCGCGCGTCTTCTCGCTTTCTCGCGCCAGCAGCCGCTCGCCCCGGAGGTGATCGACGTTAACAAGCTGGTCGGCGGCATGTCTGAGCTGTTGCGGCGCACACTCGGCGAGCAGATCCGGATCGAGACCGTGCTTGCCGGCGGTCTCTGGCCGAGCTTTGCCGATTTGAGCCAGCTCGAAAATGCCATCCTGAACCTTGCCGTCAACGCCCGCGATGCTATGCCGGGCGGCGGAAATCTAACGATCGAGACCGCCAATACCGAACTCGATGAGCGATATTCCCGCATGCATTCGGAGGTCGAGGCAGGCCAATATGTGATGGTCAGCATCACTGACACTGGCACCGGCATGTCGCCGGAGGTGATCGAGCGCGCCTTCGACCCGTTCTATACGACCAAGGGACCCGGCAAAGGCACCGGGCTCGGTCTCAGCCAGGTCTATGGTTACATCAAACAGAGCGGCGGCCACATCAAGATCTATTCAGAGATCGACAGGGGCACGACGGTGAAGATCTATCTCCCTCGTCGTGTCGGTGTGACGGACGCCCGGTCGGGTGCAGCCGGCGCCCTGCCGATTCCTCACGGCAGCGTCAATGATACAATCCTGGTGGTGGAGGACGATGAGCACGTCCGCACCATGACCGCCGAAAGCCTGCATGAACTCGGTTACACCGTATTGCAGGCGGCAAGCGGCATAGAGGCGCTTCTGTTGCTCGAAGAAAATCCGGCAGTCGACTTGATCTTCACCGATATCGTCATGCCGCAGATGAGCGGACGTCAGCTTGCCGATGTCGTCCAGGAGAAATGGCCGACGATCCGGATCCTTTACACGACGGGTTACACCCGAAATGCCATCGTCCACAATGGTGTGCTCGATCATGGCGTTTCCCTGCTCGCCAAGCCCTTCAGCCTGGAGCAGCTCGCTCATAAGATCCGCGAACTTCTGAATGTACCGGCGAGGGCGGGAGACGAGCGGACGTGAAGCCGGAATACGGCCGCACGTCCACAAATCCCGATCGCGTTATTCCAACACCTGGATAATGCGGTGGGTCTTCGGCTCGACGATCACGCGCCGCTCATTTACGACAGTATAGCCGTATCCGTCCATGTCAGGCACCGTGTGCACTTCGACGGTATCGGGCAGCGTGGTGCCGACCACGATATCGCCGTCATAGACGACGGATGGTGTGTTTTGCTCCATCACATAGGTGCGCACCTCGCCGGGCAATACGACGGAGCCGGTTGGTGCGGGATCGGTGACGATGACGGTGCTCTGGGCGAAGGCGGCAGAGCTGATGGTCAGTATGGCGGCCGCAGCCAGCATGGTCTTGCGCATGGGATGTTCTCCTTTTCCTACCCCAGATCAAGGCAACGTCGGCCATGCGGCATGGTTCCCCGCGAGCTTTTCGCCGCAGCGGAAGACAGGCGCAATGAGAGTAATTAAGTTGTTACTAAATTAATTTATACATCATACGGTTGAGCTGCCTGAACAACGTTCGAAAAAAGCCCATTCGGGGATGTTAGGGCTCGCTTGTTTACTTTTCGCTAACCATGTTGGACGTTTATTCCGAACGGACGACCAACCGGTCGTTGATTCGACGATCCGTCGCGTTTCGGCTTGCGAATGGATCTCTGGAAATACGATTGCGGCGGCTCGAGACATGCGATTGCGGAAGACGATATCGCTAGTGGCAGTGGCGGGCATGATGGCCGGCTGCACATCGACAGGCGGTGTGCGCCAGCCTTCCGCGCCGGAAACCGTGGCGCCTGAAAAGGCGCTGGTCCTGCCGCCGCCGGGCGGCCCGTCGATCGTCAGCGTCGTCGAGCGCAAGCGTGGCAATGGCGTCGAGCAGACGATCTCGCTGTTTACCTCATCCTCCGTGCCCGGTCAGAATTCCCTGAAGGTCCAGTTCTTCGGCGCTTCCGGAGCCAATCCCGGCACCGGAAATGCCGGCTTCAACATGATCAACGAGAGCGGCATTGCCCGCGAGGTGGCCCGTTCGGCCCCTAGCGTGCCGATGGCGACGTCGGCGACCTTTCTGCAGAACGCCTATGGCCCGTTCGGTTATGCCTCCGGCCGCAGCCGTGCCGGCGACACCTGCGTCTATGCCTGGCAGCAGATCCGCTCGAGCACTGCTGCCAATACCCAGGCGCGCAATTTCGGCATGATCCAGCTGCGCCTGCGCCTTTGCGATGCCAGGGCGAGCGAGCGCCAGCTGCTCGGCATCGTCTATGGCTATACCATATCAGGCACCTTCGACGGCGCGGTCTGGAACCCTTACGGCAATCCGCCGCCGGCCGACGCGGCGCTCGGGCGCACCGGCGAACCGATCTATCCCGACGAAGGCGGTTACCGCGCCAGCCCAATGCCGATCGGCTACGAGCCGGCGCCTGCCGTTGTCAGCCGGCCGCGGGCCGCTGCCGTTCGTAGCGCCTCGACCCCGCCACCGGCTCAAGGCGTCGCATCGGTGCCGGCACCCATCGGCCCGCGCGTGCCGCTGCCGGGCGAGACGCCACAGACGAGCGCAAGGCCGGCCGCGGCCGCCGCGCCAATCGAACAATCGGTAAGGGCGATCGGCGTCACCGTGCCTTCGCCGGACTGCATAGGCGACGCGGCCATGACGGCCGCCTGCCGGAGATAGAGCATGATGCCGAAAAGTGTGAGCGGTTTTCGGACGACATCATGCTCTAACTCTTTAATTTAGAACAGGATTCAGATTTTAGGCCGACCCGGCCTAAAATCATCCTGTTCTAGCGAGCATGCCCGCGGGCGCCAGTTGGTGCCTCGGTTGAGCAATTTCGAAGGAACGTCAATGCGCAAAGCCCGCAGTGTCATCATATGGGCCGTGGTTTCGCTCTGCATGATCGTGCTGATCACGCTGCCGGTCAACCTGCAGACCCAGCTCATCACCAGCATCACTGTGGTGACTGTGATGGCGCTGATCAAGGTGCTGAAGGGCGAGGGGACGTGGCGCCTGGTGGCGCTCGCCTTCGGCACGTCGATCGTGCTGCGCTATGTTTACTGGCGCACGACCAATACGCTGCCGCCTCTGAACCAGCCTGAAAATTTCATTCCCGGCCTGCTGCTTTACCTTGCCGAAATGTATAGCGTTGCGATGCTGGCGCTCAGCCTCTTCATCGTCGCGACGCCGCTGCCGTCGCGCCCCTCGCGCGCCGCCAAGAATGAGCGTTTTCCTCATGTCGACGTCTTCGTGCCATCCTACAACGAGGATGCCGGCCTGCTGGGAAACACGCTGGCCGCCGCCAAGGCCATGGATTATCCGGCCGACAAGCTGCATGTCTGGCTGCTCGACGACGGCGGTACCTTGCAGAAGCGCAATTCCGGCAAGCTGCTCGAAGCCCAGGCGGCGGCCGCCCGCCATATCGAGCTGAAGCAGCTCTGCGACGATCTTGACGTCAAATACCTCACGCGCGACCGCAACGAACACGCCAAGGCCGGCAATCTCAACAACGGCATGAAACATTCGACCGGCGAGCTCATCGCCGTCTTCGATGCGGACCACGCGCCGGCCCGCGATTTCCTGCTCGAGACCGTCGGTTACTTCGAAGACGATCCGAAGCTCTTCCTCGTCCAGACCCCGCACTTCTTCATCAATCCCGATCCGCTGGAGCGTAACCTGCGCACCTTCGACAAGATGCCGAGCGAGAACGAGATGTTCTACGGCATCATCCAGCGCGGCCTCGATAAATGGAACGCCGCCTTCTTCTGCGGCTCGGCCGCAGTTTTGAGCCGCAAGGCGCTCGAATCGCAGAACGGCTTCAGCGGCATCAGCATCACCGAGGATTGCGAGACGGCGCTGGCGCTCCACGGCAGCGGCTGGAACAGCATCTATGTCGACAAGCCGCTGATCGCCGGCCTGCAGCCAGCCACCTTTGCAAGCTTCATCGGTCAGCGCAGCCGCTGGGCGCAGGGCATGATGCAGATCCTGCGCTTCCGCTTCCCGCTTCTAAAACGCGGCCTGACGATCCCGCAGCGCTTCTGCTACATGTCCTCCACGCTGTTCTGGCTCTTCCCGTTCCCGCGCACGATCTTTCTGTTTGCGCCGCTCTTCTATCTGTTCTTCGATCTGGAAATCTTCACCGCCTCGGGCGGCGAGTTCCTCGCCTATACGCTTGCTTATATGCTCGTGAATCTGATGATGCAGAACTACCTCTACGGGTCGTTCCGCTGGCCTTGGATTTCCGAACTCTACGAATATGTCCAGACCGTGCATCTGCTGCCGGCTGTCGTCTCCGTCATGCTCAATCCGAGGAAGCCGACCTTCAAGGTCACCGCCAAGGACGAATCGATCGCCGTCAGCCGTCTGTCGGAGATCAGCCGCCCGTTCTTCGTCATCTTTGCGGTACAGATCGTCGCGCTCATCATCACCATCTACAAGATCTATGCCGAGCCCTATAAGGCCGACGTCACGCTCGTCGTCGGCGGGTGGAATGTCATCAACCTGATCATGGCCGGCTGCGCACTTGGTGTCGTGTCGGAGCGCGGCGAGCGCGCCTCGTCCCGTCGCGTCCGCGTCAACCGGCGCTGCGAATTCGGCGCCAACGGCAAGTGGTACACGGCCTCGATCGAGGATGTCTCCGTCCACGGCGCAAGGCTGCACATCTTCAACAAGCATCTCGACGAGATGCTGGTCGGCGCCGTCGGCGAGATCCGCTTCCGGCCCTATAGCGGCGCGGATCTGGAAACCCTGCCGCTCATCGTCCGTAACATCGAGCCGTCGGGCGACATCAGCAATGTCGGCTGCCAGTACGTGCCGAAAAGCGCGCTCGACCATCGCCTCATCGCCGATCTGATGTTTGCCAATTCCGACCAGTGGACCCAGTTTCAGGCCTCGCGCCGCCGCAATCCGGGCCTGATCCGCGGCACCATCTGGTTTCTCGGCATGTCGTTCTACCAGACGAGCCGAGGCCTCGTTTACTTCTTCCGCAGCATGCGGCCGGAGCGGGAAGCCCACCAGCAGGCGGCAAAGGTCAACGCCGGATGAGAAGGATCGTCGCTGCCTCGCTTCTCCTGCTGAATGCCTCCGCCTTCGCCCAGGCGCAGACGGCGCCCTTCGACATGTCCGGCGAGCGGCCGCCCGGTGCGTCCGTTGGCCCGAGATTGACGCCGCCCACACAGGCCGCGCCGCCTGCGGTCATTGCGCCCGTTCCCGTCACGCCTCCGGTTTCCGTCATACCCGCACCTGCAACCCCGGCTGCTCCCGCTCCCGTTCCTCCGCCGATCGCTGCCCAGCCGCAGCCGGCGACGCCCGCGCTCCAGCCAGCAGCAGTAGTAAACCCGGCTGCGCCGCCGCGCCCCGGCGATGTTCGTCGCTTTGTCGTGCCCTTTTCGAAACTCGGCCTCGGCGGCGAATACGACCGACGGTCATGGTCCGTCTATCTGACGCCGGAGCAGGCAGCGGCCAAGGCAAGCTTCACCTTCGCCTACCAGAATTCGATCGTCGTTGCGCCTGAGGCCTCGGCGCTGACCGTCTATCTCAACAACCGCCCGATCGGCCAACAGCGCGTCGGCTCGCCGGATGGCCCGTCGACCGTCACGTTCGAGGTTCCGCCCGGTCTGCTGCAGCCCGGCGCTAACCTCGTCACCTTCGAAGCCGATCAGCGCCACCGCACCGATTGCAGCATTCAATCGACTTATGAACTGTGGTCGAACATCGATCCGGCCGGAACCTATCTGAGCTTTGCCGGCAGGGATGCGGCCCCGCTAGCGAGCGCCGACGCAATCCGCGCCATCGGCGTCGACGGTGCTGGCAAGACCGAGTTCGACATCGTTGTCCCGGCGCTGGAGCAGCCGGGAACCACCAAGCCGCTGCTACGGCTGGCGCAGGGCCTGTCGGTGCTGAGCAGTATGCCGAACCAGATTTTTGCCTTCAGCACCGCGTCGCTTCCGGCCGCCGGGCCTGGCAAGCTCAGCGTGCTCGTCGGTACCGCGGCGGAACTGCGGCCGCTCTTTCCCGGCCTGCCGCCCGGCGCCGAAAGTGCAGCACTCGCCGCTTTCGTCACCGACCCGCGCAGCGGCTCGCCGGTCCTTCTGATCAGCGGCCCTTCCTGGCAAGCGGTCTCCTCGGCGATCGATACCATCGTCTCGCCGACGGACAGATCCTCGGATGTCCGCCGCGACGTGCTGACCACCGAACGCTGGAGCGCGCCGAACGCGCCGCTGGTCTTTTCCGACACGAACATCGCCCTGTCTCAGCTCGGCGTGAAGACCACCGAATTCTCCGGCCGGCGGTTGCGGACCAGCTTCAATATCGCCGTGCCGGCCGATTTTTATGCCAATGCCTATGGCGAGGCGAAGGTGCTGCTCGACGCCGCCTATACCGATAACGTGCTGCCCGGCAGCCACATCGATATTTACGTCAACGACAACATCGCCTCCACCGTACCGATCACCACGACATCAGGCGGCATTCTCCGTCATCTGCCGATCCGCGTGACGATGCGGCACTTCAAGCCCGGCCTCAATTCGGTGGCGATCGAAGCGATCCTGATGACCAAGGACGACGCCGTCTGCGCGCCGGGCGCGACCGCCGGCGCGACCCCGCGCTTTGCCCTGTTCGATACCTCCGAGCTGGAGATACCGGATTTCGCCCGCGTCGGTCAGCGTCCGAATCTGGCGGCAATGGCCGGCACCGCCTATCCCTATGGTCGGGCCACGGAGCCGACGCCGCTTTTCATCGACCGCATCGACGCCGACACGCTTTCGGCCGCCGCCACGCTGCTCGGCCAGATGGCGATCACGGCCGGCCATCCGATCGCCGTCGAAACCGTCGCCTCGCCGAATACGATCGGCGATCGCGATGCCATCTTCATCGGCTCCATCTCGCAGATGCCGACAACCGCACTGTCGCAGACCAATATCTCCACGACGAGCCAGGCCTCGTGGCGTCCGGTGGCGGATACGCAGCCGGACGTCGTCGATACCGGTACGGCTTTCGAGGAGTGGAACTCCAAGGTCAGCGGCGGTGTCTTGCACAACCGGGTCACCGCCTTCCGCGAGTGGCTGTCGCGCAATTTCGATATCTCCCGCAGCTCGCTGCAATTCATCCCCGGCGCCGAGCAGATTTTCACGCCGGCCAACGCCGACACGCTGCTGGTTGCACAGGGCTCCAGCCCCGTGGGAGCCGGCGCATGGACCGTGGTGGCGGCGCCGTCGGCGAAGGATTTGCGCGAAGGGCTCGAGGTTCTGACCGCGCAGCTGAACTGGCCGCAGATATCGGGCCACATCACCACCTATTCGAGCAAGACAGGCAAGATCGAAACCGTGCCCGTCACCCGTTTCGATTTCGTGCCGTCCACCCCCTGGTCGATCGCCAATTACCGGCTGATCGCCGCCAACTGGCTGTCGACGAATATCCTCTCCTACGCCTTCCTGCTGGTCTTCTTCGTGCTGCTGATCGGCGTCACCACCTCCAGCATGCTCAGAAGACTGGGCCGGTCCAAATGAGGCGGTGGCGCGCACTCCTGCTGGCGGCCACGGTCGCGCTTGCCCCTGTAGACCCGCCCGCCGTCGCGCAGCAGGCGATGATCAATGCCGGCGCATGGTCCGCCTACAAGGCGAAATTTCTCGATGCGACCGGCCGCATCATCGATAACGGCAACGGCAATATCAGCCACAGCGAAGGGCAGGGCTATGGCATGCTGCTCGCCTATCTCGCAGCCAGCCCCGCCGACTTCGAACAGATCTGGTATTTTACCCGCACCGAGCTGCTGCTGCGCGACGATGGCCTGGCCGTCTGGAAGTGGGATCCGAACGTCAAGCCGCACGTCACCGACACCAACAACGCCTCGGACGGCGACATGCTGATCGCCTACGCACTGGCGCTTGCCGGCACGGCGTGGAAACGCAACGACTATATCCTCGCCGCCTCCCGCATGGCGCAGGCGCTGCTTGCCGAAACCGTCGTGCACGCGGCCGGGCACACACTCCTGTTGCCGGGGAGTGAGGGTTTTGCCGCTACCGACCGTGAGGACGGTCCCGTCGTCAACCCGTCCTACTGGATTTACGAGGCGATCCCGGTGATGGCGGCGCTCGCTCCGTCGGATGCCTGGCAAAAGCTGTCGGAGGATAGCCTAACGCTATTGAAGACGATGCAGTTCGGCCCGCGCAAGCTTCCAGCCGAATGGGTGAGTCTCAGCGGCCAGCCGCAGCCGGCGCAGGGTTTCGACGCCGAGTTTGCCTATAACGCCATCCGCATCCCGCTCTATCTCGCTCGTGGCGGCGTCACCGACAAGGCGCTGCTGACCCATCTGCGCGAGGGGATGTCGCAAGACGGCGTTCCCGCCACCATCGATCTGACCACCGGCCGGCCGAAGACCGTGTTGCCGGATCCCGGTTATCGAATTGTTAACGATGTTGTGGCCTGTGTAGTCGATGGGGCCAAGCTGCCGGGCTCGGCCCTGCAATTTGCGCCCGCACTCTATTATCCGTCCACGCTTCAGCTGCTGGGCCTGGCCTATATCGGGGAGAAGCATCCGGAGTGTCTGTGAAGTCTTCTCTCGTGGCGATTTCAGCAGCAGTCGTGGTGGCGACCCTCGTCACCGGACTGAAAGATCGTGCCGCTCTGCAGGAAAGATTCGGCCTTGGGTCTGCCGGCAAGCCGGCGCCGGAGCTGATGATGATGGGCCGCATCAAGCCGACCGATGCTTCCGCCGGCAATCCTGAATTCAATGCGCAGCTGGTGGCCGACAAGATCGAGGCGATCACATCCCCGTCGCCGCCGGCGCCGGGCGCGCGCGAGCCGGATGCCGCAGCACCGCAACCGGCGGCACCTCAGACGGTCGCCCAGCCGGCGCCGGTCACGCCCCCCATCGTTTCCGCGCCGCCGGCACCGCAACAGGCGGCCGCGCCTGCGCAGCCTGCCGTCGATGAAAGTGCGCTTCGTTATTTCGCCAGCCGCGGCGACAAGGTGCGCCTGCAAGCCGAAATCTCCCGCCTTCAGGCGCTCTACCCAAACTGGGTTCCGCCGGCCGATCCGCTCGCCGTGCCGCAGAATGGCGACAAACAACTCGAGGCCATGTGGCAGCTCTATTCCGATGGTCGCTATGCGGAGTTACGCAAGGCGGTCGCCGACCGCCAGGCAGCCGATGCCGGATGGCAGCCGCCGGCCGATCTGCTCGACCGACTCGACGTCGCTGAGGCCCGTGCCCGTCTCGTCAATGCGTCGGACCTCAAGCAATATGCGACGGTCGTCGATATCGCTGCCGCAACACCGAGCCTGCTCACCTGCAGCGAGGTCGATGTTCTCTGGCGCGTCGCCGAAGCCTTCATCCAGACGGAGAGGGCGCAGCGCGGCCAGGACGCCTACACTTATATCCTGAAGAACTGCGCCAATCCCGCCGAGCGGCAGGCGACGGTCGAAAAGGCCTCGACGCTGCTTGCCTACCAGCCGATGCAGGCACTGCTCACGCTGGAGAGGCCCGCTGCCGACGGCAGCAAGGAATTCGATGCGATCCGCGACAATCTCACCCGACGCTTCATGGCCGAGGGCAATGACGATCCGAAGCTTGTTATCGCGCCGGACTACATCGCCCGTCTCGAAAAACTCGCCGAGACTGGGGGGCTCGCCTCCGACGCGTTACTGCTCGGCTGGTACCAGCTTCGCCGCAACAACGATGCCGATGCCGAGAAGTGGTTCCGCGCTGCCCGAGCCAAGCAAGATTCGGCGGCCGCTTCGCAGGGACTGGCGCTGGCGCTGATCGCCCGCAAGGCGCCTGAAGAAGCCGAGGACGTGATGTTCCGTTGGCGCGCCGATTCCGAGGATGCAACATCAACCTATCTCGCCGCCACCGCCAACCTGATGGCGTTGCAGCCGCCGGCCGATCTGGCCGAAGACGTGCTGCACCGCATCGCTACCGAGGTTATCGCCCGGAAATACGTGCCGACGGCGCAGCAGTTCGGCTGGTATGCCCGCTCCCTCAACCAGTTCCAGACTGCTGCACGCTGGTTCGAGACGGCGCTGGCCTGGAAACCCGATGACGAACCGTCCGCCTATGGTCTTGTCATCACCCGCGAGCAACTGAGCGACCGCAAGGCCGTGCTCGACCTTCAGCGCGCCTGGGCCGGCCGGTCGAGCCGAATCACCAATCTCGAAGACACCTCCTCCCTGATACCGAATGCCGTTACGCCGCCGCCGGAGAAGGGCACGCTTGCCGCACAGCAACCAGCGGCTCAGCCGACGCAGAATCCCCCGACCGAGCCGCTTCCGGCCGAGCGCCGCATCACCCTGCAGCCGGGGTCGCAAGTGGTCGTTCGCGCGGCAAGGCCGGCGATGGAGACGGTGACCGTTCCGCGTGGTCCGCGCCAGACACGCGGCTGCTCAACGACAATCGATGCGGGGCAGCTTAAGCCGGCCGACGCGCTGTCGCGCGGCTGGTGCCTGATGGATATCAACCGGCCGATGGAGGCAATCTCGGCCTTCGAGGCGGCATTGCAGAGCCCGACCCGCAAGGTCCGCGAAGACGCAGCCTACGGCCAGAGCCTTGCTTATCTCCGCGCCGGCCTCTCGGGCAATGCCGCCGTCGCAGCCACCAAGGCGCCGCAGAACCGCCAGCGTGCCGCCGAGCTTCAGGTGGCGATCCTCGCCGATCGTGCGCTTTCGGCCTTCGACGCCGGGCGTTACCGCGAAACCCTGATCTATCTCGATCAGCGCGCCCAGCTGCAGCAGGAACGCATCGACCTGATGGTTCTGCGCGGCTACTGCTACCTCAATCTCAAAATGTACGGCGATGCGACCCGCATCTTCGAAGCCGCTGCCGCGACCGGCAGCCGCGATGCTGCCCGCGGTCTTGCCGACGTCAGAAACGTCACGCATCCCGACGTCAACGACTGACGTTGACGCCGCCGCAGCTCTCCGCTACTCGCCTGCGCAGGGGCCGCCCCGGCCTCATGCTGGAAGGAAACACCCGTGCCCGCTCTCCATGACATCCTCGATAGGTCCTACGACGCTTTCCTTTTCGACATGGACGGAACGCTGCTGAATTCCATTGCCGTCGTCGAACGCGTCTGGAGCGAATGGGCAAGACGCCACGGCTTCGAGCCGGAGGTCTTCCTGAAGACGATCCATGGCATCCGCGCCTCAGACGTGATCCGCGGGCTCGGCCTGCCCGGCGTCGATCCGGCCCATGAGGCGGATCTGCTGCTCGCCGAGGAGATGGAGGATGTCTCCGGCATCGTCGAGATCCCCGGCGCCGTCCGCTTCCTCTCCGCCATCGCTGAGGGCAGATGGGCAATCGTCACCTCGGCGCCGATCGAGCTCGCCAGGCGCCGCATGGCCGCCGCCGGCATCCCGATGCCGAAGGTCATCGTCAGCGGCCAAGAGGTCAAATCAGGCAAGCCCAGCCCCGAAGGTTATCTGCTCGGCGCAAGCCGCCTCGGCGTCGATCCGAAAAAATGCCTGGTCTTCGAAGATGCCGTCGCCGGCATTCTCGCCGGCGAAGCTGCCGGCGCCGGCGTCACCGTCATCACCGAAACCCACGCCACACCCTTCGAAACACCGCATTTTTCGATCGCCAACTACCTGACATGGCAGCCCCGCCAGACCGCCGAAGGCCGGCTGAAGCTCGCGGCGATCTGACCATTCGCGCAAACCGCTCCCTTTTTGTTGGAGGCAAGGTTTTTCCGCTTGCATTGCACGCGCTGAAAAACTAAACGAAGCAAGCCGTTTCGGCAGGTCGGGGCGTAGCGCAGCCCGGTAGCGCACTTGACTGGGGGTCAAGGGGTCGCTGGTTCGAGTCCAGTCGCCCCGACCATTTAAATCATTGAAAACCCTAGTCTTTCCGGAAAAAGTAAAGCCTCGAAAGAGGCAGGTTGCGAAAATTGGGGCCATTCTGGGGCCATGACAGCCACGGCACCCTAGTGACGATTCGGCCCAGCTATGGCATTCTCCGCGACATGCCCACACCGAAGCTTCGCCCCACCCTCGTTGAGAATCCGTACTTCTCCCGCGCCCATCCGCCAGATGTGACGAACCCGCGCACGATTCCCGCGATGATGGACATCCGCGAAAGCGCGATCACGACATTGGCGGCGAGAGGTGTTCTCGATGCTGCTCAGGTGGCCGCCGCGACGCACTTCCGGGCGCGGTGGGAATCGATGGGTGGCAGAGGTGCTTCGGCCATCGATTATGGTCGTGAACATGTCGACGGCGGCAAGGCGCGCGACCCCATCACGGAACGGCAAGTGAATGCGGGCAAGGAGCTGGCCCGATGTCGGGCTCTCCTCGGCGCCCGGATGTACGGCCTCGTTTCCGCCGTCTGCGGCGAGGGGTTTGCACTGACTGAGATTTTCGCGCGAAAACGGGAACGGCTGACTGCGGCGGATTGCCTGCGCATAAGCCTTGACGATCTCGCCGAACTCTGGCGGATGGCAACGCGGCGCTGATGTCCCGCTTTGCCGCAGAGGAATGCCGACCGCGCCGCGCGGCTCGGCCTTATCGCAGCGCGGCGGCTTTTCATCCTCCTTGCCCCTCGGGCACTGCCGGCTCGATTAGCAGGTCCGCGTCAATCTTTAGCGGATCCAAGTACACTGGATGCTCAAGCAAGAGGTCGATGGCGAATCGCAACATGTCCGCCGCCGCCGCACGCTCAGCAGCAAATGGTTCCGCCTCGGGCTCAAGGAGGCGTTTTTTCGGTTTCTTGGTATTCAGCCCGTGGACTATCGCTGACCGAACTTCATAGATTTTCTAAACGCTCGCAACGACGTCTGCTGGTTTTCGCGTTCCACTGAGCCTTGCTAGCGCTCCCGCACGTAAGCGGAGCTTGTAAGAGAGCGCTTGATCTTCTGGTCACCGAGGAGCACTTCAAGGCCTATCGTCGCGTCAAGGATCGCGTCCACGGCGTCGTCGCGCGTCATGCAACTGTTCAGTCGCTTGAGCGCTATCGCGACCCTCTCTTCCCGCCGTCCAAGGATGAGATTGTAGAGCCTCCTAACGTCTTCCAATTCTTGCGAGGCGGAGAAGATGCTCGACCAGCGCGGCTTCGAGCTTCGCGGCGCCTATGTCCAACTGCTTGCGATAGCGCTTCCGCAGCGTCTTCGCGAAGATTTCGATCGGTGCCGCTCCGCAGTCTGGGCAATGCCAGAGATTTCTTGCCATCGTGCGGCCGTTGTGCGCGCCGTTTGCAGTGCAGGCAGTGCCATTCGGCCGACAAGCCGCGGCCCAGGGGTGCTGGGCGGCCCGACCCTCTTTGTCCGGCTGATCGCTCGTCGGACGCCACCACTGTTTTTAAGCCTAAGCGAGGCCACGCCAGTTGGCCTTATCAAGTTGGCGGGCGACGATTTCCAAGGCGCCATTCTGCTGGATGCTTTCCAAGGACGCCTCGCTATAGGCCTTCCCGGCCGCCAGCGAGGCAGCAGGCACCTCGACGGTCATCGAACTGGAGCGGTCCGTGGGGGGGGCAAATTTCGGTTCGCTTGACGCATCTGAAGCCAACGTGACTGGTGGAGGTGTCCTCCGGTTCCGCATGACGGGCGGCGGGACGGTAGCGACGACAGTAGTTCGGCGCGCAGAGATGTGACCCGCCTTTCAGCACCCGTCTTGGGATTCGAACATTCGGTTCGCGGGGATCGAGGCTTGCTTCTCGGTCACCACCACGAGGGTTTTGACGAATGCAACACGATTTGGTCGCGGGTTGAGGATGGCGGGTTGACCAGTAATCTGACGTCCACTCCCAGACGTTGCCGATCATGTCGTGAAGACCATACCCGTTCGCGGGGAAAGACCCAACCGGCGATGTCCTGTCGGCGCCGGGCCGTTTCGTGCTCATTGTGGGAAACGTTCCCTGCCACGTATTGGCCATAAGCTTGCCATCTGGGTTGAATTCGTCGCCCCAGGCGAATTCGGCATCGTCAATCCCGCCACGCGCTGCCAGCTCCCACTCAGCTTCAGTTGGTAGATCCTTGCCAGCCCAATGGGCGTAAGCCAGGGCGTCGCGGTAGGCCACATGAACGACGGGATGGTCGAGCTTCCCACGAATGTCACTGCGACCACCATAGGGGTGTCGCCAGTCTGCGCCGAACTTGAACGACCACCATTGTGTTATGTCGGAGCCGATGACCGCCTTTGGTTGGGTGAACACGAGCGAGCCGGCCCGCAGCATTCCGGGAAGTGCCCCTGGGTAGTCGGCAGCTTTTGGCGTCATTTCCGCGACGGTGACATGTCCGGTGGCTTTGACGAAGGCGGCAAACTGGCGGTTTGTTACTGGCGTCGCGTCGATCCAGAAGCCGTCGACCTTGACCGGATGCGCAGGCGATTCCTCCGGATAGTGCCTGTTCGATCCCATGGTGAACGTCCGTGCAGGCACCCACGCCAGCCCGACAAATGCGGGATCGTATGCATCTGCTGCGCTCATGGCCATGCCCACCTGAATGTCCCTGTGTGTATCTTTATGACATGCGGTTTCTGATCGTGCCTATTGTCCTTTAGGGAGGGTGTTCGCGACGGCTCCGGTGGAATTCGCAATCCCTCACGGGGATTCCCCAAAGGGCAATATCTGCTTACGCTAATACAATGTAGAAAATGGATGGAAGAGTGGGCATGCCCTCTTCGGCAAGTCGAGGGTGACCGCGCGCGCGGATCGAGAGCCGCGTCTCTACCAAAATGATCTGTCGCCGACAAACCCTCTTTTGCTTCGACTCGTCTTTCAACAACCTTGGTCGTCCATGTGGCGACCCCCTGAGGGAGGCATTCGAAATGAGACGGACTACAAAGTTCATAACAGCAGCAATGGCGGTCGCCGGCAGCCTGTTGGCGAGCACGGCGGCAATACATGCGCAGGAGAACAGGAAGCCCAACATCCTGTTCATCATGGGTGACGACATCGGCTGGATGCAGCCGAGCATCTATCATCAGGGCCTGATGGTCGGCGAGACGCCGAACATCGATCGCATCGGCCGGGAGGGTGCGAAATTCATGACCTACTATGCCGAGCAGAGCTGCACGGCTGGTCGTACCGCCTTTATAACCGGCATGCAGCCGGTGCGCGTCGGCATGGTCCTGCCGGAAATTCCCGGAAGCCCGTCCTACCTGCGGGCCGGCACGCCTCACCTCGCCAGATTCCTGAACGACCTCGGCTACTCGACAGGCGAGTTCGGCAAGAACCATCTCGGAGATACCACCGAATCCCTGCCGACGGCACACGGGTTCCAGGAATTTTGGGGCTACCTCTATCACCTCGACGCCATGCAAGGGGTAAGCTTCCCCGATATCAACAAGACCTCAACCGAGCAGGGGATCGCGCCGCCCTGCAGAAACACGCCGATCCCCGGACTTACGCAGGATCCTGCGGCCGTCGATCCTAGAACAACAACGTGCCTTACGCCGCCGCGTCCGATGCTCGCGTGCACATCCTCCGACGGGTCGCCGGCCAACCAGACATGCAAGGACGAAGGCCCTCTGACGCTCGATCGCTCCAAGACGATCGACGAGGAGATTTCAGGCAAAGTCATCGACTTCCTCGACAGGAACGATCCCGAGAAGACCAAGAAGCCGTTTTTTGTCTGGTATAACCCCGCCCGCATGCACATCACCACCGTGTTGCCGGACAAGTACCTGAACATGGTGGGCGAGCCCGGCGGCAAGGACTGGGGCATCAACGAAGCCGGCATGAAACAGATGGACGACAATATCGGCTACGTCTTGAAGAAGCTCGAGGAGATGGGAGAACTCGACAACACCATCGTCGTCTTCACCACCGACAACGGCGCCGAAACGATCACTTTTCCAGATGGCGGCACGACCCCGTTCAAGGGCGGCAAGCTGAGCACCTGGGAAGGCGGCATGCGGGCACCGCTGGTGGTGCGCTGGCCCGGCCACATCGAACCCGGAACGGTCAAGAACGACATCTTCGCCTCGCTTGACTGGCTGCCGACATTGGTCGACATCGCTGGCGGCCCGAAGGGCGAGGGGCTGAAGAAAGAGATCGAAGCGGGCAAGTATCCGGGGATCGTCAAGACCACGCTCGATGGGATCGATCAGCGCGACTTCCTCGAAGGCAAGTCGCCATCCGCGCGAAACTCATTCTTGTACTATTCCGGCAAGGAACCGTCCGCGGTACGTTATAAAAACTGGAAGATGTATTTCGCCATGGTCTCCGACGATCCGGCTGGCTTCATTGCGGGAGTGATGCCGTATTCGTGGACGCAGGTCGTCAACATCAAGCGCGATCCGTTCGAAACCTCGGTCGGACAGCAGATCAAGACACTCTTCGGTATGGGCGGTGCCATCGCATCACCGTCAACTGCCTATGTCTATGACTGGAATATCCTACCCATCGGCCAGCAGTTGTGGCTGAAGCATCTCGAGACCTACCACGACTTCCCGCCGCTTCAAGAACCTGCAAGCTACAATCTGGAGCAAGTGATGCAGCAGGTCCGGGATATGAAGACTGGTCACGACTGACGCGCAGCCGAATAACGCATTTGCAGCGGACGCCACAACGGCGTCCGCTACGTCAGTATGTCCAAAGAGCTGCAGAGGGCCGAACGATGAGCGATGTCATCCAAGCAGGTCGTGACGAAGCACGCTGGCCTCCGGTGATGGCGATCCTGGCGGTGTTCGCCCTTTTGGAGGTGCTGCCGCACCACATCTATGCCATGCCGCGATGGGTGTCATACGCGGTCCTAGTAGCAGCTATCGTTCCAATGATCATGGTGACGATGTCGACCGACAAGGCCATGTGGCTGCGCATTGAGCATGTCGCCGTCATGCTGCTTGCCAGTGTCTACGCAGGCAATACGGCGGCGGAACTCGGAGATATGGTCGGAATCATCACCGTGCATCCGCCCGAGACGCGATCAGTGTCGCTGTTGGCGTCGTCATTTACCATCTGGATCACCAACGTTCTCACCTTTTCGCTGCTCTATTGGCAGATCGACGCGGGCGGCCCCTCGCGCATCGCGCGTGGCATGGCGGGAAAACCCGATTGGCTGTTTCCCCAGGCGTCGGCTCCCGAACTAGCGTCGCCAGACTGGCGGCCGCTCTACATCGATTATCTTTCCCTCGCATTCAATACGGCGACCGCGTTCAGTCCCACCGACGTGCTGCCACTCGCCCGACGTGCGAAGGGGCTGATGATGCTCGAAAGTGCCATTTCATTGCTGACGCTCGTGCTCGTGGCCGCGCGTGCAGTCAATGTCATTCCGTAGCGCCTCGCCGGCGCCGCGGTCGTCCATTCGTGCCGAAAGGATCGAAGGTGCCCGTATGTCAGTGGAAGCCGATCAGCTTTCAACAATGATCAATCACGCGGTCGCGCCGGCGTTCATGCTCAATGGCGTCGCGGCGATGGTGGCGGTTTTGGTCAATCGGATTTCCGGCGTCACCGAGCGGATCAGAAACCTGCGTGAGATCCACGAGAGTGACGTCGCCCGAGCCCCGCTGAAGAGGGGAATCGGGGAGTTGAGGCGGCGTGAGCGCCTATTGAACAGTGCATTGCACCTGGCTGTCCTGTCAGGGATAGGCGTGACGCTCCTACTCCTATTCGGCTTCGTCGTAGCCTTTTTGGGATACCGTCACGAACCAGGCACCGCCGTACTATTTGTTGCGGCACTCTGCTTCCTGGCGGGGTCGCTCGTCCGATTCCTGCAGGACATCCGGCTGTCGCAAGGTGAGCACGACGACCGTCAGTTGCGCTGACCGCCGAATTGCTCAAGGCCCTCTCGCCTTCACTAATCTAAATTAGCGGCGGAAAACGGAACGAGGCATCGGCAGAAATGCTGAAACGGCAGCCGAACGTCCCGAACGAAAATGTCATTTGTTCATGTTGCAGGCGAAGCTATAGCGCCGTCCTTGCAAAGGACGGAGGGCCTCCGACCGCTTTCAGTGCGGTTTCTGAGCGATCGCGATCATCGATTTCGCCAGCAGCGGAATCCTCCCGACATATTCGAAGTCGACGCCTTCGAAGCCTGTTTCGACGAGCAATGTGCTGAGCGTTTCGGGAGACCAGAATTTGATATGGCCATGGTCCTTGAGAGGCATAAAATGGTCGTCCATCTTTCCGCTCACGGCCAGAGCCAGATTTTTCCAGTAGCCGTGGAAAGGCGTCGACATAACCGCGATGCCGCCAGGCTTCACCAGATCATACATGGTGGCCGAGAAAGCCTTGGGATCATAGACATGTTCCACCACTTCAAGACTGATCACCGCGTCGAAGGTCCCATACCGGCTGGAAAGATCTTCGTATCCGGAGCCGATTTCCAGCGGAAGATCGGGGTGGGCCGTTCTCGCCTTCGCGATGCCGTCCTTCGAGGGATCGACGCCGACGACGTCATAGCCTTTTTCCGCGAGCACGGCGGCAGCACCGCCGGTGCCGCAACCGAGGTCGAAGACCGCTGTTTCTCTTGCCTCCTGGAAACTGTTCTCGAGAACATCGACAACGGCCGGCAGAATATAGGAATGGGCGGTCGCCGGCTTGGCGTGTATATAGGTAGTAGCGTCTAGTTCGATAGACATTTTACCTCCTGAAAACCTGAAGAAGTGAGCCGCCGCAATGGTACGGCGGACTTTGACCGGAGTGTGGTGTCGTTGTGGTATTAAGGTGATTAACGCCGAAGGCGTTCACGGGAGGCCAGCCGCCGATTGGCTGTGTCGACCATGCGCGAGACATCCTCCAGTGCGCCCAACGCTCGCCCTGGAGAAGATCCAGAAGCTGATTGACAGGGTGCCAAGAAGATGCTGAAAACGGGCCGCGTTCGGGTCTACCGTATTCCCGTCAGTCAAAGGGCCGCTGCATCGGCTCCGGTCGCTTCGACCATTTAAACTAAATAAAGCGATGAAATACCCTTTGAAGGTGCATCGCAAATAAATCCTTTAGTTCTTTTTGGTACTCCATCAGTTGGGATGGACGGTATTTGCTGATTTTTGTTAAGGTTATACCAAGATTAGAAGTGAATAAACCAATTTTGAATTGAAAAAAACCTGAAACCTCTTCGCATTCTCGCGAACTTGTGTAAATTAACATTATCCCTGTCACAGATAGCCTAGTGCGAGCGCATGGCGGATATGAAGCACAATCTAACTTGCAGGCAGAGCCTCGCCAACGCGTTCCAGGCTCTGTCGGACGAGGCCGTCAAAGCCGGCTGGTCGGAGGGCGATGTCGCCCTCGCGCTCGCCGAACTCGCCGAGGAGCGGGTGATCGAAGTTACCGCCAAGGTGATCATGGAAGGTTCCATTCATCCCCAGCTCATCGCCGCCGGCGGCCGTAGCGGCTAATCGGTCTTAAATCAGCAATCCTGCCGTTTTCGCTGCCGTGACGAAGGAAGCCTGTGCTGCGCGCGGGCTGCGCAGTCCGTCGAGCGCATCCAGGCAGTGCTGGCGCGCAATGCGATAATCGCGCCCACGCTTGCTCGGCCACTTTTTCAGATATTCGACGGCCTCCCAGGCAGTCGAAACGATCAGGCTGCTGTTTGGAGAAAGGACCCTGACGGGGGAGGGAAAGCGTTTTTCACTCACGTCTGCACTCACCGATTCCTGCCACAAAACGCGGTCAAAACGCGCGGGAAAAATTTTTGTTCCATAATTTTGTCTCGCTGAAATTTGCGCAGTTGCTAAAATTCAGGCCCTCGCGCATAATGGCTTTATGACGGTTGCGGAGGGCGGCCGGCGATGCAAGCGTGGATGCGTTTGCCCTCGGAGGATATGCGGCGTGATGTTACGATCATCAATTCATCCGCATGATTTACCGCTATTTTCGGAAGATCTCGATCTGCTTTCGCAGGTGCTCGACAAGGTCTGCGACGAACGCGGCCTCGTCAAAACGACGCCGGAGGCCGAGCGGATCGGTGCGGTCATCATTCAGCTCTACAGGCAGGGCGTGAAGGATGGCGGCAAACTCGCGGATCTTGCAAAAACCTATCTCTAGTTCTGCTCGATCGAGACACCGTTCTTGCCGATGCTCATCTCGATTCCCTGCGGCTTGCTTTCCTCGTGGAAGATATAGGCGCCAAGGCCGATGACGGCGACGACAAGAACGCCGATGATGACGTAGAGACCATTGCTGCGGTTCAAGAGACTGCCCCCGATATGTTATGGGCCCCAATATGTTATGGGACAGCAAAACGCTCGGGCGACCGATTGGTTCCGTCAGTCGTCGTTGGCGGCGTTGAGGTTTTCTGGTCGGATGCCGTCATCGGTAGAGGTGCGGGCGCGCAACCGGATGCCGGGGCCGCCTTCATCCTGATTGCCGCTCGACAGGAAGATGATGCCGTTCGCCTCGAGCGTGCTGCGCACATCGAACAGCGCGTGCGGCTCGCCGGCGAATTCGCCGTTTTCCAGCGCTCTCACGGTCTCGACCGGCAGGCCGCTGGCGGCGGCGAGCTCTTCGATGCTCATTCCGATCATGGCGCGCGCGCCGCGTATCTGCGTTGCTGTTATCATGATGGAAAATCTAGCGCATTTCCAGCGCTTCTCAAGTGGCCACGCTCTCACGCTGGGCGGTTTCGGTGCCTAAGGCACGCGCTCTTCAAACTTCCCTCAATTTTACACCGAATAGATCGTCATGCATGCGCTCGACCGCGATCCCCATTCCTCCCATCAGGGCGGCCCGGTTCCCAAAGCGACTGATCTCGATGCGCGGCGGATAAGGTGTACAACGCGGCAGGAAACCGCGGATGGCGTTTACGAGTTCCGGTCTTGCGCCGATGCTGCCACCGGTGATCACCAGTTCAGGATCGAGGGCCGCTCCGATTGCAGCAATGGCGACTGCGACCAGCCTTGCCGTCTCTTCGATTGCAGCCGCCGCGCTCGTTTCTCCTGCATTAAACGCGGCGAAGAGATCGGCCACGGTGGATGCGTTACGCCCGCCGAAACCGACGTAGCGGCGCAACATCGCGACGCTGCCGACCGCACTCTCAAAGGTTCCAAGCGTAAATCCGCCAGGATCAAAAGCATCTCCGCCGATCGGAAGATAGGCGATTTCGCCGGCCGCCCCACGCGCGCCGCGCAATAGAGCTCCGTTGGCGATGATGCCCATGCCGACACCCGTTCCGAGAGCAACGAAAGCAAAATTGCTGGTTTCGACACCGTGTCCCCGCCATCTCTCCCCTTGCGCGGCCAGGTTGACATCATTTTCAACGATCACGGGTATACCCATTCTGTCGCTGAAGACTTGCCGCAGATTGATTGCGTCGATGCCGGGGATGCTTGGCGCTACATTGATATGTCCGGTGGCCGGATCGAGCACACCGGGACTGCCTAGAACGACGAGACGCAGTTTGTCGGCACTCGTCCCGGCCGCAGACGCGAGTTCCATGATAAGATCGCTGAACTGATTGACGAGATGCATTCCACCGCGCGGGTCGGTGGATACTTTGGTTTCAGCAACCACGTTCCCCAACAGATCGCAAATAGCCGCAGCAATCTTGGTGCTCCCGAGATCGATAGAGACGGCCAGTCCCGCCCTGGCATTGATTTCATAGGTGATCGCATTCCGGCCCGGGCGACCATCAGTCTGCCCGACTGGCTTCAGCCAGCCGTCATCCTCAAGGTCGCGCACGACGTCGGAAATCGTCTGCTTTGATAGGCCGGTTAGCTTGGCAATATCGGCGCGAGAGATCGACCCGTTCGCGAACACGGTTCGGATGACGGCATTGGTTGAAATTTTTCGTGCGATCGGAGTCTGTGCGACAGAAGATGTCATTGCCATCCGGCTAGCTCAGTCCAATTAGTTCGGAGCACATACTTAATGGGGCGATATTGAGTTCGCAACTATCGCGACTAACCGGAATTCAATACATCGAAGAGGGCAATTTGTCTATGTCCTTGACAAATGGGAGGCCAGCTGTAGGCTTTGGATTAACGTGCGATGAAAATGCGCGATGAAATAAAGAGGGTCGAGTAGAGTATGCGCCATACGTATCGTCTGGTTAGCCGTGCACCCGTCAAGATCGCTCGAAGAGGAACTGGCCTAGGCTTACCCGGCTATTTCCTTTCTCGCGTTCCGCCGACTCCTTGAACCTGGCTGCCGGGGATCTGCTCATGATGAAGCCCTCGATTGATGGACAGCTTTCCGCCGAGCAACCTGTTTTACTGCCGACAATGGCACCAGGCCTTCAGGCGGACGTTCATCCAGCCGGGTCCGCTGATCTCGCCTTGTGCGGGGCAGGCAGCTTTGGGCGTGTGAGATTTTCGCCAATCAAGGGCTCTCATACTTATGAGATAGGGCCTTTCCGTGCCTCGGAGAAACCAGGAAATGCTTCAACCCAATCCCTGATCAATCCGCATGGCAAAGGCGACGGAGCCATCTCGCTCGAATTCGGAAAAGCCAAGGTGACGGTAGAAACCCTTGGCGCGTTCGTTGTTTGGGTCGACCCCGAGATGCACGGCTCCGACCCCGTGATTCCGAAGCGCTTGAAGCTCCGTGTCGATCATCCTGCGCCCCCAACCGCTTGCCTGAAGTCCGGGAAGGATGTTGATGTGAAGATGCGCCGGATACTCGTCTTGAAGCCACGCCGTTCCGCTGCGCGGATTTTGAATTCGTTCCATCACGTCGGCGTCGCGCAGACGGGTGGGTGCCAGTCCCGCAACCTGCTGGCGGACGAACGGCCACCAGTTTGTTTGCAAGTCTTTGTCGAATCCGCCGGTGTCCGGCACCCCTACAACGTAGCCGACCGGCCGGCCGTCCTGAACGAGAACAAAGGCAAAGTCTTTGGCGAACTTGAGGTAGGGTACCGACCAGATGTAGCCGGGCAGACGCGGGTCGCTATAAAGCGCGCTGGCATCCTGACCGCCATTCGCGGTTTTCAGGCAGATGTCGAAAAGAGCGTCGATATCCGCTTCAATCGCGGGGCGGATGAAGCAGCTGGTGTCCATCACTTTGCCACCTCCTGCGGGGCGCTTGGTCATTTTAGGTCGCGAGAGGAGCAGATGCATTGACGATTACCTCAGATTCGCCAGCCAGGCAAAGCTCTGGGGGAAGAAAACGTTCGGCCGGTGCTTAGCACAAGGCCTGGGCGGAGAGTGGAGAATAAACCAGATGAGGTGGAGCAGATGAACAGAACCGTGAAATCGATCAGCATACTGCCGGCATACCGATTGAAAGCAGCTGTCGCGCTTGCTGGCGCGGCGCTTTTGAGTTTTGGCCTTTCGGCAGCTGCACGCGCTGACGACCTGGCTGTGTGGGATGACCAAACCTATGAAGGCCAGAGTGCTGTTATAGAGCAGCTTAACAAGGAGTTCGAAGCTGCCCATCCCGGCGTCACGATCAAACGCACCGCCCGCACCTTTGATGACATGAAGTTGACATTGAAGCTTGCGGTTTCGGCAGGTGATGGCCCGGTCATCACGAAGGTCAACCAGGGTGCCGGTGACATGGGGGCGATGGTCAAGGAGGGATTGCTCCTGCCGGTCGACGACTACATCAAACAATATGGCTGGGATAAGCTCCAGTCGGATTCCGTGCTTGCTCGAGACCGCTGGGAGGATGGAAAATTTGGGGTCGGTAAGACCTACGGCATATCGGGCCTCGGCGAGATCGTCGGCCTCTACTACAATAAAAAGATCCTCGGCGATGCGGGAGTAGCGCTGCCGCAAACCTTCGAGGAGCTTCTAGCCGATCTCGACAAGCTGAAGGAAAAGGGCATTCCGCCCTTCATGATGGGCTCGGCAAAGCAGCATCTGGCCTTGCACATGATCGGCGCCATCGACCAAGCACATATCGACGCGAGCAATCGCGCCGAGCTTGACGACCTGATTTACGGCCGGGGCGGCTCCTGGAACACCAAGGGAAACATCGAATCCGCCAAACTCGTGCAGCAGTGGGCACAGGGCGGTTATTTTTTCCCCGGTTTCGAAGGCATCTCGGGTGACGACGCCGTCCAGCTTTTCATTTCCGGGCAGGGCGCGTTCCTTATCTCCGGGACCTGGTATTTCGGTGACATGCAGCACAATCCGGATATCGGCTTCATGGCCATTCCCGCCCCGAAAGGTATTTCCAAGCCCATGAGTGTCGGGGGTGTGGATCTTGCCTGGGCGATAACGAGCCTTGCCAAAACTAAGCCGACACAGGACGTAGCCGGCGCATATATCGACTATATGGTCTCCGAAAAGGCTGCTGAAACCTGGGCCAATGCTGGCTATCTCCCGGCAACTTCGCTCGCGGCTGACGCAAAGCCAAAGCTCACGCCGCTCCTCAGCTCCGGCATCGAAATGTGGAAGACACTCAACGCAAACGACGCTCTCGGCCATTACCCCGATTGGTCGAGCCCAACGATGCTGAAGACTATAGACGACAACACGCCGCTTCTTCTGTCCGGCAATATCACGCCCGAAGCCTTTGTCGATACTATGGACAAGGATTATCAGGCCTACCTGAAGGATAAGAAATAAAGATTGCGGGTGCAGGTCACGGCCGTCCCTTGCGGTCGTGACCTGCGTCTCGTCGATCGAGATAAATGAACATTGCGATCGGCTTGCTGCGCGATGACCACCGCTTTGGCTTTATGGAGTACTGGATGAAACGCTCCGCACTTGATGGCTCGCAACATACCAATTTTATCTATTTATTGCCTGGATTGCTGTTCTACGCGGCTTTTGTCTTTGGACCGATCCTCGCGGCTTTGGGTTTGAGCCTGACCAGCTGGGACGGCTTGACCATGCCCAAATGGGTTGGTTTGGGCAATTACGCCGATCTCTTTTCTGACAGTCGTTTTTATATTGCCTTGCGTAACAATGCTGAGCTTATGATCTTCTACTGTGTCCTGCCGCTGGTGCTCGGTATCGCTCTTGCTGCTTGCGTCTGGAATCTGAAGCAACGCGAACAACTCGCCCTGCGCACGTTCTTGTTCCTGCCTTATATCATGCCGACTGCCGTGTTGGGCATCATCTGGGCGTGGCTCTACAATCCTGCATTCGGCCCGTTCAATCAGTTTCTCAGAGCAGTAGGGTTAGGCGCCTTCGCACTCCCGTGGCTGGGAGATTTCAATTTTGTTCTTCCCGCCGTCGGGATCGTTGCCACCTGGTATTTCTTTGGTTTTTGTATGGTCATTTTCCTGACCGGAATCCAGCGCATCGACCCGTCTCTTTTCGACGCTGCCAAGGTCGATGGTGCTTCGGCGCGAAAAACCTTTTTCTGGATAACGCTGCCGCTTCTGTTGCCGGAAATAAGGGTGGTTTTGCTTTTGACGGTCATAGCGTCGATCAAAAGCTTCGACCTGATTTTTACAATGACCCGGGGCGGACCCGCCAACGCTACGCTCGTGCCGAATATCTACATGTATCAGCTCGGCTTCGAGCTCAATCGGTTCGGCGCCGCGGCGGCCATCGCCATTGTCGGCGCGATACTCACATTCGTAATCAACTATGCAATTCACCGATTTGTAGGATCGAAGCATAAAGGATTGGCTTGATGAGCCGTTCATCTAACATTTCCGCCGGTCCGCTATTCCTCCGCATTGTCCTCTGGCTTCTGGCATTCGTCACGATCATCCCCTTCCTGCTCCTGCTTCTAACCTCAATAAAGAGCAAGGCTGACGTTCTGCAGGGTGCATTCGCGTTGCCGGCATACCCACATTTCGAAAATTACGTCGATGCCTGGAATGCCGGACATTTCAACATTTACTTCTGGAATTCCATCATCGTTGTCATACCCGTTGTTGCTGCAAGCGTCTTTTTAGGCCTGCTGACCGGTTTTGCCTTCGCATACCTGTCATTTCCGCTGCGGCGTACGCTGTTCGCTATCCTGACCCTCGGCATGATGGTGCCGGCGGAAGCCTTCATCATCCCGCTCTATTATGAAATGCGGTATCTCGGATTGATCAATACCTATGCGGCTCTGATTGTGCCGCAGATCGCCATGTCGATTCCATTCTCAACGATCTTCCTCGCCAGCGCGATGCAGCAACTGCCGGAAGAAGTTCTCGAAGCGGCAGTTCTCGATGGCGCCGGACGCTTCTATATCCTGCGCAAGATCGTTATCCCGCTCATGGTGCCGGCAATGTCGACACTGGCGCTGTTCTTGTTCATATGGACCTGGAACGAGTTTCTCATTCCGTTCATTCTGGTCAATGACGACGCCTATCGGACGCTGCCCCTCGGCATGCTGTTTTTCCAAGGGCGTTATACCGTCAACACGCCGGTTCTGACCGCCGGCGCGGTGATCGTGATTTTCCCGCTCATCGTGACTTATCTGGTTTTCCAGCGACGGTTCATTGCTGGCCTGACGGCAGGAGCGACGAAATAGACAGCCGATGCGGTCGGCGGCAAAGTCTCACACCACTCCACGTCTTCGCTCGCGCTTGTGGCGCACTTCCAGCGCCGCGCAGCCCCAGACCGTGCCAAGCAGCAGATAGACATGGCGCCAGTGGTCGATGTCGATGACGTTGCCGATTGTCGCATGGCCGAGAATCGAGATCCAGGCGATCATCAGGAAGGGTTGCCACGGCCGGTCGAGCAGCAGGTTTCGGAAGCCGAGAGCCAGCGTCCAGAGAAGCATGCCGACATAGCTGATGAAGCCGAGCCAGCCATAGGAAGTAAGCGATTTCAGCCAGATATTGTGCTCGTCCTCGGGAAACATCGTGCCGAACACCAGCGGGCCGATGCCGAGCGGGCGCTCCATCATCATGGTGAAGCCGATCCGGTGGCGCTCGAAACGGCCGAGATGTTCGCCGTCATATTGCTGCACCAGCTGGGCGCGCGCGGAAAACAGTTCGGCGACCTTTGGGATCTGCAGCGCCACCAGCAGCGAGGCGACCAACATGATGATCGCCGCCAGCGACAGGACCAGGACTCGCAGCCGAAAAGCGCCACTGCGCTCCTTCAGCAGCATGATGAAGATCAGCAGCACCACGCCAAGCGCGAAGAGCCCCCAGGCGGCGCGGGAAAATGAGAGGAAAATGCCGAGCGCAAGCACGAGCAGGGCGGCAGCCTTCAGCGGCGATTTCTTCAGGTCGCCGACCAGGATACCGTGGACGAGATAAAGCGATGGCGGCACCAGGAAGGGACCGAAGACGTTGGGGTCCTGAAAGGCGCCCTTGGCGCGGTCGTAGAGCGTGAAGATTTCCGCGCCTGGAAAGGCATGGAAATAGCCGAGTATGCCGAGCGCGGAGGTGGCGACAGCGGCGAAGGTCCAAGCGTTGAAGATCAGCGGCAGCCGCTTGTGGCTGTCCTCGATGATTGCCGCGTAGAACACTGCCGTCAGCGCCAGGAAGGTCGACACCGCGATATACATCGGCGCCGTTGCCAGGTCCTTCATCTGCGTCAGCGACAGCATGCCGCCGATATTGAAGGTGAGCAAAAGGGCGAGCAGCGGCGCCACGCCGCGCGAAATCCGGAGGCCCAGGATGAACCAGAGGCCGATCAGCCCGGCCATCCAGAGTTCATAGGGCGCCGGCTCGTCGATCACGAAACCGGAGAGGAACACACCGAAAGCGACAAAAGCCGAGCCGATCAGGCGCAGCGTCATCCGCTGCGGTTGGGCGACACGGGGATATGTCGCCTCGATCGCGCTCAATAGGCGTTTTCCGTGTTGAGCAGCCGGATCGGCGTCAGGAACAGGATCTTGAGATCGAACCAGAGCGACCAGTTCTCGATGTAATAGAGGTCGTAGGCGGTGCGGAACTTGATCTTCTCGTCATTGTCCACTTCGCCACGCCAGCCGTTGATCTGTGCCCATCCGGTGACGCCGGGCTTGACCCGGTGGCGGGCGAAATACCCCTCGACGACATCGCCGAAGGCGCGGTCGCGCGCCTGGGCGAGAACGGCATGCGGACGCGGGCCGACGAGCGAGAGATCGCCTCTCAGCACGTTGAAAAGCTGCGGTAGTTCATCGATCGAGGTCTTGCGGATGAAGCGGCCGACGCGGGTGACGCGCGGATCGCCCTTGGTGACTGCGGCCTTGCCTGTAGGGTCGGCCATGTTGGTGTACATCGACCGAAACTTGTAGACGTTGATGATTTCGTTGTTGAAGCCGTGGCGCTTCTGCATGAAGAAGACCGGGCCTTCGGAGGTCGCCTTGATGGCGATCGCGGTCGCGACCATGATCGGCCAGAGCAACGCCAGTGCGACGATCGTGAAGAAGATGTCGAAGCCGCGCTTGGCGACGGAATCCCAGTCGCGGATCGGCTTCTTGAAAATGTCGAGCATCGGCACCGAGCCGACATGCGAATAGGCGCGCGGTCGGAAGCGCAGCCGGTTGGCATGCGCGGCAAGGCGGATATCGACCGGCAGAACCCAGAGCTTTTTCAAAAGGTCGTAGATACGGGCCTCGGCCGACAGCGGCAGGGCGATGATCAGCATGTCGATGCGCGTCAGCCGTACGAATTCGACGAGTTCGGCGACAGTGCCGAGTTTCGGATAGCCGGCGACCATGATCGGCGAGCGCTTCTCGCCGCGGTCGTCGAAGATGCCGCAGATGCGGATGTCGTTGTCGGCCTGCTGTTCGAGGACGCGGATCAGGTCCTTGGCCGGCTCGCCGCCACCGACGATGACGGCGCGGCGTTCCATGATGCCGTTGCGCGCCCAGTTGCGGATGCCGTAGGCGACGAGGAAGCGCTCGGCAGCGAGGAAGAGAGCGCCCGCAGCGAACCAGACGATATAGGCATCGACCATCGGCGATGTCGTGCCGCGAAGAAGTACGAACAGGCCGGTGGTGAGGACAAACGCGATCGTCCACGCAACGAGGATGCGCGGTATCAGCCGCAGCTTGGAGCGAAGTGCCGGAATTGTGTAGGTATCGGCAAGCTGCAGACTGATGACGGTCAAGGCCGAGGCAATCGCCGCCATGCCCGCCCGCATCAACGGGGAATCGCCGCCGTCGCCGGGGCTGAAACAATAGGTGATCAGAGCTATCGCAAAGAGCGCCAGGAATTCGAGCAGCCGCAATTGCCCGATGATGATCGTTGGCGAACGGGTTCCGTCACGGAACTGTTCGGCGATCTGCCGGGCGTAGGGGTTGATCTCAGTCGGATCAGAAGGCTTCTCCTGACCCGCTTCGCCGCGCACCTCGATGTCGGAAACCTGCTTGCGCAGTGCGTCCACGTCGAATTGATCGCCTTTTTCCAGCTTGTTCATGGGGTTTCATCGCTCGTTGTTACCCAAGCGAAATAGCAGAAAGCCCCTAAGAAATATTTACGAGGCGGCGGGCATTGCTTGGTCGGCAGCGGGATTGACCAACTCGTGGTACAATTTCAGGACATCGCGTGCCATGACGGCGGAAGAAAACACCGCCTTCACCGCTTCGGGCTTCGGCATCGTCCTGGCGTGCCAGTCGGGCGTGCTCAGCGTTTCCGCCATGACGCGGGCGAGATCATCGGAATTGCCAGGCTCCACCAGCGCCGCGCTGTCCGCGCCGAGCACCTCGGGAATGCCGCCGACACGGCTTGCGATGATCGTCTTGCCGGCGCCGAGCCCCTCGAGCACGATGTAGGGCATGGCTTCGGCGCGCGAGGGAACGACGAGGTTCTGCGCCATGGAGAAGGCTTCGTGGACCCGCATTGCCGGCAGCATGCCGATGCGTTTGCCAAGGCCGCGTTCGACCATCATCTCGCGGTAGCGGTCGCGGTCTGGTCCGTCGCCGATCATCAGCGCCGACAGTGGCCTGCCGAGCAGCCGTTCGGTCTTGGCAAAGGCATCGACAAACAGATCGGGACCCTTGAGGTCCCGAAGCATGCCCACATAGATGAAATGCACGGCATCCGAGCGGGTCGGGATCGGCTCGAAATCGCGCTCGCCGATGCCGTTGTAGATTAGTCTCGTCTTCGTCCGCGGTCGCCCGACCTTGCGCGCATAGGTGTCACGCTCGTATTCGCAGATGAAGACCAGGGCATCGGTGAAATATTCCTGCAGGCGCTCCATCCTGAGGACGAACTGTCCACTGAACGAGGAGCGCGAATAATGCAGGCTTCCGCCATGCGCGGTATAGAGGCGGGCTACGCGATACCTGTTCACCCGCAACGCTGAGCCGGCAAGTCGCGCGAGCACGCCGCCCTTGGCGCCGTGTCCGTGCAGCACATCCGGCCGCAAACTTTTGATTTTCTTGTATGTATCCCACATCGTCGCAATGTCGGACGGGCTGATCGAGCGCCGGATCGGGACGCGTGTCAGGCCGAGGGAGAGATAGGGACGGATATCGTCGAACAGGCTGTCCTCGTACTCGCCGCCGGTCGAGCTGTCGCAGAGGATGCCGATTTCATGGCCGGCCTTGCTGTGCTCCTCGACGAGATCGCGGACATGGCGGAAAATTCCGCCGACCGGTGACCTGAAGCAATGGAGGATGCGGAGCGGCTGCTGATTTGCCATCGCTCAGAAAAGCCGTTCGCGAACGTAGATCGTGTCACCTGCGATGATCGGCCCCGATATGTTGATGCGGCCGGTCAGCACCTGTCCATTGATCTTGCGGGTGACATCGACCATACGCTGGTTAGCGCGGCTGCTGAAGCCGCCGGCAACTGCGATGGCATTCTGCACCGTCATGCCGGGAACATACGCGTACTGGCCGGGCTGGCCGACTTCACCCATGATGAAGACCGAACGGTAGCGATCGACATCGATGGTGACATCGGGATCGCGAAGATAGCCTTGCTGCAGTTTCTGGGCGATCTGCCCCGAGAGTTGCTGCAGGGTTCGACCGCGGGCAGGGACCTGGCCGATGAGCGGGAAGGCGACATAGCCGGCCTGATCCACCGTATAGGTGTTGGTCAGGCTCTGCTGGTCGAAGACGGTGATGCGCAGTCGATCGCCACTGTCCAGCGCGTAGGGTTGGATGGTGGCTTCGTTGAAGGCCTTCGGCGCCGGCTTGTACGTCGTGCAGCCGCCCAGTGCTGCCGTCATGGCTGCAAGGCTCAGGGCCAAAAGGATCTTGGGCTGGACGAAAGACATCCGCTTGTGCTCACAAAAATGAACTCGGTGAAGTCGTTATCGA
The DNA here is from genome assembly GCF_012349115.1 of Rhizobium ruizarguesonis. Taxonomy (GTDB): domain Bacteria; phylum Pseudomonadota; class Alphaproteobacteria; order Rhizobiales; family Rhizobiaceae; genus Rhizobium; species Rhizobium ruizarguesonis. The sequence goes on from NZ_PQIG01000100.1 coordinate 95,979, forward strand.
TCCGTTAGGGTTAATGCCCGGTAAAGGGCGCCTGCAATTTCCCGGTTTCCTTGATCGATCATCGCTCATTTCTTGGCAAGCTTGTCATTAACCGTTGAGTTACCATGGTCGTTTACGCTTACGGCACCTTTGTTGTGGAGTAAGAGCATGTCCGGCGTAGCTCGTGATCAGGATGTGGACATAGACCTTGGCCAGTTGGTCCGTGCGGTCTGGGCGCGCCGTCTGCGGATTTTGACAATCACGCTCGTGGGGGCGGGCGTCGCCTTTGCCGGCGCCAAAATCATGTCGCCGCAATATCGCAGCGAAACACGCATCCTCATCGAACCCCGTGCGCCGGCCTTCGCCAGCACCCAGCAGATCAACGACGCCAGCGCCGGTCCGCTGATGGACGAACTGAACATCGCCAGCCAGGTGCAGCTTCTGCAATCGGCCGATCTCCTCAAGAAGGTCATCAACGACCTGAAGCTTTATAACCTGCCGGAATTCGACGATGCCGCCAGCGGCTCGGCGATGAGCAGTATCCTGGTGAAGCTGCATCTGAAGAAGAACCCGCTGGAGAACCCGCCGGAAGAGCGCGTCATCGACGCGTTCGTCGAACGCCTGCAGGTCTATCAGGTGCCGGGTTCACGCGTGATCGGCATTAATTTCACCTCCAAGGACCCGAAGCTCGCCGCCGCCATCCCGAACGCCATGGCGAATGTCTATCTTTCCACCCAGAGCGGCGCCAAGCTCGATTCCAACTCCGAGGCGACCCGCTGGCTGGAGCCGGAGATCGAGGGCCTGCGCCAGAAGGTCAGCGAAGCCGAAAAGAAGGTCGCCGAATATCGCACGTCGCACGGGCTGTTGCAGACGAACGGCACGACCACTTTTCCGGCCCAGCAATTGAACGATATCTCCGCCGAGCTGACCCGCGTGCGGGGCGACAAGGCCAATGCCGAGGCGCGGGCGCAGGCGGTGCGAAACGCACTGTCCTCGGGCGAGGCCTTCGATACGCTGCCGGACATCATGTCCTCACAGGCGATCCAGCGGCTGAAGGGGACGGAATCCGGCCTGCAGTCGCAGATCTCCGATCTGCAGACCAGCCTTCTCAACAACCATCCGCGGCTGAAAAGCCTGCGCGCTCAGCTCTCCGATATCCGCACCCAGATCCGTCAGGAGACGCAGAAGATCCTGGCGAGCATCGAGAATGAATCCAAGGTTGCGGATCTGAGGGCGAACGAACTGGAACGCCAGTCCGACACTGCGCAAGCCAACAGCGCCCGCGCCGGCGAGGACGAGGTCGGTCTGAATGCGCTGGAGCGCGAGGCGAACGCCCAGCGCCAGTTGCTCGAAACCTATCTGGTGCGCTACCGCGAGGCCGCCTCCCGCGCCGACAGCAATTCGAGCCCAGCGGACGCCCGTATCGTTTCCAGGGCCGTCGAGCCGGTCGATCCCTATTTCCCGAAGGTAGTGCCGATCGTCGTCGTCGCTGCCGTCGCGACGCTGATCATCAGCGCCATCGTCATCATGCTGTCCGAACTCTTCAGCGGCCGGGCGCTCCGCCCGACAGATGCGGCCCTGGAGGCAATCGAGGCAGAAGCGGTCGTCGAGGAGAAGCATGTGCCTAAGGCCGCTCCGACCGCCGCTGCCGCCAGAAAGCCCGTCCAGCCGAGCATGCTTGCCGTTGTCGCGGACGAAGAGGATGTGATCGAGGACGTGAGGGCCGCCGAGGAGGCGCCAAAGGACGAGCCGGAGGACGAGCCAGAGGACGAGAATGAATTCTCCATCGCCTCAGTTGCAGACTATCTCACCGGCAGCCGCGCACCACTTGCTATCGCAATATCTCCGACTGGTGACAATGGCTCGGCGGCGACGGTTTCGCTGACCCGCATGCTCGCCGACGCCGGCCGTCGCGTCATCCTGATCGACATGACCGGTTCCGGCTACCCCACAGAACTGATGGCCGAGGACCAGACCGCTCTCGGTGTCACCGATCTGCTTTGCGGCGAGGCCGCCTTCGGCGACACGATCCACGGCGATCGCCTTTCCGATGCCCACCTGATCCCTCAGGGCCAGAGCGACGTCCGCCGCGCCATGCGCGGTGTCGACCGGCTGTCGTTGCTGCTCGATGCACTCGCCGCCGCCTACGACCTCGTGGTGGTCGAATGCGGTTCGGCCGATGTCGCCGGCGTCTCGCGGCTGACGCGCAGCCGGGACGTCGAGATCATCCTCTCGCTGCCTGAGGTCGAGGAGACCATCTTCGTTGCGCTGATGACGGAATTCCAGGCTGCAGGCTATGGGCGCGTCGTGCTGATGTCGGGCGGCGAAGGGGTCGAGCAGACACTCGGCCGGGCTGCTTGAACGGTTAGCCGATCCGTGCCCGGATGCCCTGGGCGAATTTATAGAGCTTCGGGCGCGCCTTGATATGCGCCTTGCCGCGGGTGACGATCCGGTGTGCGGCGCCGGCGATCACACCGAACGGCGAAACCGGCAGCACCACGTCGTAGTGTGCGGTCTCGATCGGCGCCCAGGAGCGCTTGTAGGTCTGGTCGCCGAGGCCAAAATCAAAAAGCGCGATAGCCTTGCCATGCAATCCCGAAATGGTCTGCCAATAGAGGAATTCGCCGGGGCTCGTATCCGCCACGAGCTCTTCGTCGATCGCGCCGAACTGGCAGATGATGTGGTCGCCCTTGCGCGAGATGCCTGATATCGCGGCGATCTTACCCTCATGCGCGCCCTTGAGCCGGAGCACATGCATCTGCAGCCCGAAATACTGCTTGCTGTCATCCAGCTTGTCGAGCAGGCCGTGCAGGAAAGCCTGCGTTTCCCTGTTGGCGAAGACGTCGGGTAGGCCGAGGCTGGCGAAGCGGGCGCTCTTCAGGCGGAAGAAGATATCGAGCAGACCGTGTTGTTCTTCCGATGTCTCGGGAACGACATATTCGAAGCCGCCGGCCGCCTCGAGGCGCTTCGACTGAACACGAAATTTCTTGCGCCGGTTCTTGGCATTGAGCTGCTTCAGTGTGTCCTCGAAAGCGGGAAGGAACGGCAGCTGATAGGCGTGATTCTGATTCTGCACCATCGGCAGCCCCTTAAGCGGGCTCTCTCGTCCGCGCCATTCCAGCGGAATGTTCTGCAGCAGTAGCAGATCGGCCCGGCCCTTGAGCGCCTGCTGAAGCTGGCCGGCGAACTTGCCGGTATCGATGGTCCCGCCGCTTTCTGCAAAATCCTCGGAGAAAAGGCCTGTATTGATGTTGCTGTGATCGGCGGCGATGAACTTCGCGATCGCGAGCCCCCGGGACTTGACGATTTCGACCGGCAGAATGAAAGTCGTCTGGCCTGCGTGGATGCCTTTGAGGATCGCCAGCGGCCGCTGGAAAGCGCTCACCCAGGCGGCGCACCAGTCGTAGCTCTGATGGAGTGATTGGAGATTGTCGCGCTCCAGCGCCCGCCACTCATGCTCAAGCGGCTGCATCGTGTCGAAGACTTCGATGTCGATTTCAGCCATGGCGAGTTTCATGCTCAGCTGGCGCAGGCGCGAAATGGCCGTATCGGCCAGCGCGTTGTCGGACGGCTGTTCATGGACATCGAGCTTTTGCGTCTGCACGGTTTTCTCCGGTCAAGAATGCTGAACGGGAAGGTAGGTATGGCAGACGTATATTTGGTTTAACCGCATCCGATGGGCGAGGTTTTCCGCAGATCACGGTTATTCGGCCGTTAATGGCCCTAAAGCATGTCGCACAAAAGTGTGCAGCGGTTTTGCGACAACGACATGCGTAAAAACAAAGACCTAAAGCGCGACAAGCGAATCTGAAAGATCGCGACGTGCTTTAGCGCTGCGGGGGGCCGGCCATCCATTTGATGATCACCATCGCCGGCAAGACCCATAGCAGGCCGGTGAGCAGGAAGTAGAGCAGATGTCCCCACCAGGGCGCGTTGCCGAGCGTTGCCACCGCGATCGTATTCGCCACCAGCGCGTAGACGAGCACGAGCACGATGATGAGGATCGTGCCGATGAATTTGCGGAGGCGGACGGGCATCGGTTATCTCTCGGCATGGACGGGTCGAACCGGCGCGACGGCATGCCGCAAAGGTTCGGGGCTTGTTTTGCATGAGCCGGTGGGGCAAATCAACTGCCGGATAGAAGGAGACATCATGGCCGTCGCAAACCCGACCACGGAACAGGCGATCCTGAGCGAGGTGCGCAAGCAGAACCGCGACCGCCGCGCCTTGCGCCTCTGGCTCGGTTTCGTGCTTTTGGCGCTCTTCTGTCTCGTGCTCGTCGGCGGCGCCACGCGGCTGACCAATTCCGGCCTGTCAATCACGGAATGGAAGCCGATCCACGGCGTCATCCCGCCGCTGTCGGCTGCCGAATGGGAGGAGGAATTCCGCCTCTACCAGCGCATTCCCGAATTTCAGCAGCTGAACAACTCCATGACCGTCGATGAGTTCAAAGGCATCTTCTGGTGGGAATGGGCGCACCGGCTGATCGCCCGCGGCATCGGCGTGATCTTCGCGCTGCCGCTCATCTATTTCTGGCTGACGGGGCGGATCGAAAAACGTCTGCGCTGGCCGCTCGTCGGCATCCTGGCGCTCGGCGGCCTGCAGGGTTTTATCGGTTGGTGGATGGTGTCCTCGGGCCTGTCCGTCCGCACCGACGTCAGCCAGTACAGGCTCGCAACGCATCTCGTCATGGCCTGCATGATCTTTGCCGGTTGCATGTGGATCATGCGCGGTCTCTCCAGACATTCCGACGATCCGGCGCCGGCACGAAGCTCGCGCGGTTTTGCCGCCGCGATCGCCATTTTTGCGCTGTTCCAGATCTATCTTGGCGCGCTGGTGGCGGGCCTCGACGCCGGTTTTTCCTACAATACCTGGCCGCTGATGGATGGCGCCGTCATTCCCTCCGATCTGCTGATCCAGCAGCCCTTCTGGATCAATGCCTTCGAGAACCCGAAGACGGTGCAGTTCATCCATCGCATCGGCGCCTATACGCTGTTCGCACTGACGCTGATCAACATGGTGATCGCCCTTCGCGCAGCACCTTGGACCACCCATGCACGCCGAGCCGTCCTGCTCTTCGCGCTGGTTACGCTGCAGGCAGCGATCGGCATAGCCACGCTGCTGATGCAGGTGCCGCTTCACTGGGGCCTGCTACACCAGGCCGGTGCGCTTGTGGTTTTCGGCTTCGCCGTCGCCAACTGGCGCGGCTTTTACGGCGAATATCCGCACGGGACGATGATCGCCGAACGCGACTGAAGCGAGCGGCTTCTCGGGGGTGGATCTACCGTAGCACGCTGTCGAGCAGCGGCATGCCGATGATCGCGGCGGCGGCGATCAGGATGTAGCAGGCGATGCGGAAGGTCCGCTCCTCGGCAAGCCCGAACAGTTTCGAGCCGCCGTAGAGCCCGACCGCATAAGTCGGCAGGATGACGGCGGTGAGCGCGAAGACGGCAGGCACGAACAGTCCGCCGACATAATAGCTGATGGCGCTGAAGACAGACGAGATCGAGAAATAGAGAACGACATTCGCCCTGACGCGGGTGAAGTCGCTTTTGCCGCCAAGCCAGTAGGCGACGACCGGCGGTCCGCCGAGCTGCGCGGCGCCGCTGAAAAGCCCGGCGATCAGGCCGACGCCGCTGGTGAGCGGTGCGGACGCCTCCCCGTGATAGCGCCATCCCGATACCAGTAGCGCAAGCAGGCAGATGGCGATGATCGTGATACTCCAGCGCAAGAGCATCGGGTCGAGCAGCGCCAGCATCGCCGTGCCGGCCGGCACTCCAAGGGCGGCCCCCGCCGCCATGACGAAGACCTCGGGTCGGTTGGCGCCGCGCCAGGCGGAAGGGATCATCCCAAGCGCCGCAATGCCGTCGATGACGAGCAGGATCGGCGAGATCAGCTTCGGCCCGACGATCGCGCCGCCGAGCGGAATGAAGATCAATGCGGCGCCAAAGCCCGAAAAGCCGCGGGCAAGCCCGGCGATGAAGGCAAACGTCATCAGCGCATAGATGCCATGATCGGGCAGGGCGGCGGCAAACCATGCGCTTACGCCAGCGATAAGCGCATCGAGCGTCATGACGTCAGGCTCCGTGATTCGGGATTGGCAGCGAGGAGGGTCTCGCTCTCATAGCCCAATCATCATCGATGATCGAGCCGAAAGCCATGCAACGGCCGCCGAGGCAAACGGCCGCTAGAAAGATCATGATGAAGACATCGACACAAGCTCAAGCGGCATCCACGCGGCTGCCGGTCGCGCCTCACGACGCGAGCATCAGGTCCATGTTCTGCACAGCAGCGCCCGAGGCACCCTTGCCGAGATTGTCGAGCAGAGCCACAAGGTTCACCTGCGATGCACCTGATGTGCCGAAGACGAAGAGCTTCATCGTGTCCTTGCCTTCGAGCTCGACGGCGTTGATGCGGGGCAAGGCCTTGCTTTCGGCCAGCGGCACGACACTGACAATATCCTGGCCGGCATAATGGGCGACGAGTGCGGCATGAATGCTTTCCATCGTCGTGCCCTCGGCGAGATCGTCGAGATGCAGCGGCACCTGTACGATCATGCCCTGCGCGAACTTGCCGACCGACGGCGAGAAGATCGGTGCGCGATCGAGCAAGCCGTGCACGGTCATCTCGGGCACGTGTTTATGGGTGAGCGGCAGGCCGTAGAGGAAATGCGGCGCGGTGATCGCATCCGGGTGATCCGGGTTTTCCATCTGCGCGATCATCTGCTTGCCGCCGCCGGTATAGCCGGAGACCGCGTTGACCGTGATCGGATAGCCGTCCGGCAGAATGCCGGCGGCGCGCAGCGGCCGGATGAGGCCGATCGCTCCCGTGGGATAGCAGCCGGGATTGGCAACGAAACGGGCGGCCCTGATCCTGTCGGCCTGCGCACCGTCCATTTCGGCAAAGCCATAGGCCCAGCCGGGATTGACGCGGAAGGCGGTCGAGGTGTCGATGACGCGCACATTGTTGTTGGCTGAAACCATCTGCACCGCTTCCTTCGACGCATCGTCGGGCAGGCAGAGAATGGCGATATCGGCGCTGTTCAGCATGTCCTCGCGCATGGCGGCGTTGCGCCGCTCTGCTTCGGGTATGGACAGAAGCTCGACATCGTGGCGGCCGGCCATGCGCGTGCGGATCTGCAGACCCGTCGTGCCGTGTTCGCCGTCGATGAAGATTTTCGGTGCCATGTTAAACCTGCGCTTTCAATGGGTTCTGAAGGTTTCCGGATTCAGTTTGAGGATAATAGGTCAGCCTTGTGACACGGCGATGGCGCGTCGCTCCGCATGAAGCCCCAGCATATACATTGCGACCGTTGCCCCCGCAATGGCGGTGATATCGGCATGATCGTAGGGCGGCGATACCTCGACGATGTCGGCGCCGCGGATATCGAGCTGGTGCAGACGCTGCAGCACCGAGAGGATCTTGGCGCTCGACGGTCCGCCTGAAACCGGCGTGCCGGTGCCCGGCGCAAAGGCAGGATCGAGGCAATCGATATCGAAGGTGAGATAGGCCGGCGCCCCGCGCGTATGGGAGATGATCGCCGAGGCGATATCGCTGGCGCTCATCTCCTCGACTTGGTGACCGTAGAGAATATTGACGCCGCAATCCTCCGGCGCATGGGTGCGGATGCCGATCTGGATCGAGCGGTCGGGATCGATGATGCCCTCGCGGGCGGCCCGCGCCACGAAAGAGCCATGGTCGATGCGACGTTCCTCGTCGAACCAGGTGTCCTGATGGGCGTCGAACTGCACGAGCGCCAGCGGCCCATGTTTTGCCACATGGGCTTTCAGCAGCGGCCAGGTGACGTAATGATCGCCGCCGAGCGTCAGCAGGAAGGCACCGCTGTCGAGAATGACATTCGCCTGGCGTTCGATAGCGGCTGGGGTGTCTTGATGATTGCCATAATCGAGCAGGCAATCGCCGTAGTCGATCACCGCCATTTCCGCGAAGAGGTCGCGGTTGAAGGGATATTGCGCATCATTGTCGAAGATCGCCGAGGCGCGCCGGATCGCCTGTGGCCCGAAACGTGTGCCCGGCCTGTTCGAGGTCGCGGCATCGAAGGGAATGCCCCAGACGGCGACGTCGACGCCGGCGAGCTCCTTGGTGAAGCGGCGGCGCATGAAGGACAGTGCGCCGGCAAAGGTCGGGTCGCTGGCGGCGGAAGTGAGGCTGGTCGCGGTGAAGGCGTGGTCAATTGATCTGTTCGCCAAGTCATGCTCCTTTTTTCGGTCGCAAAACCATAGTCGCGTTCGATGCGGACGCTGCATTGCATGATCGCCGTTGACGTGAGGATGTCGAGCGGCGGTTCTCTCGCGAAGGAATTGGCCGATCCCCCACGCGCAGAAAGGGGTAGGCGAGGTGCGGACAGATTTCAAGCAATCGTTCGGACGACGGCCGCTCGTTATCGTCGAGCGACCGTCATTCGCTCGTCTGCCTATCGGGCCGGCTTCCGAAGGCACCACAACCCAACCAGCGTTGTCAGCGCGGTCGCTGAGACATAGCCCGCGAGCGGCCAGGCGCTGTCACTGCCGAGCAGAATCACGAAGAAGGTTCCGGCAATGCCGACGATGATGCTCGCGACGCAGGAATAGAGCGCGACCGCCGTCCCGGCCGTGTCGCCAAAGGCGTCGAGCGCGCCGTTGGCGGTGACCGCCGTCGCAACGACGATGCCGATCGCGATGATCCACATCGGCACGACGAAGCTGACGAGGGAAGGCTGCAGAAGCAGCTCTCCAAAGGCAAGCAGCACGGCGCCGAAAAGCAGCATTGCCATGCCTCTGGCAAGGCTGCCTGCAATGCCCCAGCGCATGACGAAGCGTTTGGCGAAACGCGCCGTCACGATCATCACCAGCGCCACCGTGGCAAAGACGACGCTGAAGCCGATGCCGGAGAAACCCGCTCTATCGATCAGGACACGGGGTGCCGTCGAGAAGAAGACGAAGAAGGCGCCCATCGCCGTGCTGAAGCCGCCCGTATAAACCCAGAAGGGAAGGCTTGTAAGGATCGGGCGGAGAGCGATCTTCGCCGTGACGGCAGGGCGGGTTTCGTGCCACCGCATGCCGGCGTTGAAAAGAGTGGCAACCGAAAGGAGGCCGATGACGAGGAAGATGGCGCGCCAGCCGAAGCGATCCGCGATCAGGGCTCCGATGATCGGGCCGAGTGCGGGCACGAAAGAGAGGATGGAGCCGAGAAGGCTATAGATCGTGCTGCTTTCGGGACGCCCGGCGTAGACGTCACGCACTGTGGCGAAAGTTGCGACGAGGGTCGCCGACGCGCCGACTGCCTGCAGCAATCTCAAGACCATAAAGATCGGCGCCGACGAGGAGCCGGCAAGCAGGAAGGATGAAGCGGCAAAGAGTGCAGCACCTCCAAGCAGGACGGGCCGTCGTCCGACAATATCGGAAATTGGGCCGAAGACCATTTGGCCGACACCGAGCACGAGCATGTAGAGGCTGAGGGTCAGTTGGATGACGGACGGCGAAGTGCCGAGCGCCTCCGGCATGACCGGCACGATCGGCAGATAGATATCCATGGCAAGCGAAGCCAGGATGTCGAACGGTGCCATCAGCAGCAAGGCTGCCGGCAGGGAATAGGTCCAGGGCTGGATTTTGGGATAAGACATGGGAAAGAACCCGCTCAAATGATTTCATTCGGCGGCGATCTGTCTCTTCATCAGTATCGGGATTGGCCGGACAGACGCCGCAACAACAGGGCAGAGTTGTTGCGGCCTATTTGTCTGCGGACTTGGTTGTTCCCATGATTCGACCCGTAAATGTGGCTTCGCTCATTCCCGAAGCGCTTTGCCAAGTCTCTACCAGCAGAGCTGGAATGCGACAATGGCATGCCGGCACGCTTCCGATTGGTTTAAACAGCGCAAAACAAAAAGGCCGGGTTGCCCCGGCCTTCGTAAATTCCGTCTGTCCGAAGCGATTAACGCTTGGAGAACTGGAACGAGCGGCGGGCCTTTGCCTTGCCGTACTTCTTGCGTTCGACGACGCGGCTGTCGCGGGTCAGGAAGCCACCCTTCTTCAGCACCGCGCGAAGGCCCGGTTCGAAGTAGGTGAGCGCCTTGGACAGACCGTGGCGAACCGCACCGGCCTGGCCGGACAGGCCGCCGCCGGCAACGGTTGCGACGATGTCGAACTGGCCGTCGCGGGCAGCCGCGACGATCGGCTGACGCAGAATCATCTGCAGCACCGGACGGGCGAAATATTCCGCGAATTCCTTGCCGTTGACGATGATCTTGCCGGAGCCCGGCTTGACCCAGACGCGGGCGACGGCGTTCTTGCGCTTGCCGGTCGCGTAGGAGCGGCCGAGCGAATCGACCTTGCGGACGTGGGCCGGAGCAGCAGCTTCGGAAGCTGTGCCGAGATCCTTCAGGGAGGAGAGGTCAGCCATATCAGGCGCTCCTTACGTTCTTTTTGTTGAGCGCGGCAACGTCGAGGGCGACCGGCTGCTGGGCTTCATGGGGATGGTTGGAGCCGGCGTAAACGCGCAGGTTCTTCATCTGGCGACGGCCGAGCGGGCCACGCGGAACCATACGTTCGACGGCCTTTTCGAGGACGCGCTCCGGGAAGCGGCCTTCGATGATCTGGCGTGCGCTGCGTTCCTTGATGCCGCCGGCATAACCGGTGTGCCAGTAGTAGACCTTGTCGGAATACTTCTTGCCGGTGAAAACGACCTTGTCGGCATTGATGACAATGACGTTGTCGCCGTCATCAACGTGAGGCGTGAAGGTTGCCTTGTGCTTGCCGCGCAGGCGCATAGCGATGATGGAAGCAAGACGGCCAACGACCAGCCCTTCGGCGTCGATGATCACCCACTTCTTCTCCACCTCTGCAGGCTTCTGGGAGAAGGTTGCCATAGTGAATACTCTCTTTTGGGACCCTTGGCCCGAGGGCTTGAAGGGCGTTTCTTGTTGCTTGGATTGGCAGGCTAAAGGCATGCCAAAAAGAAAGCAGCCCGGACAGGCTGCGTTCTGGTGCTGTGTATAAAGGGAATGGGACATCGGGTCAATATCGACTTCCCGAAGGTTTGGAAAAATCTTTAAGCAAAAACAAATACTTAGATGTGTGGTATTTTGGTACCTCATATTTCCCTGGTCGCGGACTGCTGCGCCTGACGTTTTTCACGTCGTCTCTGCCGGTTTGAAATCGCCTCCCACGGTCGAAAGCGGCTCTTAACCTTTGAACGCGCGCAGGCATTTCATCATTTCGCGAAGGCCGCGCGTCAGATGTTTGTCCCGGCGCAGAACCATGCCGAGGCGGCGCGTGAGCCGCGGGTTCAGCGATGATGTCGTGACGAGGCCGGCGCGGTCGCGCTTCAGCGCCAGCCCCGGCAGGATCGACCAGCCGAGCCCCACGGCCACCAGCTCCTTGATCGCCTCGATGCTGCCGAACTCCATCGCAGGTCGGATCCTGGTATCCGGGGCGGCCAGCCATGCGTCGATTGCCCGCCTCGTATTGCCTCCCTCATAAAGCAGCAGTGTCCTGTCGCGCATGAAGGCGGCGTCCGGTCCGCCGTCGGGCATAAGGCTGCCTGCCGGAGCGACGGCCAGCAATTCCTCCTCGTAGAACGGTTCGATCTCGAAGTTGCGTCCCGAGGCGGGCAGGGCGACGACGGCGATATCGAGGCTATTGGCCTCCAGATCGCGCAGAATGTCGTCGGCATCGCCGATGCGGACGGTGATTTCGAGGCCGGGCATGGATTTTCTGGCAACGGCGATGGCGCGAGGAAGCAGATGGATCGATGCCGTGCCGCCACTGCCGATGCGCACGCGGCCGCTAGCGCCATCTCTGTACGGCATCATCGCTTCTTCTGCAGCGGCCGATTCCTGGAGCAGCCGCCTTGCATGCACGAGCAGGTCGAGGCCTGCCGCGGTCGGCTGCGCCCGCCGCCCGACGCGTTCGATCAGCCGGACGCCGAGCCGCTGCTCGAGCCCCTTGACCTGCAGGCTGACGGCCGGTTGCGTCAGGCCTTCCTTGTCGGCCGCAGCCGTAAAGCTTCCGAGATCGGCGACATTGACGAAGGTGGCGAGCTGCTCGAGGTGGAGAGGCATACCAAAGAAATCCTTATGCATAGCATAATATCCATAAGTTTCTTTCGCGGCATCTTCCAGCGCATCTTTCATCCGTTGAAGAAAGGACGAAGCGATGGCTCTGGAATTAAGCGGGATCTTCGAAACACCTCGCGATATCATTCGGTCGAAACTTCGCGGGATGGCGCGCTGGAGCCTGCGGCTGCTGGCGGCCATCGAACATCACCTCGAAAAGCGCCGCAGCCGCCGCACGCTTTCGGAACTCACCGACGACGAGCTTTCTGATGTTGGTCTGACTCGTGCGGAGGCGAGGGCCGAGACATCGAAGTCATGGTTCTGGTCCTGACGTCAGCGGCCCATGCGTGAAGAGCGGATCCTGCTCGAAATTGCCGGCGCCTTGTGGCAAAACGTCTGCCTGGAATCGAGGCAGGGAGAGCATCATGGCCGAAATCGTATCCTTCCCGGACGCAGCCAGAGCGGAGGGGGGCGGATTGCTGACCCGCTCGCTGCGCGACGGCGTGCTGCGGCTGGTGCTCGACAACCCACCGGCCAATGTGCTTTCGATCGCGCTTCTCGAAGCGTTGCTGGAAGAGCTCGAGACGGCCGGGGCGGAGCCGGATGTGCGTGTCGTCGTCATCGCCTCGACCGGCAACGTCTTTTCCGCGGGACATGATCTGAAAGAGCTGACGGCCCATCGCGCCGATGAAGATCAGGGTGCCGGTTTCTTCGAAAAGACCTTTCGGCTCTGCGCCGATCTGATGCTGAAGATCGCGCATCTGCCGAAGCCCGTCATTGCCGAGATCGATGGGCTGGCGACGGCTGCAGGCTGCCAACTCGTTGCCTCCTGCGATCTGGCGATCTGCACGGATAGTTCGACATTCTGCACGCCGGGCGTCAACATCGGCCTGTTCTGTTCGACGCCGATGGTGGCCGTTTCCCGTGCCGCGCACCGCAAGCAGGCGATGGAGATGCTGCTGACCGGCGAGACGATCGACGCCTCGACTGCCAAGGATTTCGGCCTCGTCAACCGTATCGTGCCGAAGCCGTATCTGGCGCAGGTGGTTTCCAAATATGCGGCTGTGATCGCCAGCAAGTCACCGCTGACGCTGAAGATTGGCAAGGAAGCCTTCCACCGGCAGCTCGAACTGCCGGTGGAGGCGGCATATGATTATACCGCCAGGGTGATGGTCGAGAACATGCTGACGCAGGATGCGCAGGAAGGGATCGGCGCCTTCCTCGGCAAGCGTAAACCTGAATGGAACGGCGAGTAATCACGCAAGCTTCAGAACCAGCCCGCCGATCGCGATGACGACGCCGGCGACGTAGCGCCAGATGCTGGCTTTTTCCTTGAAGACGGTGATCGAGATCACCAGCGCAAAGAGGATCGCGGTCTCGCGCAGGGCTGCAACGGTCGCGACAGGGGCTTTCGTCATTGCCCAGAGCGCCAGCCCGTAGGAGGCGATCGAGCCGGCGCCGCCGATGAGGCCGCGCCACCAGTTGCGGCGAACGTGACGCACGACTGCGAAAGCGCCGCGCTGCGACACCGCCCAGGAAAACAGCAGTACCGGCGGCAGCAGCGACATCCACAAAGTGTAGGAAACCGCATTGCCGGAGATGCGCGCGCCGATGCCGTCGACATAGGTGTAGCTGGCGATGACGCAGGCATTGGCAAGCGAGAGGACGACAGCGCGGCGGCTGCCGCGCCGCGCCTCCAGGGCGAGCGTCAGGACGCCGGCGCAGATCGTCATCGTGCCGGCAAGCGCGCCGCCGGAAAGATTTTCCTTGAGGATGAAACCGCTTGTCGCGGCGATCAGGAGAGGAGCGCAGCCACGCATCAGCGGATAGACGAGGCCGATATCGCCGGCCCGATAGGCGGCGGCGACCAGCTGGAAATAAGCGAATTGCAGGATGGCCGAGGCGCCGATGAACGGCCATGCCGAGGCGTGTGGCAGCGGCAGGAACGCCAGGAACGGCAGTGCCGAAACGGCGCCGCCGGCAGAGATCAGCGCCGCATCCAGGGATTTATCGCTCCCTGCCTTGACGATGGCGTTCCATGTCGCGTGCAGCAGTGCGCCGAAGAGAACAAGCAGGATAACGTCGAGAGGCAAGGGAGTAAGTCCGGATAGGATGAGAGGAAGCGGAATACGCCTCGCCTTCGGCGTCTCAAATTCCTGAAAGGACAACTGGGATTTGCACGAAAACGTACGGCTGCGGTCGCTTATGCGTTGATATGCCGAATAGCATCCTTTCAGTATGTGAACAATGGTGGGGCATTGGAGCAATTTTTACGTGCGCGCGACATGCGTTCAATCCACGCGAAGCTTTCAACTATGAGATGTTTCTAATGGACGAGGGAACAAAGGGCGGCATTATCACGAACAAAAAGAGAAAATATCTGCGGGAATTCGGGGGGTGATTATTCTATGCTGCTGAAATATAGATATTATTCTATAGCTTTGACATACGGGAAAATTGAAGCTTTTGGTTGTGCAATCTTCAAGAGATCGCAGCGCGGAATTGCGCTCAAACCTTTCGCAAACGCGAAAGACGTACAGTTTCGGCGGCTGTCACGACGGCGAAAAAATCAAAGCTGATGATGCGGAACGAAGAGCATCCCGTCAAGGTTGTCTATGCTCTGGCAGTTCAGTACCTGGCAGCGGGGATTGTCTTTCGAGGGGATATGCGTCCATTCCGCATAATCGGTCGCGTCGCAATAATTGCTGTTGCGGACATAGCGATCATAGAGCGGCAAGCCACGCGGAGACTGGTAGCGGAAGATGACGGCGCCTTGATTGTGGATGGCAGCGCGCACGCTGGCACAGCTCATGGCGAGCGGATTGTAACGCGAGATCGCCAGCGCCGGCGATGCGGCGAGCACGAGCATGAGGGCAAGAGCGATTTTTTTCATCGAATCATCCTCAGGGAGTAGCCAATTCATATATACGAAAGAGACACGCCGCCGGTTTCACGAAAACGCAAAAAAACATGTCGGCTGTGCCGAAGGGCTTTCGGGAATGGAGAAGCGGACATGAATCACGACGCCTACACGGATGAATACCTCGCCGGAATTCTGCATTCGGTAAAAACCATCGCGCTGACCGGCGCTTCGCCCAATCCGGCTCGGCCGAGCAACGGCGTCATGGGCTATCTGCTGTCGCGTGGCTACGAGGTCATTCCTGTCAATCCGGGGCAGGCGGGCAAGCAGATCCAAGGCCGTACCGTTTATGCCCGGCTCGCCGACATTCCCGTGCCGATCGACATGGTCGACGTATTTCGCGCCTCCGAATATCTGGATGGGGTAGTCGAGGAGGCACTGGCGCTGGGACCGCTGCCGAAGATCATCTGGGCCCAGCTTGGTGTCCGCGACGATGCGGCTGCGGCAAAAGCGGAGGCCGCCGGCATCCAGGTAGTGATGAACCGCTGCCCTGCGATCGAGTATCCTCGTCTTATTGCCTGAGTTGCGGTCCGCTGAGACGGATTTTCCACCGAACGCCCATGGGTTGAAACGGATCGCGGTTAACTTTCGTCCGCGAGCGGCTATGATCCCCCCCGTTCAACAATAACGGGAGGACGGCATGGCCAAGAATGATCCGGGATTCAACACGCTGGCGATCCATGCGGGTGCGCAGCCCGACCCGACGACCGGTGCGCGGGTAACGCCGATCTACCAGACGACGGCTTTCGTCTTCAATGATTCCGATCATGCCGCCGCCCTCTTCGGTCTGCAGGCCTTCGGCAACATCTACACCCGCATCATGAACCCGACGCAGGCCGTGCTCGAGGAGCGCGTCGCAGCGCTCGAGGGCGGCACGGCAGCCCTTGCCGTCGCTTCCGGCCATGCGGCGCAGGTGATCGTCTTCCACAACATCATGCGCCCCGGCGAGAATTTCATCGCTGCCCGCCAGCTCTATGGCGGCTCGGTCAACCAGTTCGGCCATGCCTTCGAGAATTTTGGCTGGCAGGTGCGTTGGGCAGATGCCGCCGATCCGGCAAGCTTCGAAAGCCAGATCGACGACAAGACACGCGGCATCTTCATCGAAAGCCTGGCCAATCCCGGCGGCACCTTCGTTGATATCGCCGCGATTGCCGACGTCGCACATCGCCACGGCCTGCCGCTGATCGTCGACAATACGATGGCGACACCCTATCTCATCCGCCCGATCGAGCACGGTGCCGACATCGTCGTGCATTCACTGACCAAGTTTCTCGGCGGCCACGGCAATTCCATGGGCGGCCTCATCGTCGACGGCGGCACCTTCGACTGGTCGAAATCCGGCAATTACCCGATGCTGTCGAGCCCGCGGCCGGAATATAACGGCATGGTGCTGCACGCGACCTTCGGCAATTTCGCCTTTGCGATCGCTGCCCGCGTGCTCGGCCTGCGCGATCTCGGGCCGGCGATCTCGCCCTTCAATGCCTTCCTGATCCTGACCGGTATCGAGACGCTGCCGCTCAGAATGCAGCGCCACAGCGACAATGCGATCGCCGTCGCCAAATGGCTGAAGGCGCACAGCAAGATCGCCTGGGTGAATTATGCCGGCCTCGACGACGACCCTAACTACGCCCTACAGCAGCGCTATTCGCCGAAGGGCGCCGGCTCCGTCTTCACCTTCGGCGTCAAGGGCGGTTACGAGGCGGGCAAGACGCTGGTCGAGGGGCTGGAACTCTTCTCCCATCTTGCCAATATCGGCGACACCCGCTCGCTCGTCATTCATCCGGCCTCGACGACGCACCGGCAGTTGACCGACGAGCAGAGGATCGCCGCCGGCGCCGGGCCTGACGTGGTCCGCCTTTCCGTCGGCATCGAGGACGTCAAGGACATCATCGCCGATCTCGAACAGGCTCTCTCGAAGATCTGAGATCAGAAGGATCTATGGTGACTATGACAAATTTCATCACCTTCAGCATCGACGGCGTCGAACCCGAGTTCGGCGCTCCGGAGCCCGGCCGTATCATCTCCGGCGATCCGCATTTCCGCACCTGGAGCCTGGAGGAAGCCGAAGGCGGCCTTTATTCCGGTATTTGGGAGGCGACACCGGGCAAATGGCGGATTGTCTACGAGGAATGGGAATATTTCAGCCTGTTGTCCGGCCATTCGATCGTGACGGAGGATGGCGGCGAGCCAGTTCATCTCAAGACGGGCGACCGGATGATCCTCAGATCCGGCTTCAAGGGAACGTGGGAAGTCGTTGAAACGACTCGCAAGGACTATGTGATCAAGGTTTAAGCGGGCCAGCAAACCGACGTTGGCGATTCCGGGTTTGTCCCGATTTGCGGCGATCATAGCCCATATGGCTGCGCTTCTTTCCCGGATAGAATGCTTTTAACCATTCCCATTAATCGTGCCTACATCGTCAAATGCTAAACCTTGTCTGCAGCGCATTGCGGACATGAAGTCTCCTGCCGTCACACAGACATGGCCTTGCAATCGATCTTTTCGGAATTTGCATGTCGTCGAATCTTGCAGGTAGGTACGTTCGGACCCAGACGTCTTCCATCATTGCGACAACCGTCTTCTTCCTTGTCGTCGCCCTCGTACTGACCGGCCTGGTGGCACATGTTGTCATTACGATGACCCGGTCGGCGAACGAAATCGATGATGCCAGGGCCAGTCGCGCCGCCCGCGCGGCAATCGGTGCGTTTGTCAGTCGCCTGAGCGCGACAACGACGGATAATGCGGTATGGGATGATGCCTACAGCGCTGTCTCATCTTCGGCTGCCGCGGATTGGGCCTATGAGAATTGGGGAAAAACCAGCGAGGATTACGCGCTCTATGATGGAGCGATCGTGATCGGCCCTGACCGGTCTTCGATCGTATCCGCATATGCCAAAGGCAAGCCCTTTCAGCCGAGCGCGTTTTTCGGAGAAGGCTTTTATCAGCAGATCAATGTGGCTGCCGATCCGGGGCGGGCGCCAGTGGTCAATTTCATCAAGACCGAAAGCGGTATCGCGCTGATCGCATCGCAGGCAATCCAGCCTTTCGAGGCGACCGCCGAGCTTCCGAAACCTAGCACGCTGAGTTTCTACAAGGAATTTACATCGGAAGTTCTCGACACGCTCTCGAACGAACATGAACTTGAAGGCTTACACCTTGAGACGACGCCTAAGCCGGAATTCCTGAACACGCCGATCACCGACCTGAAGGGAGCTGTCATCGGCTACCTCGTCTGGCCCAGCAAAGCGCCGGGAACCGCCGTGTTTCATCAGGTCTACCCCTATGTCGCGGCCGCTATCGTCATCCTCGCACTGTTCCTGATCGGCGTTCTGCTGGTTGGCGCTTCCGAGGCGCGGCGCCTGCGCCAATTGGCGCAAACAGCGATTTTCGAAGCCGACCACGATAACCTGAGCGGTCTGTTGAACAGACACGGGCTTCTCAACCTATTGGAAGAGCTGGATAATTCGAGCTCTTCGCCACATCGGCTTTATCTGGTCGACCTTGATGGCTTCAAGGCCGTCAACGATGCCTGGGGCCATGCGGTGGGGGACGATTTGATCCGGCTGGTCTCGAAGGCGCTAACCGCCTGCCACCCCGAAATCATTGCCACGGCGCGGCTCGGGGGCGATGAATTTGCGCTGGTGCACGTCGGTTCCGCCATGTGCGGAGAGATGGAAAAGACGATTTTGGCGCTGTTTGCCGAGCCCTTCAAAATCGACGGACGAACGATCGAAGTTGGCGCAAGCATCGGGGCTGCTGTTCGCAACGGCGACGTCCCGCCCTTGGAGCTTCTCCGCAGAGCGGACATGGCCCTTTATCGTGCCAAGGCAAATGGCCGAGGCCAGGCGATCGAATACGACCCCGAATTGGACCGGGAACGCCAACGGGTCGCCGAACTGGAAGGCCTGTTGAAGAGCGCTATCAGCAGTGGCGCAATCGAAGCCGTTTTCCAACCTCTTGTCTCTGCCGCGACCGGCGCTGTGACCGGTCTTGAGGCACTGGCGCGCTGGCGCACTGCAACGGGAAACATCAGCCCGGAGATTTTCATCCCTCTTGCCGAGAGGTGCGGCCTCATCGATGCACTCGGCGTTCATATGTTGAGAACATCGATCGAGCACGCCAAGAGCTGGCCCGATCTGGCATTGTCGGTGAACGTTTCGCCGATCCAGCTGTGCAATCCGGAATTTGCCGCCGAAGTGATCTCGGTCCTGCGGGAGCTCGATTTCAGTCCAAGGCGTCTGACATTGGAGATCACCGAAGGCGTCCTGATGACGAATCCGGACCAGGCGCGGCGGTCGATAGACCAGCTCAAGCGCGTCGGCATCAAATTCGCGCTTGATGACTTTGGCTGCGGTTACGCAAGCATTGGTGCATTGCGGCAGTTTGGGTTCGATCGCATGAAGATCGACCGCTCGCTCGTGTCTGCTCTCGACGAAGGCGCAAATGGCGCCGATGTGCTTCGGGCAACCATTTCCCTGGCAACCGCTTTGCAGATTCCCGTTACCGCGGAAGGTATCGAGAACACCCGCCAGGCGACGATCCTGCGCGATGCCGGCTGTGATCAGCTTCAAGGATATCTGATCGGAAGACCTATGTCGGCACACGACATATCCAGCAAGCTGGAAGAAGAGTCAGCCGCGTGATGCCGTCGTAGCATCTCCAAGCCTGAGATGGACGTCCGCGTCGAGCAAGCGCTGCGCTCGGCAGCCCTGTGGGAAGAGGTCAAGGACAAGCTGAAGGGCAGCGGCCTCGGCCTTTCCGGCGGCCAGCAGCAGCGCCTTTGCATCGCGCGTGCCGTGGCGCTTCGCCCCGAGGTGCTTCTCCTCGACGAGCCGACCTCCGCCCTCGACCCGATCTCGACCGCCAAGGTGGAAGAACTGGTCGCCCAGCTGAAAGGCGGAGTTCACCATCGTCGTTGTCACCACAACATGCAGCAGGCAAGCCGCCTTCATGTATCTGGGCGAGCTGATCGAATTCGGCCCGACCGCTGAGATCTTCCAGTCGCCGAAGGTCAAGCGCACGGACTACATCACCGGCCGTTACGGCTGATCCGCAATCCCCGGATCGCTTCAGCGATGCCCGAAGGAGAAATGGATCACCACTGCAAATCCAACCGGTCCAGCCCGTGGAAATGGTAGACATCCTTGACCACCGGCGTCTTCGCCAGCCTCAGGCCGGCAAGGCGCTCGAACAGGATCGGCAGCACGACGTTGAGCTCCAGCCGCGCCAGCGGCGCGCCGATGCAGAAATGGATGCCGGCGCCGAAGGAGAGGTTTGCCGCCTCGTTGCGGTCGGGCTTGAAGGTCAGCGGATCGGTGAATTTTGCCGGGTCGAGATTGGCGGCGGCGAGGATGAGGCTCACCTTGTCGCCGCGCTTGAAGGAGACCCCGTCGATTTCGGCAGGCTCCAGGGCCCAGCGCTGGAAGATGTGGACCGGCGCGCAGATGCGCAAGGTTTCCTCGACGGTGCGCTCTGTCGTCGCTTCGTCCCGGAAGAGTTCCGCCGGATCGCAGCCGCTGTCGAGAATGGTGCGCACGGAATTGCCGATCTGGTGCACGGTTGCCTCGTGCCCGGCATTGAGCAGCACGATCGTCGTCGACACGAGCTCCTCCTCGGTCAGATACTGGCCTTTGTGCTCGGTATGGATCATGTGGGTCAGCAGGTCGTCGCGTGGTTCGGCGCGGCGTTCTGTGATGACCGTCTTGACGTAGTCGGAAAATTCCTTCGCCGCCCGTTCGGCCTCTTCCTCCTGCTCGCGCGTACGGCCGAACATGTACATGCGGACATAGGCGTGCGACCAGGTGAGCAGTTGCGGTCCCATCTCCTCGGGAATGCCGATCATGCGGGCGATCATCGTCACCGGGATGATGTCGGCAAAGGCCGAGAGCAGCTCGACCTCACGTTTCTCCGCGAAGCCGTCGATCAGCCGATTGGCGAGTTCGGCAAGCTCCGGTTTCATCTTCTCGACATGGCGGGACACGAAGGCGCGGTTGACGAGCGTGCGCAGCCGCGTGTGCTCCGGCGGTTCGAGTTCGAGCAGAGAATAACGTTCCGAGAGATCGAAACTGGCAAGATGCGGCATCGGCTCGGCAAGGCCGAGCTCCTCGCGGCTGGCGATATGCAGGATCTGCCGGCCAAAGCGGCGGTCGCGCAGCAGGCCGTTCACATGGTCGTAACCCGTGAAGAACCACTGCTTCTGCTCACGCCAGTAGAAGGTCGGGCAATGGGCGTGAAGTGCGTCATAGACGGCATTCGGGTTGCCGTAGAAGGCCGGGTTGCGACTATCAAGCGAGACATGACGGTTGGCGCGGTCGATCGAGAGAAAGGATGGGATCATCATGCCCCGAGGCTTAGCGGATTTGCCGAACCTCGGAAAGATGCGGGGTGAGGGATCCCGGACTACCCCGCCCGTGACAGCGTCCCCATGCGTCGCAGCGCCTCGACCTGGTCGTCGACCGTCGGCACGAGTTCGCCGGCGGTGCTGGTCGGCGTGGCCGGTGCAGGGGCTGCGGCCTCCGCTTCGCCGAAGGTGACCGTGCAGTTGCGGCCGGCGGCCTTCGCCGCATAGAGCGCCCGGTCGGCGGCCGAGATCAGTTTGTCGATATTGGCTTCGATCGAGGAGGCGAGCGCGATGCCGATGCTGACCGTGACCGGAACGATCGCTTCGCCGGTGCTGACGGGAAGACGGCAGAATTCGGTGCGGATCGCTTCGGCGATCGCCTCGGCTTCCGTCTGGTCCGTAACCGCGGCGAAGGCGGCGAATTCCTCGCCGCCCATGCGGCCGAAGATGTTGTTTGGAATATACTGGCGGGCCATCCGCGCGAATGCGGTCAGCACGGCATCGCCGGACTGGTGGCCGAAACGGTCGTTGACGCGCTTGAAATGGTCGAGATCGAAAAGCATCACCGCGACCTGGCGCTGGTCGTCATGGGCCTTTTCCTGGGTGGCGTCGAAATAGCCGAGCAGGCCGCGGCGGTTGAGCACACCGGTCAGCGAATCGGTCAGGGTGAGGGCACGCAGGTGCCGTTCGGAACGCTCCATGATCAGCCGGCAAGTGAACGCGAAGGCGATGGTCAGCAGGAACGCGCTGGCCATGGCGGAGGCGCCGCCGAGATTGGTCGCCTCGATATCGCTCGGCAGCGTCAGCGCCATCATCAGCGCCGAGCCGAAGCACAGGCAGCCCTGGATGACGAACACGCCCATCAGCTTGACGCGGGTACGCTCGCGGCGCATGTCACCGGCGGCGACTGCCATGGCAAGTGCCGTCGCACCCGTCGCCGAAGCAAGGTTATAGAGCACCACCCGGTTTGAATAATCGCTGTTGACCCAGGGCAGGAAGACCCCGGCGAGCCAGATGACCGGCGGCAGCAGCGCCCACCATTCGATCCGCTTGCGGTCGAGCGCCAGAAAACCCGCCACCCAGGCGCTCTGGCCGAGCAGGGCGATGGCATTGCCCGCTTCTATGGAAAGCACGCTGGGGATTTCGCCGCGCAGCGCGACCATCGCAAAGCCAATGCCGGTCAGGAGGAAGCCCAAGCCCCAATAGAGATAGGCCTCGTTCCTGACGTTATGGCGCCAGGCGACGAACAGCACCAAAGCGAGCGTCATGGCCTCTGAACACCAGATGGCGAGACCTGTAGCAATATTGAACACGGCAGCAACCCCTTGTCTGTCCGTTCGCATCCTTGCCGAGGAAGCTCGCCACTTCCTTAATGTCGCTGCGCTGCGGCATTGTTTTAGGCCGATATCTGCCGGTAGGCTTTCCGTTGGGTAAACGTGTATGAGTATTGTCGAATAGAGTAAGCCTTCCTTCATCCTGTCATGGAGAAAAACGGGGGGAGACCGTACCAAGGGCTCGCCGTTAACAGGCGTTTGGGGGAAAGAGGCCCAATGCATGTCGCCCGGAAGTACAGCGGTTCCGAGATAACGACATGCATGAAAAGAAGGAGCTTAGCCGCCTTGCCCCGCCTTCTTAACGTTATCCTCATGCGTGTCTTGAAGAGGAGGGCCGGGACACTCTATGTAGGGGTAAGATATTTTTCTTTGATTCCCGGCGCCGGCCGGCGAGACGTTGACAAAGGACGCACATGAGAAACCCAGTCGATACCGCAATGGCCCTCGTGCCGATGGTCGTGGAACAGACCAACCGCGGTGAACGCTCCTACGACATCTATTCCCGCCTGTTGAAGGAACGCATCATCTTCCTGACGGGTGCCGTCGAAGACCATATGGCGACGCTCGTCTGCGCCCAGCTGCTCTTCCTCGAGGCCGAAAACCCGAAGAAGGAAATCGCCCTCTACATCAATTCGCCCGGTGGCGTCGTCACCGCCGGCATGGCGATCTACGATACGATGCAGTTCATCAAGCCCGCGGTTTCGACGCTCTGCATCGGCCAGGCCGCATCCATGGGCTCGCTGCTGCTGGCTGCCGGCCACAAGGACATGCGCTTTGCGACGCCGAATTCCCGCATCATGGTGCACCAGCCCTCGGGCGGCTTCCAGGGCCAGGCTTCGGACATCGAGCGCCATGCCCGCGACATCCTCAAGATGAAGCGCCGCCTGAACGAGGTCTATGTCAAGCACACCGGCCGCACCTACGAGGAAGTTGAAAAGACGCTCGATCGTGACCATTTCATGGATGCGGACGAAGCCCAGAGCTGGGGCGTGATCGACAAGGTCCTGACGTCGCGCCTCGAAATGGAAGGCGAACAGGCCTAGTAATTAATAGGGATGGTGTTTTCCTCGCCACAGTTCTATCCCATTTGTGATTGAACAAGGGCTTTCATACGGCGACGAAGACGCTAATAGTAACTATTAATGCTATGTTGAATTTTTATGACATAGCATTCGGCATTCGAAGGGGAGTTCGTTGCCGCCGGGACCAGGACATGATTGGTTGGGCCCGGTTCGTACCCCCTGAAGCCCTTCTCGGCAAAGGCTCCGGAAACGGAGTGCCGCCAGGAGCTGATAGAGTGGACCGCGATTTCGCCTTGAAATGCGGCGTGCTGGAAGGAAAGTGATATGAGCAAGGTCAGCGGCAGCAACGGCGGCGACTCCAAGAACACTCTTTATTGTTCGTTCTGCGGAAAGAGCCAGCACGAAGTCCGGAAACTGATTGCCGGACCGACCGTCTTCATCTGCGATGAATGCGTCGAATTGTGCATGGACATCATCCGTGAGGAAAACAAGTCCTCGATGGTCAAGTCCCGCGACGGCGTTCCAACGCCCCAGGACATCATCAAGGTCCTCGACGAATACGTTATCGGCCAGCGGCAGGCGAAGAAGATCCTGTCGGTTGCCGTTCACAACCATTACAAGCGCCTGGCGCACGCCTCCAAGAACGGCGAAGTCGAGCTGGCGAAGTCGAACATCATGCTCGTCGGCCCGACCGGCTGCGGCAAGACCTATCTTGCCCAGACGCTCGCCCGCATCATCGACGTTCCCTTCACCATGGCCGATGCGACGACGCTGACCGAGGCCGGTTATGTCGGCGAGGATGTCGAAAACATCATCCTGAAGCTGCTGCAGTCGGCCGACTACAACGTCGAGCGTGCGCAACGCGGCATCGTCTACATCGACGAAGTCGACAAGATTTCGCGCAAGTCCGACAACCCGTCGATCACCCGTGACGTCTCGGGCGAGGGCGTGCAGCAGGCGCTGCTGAAGATCATGGAAGGCACGGTCGCTTCCGTTCCGCCGCAGGGCGGCCGCAAGCACCCGCAGCAGGAATTCCTGCAGGTCGACACGACGAACATCCTGTTCATCTGCGGCGGCGCTTTTGCCGGCCTCGACAAGATCATCTCTGCCCGTGGCGAGAAGACCTCGATCGGCTTTGGCGCTAGCGTCAAGTCGCAGGATGACCGCCGCGTCGGCGAGGTCCTGCGCGAACTGGAGCCGGAAGACCTGGTCAAGTTCGGCCTCATCCCTGAGTTCATCGGCCGTCTGCCGGTTTTGGCGACGCTCGAGGACCTCGACGAGGACGCACTGATCCAGATCCTGTCCGAGCCAAAGAACGCGCTGATCAAGCAGTATCAGCGCCTGTTCGAGATGGAGGATGTGGAACTGAACTTCCACGAGGATGCTCTGCGCGAAATCGCCCGTAAGGCGATCGTGCGCAAGACCGGCGCCCGCGGCCTTCGCTCGATCATGGAGAAGATCCTGCTCGACACGATGTTCGAACTGCCGACGCTGGAAGGCGTGCGCGAGGTCGTCATCTCCGAGGAAGTGGTGCGCGGTTCGGCCCGTCCGCTTTACATCTATGCCGATCGCCAGGAAGAAAAGGCCAACGCTTCGGCGTGAGCTTATGGATTTCGTGTGATTATTTTGGGGGCTTGCCATAGGCAGGCCCCTTTCTATTTGAAAAACCATGCGAAGCGCTGTTAGTATTTGCCGGTGGGAACCGAAATTGCCTTTGCCGATGTTGCGCAAAGGGTAGTGCTTGGCAATGATGCAATGATCCGTAAGCCTCTTGCTGGCGTTTGCATTTTAGCCGGGTCGGAAGTGGTAAGCGCCGGTCCAGCCACGCGCTTCATAGTGTTGGCGTTCCGTTGTAATAAAGCTGTCACATCCGAGGGACGCGGGCGTTAGCGTGGCTTGAAAAGCGTAGTCAGAACCTCCACTTGTAGCAACAAGTGAGAGTGCCGGCCGGTCCCAAGCGGCCGTGCAGAGAGCCCGGCAACGGGACGATGGAAAGGACATAAAATGACGAAGAAAACGTCTGTAGCGAGCAGCACTGCCTACCCTGTTCTGCCCCTGCGCGACATCGTGGTTTTCCCGCATATGATCGTGCCGCTGTTCGTCGGACGGGAAAAGTCGATCCGTGCGCTCGAAGAGGTCATGGGGTCCGACAAGCAGATCATGCTGGTGACGCAGATCAACGCCAGCGACGACGATCCGGATCCTTCCGCGATCCACAATGTCGGCACCGTGGCGAACGTGCTGCAGCTCTTGAAGCTGCCCGACGGCACCGTGAAGGTTCTGGTCGAAGGTCGCGCCCGCGCCGAGATCGACACTTATACCAGCCGCGAGGATTTCTATGAGGCGCTCGGCCATGTGCTCGAGGAGCCGCATGACGATCCGGTCGAACTGGAAGCCCTGTCGCGTTCGGTCGTCTCCGAATTCGAGAGCTACGTGAAGCTCAACAAGAAGATTTCGCCCGAAGTGGTCGGCGCCGCCAGCCAGATCGACGACTATTCCAAGCTCGCCGATACGGTCGCCTCGCATCTGTCGATCAAGATCACCGAGAAGCAGGAGATGCTGGAGACCACCAGCGTCAAGCAGCGCCTCGAAAAGGCCCTCGGCTTCATGGAAGGCGAGATCTCGGTTCTGCAGGTCGAAAAGCGCATCCGCTCGCGTGTCAAGCGCCAGATGGAGAAGACCCAGCGCGAATACTACCTCAATGAACAGATGAAGGCGATCCAGAAGGAACTCGGCGACGGCGAAGAAGGCCGCGACGAGATGAGCGAACTGGAAGAGCGCATCTCCAAGACCAAGCTGTCCAAGGAAGCCCGTGAAAAGGCCGATGCGGAGCTGAAGAAGCTGCGCCAGATGAGCCCGATGTCGGCGGAAGCCACCGTCGTGCGCAATTATCTGGACTGGCTGCTCGGCATTCCCTGGGGCAAGAAGTCGAAGATCAAGGCTGATCTCAACAATGCCGAGAAGATCCTCGAAGCTGATCACTTCGGTCTCGACAAGGTCAAGGAGCGCATCGTCGAATATCTGGCCGTGCAGGCCCGTGCCACCAAGATCAAAGGCCCGATCCTCTGCCTCGTCGGCCCTCCGGGCGTCGGCAAGACCTCGCTCGCCCAGTCGATCGCCAAGGCGACCGGCCGTGAGTATGTCCGCATGGCGCTTGGCGGCGTTCGCGACGAAGCCGAAATCCGCGGTCACCGCCGCACCTATATCGGCTCGATGCCCGGCAAGGTCATCCAGTCGATGAAGAAGGCGAAGAAGTCCAACCCGCTGTTCTTGCTCGACGAAATCGACAAGCTCGGCCAGGACTATCGCGGCGATCCGTCTTCGGCTCTGCTCGAAGTGCTCGATCCGGCGCAGAACATGACCTTCATGGATCACTATCTGGAAGTCGAATACGACCTGTCGGATGTGATGTTCATCACGACGGCGAATACGCTGAATATTCCAGCGCCTCTGATGGACCGCATGGAGATCATCCGTATCGCCGGCTACACCGAGGATGAAAAGCGCGAAATCGCCAAGCGGCACCTGCTGCCGAAGGCCATCAAGGAACATGCGTTGCAGCCGGAAGAATTCTCGGTCAGCGACGACGCCCTGATGGCAATCAGCCAGCAGTACACCCGTGAAGCCGGCGTCCGCAACTTCGAGCGCGAGCTGATGAAACTCGCCCGTAAGGCGGTCACCGAGATCATCAAGGGCAAGACGAAGGCCGTTCACGTGACGGCTGCCAACATCTCCGACTATCTGGGCGTCCCGCGCTTCCGCCATGGCGAAGCCGAGGGCGAGGATCAAGTCGGCGTCGTGACCGGTCTTGCCTGGACGGAAGTTGGTGGCGAGCTGCTGACCATCGAAGGTGTGATGATGCCGGGCAAGGGCCGCATGACGGTCACCGGCAATCTGAAGGAAGTCATGAAGGAATCGATCTCGGCAGCGGCGTCCTATGTCCGCTCGCGCGCCGTCGATTTCGGCATCGAGCCGCCGCGCTTCGACAAGAGCGACATCCACGTGCACGTGCCGGAAGGCGCAACGCCGAAGGATGGCCCCTCGGCCGGCGTCGCCATGGCAACCGCGATCGTCTCGATCATGACCGGCATCCCGGTGGACAGGCATGTGGCCATGACCGGTGAAATCACCCTTCGCGGCCGTGTGCTGCCGATCGGCGGTCTCAAGGAAAAGCTGCTCGCAGCGCTTCGCGGCGGCATCAAGAAGGTGCTGATTCCGGAGGAAAACGCCAAGGACCTGGCGGAGATTCCTGATAACGTGAAGAACAACATGGAGATCATCCCGGTATCCCGCATGGGCGAGGTGATCAAGCATGCGCTGATCCGGCGGCCGGAGCCGATCGAATGGGACGGCACGGTGGAAACGCCGGTCATCACATCGGTCGAAGGCCTCGATGAGACGGGCGCAACCATAGCGCATTGAGTGGCCTTTGCCACATTTATGCCCAATTGGCGCAAAACACGGAAAAAGGCTGGCGGAAACGCCAGCCTTTTTTGTGAAAACGTCATGTAGACGCTTGCTTTTCCTTGATTTGCAGGGCTTTTGGGTTTTCGGCGGGCCTGATGAAACCTATTCTGCGCCTAGCTTACTTTTGAGTCGTTTCATACCATTTAGAAAGGGGTGGAAACATGAACAAGAATGAACTCGTGTCCGCAGTAGCCGAAAAGGCAGGACTGACGAAGTCTGACGCGGCTTCCGCTGTTGACGCGGTTTTCGACGTTGTCCAGGCTGAACTCAAGAACAAGGGCGACATTCGCCTCGCGGGTTTCGGCAGCTTCACCGTTTCTCATCGTGCCGCAACGAAGGGCCGTAACCCGTCGACGGGCGCTGAAGTCGACATTCCGGCTCGCAACGTGCCGAAATTCACGCCCGGCAAGGGCCTGAAGGACGCCGTCAACGGCTGATCTGATATTATCCGTCAGCCGGAAACGAGACCGGTTGTGCAGGATTTGAGAGGGGTTCGGCTTTGCCGGACCCCTTTTGCTTTGGCTAGCCTTGCTGTCGCCCGGGCTTTGATCTACGACGTTTCTGTTCTCAGGGCGGGGTGAAACTCCCCACCGGCGGTAAGGGTTTCGGCTCGAGCCCGCGAGCGCCTGCTCTCGTGTCCAAGCGGGGGAAGGGCCAGCAGATCCGGTGCGATTCCGGAGCCGACGGTAAAAGTCCGGATGGAAGAGAATGAGTGTCGGTCGTGCAAAGGGCGGGGATCCGCCATGTCGCTCGTGTCCGTGCCTCATGCGTCCTGATTTATGTTGGTCCCACTGCATAATTCCTTAAATCGGAATCGATTTAAGGATAAAATTATGCAGCGATTTAAAGTGCTACAGCGTCCTTTGCGCGTCTGAAAAGACGCGCGGCGCTGTAGTTTGGATGAAAGACATGAATCAGACTTCCCTTGCAGTCTCGCCGTCCCGCGCCGTTGTCGGTGCCATCTGGATGGTGCTTGCCGGCATTGCCTTTTCGCTTCTCAACGTCGTCACCCAATGGCTGACGATGAAGCTTGCCTTTCCCTCGGCGTCGGCAGCTTTCTGGCAATATGGCTTCGCCTTCCTGTTTTCGCTGCCGTTCCTTAAGAGGCTCGGCCTTGCGGCGATGCGCACGGACTATCCCTGGCGTCACCTCGTGCGCGTCGCGCTTGCCGCGCTCGGCGTCGAAGCTTGGGTCGCGGGCCTTGCCGCGGTGCCGATCTGGCAGGCGATCGCACTGGTGATGACCTCGCCCTTCTTCACCATTCTGGGCGCCCGGCTTTTCCTGGGTGAGCGCGTCGGCCCGGCCCGCTGGGCTGCGACGGCTGCGGGTTTCACCGGAGCGATGATCATCCTGCAGCCATGGTCGGACGGCTTTGGCTGGGCGGCTCTCTTGCCTGTGCTTTCGGCGCTGCTGTGGGGCGCCTCGTCGCTGATCACCAAGAGCCTGACGGGTATCGAACGACCGGAGACGATCACCGTCTGGCTGCTCGTTCTGCTGACGCCGATAAATGGCGGGCTGGCGCTTGCGGCAGGCTTTGCAGTGCCGACGGGCGCAACCCTTGCCCTGTTCCTGCTGGCGGGGCTGCTGACTGCCGCAGCGCAGTATTTCCTGACGCTCGCCTATGCAGCCGCTGATGCCGCCTATGTCCAGCCGTTCGACGATCTGAAGCTGCCGTTGAACGTACTGGCGGGTTGGCTGTTCTTCGGTTATGCGCCGGCGGGTTATCTCTGGCTGGGAGCGGCTCTCATCCTGTCTGCTTCGCTGTTCATCATGCGAAACGAGATGCGCCGGGAGCGCAAACCAGCCTGACGTGATCAGGTGCAAAATGCCGCATCTGTCATGCCTCTGTCATGCCGCGCGCGCAGAAAACTCCTGTTTCGAATGTTCGACACATGGGGGATTTCATGACAATTTCATCGCGCAAGGCAGTGCTCGCTGCCGTGCTTCTCGCATCCGTTGCTTTTCCGGCCGCGGCCGAACCGGTTTTCAACCGCATCGCTTCCTTCCCGGTCGCAGAGAACCTGCCGGCTGACAAGGACAAGCTGTCGGTGAGCTCCGCCGAAATCATCACCGCGACCGACGACGGCAACACGCTGATCTATAGCGACAGCCCGCTCGGCGCGATCGGCTTCATCGATATTACCGATGCCAAGGCACCGAAGGCCGGCGGCGCGGTGATGATGGACGGCGAGCCGACATCGGTCACCTCCAGCGCCGGCAAGGCGCTCGTTGCTGTCAACACCTCCGAAAGCAAGGCGAAGCCCTCGGGCCGTCTCGCGATCGTCGACGTGGCGACCAAGAAGATCGAGAACACCTGCGATCTCGGCGGCCAGCCGGATTCGATCGCCCTCAACAAGGACAAGATGCTCGGCGCCATCGCAATCGAAAACGAGCGCGACGAAGACGTCAATGACGGCAAGATCCCGCAAATGCCGCCCGGCGACCTCGTCGTCTTCCAGGTCAAGAACGGCACCGTCGATTGCGGCACTATCAAGCACGTGGCGCTGACCGGGCTTGGCGGCGTCGCCCCTGAAGATCCGGAGCCGGAATTCGTCGCCTTCAACGGCCTGAACGAAATTGCTCTGACATTGCAGGAGAACAATGAGATCGTCATCATCGACGCCAACACGGCTGACGTGAAGACGCATTTCTCCGCCGGCAGCGTCGATCTTTCCGGCATCGACACCAAGCGTGACGGCGCCCTGAAATTCTCGGGCGAAGCCAAGGGCGTGCTGCGCGAGCCCGACGCCGTGAAGTGGCTGGACGACAACCGCCTCGTCGTCGCCAATGAAGGCGACTACCAGGGCGGCTCGCGTGGTTTCACCATCTTCGACAAGACGGGCAAACTTCTCTACGAATCAGGCGCCTCCTTCGAACGCGCCGTTGCCCATATCGGCCACTATCCGGAAAGCCGTTCGGGATCGAAGGGCGTCGAGCCGGAAGGCCTTGAAGCCGCCAAGTTCGGCGACGATCAGTATTTCTTCCTGCTCGCCGAGCGTGCTTCGGTCGTCGGCGTTTTCAAGGATACCGGCGCCGATCCCGAACTCATCCAGCTCTTGCCGTCGGGCATTTCGCCGGAAGGCGCGATCGCCATTCCCGCGCGTAATCTTTTTGCGACCGCCAACGAGCTCGACCTCGGCAAGGACGGCGGCGCGCGCTCGCATGTGATGATCTACGAGCGCTCGGAAGGCGAAAAGGCCTATCCGCAGATCGTCTCTGCCGAAAAGGACGGCAATCCGATTGGCTTCGCAGCCCTTTCGGGTCTCGCCGCCGTTCCGGGCAAGCCGGGCATGCTCTACGCCGTCAGCGACAGCGTTCTGGGCTCGCAGCCGACGATCTACACGATCGATGCCAGCAAGAAGCCGGCCGTCATCACCGACGCCCTCGTCGTCAAGCGTGACGGCGCCCCGGCCCAGAAGCTCGACATCGAAGGCATCGCGGCTGCTGCCGATGGCTCCTTCTGGCTCGCCTCGGAAGGTTACAGTGAGCGTCTCGTCCCGCACGCGCTCTACAACGTCAATGCCAAGGGCGAAATCAAGGCCGAGGTCGCCCTGCCGAAGGAGCTCGTCGCCAACGAAATCCGTTACGGCTTCGAAGGCGTGACCATTGTCGGCACCGGCGACGACACCACGCTCTGGATGGCGGTCCAGCGCGAGTGGAGCGACGACGAGAAGGGTTTCGTCAAGCTCGTCTCCTACAATCCGAAGAAGAAGGAATGGGGTGCTGTGCGCTATCCGCTCGACAGGACGGAAAGCGGCTGGGTCGGTCTGTCGGAAATCTCGGCTCAGGGCGACAGCGTCTTCATCATCGAGCGCGACAACCTCGTCGGTGATGCCGCCAGGCTGAAGAAGCTCTACAAGGTCGCGATATCGGACCTGAAGCCCGCCAAGCTCGGCGGTGAACTGCCGGTCGTCAAGAAGACTGAAGCCCATGACTTCCTCGGCGAACTGAAGTCTGCCACCAACGGCTATGTGCTGGACAAGCTTGAAGGCTTCACCTTCGACGCGTCGGGCAAGCCCTACGCGGTCACCGACAATGACGGCGTCAGCGACTCCTCCGGCGAGACCCTGTTCTTCCCGGTTGACCTGGTCGGCACCAACTGAGCCCACCAACTGACCTTGACGGATCGATAATATGCAAATGGCCGGGCGAAAACCCGGCCATTTGCATTTTGGAGTGTTGGACGCCTACCAGCGCTGATGCACATGCGGCGCGATCAGCCGCCCATAGATCTCGCGCGTTGCCGCCATGAGGTCGGCCGAAAGCGGCGCAAGGTCGGCCGCGGCCGTGTTGGCCCTGGCTTGCTCGCCATTGCGGGCACCGGGGATGACGACGGTGACGGCATCGCTCATCAGGATCCAGCGGAGCGCGAAGGCGGCCATGGTCGCGCCCGCGGGCACCAGCTTGCGCACCTCTTCCACCGCCTGCAGGCCGACCTCGAAGGGCACGCCGGCAAAGGTCTCGCCGACATCGAAGGCTTCGCCGTTGCGGTTGAAATTGCGATGGTCGTCGCTGGCAAAATGTGTGTCCCGGGTGATCTTGCCGGAGAGAAGACCGCTTGCGAGCGGCACACGGGCGATGATCGCCACATTCCTGCGGCGTGCTTCCTGGAAGAACAGGTGATCGGGGCGCTGGCGGAAGATGTTGTAGATGATCTGGATGCTGACGACGCCGGGATATTCGATCGCCTTCAGCCCGTCCTCGACCTTTTCGACGCTGACGCCGTAACCCTTGATCTTGCCGGCCTTCTGCAGCGCGTCCAGGCCCTCGAAGACCTCCGGCTGGTAAAGCACGTCGCGGGGCGGGCAGTGGAGCTGCACGAGGTCGAGACTGTCGACGGCAAGATTCGTCAGGCTGCGGTCGATGAAACCTTCGAGATTAGCCTTGGTGTAACCTTCCGCGACATGCGGGTTGAGGCGGCGGCCCGCCTTGGTGGCGACCATCGGGCGCTTGCCCGCACGCGACTTCAGCACGTCAGCAATGATCTTTTCCGAGCGGCCGTCGCCATAGACGTCCGCCGTGTCGATGAATGTCATGCCGGCATCGAGCGCGGCATTCAGCGCCGCGCGTCCGTCGGCCTCGCTGATATCGCCCCAGGAGCCGCCGATCTGCCAGGCGCCGAAGCCGACATTGGTGACGGTGAAGGCCATGCGGCCAAAAGCATGGTGTTTCATGAAAAATCCTCCCTACTGCATGTCGCCCGGAAGTATTGCATCGGTTCCGGACAACGACATGCATAAAAACAAAGAGCCAAAGCACGTCGCATGATTCAAGCAAGATGCGACGCGCTGATGAAAGGCAATGGCACTATCAGCCAGGTGACACCGCGGCAATTGTCGATCCGGCTTTGATTGGTCGCCCCGATGAAATATCGTTCTGCTACAAGGCTTCAACCGCATGAATGAAAAAGGAAAGATCATGGAGATCAAACCTGTCGGCTCTCGCCCCTCGACGAAGCCACCGGCCGACTATTTCACCGGCGCCGTTCGCCAGGATCCGCTGATGGAAACGCCGGCGCCGGCACGGGCGAGGGCGGTCTCCGTCACCTTCGAACCCGGTGCCCGCACCGCCTGGCATACGCATCCGCTCGGCCAGACGCTGATCGTGACATCAGGCAAGGGCCTCGCCCAGAGTTGGGGAGAGGACATCCGCGAGATCCGTGCCGGCGATACCGTCTGGTTCGCGCCGGGCGAAAAACATTGGCATGGCGCGGCCCCGGATACGGCGATGACGCACATCGCCATCCATGAGGCGCTGGAAGGCAATCACGTCGACTGGATGGAAAAGGTCAGCGACGAGCAATATTCCGGCCAAGCGTAAAGCATGTCGCGCAAAAGTGTGCAGCGGTTTTGCGGTGAAGACATGCGCAAGACCAAAGACCTAAAGCGCGTGAAGCGAATCTGAAAGATCGCGCCGCGCTTTAGACTGATCAAAGCCGCTTCAGGCAATAGGAAAAATGCGCGTGCGATTCGACCGTCAGGAACTCGAATTGCCAGCCGTAATCCTTGCAGAATTTGGTGACCGCCTCGACGACGCCGTAGACGATCGGCTTGACCGTATTGCCGGTGCAGAAATCATGCCCGGCAATGCGCCCCGTCCGCTTCACCTTCTTTTCGCAGAGCAGCAGTTCCTGCCAGGTGAGCTCGAAGGAATGATCGGTATCGATATAGGCCCAGTCGAGGAAATCGTCCTCGAATTCGGCAAGCTTCTCGAGCGATGTGCCTTGCATCAGATGCAGCCGGCCGGCCTCGATCTCGGCCGCGAAATTCGTGTGGATCGCGTCGAGCCCGGAGCTGTAGCGATCCATCGACCAGGGATCGATGAGATAGAGCTGCGCCGGGCGATTCTTTTCCAGGACCTCCGCCGTATATTCGCCGAAGGCTGCCCCGACTTCGACGCCGATGCCGCCGTTCGGGATCCGATAAAGCAATTCGCCGCGATCCGGCAGCAATCGGGCGTTTTCCATATGATGGGCGTTGAGCGGGGTGCGCGGCATGCTCGCCCGGAGCGCCTGCCTTTCTTCACGTGTCTTCATCTCTGATCTCGGGATTGCGGGCGACTGACGGCCCTGATGCGGTTTGACGGGAAGGTAGGAGCAGCCGGCACCGATGACAACCGCATGACAGGAATTTGCTTCTTTCGAACAAACCGCTAAGTTCCATCTGTGAACTGACGAAAAAGCCTCGGGAGGAGCGATTTCATGAGACGCATGTGGCCTGAAGAATTCAACACCATCATCAGCGGAGCTGAGGAGGTGATGTTGGAAACACCAGCCGAGGCCGGCGAAGCGCCGCTGCAGCGCAAGGCGCTGAAGGCGCGAATCACCATGCAGGATTACGAGCGGATCTGGCCGCTCGCCGAGATGCGCTTCCGGCTTGGCGAAAGAGATGGCAAGGCCATCACGCTGATCACCACCAACCCCCACTATCATCCCTGGCACCCGAAGGACGGCGGCAGCGTCGATTCCATGTCGGACAGTGGCCGCCATTACAAGACGGATTATCTCGTCGTGCACTTCCTGCTCGACGACGTGAAGGAAACGTCTCCCGCCTGAGGTGCTGAGGCCCGGTGCGGCCGGAAGCCGCACCGGCGTCCTGTGGAAGCCAAGTTGATCCCGACGCTGATGACAACAGCGGCGATATCGCTAAGCTTAGCGAAACATATCCTTACGAAATTGGAGGTTCCCGTGACGGGCAACGTGCTGGATATCCCGGTCAAAACAGTGGATGGTCGTGAGACCACGCTCAACGAATACAAGGGCAGGGTGCTCTTGGTCGTCAATGTGGCCTCGAAATGTGGGCTGACAGTCCAATATGAGGGGCTGGAAAAGCTCTATGGGGAAAAGCGCGAGCGCGGCTTCGTCATCGCCGCCTTTCCCGCCAACGACTTCAAGGGCCAGGAGCCCGGCACCGACGCCGAGATCCTCGATTTCTGCACCAGCACCTACGACGTCACCTTCCCGATCTTCTCGAAGATTTCGGTCAAGGGCGAAGCCCAGCACCCGCTTTACCGCCAACTGACCAAGTCGGGCGTGAAGACGACGGGCGACGGCCCGATGCGCGAACGCTTGAAATCCCACGGGATGACCGGCAGCGATGAGGACGACATCCTCTGGAACTTCGAAAAATTCCTGATCGGCCGCGACGGCAAAGTCGCCGCCCGCTTCGCGCCTGACGTGACGGCGGATGATTCGCGGCTGGTTTCGGCGGTGGAGAAAGAACTGGCGAAGGCATGAATAGTAGGGGATGGGCATCCTCCAAACAGCGAGGCATGCCCATTGCCCCGATCACGCCGTCACATCTGCGTCAGAGAAAATGAGAAGGCGCATCGGGCGCCGCTCATAAATGAAACGCGGTTTTGGAAAAACGAAAACGTATATTTATCGCCACTTTGACCGCTGTCTCTGAAAGACGCGGGGAATCGGCTGATTGTGCTTAAGACGCCGCGCTGGCTGGCTTTGCTGATTTCCAGGCTGCAGGCTGAATTGTCTGCATCGACCGAAAAATTAATCGGAAGATCTGACGGCATTCTCAGGAGATATGTTCTGGCTTCACGTGCCGGAGTTTCTCCCGAGGTTGTAATCGCCTGATCCCCGGCAGACAGGAACACCTCTTGCGCCGGCTCTCTGGCAATGCACGGCGGCGCAGCCACGCTGGCGAGAAGCAGCGTAGAGATGATGGCAACGGTTTTCATGAGGTGTCTCCTGACAAAACACCTTGCGCAGATCGTGGCCGGATTAGCGAGCTAATTCGGGAGCCTAACTCTGATGAACAAGCAGCAGGAAACTCTAGAAATGGTGGGCGATGACGGACTCGAACCGCCGACATCCTCGGTGTAAACGAGGCGCTCTACCAACTGAGCTAATCGCCCATCGCAAACGAAGCCGGATCGGCCTGCCGCGTTGGTGGCCGTGATCTATGCGGATCGCGGCAAAACCGCAAGAGTGTTTGTGAAGATTTTTTGATTTTTTTGGTGGTGGTCCCGTGTCTTGCAATGACGCTTAGGCTCGGCTCGGCTGTGGAAAAGTGAGGGGAGGGCGGCGAGCATCCCCGTTTCGAAGGCGTTGCGTCTGCGGCTGAGCATTGCTGCCGAAGACGGAAGTGCCGGCTTTTGTTCGTCTGGCACCCAACCCGCCGAAACAATTCGCGGACTGTCATTGTTTTGTCTCCAAACCTGCTTGACACTAAAAGGCGAACCCCGTAGTTAGCCGCTCATCGAAACGGGCAGCCGTTTTGGAGAGGGTGCGAAGGCATCCGGACTGCTTGAAATGAATTGCGGGTGTAGCTCAGTTGGTTAGAGTGCCGGCCTGTCACGCCGGAGGTCGCGGGTTCGAGCCCCGTCACTCGCGCCATTTCAAGTCTTGTAAAACGCAAATGCGATTTGTCGTTTGTCCGGTTGTCTTCATCCTCGCGGCCGCAAAATGGCGGATTAATGCGCGGGTGTAGCTCAGTCGGTTAGAGTGCCGGCCTGTCACGCCGGAGGTCGCGGGTTCGAGCCCCGTCACTCGCGCCATTCTCTCTTGAAAGCCATGCAGTTTCCAGTGGTCAGCCATGCGCGCTGAAGCGGCTTGCGCGGATTTGTCGCGACATCGTTGTATGTGCTTGATAGTGTCCCTCGGATACTCGTCGAATTGCCTCTGTAAAAGTCTTGCGCCGGGGCGTCGGCTGCGCTAACCACGGCTTGTTGCAACGCACGTTCGCTTGCCGGGCATTTGCCCAAATGCGCCGCCTGGCGTCTCCGGCAAGCAGGGATGAACATGATGACTGAACTGCTCAGTTCTTATATTCCGATCGCTATCTTCATTGCTATTGCGCTCGTTATCGGCCTGGCGCTGCTCATTGCGCCGTTCGCCGTGGCTTTCAAAGCGCCCGATTCGGAAAAGCTCTCGGCTTACGAATGCGGCTTCAACGCTTTCGATGACGCCCGCATGAAGTTCGACATCCGCTTCTATCTCGTGTCGATTCTCTTCATCATCTTCGACCTCGAAGTCGCCTTCCTCTTTCCCTGGGCCGTGTCTTTCGGCGCTATCGGCTGGTTCGGCTTCTGGTCCATGATGGTCTTCCTTCTCGTGCTGACCATCGGCTTTATCTATGAATGGAAGAAGGGAGCCCTGGAATGGGAGTAGCCCCTGTGAGCAATCAGCCGCTTGTGGCCCAGCAGCCGAAGGGGATCATCGATCCCTCGACCGGCAAGCCGATCGGCAGCAACGACCCATTTTTTGGCGAGATCAATAACGAGCTTGCCGACAAGGGGTTTCTCGTCACCTCGACCGACGAACTGATCAACTGGGCCCGCACCGGCTCGCTGATGTGGATGACCTTCGGTCTTGCCTGCTGCGCCGTCGAAATGATGCAGCTGTCGATGCCGCGTTATGACGTCGAGCGCTTCGGTTTTGCGCCGCGCGCCTCGCCGCGCCAGTCCGACGTGATGATCGTCGCCGGTACGCTGACCAACAAGATGGCGCCGGCGCTCCGCAAGGTCTACGACCAGATGCCCGAGCCGCGTTATGTTATCTCGATGGGCTCCTGCGCCAATGGCGGCGGCTATTATCACTATTCCTATTCGGTGGTGCGCGGCTGCGACCGCATCGTGCCGATCGACATCTACGTGCCGGGCTGTCCCCCCACGGCAGAGGCGCTGCTTTATGGCGTGCTTCTGCTGCAGAAGAAGATCCGGCGTACCGGCACGATCGAACGCTAAGGGTTAAGGACAAGGCATATGAGTGAAGCCCTGACTGAGCTTGCGTCCTACCTTGGCGAAGCGCGCGGTAATCTGATCGCCGCATCGCAGATGAAGTATGGCGAACTGACGGTGACGACGACGGGTGAGAACCTGATCGCGCTGCTGACCTTCCTGCGTGATGACGCCAAATGCGGTTTCGTCAACCTGATCGATATTTGCGGGGTCGACTGGCCGCAGCGCGAGCTGCGTTTCGACGTCGTCTATCACCTGCTGTCGCCGAAGAAGAACCTGCGTATCCGCGTCAAGGTCGCGACCGACGAGGATACGCCGGTTCCGTCGGCTTGCCCCGTCTATCCGGGCGCCGACTGGTTCGAGCGCGAGACCTGGGACATGTATGGTGTGCTCTTCACCGGCCATCCGGACCTGCGTCGCATCCTGACCGACTACGGCTTCGAAGGCCATCCGCTGCGCAAGGACTTCCCGACGACCGGTTTCGTCGAGGTTCGCTATGACGATGCGGCAAAGCGCGTCGTTTACGAGCCGGTGGAACTGAAGCAGGAATTCCGCAACTTCGACTTTATGTCGCCCTGGGAAGGCACGGAGTATGTGCTGCCCGGCGATGAAAAAGCGAAACAATAAATTCAAGGCGGCTGGTGGGCTTGGCCCGCCATTCACTGGTTATCTGAGAACGCGAGCCCATCGCCATGACAGAACACAACGTTCGCAACTTCAATATCAACTTCGGACCGCAGCATCCGGCGGCGCACGGCGTTCTTCGTCTTGTCCTGGAGCTTGACGGCGAAATTGTGGAGCGTGTCGATCCGCATATCGGCCTTTTGCATCGCGGCACCGAGAAGCTGATCGAGACCAAGACCTATCTTCAGGCAGTGCCCTATTTCGATCGCCTCGATTACGTCGCGCCGATGAACCAGGAACATGCCTATGCGATGGCGGTCGAAAAGCTGCTCGGCATCGAGATCCCGATTCGCGGCCAGCTGATCCGCGTTCTCTATTCGGAAATCGGCCGTATCCTCTCGCACCTCCTGAACGTCACGACGCAGGCTATGGACGTCGGCGCGCTGACGCCGCCGCTCTGGGGCTTCGAAGAGCGTGAAAAGCTGATGGTGTTCTACGAGCGCGCCAGCGGCTCGCGCATGCATGCCGCTTATATCCGTCCGGGCGGCGTCCACCAGGATCTGCCCGAACAGCTCGTGCAGGATATTGGCGCCTGGTGCGATCCGTTCCTGAAGGCGCTCGATGACATCGACAACCTGTTGACCGGCAACCGCATCTTCAAGCAGCGCAACGTCGATATCGGCGTCGTCTCGCTGGAGGAATGCTGGGCCTGGGGCTTCTCCGGCGTCATGGTGCGCGGTTCGGGTGCTGCCTGGGATCTGCGTCGCGCCCAGCCCTATGAATGTTATTCCGATCTCGAATTCGACATCCCGATCGGCAAGAATGGCGACAACTACGACCGTTATCTGATCCGTATGATCGAGATGCGCGAATCGGTCCGCATCATGAAGCAATGCGTCAACCGCCTGCTCTCGGATGCCAAGACCGGTCCTTTCTCGTCGATCGACGGCAAGGTCGTGCCGCCGAAGCGCGGCGAGATGAAGCGCTCGATGGAAGCGCTGATCCACCACTTCAAACTCTATACCGAAGGCTACCACGTGCCGGCCGGCGAGGTTTACGCCGCCGTCGAGGCGCCGAAGGGCGAGTTCGGCGTCTATCTCGTCTCCGATGGCACCAACAGGCCTTATCGCTGCAAGATCCGTGCGCCGGGTTACGCCCATCTGCAGGCGATGGACTTCATGTGCCGCGGTCACCAGCTTGCCGACGTGGCGGCCGTGCTCGGCTCGCTCGACATCGTCTTCGGCGAGGTGGACCGCTAATGCAGCTTCTGCCGCTGGCCGCCGCAATTCTTCTTTCGGCATCCGGAGTTTCAGCTCAGGAGTCCGATAGCCTCGGCACGCCGCTGGGCCGTAAGGAAGAGACGCCGCCGGCGCAGCAATCGTCCATGGGCGAGCTTTTGTCCAAGGGCTATCAGATCAAGGCTGCCATTCCGAACGGCAGCAAATTCGTAGTGTTTATGCAAAAAGACCAGTCGGCCTATGCCTGCGAAATGCAGTCTTTGACCGCTTCGCGGTGTGGAACCCTAAACTGACAAGGCGTGAGGAAGAATGTCCGTTCGTCGATTAGCCGAAGATCAATTCCAGCCTGCCGCATTCGCCTTCAGCGATGACAATGCGGTCTGGGCGGACAAGACGATCCAGAAATACCCCGCCGGTCGCC
This sequence comes from Rhizobium ruizarguesonis, assembly GCF_012349115.1. Classification (GTDB taxonomy): domain Bacteria; phylum Pseudomonadota; class Alphaproteobacteria; order Rhizobiales; family Rhizobiaceae; genus Rhizobium; species Rhizobium ruizarguesonis. Next base: position 136,570 of record NZ_PQIG01000100.1, read on the forward strand.
AGCAATCGGCGGTCATTCCGCTGTTGATGCGGGCGCAGGAGCAGGACGGCTGGGTCACGCGCGCGGCGATCGAAAAGATCGCCGACATGCTCGACATGGCCTATATAAGAGTGCTCGAGGTCGCGACCTTCTATACGCAGTTCCAGCTGCATCCTGTGGGAACGCGCGCCCATGTCCAAGTCTGCGGCACGACGCCCTGCATGCTGCGCGGCTCGGAAGCGCTGATGTCGGTCTGCAAGAGCAAGATCCATGCCCATGCCTTCGAGCGCAATGCCGAAGGCACGCTGTCCTGGGAAGAGGTCGAATGTCTCGGGGCTTGTGTCAACGCCCCGATGGTGATGATCGGCAAGGACACCTATGAGGACCTGACGCCCGAGCGTCTCGAAGAAATCATCGACGTCTTTGCCGCCGGCAATGGCGCCAGCATCAAGCCCGGCACCCAGATCGACCGGGTGTTTTCGGCGCCTGAAGGCGGCCTGACGTCGCTGACGACGGAAGAGCCGAAGGCAAGGACGCGCGCCAAGAAGGCCGACGCCGAAACCGTGTCGGCTCCGGTCGACCGCGCTCCGGTTCCGCCCTCCGAGGCCGCCCGCCCGAAGAGCACCGATGCGGAGACCAATGCTGCCCTGAAGACGCCGGCAACGGCGCCGAAGGCGGCTGCGAAAAACGCCAAGGCAGCCGAGCAGCAGCCGATATCAGGCACTGCAGCCGCCGAACCGGCGCCGAAAGCTGCCGTCAAGGCCGAGGCTGCCCCGGCGGCAAAGCCTGCCCTGACCGACAAGAACCGTCCGGCGGGCGTCGAAAAGCCCGCCGCACCGGATGATCTGAAGATGATCTCGGGTGTTGGCCCGAAGATCGAGGCGACGTTGAACGAAATCGGCATCTTCACCTTCGCGCAGGTCGCAGGCTGGAAGAAGGCCGAACGCGAATGGGTCGACGGCTACCTGAACTTCCGCGGCCGCATCGAGCGCGATGACTGGGTCAAGCAGGCCAAGGCGCTCGCCAAGGGCGGGGAAGCGGAATATATCAAGGTCTTCGGCAAGAAGCCGCGGTAAGAGGTGAAGCATGTTACAAGATAAAGACCGCATCTTTACCAACATCTACGGCCTCAAGGACAAATCCCTGAAGGGCGCGATGAGCCGCGGCCATTGGGACGGCACCAAGCAGATCCTCGAAAAGGGCCGCGACTGGATCATCAACGAGATGAAGGCGTCGGGCCTTCGCGGTCGTGGCGGCGCCGGCTTCCCCACAGGCCTCAAATGGTCCTTCATGCCGAAGGAAAGCGACGGCCGTCCGCACTACCTCGTCGTCAACGCCGACGAATCCGAGCCCGGCACCTGCAAAGACCGCGACATCATGCGCCACGATCCGCATACGCTGATCGAAGGCTGCGTCGTCGCCAGCTTCGCGATGGGCGCCAATGCGGCCTACATCTATGTGCGCGGCGAATATATCCGCGAGCGTGAAGCGCTGCAGGCGGCGATCGACGAATGTTATGATTATGGCCTGCTCGGCAAGAACAACAAGCTCGGCTGGGACATGGACATCTTCGTCCATCACGGTGCCGGCGCCTACATCTGCGGCGAGGAAACCGCGCTGCTCGAAAGCCTCGAAGGCAAGAAGGGCCAGCCGCGTCTGAAGCCGCCGTTCCCGGCCAATATGGGTCTCTACGGCTGCCCGACGACGGTCAACAACGTCGAATCGATCGCTGTCGCGCCGACGATCCTGCGCCGCGGCGCCGGCTGGTTCTCGGCCATCGGCCGTCCGAACAATGTCGGCACCAAGCTGTTCATGCTCTCCGGCCACGTCAACAAGCCGTGCACGGTCGAAGAGGAAATGGGCATCACCTTCCGCGAACTGGTCGATCGCCATGCCGGCGGCATTCGCGGCGGCTGGGACAACCTGCTTGCCGTCATTCCGGGCGGCGCATCCTGCCCGATCGTTCCGGCCAAGGACATCATCGACTGCCCGATGGATTTCGACGGCCTGCGCGGCGTCGGCTCTTCCTTCGGCACGGCCGCCGCGATCGTCATGGACAAGTCCACCGACGTCATCAAGGCGATCGCCCGTATCTCCGCCTTCTTCAAGCATGAGAGCTGCGGCCAGTGCACGCCCTGCCGCGAAGGCACGGGCTGGATGTGGCGCGTGATGGAGCGCATGGCCAAGGGCAATGCCCAGAAGCGCGAAATCGACATGCTGTTCCAGGTGACGAAGCAGATTGAAGGTCACACCATCTGTGCGCTCGGCGATGCCGCCGCATGGCCGGTGCAGGGTCTGATCCGTAACTTCCGTCCCGAGATCGAAAAGCGCATCGACCAGTATACGGCAAGCGCGCTCGATCACGGCGCGGTTCTGGAGGCGGCTGAATAATCATGGCGGACATTGCATCCAAGGGTAGGAAAAAGGAAGAAGCCGCCGATTTCGCGGCGGGTTTCGGCCGTCTTGCCGCCGAGATGCTGGAAAATGCACAGGCAATGCCGGTGCATCCGCTGATGGCGCATCCGGCTGCAGCCTTTGCCGCCGCAACGGCGATCGGCTTCGGTTTCTCGACCCAAATGGCCGGTGCTTTCTTCGGGGCCTGGCAGAGCGCCCTGGAAACCACCAGCAAGGTCGCTGCCGCCCTCGATGACACGCCGCCGGACGAGCCGGCGCCCGATGTCGATATCCGGCCGGAGAATATTCGCTCGGAGGTCAAGGCTTTCACCAAGCCGCCGGCCGAGAAGAAGGCAAGGCCGACACTGACTGTGGTCAAGCCGGTCAGCGCGCCGATCCCAGCCAGCCAAACGAAGGCCAGCCAGCCTAAGCCGGCAGTGAAGGCAAAACCGGTTGCGCGGGCTGGAAAGGCCGACGATCTCAAGCTGATCGCCGGCATCGGCCCGAAGCTGGAGCAGGTGCTGAACGCCAAGGGCATTCGCAGCTTTGCCGAGATTGCCGCCTGGACCGACGAGGAAATCGCCAGGCTTGACGTCGAACTCGGCTTCAATGGCCGCATTGCGCGTGACGACTGGACCGGCCAGGCGAAGGTTCTGGCAGGACGGGGCCGCAGAAAGAAATGAACTGTCCGGCCGTGTCAATCGGCCGGAAAGATGGGCAGGTCGGCGGACGGGCGGGGGCCTCAAGATGCCGGTGCGGGTTCCGGATCTGGAATGCGCGACAGAGAATTTGGGCGACATCAGATGTCGGCAGGACGAAAGATCCGGCTTGGCAATGAGAGTGTTGCAAAAATAGGTTTGTTTGCCGTCATCAGGCAAACGGGAAACAGGACTGAGCGACGATGGCAAAACTGAGGATTGACGGCAACGAGATCGAAGTTCCGGATCATTTCACGCTATTGCAGGCGTGCGAGGATGCCGGTGCCGAGGTTCCGCGCTTCTGCTTCCATGAGCGTCTGTCGGTTGCCGGCAATTGCCGCATGTGCCTTGTCGAGGTGAAGGGCGGCCCGCCGAAGCCGCAGGCTTCCTGCGCCATGAGCGTGCGCGACATCCGCGGCGGCCCGAACGGCGAACTGCCCGAGGTCTTCACCAACACCCCGATGGTCAAGAAGGCCCGCGAAGGTGTGATGGAATTCCTGCTGATCAACCATCCGCTGGATTGCCCGATCTGCGACCAGGGCGGCGAATGCGACCTGCAGGACCAGGCGATGGCCTTCGGCATCGACACCTCGCGCTATCAGGAAGACAAGCGCGCCGTCGAGGACAAGTATATCGGCCCGCTCGTCAAGACGGTGATGAACCGCTGCATCCACTGCACGCGCTGCGTCCGCTTCACCACCGAGGTCGCCGGCATTTCCGAACTCGGCCTGATCGGCCGCGGCGAGGATGCCGAGATCACCACCTATCTCGAACAGGCGATGACCTCCGAGCTGCAGGGCAACGTCGTCGACCTTTGCCCGGTCGGCGCGCTCACCTCGAAGCCCTTCGCCTTCACCGCGCGCCCCTGGGAGCTGAACAAGACCGAATCGATCGACGTCATGGATGCCGTCGGTTCGGCGATCCGCGTCGACACCCGCGGCCGTGAGGTCATGCGCATCCTGCCGCGCGTCAATGAGGCGATCAACGAGGAGTGGATTTCCGACAAGAGCCGCTTCATCTGGGACGGCCTGAAGACCCAGCGCCTCGACCGGCCTTACGTTCGCCGCGACGGCCGCCTGCAGCCCGCCACCTGGGCCGAAGCCTTTGGCGCCATCAAGGCCGCCGTCGGCGCCACCTCGGGCGACAAGATCGGCGCGATATCAGGCGACCTCGCTTCCGTCGAGGAAATGTATGCGCTCTCCGAACTGGTGAAGTCGCTGGGGTCGGTCAATCTCGACTGTCGCCAGGATGGGGCGGCACTCGATCCGTCGCTCGGCCGTGCAAGCTACCTCTTCAACCCGACCATTGCCGGCATCGACCAGGCCGACGCGCTGTTGATCATCGGCGCCAATCCGCGCTTCGAGGCCGCCATCCTCAACGCCCGCATCCGCAAGCGCTGGCGCCGCGGCAAGTTCCCGATCGGCGTGATCGGCGCACCGGGCGAACTGCGCTACAGCTATGATTACCTCGGCGGCGGTCCCGACACGCTGAAGGATCTGGTCGACGGCACCCACGCCTTCGCCGAAGTCCTGAAGAACGCCGCCAAGCCGATGATTATCATCGGCCAGGGCGCGCTGTCGCGCACCGACGGCGCCGGCGTTCTCGCCAGTGCTGCCAAGCTCGCCGGCTCGGTCGGCGCGGTCGCCGAAGGCTGGAACGGCTTTGCCGTTCTCCATACCGCTGCCTCGCGTGTCGGCGGCCTCGACCTCGGCTTCGTGCCGGGTGCCAAGGGCGTCAATGCCGCCGAGATGCTGACGGCGATGGACGTGCTCTTCCTGCTCGGTGCGGACGAACTCGACTTCACCGCCAAGAAGGCCAAGCTCACCGTCTATATCGGCTCGCATGGCGATAATGGCGCGCACCATGCCGACGTCATCCTGCCGGCCGCAGCCTATACCGAAAAGTCCGGCACCTGGGTCAACACCGAAGGCCGCGTCCAGATGGGCAACCGCGCAGGTTTTGCGCCGGGTGACGCCCGCGAGGACTGGGCAATCATCCGTGCCCTTTCCGACGTGCTCGGCAAGAAGCTTCCCTTCGATTCGCTCAGCGAATTGCGCGCCCGGCTCTATGCCGCTTTCCCGCATTTTGCCGCCATCGACGAGATCGCCGAAACCGATAGCGCCCAAATTGCCGCAGTTGCGAAAAAAGCCGGCAAGATGAACAAATCCGGGTTTGCGTCGCCGGTGAAAGACTTCTATTTGACGAACCCGATAGCGCGTGCCTCGGCTGTCATGGCGGAGTGCTCGGCATTGGCCCGCAACAACTTCAAAGTCGCGGCAGAGTAAGGGCAGGGGACTATGGATTCTTTCTTTTCGACCTATGTCTGGCCGGCGATCATCATGATCGGTCAGTCACTGCTGCTTCTCGTCTGCCTGCTCGTCTTCATCGCCTATGTGCTGCTCGCCGACCGCAAGATCTGGGCGGCCGTACAGTTGCGCCGCGGCCCGAACGTCGTCGGTCCTTTCGGCCTGTTCCAGTCCTTCGCCGACCTTTTGAAATTCGTCTTCAAGGAGCCGATCATTCCGGCCGGCGCCAACAAGGCGGTCTTCCTGCTTGCTCCGCTGGTGACGGTGCTTCTGGCGCTGTCCACCTGGGCGGTGGTACCGCTGGCCGACGGATGGGTGATCGCCAACATCAATGTCGGCATCCTCTATATTTTCGCGATTTCCTCGCTCGAAGTTTACGGCATCATTATGGGCGGCTGGGCTTCGAACTCGAAGTATCCGTTCCTCGGCGCGCTACGCTCGGCGGCACAGATGGTGTCCTATGAAGTCTCGATCGGCTTCGTCATCGTCACCGTGCTTCTCTGCGTCGGCTCGCTGAACCTGACCGATATCGTCAATGCGCAGCATACCGGCCTCGGCACCATGCTCGGCCTGCCGGCCTCGTTCCTCGACTGGCACTGGCTGTCGCTCTTCCCGATGTTCATCATCTTCTTCATTTCGGCACTTGCCGAGACGAACCGCCCGCCCTTCGACCTTCCGGAAGCTGAATCGGAACTCGTTGCCGGCTTCATGGTCGAATACGGCTCCTCGCCATACATGATGTTCATGCTCGGCGAATATGCGGCCGTCTGCCTGATGTGCGCGCTGACGACGATCCTCTTCCTCGGCGGCTGGCTGCCCCCGGTCGATATCTGGATCCTCAACTGGGTCCCCGGCATCATCTGGTTCACGCTGAAGGCTTGCTTCGTGTTCTTCATGTTCGCGATGGTCAAGGCCTTCGTTCCGCGCTACCGCTACGACCAGCTCATGCGCCTCGGCTGGAAGGTCTTCCTGCCGCTGTCACTCGCCATGGTCGTCATCGTTGCATTCGTGCTGAAACTGATGGGTTGGGCATGATCATGCCTGCTCTCGTTTTCGGCAAAATTGGAGGTTGAAGATGGCAAGCTTGTCCGGCTCCATCAGCTCGCTGTTTCTCAAGGAATTCGTCGGCGCGTTCTTTCTGTCGATGCGCTATTTCTTCCGCCAGAAGGCGACGATCAACTACCCCTTCGAAAAGGGTCCGGTTTCCCCGCGTTTCCGCGGCGAGCATGCTCTGCGCCGTTATCCGAACGGCGAGGAGCGCTGCATCGCCTGCAAGCTTTGCGAGGCGATCTGTCCTGCCCAGGCGATCACCATCGAGGCGGGTCCCCGCCGCAATGACGGTACGCGCCGCACGGTGCGCTACGATATCGACATGGTGAAGTGCATCTATTGCGGCTTCTGCCAGGAAGCCTGCCCGGTCGACGCGATCGTCGAAGGCCCGAATTTCGAATTTGCGACGGAAACCCGCGAAGAGCTCTATTTCGACAAGGCGCGGCTTCTGGACAACGGAGACCGGTGGGAGCGGGAAATCGCTCGCAACATCGCGATCGACTCGCCGTATCGCTGATTGAGATTTTGAAATGCCGTGGTGGAGCGCAGTTGCTCTTGTCGCGGTCAATATGCACAGGAGCTTTGCCGGTTAGCGCCTGCGAAAGCTCCATCGGGCAGGGAAACTCCCGGCTGCCCGGGGGAAGATGAAAAAGGCACCAACATGGGTCTGCAGGCTCTATTTTTCTATCTTTTCGCCTTTGTCGCGGTGGCGTCGGCGTTCATGGTCATCTGGGCGAAGAACCCGGTTCACTCGGTTCTCTTCCTGATCCTGGTGTTCTTCAATGCGGCTGGCCTCTTCCTGCTGCTCGGTGCCGAATTCCTGGCGATGATCCTGCTTGTCGTCTATGTCGGCGCCGTCGCCGTGCTCTTCCTCTTCGTGGTGATGATGCTCGATATCGACTTTACCGAACTGAGGGCCGGCGTTCTCGAATATGCGCCGATCGGCGGGCTGATCGGGGTGATCCTCGCAGCCGAACTGATCGTCGTCATCGGCGGCAGCGTCATCTCGCCGGAGATCGCCAAATCAGTCGCCATGCCGATCCCGGCGCTGAGCGAGCGCACCAATACCGCCGCTCTCGGCGACGTGCTCTACACCAACTACGTCTATTTCTTCCAGATCGCCGGTCTGGTGCTCCTGGTCGCCATGATCGGCGCGATCGTGCTGACATTGAGACACCGCACCAACATCAAGCGGCAGAATATTCCGAGGCAAGTTGCCCGTACGCCCGCCACCGCCGTCGAGGTGGTTTCGGTCAAGCCCGGGCAGGGCGTCTAAAGGCAGGTCAAGGAACAAAGAACATGGTCATCGGACTTTCCCACTACCTGACGGTCAGCGCCATCCTCTTCACGCTTGGCGTCTTCGGCATCTTCCTGAACCGGAAGAACGTCATCGTCATCCTGATGTCGATCGAACTGATCCTGCTTGCCGTCAACATCAACATGGTCGCCTTCTCCTCCTTCCTGAACGACATCGTCGGCCAGGTCTTCGCGCTGTTCATCCTGACAGTCGCGGCTGCCGAAGCGGCGATCGGTCTTGCAATTCTCGTTGTCTTCTACCGCAACCGCGGCTCGATCGCGGTCGAAGACGTCAATATGATGAAGGGCTGAGTGGCTCATGTTCCTCTATAAGGCTATCGTCTTTCTTCCCTTGATCGGTGCGATCGTCGCAGGCCTTTTTGGCCGCGCCATCGGCGCCAAGGCTTCGGAATATGTCACCAGCGGCCTGATGATCATCGCCGCCATCCTGTCCTGGGTCGTCTTCTTCACCGTCGGCATGGGTCATGCCGAAGGCGGCCCGATCAAGGTCGAGGTGCTGCGCTGGATCCAGTCCGGCGGCATCGACGTCTCCTGGTCGCTGCGCGTGGATACGCTGACATCAGTGATGCTGATCGTCGTCAACACGGTCTCGACACTGGTGCATGTCTATTCGATCGGCTACATGCATACCGATCCGCATCGCCCGCGCTTCTTCGCCTATCTCTCGCTCTTCACCTTCGCCATGCTGATGCTGGTGACCGCTGACAACCTTGCCCAGATGTTCTTCGGCTGGGAAGGCGTCGGTCTCGCCTCCTATCTGCTGATCGGCTTCTGGTTCAAGAAGCCGTCGGCGACGGCTGCGGCGATGAAGGCCTTCATCGTCAACCGCGTCGGCGACTTCGGCTTCGTGCTCGGCATTGCCGGCGTCTTCGTGCTGTTCGGCTCGATCAACCTCGACACGATCTTCGCAAATGCCTCGAACTTCGCCCCGCATGAAGGCGGCAGCGAAGCGGGCGAGGTCATCCTCAATCTCTTCGGCATGCAGCTCGACAAGGCTCATGCGCTGACCGGCATCTGCCTGCTGCTCTTCATGGGCGCGATGGGCAAGTCGGCGCAGTTCCTGCTGCACACCTGGCTGCCGGACGCCATGGAAGGCCCGACCCCGGTCTCGGCCCTCATTCATGCCGCCACCATGGTCACCGCCGGCGTCTTTCTCGTCGCCCGCATGTCGCCGCTTTTCGAACTGTCGCCGGATGCGCTGGTTGTCGTCACCGTCATCGGCGCGATCACCGCCTTCTTCGCGGCAACAGTCGCCCTCGTGCAGAACGACATCAAGCGTGTCATCGCCTATTCCACTTGCTCGCAGCTCGGCTACATGTTCGTGGCACTCGGAGCCGGGGCGTATGGCGCAGCGATCTTCCATCTCTTCACGCATGCCTTCTTCAAGGCGCTGCTCTTCCTCTGCGCCGGCTCGGTCATCCATGCCGTCGATGGCGAGCAAGACATGCGCTACATGGGCGGCCTGTGGCCGCATATTAAAGTTACTGCCGTGCTGATGATCATCGGCACACTGGCGATCACCGGTTTTGGCATTCCCTTCACGCCGATCGGCTTCGCCGGCTTCTTCTCCAAGGACGTGATCATCGAGGCGACCTATGCATCGCATTCGCCGGTCGCGGGCTTCGCCTTCGCGTTGCTGGTCATCGCGGCTCTCTTTACGAGCTTCTATTCCTGGCGCCTGATCTTCATGACCTTCTTCGGCAAGCCGCGCGCTTCCCATGAGGTCATGCACCACGTCCACGAGTCGCCGCAGGTCATGCTGGTGCCGCTCTATCTCCTGGCGATCGGCGCAGTGCTTGCGGGCGTGATCTTCGAAGGCCGGTTCTACGGCGAGGAATATGCCGAGTTCTGGAAGGGGGCGCTCTTCACCGGCGCCGAGAACGAACTTCTCGAAGAGTTTCACCACGTTCCGGCGCTTGTCGGCTTGAGCCCCTTCATCGCCATGGTGCTCGGCTTCGTCACCGCCTGGTACATGTATATCCGCTCGCCGCAGACGCCGCGCATCCTCGCGCAGCAGCACCGCGTGCTCTACCAGTTCCTGTTGAACAAGTGGTATTTCGACGAGCTCTATGACTTCCTCTTCGTCCGCTCCGCCAAGGCACTCGGCCGCTTCCTGTGGAAGAAAGGTGATGTCGGCGTCATCGACACCTACGGCCCGAACGGCGTCGCCGCTCGCGTCGTCGCCGTCACCGATCGCGTGGTCCGCCTGCAGACCGGTTACCTCTATCACTACGCCTTCGCCATGCTGATCGGCATTGCGGCGCTCGTTACCTGGATGATGCTCGGGAGTTCCTTCTGATGACCGATTGGCCTATTCTTTCAACGGTCACCTTCCTGCCGCTCGTCGGCGTGGTGCTCCTGCTATTGATGAACGGCGAGAGCGAAACCGGCCGGAAGAACGTGCTGTGGATCTCGCTGATCACCACCGTCTTCACCTTCGTCGTTTCGCTCTTCATCTGGACCGGCTTTGACAATGCCAATCCGGGCTTCCAGATGCTCGAGAAGCATGACTGGCTCGGCACCGGCATCGGCTACCACGTCGGCGTCGACGGCATCTCGATGCTGTTCGTCATCCTGTCGACCTTCCTCATGCCCTTCTGTGTGCTGGCGAGCTGGCTCTCGATCGAGAAGCGCCTGAAGGAATACATGATCGCCTTCCTCATCCTCGAAACGATGATGATCGGCGTGTTCGTCTCGCTCGATATCGTGCTGTTCTACGTCTTCTTCGAGGCGGGCCTCATTCCGATGTTCCTGATCATCGGCGTCTGGGGCGGCAAGGACCGCGTCTATGCGAGCTACAAGTTCTTCCTCTATACGTTGCTCGGCTCGGTGCTGATGCTGCTCGCCATCATGGCGATGTACTGGCAGGCTGGCACGACCGATATCACCGCGCTGCTCGCCTACAAGTTCCCGCCGGCGCTGCAGACCTGGTTATGGCTTGCCTTCTTCGCCTCCTTCGCGGTCAAGATGCCGATGTGGCCGGTCCATACCTGGCTTCCCGATGCCCACGTTCAGGCGCCGACGGCAGGCTCGGTGATCCTGGCCGGCGTGCTTTTGAAGCTTGGCGGCTACGGTCTCATCCGTTTCTCGCTCGGCATGTTCCCGGTGGCGTCTGATTATTTCGCGCCGCTCGTCTTCGCCATGTCCGTCATCGCCATCATCTATACCTCTCTGGTGGCGATGATGCAGGACGATATCAAGAAGCTGATCGCCTATTCCTCCGTGGCACACATGGGCTACGTGACCATGGGTATCTTTGCCGCCAACATGCAGGGCGTTCAGGGTTCGATCTTCCAGATGCTGTCGCACGGCATCGTCTCCGGCGCGCTCTTCCTCTGCGTCGGCGTCGTCTATGACCGTACCCACACCCGCGAGATCAACGCCTATGGCGGCCTCGTCAACAACATGCCGAAATATGCCGTGGCGATGATGGTCTTCACCATGGCCAATGTCGGGCTTCCCGGCACGTCGGGCTTCATCGGCGAATTCCTGACGCTGATCGGTGTGTTCCGGGTCAACACCTGGGTAGCGCTCTTTGCCGCCACCGGCGTCATCCTCTCGGCCGCCTACGCGCTCTGGCTTTATCGCCGGGTGATCTTCGGCGCGCTCGAGAAGGAGAAGCTGAAGGCGCTGCTCGATCTTTCCAGACGCGAGCAGCTGATCCTTTACCCGCTGGTCGCACTGACCATCTTCTTCGGCGTTTACCCGGCTCCGGTCTTCGACGCGACGGCCGCCTCGGTGGATCTGCTGGTCAACAACTACACGGCCGCCGTGCACGCAGCGCAGAATGTTGCGCTGTCTATGAAATGATGACGGGACTTATTGGACATGACCGCTGAAACAATTCTCCTCAGTCTGCATCTTTCCGCGCCGGAGCTCATCCTCGCGGTCGGCGCCCTTGTCCTGTTGATGGTCGGCGTCTTCTCAGGCGAGCGGTCGGGCCTTGTCGTCACCGGCTTGGCCATCGTCCTGCTCCTGGCCTCCGGCCTGTGGCTGCTCTTCGTGCCGGCAGAAGGCCTTGCCTATGGCGGCGTCTACATGGCGGACGGCTTCTCGCGCTTCATGAAGCTGGTGGCGCTGATCGGTTCGCTGGTTGCCATATTCATGTCGATCGGCCACGCCCGCGAAAATCAGCTCGACAAGTTCGAGTTCCCGGTTCTCCTGGTGCTTGCGACCCTCGGCATCCTGCTGATGATCTCGGCCAATGACCTGATCTCGCTCTATCTGGCGCTGGAACTGCAGTCGCTGGCGCTCTACGTCGTCGCCGCGATCAACCGTGACAGCCTGAAGTCGACCGAAGCCGGCCTGAAATATTTCGTCCTCGGCGCGCTTTCCTCCGGCATGCTGCTCTATGGCATGTCGCTGGTCTACGGCTTCACCGGCCACACCCACTTCTCCGAGATCGCCCAGGCGCTGTCCGTCGAGGGCGCGCGTTCGCTCGGCCTGATCTTCGGCCTGGTCTTCATCCTCGCCGGCATCGCCTTCAAGATCTCCGCCGTTCCCTTCCACATGTGGACGCCGGATGTTTACGAAGGCGCGCCGACGCCGGTCACCGCCTTCCTTGCCGCAGCACCCAAGGTTGCCGCCATGGCGATGATGACCCGTATCGTCATCACCGCTTTCCAGCCGGTTCTGGCGGACTGGCAGCAGGTCGTCGTCTTCATCTCGATCGCCTCGATGCTGCTCGGCTCGTTTGCCGCGATCGGCCAGAAGAACATCAAGCGGCTGATGGCCTATTCCTCGATCGGCCACATGGGTTATGCGCTGGTCGGTCTTGCCGCCGGCAACCAGACCGGCGTCACCGGCGTCATGCTTTACATGGTCATCTACATGGTCATGACGCTCGGCAGCTTTGCGATCATCATGTCGATGCGCCGCAAGGACGGCACCGTCGTTGAAAATGTCGACGATCTCGCCGGCCTCTCCACGACGAACCCGTTCATGGCCGTGGTGCTGACGGCGCTGATGTTCTCGCTCGCCGGCATCCCGCCGCTTGCCGGCTTCTTCGCGAAGTACTTCGTCTTCGTTGCCGCCATCGAAGCCAAGCTCTATGCGCTTGCCATTATCGGCGTTCTCGCCTCGGTCGTCGGCGCTTACTATTATCTGCGTGTCATCAAGCTGATGTGGTTCGATGAGGCGACCGGCGAATTCGCCCGTGTCTCCGGTGCGCTGCGTCTGGTCTTCGGTCTCTCCGGTCTCTTCGTCACCGCCTATGTCCTCATCGGCGGCCCGATCGGCGGTGCGGCAGAGCTTGCCGCCGCGACGCTCTTTTGATGGCTTCCGACGGGCGGCGCCGGATGTCGCTCGGCGATTTCAGGCACGAGGCTCTGTCGGAAACATCGTCTACTAACAGCGAATGCCTCGCCCGGGCTCGGGCGGGCGATGGTGGCAATGTCTGGGTGACCGCCGAAAAGCAGACGGGCGGCCGCGGCCGCCGCGGCAGGCTCTGGGTTTCCGAGCGCGGCAATCTCTACGCTTCTCTTCTTCTGATCGACCCGGCCCCGATGGAGCGCCTGGGCTCGCTGCCGTTGGCGATCGCCGTTGCCGTGCACCAGGCGATCCGCAGGGTGCTGCCACTGGGTGCCGAACCGCTCGAGGTCAAATGGCCGAACGATATTCTCATCGGCCGAAAGAAGACCTGCGGCATTCTCGTCGAAGGTGAGGGACTGCCGGACGGACGTTACGCGCTGATCGTCGGCATCGGTATCAATATCTCTGTGATGCCGGACAATCCGCTCTACCCCGTCACCTGTCTGCGCCAGCAGGGAAGTGCGGCTTCGCCGGAGGAACTCTTCGCGCACCTCTTCGCCACCACGGCGGAAGTGCTTGAAATATGGGACCAGGGCCGCGGCATCGGCGAGATCACGGCGCTCTGGCGCGCGATCGCCTGCGGCATCGGCGAAAAGATTACGGTCAATTTGCCGGACCGATCGATTTCCGGACAATTCGCCGGAATTGATGATAATGGCTTGTTGATGCTCGATACCGGCACTGGCAGGATAATGCCCATTGCTGCCGGTGATGTGTTTTTTGGATAGCGGAAAAAACGAAAATTATGGCGAAACAGGACGAACTGGTATTCCTGCCTCTGGGCGGCGTTGGCGAGATAGGTATGAATCTCGCTCTCTATGGCTACGGCCCGCCCGAGCATCGCCAGTGGATCATGGTCGATTGTGGCGTCACTTTTCCGGGGCCCGATCTGCCGGGTGTCGACCTCGTGCTGCCCGATATCCGCTTCCTCGCCAGCGAACGAAAGAACCTCAAGGCGATCATCATCACCCATGCGCATGAAGACCATTATGGTGCGCTCGCCGACCTCTGGCCCGGCCTCAACGTGCCGGTCTATGCCTCTGGTTTCACAGCCGGTCTGCTCGAAGCCAAGCGCAATTTCGAGAAGGCTAAGATCGGCGAAGTGCCGGTGACGCCGTTCAAGGCCGGCGATACGATCAATGTCGGCCCCTTCAGCATCGAAGGCGTCGCCGTCAACCATTCGATCCCCGAGCCGATGTCGCTGATGATCCGCACGCCGGTCGGCAATGTCATCCATACCGGCGACTGGAAGATCGACCACGAGCCTTCGCTCGGGCCCCTGACCGACGAGACACGTTTCCGCCAGCTCGGCGACGAGGGCGTGCTGGCGCTGATGTGCGATTCCACCAATGCGCTGCGCGACGGTGTTTCGCCCTCCGAGAAGGATGTGTCCGAAAGCCTGCGCAAGATCATCGAGAATGCCGAGGGCAGGGTGGCGATTACCACCTTCTCGTCGAATGTCGGGCGTATCCGCACCGTTGCCGAGGCTGCCGAGGCGGCCGGCCGCGAAGTGCTGCTGCTCGGCAGTTCGCTGAAGCGCGTCGTCGACGTCGCCCAGGATATCGGCCTGATGGAAGGTGTGAAGCCTTTCATCTCCGAGGACGAATACGGCTATATCCCGCGCGATAAGGTCGTCGTCATCCTGACCGGCAGCCAGGGCGAGGCGCGGGCAGCCCTTGCCAAGCTCTCGCGCGACGAGATGCGCAATGTGGCGTTTGCGGCAGGCGATATCGTCGTCTTTTCCTCTCGCGCCATTCCCGGCAACGAGAAGGCGATCCAGGACATCAAGAACGGCCTCGTCGAGCAAGGTGTGCACATCATCACGGATACCGAGGCGCTGGTCCACGTTTCCGGCCATCCTCGCCGCAACGAGTTGCAGCGGATGTATGAGTGGACGCGACCGAAGATCGTCGTGCCGGTGCATGGCGAGGCAACGCATCTGACGGCGCACAAGGAACTTGCCGAGCAATCCGGCATCGCACTGGTGCCGCGGGTGCGCAACGGCGATATCCTGCGGCTGGCGCCCGGTCCGGTCGAGGTGATCGGCGAGGCACCGCATGGCCGGATCTATAAGGACGGCACGCTGATCGGCGATTTCGACGAGATGGGTATCGGCGAGCGTAAGAAGCTCTCCTATGTCGGCCATGTCGCGGTCAATGTCGTGCTCGACGCCCGCTATGACATCGTCGGCGAACCCGACCTCATTTCGATCGGCCTGCCGACCTACGATGACGAGGGCGAGGATATGGAGGATACGCTCTTCGACGCGGCGGTCAGCGCCATCGAGAGCATTCCGCGCGCCCGCCGCAAGGATATCGACATGCTGCAGGAGGCCGTGCGCCGCGCCATCCGCTCGGCCGCGAACAACACCTGGGGCAAGAAACCTCTTGTCACCGCTTTCGTCACCAAGGTCTGACCATGCTCGGCCGGGTCAACCATATCGCCATCGCCGTGCCCGATCTGGCCGCGGCGACGGCGGCCTATCGCGATAAGCTGGGTGCTGCCGTATCGCAGCCGCAGGCCCTGCCAGAGCATGGCGTCACCGTTGTTTTCGTCGAATTGCCGAACACCAAGGTCGAGTTGCTGCAGCCGCTCGGGGTTGCCTCGCCGATCGCAGCCTTCCTCGAAAAGAACCCGTCCGGCGGCATGCACCACATCTGCTACGAGGTGGACGATATCCTTCTCGCCCGTGACCGGCTGGTAGAGGCGGGCGCAAGGGTGCTCGGCGACGGCCAGCCGAAGACCGGCGCCCATGGCAAGCCGGTACTCTTTCTGCATCCCAAGGATTTCTTCGGCACGCTGATCGAACTCGAACAGGCCTGAGCCCTGCTGCGGCAGAGTGACCCGAAGACCGGCCAAAACCGTTCGTCCGCTTTGAGTGGTCGCCATTCCGCCGTATAAGGACGCGATACCGGCGCGACACCAACGGGAACCATAATGCTCCAGATCTTTCTTCAGGGATTTGCCGTCTACTTCATCATCTGGTGGATGACGCTTTTTGCCGTCCTGCCGGTCGGTCTGCGTACGCAGGCGGAAGACGATGATGTCGTGCTCGGCACCGTTCCGAGCGCGCCCACCCGGTTTCGCGCCGCCTTCGTGTTTTCGCTGACGACGCTGATTTCGGCCCTGGTCTATGGCCTCTGGTACGTCTGCGACACCTATTTCGGCTGGGGCTTCGACGCCCTGCCGCAACTCGGCCCTAGCTTCTATTGAATCGTGGCTTTTGCTCAAACTTTGGGCAGATGTAAGCTTATTGAATGCGAGTTTCGTCATACCAGCGTCATGCTGTTGCGGCAAAGAGCTCGCGTAACGGAATGAGGGCTATTCCCTTACGGAAGTCGGTCGGATTTCTGGATGGGACGGAGGCCGAAAAGCCAAAAAAAAACAAGGCTAAAAGCCTTGTTTTAAGTATCGCGTGATCTGTAACCGTTGCCGGGGCTGCGACGAGCGCGCCTAAGATCTGATCCTCCCAAGACTTGACCGCGAATTCGGCAAGAATTTAACTTCCTGCCTGTTTTGTGAGCTAAAACTAGCTCAAACATTGGGCTTTGTCATCAGCTTTTTTTGCATTTTTGCTACACTCTAGCAAAATTTTTCTGTTGACAAGATTTTCGTTCAAGTCCTTATAAACACGCGCTTTTTCACGCCCTTCCATTTTGCGGGTGCGAACATGCGCTTCCGGGAGGTGGCCGGCATCCGTTGCGGGTTTCCTTCCTGCCGCGAAGCGGCTATGAACGCTCCCACATCAACAATTGCCTTCGATTCCGCCTGCTGCGGGATCTCAACTGCTCCGGAATCCGCCATGCGTCTGTCCCGCTATTTCATGCCCATCCTCAAGGAAAACCCCAAGGAGGCGGAAATCGTCTCCCACCGGCTGATGCTGCGCGCCGGCATGATCCGCCAGCAGTCGCAGGGCATCTATTCCTGGCTGCCGCTCGGCAAGCGCGTGCTCGACAAGGTCAACGCCATTATCCGCGACGAGCAGAACCGCGCCGGCGCCATCGAGCTGTCGATGCCGACCCTGCAATCGGCCGAGCTCTGGCAGGAAAGCGGCCGCTACGACGCCTACGGCAAGGAGATGCTGCGCATCAAGGACCGCCAGGATCGGCCGATGCTCTATGGTCCCACCAATGAAGAGATGGTGACGGATATTTTCCGCTCTTCCGTCAAATCCTATAAGGACCTGCCGCTCAATCTCTATCACATCCAGCTGAAGTTCCGCGACGAGATCCGCCCGCGCTTTGGCACCATGCGCTCGCGCGAATTCATGATGAAGGATGCCTATTCCTTCGACCTGACGCGCGAAGGGGCGGAGCATTCCTATAACAAGATGTTCGCAGCCTACCTGCGCACCTTCGATCGGCTCGGCCTGCGCGCCATTCCGATGCGCGCCGACACCGGCCCGATCGGCGGCAAGCTCAGCCATGAGTTCATCATCCTCGCTGACACCGGTGAATCCGAAGTCTTCTGCCACAAGGATTTCGTCGATTTCGATATTCCTGGTGCACACACCGATTTCGACAGTGTCGAGGGCCTGCAGGCGATCTTCGACAAATGGACCTCGCTCTATGCGGCGACCTCGGAAATGCACGACGAGGCGGCCTTCAACGCCGTTCCCGAGGGCGACCGCCTGTCGGCGCGCGGTATCGAGGTCGGCCATATCTTCTATTTCGGCACGAAATATTCCGAGCCGATGGGTGCGAAAGTGCAGGGACCTGATGGCAAGGAACACTTCGTTCACATGGGTTCCTATGGTATCGGCCCGACACGCCTTGTTCCCGCCATCATCGAAGCATCGCATGACGACAACGGAATCATCTGGCCGGCATCGGTCGCGCCCTTCGATATCGTTGTGATCAACATGAAGGCGGGCGATCAGGCCTGTGACGATACCTGCGAGCTGATCTATGCCGCGCTGACCAAGGCCGGCAGGGATGTGCTCTACGACGATACCGACGATCGGGCCGGTACGAAATTCGCAACCGCCGACCTGATCGGTGTGCCCGTCCAGATCATCGCCGGCCCGCGCGCGGTCGCCAACGGCGAAGTTGAAGTGAAGGACCGCAAGACCGGCGCCCGCGAAACGATGACCATCGAAGCGGCGATCAACCGGTTCGTGGCTTAAGGAAACGGAGGCGAAATGGCAGAGGCAGCAGTGGACCGGAGTTCAAAATCCGGCTTGGGTCCGGCTGGCAAGCCATTTTCCACCTTCGAACGCCTCGTGGCGTGGCGTTATCTGCGCGCCCGCCGCAAGGAGGCCTTCATCTCGGTAATCGCCGGCTTCTCCTTTGTCGGCATCATGCTGGGCGTTGCGACGCTGATCATCGTCATGGCCGTGATGAACGGCTTTCGCACAGAGCTCGTCTCGCGCATTCTCGGCATCAACGGCCACATGATCGTCCAGCCGTCCGATGGCCCTTTCACCGATTATGCCGACCTCGCCAGCAGGCTTGCCGCCGTGCCTGGCGTCAAGATGGCGCTGCCGTTGGTGGAGGGCCAGGTACTTGCCTCCGCCCAGGCGGGCGGCAGCACGGGCGCGCTGGTGCGCGGCGTCCGCGCGGAGGACCTGACCAAGCTCAAAGCGGTTTCTGAGAATATCAAACCGGGAGACATGGTAGGCTTTGCCTCCGGCCAGGGCGTGCTGATCGGCACGCGCATGGCCGACCAGTTGGGTCTTAGCGTCGGCGACCTTATTACGCTGACGTCGCCAGATGGTGACATTACGCCAATGGGCGTCAGCCCGCGCGTCAAGTCCTACAAGATTTCCGGCCTCTTCGAGATCGGCATGTCGGAATACGACTCCTCGATCATCTTCATGCCGCTGGAGGAGGCGCAGCTCTATTTCAACGCAGAGGGACTGGTGCAGTCGATCGAACTCTTCGTCGACCACCCCGACGATATAGACAATCTGAAGCCTAAGGTAGTGGAGGCGGCCGGCCGCCAGATCAACCTCACCGACTGGCGCCAGCGCAACCAGACCTTTTTCTCGGCGCTACAGGTCGAGCGTAACGTCATGTTCATGATCCTGACGCTGATCGTGCTTGTCGCGGCGCTGAACATCATCTCCGGCCTCATCATGTTGGTGAAGGACAAGGGCAGCGATATCGCCATCCTGCGTACCATGGGTGCCAGCGCCGGTGCGATCATGCGCATCTTCTTCATGACCGGAGCGGCGATCGGGATCGTCGGCACAATTGGCGGTGTGTTGCTCGGCGTTCTTGTCTGCGTCAACATCGAATCCGTCCGCCAATTCTTCTCCTGGGTATCAGGCACCGTTCTCTTCAATCCGCAGGTCTATTTCCTCAGCCAGCTGCCGGCCGAAATGGATTTCAGCGAAACGATGTCGATCGTCGTCATGGCGCTGACGCTCTCCTTCATCGCGACCATTTTCCCGGCCTGGCGTGCCTCCAGGCTCGATCCGGTGCAGGCCCTGCGCTACGAATAAGGAATGCCGCATCTATGAAACGCAACGTCGTTCTCAAGCTTACCGGCGTCGAACGCCATTACGGGCAGGGCGATACGCTGCTCTCGATCCTGAAGGGCGCGGATTTTTCGATGTCGAAGGGCGAGATCGTCGCTCTCGTCGCTCCATCCGGCACCGGCAAATCGACGCTGCTGCATATCGCCGGCCTGCTGGAGCATCCGGACGGTGGTGAAGTCAACATCAACGGTCATGCCTGTGACGGCCTTAGCGACGAGAAGCGCACCGCGATCCGCCGGAGCGAAATCGGCTTCGTTTACCAGTTCCACCACCTCTTGCCGGAGTTCTCGGCACTCGAGAACATCATGATGCCGCAGCTGATCGCCGGGCTTTCCTGGAAGGAAGCCGGAGAGCGGGCCGGTCAGCTTCTCGATTACATGCGTATCGGCCATCGCGGCTCGCATCGCCCAGGCGAGCTTTCCGGTGGCGAGCAGCAGCGCGTCGCGATTGCCCGCGCCGTCGCCAATGCGCCGACCCTGCTTTTTGCCGACGAGCCGACAGGCAATCTCGACCCGGAAACGGCAAGCTATGTCTTCGACGCGCTGGAGGCGCTCGTGCGCCAGTCCGGCCTTGCCGCTCTCATCGCCACCCATAATCACGAGCTCGCCCGCCGCATGGATCGGCGCGTGACGATCTCCGACGGCAAGATCGTCGATTTCTGACGCATGTCGCCCAAAAGTGTGCGGCGGTTTTGGGATAAAGCGCATCGCGTGAATCCAGACTGACACGATGCGCTTTAAGGCAGCGATCAGGGGATGATCAGCCCGCCGCGGTAGTCGAGCACATAGGCCTTCTGGCCATCGACCATGATGCATTCGTGGCCGCTGAACCGCTCGCAGTCGCCTTCGCTGCGGTCGATATAGCGGCCGAACGGATGGTCGAATTCCATTCCGCCAAGAAACCGGCCCTCTCGATACATCGCCGAAAGTGCTGTCTTGATCACCGTCCCGGCTGCTGCGCCGTCGATGAGATCAGGCGCAATGACGCAGCCAAAATAATTCATCGCCCAGACGGGCTCGTCGGCAAGCCACACCACTTCCTGTCCGGCAAAATCGGTGCCGCCGAAATAGCTGTCGAGATAGCGCCAGTCGCCGCGTTCGTAACCGATATCGTGGGAACCCGGCCGGCAGGGCGCGCGCGCCACGCCGCCGCCGACATAGGTCGCAGCCTTCGCCTCCACGACGAATTCGTTCAGCATCGCAATATTCAACATCTCATTCTCCTCTCAGCCCGATGCTGGCAAATATGCCGCGATGTGTAAAGAACAAAAAGAGAACATTGGCTCGAAATAAACGGGTCGCCTCGAGGGGGGTGGCCGTCTAGGCGCCATGACCGATCTGTGGCAGCCCAGAAGGCAAAGCTGTTGCCCATCTCATCGGGTGCTGGCTCCCAGCGATTCGCAGGTGCGCATCCCGGCATTTTTCAAACACAAGAAAGGAGGAAAAGATTCCTGTTGACAGCAGAACATACATGGAACAAATTGAAAACATAACGAGTAAAGGAGAGCCCGATGACTGACATGATCCGTGATATCGCAGCATTCACCTCCATCGCAATGTTCGTTGCCAGCTTCTCGCTTATCGTCATGGCGTTCTAAAGTTTTCAGGGGATCGCATGGCAGTCATGCGGTCCGGACGCGGGACTTCTTCTGGACATCATCGCCCTCTATGCCGACAATGCGTCCGATTCATTCGGGTGATTGGGAAGGCATGTCATGGCGGATACGGCAAAGGGTTCAACGGGTGAGGCGACCGGCACGCCGGGTTTCATCCACCTGAGGGTCCATTCCGCCTATTCGCTTCTCGAGGGCGCGCTGCCGCTGAAGAAGATCCTCTACAAGGCGACCGGCGACAGCCAGCCGGCGATTGCGATTACCGACACCAACAATCTGTTCGTCGCCCTCGAATTCTCCCAGAAGGCGATGGAGGAAGGCCTGCAGCCGATCATCGGCTGCCAGGTCTCGATCGACATGGAAGACGGGCTGGAAACCGAAAAGCGCGGCGGTCAGCAGGCCCTGGTCAAGCTGCCGGCGATCGTTCTTCTCGCTGCGACGGATGCCGGTTACGAACGGCTGGTCGATCTCGTCAGCCGGGCCTATCTCGGGGGCGAGAGCAACCAGGCCGTTCATATCAGCGCCTCCTGGCTGGAGGAGGCGGGCACGGAAGGGCTGATCGCATTGAGCGGCGCCTTGACCGGGCCGGTCGACGTGGCGATCAAGGAAGGCCATCCCGCTCAGGCGGAAGCCCGGCTGCTCACGCTGAAACGTCTCTTCGGCGACAGGCTCTATGTCGAACTGCAGCGGCACGGCACCTACGACAAGCGGCACGAGCAGAAGATCATCGGGCTCGCCTGTGCCCACGAGCTGCCGCTGGTTGCGACCAACGAGGCTTTCTTTCCGACGCGCGACGATTACGACGCTCATGATGCGTTGATGGCGGTCGCGCACAACGCCATCGTCTCCGACGACAGCCGCTTTCGCCTGACGCCGGATCACTATCTGAAGAGCCGGGCCGAGATGGTCAAGCTCTTCGCCGACCTGCCGGAAGCGCTGGAAAATACGATCGAGATCGCCACGCGCTGCTCCTTCGTGCTGAAGACGCGAAAGCCGATCCTGCCACGCTTCACCGGTGCGACCGACGATGCCGAGGAGGCCGAACGCGCCGAGGCGAGCGAGCTGCGCCGCCAGGCGGTCGAAGGGCTGGACATGCGGCTTTCGACGCTCGGCATGTCGCCGGGTTACGAGGAAGAGGATTATCGCGAACGGCTGGATTTCGAGCTCAGCGTCATCGAGCGCATGCGTTTCCCCGGCTACTTCCTGATCGTTGCCGACTTCATCAAATGGGCCAAGCAGCACGACATTCCGGTCGGTCCCGGCCGCGGTTCGGGCGCTGGTTCGCTGGTCGCCTATGCATTGACGATCACCGACGTCGATCCCTTACGTTTTTCGCTGCTCTTCGAGCGCTTCCTCAATCCGGAACGCGTCTCGATGCCCGACTTCGACATCGACTTCTGTCAGGACCGCCGCGAAGAGGTGATCCGCTATGTCCAGGCCAAGTATGGCCGCGAGCAGGTGGCGCAGATCATCACCTTCGGTTCGCTGCAGGCGCGTGCCGCCCTTCGCGACGTCGGCCGTGTGCTGGAAATGCCCTACGGCCAGGTCGACAAGATCTGCAAACTCGTGCCGAACAACCCCGCCAATCCGACGCCGCTGTCCAAGGCGATCGAGGAGGAGCCGAAGCTGCAGGAGGAGGCGGCGAAAGAACCTGTTGTCGCGCGCCTGCTCGACATCGCCCAGAAGATCGAGGGGCTCTACCGCCATGCCTCGACCCATGCCGCCGGCATCGTCATCGGCGACCGGCCGCTTTCCAAGCTGGTGCCGATGTATCGCGATCCGCGCTCGGACATGCCGGTCACCCAGTTCAACATGAAATGGGTGGAGCAGGCAGGCCTCGTCAAGTTCGACTTCCTCGGCCTGAAGACGCTGACCGTGTTGAAGGTCGCGGTCGATTTTGTCGCCAAGCTTGGCATCAAGGTCGATCTCGCGGCCATTCCACTCGACGACAAGAAGACCTACGAGATGCTGTCGCGCGGCGAGACGGTCGGCGTGTTCCAGGTGGAAAGTGCCGGCATGCGCAAGGCGCTGATCGGCATGAAGCCGGACTGCATCGAGGACATCATCGCGCTGGTGGCGCTCTATCGTCCCGGCCCGATGGAGAACATCCCGACCTACAACGCTCGCAAGCACGGCGACGAAGAGCTGGAATCGATCCATCCGATGATCGACCACCTGCTCAAGGAAACCCAGGGTGTCATCGTCTATCAGGAACAGGTGATGCAGATCGCCCAGGTGCTGTCCGGCTACTCGCTGGGCGAAGCCGACCTTCTGCGTCGCGCCATGGGCAAGAAGATCAAGGCCGAGATGGACCAGCAGCGCGAACGCTTCGTCGTAGGCGCCGTCAAGAATGGTGTATCGAAGCCGCAGGCCGACAATATCTTCGAGCTGCTGGCGAAGTTCGCCAATTACGGCTTCAACAAGTCGCATGCCGCCGCCTATGCCATCGTCTCCTACCAGACCGCCTACATGAAGGCGCATTACCCGGTCGAATTCCTCGCCGCCTCGATGACGCTCGACATGTCCAACACGGAAAAGGTCAATGATTTCCGTCAGGATGCCAAGCGCCTCGGCATTGAGGTGATCGCACCCTCGGTGCAGACCTCCTTCCGCCATTTCGAGACCGGCGACAACCGCATCTATTACGCGCTCGCCGCTCTCAAGGGCGTCGGCGAATCCGCCGTCGACCATATTGTTGGGGTGCGTGGCGACAAGCCCTTTGCCAGCATCGAGGATTTCTGCCTGCGTATCGATCCGCGTCAGGTCAATCGTCGCGTGCTCGAAAGCCTGATCTATGCCGGCGCCTTCGATTGTTTCGACATGGACCGCGCCCAGCTAGCAGCCGGCCTCGACCGCATTCTCGGTTATGCCCAGCGCGCCCAGGAGAACAAACTGAGCGGCCAGTCGGACATTTTCGGCAGTACGTTGACGTCGGGGCCTGAGAAAATCTCCCTGCCGCCGTTCTCGCCCTGGCTCCCCTCCGAGCGGCTGCTCAAGGAGTTCCAGGTGCTGGGCTTTTATCTCACAGCCCACCCGCTCGATTCCTACAACAATATCCTGCAGAAGATGCGGGTGCAGACCTTTGCCGAGTTTTCCGCCGCCATCAAGCAGGGCGCGGCCAATGCGCGCCTTGCCGGTACCGTCATCTCGAAGCAGGAGCGCAAGACTCGCACCGGCAACAAGATGGGCATCATCGTCTTCTCCGATTCTTCGGGCCAGTTCGAAGCGGTGCTCTTTTCGGAGATGCTCAACCAGTATCGCGACGTGTTGGAGTCAGGCAAATCCTTCGTGCTGACCGCGACGGGCGAGGAGCGGCCGGAGGGCATCGGCCTGCGCATCCAGACGATCCAGTCGCTGGAGGAAAAGTCGCTGCAGATGCAGAAGGCGCTGCGCGTCTATGTTCGCGATTCCGGACCGCTGAGAATGGTTGCCGGCCATTTGAACGCCAAGGGCGATGGCCTCGTTTCCTTCATCGTCATCAAGGAGGAGGGCAAACGCGAGGTGGAAGTAGCACTGCCGGAGAAATACCGCATCACACCGGAGATCGCCGCCGCCCTTCGCGCCGCCCCCGGCGTCATCGACGTCGAGCTTGTCTGATCAGCCTAAAGCGCGTCGCGTCAATCAGGATTCATGCGCCGCGCTTTAAGTCTTTGTTTTATGCATTTCGTTATCCCAAAACCGCTGCGCACTTTTGGGCGACACGCATTAGCGTGATGGCCATCACCCGCGGGTGATCGTGATGAAATCCGTGCCTTCGCCGGTCTCCCGGCCGAGGCCGGTATCGGAGATCGTCAGCGTCGAGCCGGGCGCGATGAGGGCGTCAATCTTGTGGCGGGTCTCGTCGGGGATGGCAATCCTGTTGAGCGAACGGGCGATCGGCTTGCCTGTAATGATCGAGCTTTCCTGATTGGTGATGCCAAGCCGCTTCATCGTCTCGCGGGAGAGATTGTTCTCAAGCGTGATGCCGAGCCAGTCGGCGGTGCCGGCCTTTTCATCGACCGCATGCAGCGTGAAGAAATGTGTGCCGAGCGCCAGTCCCGGATCGGCGATCGTCACCGGCGCTTCGAAGATCGGTTTGAAGGCCTGCCGCACCATGATGACGCCGTTCGGCGGCTCGCCCTTGCCAGCCGCGGCATAGACTTCTCTGAGGAGCGTGTCGGAGACCAGGCTCCTGTCGCCGGCAAATTCCGCCGGCCGTAGCGTCTTGAAAGCCTTTATCGCCTGTACGGTCGACGAACCGAGCAAGCCGTCCGGATTGCCGGCGGGAAAACCGAGCTGGTTGAGCAGGGTCTGGATGTCGATCACCGTCTCGCGCAGCGTCCGGCGCGTAATCAGCATGCTGATCGGCTCGGACGGCGGCTCGGGTTCGGGCGCTGCAATCGGCTGCGCTACCGGCATCGGCATCGCAGCGGTATCGTTCATCGCCACCTGCACCGGCTTTTCGGGGCTGTCGGGCATAGAGGGCCGCAGTTCGACATCCGAAAGCAGCGGCATCGCCGCCGGTGCATCCGGATGGAAAAGGGTCGGATGATCGATCGGCTGCGGCACCAGTTCACCGTCGCTGATAATGACGGGGACACCGGGATCGGTCATCCCATAAAGCATTTTTGCGAAAGCGCCCGGCATGCGCACGCAGCCATGTGAGGCCGGATAACGCGGGACCGAATTGGATTCGTGCAGCGCGATGCCGGACCAGGTCAGCCTTTGCATGAACGGCATCGGCGCCGCCGAATAGAGGTTGGATTCGTGGTATTTCTGCTTTTCCAGCACCGAGAAGATGCCGCTCGGCGTCGTGTGGCCGTCCTTGCCGGTCGAGACCTTCGAGGTCGCGACGACCTCGGTGCCGTCATAGACCACAAGCGACTGCTTGTCCTTGGAGACGATGATCTGCAGCGTGCGCGCATCCGCGGCAAGAGCGGGGTGCACGAGTGCGGTGGCCGACAGCAAGCCGAGGCCGAAGACGAGACGCGAGAACATGAGACCCAACCATACGCAATACTTGCCCGGCACATTATGAGACGAAGTTTAAGGAAGATTTTATAGGCTGGATCGCCGGCTGCCCTCACGCGTTAGTGATCGCGCTTGCCGCTGCCGAAGGTGTAGCCGGTCTCGACCGTTTTCTTGCCGAACTTGTCACGCAGCTTGTCCATCGCCGCTTCGGCTGCCGCCCGCCGGCCCGATTGCCGGTCGATCAGATCGGGCGGATCGGCGCGGGCGGCATCGCCGAGATCGGTGACGCCGATGCCGATCAGGCGGAACTTCGTACCGTCTGTCTCTTTTTCGAGAAGCTCGAGCCCGGTGCGGAAGATCTTGTCGGCAAGCTGGGTCGGGTCTTCGAGCTTGCGGTTGCGGGTGCGCGATTTGAAATCGGCGGTCTTCATCTTCAGGACGACGGTATGGCCGGCAATGCCGTTTTTCTTTAGCCGCCAGGACACCTTTTCGGAAAGGTTGCGCAGGATCGGCACCAGATCGTCGTAGCGCGATATGTCTTCGAAGAAGGTCGTCTCGGCCGATACGCTCTTGGCCGCATCGTTGAGATGCACCTCGCGGTCGTCGACGCCGCGCGACAGCCGGGCGAGCCGCTGCCCGATACTGCCGTAGCGGCGCATCAGATCGTTTTCCTCCATCTGCTGCAGCTGGCCGATGGTGCGGATGCCGTCCGCCTCCAGCGTCGCCGCAAAGGCCTTGCCGACGCCCCAGATCGTGGTGACGGGACGCGGCGCCAGGAACTCGACCGCTTCCTCGCGGCCGATGACCGAAAAGCCGCGCGGCTTCTGCAGATCGGAGGCGACCTTGGCGAGAAATTTGCAATAGGAAAGCCCGACCGAAACGGTGATGCCGATCTCCCTTTCGATGCGACGGGCGAATTTGGCGAGCGTGCGCGCCGGCGGATCGTGATGCAGCCTCTCGGTGCCGCCGAGCTCCAGGAAGGCCTCGTCGATCGATAGCGGCTGCACCAGCGGCGTCAGATCCTGCATCATTGCGCGCACCTGCCGCCCGACCCGGACATATTTCTCCATGTCGGGGCGGATGACGATCGCTTGAGGGCATGCCTCCAGCGCCTTGAACATCGGCATGGCCGAACGCACGCCGTGGATACGGGCGATATAGCAGGCAGTGGAAACCACACCGCGTTTGCCGCCGCCGATGATGACAGGCTTGTCGGCAAGATCAGGATTGTCGCGTTTCTCCACCGCTGCGTAGAAGGCGTCGCAATCGATATGCGCCAGCGTCAATGCATAGAGTTCGCGATGGCGCACGAGGCGGGGACTGCCGCAGGAAACGCACCGGCGCGCCTCGCCCTTCTGCTCGGCAAGGCAGTCGCGACAGAAGCCGGGTGTCTTGTCAGGCGCGGGCGTCATGATGAGAACAAAGATTGAACGATCGGACATTACGCCTTAAGCTTCCGAGTCTCAAGAGAGGCCGGGAGCTTTGCCTTTGGATAACGATCTTCGTTTCGAGCCGGTAACGCCAGAACGCTGGGACGACTTCGAAATCGTGTTCGGGCCGCAGGGTGCCTTCTATAACTGCTGGTGCGTCGCATTGCGCCTGCCGCATGCGATACGGACGAAGATGGCGGCCGACGAACGCAAGGCGCATATGCGGGAGCGGATCGAGGCGGGTCCGCCGCCTGGCATCCTCTGTTATGCCGACGGCGTGCCGGTCGCCTGGGTGCAGGTCGGGCCGCGCCACGACGTGCCGCAGTTCAATTCGCCGCGCACCGTCTCGCGGCCGCTGGATGAGGGCGATGCGCATGATCCATCCATCTGGGCCGTCAGTTGCTTCTTCCTGCTGCCCAAACTGCGTGGCAAGGGAATGGCCCACCGTCTGCTCGCCGGCGCGATCGACTACGCGCGGCGCCAGGGAGCGCGGCTGCTCGAAGCCTGTCCGATCGATCATGTGAAGCAGTCGAAATCCGTGACGCTCTGCATCGGCTCGACGGCAGTCTTCGATGCCGCCGGTTTCGAGACTGTAGCACGGCGCAAGGATGGCCGTCCGCTCATGCGGCTGGAGCTGCGCGCGTGACAGTGCCGGAAACAAAATGCGCCTCGATGAGGGCGGCCGCATGCGTCCAGTCGGTGGCGCGCGTGATGTCGTCAGCGGCCGCCGGTGCGAAACGATGGACGGGCGAGTTCGGCATCAGGTGAATCAGCAGGCAATCGGTGACGTGATCCCTAACGGAATGCAGATTGCGCGCCATATCATCGATGAAGACGACGGGAAGGGAGCGGCTGGCATGCAATGCGTGAACGATCGGCCCCTTGGGTTGCTCGGTGGCAAGCAGCGGAAAAAGCAGGCCCATCCTGTCGAGAAGGCGACGGCGCTGGTCCTGGAACCGTGGCTGCATGGCCGTCAGGAAAAGGATATCGGCCTCTTCCGAAAGCCGGTCGAGCGTTTCGACGACGCGGTCGAGCGGCGTCTGCCACAGCTCTTGGGCCTCGAAGAATTCCTCGATCAGCCGGCTGACCTCTTGATCCTCGATCTCCACGCCGTCCGCTTGCGAGACGATGTTGCCGTGAAGCCGGAACGATCGCGGCAGAAACGCGTGGCCCTGGCTCTGAAGGAAAAGCTGGAAGGGACCGATGAACTGCAGCACGACGTCGTCGACGTCACAGACGATCAACGGCCGTTCGCCGAGGCGGATATGCGAGATGTCGAGTTCTGGAGCGGAGGCCACGGTCAGTATTCTCCGGAATCGAGGCCCGGCGACGAGAAATGTTGCCAGGCCGCCGTCACCGTCTCTGGGCTGATCCCGCTCGCCGCGCAGAAGGCCATCGCCGTCGGTTCATGGTTCATCAGGAAATCCATCAGGCCGGCGAGGAATCCCGGATCGTTGACGGCGTTGCGCACCTGGCCAGGCGCTACACCCGTCAGGGCAAGAAAGCGGCCGAACATTTCGGGATCACCGGCAAGCCAGCCGAGCACGGCGATCGCCGTCTCGTGCGGGTCGGCAGCCTGTTGTTTCGAAGTCTTGAAGTTGCTTTGCATTTCGCTGGGTAAGTTACCTTTTCTTCAACCAAATACCGGTAGCGTGCACTATCGGTTTCACGCAGCTTTTGTCCGCATGTGCCTTTGTCATGGGACGAACCGCTGCGCGAACGGACGTAGGGACAGCTTGTCATGCCCAAACAGGTGATGATTGTAGAAGATAACGAGCTCAACATGAAGCTCTTTCGCGACCTCATCGAGGCGTCCGGCTATACGACGATCCAGACCAGAAACGGCATGGAGGCGCTCGATCTGGCGCGCAAGCATCGCCCCGACCTCATCCTGATGGATATTCAGCTTCCCGAGGTCTCCGGCCTCGAAGTTACGAAATGGCTGAAGGAGGACGACGAGCTGCACGTGATTCCCGTCATCGCCGTGACGGCTTTCGCGATGAAGGGGGACGAGGAGCGGATCCGCCAAGGCGGCTGCGAGGCCTATGTTTCAAAGCCGATCTCGGTTCCGAAATTCATCGAGACGATCAAGACCTATCTGGGCGATGCCTGACGCATCGGAAAGACGCTTATGACTGCGCGAATACTGGTGGTTGACGATATTCCGGCCAACGTGAAGCTGCTCGAAGCGCGGCTGCTTGCGGAGTATTTCGACGTGATGACCGCAGCAGACGGCTACACGGCACTGGCGATCTGCGAGCGCAACCAGGTCGATCTCATTCTGCTCGACATCATGATGCCTGGCATAGACGGTTTCGAGGTCTGCGAGCGGCTGAAGGCCAGCCAGAAGACCGCCCATATTCCAGTCGTCATGGTCACCGCGCTCGACCAGCCGACCGATCGCGTACGCGGCCTGAAGGCTGGCGCTGACGATTTTCTCACCAAGCCGGTCAACGATCTGCAGCTGATCTCCCGGGTGAAGAGCCTGCTACGGCTGAAGACGTTGAGCGATGAGCTGCGCATCCGCGCCGACACCGCCCATACGATGGGCATCGACGACCTCACGCGGGCAGGGGAGGGTCGCGCCGACGAGACCGCTCAGGTCCTGCTCGTCGACGGCCGCGCCAATTCGCAGGAGCGCATCATCAAGGCGCTGAAGCCCGTCGCCGACGTCCTTGCCCTCTCCGATCCGCAGGCCGCCCTGTTCGAGGCGGCCGAAAGCGCGTTTGATCTCGTCATCGTCAACGCCAACTTCGACGATTACGATCCGCTTCGCCTCTGTTCGCAGCTGCGCTCGCTGGAGCGCACCCGTTTCCTGCCGATTCTGATCATCACAGAGCAGGGCGCTGACGAGATGGTCGTGCGCGCGCTCGATCTCGGCGTCAACGACTACATCATCCGCCCGGTCGATCCCAACGAACTGGTTGCCCGCAGCCTGACGCAGATCCGCCGCAAGCGCTACAACGACCGCCTGCGCGCCAGCGTCAAGCAGACGATCGAGCTTGCCGTGACCGATCCGCTGACCGGCCTTTATAACCGGCGCTATCTCGACAATCACCTGAACGTGCTCTTCAACCGTTCGATGGCGCGGGGCAGGCCGCTTTCGGTGCTGATCACCGATATCGACCGCTTCAAGCAAGTGAACGACACCTACGGCCATGACGGCGGCGACGAGGTGCTGCGGGAATTCGCAAATCGCGTCCGTTCGACCATCCGCGGTGCCGATCTTGCCTGCCGCTATGGTGGGGAGGAATTCGTCGTCGTGATGCCCGACACCTCGCCGGAAATTGCCGCTACTGTCGCCGAGCGCCTGCGCGCGGCGATCGAAAGCGCTCCCTTTATGCTGAAACACTCCGGTGAAGCGCTAAATGTCACTGCTTCCTTCGGCATCGCCTCGCGTATTGCATCGGTGCTGACCCCGGACCAGCTGATGAAGCAGGCGGATCTGGCTCTTTACGAGGCCAAGAACACCGGCCGCAACCGTGTGGTCGCCGCGGCGGCGTGACGAATCACTTGCGGCCATACGCGCCATTTGCGGGTTTTCCACTGCGGTAAGCGAATTGTTACCGATTTTTAATCTTCGCCTGTGCAACGCGGGGCGAAAAATTTGGAATTCAATAGCCCAAAAATGGACTCGCCGCGTTGCTGCGGATGTGTTGGCGCTAGATAGTCTTCAGAGCGTCAGGCCGTAGCTCAAAATGAAACGAAGACTATAAAAAATGCCTGCCGCCAACCGGGTCAAATAGATTGCGGCGACGTCACCTCACGTAAGGGGAGGGCAGGCGTAAGTTGTTAAGTTATATTGTCGAATTTCTTCGAAGGGTGAAGCGCTACGCTTCAAGCTCAAGCAGAGCCGATCAATCTTTGTATGTCCCAAATCTGGACTTTTAACCATAGAATCAAGATAAGAAAATTCATCATTAAGAATTTGTTGATTTTCTTTCATTTTTGCGCAAATTATCGGCTCATAAGAGAAGCGCTCCCGTTGAGGAGTTGTCGATACCCCATGATGCTCAGGTCCGCCGCATCTCCTGGGTCGTGGGGTCGGTCGGCTAGTAGGCAAGTTATAGCGGTTCCTCGTGCCGTTTTGCATGCTGGCCGACCCCCTTTCAAGAAAACGCCGCCACTTCCCGAAGATGGAAGGGCGGCGTTTTGTCTGTTTGCGCTATCATTTTTCAAAGACCACAAACCGGCAATAAAAAACGCGCACCGAAGGCGCGCGCTTTTGTGAAATCCGTCAGGCCAAGTGATTACTTGATCTTGGTTTCCTTGAACTCGACATGCTTCTTTGCAACCGGGTCGTACTTCGTCTTCGTCATCTTGTCCGTCATCGTACGGCTGTTCTTCGTGGTGACGTAGAAGAAACCGGTGTCGGCTGTCGACAGCAGCTTGATCTTGATTGTTGTAGCCTTGGCCATGGTCGTCCTGCCTTTAAGAAAATGAAAGCCGTGGAAGCCGGATGGGCTCCACGGCAAATCCTGGCGCGAAACTACGAATCCCGCCCGAAAAGTCAAGCCCGTTTTCGAATGAACATCAGTCTGATGCCGGAAAGTAGGGCGTAAAGACCGAAGAAAGCGGCAATCGCCCAGGCAAACCCGTTATTTCCAGCGACATCGATCGCCGCGCCGATCGCCTGCGGCCCGGCCACGGTTCCCATCGCATAACAGAAGACGAAGGCAGCATTGGCCGCAGCAAGATCGGAGCCCGTCAGCCGCGAGCCGAGATGGCTGAGGCCGACCGTATAGAGACCTGAGACGCAGCCGCCCCAGAAAAGCAGGAGCCCGGCCATCAGCAGCCAGTTGTTGAGCAACAGCGGCAACATCATCGAGCCGATGAAGCCCATCAGCGCCATGCCGGCCAGAAGCGGCCGCTTGTCGGCGATGCGGTCGGAAAGCAGGCCGAGCGGGATCTGAAAGATGACGTTGCCGACGCCCATCATGGTGAGCAGAAGTGCTGCCTGCGATTCGGTGAAATGGGCGCGCACGGCAAAGATCGGGAAAAGCGACAGCCCGCCCGCTTCGACCGCGCCGAAGATGAAGACCGCCGCCGTCGCCGTCGGCACCAGGAAAACGTAGCGCATGAAATGCAGCTCCGGTTTTTCCTCGAGCACCGGGCTCTCGTCGCGGGCGATGAAGATCGGGATGGCCGCAAGCAGGATGGCGGCGGCGCCAATCAGGAAGGGGAAGATGCCGTCGCTGCCGAGGACCGAAAAGAGCAGGGGTCCGGCCGCGAAGCCAAGGGAAAGCACCGTCGCATAGATGCCGAGCACGAAACCGCGCTTGGAAGGCGGCGAAGCCGCATTGATCCAGAATTCGGAGAGGATGAACAGCGTCGTCGTCGCGCCATGGAAGGCGAAACGCAGCGGGAACCACATCCAGAAATCCTGGGCGTAATAGAAACCGAGCGCGCTCAGCGCCGAAATCAGCACGGCCCAGAGCATTGTCGGCGCAACACCGTATTTATGGGCAAGCTTGGTGGTAACAGGTGCGGCGGCCATCGCCGCGACCCCGGCCATCGCCGTGTTGAGCCCGATCAGGGTGGAGGAGATGCCACGTTTTTCGAGGATGATGCTGAGAAGCGGGAGTCCGAGGCCAATTGCTATGCCAACGGCTGATATGGACGAGATGGCTGCCACCAGAGAAGGCCAATGGATTTCTTCGACATCGCCCGGTGTGCCGGTTCTCGGCTGAGACATTTATCCATCCTTAGAAAGCTAAGCGAGCGAAACGGCCGGTCACCTCACACAGAAAGACACAGGCGTGCCAAATCCAGGTGACGGGCAGCGTTTCGCAGTATTTCCGATGTGAGTGACCACCTACGGAATGTAAAGCCTGTTCAGACAAGAAAAGCTTACCATGTCAAGTCGTTGAGGATCGTCGGCTGCCGCGTTCGGGTGGGTGGTGGTCGGTGGAACGCTGGCACTACACGTTAAATATGTCTGGAAGGTGAAGGCGTTAATCCGGCCGGCTGGGGATGTCATAATCGTCCGGGCCATCGCTCTCTCCACCGAAGCCGTGCATGCGCAGCGCCCATTGCAGGCCGATGACTCCGCCCTTGATCGGCTGGATCGAGGCAAGCGCGGTGATGATGGTGATTGGCGCCCAGATGGCAAGATGGACCCAAACCGGCAGCACGAAGGTCATGTCGGTCAGCATATAGCCGCCGACCACGACGTGGCCGAGGACGAGGATGACGATATAGGGCGGCAGATCGTCCGCGCGTTGGTGATGCATCGCCTCGCCGCAGGCCGCGCAATGATCGACCGGCTTCAGGAAGGCGCGAAAGAGCTTACCGCTGCCGCAGGCCGGGCAGCGGTTCATCAGCCCGCGCATGATGGAGCGCCCAAGCGGACGCTCGACCTCGGGCGTATCCCCGTAGCGGGCGACCGGATCGGTCGGTGTGCTCATCGCATGTTCCTCTTCGGATCTAAAACATGTCGTTATCGCGAAACTGTGCAGCGGTTTCGCGGTAACGACATGCGTAAAAACAAGGACCTAAAGCGCGGGGAGCCAATCTGAACGATTGCGACGCGCTTTAGTGCCGTCCGCGCGGCGGCCTCGTTCCGGGCTTCTTGCGAACCTGGCCCCTGTCGCGGCGGCCCGCCTTGTGGAAGGAGCGCACCGCCGCCGGCATCTCGCGGCCCTCGCTGATCATCTCGAAACGCAGCGCACCGGCAAGCGGGATCGCTTCGGCAAGTTTCACGGTGACGCTATCGCCCAGGCGATAACCGAGCCCTGTTCGTTCACCCGAGAGTGCCTGATGCGCCTCGTCATAGATGAAATAATCGCTGCCGAGCGTAGATATAGGGACGAAACCGTCGGCGCCATAGTCCGGCAGAGAGACAAAAAGTCCCGATTTCGTCACGCCCGAGACCCGCCCGGCAAATTCTTCGCCGACGCGGCCGCTGAGGTGATGGGCGATCAACCGGTCGACGGTCTCGCGCTCGGCTGCCATGGCCCGGCGCTCGAAGGTCGAGATTTCAGCGGCGATATCATCGAGCGCTGCCTCTTCGTCGGGCGTGATGCCGCCTTCGCCGAAGCCGAGCGAGCCGACGAGGGCGCGATGCACGATGAGATCGGCATAGCGGCGGATCGGCGAGGTGAAGTGGGCATATTTCATCAGGTTGAGGCCAAAATGGCCGATATTCTCGGGACCGTAGATCGCCTGGCTCTGCGAACGCAGCACCATCTCGCTCACCATGGTCTGATGCGGTGTGCCGTCCGCCTTCGCCAGAATGCCGTTGAAGTTGTTGGCGCGCATGTTGCCGCCCTTGGCAAGCGAGATGCCGAGCGTGGCCAGGAACTCGCGCAGGATTTCCTGCTTGGCAAGCGTCGGGCCGTCATGGATGCGGTAGATCAGCGGCTGACGTTTCTTTTCCAGCGTCTCGGCGGCGCAGACGTTTGCCTGGATCATCATCTCCTCGATCAGCTTATGCGCGTCGAGCCTTGGCGGCACGACGAC
Organism: Rhizobium ruizarguesonis; assembly: GCF_012349115.1. Classification (GTDB taxonomy): domain Bacteria; phylum Pseudomonadota; class Alphaproteobacteria; order Rhizobiales; family Rhizobiaceae; genus Rhizobium; species Rhizobium ruizarguesonis. The sequence continues at coordinate 171,558 of NZ_PQIG01000100.1, forward strand.
CCGGTCGACCGTGCCGTCGGACTTCAGCAGGATCTTGCGCTCCGGCATGTCGAGTTCCAGCGGCTGGCGCCTGTCGCGTCCGCGCTTCATCACCTCATAGGCGTGCCAGAGCGGCTTCAGGATCGGCTCGAGCATCGGTCCGGTCTGATCGTCCGGTTTGCCGTCGATCGCCGCCTGCGCCTGCTGGTAGGACAGCTTGGCCGCGCTCTTCATCATGATGCGGTGGAAAATGTGGCCGATCTTGCGGCCTTCGCCAGAAAAGCTCATGCGCACGGCGAGCGCCGGGCGGTCGACGCCTTCCTTCAGCGAGCAGAGATCGTTGGAGATGCGCTCCGGCAGCATCGGCACGACGCGATCCGGGAAATAGACCGAGTTGCCGCGTTTCAGCGCTTCGCGGTCGAGCGGCGAATTCGGGCGGACATACCAGGAGACGTCGGCAATCGCGACGGTGACGACGACGCCGCCAGGATTGTCGGGCGAGGGGTCGAGCTCGGCATAAACCGCGTCGTCATGATCCTTGGCATCGGCCGGGTCGATGGTGATCAGCGGCACGTCGCGCCAATCCTCGCGATGCGACATGCTGGCCGGTTTTGCGGCTTCCGCCTCGGCGATGACAGCCGGCGGGAAGACATGCGGGATGCCGTGCGCATGGATCGCGATCATCGAGATCGCCTTTTCCGAACCGACGGAACCGACGACGGAAAGCACCTTGGCGCGCGGCAGACCGAAACGGCCGAGACGGGCGATTTCGACTTCGACCAGGTCGCCATCCGCGGCGCCGCCGGTGAACTCGGGATCGATCACCATCTCCTCGCCGCGCCGTTCGATCGGCAGCAGCCGGCCGCCGCCACCGGGTGCTGTGCGGAAGACGCCCATCGAGGCGCCGCGGCGCCTGTCGATCACCTTGATGATCCGCGCCGTATAGGCCGGCCCGCCGCGATCGACAGCCGGGAAGATCTTCGCCAGGATACGGTCGCCGAGGCCTGCGACCGGCGCCTTACCCTTGCCCTGCCGGCCTGCTGGAGATTGCTGGCGGATGGCGACGGCGGGTGCCACGCCCTGATCCTCCGGCCATTCCGCCGGCCGGCCGATCAGATCGCCATCCTTATCGCGCGTGGTGATATCGAGAACCGTGACGGGCGGCAGCGCACCGGGACGGATCAGCGACTTGCGGTTCTTCTGCAGCATGCCTTCCTGCTCGAGCTCCTGCAACATGTGCTTGAGCTCGACGCGGTTGTCGCCTTTCAGGCCGAAAGCCTTGGCGAGTTCACGCTTGGACGCTTTCTGTGGATGATCGGCGATGAAGCGCAAGATCACCTCGCGCGAAGGCAGCGCGCCGTGGACGATGTTCAGCGGCTCGACGGCGGGAGCATCCTTGCCGGCGCGGCCGATCTTGCCCGGGCGCTTGCCCGCAGGGTTCGTTCTCTCACGTGGTATTCTGCTCACGTCAGCTCTTTTTCGATTTCGCGGGCGCTTTCGCCTTCGTTGTCTTCGGCTTGGCGGCTGTCTTGGTGGTCTTGGTTTCGGCGGCTGCGGCCTTTGGCTTGGCTTTCGCCTTGGCCGCCTTGCCCACAGGTGCCTTGCCTGCCTTTTCGGCGATCAGCGCAAGCGCCTCCTCGACGGTGATCGCCTGGGGATCCTTGCCCTTCGGCAGTGTGGCGTTGACCTTGCCCCAGTTGACATAAGGGCCGTACTTGCCGTCGCGAACGGTGATCGCGCCACCATCAGGATGATCGCCGAGCGTCTTCAGTGCCGCTGGCGTGCCGCGCGCACCCCGGCCCGGTGCCTGTTTCGCCTTTTCGGCGATGACAGTCACGGCGCGGTTGAGGCCGACCGAGAACACGTCCTCGACGGTTTCCAGATTGGCATAGGAGCCGTCATGCAGGAGGAACGGTCCATAGCGGCCGATGCCGGACGAGATCATCTTGCCCGATTCAGGATGCTTGCCGATATCGCGCGGCAGCGAGATCAGCGCCATCGCCTTTTCATAATCGATGTCCTCGGGCTTCCAGCCCTTCGGCAACGAAGCGCGTTTGGCTTCTTTGCCGTCGCCGCGCTGGATATAGGGGCCGAAGCGGCCGGAACGGAGCGTCAGCTCCTCGCCGGTGGTCGGATCGGTGCCGAGGTTCTTCGGCTCGTTGAGGGCAGCACCGTCCGCTTCTCCACCATTTTCCGAGGAGAGCTGGCGCGTGTAATTGCATTCCGGATAGTTCGAGCAGCCGACGAAGGCGCCGTATTTGCCGAGCTTCAGCGACAAGTTGCCGGTGCCGCAGACCTGACAGATGCGCGGATCGCTGCCGTCCTCTCGTTTCGGGAAGACGAGTGGTGCCAGCGCCTCGTTCAGCGAATCGAGCACGTTGGTGACGCGCAGTTCCTTGGTGTCCTCGATCTGGGCGAAGAAATCCTTCCAGAAATCGCGCAACACCTGCTTCCAGTTCAACTCGCCGGCGGAAATCCGGTCAAGCTTCTCTTCGAGATCGGCGGTGAAATCGTATTCGACATATTTGGTGAAGAAGCTCTCGAGGAAAGCCGTCACCAACCGGCCCTTGGCTTGCGGGATCAGCTTGCGCTTGTCGATCGTCACATAGTCGCGGTCGCGTAGCGTTGCGAGCGTCGCGGCATAGGTGGAGGGGCGGCCGATGCCGAGCTCTTCCATCTTCTTGATCAGCGTCGCTTCCGAATAGCGCGGCGGCGGTTCGGTGAAATGCTGCGTCGAATTGATCTTTTGCTTGGCGAGCGCCTCGCGCGCATTGATCTCCGGCAGGCGGCCATCCTCGTCGCCGTCGTCGCTCTGTTCGCCGTCCTCTTTCTGGTCGGTATAGGCGGCGATGAAGCCGTCGAAGCGGATGACCGAACCGACGGCGCGAAGCCCGGCTTTCTCGCCCTTGTTGTCAGCGGTGATTTCAGCTGTCGTGCGCTCGATCTCGGCCGACGCCATCTGGCTGGCGATGCCGCGCTTCCAGATCAGCTCGTAGAGCCGGATCTGGTCGGCATCGAGGAATTTGCGGACACGGTCGGGCGAACGATAGAAATCGGTCGGACGGATCGCCTCGTGCGCCTCCTGGGCGTTTTTCGCCTTGGTCGAGTAGAAGCGCGGCTTTTCCGGCATGTAGCGCTGGCCGAACTGGTCGACGATGGCACTGCGCGCCGCGTCGATCGCCTCGGGCGCCATTTGCACGCCGTCGGTTCGCATATAGGTGATGAGACCAACGGTCTCGCCGCCGATATCGACGCCCTCATAGAGCCGCTGCGCGATCTGCATGGTACGCGAGGCGGAGAAGCCGAGATTGGAGGAAGCCGCCTGCTGCAGCGTCGAGGTCGTAAACGGCGGTCCCGGGTTGCGCTTGACCGGCTTCGCCTCGACCGTATCGACGACATAGCTCGCACCTTCGAGCAAGGCCTTGAGCCGGCCGGCATCCTCGCTGTTGCCGATTGCGCGCGGCTGCAGCCGTTTGCCGTTCGCCGAAACCAGTCTTGCCTCGAACTCGTCGCCGCGCGGCGTCTTCAGAAGTGCCGAGATGTTCCAGTATTCTTCCGAAATGAAGCGCTCGATCTCGGATTCGCGGTCGCAGACGAGGCGAAGCGCCACCGACTGGACGCGGCCGGCCGAACGTGCGCCGGGCAGCTTGCGCCACAGCACCGGCGAAAGATTGAAGCCAACGAGATAATCGAGCGCGCGGCGCGCGAGATAAGCGTCAACCAGCGGCACGTCGATATCGCGCGGATCGGCCATCGCGTCGAGCACCGCCTTCTTGGTGATCGCATTGAAGACGACGCGCTTGACCGGCTTGCCGTTCAGCACACGCTTCTTGTTCAGCATGTCGAGAACGTGCCAGGAAATCGCTTCGCCTTCGCGATCCGGGTCGGTCGCGAGAAACAGGCCATCGGCAGATTTCACCGCGTCGGCAATGTCCTTCATCCGCTTGGCGGAGGCGCTGTCGACCTCCCAAAGCATTTCGAAATCCTGATCGGGGAGGACTGAGCCATCCTTGGCAGGCAGATCGCGCACATGGCCGAAGGAGGCGAGCACTTTGTATCCCGGACCCAGATACTTGTTGATCGTCTTAGCCTTGGCAGGCGATTCCACCACTACAACATTCATCATGATTCTCTAAAAAGGAAAGGACGCCAGCGTTGAAACCAGCGCACACACACCGCAACTTGGATACCGGCCCTTCGACATGGACAGGGAAATCGCCGCGGTCAAGGGGTTTGCTACAATTTTACCTCTTGCATCTGTTGCAGCCGAGAGGGGATTGTCGGGAAAATACAATTTTAGATGGGTTGGCAAAGGTTTTTCGACACAGGGTTCGGCAATTCGCAAAGCCACCGCCTGATGTCGCGCAAGGTTCAATCGGAAAGCGAGACAAGGCCGCCCTGATGCCGGTGCAGTCTGCCTGATATATCGAGTTCCAGAAGGATGAGATAGACTGCGGATGCCGAGAGGCCGGTATGACGGATGACGTCGTCTATCTCAACCGGGGTCGGCCCGAGCGCATCGATGATGCGGGTTCGATCGGAATCGCCTGGTGGCACCGATATGGGCTTGCCGTCACGCGCAGGCTCCTCTGCCATCGATGACGAGAACAGGTCGAATTGCGTAAGCGGCGCCAGGGCCTCGATGACATCGGCGGGTGCGGTGACGATCGAAGCACCTTCCTTCAGCAGGCCGTTGGTGCCATGGCAGCGCGGATCGAGCGGTGAGCCGGGCACGGCAAACACCAGGCGGCCGAACTCGCCGGCAAGCCGTGCCGTGATCAGCGAGCCCGAACGCGATGCCGCTTCGATGACGACGAGACCGAGTGCGATACCGGCGATCAGCCGGTTCCTGCGCGGGAAATCGCGGGCGCGGGGCTCCCAACCGAAAGGCATTTCGCTCACCGCCAGGCCGTTGCCGCCGGTTATCTCCTCGAGCAGGCCGATATTCTCCGGCGGGTAGGGCTGGTCGAGGCCGCCGGCGAGCGCCGCGATCGTGCCCGTGTCGAGGCTTGCCCGGTGGGCTGATGTGTCGATGCCGCGTGCCAGGCCGGAGACCACTGTATAACCCGCCCGACCGCAGTCGCGCGCCACCATCGCCGCGAATTTCGCACCAGCGATCGAGGCGTTGCGAGAGCCGACGATGCCGACGGCCGGGCGTTTGGCGGCGGCAAGTGCGCCCTTGACGGCCAGAAGCGGCGGCGCGCCGTCGATCTGTTTCAGCGCTTGCGGGTAGTCCGGCTCGCCGATGCCGACGAAGCGGGCGCCGAAGCGATGCGCCGCCTCCAGTTCCCGATGCGCCTCGGCCTCGCTGGCGATGCGGATTGCCCGTGTGGCGCCGCCGCGCGCCGAAAGCTCCGGCAGTGCGGCAAGCGCTGCCTCGGCCGAGCCGAAATGATTGATGAGGTCGCGAAAGGTGGCAGGGCCGATATTGTCGGAACGGATAAGGCGCAGCCAGGCAATTCTCTGCCGTTCGGTCAGCACGACGCCTTTTGGTCCCGCGCTCAGCGCATCCATTATCCCTTTGCCCCGATCTTGCTTTCCGTCCCGCTCATCAGGCGGGAAATATTCGCCTTGTGCTTCCAGTAGGAGATGAGGGTCATGATCGCCATGACAGCCGCAACCTTTTCGTTACCCAGTATCCACAGCGCAACCGGAATGACAAGCATGGCGACCAGCGCCGACAGCGAGGAGTAGCGGGTAGTGAAAGCGACCGCCAGCCAGACGGCAGCGAAGAGCACGACCATGATCGGCGCGACGCCGAGCAGGGTGCCGATATAGGTGGCGACACCCTTGCCGCCCTTGAAGCCGATCCAGACCGGGAAGAGATGGCCGATGAAGGCGAAGAAGCCGGCGATGATCGCGGCCTCCTCACCGAGGAAATAGCCGACGATCCAGGCTGCGGCCGATGCCTTCAACGCATCGAGCAGCAGCGTCGCCGCGGCGAGCGACCGGTTTCCTGTTCTGAGCACATTGGTCGCGCCGATATTGCCGGAGCCGATGCTGCGCACGTCGCCGAGGCCGGCGGCGCGCGTGAGGATCAGACCGAAAGGGATCGAGCCGAAGAGGTAACCGATAACAGCGGCGGCAAGCGCGATCGGCAGCGTGATCTGCCATGACATGAGATTGGATAACATATGCCCCTCAGCCCCTCCGTGACTTATCCTCAGGTCCGACCTTCTTCCGCTGCGGGATGGACGGCGATGGTGTCGATCCTAAATTGCGTGGACAAGCTTTCCCGAGACGTATGTTGCGACCGCCCGTCCGCTGAAGCGCGCATCCTCGAACGGCGTATTCTTCGAGCGGGAGAGAAGCATGTCTTTGGCGACAAGCCAAGGCTCATCGAGATCGATCAGCGCGATATCGGCCGCAGCGCCCGGCTTCAACGTGCCGGCCGCGAGGCCGAAGATTTGCGCGGGGCGGGTGGACATGGCGTCGATCAGGCGCATCAGGCTCACCTGGCCGCCATGGTGAAGCCTGAGGGCTGCCGCCAGCATGGTTTCGAGGCCAATCGCGCCGTCCTCCGCCTCGCCGAACGGCAGGCGCTTTGTATCGACATCCTGCGGGTCGTGTGAGGAGACGATGATATCGATCGCGCCGTTCGCAAGGGCGTCGGCCATGGCCACTCGGTCATCTTCCGGGCGCAGCGGCGGATAGAGCTTGAAGAAGGTGCGGTATTCGCCGATGTCGTTTTCGTTGAGCGCCAGATTGTTGATCGAGATGCCGCAGGTCACCTTGGCGCCGCGGCTGCGGGCGCGTTCGATCGCCTCGACCGATTCCGGCACCGAGATCATCGCGGCATGATAACGGCCGCGCGTCAGCTGCGCGATCCTGAGATCGCGTTCGAGCGGGATGAGTTCGGCTTCCTTTGGAATGCCGGAGAGCCCGAGCCAGCTGGCGAAAAGCCCCTCATGCATGACGCCGTTGGCGCCGAGATATTTGTCGCGCGTTTCGCAGGAGACGACGGCGCCGAATTCGCGCGCATAGGTCATGATCCGGCGCAGCACCTGCGTGTCGTGGACGCTGGAATGGGCATCGGTAAAGGCGACGGCGCCTGCCTGCATCAAGAGGCCGATCTCCGTCATCTCCTCGCCGGCGAGGCCCTTGGTGATGGCGGCTGCCGGATAGACGTTGACGGCGGCTGTGTCCCGCGCCGTCTTCTTGACGAATTCGACGAGCGCGATGTCGTCGATAACAGGATCGGTGTCCGGCATCATGATGATCGAGGTGACGCCGCCGGCCGCCGCTGCCCGGCTCGCCGAGGCGATCGTCTCACGGTGTTCGCCGCCGGGTTCGCCGACATGGACGCGCGCATCGACGAGGCCCGGCGTCGCGACAAGGCCCGTGCAGTCGCGGATGACGGCTCCATCAGGCGCGCCCTGGTTCTGCGCCTTGTGGCCGGCGGTGAGAATCACGCCGTTTTCGGCGATGATCGTCCCGACTTCATCGAGATTGCGAGACGGATCGATGATGCGGACGTTCTTGAGGACGATCGGGTTGCTCATGCCATCATTCCCTCGCTTCGGGGACCCTGGTTCTGCGAGACGAGCAGCGTCTCCATGACAGCCATGCGCACCGCGACCCCCATTTCCACCTGTTCGGCGATCACGCTCTGCGGCCCGTCCGCCACTTCCGAGGCAATCTCGACGCCGCGGTTCATTGGGCCGGGATGCATGACCAGGGCATCGTCCTTCGCCGCTTTCAGCGTTTCGGCGTCAAGACCGTAGAAGTGAAAGTATTCGCGCACCGAAGGCACGAAGGCGCCGGACATGCGCTCACGCTGCAGCCGCAGCATCATCACGACGTCGGCGTCCTTCAGCCCTTCCTGCATCGAATGGAAGACCTCGACGCCCATCTCGGCGATGCCGGCCGGCAGGAGAGTCGCAGGCGCGACGACACGCACGCGGGCGCCCATCGCGTTGAGCAGCAGGATATTGGAGCGCGCCACCCGCGAATGCAGCACGTCGCCGCAGATCGCCACGATGATACGCGAAAGCTTGCCCTTGGCGCGGCGGATCGTCAGCGCGTCGAGCAGTGCCTGGGTCGGATGTTCGTGCTGCCCGTCGCCGGCGTTGACGACCGAGCAGGAGACCTTCTGGGCGAGAAGGGCGGCCGCGCCGGCGCTTGAATGGCGGATCACCAGCACATCGGGGCGCATGGCATTCAGCGTCATTGCCGTGTCGATCAGCGTTTCGCCTTTCTTCACCGAGGAATTGCCGACCGACATGTTCATGACGTCGGCGCCCAGCCGCTTGCCGGCAAGCTCGAAGGAGGCCTGCGTGCGAGTCGATGCCTCGAAGAAGAGGTTGATCTGCGTCAGCCCGCGCAGCGTCGACGTCTTCTTTTCTCTCTGGCGGCTGATCTTGACGGCCTCGTCCGCCTTGTCGAGAAGATAGGTGATATCCTGCTCGGTGAGGCCCTTGATGCCGATGAGGTGGCGGTGGGGGAAAAAGACCATGACCCTGCCTCTTGCTGTCTCTGGCGGGTCTATAAAGAGTGCTGCCCGCCGGGGCAAGCATGTGCTGTGGGCAAAGGCTTATGTCCCCATGCATTTTCGCCCGAATTCCGATAGAGCAGAATGAACCGAATCATAACTTCCGGTTTCCCTTTGCCGGGTTCTTACACTAGAAGCGAATTATGACCTCCGCCAACCGGACTGACGACAAACTCGCAGAACTCAACCAGCCGAGCCTGTGGTCCGGCATCAATGCCTATCGATCCGATCCGTTGATCGTCGATCTGACGGCGGCCCTGCCGCGCGGCATCCGCGAAGACCTGGAAAACATGGGCCGCTACGTCACCTCGCCGGAGGCGCAGGAGATGGCGCGCATGGCAAACCAGGGCGCGCCGCAGCTGCGCACCCACGGTCCGCGCGGTGAGCGCCTCGACGTCGTCGAATTCCATCCTGCCTGGCATGCATTGATGCGCCGCTCCATGTCGGTCGGCCTGCATTCCTCCGTCTGGGATCCCCAGGCCGATACCGATGCCAAGGACGAGGCCCACAAGGTTCGTGCCGCGCGGTTTTATCTGACGTCGCAGCTGGAATCCGGCCATCTCTGCCCGCTGACGATGACGAGCGCCTCCGTTGCGGCGCTCTCGGCTTCGCCCGCGGTCCAGAAGGACTGGGCGCCAAAAATTCTCTCGCGCAAATATGATTCGTCGAACAAGCCCGCCATGCAGAAATCCGCCGTGACCATCGGCATGGGCATGACGGAAAAACAGGGCGGCACAGATGTGCGCGCCAACAGGAGCGCTGCCGAAAAGGTCAGCGAGGGCATCTACCGGCTGTCCGGCCATAAATGGTTCATGTCGGCGCCGATGAGCGATGCCTTCATCATGCTGGCGCAGACGAAGGAGGGCATGGGCTGTTTTCTCGTGCCGCGCCTTCTGGAGGATGGTTCCGCCAACGGCCTGCAATTCCAGCGGCTGAAGGACAAGGTCGGCAACCGCTCCAACGCCTCGTCCGAGGTCGAGTTCAGCGACACGTTCGGTTTCCTGCTCGGTGGGCCGGATGCCGGCATCCGCACGATCCTCGACATGGTGACGCTGACCCGCCTCGACTGCGCGCTGGCCTCGTCAGGCATGATGCGCGCCTCGCTCGCCGAAGCCGTGCACCACACCCGCGGCCGCAGCGTCTTCGGCAAGATGCTCGTCAACCAGCCGATCATGACGCGCGTGCTCGCCGACATGGCGCTCGATGTTGCCGCCGCGACGGCACTGTCCTTCCGTCTTGCCGACGCCTTCGACAAGGCGCGCGGCAATGCCGAGGAAGCAGCCTATGCCCGCGTCATGACGCCGGTCGCCAAATACTGGTGCTGCAAGATCGCGCCCGCGCTGATCTACGAGGCGATGGAATGCATCGGCGGCAATGGCTACATCGAAGAACGCCCGATTGCCCGCCATTACCGCGAGGCTCCCGTCAATGCCATCTGGGAAGGCTCCGGCAACGTCATGGCGCTTGACGTGCTGCGCGTGCTCAACCGCGGCAAGGATCTGTTCGAAACGGTCTTCGCCGGCCTTGCCCGCGATCTCGGCCCTGCCGGCAAGAAGACGATCGACGTGCTGCGCGCCGCAATTGCGCTGTGTGAACAGGATGAGGGCGCCGCGCGCCTGCTCGTCGAACAACTGGCGCTCGCCGCCGGTGCCGCCGAACTCTATCGGCTTGGGGCAGGGCGCATTGCCGATGCCTTCATCGAGACGCGTCTTGCCGGCGGCTGGCGCTCCACCTACGGCATGCTCGATTCCCGCTTCGACGCCAGCTACATCGTCGACCTGCTCTATCCGCCTGCCGCCTGACCGCAAGCGGGTCAGGCGATCCTGAGGCCGAGTCGCTCGGCCATCGGATTGACCTGTCGACGATAATCACCGTTTATCATCGGGCCGGTCGCGACAAATCCTCGCCATAAACAATAATCCGGCCGCGTCGCCGCGGCCGGATTTCAGTGTTTACGTCCGAAAATCAGCGTTCAGAAGAAGCCACGGCGCTGCCACCAGCCGGCTTTCTTCGGCTTGCCGTCATCGCCTTCGCCATTCTCGACGCGGGTGGATTTCACCGTTGGCTCGGAGGAGGAGATGTTGGATTCGCGGTTGGCGCGAACCGGCTTTGCCTCTTCCTGAACTGGCGTTTCGAGATCGGCGGAGGCTTCAACCAATTCCGGTTCGGCCTCGGCCACAGGTGCCGTCTCTGCAACTGGTTCCTCGACCGGCGCTGCGGCCGGTTTGCGGCGGCCGCGGGTACGGGCGGGCTTCACTTCTTCGGTTATAACAGCCACGCTCTCGACGGCTGCCATCGCGGCCTGACCTTCGTCAGCCTGCTCGGCAATCGCCTCGACCGCTACAGCTTCGCTCGGAGCGCCGTCGTTCGAAACGTCGTCGCCATCGTCCTCGTCGCCGCCATTGTCTTCACCGGCTTCGCCAGCCGTCAGTTCGGAACCATCCTCGGCGCGATTGCGACGGCCGCCACGTTTGCCGCGACGGCGGCGCTTGCGGCGCTGCGATTCCTCGCTTTCGGCGCGTGTCTCAGGCGTAGCTTCGGTGTTTTCATCACCTTCGCTGCCCTCGTCGTCACCGTCCTCATCCTCGTCGCCGGCTTCGCCTGCTGCCGATGCCGGCTGCTCGGCATTGCCGTTGCGGCCACGGCGGCGCCTGCGGCGCTTGCGCTTGCGGTTGCCGTCAGCTTCGCCTTCCGAGCGTGCTGCGACGGGCCGTTCGGCAACGGCCGTCTTTTCTTCGAGTTCCTCGTCTTCCTCCTCATCCACTTCGATGACGATATCGTCGTCGTCGTCCTCAGGAATGGCTGCGAAGTTGAAGAGCGTTTCGATCTTGACCGGGTTTTCCACCGGATCGCCGCGATCGATCGCGAAATGCTGTGCGCCGACCGAACCGTCTGCATCGATGACGATTGCGACGCCGAAACGGCTTTCGTAATCGATGATCGTCTGGCGCTTGTGGTTGAGCAGGTAGAGCGCGATGTCAGGCGTGGTGCGCACGGTGATGTTGTGCGTGGTATTCTTCAGCAGATATTCCTCGATGCCGCGCAAGACATGCAGCGCGACGGAGGACTGCGAGCGCACATGGCCGGTGCCGCCGCAATGCGAGCAGACCTGCGTGGTCGATTCGAGAACCGAAGCTCGGATGCGTTGACGCGACATTTCGAGCAGACCGAAATGCGAGATCCGGCCGACCTGGATGCGAGCGCGGTCGTTCTTCAGGCATTCCTTCAGCTTCTTCTCGACAGCGCGGTTGTTGCGCTTCTCTTCCATGTCGATGAAGTCGATGACGATCAGGCCGGCAAGGTCGCGAAGGCGAAGCTGGCGCGCGACTTCGTCTGCAGCCTCGAGATTCGTCTGCAGTGCGGTGTCTTCGATCGAATGTTCGCGGGTCGAGCGGCCGGAGTTGACGTCGATCGAGACCAGCGCTTCGGTCTGGTTCATGATCAGGTAGCCGCCGGACTTTAGCGTCACCTGCGGCTGCAGCATGCGGTCGAGCTGAGCCTCGATGCCGGAACGTGAAAAGATCGGATGGATGTCGCGGTAGGGCTGAACCACCTTGGCATGGCTCGGCATCAGCATCTTCATGAAGTCTTTCGCTTCACGATAGCCTTCTTCGCCGGAAACGATGACTTCGCTGATATCCTTGTTGTAGAGGTCGCGGATCGAGCGCTTGATCAGCGAGCCTTCCTCATAGACGAGGCAGGGAGCGGTGGACGCCAGCGTCAGCGTGCGCACATTCTCCCACAGGCGCATCAGATATTCGAAGTCGCGCTTGACCTCGACCTTGGTGCGGTTGGCACCGGCGGTGCGAAGGATGACGCCCATGCCCTGCGGCACCTCGAGCAGGCGCGCGATTTCCTTCAGGCGCTTGCGGTCGGCAGGGTTGGTGATCTTGCGGGAAATGCCGCCGCCGCGCGCCGTGTTCGGCATCAGCACTGAATAGCGGCCGGCGAGCGAAAGATAGGTGGTAAGGGCTGCGCCCTTGTTGCCGCGCTCTTCCTTGGCAACCTGCACGAGCAGGATCTGGCGGCGCTTGATGACTTCCTGGATGCGGTACTGCTTGCGCGGCTTGCGCTGCACGCGGTCCGGCACTTCTTCCATCGCATCTTCGGCGCCGACGGATTCGATGACTTCCTCTTCGCCGTGATCGTCATCATCGTCGTCATCATCGTGGCGACGCTTGCTGGTATCGACGTCTTCGGAGATCGAGTCGGTTTCCACCATCGCGGCCATCGCGCCGCCGGTCGAACCGTCATCCTCATTGTCGACAGTCGACGCGCCTTCGGCTTCGACGTCTGTGGGAACAGCGTCCTCGGTCGCGGTCGTTTCGGCGGCCGGTTCTACGACCTTCTTGCGGCTGCGGCGCGGCCTTGCCTTCTTCGCAGGCGCTTCCTCGGCGGCCGCGGTCTCTTCCGCTGCCGTCTCTTCCGTTACGGCAGCCGTTTCCGGCGCCTCCGCCGGAACGATGCCGACATCCGGCTGATCCTGCTTGGAAAGATCGACCATCGGTGCGGTTTCGACATGCTCGACGTCTTCGTCGCGGCGATGCTCCTCGGCTTCGGCCCGAAGCAGCGCCTGACGGTCGGCAAGCGGTATCTGATAATAGTCGGGATGGATTTCGGCAAAGGCCAGGAAGCCGTGCCGGTTGCCGCCATAATCGACGAAGGCGGCTTGCAGCGAGGGCTCGACCCTCGTTACCTTTGCAAGATAGATGTTGCCGCGGATCTGCTTCTTGTGCTGGGACTCGAAGTCAAATTCTTCTATGCGGTTCCCGCGAACGACAACGACGCGCGTCTCTTCCTCGTGAGACGCATCGATAAGCATTTTGTCTGCCATGTAAGCTGTGCTCCTCGGCGTGGCCGCGAGAGCGCATTCCCGACTGCTGTTGAGACAGAAAGAATGCGGTCCGCAGTGGCCGCGCCGGATAATGAAAGTCGCGCCTGATGCGAGGGGGAGGGCAGCAGCCAGACCGCAGCCGGAACCATTTCGGTCCGGGGCCTGTACACTTCAGATAAAACCTGCTGCGAAACCATCAACAACCAAGCGTGATCGACAAATACGAAGACCCGTTCGGGTCCGATGAGTTTGCTCCCTGAGAGCGTGGTGGCTGATCCACCAATGAATTCCGACAATAAGCCGGAAAATCAGGATCCAGTTCTAGGGATTAAGCGCATGAGACGGCGGACGATGGCCGGTGTGGCGCCAGGTCCTGATCTGGCTGGCAGCCTTTGCGGCGACTCTATCCCGTCAACACTTTACCCTGAAATTCGTTGTATGTTTTCTGTGTCACAATAGCAAGGGAAAAGCCAAATGTGCCATAATATTGATGGATTTCGCAACGCATAGAAGCTGGGGATAAAGTGATCGCGATTCGGCAGGCTGCAGCGGGTGTTTCGTCACAGCGACGTTCGCCGCAGCCGCGTCGGGTCCATTGCAATACAAATAGGGTGTGGCGGTTTATTGTTTAAGAGGGCTCGGATCGCGGCGAAATCCGCAGCGCGGCGATCGACAATCGCAAGGCGGGTTCTGGCGGCGCTTTTGGCCGCCAGTCTCCTGCCGGTCGCTGCGAGCTCCGTCGAGGCCAGGGATCCGCTGCTTGCCTATGGCGCGCGCATCGTCGGCGACGATGCAAGGACCCGCATCGTCATCGATTTCGATCGCGAGCCGCGTTTCTCGGTCCATTATATCGCCAATCCGGAACGCATCGTCGTCGACCTGCCGGCGACCGCCTTCGGTTTTCCGGCGAAGGATCTTGCCGCCCGCGGCCTGTTCAAGGATATCCGCTACGGCAAGATGGACGAGGAGAGCGCCCGCATCGTGCTGACGACGGCAGGGCCGGTGAAGCTGGCGCTTGCCAAGGTGCAGGCCGATGAGACGGGCAACGGCCATCGCCTCGTGCTCGATGCCGAGATGATCGACAAGGAGGCCTTTGCCGAATTGGTGAAGACGCAATCCTGGAGCGATCGGACTGAGGCGGCGCAGACGACGAGCGCCATTCCGGCACCGGAAAAAGCTGCTCCCGGCGATTTCGTCATTGCCGTCGACGCCGGCCATGGCGGCATCGATACCGGCGCGATCGGCGTCGATACCAAGACCGAGGAAAAGCAGGTGACGCTTGCCTTCGCCAAGGCTTTGACCGACCGGCTGAACAAGGAACCAGGCATCAAGGCCTTCTTGACGCGCGAGGATGACGAGTTCCTGTCGCTTTCGCAGCGCGTGCTGATCGCCCGCCAGAACCATGCCGGCCTCTTCATTTCGCTGCATGCCGACACGTTGAAGCAGAAGGATATCCGCGGCGCCACCGTCTACACGATCTCCGACAGGGCATCCGACAAGCTCGCCGCCGACCTTGCCGAACGTGAAAACCTCTCCGACCAGATCGCCGGCAAGGAGACGGTTGCCGAGCCGCCCGAGGTCGCCGACATCCTGCTCGATCTGACGCGGCGCGAGACACAGGCCTTCTCCATCTCACTGGCCGAGAGTGTGCTGAATTCCTTCAAGGATCAGGTCGGCACCATCAACAATCCGCACCGTCATGCCGGCTTCCGCGTGCTGCGGGCCCCTGACGTGCCGTCGATCCTTCTCGAGATCGGGTTCCTCTCGAATGCCGAGGACGAGAAGCTGCTGCTCGACGAGGCCTGGCGCGGCAAGATCGCCGGTCTCTTGACCGACGCAGTGAAGCGATACCGCGCCGCCGTCATGGCGAATGGCGGCTGACGGCCGCCGCCCAAAAATCTGTAGCGGTTGCGGCACGGCGGCCGCATAAAAACAAAGATTCATAAAAACAAAGATTTAAGTGCGCCGCATGAATCAAATTCTGAGCAAGATACCCCAGATTGGCGGTGGGGACGGGCGTTGCTTGGATGTGACAGTTCTAATGAAACGCGGCCGCAGCGGTGAATGCGGCGCAGACAGCCCTATTTTGCTCACATTCGCGCCGTTACTCCGGCTTATGTTTCGCAGCCTGAGGCGCGAAATCGGCTTGTGGCGGTAGCGCTCATAGAGTAAGCCGCGCAACGTGCAAATTGCCTTGATCTGTGCAATCGTTGCGGCTGCGCCGATTGAAGATCGAAGAGACCGGTAGCTGAAATATGGTTAGACTTTTTGGATATTTCTTCGGAATGGCCTGCGTCCTGTTTCTGGTCGCGGCGGCGGGTGTTGCCATCTATCTCGCCAATGTCGCGAAGGATCTCCCGGACTATGCCGTTCTGAACAGCTATGCGCCGCCGGTGACGACCCGCGTCCATGCCGGCAACGGCGCCCTGATGGCCGAGTACGCCAAGGAAAAGCGTCTCTTCCTGCCGATCCAGGCTATTCCCGACCGAGTGAAGGCGGCTTTTCTGTCGGCCGAAGACAAGAATTTCTACAATCATCCGGGCGTTGATCTCACCGGCCTCGGCCGCGCCATCCTCGTTAACCTGCAGAATTTCGGTTCCGGCCGCCGCCCGGTCGGTGCCTCCACAATTACCCAGCAGGTGGCCAAGAACTTCCTTTTGAGCTCGGACCAGACGATCGACCGCAAGATCAAGGAAGCGATCCTCTCCTTCCGTATCGAGCAGGCCTACAGTAAGGACAAGATCCTCGAACTCTACCTGAACGAGATCTTCTTCGGTCTGAATTCCTATGGCATCGCCGGCGCAGCACTCACCTATTTCAACAAATCCGTCACCGAACTGACCGTCGCCGAAGCCGCCTATCTGGCATCGCTGCCGAAAGGCCCGGCCAATTATCATCCCTTCCGCCATCCGGAAGCAGCGCTCGAGCGTCGCAACTGGGTGATCGACCGGATGGTCGAGAACGGCTATGTCAGCCAACCTGACGGCGAGGAAGCCAAGAAGCAGCCGCTCGGCGTCACCGCCCGCACCACCGGCCCCTCGCTCTTTGCTTCGGATTTTTTCGCCGAAGCCGTGCGCCGCCAGCTGATTGACCAGTACGGCGAAAAGGTCCTCTATGAGGGCGGCCTTTCGGTGCGCACGTCGCTCGATCCGCAGATGCAGCTCGCTGCCCGCAAGGCGCTGCAGGACGGTCTGGTCACTTACGACGAGCGCCGCGGTTTCCACGGCCCGATCAAGCAGATCGATGCGAGCGGTGATTGGGGCAAGGCGCTTGCCGATATTCCCGCACTGTCCGATGTGCCGGAATGGCGGCTTGCCGTGGTACTCGCCGTGTCAGACAGCACCGTCGACATCGGCCTGCAGCCGGCCAAGGATGGCAGCGGCAAGGTTGCGGCCGATCGCCAGCGCGGCACAATCGACGCCAAGAACATGCAGTGGGCCTTCCGTTCGGCCGACGGCGCCCGCAAGACCACGAAATCGCCGGTCGGCGCCGTGTCCCCCGGTGACGTTGTCTATGTCGCAAAGCTCGGTGACGACGCGTCGACCTCCTATCGCCTGCAGCAGCCGCCGAAGGTGCAAGGTGGCCTGGTCGCCATGGATCCGAAGACCGGCCGCGTGCTCGCCATGGTCGGCGGCTTCTCCTATGCCCAGTCCGAATTCAATCGCGCCACCCAGGCGATGCGCCAGCCGGGCTCCTCGTTCAAGCCTTTCGTCTACGCGGCGGCAATGGACAATGGTTATACGCCGGCTTCGGTCATCATGGACGCGCCGATCGAAATCGTCTCGGGCGGCCAAGTCTGGAGGCCGGAAAACTACGGCGGCGAATCCGGCGGCCCGTCGACGCTGCGTTCGGGCATCGAGCATTCGCGCAACCTGATGACGGTGCGCCTCGCCAACGATCTCGGCATGAATATCGTCGCAGAATATGCCGAACGCTTCGGCATCTACGACCACATGATGCCGGTTCTCTCCATGTCGCTCGGCGCCGGCGATACGACGGTGCTGCGCATGGTCTCGGCCTATTCGGTCATTGCCAATGGCGGCAAGCAGATCAAGCCGACGCTGATCGACCGCATCCAGGACCGCTACGGCAAGACCATCTTCAGGCATGAGGAGCGTCTGTGCGAGGGCTGCAATGCCGGTGATTGGCAGAACCAGGAAGAGCCGAATATCGTCGACAACCGCGAAACCGTGCTCGACCCGATGACCGCCTACCAGATCACCTCGATGATGCAGGGCGTTATCCAGCGCGGCACTGCTGCCGGCAAGGTCGATCTCGGCGGCCGCGACGTCGCCGGAAAGACCGGCACGACCAATGACGAGAAGGATGCCTGGTTCGTCGGCTTCACGCCGGATCTGGTCGCAGGCCTCTATATGGGTTTCGATACGCCGGCCCCGCTCGGCCGCGGCGGCACCGGCGGCGTACTTTCGGCGCCGATCTTCAACGAATTCATGCAGACCGCCGTCAAGGACATGCCGGAATCGAAGTTCGTCATCCCGCCCGGCATGAATCTGATCTCGATCGACCGTAAGACCGGCATGGCGGCCGTCGACGGCGATCCGAACACCATCATCGAGGCTTTCAAGCCGGGGACCGGCCCGGCCGACAGCTTCTCCGTCATCGGCATGGACAGCACCATGGCGCCGGAAGAGATACTGAAGACCTCGCCGCAGGCGAACCAGGCCGTACAGACCGGCACGCCCGGCCTGTTCTGACCGAGGCCTGAATTTTGCACGCCCGCCGCGGCCCTTTACATCCGCGGCGGGCGTCTCTATGTCACCAGCACCTGAAGAAGACCGAGACAGAGAAGCAGGAAAATGCGAGCGGAAATCGAAAACGTGGTCGATGAAACCAAGCAGGCTATCACCCTGCTGAGGAGGCATCTTTGACTGGGATCAGGCGATAAGACGGCTGGACTGGTTGAACAACAAGGCAGAGGATCCGAACCTCTGGAACGACGCTTCCGAAGCGCAGAAGCTGATGCGCGAACGCCAGCAGCTCGATGACGGCATCAACGGCGTCAAGCAGCTCGAGCAGCAGCTGAACGACAATATCGAGCTGATCGAGCTTGGCGAGGAAGAGGGCGACCAGAGCGTCGTCAAGGAAGCCGAGGATACGCTGAAGGCCTTGAAGGCCGAGGCCGGGCGCCGCCAGGTGGAAGCCATGCTCTCCGGCGAAGCCGATGGCAACGACACCTATCTCGAAGTCCATTCCGGCGCCGGCGGCACCGAAAGCCAGGACTGGGCGAACATGCTTTTGCGCATGTACACCCGCTGGGCCGAACGCCAGCGCTTCAAGGTCGAGCTTCTCGAAGTCCATGACGGCGAAGAGGCGGGCATCAAGTCCGCGACCCTGCTCGTCAAGGGCCACAATGCCTATGGCTGGCTGAAGACGGAATCGGGCGTGCACCGCTTGGTGCGCATCTCGCCCTACGACAGCAATGCGCGTCGTCATACGTCCTTTTCGTCGATCTGGGTCTACCCGGTTGTCGACGACTCGATCCAGATCGAGATCAACGAAAGCGACTGCCGCATCGACACCTACCGTTCCTCGGGTGCCGGCGGCCAGCACGTCAACACCACCGACTCGGCCGTGCGCATTACGCATATTCCGACGGGTATCGTCGTGCAGTGCCAGCAGGAGCGCTCGCAGCACAAGAACCGCGCCAAGGCCTGGGATATGCTGCGTGCCCGCATGTATGAAGCCGAATTGAAGAAGCGTGAGGACGCCGCCAGCGCCGAAGCCGCTTCCAAGACCGAGATCGGCTGGGGCCACCAGATCCGCTCCTACGTGCTGCAGCCCTATCAGATGGTCAAAGACCTGCGCACCGGCGTCGCCAGCAGCGCGCCGGACGACGTTCTCGACGGCGACCTGAACGAGTTCATGGAAGCAGCCCTCGCTCACCGCATCAGCGGCGCCGCCGACGCGGTTGTCGAGGATGTCGACTGATCGGATTGTCGATGGATTGAGACAACAAAAGCCCCGGAGACGGGGCTTTTGTTTTGAAAGGCCTTGGACAGTCCATTCAAAGTGTTAAGGGCGTCCTTTGCGCGTCTGAAAAGACGCGCGGCGCTATAGATCGTTGAGGCGATCACAGCCCTTGCTCGACGCATAACCAACCGCTTCAGCTCATCGAGACGCGCTTAAATGACATCGAGAAGAGGTTTGCCCGCGCTATCGGCGCCTATGGCGATCTTTCCTGTGCGTCTTCTGATTTTCATTGATCCTCCGCCTGGCCCGTGAGTGCAGGTCTTCTCACTGCGGATTCTCGTGGTGCGATTTGCCCCTGAGGCCGCCCTCGCATTTATATGTTCGACACTGACTTGACATTTGTCGAGTCAGTGTCGAATAATGTCATCATTGATATCGGGGCTGGAGATCACCG
This sequence comes from Rhizobium ruizarguesonis, assembly GCF_012349115.1. Classification (GTDB taxonomy): domain Bacteria; phylum Pseudomonadota; class Alphaproteobacteria; order Rhizobiales; family Rhizobiaceae; genus Rhizobium; species Rhizobium ruizarguesonis. The sequence goes on from NZ_PQIG01000100.1 coordinate 191,247, forward strand.
ATGTCGATCGGCTCCCGCCAATCGGTTGCCGGTGCATGTGTGGAGGAGAAGAGGGTGGAGCTTTTGCTGGATGTGGAAGGGCTGAAGAAGTCCTTTGGTGGTGTCGCGGCATTGCGCGACGGCCGCTTTGAACTTCGCGCCGGCTCGGTCCACGCACTTTGCGGCGGTAACGGCGCAGGCAAGTCGACCTTTCTCAAAATCCTCATGGGCATCCATAATCGCGATGCTGGCTCGATCCGCCGTCGTGGCAAGGACGTGGACTTTGCCGGTCCCGCCGACGCGCTCGCCTCCGGCATTGCCATCATCGAGCAGGAGCTGAGTCCGGTTCCGCACATGACGGTGGCGGAAAACATCTATCTCGGCCGCGAGCCCTCGACACGTTTCGGCGGTATCGATTTCCGGACGATGAACCGCTCCGCCCAAGGGCTTCTCGACGATCTCGAATTCGATATCCGCGCCACCCAATACATGATGAACCTCTCCGTTGCGCAGATGCAGCTCGTCGAGATCGCCAAGGCGCTAAGCCACGATGCCGAGGTCATCTTCATGGATGAGCCAACCTCGGCAATCGGTGAGAAAGAGGCTCAGCAGCTCTTCGCGGCCATCCGGCGCCTGAAGGGGCAGGGACGCGGCATCGTCTATGTCTCGCACCGGCTTTCGGAAATCTTCCAGATCGCCGATTCCTATACCGTGTTTCGCGACGGTGCCTATGTCGGCAGCGGAGACCTCAAGCAGATCAGCCGTCCTGATCTCATCCGGATGATCGTTGGCCGGGAGCTGGCCGAGGAATATGTCAAGACCAATACGCCCACATCCGAAACCGGCCTCGAGGTTACGGCGCTGAGTTGCCCGAACAAGATCGAGGACATTTCCTTCTCCGCCCGCAAGGGCGAGATCTTCGGCATCTACGGGCTGATGGGCTCGGGGCGAACCGAGATCTTCAATTGCCTTTTTGGCCTCGAAAAATCCTCCGACGGCAGGATCGTGGTCGACGGTGCCCGCATCTCCGTGTCGAAGCCGGCGGATGCGATGGCAAATGGCCTGGCGCTGGTGACGGAGGATCGCAAGCTCACGGGCCTCAATCTCTCCGACTCCGTTCGTGCCAACATCTGCATGGCAAGCTTACCGGAGATGAGCCCTTCCTTTGCCATGAGCCGCCGTCTCGAGGCCGAGGCCAGCCGTCGGATACAGGCGCAATTTCAGATCAAGGCCGCCCGTGACACCATGCCGGTCTCGGGCCTGTCTGGCGGCAATCAGCAGAAAGTGGTGCTCGGAAAATGGTTTCTGCGCAATCCGAAGGTGCTGCTCCTCGATGAGCCGACACGTGGCGTCGATGTCGGCGCCAAGCGCGAAATCTACCGCATCATCTGTGATTTTGCCGCGGCCGGCGGAACGGTCGTGATGATCTCATCGGAAATCGACGAAGTTCTGGGCATGTCGGACCGTATCATGGTGATGCGCGCCGGCAGGAGCGCGGGAATTTACAGCCGGGAGGAAACGGATGCCCAATCACTCGTCCACTTATCGACCTGATCAGGATCAGGTCATCCGTACGGCGCCAGAGGAGCGAGCAAGAGTGTCAGAGAGCGACGATAGCAATGCCGGCGGCTGGTTCAGTTCGGATCGGCGGCGGCTGTTGATTCAGGAATACGGTATCTTTCTCGCTTTTCTGCTTCTCGTGGTGGTCCTTTCGTTCTCGAACGAGTTCTTCCTGACCGGCGGCAATATTTCCAATGTGCTGCTGCAGACTTCGATCAACGGCGTGCTTGCCATCGGCATGACTTTCGTGATCCTGACGCGCGGCATCGATCTTTCGGTCGGTTCCGTCGTGGCGCTTGCCGGTATTGTCAGCGCCAGCTTCTCGACAACCTCCGCCACGGCGGCGATTGCCGGTGCGCCGTACCCGGTGGCCATCGGACTTGCGGTCGGCATTCTGGTTGGCGTTGCCTGCGGCGCGATATCGGGGGCGATCGTCTCGCGATTTTCCGTTCCGGCCTTCGTCGCCACTCTTGGCATGCTTTCGGCCGCGCGCGGCTTGACGCTGATCTATGGCGGTGGTCGCCCGGTTCCCGCGTTGACGCCGGCCTTCCGGTGGATCGGCACTGGCGACGTCTTCGGCATTCCGGCCCCCGTCATCATTCTCGCTCTCGTTTTCGCGGCTTCGTGGTGGATCCTCAGCCGGACGCGCTTCGGCCGCTACATTTATGCCGTGGGAGGCAATCCGCATGCGGCGAAGACCTCCGGTATCGACATCGGCCGCATCCGTTTCATTGTCTATGTCATTTCCGGCGGTCTTGCCGGTCTTGCCGGCATGTTGCTCAGCGCTCGTACGGGCTCGGCCTTGCCGCAGGCGGGCATTGCCTATGAGCTGGACGCGATTGCGGCGGTCGTCATCGGCGGCACAAGTCTGTCGGGCGGTGTCGGCCGGGTGACGGGCACACTGATCGGTGCGCTCATCATCGGCGTCATGAACAACGGCCTCGATCTGATGGGGATCCAATCCTACTACCAGCAAGTGTTGAAAGGTGCCCTGATCGTCGGCGCCGTGATGCTCGACCAGAAGCGAACTTACGGGGCCTGAGCCCCATCGGAAACCGTGCCGGCCCTTGCCGGCCCGTTGCAGAGGCGAGCCATGCCGGCCGCTAAAACTTAAAGTGGAGGAGATTGAAATGAGAAAGCTTATGATTGCGCTTGCTTCGGCAACTGCCTTACTGGCCTCGTCGGCCGTGGCCCAGGAAAAGATCAAGATCGGGGCAGCCCCTTACGGCCTCAATGCGGAGTTCATGCAGATCTGGGCGGCAGCGATGCAGGAGCACCCGGCCGTCAAGAGCGGCGAGGTCGAGCTGACTGTTTTCGACGGTCGCTATGACGCGCTGGTTCAGCAGGATCAGTTCAAGACGATGGTCACGCAGAAATACAATGCGATCATCTTTGCACCGATCGACGTCGATGCAGGTGCAGCGGCCGTACAGTCGGCGGCGGATGCCGGCATTCCGGTGATCGGTTCGAACACCCGCGTCAATTCCGACCTGCTGACCTCCTATGTCGGTTCCGACGATACCATCTCGGGCTACATGGAAGCCAAGACCGTCCTCGACAAGCTCGGCTGCAAGGGCAATGTCGTCATCCTCGAAGGCCCGGTCGGTCAGTCCGCACAGATCTCGCGCCTGGAAGGCAATAAGAAGGCGCTCGCCGAATGCCCTGACGTGAAGGTCCTCGAAGACCAGACGGCGAACTGGTCACGTGCCGAAGCCCAGACGCTGATGGAGAACTGGCTGACCGCGCATCCGAAACAGATCAACGGCGTGATCGGCCAGAACGACGAGATGGCGCTCGGCGCCATCGAGGCGATCAAGGCTGCGGGCCTCGACGAGAAGAGCTTTGCGATCGCCGGCATCGACGGCATCACCGACGCTCTTCGCGCCGTCAAGGCCGGCGAGATGACGTCGATCCTGCAGGACGCACGTGCTCAGGCTCAGGGCGCTCTCGACCTTGCCATCTTCCATGCCAAGAAGGGCAACTACAAGCCGCAGTCCGATATCTGGGCGACCTACAAGGACATGCCGTGGAACGACGGCAAGGACAAGAATTACAATGTGCCGTGGACGCCGGTGACAGCCGACAACGTCGACAAGCTGCTCGCAACACGTAAATAATCCATTCTGTGGGGCGGGTTCGCCCGCCCCATTTCTCAGACAGGCCGGGAAAAGATCCATGACCGATTCAAAACAGATTGATCTGAATTTTTCGCTGGGCGGCAAGGTCGCCCTGGTAACGGGTGGGGCCTCCGGCATCGGCGATGCCATCGCATCGGCATTTGCCGCCAAAGGCGCGGTCGTCGGCGTGATCGACATCAATGAAACCGTCGCGAAATCCAAGGCCGAGGCCCTCGGAAATGGCGCGAAAGCCTTCGTCTGCGACGTTTCCAACCCGCAATCGGTGGAAGCCGTCATCGCTGCGGCGCAGGCGGCCTTCGCTCATATCGACATCGTCGTCAACAGCGCCGGTGTCGCCATGCTCGCCCCCGCCGAGGATCTCACCCTGGAGGCCTGGGACAGGACCATCGACATCAATCTCAAGGGAACATTCCTCGTCTCTCAGGCGGCCGGCCGGGTCATGCTCAAGGCCGGCAAGGGCGGCAGGATCATCAATATCGCCTCGCAGGCCGGCACGGTCGCCATCGATCAGCACGTGGCTTATTGCGCCTCCAAATTCGGCGTCATCGGCCTTTCCAAGACGCTCGCTGCCGAGTGGGGGAAACACGGCATAACCGTCAATACGATCTCGCCGACAGTGGTTCTGACCGAGCTCGGAAGAAAGGCCTGGGATAACCCGCGCGGAGAGGAGCTGAAGAAGCGCATCCCGATGGGGCGCTTCGCCTATCCCGAGGAGATCGCTGCGGCGGCGGTGTTTCTGGCGTCGAGCGGCGCCGAGATGATCAACGGCGCGGATCTTCTGGTCGATGGCGGCTATACCATTGTCTGACACGCGGAAAACAGGAGGAACCATGCAGCGGTTTATCAACAATCCGGACGAGGTCGTCGAGGATACGGTCAAGGGCTTCGTCAAGGCGCATGCCGATATGGTCAGGCTCGGCAACGGCAATCCGCGCGTTATCGTTGCGCGCCATGCGCCCGTCGCGGGCAAGGTCGGCGTCATCACCGGCGGCGGTTCCGGCCATGAGCCCGCCTTTATCGGCTATACCGGGCGCAACATGCTGGATGCCGTCGCGGTGGGCGAGCTGTTTTCGTCGCCGACGGCCAAGAGTTTTCTCGATGCCGCGCGCGAAGCCAATGGCGGCAACGGCGTCGTCTGCCTTTACGGCAATTATGCCGGTGACAACATGAATGTGAAAATGGCGATCAAGCTCGCCGCCAAGGAAGGCATCACGATCGCGACCGTCGTCGCCAATGACGATGTATGTTCGGCCGGACCGGACGAGCGCGAGAAGCGACGCGGCGTTGCCGGCGAGATATTCATGTGGAAATGCGCGGGCGCCAAAGCTTCGCAAGGGGCGAGCCTCGAGGACGTGCAGGCGACAGCGCAAAGGGCGATCGACAATTGCCGTTCCATCGGCATCGGCCTCGGTCCCTGCACGCTGCCCGCCGTCGGGCATCCCAACTTCCAGATTGCGCCGGGCACGATGGAAGTCGGCATTGGCCATCACGGCGAGCCGGGGGTCCGGGTCGAGCCGCTGAAGCCTGCCGCCGAGGTCGCACGCGAAATGGCCAAGATCGTTCTGAATGACCACGGTCTGACGTCCGGAACCGAAGTGGCCGTCATCGTCTCCGGCCTCGGCGCGACACCTTTGAACGAGCTTTATATCCTTCACGACACGATCGAAACCGAGATTACCGGGCGCGGACTGAAAATCTACAAGACCTATATCGGAAATTACTTCACCTCGTTGGAAATGGTCGGTGCGACGCTGACCGTTATGGCGCTTGACGGCGAGTTGAAGACGCTACTCGACGTCGATGTCCACTGCCCGGCAATGCCTTGATGGGAGACCAAGCGAATGCAGCAATTTGACAACGCCTCCTCAGGCGACATCGTTTTCTCGCTCGCAGATCGGATCATCGAGAACCGCGCTTATCTCAGCGAGATCGACGGCAAGATCGGCGACGGCGATCACGGGGTTAATATGGCCAAGGGATTTGGCATGGCAGCCGAACGGATCAAGGGCGCAGACATGTCGCTCGCAGAAGCTCTCGACACGCTCGGCACGGTGCTGATGACGGAAATCGGCGGGTCGATGGGGCCGCTCTACGGCGTCATGTTCATTCAGTTCGGTGAAACGATCGAAAAGGCTGCGCAGATCGATGCGGGGATGTTCAGCGCAATGCTGCACAATGGTCTTGAAGGCATTCAGGCGATCGGGTCCGCAAAAGTGGGCGACAAGACCCTTCTCGATACGCTCGTGCCCGCCATAGAGGCGTTCGATCTGGCCAATAGCGACGGAAAGTCGTTTGCGGAATCGCTGAATGTTCTCGTCGCAGCGGCGGAGGCCGGCCGGGACAGCACCCGTGATCTGGTGGCGAGGATCGGCCGGGCAAGCAGGCTCGGCGAACGTTCGCTTGGCGTTCTGGATGCCGGCGCCACCTCCTGCGCGCTGATCCTCCAGTCGCTCGCACTTGGCGTCGAGGCAAGGCTTCGGCCATCCGCATGAAAAACAGCGGGTTTTGGTGAGAGCCGTGATCCTCCAGAGCATCACCTTTCCGGCTGCGTTGGTGGCCGGAAATCATTGTGCGGAGAATGTTGAAAACCGGAGACTTTACGCTCATCTTCGCGGGCGATTTGAACATCGCAGGGAAACCAGGAAGCATGACCGTCAAGACATCATCAGCGCGGAAGAACGGTAGCGTGCGAAACAGCGCTGACGATGCGTCGGAACCCATCCCGCTGCGGTTTGGCGATGATCCCTATGTCTGGGCCTGCTGGCTCTATTATGAGGACGGCATGACGCAGGGCGACATTGCCGATACAATGGGGATTTCGCGGGCAACGGTGAACAGCTATCTCGCCGATGCGCGCGCCCGCGGAATCGTCAATATCTCCATCGAGCCGTCGCGCCTGAGTTCGCTGACGATTGCTCAGGAGTTGAAACGGCATTTCGGTTTGCAGGACTGTCTCGTCGTCCCGAGCGACGACAATACCCGTCCGCTCATCGACCGTCTCGGGCGCGCAGGCGCTCAGGCGCTGCAGAGGCTTTTGAAATCCGGTGATAAGCTGGCCGTCGTCTGGGGCCGCACGGTCATGGCGGTCGGTGAACAGACCTCGATAAGCGGCCTGCAGGACGTCACGGTGGTTCAGGCAACCGGCGGAACCAGTGCGACATTCGCCTATACACCCGAACTTTGCGCAGCGGCCTTTGCCGATGCCGTGGACGCGCGGCTGATCAATATCGCAGCTCCGGCGATCGTATCCGCTCCTGATGTCCGCAATATCCTGTTGCGTGAGCCATTGATCGAAAGTCAGTTCGAGGCGCTTTCACACGCCAACAAGGTGATTTTCGGTATCGCCTCCATGCGCCCGAATTCGACCATCCATACCAGCGGATTCTTCGAGTCGGTATCGTTGCAGCAATATCTGGCGAAGGATGCCGCAGGCATCGTCGCCGGACGTTTCATCGACGGGCAGGGCCGCCCGGTCGCAGGCCCGCTGGATGACCGCACGGTCGGAATATCACTCGACATGCTGAAGAAGATCGGTCTGCGGATCGCTGTCGCCGGCGGTTTCGACAAGGTGCCGGCAATCCTCGCAGCCCTTCGCGGCGGCTATGTCAACGTGCTGATCACCGATGCCGCGACGGGCCGCGGCATCCTGCATGCGGACGGTGTGACCGAGGTCGACCAGAAGCTTTTGCAGCGCCCAAGGGTCGAAATTGGTACGCCGCCAGCGACCGGTTTCCGCACTCACATCAAGAAATTTCTGAACAATCCTGACGAGGTCGTCGAGGAAATGCTCTATGGGGCAGTGAAGGCACATGCTGCCTATCTCGAGCCGGTCGACAATTCTCACCGCGCGCTCGTGGCCCGGACGGGACCGCGCGCCGGCAAGGTCGGTCTTGTGATCGGCGGCGGCACGGGACACGAGCCTGCGTTCTTCGGCTATGTCGGGAAGGGTCTTGCCGATGCCGTTGCTGTCGGCAATATCTTCTCCTCGCCGCCTCCCGGCCCGATCCTTCAATGTACCAGGGCGGCGTCCGGCGGAGAGGGTGTGCTTTTCGTCTACGGCAACTATGCCGGCGACGTCATGAATTTCGAGATGGCAGCCGAGATGGCGGCGGAGGAGAACATCGCGGTCCGCACGGTCGTGACCACGGACGACATCGCCTCATCGCCGCTGGAAGACAGGGAGGGCCGACGGGGCGTCGCCGGTAACTTTTTCATCTTCAAGGTCGCCGGAGCAGCCTGCGACCGCGGCCTGTCGCTTGCTGCCTGCGAAACGGCGACGCGCAAGGCCAACGCACGGACATTTACGATGGGCGTTGCATTGGAACCGTGCTCGCTTCCTCAGACCCGTCGCCACAACTTTGAAATTGGTCCCGACGACATCGAGATCGGCATGGGCATCCATGGTGAACCCGGCGTCATTCGCGAAAAGATGATGACTGCCGATGAAATCACCGATCGGGTGATGGATCGCATATTCGCGGAAATGAAGCCGGCATCGGGCGACCGCGTCGCAGTATTGGTCAATTCCTTCGGCGCAACGCCGCTGATGGAGCTCTACATTCTCTTCCGGCGTGTCGAGCAGCGGCTGAGTGCGAAAGGCATCGCCATAGAGGCGAATTGGGTGGGACACTATTGCACCTCGCTCGACATGGTCGGTGCATCCATATCGATCTTGCACCTCGATCAGGAATTGACGGAATTGTTGCATCATCCTTGCGATACCGCGTTTCTGCGGGTCGCGAACTGAAGGTATAAGAGATGCGCCCGGCTGACATGGGCCGCATCCTGCTCGAACTGGGAGGATCATGATGTCGGAAAGCGCTGCGCGCCACCTTAGCAGGATGTTTCATCGCATCTCCGTTGCGATTGCAGCGGAGAAGGACCGTCTCTCGGATCTGGACGGGGCTATCGGCGACGCCGATCATGGAATCACCATGGTGCTCGGCTTCACGGCGGTGAACGGGGAACTCGCGAAACTCGACCTCGACCACATGCTTCCATCAGAGGTGTTCACGTCGGCGGCGACAGCCTTTCTGAATGCCGTCGGTGCATCCACGGGACCGCTTTACGCCACGGCATTTCGCAGGGCCGCCCAGGTCCTGAAAGAGGACGAACACCTTTCAGCTGCCGATCAGGCGGCGATCGTCGAGGCGATGACGGCCGGCATCAGGGAGCGCGGAAAGGGGCAGCGCGGCGACAAGACGATGCTCGATGCCTGGATTCCCGCGACCGAAGCCGCCGTCACTGCACGGGCGCGGGCGGCCGGAAGCCTCGAAATGTGGACCAGCATACTGCAGGCCGCCGAAACCGGCGCGAATTCGACCCGTTCCATGGTTGCCACTCGGGGGAGGGCGGCCCGGCTCGGCGAGAGGTCGCTCGGACACATCGATCCAGGCGCGGCCTCGGCAGTCATAATCCTTCGCGCGATGAAGGAAACCTTCGCCGGCGACACTGTGAAAAAGTAGGATCGGTGACGGAATTTGCATGCAGGATCATCTGCGCGGAGCAAATGCGTCTTCGTTCCCCGGGGGCATCCTCAATTCGTGGCCTTTTCCGCGATGATGCCGCTGCCTTGAAACAGCGTTGCCGACAGATCGGCAATCTCTTCGTGAACGGCCGCGCGCTCGATGCCGGGGGGGGGGCGGTAAAGAGTTCTGCCGCAAAGGCGAGGCCGAGCGCCGTGCCCTCCGGCACAAAGACATAATGTCCAAGGCCGCCGCCGAAGATTTTAAGAGCGCTGCGCCGGAGCCGCGCATGCAGCCATGATGAGCATTCTTCGGCCGGTGCCGCCCTGTCGGCATCACCGACCAGGATGAGGGCGGGCGCTTCGACAGCTTTCAGGCTTTCCTCGCTGAAACCGAGAACGGACCGGCCCGGCGCGCAAACGAGCGCGGCCTTGATTCTGTCGTCTCGGTAGGACTTCGACATGCGGGACCATGAATCGGAAAACACCTCGCTGGTGCGCAGCAATGCCGGAATATGATCGGCAAGGTCGGGAAATTCCCTGGGTCCGCGCGCGCCACTCGGCTTCATCCTGGACGGTTCGAACTGCGAGAACTGGGCGATAGCGCCAAGCAGCAGCATCACGCTATAGGCTCCCGCCGAAAATCCGGCCGCGAACACACGAGTTGTTTCGATATGGCCCGAAAGATCACTCAGCCACGCATCGCTGTGGTCGAGCATGTAGCTTAGATCCGGCGCCCGCTCCCAAAGGCAGGCAAAGCCTTCAGCGCGATAGGGCTCGTTGCCGGTATTGCCATGGTGGTTGACGCCGAGCGCTGCAAATCCGCGATCGACCAGGCGTCGCGCCAGCCATTCCAGCCCGGCCGCGGATCCGCCTGTGCCATGCGACAATAGGACGAGCGGACAGGGCGCGGCCTCCCGCCGGATGGGTGCATCGCGGGCGACGGCCGCTTTCTGGAACCAGCTTCTTTCCGGTATTTCGCTTTCTCGCGCGTCATCGGCAGCGGGATACCAGAGGGACCAACTGATGGGTCTGGGGCCGGTTGCGTCCCAGTTCGACCTTTTCTCGTCGTAGAGGACGCCGTCGCGAAAGCCCAGTTTCATCTCTCGGATGCCTCTCTGAACAATTCCGCGCGGTTCAATTCGTCGCCTTCTCCACGGTGATGTCGCCGAATTCGTCGATCAGCACGGTCCAGCCATCCGGCTCCGCGGCAGGGTCGGTCTTCAGATAGACCGTAGCGAAGAGACCCGGTTCCTTGATGATGCCGTTCGAATTCTCGGGGCGTATATCGGTAACGTAAGGTTTCAGGTCGCTGAACTCCTGCAGCTCGATGGTCGAGGCGATCGCCGGGCCGGTCTCGGTCTGGGCAATCTGCTGCAGATAGACCTTCGAAGTCCTGTCCGGCTGGCGGACGGCAAAGAGCTTGTAGTAGCCGTGGCGCTGAGCGGCCGTTCCTTCGGGGTCGGCAACGCTCTCGGCGCCTCTCGGCGCCCGCTCGACATCAGGTGCATTGCCGTCATCCTCCCAGTAGCCGGTGCTGGTCGCGAAAATCACTGATGCCGGCAGGATGGCATCCTGTGCCGGAGCGGCATCAGCCGCAATGCTCCATCCCGCAAGCAGGAGGCTCGTCATCAATACCCGTCGCATTGCCATCGTCTCAATCCTTGAACTGCTCGGCGAGAATACGGTCGGACCAAGAGCGGTCGGGATCAGAAAGGATGCGTGCCGTCATATGCTCCGACTGGGCGATGCGGACATGCAGCACCGATTTGACCTCGGTATTGTCGGCCACTGCGTTCACCGGCCGCTTCACCGGCTCGAGGACGTCGATATCGACGGTCACCTTGTTTGGAAGAAGTGCGCCCCTCCAGCGCCGTGGTCTAAACGCGCTGACCGGCGTCATGGCGAGCAGTGGCGCCTCGAGCGGCAGGATCGGGCCATGGGCGGAAAGATTATAGGCCGTCGATCCGGCAGGGGTCGCCACCATCAACCCGTCGCAGATCAGTTCCTCCAGGCGAACACGCCCGTCTACCGTGACCCTCAGATTCGCCGCCTGATAGGATTGGCGGAAAAGATAGACCTCGTTGATGGCGAGCGCCGTCGAGTTGGTCCCGTCGGCATTGGCCGTCGTCATTTGCAATGGCCGGAAGACGTTTTCAACGGCTTCGCAGATGCGCTCCTGAAGTCGTTCGCTGCGATAGTCGTTCATCAGGAAGCCGACCGAGCCGCGATTCATGCCGTAGACCAGCTTGCCCGAGTTCATGGTGTTGTGCAGCGTCTGCAGCATGAAACCGTCACCACCGAGCGCGACGATGACGTCGGCTTCGTCAGCCGCTACGTCACCATAGATGCGAATCAACTCCTCGCGCGCGGCAAGCGCCTCCGTCGTTGGTGAGGCTAGAAAGGAAAGCGTCTGAAATGAACGACCCATGCAATGCCCTTTATGATGCTGCCCTAGCTAAAGGATAAAGGCCTTGCGCGACAAGGACGTTTTCTATCGCGAAGCGTTTTGAGCTGCAGCAGACCTGTCCGCGCGGCCGCGGATTTTCCCTTTACAGAATCACAAAATCTGTTAGTTGGGGCAATTATCGCCCTTGTAGCTCAGTTGGTAGAGCACCTGATTTGTAATCAGGGGGTCGCGGGTTCGAACCCTGCCGGGGGCACCATTCTTTTCCGCGCGATACGGCCTGCCAACTCATAGCCTGGGTTCGACGCTGCTTCGCTCAATCTCGCACCGGCAGATCTTTTCAGATAGCACGCATCGCTTGATGAACCGCGCGTGAAGGGCTGCTTCAGCGCCAATTCAGGCGCGCCCGCATATCTTCGCCTCATCATCAATGAGGAAACAGCCATGAAGCTCGCTCATCTCTTTCTCGCCGCAACCATTTCCGTCGGTGCGGCTTTCGCGTCCGTCGCACCGGCCACCGCCATGCCGGCCGAGCGGCCGGCGGTGTCGACGCAGGGCGATGTCGTTCAAATCCGTGATGGCTGGCGAGGTGATCGCGACCGCGACGACCGTGGCTGGCGAGGTGATCGCGACCGTGACGACCGTGGCTGGCGCGATGGGCGCGACTGGCGCCGCTCCGACTGGCGTGATGATCGCCGTCACTGGCGGCGGTGGCGCGCCGAGCGTTGGCAGGAACGCCGTGAGTGGCGTGATCGCGATCGCGGCATGCCGTTCTGGCTCTACCGCAGCTGACGATAACGGCCCGGATCATCCGGGCCGTTACTCATTGAGTGACGGGTTCGTTGACGCTCGCCTCGATCCTGTCGCCATTGCCGGCCTGTCCAGCGCCGGAGGGCGACATCATCGCAATGCTGAGCACGGAGGCGACCATGAAGGCGACGACGGCGATCATTATGCGCATAAGCGTTCAATCCTCGTTCGATTCCGGGATTAACGCATGATCGCCGTCCGCGTTCCTGCCAGTAATTATTGTACCTGTCCCGGCGTCGCCGGGCCGGGCGCCGTCGGCGACAGAGGATCGGGCTGGTGGATGGGGTGCGACGTGTCCACCCAGATGATACTGATGATAATCACGACGAAGACCGCGATGAAGAGGATACCGAAAATCAGCGGTCGAATGGCCATGATAGGGATCGTTCCTTCTTGCTTCTGAGCCGGTTGCGGCAACCGATCATTGCTCGATCATAGTGCTCCGGGGCGTCATTCCAAGGCAAAAGTGGATTTTTCTGGCATCGGAGCCGACTGACTATGGGTTAGCGGCGAACGAGTGAAAGCGGCTTGCCGCCTTCCTCCTTCGATTTGTCGAAATTGCCGTCAGCGCGCATGTCGAAGCCAAGCGACGAACCGTCAATGCTCATCAGCGTCAGCCCGAAACCCTCAATATGCCAGACGGCGAGCTTCAGACTGGCGACGTTGGCAGCGCAGTCCCCCGAAAGGGACAGCGGCGCGTTGCCCTCCGCATCGACACGGCCGTTGAGTGTCACGCCGCAAAGCCTTTCGCCGTTCGGTCTTTGCATCGTCCATATCCCGGCAAGGCTGGCAACGCTCGGCAGGTGATCGACGCCGTCAGGTGCGGCGATCAGCAACAACGGCGCACCATCCTCCGTCTTCATCGGCGAACCTTCGTTCTCGACGAAGCGAGCGAGCACCTTGCGCGTCGCATCGATCAGGATGACGCCGCCATTGCCGTCGAAATTCCAGGAATAGGCTTCGGCGAGTGCCGGCAGCGGCTTGATGCAGGAGGCCTGACCGGAGACCGAATAGCCGCCGATCGCTTCGCCGGTTTCCAGCGTCAACCGGCATCCGCTCGCACCGTCCTCCGGGGCAACGAGATAGGTTCCGGCCTGCGCTTTGAGAATATCGGGGTCGATACCCTGTCCATATGCCAGTCCACAGGCAAGCAGCACCGCTGCCGGAGCCATCAGTCTAGGGATGAAACGGACCATGACAATTACCCTTTGCCGCAGCCAGCCTATACCTTCAAGTGGAGCCGCGCCGCATAAAGCGCGATCGCCGCCGCATTCGAGACGTTGAGCGATTTGATCGCGCCTGGCATGTCGAGACGGGCAAGTGCGTTGACGGTTTCCCGCGTCTTTTGCCGAAGCCCCTTGCCCTCGGAGCCGAGCACCAGCGCCACTTTCTCGCCGGAGAAGGTGCCTTCGAGCGGCGCTGGCCCTTCCGAATCGAGGCCGATGGTGGAGAAACCGAGCTTGTGTAATTCGCCGAGCGCATCGGCGAGATTGGTAACTTGTATATAAGGTATCAGTTCCAGCGCGCCCGAGGCGGACTTGGCGAGCACGCCCGATTCGGTCGGGCTGTGTCGCTGCGTGGCAATGACCGCACCCGCGTTGAAGGCGACCGCCGAGCGCATGATCGCGCCGACATTGTGCGGATCGGTCACCTGGTCGAGGACGAGCAGGAGAGGGCTGTCCTTCAGCGCTTCGAGCCGGCGTACCGGAAGTGGCCGTGTTTCCAACATCACGCCCTGATGGATCGCCTCCGGGCCGAGCACCTTGTCGATCTCCTGCGGCGAAACGATCTCGAAGGGAATGCCGAGCGCCTCGACGTCGACTTCGAGCCGCGCGAGCGCGTTCTGCGTTACGAACAGCTTGATCTTCTTGCGCTCGGGATTGTCGAGCGCCGCGCGCACCGTATGCAGGCCATAGAGATGCACCTGGTCGGGCGCAAGCGCCGGCGGCTTCCAGTCCTCACCGCCGCGCTTTCGCTTCTGCGGTTGAGGTGTCGGAATCTCCCCGCGTTCGCGCTTGGCGTCGCGGTGGGCGCGCCGCAGAGTGGCGTAATGCGTATCCTTGGCGGATGGGTCTGTAGCGGTCTTGCCGCCGGATTTGTCGTCTTTGCTCATGCAGCTTTATAGCCATGGCGCTCGCTGCCGCATAGGCTTTCTTTCATATGCCGGCTTTCGGTGGTGAATGAAATTTTTCGTGTTTTTTCCGTTGTCATCGTGTTGACAGACTGGAATGCTCCGGTCATATACGCGGCGCAGACGACGGGCCGCAACGCTTCGAAGTCTGACGAACTTGGTCTTGCGATCCGGACGAAAAAACTGGAGAGATGCCCGAGTGGTTAAAGGGGACGGACTGTAAATCCGTTGGCTCAGCCTACGTTGGTTCAAATCCAACTCTCTCCACCATTCGTCATCGGATCGGACCACCCGCGCGGGTATAGCTCAATGGTAGAGCAGCAGCCTTCCAAGCTGAATACGCGGGTTCGATTCCCGCTACCCGCTCCAGTTTCCGCTACGCCACTTCATACGACCGCTGCAGCGATCGTCCCGAGATGTCTCCGGCGCTGGCGGAGAAGCTGACGATTGCGGTTATCGGCTGGCAGGGAAGGGCGCTCGACGCCGAACGTCTATGGCGCGTCTCAGGCGGTCGATGCGATTTTCTCTAAGATTTCAGCGATTTTCGAGGGGGCTTTGGCGAATCGCCTTGCAGGCGGCGAATTGTCTCCCATATGCGCTGTCAGGCCAAGTTTGGCGTCTGCAATTAAGTCTTGCGCAATGTCGCCGAAAGCCTTAAACGGCGGCACTAAACCGGTTCGCCGGGGCCACCATTTTCGTTCACAGGAAGCATTCAAATGGGAAAGAGTAAGTTTGAGCGCAACAAGCCGCACGTCAACATTGGCACGATTGGCCACGTTGACCACGGCAAGACGTCTCTGACGGCAGCGATCACGAAGTACTTCGGTGAGTACAAGGCGTACGACCAGATCGACGCGGCTCCGGAAGAAAAGGCGCGTGGCATCACGATTTCGACGGCGCACGTCGAGTATGAGACGCCGGCCCGCCACTACGCCCACGTCGACTGCCCCGGCCACGCCGACTACGTCAAGAACATGATCACCGGTGCTGCCCAGATGGACGGCGCGATCCTGGTGTGCTCGGCTGCTGACGGCCCGATGCCGCAGACGCGCGAACACATCCTGCTGGCCCGCCAGGTCGGCGTTCCGGCGATCGTTGTGTTCCTGAACAAGGTCGACCAGGTTGACGACGCCGAGCTTCTCGAACTGGTCGAGCTCGAAGTTCGCGAACTGCTGTCGTCCTACGACTTCCCGGGCGACGAAATCCCGATCGTCAAGGGTTCGGCGCTTGCTGCTCTTGAAGATTCCGACAAGAAGATCGGCGAAGATTCGATCCGCGAGCTGATGGCTGCTGTCGACGCCTACATCCCGACGCCTGAGCGTCCGATCAACCTGCCGTTCTTGCTGCCGATCGAAGACGTGTTCTCGATCTCGGGCCGCGGTACGGTTGTGACTGGCCGCGTCGAGCGTGGCATCGTCAAGGTTGGCGAAGAAGTCGAGATCGTCGGCATCCGCCCGACGACGAAGACGACGGTGACCGGCGTTGAAATGTTCCGCAAGCTGCTCGATCAGGGCCAGGCTGGCGACAACATCGGTGCGCTGATCCGCGGCGTCACCCGTGACGGCGTTGAGCGTGGCCAGATTCTGTGCAAGCCGGGTTCGGTCAAGCCGCACAAGAAGTTCATGGCAGAAGCCTACATCCTGACGAAGGAAGAGGGTGGCCGTCATACGCCGTTCTTCACCAACTACCGTCCGCAGTTCTATTTCCGCACGACCGACGTGACGGGCATTGTGACGCTGCCGGAAGGCACGGAGATGGTGATGCCAGGCGACAACGTCACGGTATCGGTCGAGCTGATCGTTCCGATCGCGATGGAAGAAAAGCTGCGCTTCGCTATCCGCGAAGGCGGCCGCACCGTCGGCGCCGGTATCGTCGCCTCGATCGTCGAGTAACTTTCGAGTTATCCGCAATTATGAAGACCCCGCTGGAAACAGCGGGGTTTTTCATTTTGATGGCTTCCTGTAGGTTTAACAGGTGTTGTAAAAATATCGTTAAATTGGCCTGTCACAGTATTTTGTTCATCTCACGTTCAGAAACCGGTTTGTGATTGGGCCATTGTAGTCCAGACTCCTTCTTGCAAAGAGGAGAGCCCGGATGATTCCAAAGGCCACATTCGCTGCGACGATATTCGCGATGTATGTTTTCACGATGTTTTTCATCGCTGCAATTCCGCAAGAAGTTGTTCAGTCTGCCGGAGTGCAGATTGGCGAGGTAAGTGTCGTCAAGTGACGACCTTTGCCGAGCATCGCAGGGTTCTGCGATGATCGGAAATGATCGGCCAGGTGCTCCCGGATAGGATGCTCCTGGCGACGCGGGGGTGAACCCTTGCATGACGCTCGCTTGCTCTTCGCGCGGAAGCGTCTATCTATGCCTCCGATTTCATGACGCGGAGGATATTCCATGAAGAGACGTATTCTGTTCACGGGCGGTTCGGGCAAGGCAGGCCGCCATGCTGTGCCGTGGCTCGTCAGTGCCGGCTACGAGGTTCACAACCTCGATCTCGTTCCGCTGGATAGCCCCGGCGTCACCAATCTCATCGCCGACATCACCGATAGCGGTCAGGTGTTCAACGCGCTTTCGATGCATCGCGATTTTCCCGATCTCGATGCGGGCAGGGGCGTGCAGCCCTTCGACGCCGTCGTGCATTTCGCCGCCATCCCGCGCATCCTGATCAAGCCCGATAACGAAACCTTCCGCATCAACACGATGGGCACCTATAATGTCATCGAGGCGGCGGTGAAGCTCGGCATCAGGAAGATTATCGTCGCATCGAGCGAGACGACTTATGGAGTCTGCTTTGCCGAAGGCCATCGCGATTTCCACCAGTTCCCGCTGGAGGAGGATTACGACGTCAATCCGATGGATTCCTACGGCCTTTCGAAGGTGGTCAACGAAAAGACGGCGCGCGCCTTTGCCGAACGTTCGGGCTTCGACATCTATGCGCTGCGCATCGGCAACGTCATCGAGCCTGACGAATACGAGAAGTTCCCGACCTATTTCGCCCATCCCGAGATGCGCAAGCGCATCGCCTGGAGCTATATCGACGCCCGCGACCTCGGGCAGATCTGCCACCTCTGCATCGAGAAGGACGGTCTCGGCTACCAGGTCTTCAATGCCGCCAACGACACCGTCTCGGCCAAAACGCCATCGATGGAGCTTGCGAGGCGATTCTTTCCGAACGTGCCCTTCACCCGCGAGATCGGCGAATATGAGGGCCTGCTCTCCAACCGCAAGATCCGCGAGGTGCTGGGCTTTAAGGAGGAGCACGATTGGCGCAAGTACGTGAAGGCCTGAACGGATCGTGGTTATGCGATTGAATTGAAAGGCCGATCGTTCGCATATCAGGAGAATGGCTTTGAAAATCGAAAATCGTGCTTGCCAATCCCGTGTCGTCGTCTTAAAGGGAGCGCCATGCTTTTCAGCAGCGATTTGCGGGCCTTGGCTCAGGCGCTGAATGATCGGTATGAAGGGGTATAGCTCAGTTGGTAGAGCGGCGGTCTCCAAAACCGCAGGTCGTAGGTTCGAGCCCTACTGCCCCTGCCATTTTCCTGGATGCGGGACAGCGCGCACAAGCTCGCGGCATTTCCGGCCGGGGATTGATTGGTGGTAAGTAATTTCGTTAAACTTCGGTTTCCCTCTTGTGTATTCGGAAATCGGTGTTTATTTAGGGTTCAACAGACACGCGGTGCGTGGGGCTGATAGTTTCAGCTTTACGCGCCGTAATTGCGTGGGCAGTCGATGGCATCCAAATCCAATCCGTTTGCGTTTCTGCAGCAGGTTCGCTCCGAGACGTCCAAAGTTACATGGCCGTCGCGCCGCGAGACCATGATCTCGACGGTCATGGTGCTGGTGATGGTGGTTTTCGCCGCGCTGTTTTTCTTTGCCGCTGACCAGCTGATCGGCTGGGCTCTGAGCTTCGTGCTGAATACCGGCAACTGATACGGGTGGAGATAAAAATGGCGGCACGTTGGTACATCGTCCACGCGTATTCCAATTTTGAAAAGAAGGTGGCTGAAGACATCGAGAACAAGGCTCGCCAGAAGGGGCTTGAGCACCTGTTCGAGAAGATCCTCGTGCCGACTGAAAAGGTGGTGGAAGTGCGTCGCGGCCGCAAGGTCGATTCCGAGCGCAAGTTTTTCCCGGGCTATGTCATGGTTCGTGCCAATCTGACGGACGAAGCCTATCACCTGATCAAGAATACGCCGAAGGTCACAGGTTTCCTCGGCTCCGACAATAAGCCCGTTCCGATTCCGGATTATGAAGCCGAGCGCATTCTCGGCCAGGTCCAGGAAGGTGTCGAGCGGCCGAAGGCCTCCATTACCTTCGAGATCGGCGAGCAGGTCCGTGTTTCCGACGGCCCGTTCGCTTCGTTCAACGGCACGGTTCAGGATGTGGACGAAGAACGTTCGCGCCTGAAGGTGGAAGTGTCGATCTTCGGCCGCGCAACGCCGGTCGAGCTGGAATACGCTCAGGTCGAGAAGGTCTGATTGGAGAAACTGGAGGCTGGCCCTTGTGGCCTGTTTCCTGCGGACCTTGTCCGCACCCGCGTGGAAGGTGAGGGGTCTTAGCCGGACCTTAAGGATCCGCACCACGCAACCGCAGCCGCCGGAGAGATCCGGCATCACGGGCCGGGCAACCGGCCGTTCATGAAAGGCAGAGAGATATGGCTAAGAAAGTTGCAGGCCAGCTCAAGCTTCAGGTCAAGGCAGGATCGGCAAACCCGTCCCCGCCGATTGGTCCGGCGCTTGGTCAGCGTGGCATTAACATCATGGAATTCTGCAAGGCGTTCAATGCCGCCACGCAGGAAATGGAAAAGGGCATGCCGATCCCGGTCGTCATCACCTATTACCAGGACAAGTCCTTCACCTTCGCGATGAAGCAGCCGCCGGTCAGCTACTGGCTGAAGAAGGAAGCGAAGATCACATCCGGTTCCAAGACGCCCGGCAAGGGCGCTAAGGCCGGCTCCCTCACCAAGGCTCAGATCAAGTCGATCGCCGAAGCCAAGATGAAGGATCTGAACGCAGCGGATATCGAAGGTGCAATGGCGATGATCGAGGGCTCCGCCCGCGCCATGGGCCTGGAAGTGGTGGGTTAAGATCATGGCTGGTAAGCGCACGCAGAAGATCAACGAAGGTGTTGATCCCACCAAGCTCTACGCTCTGACCCTGGCCATCGGCATGGTCAAGGAACGGGCTGTCGCCAAGTTCGACGAAACCATCGAAGTCTCGATGAACCTCGGCGTCGACCCGCGCCATGCGGACCAGATGGTCCGCGGCGTCGTCAACCTGCCGAACGGCACGGGCCGTACGGTTCGCGTTGCCGTCTTCGCTCGTGGCGCCAAGGCTGACGAAGCCAAGGCCGCTGGTGCCGATATCGTCGGTGCCGAAGAGCTCGTCGAAATCGTCCAGGGCGGCAAGATCGAATTCGATCGCTGCATTGCCACCCCCGACATGATGCCGCTCGTCGGCCGTCTCGGTAAGGTTCTCGGCCCCCGCGGCATGATGCCGAACCCGAAGGTCGGCACCGTTACGATGGATGTCGCTGGAGCTGTCAAGGCTTCCAAGGGTGGCGCTGTCGAGTTCCGCGTCGAGAAGGCTGGCATTGTTCATGCCGGTATTGGCAAGGCCTCTTTCGAAGCCAAGGCCCTGGAAGAAAACATCCGCGCCTTTGCTGACGCCGTCATCAAGGCGAAGCCGGCTGGCGCCAAGGGTAACTACGTCAAGCGCGTAGCGATTTCCTCGACCATGGGTCCGGGCGTCAAGATCGAGCCCGGCTCGGTCACCGGAGCGCCGACCGCATAAGTTTATGCCGGGCTTTAAGTCCGGTGACTGAATTTCCGGCCTCGCAGGGGCCGGAATATTCCGGAGAAATCCGGAATCCTGTCCGAGATTGCAGGTGGTTTTCCCTTAATCACTGTGCCTGCATGAGACGGGTAAGACCCGAATTGCATGAAGTTCGCTTCTAGGAACTCGGTTCGAGCCTTGGATGCCTTGTGCCTCTTTAGCCTTGATTGGCGCGAGAGCGCGGGGGGACAGGATCCTCAAGCGTCGCTTGGGATCTCGCATGATCCCAGGAGGCAAAAGGCAACCGGCGGGCCCATTTTCGGTCCCGCCAACTGGAGATAGGCAGTGGAAAGAGCGGAAAAACGCGAATTCGTCACGGAACTGAACGAAGTCTTCAAGGCTTCGGGCTCAGTTGTCGTGGCCCACTATGCTGGTGCCACAGTCGCGCAGATGAACGATTTTCGTTCGAAGATGCGCGCAGCTGGCGGCACCGTCAAAGTCGCGAAGAACCGCCTGGCCAAGATTGCCCTTCAGGGTACGGAAGCGGAAGGGATGTCCAATCTCTTCAAGGGTCAGACGCTGATTGCATACAGCACCGATCCGATAACCGCTCCGAAGGTCGTCATGGATTTCGCCAAGACCAATGACAAGATCATTGTTCTGGGCGGCGCCATGGGAACAACCACGCTCAACGCCGATGCAGTCAAGTCGCTTGCGACCCTGCCTTCGCTCGATGAGTTGCGTGCGAAGCTGCTGGGCATGATCCAGACACCGGCTACCCGCATCGCTGGGGTTGTTGCAGCACCGGCAAGCCAGCTTGCCCGCGTGTTTGCGGCCTACGCCAAGAAGGACGAAGCCGCGTAAGGCGGTTTTTCGCTGTTTATAATCAAACGGTTCGAACCGAACAAAAGGAACTAGTAAAATGGCTGATCTCGCAAAGATCGTTGACGACCTCTCCTCGCTGACCGTTCTGGAAGCTGCAGAACTGTCGAAGCTTCTTGAAGAAAAGTGGGGCGTTTCCGCTGCTGCTCCGGTAGCTGTTGCTGCCGTTGGTGGCGGTGCTGCTGCTGCTGTCGTTGAAGAAGAAAAGACCGAATTCGACGTCATCCTCACGGATGTCGGTGCCAACAAGATCAACGTCATCAAGGAAGTCCGCGCCATCACCGGTCTCGGCCTCAAGGAAGCCAAGGACCTCGTCGAAGCTGCTCCGAAGGCTGTCAAGGAAGGCGTCAACAAGGCTGAAGCCGCTGACATCAAGAAGAAGCTTGAAGACGCTGGCGCCAAGGCCGACGTCAAGTAATCCTAAACTGCTTTTGGGAGGCAGTATTTCTACTGCCTCCCATTTGCCGTTTTTCTGAACGAATTACCCAAAAGCCGCGTCGAAACGGCTTTTGGGTAATGGGTTCTTCAAAAGGATGGTCTCCCACCGAGGGCAGCACAGCAATCCGAGCTGAGCGTTTTCCGGGGTTGGACGAGATTGAACTACTCATTGATTGACGGGATCGACTGGCCATCGGTTCCCGTCCGTTGCAGGCCCGGGTGCAAGATTTTGAAGGAGCGACGATGGCTCAGACCCTTTCGTTCAACGGTCGCAGGCGCGTACGCAAGTTTTTTGGTAAGATCCCCGAAGTCGCAGAAATGCCGAACCTCATCGAGGTTCAGAAGGCGTCCTACGACCAGTTTCTGATGGTTGAAGAGCCGAAGGGCGGCCGGCCCGATGAGGGTCTTCAGGCCGTCTTCAAGTCGGTTTTCCCGATCACCGATTTCTCCGGCGCATCGATGCTGGAATTCGTGTCCTACGAGTTCGAGCTGCCGAAGTTTGACGTTGACGAATGCCGTCAGCGCGACCTGACCTATGCGGCGCCGCTGAAGGTGACGCTGCGCCTCATCGTGTTCGATATCGACGAGGATACCGGCGCGAAGTCGATCAAGGACATCAAGGAACAGTCCGTCTACATGGGCGACATGCCGCTCATGACCAACAACGGCACGTTCATCGTCAACGGCACCGAGCGCGTCATCGTCTCCCAGATGCACCGTTCGCCGGGCGTCTTCTTCGACCACGACAAGGGCAAGAGCCATTCGTCCGGCAAGCTGCTCTTTGCTGCGCGCGTCATCCCTTATCGCGGTTCCTGGCTCGATATCGAATTCGACGCCAAGGACATCGTCTACGCCCGTATCGACCGCCGCCGCAAGATCCCTGTGACGTCGCTGCTGATGGCGCTCGGCATGGACGGCGAGGAAATCCTCGATACCTTCTACACGAAGTCGCTCTATAAGCGCGACGGCGAAGGCTGGCGCATTCCCTTCAAGCCGGAAACGCTGAAGGGTGCCAAGGCAATCACCGAAATGGTCGACGCCGATACCGGTGAAGTCGTTGTGGAAGCCGGCAAGAAGCTGACCCCGCGCCTGCTGCGCCAGCTTTCCGACAAGGGCCTGAAGGCACTCAAGGCCGCCGACGACGATCTTTACGGCAATTACCTTGCCGGCGACATCGTCAACTACTCGACGGGTGAGATCTACCTCGAGGCCGGCGACGAAATCGACGAGAAGACGCTCGGCATCATCCTGGCGAACGGCTTCGACGAGATCCCAGTTCTCGGTATCGACCACATCAATGTCGGCGCCTATATCCGCAACACGCTGACAGCCGACAAGAACGAGAACCGTCAGGACGCTCTGTTCGACATCTATCGCGTCATGCGTCCGGGTGAACCGCCGACCATGGAATCGGCCGAAGCCATGTTCAACTCGCTGTTCTTCGATGCGGAGCGTTACGACCTCTCCGCCGTCGGCCGCGTCAAGATGAACATGCGCCTCGACCTGACCGTCGAAGACACGGTCCGCATCCTGCGCAAGGACGACATCCTGGCCGTGGTCAGGATGCTGGTCGAACTGCGCGACGGCAAGGGCGAGATCGACGACATCGACAACCTCGGCAACCGCCGCGTCCGTTCGGTCGGCGAGCTGATGGAAAACCAGTACCGTCTCGGCCTGCTGCGCATGGAGCGCGCGATCAAGGAACGCATGTCCTCGATCGAGATCGACACGGTCATGCCGCAGGATCTGATCAACGCCAAGCCGGCCGCCGCTGCCGTTCGCGAATTCTTCGGTTCCTCGCAGCTCTCGCAGTTCATGGACCAGGTCAATCCGCTCTCTGAAATCACCCACAAGCGCCGTCTTTCGGCTCTTGGCCCGGGCGGTCTGACCCGTGAGCGCGCCGGCTTCGAAGTCCGCGACGTGCATCCGACCCACTATGGCCGCATCTGCCCGATCGAAACGCCGGAAGGTCCGAACATCGGTCTCATCAACTCGCTTGCGACCTTTGCCCGTGTCAACAAATACGGCTTCATCGAAAGCCCGTACCGCCGCATCGTCGACGGCAAGGTGACGAGCGACGTGCTCTACCTCTCCGCCATGGAAGAGGCGAAGTACTACGTCGCCCAGGCCAACGCCGAGATGAACGCCGACGGTTCCTTCGTCGACGAATTCGTCGTCTGCCGTCATGCCGGCGAAGTCATGCTCGCCCCGCGCGACAGCATGAACCTGATGGACGTCTCGCCGAAGCAGGTCGTTTCGGTCGCAGCCGCGCTCATCCCGTTCCTGGAAAACGACGACGCCAACCGCGCGCTCATGGGCTCGAACATGCAGCGTCAGGCAGTGCCGCTGCTGCGTGCCGAAGCTCCGTTCGTCGGGACCGGCATGGAGCCAGTCGTTGCCCGTGACTCGGGTGCTGCCATCGGCGCCCGCCGCGGCGGCGTGGTCGACCAGGTCGACGCGACGCGTATCGTTATCCGCGCCACTGAAGACCTCGAAGCCGGCAAGTCCGGCGTCGATATCTACCGCCTGCAGAAGTTCCAGCGTTCGAACCAGAACACCTGCGTCAACCAGCGCCCGCTGGTCACCGTCGGTGACGAGGTCAACCGCGGCGACATCCTCGCCGACGGCCCGTCGACCGATCTCGGCGACCTGGCGCTCGGCCGCAACGCACTCGTCGCGTTCATGCCCTGGAACGGCTATAACTACGAAGACTCGATCCTGCTCTCCGAGCGTATCGTTGCCGACGACGTGTTCACCTCCATTCACATCGAGGAATTCGAAGTGATGGCGCGCGACACCAAGCTTGGTCCTGAGGAAATCACCCGCGATATTCCGAACGTTTCGGAAGAAGCGCTGAAGAACCTCGACGAAGCCGGCATCGTCTATATCGGCGCCGAAGTTCAGCCGGGCGATATCCTCGTCGGCAAGATCACGCCGAAGGGCGAAAGCCCGATGACGCCGGAAGAAAAGCTTCTGCGCGCCATCTTCGGCGAAAAGGCCTCCGACGTGCGCGACACCTCCATGCGCATGCCGCCCGGCACCTACGGCACGATCGTCGAAGTCCGCGTCTTCAACCGCCACGGCGTTGAAAAAGACGAGCGCGCGATGGCGATCGAGCGCGAAGAGATCGAGCGTCTGGCAAAGGACCGCGACGACGAGCAGGCGATCCTCGACCGTAACGTCTACGGCCGTCTGATCGAGATGCTGCGCGGCCAGGCCTCTATTGCCGGCCCGAAGGGCTTCAAGAAGGGAGCCGAGCTTTCGAACGCCGTCGTCTCCGAATATCCCCGCTCGCAGTGGTGGATGTTCGCGGTCGAAGACGAAAAGGTCCAGAGCGAGCTCGAAGCGCTGCGTGGTCAGTACGACGAATCCAAGTCGCGCCTCGAACAGCGCTTCATGGACAAGGTCGAAAAGGTCCAGCGCGGCGATGAAATGCCTCCTGGCGTCATGAAGATGGTCAAGGTCTTCGTCGCTGTAAAGCGCAAGATCCAGCCCGGCGACAAGATGGCCGGCCGTCACGGGAACAAGGGCGTCGTCTCGCGCATTGTGCCGGTGGAGGACATGCCGTTCCTCGAAGACGGTACGCATGTCGACGTCGTTCTGAACCCGCTCGGCGTGCCTTCGCGCATGAACGTCGGTCAGATCCTGGAAACCCATCTGGGTTGGGCTTGTGCCGGCATGGGTCGCCAGATCGGCGAACTGATCGAAGCATACAAGGCCAATGGCAACATTGAGCCGCTGCGCAAGACCATCGGCGATGTCGTCGGAGACGGCCCCAAGGCCGAACAGGTCCACGAGTTCGACGATGACTCGGTTCTGCGTCTCGCCGACCAGTGGAAGCGCGGCGTTTCGATTGCGACGCCTGTTTTCGACGGCGCGAACGAAGCCGACGTCAACGACATGCTGCGTCTGGCAGGTCTCAAGGATAGCGGTCAGTCGACGCTCTATGACGGCCGTACCGGTGAGCAGTTCGACCGCCAGGTGACCGTGGGCTATATCTACATGCTGAAGCTCAACCACTTGGTCGACGACAAGATCCATGCTCGTTCGATCGGTCCTTACTCGCTCGTGACCCAGCAGCCGCTGGGCGGCAAGGCGCAGTTCGGCGGCCAGCGCTTCGGCGAAATGGAAGTCTGGGCGCTCGAAGCATACGGCGCGGCCTACACGCTGCAGGAAATGCTGACGGTGAAGTCGGACGACGTCGCCGGCCGCACCAAGGTCTATGAAGCCATCGTTCGCGGAGACGACACGTTCGAAGCCGGTATTCCGGAAAGCTTCAACGTTCTCGTCAAGGAAATGCGCTCACTGGGCCTCAGCGTCGAGCTCGAGAACACCAAGCTTGACGAGGCGCAGGCAGCTCAGCTGCCCGACGCGGCCGAGTAAGCACTTGATAGGGCGTGCGCTGCCAATGCGGCGCACGCCGGTCCCACCGGGCGCCGTATCTATGTCGGCCCGGAAGGGAAGTTTCGCCGCATCCAGCGGTTATTCTCGTTTAAGCGAGGGAGGCGGCTCCCGGGAATTGCCGCCGACCATCGCATTTTGAGGGCGCTTTAGCCCATGAAGGAGACAGGCATGAACCAAGAGGTCATGAATCTTTTCAATCCGCAGGTGCCTGCACAGAATTTCGATTCTATTCGGATTTCGATCGCGTCTCCGGAGAAGATCCTCTCCTGGTCTTACGGTGAGATCAAGAAGCCGGAAACCATCAACTACCGTACGTTCAAGCCGGAACGTGACGGTCTGTTCTGCGCGCGCATCTTCGGGCCGATCAAGGACTACGAATGCCTGTGCGGCAAGTACAAGCGCATGAAGTACAAGGGCATCATCTGCGAAAAGTGCGGCGTCGAAGTTACGCTGTCGCGCGTTCGCCGTGAGCGCATGGGCCATATCGAGCTCGCCGCTCCCGTTGCCCACATCTGGTTCCTGAAGTCGCTGCCATCGCGCATTTCGACGCTGCTCGACATGACGCTGAAGGATGTCGAGCGCGTCCTCTACTTCGAAAACTACATCGTCACCGAGCCGGGCCTGACCGCCCTGAAGGAGCACCAGCTCCTCTCGGAAGAAGAGTACATGCTCGCTGTCGACGAATACGGCGAAGACCAGTTCACCGCGATGATCGGCGCCGAGGCGATCTACGAGATGCTGGCCTCGATGAACCTCGAAAAGATCGCTGGCGACCTGCGTGCCGAGCTTGCCGACACCACGTCGGATCTCAAGCAGAAGAAGCTGATGAAGCGCCTGAAGATCGTCGAGAACTTCATGGAGTCGGGCAACCGTCCGGAATGGATGATCATGAAGGTCGTTCCGGTCATCCCGCCGGACCTGCGTCCGCTGGTTCCGCTCGACGGCGGCCGTTTCGCGACGTCGGATCTGAACGATCTCTACCGCCGCGTCATCAACCGTAACAACCGTCTGAAGCGCCTGATCGAGCTTCGTGCGCCGGGCATCATCATCCGCAACGAAAAGCGCATGCTGCAGGAATCCGTTGACGCGCTGTTCGACAACGGCCGTCGCGGCCGTGTCATCACCGGCGCCAACAAGCGTCCGCTGAAGTCGCTCTCCGACATGCTGAAGGGCAAGCAGGGCCGCTTCCGCCAGAACCTGCTCGGCAAGCGCGTCGACTATTCCGGCCGCTCGGTCATCGTCACCGGTCCGGAACTGAAGCTGCACCAGTGCGGCCTGCCGAAGAAGATGGCGCTCGAGCTCTTCAAGCCGTTCATCTATGCCCGCCTCGACGCCAAGGGTTACTCCTCGACCGTCAAGCAGGCCAAGAAGCTGGTCGAAAAGGAAAAGCCGGAAGTCTGGGATATCCTCGACGAGGTCATCCGCGAGCATCCGGTTCTCTTGAACCGCGCACCGACGCTGCACCGCCTGGGCATCCAGGCCTTCGAACCTATCCTGGTTGAAGGCAAGGCGATCCAGCTGCATCCGCTCGTCTGCACGGCCTTCAACGCCGACTTCGACGGTGACCAGATGGCCGTTCACGTGCCGCTGTCGCTCGAAGCCCAGCTCGAAGCCCGCGTGCTGATGATGTCGACCAACAACATCCTGCACCCGGCCAACGGCGCGCCGATCATCGTTCCCTCGCAGGACATGGTTCTCGGCCTCTACTATCTGTCGATCCTCAACCAGAACGAGCCGGGCGAAGGCATGGCCTTCTCCGATCTCGGCGAGCTGCATCACGCCCTCGAAAGCAAGGTCGTCACGCTGCACACCAAGATCCGCGGCCGCTTCAAGTCGATCGACGAGGATGGCAAGCCTTACTCGAAGATCTATGAGACGACGCCTGGCCGTCTGCTCATCGGTGAACTGTTGCCGAAGAACGGCAAGGTGCCCTTCGATATCTGCAACCAGGAAATGACCAAGAAGAACATCTCGAAGATGATCGACACGGTCTACCGCCACTGCGGCCAGAAGGACACGGTCATCTTCTGCGACCGCATCATGCAGCTCGGCTTTTCCCATGCCTGCCGCGCCGGCATCTCGTTCGGCAAGGACGACATGGTCATTCCGGATGCCAAGGCCAAGATCGTTGCCGACACCGAAAACCTGGTGAAGGAATACGAGCAGCAGTACAATGACGGCCTCATCACCCAGGGCGAGAAGTACAACAAGGTTGTCGACGCCTGGGGCAAGGCGACCGAAAAGGTTGCCGAAGAGATGATGGCCCGCATTAAGGCGGTCGAATTCGACGAGAAGACCGGTCGCCAGAAGCCGATGAACTCGATCTACATGATGAGCCACTCCGGTGCCCGCGGTTCTCCGAACCAGATGCGCCAGCTGGGCGGCATGCGTGGCCTCATGGCCAAGCCGTCGGGCGAAATCATCGAGACGCCGATCATCTCGAACTTCAAGGAAGGCCTGACCGTCAACGAGTATTTCAACTCGACTCACGGCGCCCGTAAGGGTCTGGCAGACACCGCCCTGAAGACCGCCAACTCCGGCTACCTGACCCGCCGTCTCGTCGACGTCGCGCAGGATTGCATCGTCACGCACGTCGATTGCGGAACGCAGACGGGCCTCACCATGACCGCCATCGTCGATGCCGGCCAGGTGGTTGCCTCGATCGGCGCCCGTATCCTCGGCCGCACGGCGCTCGACGACATCGATCATCCGGTCACGGGTGAGCGCATCGTCGATGCCGGCAGGATGATCCTCGAGCCTGATGTCGTCGAAATCGAGAAGGCCGGCATCCAGTCGATCCGCATCCGTTCGGCACTGACCTGCGAAATCCAGACGGGCGTCTGCTCGGTCTGCTACGGTCGCGACCTTGCACGCGGTACGCCGGTCAATATGGGCGAAGCCGTCGGCGTCATCGCCGCTCAGTCGATCGGCGAGCCGGGCACCCAGCTCACCATGCGTACCTTCCACCTTGGCGGTACGGCAACCGTGGTCGACCAGTCGTTCCTCGAAGCCTCGTACGAAGGTACGGTGCAGATCAAGAACCGCAACATCCTGCGCAACTCCGATGGCAACCTCGTTGCCATGGGCCGCAACATGACCGTCCAGATCTTGGACGAACGTGGTGTCGAGCGGTCGTCGCAGCGTGTGGCCTACGGTTCGAAGCTGCATGTCGACGAAGGCGACAAGGTCAAGCGCGGCCAGCGTCTGGCAGAGTGGGACCCCTACACCCGTCCAATGATGACGGAAGTGGCCGGTACCGTTCAGTTTGAAGATCTGGTCGACGGTCTCTCCGTTCTGGAAGCGACCGACGAATCGACCGGCATCACCAAGCGTCAGGTTATCGACTGGCGTTCGACCCCGCGCGGCTCGGACCTCAAGCCGGCGATCGTCATCAAGGATGCCAGCGGCAATATCGCGAAGCTGTCCCGTGGTGGTGACGCCCGCTTCTTCCTCTCGGTCGATGCGATCCTGTCGGTCGAGCCGGGCACGAAGGTCTCCCAGGGTGACGTTCTTGCCCGTTCGCCGCTCGAAAGCGCCAAGACCAAGGACATCACCGGCGGTCTGCCGCGTGTTGCCGAGCTGTTCGAAGCCCGCCGTCCGAAGGACCACGCCATCATCGCAGAGATCGATGGTACGATCCGCCTCGGCCGCGACTACAAGAACAAGCGTCGCGTCATCATCGAGCCGGCGGAAGACGGTGTCGAGCCTGTCGAATACCTGATCCCGAAGGGCAAGCCCTTCCACCTTCAGGAAGGCGACTATATCGAAAAGGGTGACTACATCCTCGACGGTAACCCGGCTCCGCACGACATCCTGGCGATCAAGGGCGTGGAGGCTCTGGCCTCCTACCTCGTCAACGAGATCCAGGAAGTCTACCGTCTCCAGGGCGTCGTCATCAACGACAAGCACATCGAGGTGATTGTCCGTCAGATGCTGCAGAAGGTGGAAATCACCGATGCAGGCGACTCGACCTATATCGTCGGCGACAATGTCGACCGGATCGAGCTCGAAGACGTCAACGATCATCTGATCGAACAGGGCAAGAAGCCAGCCTACGGCGATCCGGTTCTTCTCGGCATCACCAAGGCATCGCTGCAGACCCCGTCCTTCATCTCGGCCGCGTCCTTCCAGGAAACGACCAAGGTGCTGACGGAAGCTGCGATCGCCGGCAAGACAGACGGCCTGCAGGGTCTGAAGGAAAACGTCATCGTTGGCCGCCTCATCCCGGCCGGTACCGGCGGCACCATGACCCAGATCCGCCGCATCGCCACGTCGCGCGACGAGATGATCCTCGAAGAGCGCCGCAAGGGCACGGGTGCTGCCGTTGCCACGCCGATGCTGCAGGACATGGCCGAAAAGGCTCCGGCTGCGGAATAATCCGCGGCTGAAGTCGACGAATTGAAAAACCGCCCGGAGCGATCCGGGCGGTTTTTGTTTTATCGGCTCTGATTGGTCTGGCGGGGAGGGAGGCGCTGTGTCCGCTTATGCTGCTTGACAGCGTCAGCGGCGGCTCCCTTCAGTTGAACCGGATGATCGCGACTTCGCCTTCGACGGCGCCCTGGTAGGCAGATGCGTGCGGCTCTTCGGCCGGGACCTCGGTCAGCATGCCGATCTGGTCGAGATCGGCCTCGATGAAGCCTTCCTCGGCAAGGGCGTTCAAGGCCTCGCGGACAGCAGTGTCGTCGTCAGGCGCCTTCAGCATGATGTGCAGGTCGATGCCTTCGCTGGCGTCGGACTCGTAGCCCTTGCCGATGATGATGAAGATCATCGGGCCGTCGAAATTATTGTCGTTATCAGGTGTCGTGATCATCGCCTGTCCTTCGGCTCTTTGACGATTCGGTCGCTCGAATCCTGCTGTGAGGGCCGAACGCCGCAATTGCTGATTCCTTAACTGCTTTTGCTGCAATGCCCAAGTTTTTATCTTGGTGCACAGCCGTGAATTCGTCTAGAAGGATGAAACAGGGCGTTCGTCCGGCATATCAAGGCGATACGGCGAGTTTATTTCTTAACCGGCCTTGACGAGACGGGTGGAAACCAGTAGTACCCCGGCCATCAGATCCCATGTGAGGCTTGGCTGTTCGGGGCGACTCGCCCTGAAGTTCACCTCAAACAAGGTTCTAAACGCACGTTGAAGTCATGATGCTGCACGCACGACGCATATTTTATGCGTCCTCTGCTCCTTGTGGTCCATCTGCGGAAGCGGATCGGGCCATATTTTGCGCATTGACGGAAAGCGTACGTCACTGCCGGAGACGGCGCGAGTTCAAGCCCGCAAGGGTACTGAGATAAAACGTAAGGGATGGTTGAATGCCTACCGTAAACCAGCTGATCCGCAAGCCTCGCCAGGCGAACGTAAAGCGTAACAAGGTTCCCGCACTCCAGGAGAACCCGCAGAAGCGCGGCGTTTGCACGCGCGTCTACACGACGACGCCGAAGAAGCCGAACTCGGCTCTGCGTAAGGTCGCAAAGATCCGCCTGACCAACGGCTTCGAAGTCATTGGTTACATTCCCGGCGAAGGTCACAACCTTCAGGAACACTCCGTCGTCATGATCCGTGGCGGCCGCGTCAAGGACCTTCCGGGTGTCCGTTATCACATCATCCGCGGCGTTCTCGATACCCAGGGTGTCAAGAACCGCAAGCAGCGTCGCTCCAAGTACGGCGCGAAGCGTCCGAAGTAATTCGGTTTTTGAATAATCCGGCGCTGCGCGAGGTCCTCCGCGTCATGAAGCGCCTTAACGGTTGAAGAGACAAAATATGTCCAGACGTCATAAAGCAGAAAAGCGCGAGATCAATCCGGACCCGAAGTTCGGCGATCTCGTCGTCACCAAGTTCATGAATGCCATCATGCTCGACGGCAAGAAGTCCGTTGCTGAAAACATCGTCTACGGTGCGTTCGACGTAGTTCACGGCAAGTCCAAGCAGGAGCCGCTTGCGGTTTTCCATTCTGCGCTTGAGAACATTGCCCCGCACGTTGAAGTCCGCTCGCGTCGTGTCGGTGGTGCGACCTATCAGGTCCCCGTCGATGTTCGTCCGGAGCGCCGCCAGGCTCTTGCTATTCGCTGGCTGATCGCTGCTGCCCGCAAGCGCAATGAAACGACTATGGTTGACCGCCTTTCCGGCGAACTGCTCGATGCGTCCAACAACCGCGGCTCGGCCGTCAAGAAGCGCGAAGACACGCACAAGATGGCTGACGCCAACCGCGCGTTCTCGCACTATCGCTGGTAATTCCGAACGGTATCGAAAGGCAGTCCACAATGGCTCGCGAATATAAGATCGAAGACTACCGTAATTTCGGTATCATGGCGCATATCGACGCCGGCAAGACCACGACCACCGAGCGTATTCTCTATTACACCGGCAAGTCGCACAAGATCGGCGAAGTCCACGACGGCGCGGCCACCATGGACTGGATGGAGCAGGAGCAGGAGCGTGGCATCACGATCACCTCTGCTGCCACCACGACCTACTGGAAGGGCCGTGACGGCAAAATGCGCCGCTTCAACATCATCGACACTCCCGGCCACGTCGACTTCACCATTGAAGTCGAGCGTTCGCTGCGCGTTCTCGACGGCGCCATCGCGTTGCTCGACGCTAACGCCGGTGTTGAGCCGCAGACGGAAACCGTCTGGCGTCAGGCCGAGAAGTACAATGTCCCGCGGATGATCTTCTGCAACAAGATGGACAAGACCGGTGCGGACTTCTACCGCTCCGTCGAGATGATCAAGACCCGCCTCGGTGCAACGGCTGTCGTCATGCAGCTGCCGATCGGTGCAGAAACCGAATTCAAGGGCGTCATCGATCTGGTCGAGATGAACGCGCTCATCTGGCGCGACGAGTCGCTCGGCGCCCAGTGGGATGTCGTCGAAATCCCCGAGGACATGAAGGCCAAGGCTGAAGAATATCGCGAAAAGCTGATCGAGACGGTCGTCGACATCGACGAAGCCGCTACCGAAGCTTACCTCGAAGGCATTCTGCCCGACAACGATCAGATCCGTGCGCTGGTTCGTCGTGGCACGATCGACGTCAAGTTCCACCCGATGTTCTGCGGCACCGCCTTCAAGAACAAGGGCGTGCAGCCGCTGCTCGACGCCGTTGTCGACTACCTGCCGTCGCCGATGGACATCCCCGCGATCAAGGGCATCGATTTCAAGACGGAAGCTGAAATCGAGCGTCATGCCGATGACAGCGAGCCGCTTTCCATGCTCGCCTTCAAGATCATGAACGACCCCTTCGTCGGTTCGCTGACCTTCGCCCGCATCTACTCCGGCAAGCTCGAAAAGGGTGCGTCGGTCATCAACACGGTCAAGGACAAGCGCGAGCGCGTCGGCCGTATGCTGCAGATGCACTCCAACTCGCGTGAAGACATCGAAGAAGCCTTCGCAGGTGACATCGTCGCTCTCGCCGGCCTCAAGGAAACCACGACGGGCGACACGCTCTGCGATCCGTTGAAGCCGGTTATCCTCGAGCGCATGGAATTCCCGGAGCCGGTGATCCAGATCGCCATCGAGCCGAAGACCAAGGGCGACCAGGAAAAGATGGGCCTCGCGCTCAACCGCCTGGCTGCTGAAGATCCGTCCTTCCGCGTCAAGACCGACCAGGAATCCGGCCAGACTATCATCGCCGGCATGGGCGAACTGCATCTCGACATCATCGTCGACCGCATGCGTCGTGAATTCAAGGTCGAAGCAACCGTCGGCGCGCCACAGGTTGCCTACCGCGAAACCATCACCAGGACGCATGAAGAAGACTACACGCACAAGAAGCAGTCCGGTGGTACCGGTCAGTTCGCGCGCGTCAAGATCGTCTTCGAGCCGAACCCGGAAGGCGACGAATTCAAGTTCGAATCGAAGATCGTCGGCGGTTCCGTTCCGAAGGAATACATCCCCGGCGTCCAGAAGGGCATCGAAAGCGTTCTGTCTTCGGGACCGCTCGCAGGCTTCCCGATGCTCGGCGTCAAGGCGACCCTCATCGACGGCGCATTCCACGACGTCGACTCCTCGGTTCTCGCCTTCGAAATCGCATCGCGTGCCTGCTTCCGTGAAGCAGCCAAGAAGGCCGGCGCTCAGCTGCTCGAGCCGATGATGAAGGTCGAAGTCGTCACCCCGGAAGATTATGTCGGCGACGTTATCGGCGACCTGAACTCCCGTCGCGGTCAGATCCAGGGCCAGGAAAGCCGCGGTATTGCCGTTGTCATCAACGCGAACGTTCCGCTCGCGAACATGTTCAAGTACGTCGACAACCTGCGCTCCATGTCCCAGGGCCGCGCCCAGTACACGATGACCTTCGATCACTATTCGCCGGTCCCGTCGAACGTCGCAACTGAAATCCAGGCAAAGTATTCTGGTCAGAAGTGACCGGAATACCAATTGACCGATAACAAGAATTAGATCCCTTCGGGGACTAGCAAAACGGAGACCCGAAAATGGGAAAGAGTAAGTTTGAGCGCAACAAGCCGCACGTCAACATTGGCACGATTGGCCACGTTGACCACGGCAAGACGTCTCTGACGGCAGCGATCACGAAGTACTTCGGTGAGTACAAGGCGTACGACCAGATCGACGCGGCTCCGGAAGAAAAGGCGCGTGGCATCACGATTTCGACGGCGCACGTCGAGTATGAGACGCCGGCCCGCCACTACGCCCACGTCGACTGCCCCGGCCACGCCGACTACGTCAAGAACATGATCACCGGTGCTGCCCAGATGGACGGCGCGATCCTGGTGTGCTCGGCTGCTGACGGCCCGATGCCGCAGACGCGCGAACACATCCTGCTGGCCCGCCAGGTCGGCGTTCCGGCGATCGTTGTGTTCCTGAACAAGGTCGACCAGGTTGACGACGCCGAGCTTCTCGAACTGGTCGAGCTCGAAGTTCGCGAACTGCTGTCGTCCTACGACTTCCCGGGCGACGAAATCCCGATCGTCAAGGGTTCGGCGCTTGCTGCTCTTGAAGATTCCGACAAGAAGATCGGCGAAGATTCGATCCGCGAGCTGATGGCTGCTGTCGACGCCTACATCCCGACGCCTGAGCGTCCGATCAACCTGCCGTTCTTGCTGCCGATCGAAGACGTGTTCTCGATCTCGGGCCGCGGTACGGTTGTGACTGGCCGCGTCGAGCGTGGCATCGTCAAGGTTGGCGAAGAAGTCGAGATCGTCGGCATCCGCCCGACGACGAAGACGACGGTGACCGGCGTTGAAATGTTCCGCAAGCTGCTCGATCAGGGCCAGGCTGGCGACAACATCGGTGCGCTGATCCGCGGCGTCACCCGTGACGGCGTTGAGCGTGGCCAGATTCTGTGCAAGCCGGGTTCGGTCAAGCCGCACAAGAAGTTCATGGCAGAAGCCTACATCCTGACGAAGGAAGAGGGTGGCCGTCATACGCCGTTCTTCACCAACTACCGTCCGCAGTTCTATTTCCGCACGACCGACGTGACGGGCATTGTGACGCTGCCGGAAGGCACGGAGATGGTGATGCCAGGCGACAACGTCACGGTATCGGTCGAGCTGATCGTTCCGATCGCGATGGAAGAAAAGCTGCGCTTCGCTATCCGCGAAGGCGGCCGCACCGTCGGCGCCGGTATCGTCGCGAGCATCGTCGAGTAATTAGCGGCTGGGCCACCTGGCCCAAGGAAAGGATAGGGACGCCGATCTCGGTGTCCTTCTCGATCTTTGAAACCGGTGGCCCGCTAACGTAACTGAAGGTAAGTCGTGTCCCCAAGTGGTGACACGCGGATAACAGACACAAGGATAAAGTCGAATGAACGGCCAGAATATCCGCATCCGCCTGAAGGCGTTCGATCACCGGATTCTCGACGCCTCCACGCGTGAGATCGTATCGACGGCTAAGCGCACCGGTGCAAGCGTCCGGGGCCCCGTTCCGCTTCCGACCCGCATCGAGAAGTTTACGGTCAACCGGTCCCCGCACATCGACAAGAAGAGCCGCGAACAGTTCGAGATGCGCACGCATAAGCGCCTTCTCGATATCGTTGACCCGACCCCGCAGACGGTAGACGCGCTGATGAAGCTCGATCTCGCCGCCGGTGTCGATGTTGAGATCAAGCTCTGAGACCTCGGGTCTTCGGGCTGAGTGAGAAGGATTGAACCGATGCGTTCAGGTGTGATTGCACAGAAGGTGGGAATGACCCGCGTCTATAACGACGCCGGCGAGCATGTCCCGGTAACGGTACTGCGTATGGAAGGCTGCCAGGTCGTCGCTACGCGCACTGTCGAAAAGAATGGCTATACCGCAGTTCAGCTCGGTGCCGGCCAGGCGAAGGTAAAGAACACGTCGAAGGCGATGCGCGGCAACTTTGCCATCGCCAACGTCGAGCCGAAGGCCAAGCTCACTGAATTCCGCGTGTCGGAAGATCAGCTGCTCGAGATCGGCACTGAGATCAAGGCGGGTCACTTTGCAGCCGGTCAGCTCGTCGACGTGACGGGTACGACGATCGGTAAGGGCTTTGCCGGCGCCATGAAGCGCCACGGTTTCGGCGGTCTGCGTGCCACGCACGGTGTGTCGGTTTCGCACCGCTCGCACGGTTCGACCGGCTCGCGCCAGGATCCGGGCAAGGTTTTCAAGAACAAGAAGATGGCTGGTCACATGGGCCAGACGCGCGTCACGACGCAGAACCTTGAAGTGGTTTCGACCGACGAAGATCGTGGTCTGATCCTGATCAAGGGTGCTGTTCCTGGTTCCAAGGGTGCTTGGATCATCGTGCGCGACGCCGTCAAGTCGGCCGCGAAGTAAGGGAGCCAGATCAATGGAATTCAACGTCAAGACCCTCGAGGGAAAAGACGCCGGGAAGGTTTCCCTTTCGGACGCGATTTTCGGCCTCGAGCCCCGCGAAGACATTCTCGCCCGCGTCATCCGCTGGCAGCTTGCCAAGAAGCAGCAGGGCACTCACAAGGCAAAAGGCCGCGCTGAAATTTCGCGCACCGGCGCCAAGATGTACAAGCAGAAGGGTACGGGCCGCGCCCGCCACCATTCGGCTCGCGCTCCGCAGTTCCGCGGCGGCGGCAAGGCTCACGGCCCGGTCGTGCGCAGCCATGAGCATGACCTTCCCAAGAAGGTTCGCGCGCTCGGCCTTCGCCACGCCCTTTCGGCCAAGATCAAGGCCGATGACGTCATTGTCATCGACAACCTGGTTGCAGCTGAAGCCAAGACCAAGTCGCTCGCGTCCGTTTTCGAGACGCTCGGCCTGACCAACGCCCTCTTCATCGGCGGCGCAGAGCTTGACGGCAACTTCAAGCTCGCAGCTCAGAACATCCCCAACATCGATGTTCTGCCGATCCAGGGCATCAACGTTTACGACATCGTGCGCCGCGGCAAGCTCGTGCTTTCCAAGGCTGCGGTTGAAGCGCTAGAGGAGCGATTCAAGTGACCGATCTTCGCCACTACGATGTGATCGTCTCTCCGGCGATCACCGAAAAGTCCACGCTGGTATCCGAAAACAACCAGGTTGTTTTCAATGTCGCCAAGCAGGCGACGAAGCCGGAAATCAAGGCTGCGGTCGAGGCGCTGTTCGGCGTCAAGGTCACGGCTGTCAACACTCTGCTGCGCAAGGGCAAGACCAAGCGGTTCCGCGGTTTCGTCGGCAAGCAGAAGGACGTGAAGAAGGCTGTTGTGACGCTGGCTGAAGGCCAGACGATCGACGTCTCCACCGGTCTCTGAGGTATAAGAAAATGGCATTGAAAACATTCAATCCGATCACCCCGAGCCAGCGCCAGCTGGTCATCGTCGACCGTTCGGCCCTCTACAAGGGCAAGCCGGTCAAGGCGCTGACGGAAGGTCTGACCAAGAGCGGCGGTCGTAACAACCTCGGCCGCATCACTGCCCGCTTCATCGGCGGTGGTCACAAGCGCACCTATCGTCTGATCGACTTCAAGCGTCGCAAGTTCGACGTCGAAGGCACGGTCGAGCGTATCGAATACGATCCGAACCGCACGGCTTTCATCGCGCTGGTGAACTATGCCGACGGCGAAAAGGCTTATATCCTCGCTCCTCAGCGCCTCGCTGCCGGTGACAAGGTTATCGCTTCCGAGAAGGCTGTCGACGTCAAGCCCGGCAACACCATGCCGCTGCAGTTCATCCCGGTCGGCTCCATCATCCACAACGTGGAAATGAAGCCGGGCAAGGGTGGGCAGATCGCTCGCTCCGCCGGTGGCTACGCACAGCTCGTCGGCCGCGACCAGGGCATGGCGATCCTTCGCCTGAACTCCGGTGAACAGCGTCTCGTTCATGGCTCCTGCCTTGCTTCGATCGGCGCCGTCTCCAACCCTGACCACGCCAACATCAACGACGGCAAAGCCGGTCGTACCGTTTGGCGCGGCAAGCGTCCGCATAACCGCGGTGTTGTCATGAACCCGGTCGACCATCCGCACGGCGGTGGTGAAGGCCGCACCTCCGGTGGTCGCCATCCGGTGTCGCCGTGGGGCAAGCCGACCAAGGGCAAGCGCACCCGGTCGAACAAGTCGACCGACAAGATGATCATGCGCTCGCGTCATCAGCGTAAGAAGTAAGAGAGGAAGTCTCCAATGGCTCGTTCAGTATGGAAAGGTCCGTTCGTTGACGGCTATCTTCTCAAGAAGGCTGAGAAGGTTCGTGAAGGCGGTCGTAGTGAAGTGATCAAGATCTGGAGCCGTCGCTCCACGATCCTGCCGCAGTTCGTCGGTCTCACCTTCGGCGTCTACAACGGCAGCAAGCATATCCCGGTCAGCGTCAATGAAGACATGGTCGGTCACAAGTTCGGTGAATTCTCTCCGACCCGCACCTACTACGGTCACGGCGCGGACAAGAAGGCGAAGAGGAAGTAACAATGGGCAAGGCAAAAGCCGAACGCCGGCTGAAGGACAACGAGGCGCAAGCAGTCGCCCGCACGCTCCGCGTCAGCCCCCAGAAGCTCAACCTGGTTGCTGCGGCTATCCGCGGCAAGAAGGTCGAGCGCGCACTCGCTGAGCTGGAGTTCTCCCGCAAGCGCATCGCAGGCGCCGTCAAGAAGACGCTCGAATCTGCGATCGCCAACGCTGAGAACAACCACGATCTCGACGTCGACTCGCTGGTCGTCGCCGAGGCCTATGTCGGCAAGTCGATCGTCATGAAGCGTTTTCACGCTCGTGGCCGCGGTCGCGCGTCGCGCATTGAAAAGCCCTTCGCGCATTTGACGATCGTCGTTCGTGAAGTGCAGGCAGCAGAGGAGGCCGCATAATGGGTCAGAAAATCAATCCAATCGGTTTCCGCCTCGGCATCAACCGTACCTGGGATAGCCGCTGGTTTGCGGACAATGCCGAGTACGGCCAGCTGCTGCACGAAGACCTGAAGATGCGCAAGTTCGTCATGAGCGAACTGAAGCAGGCCGGGATCTCCAAGGTGGTCATCGAGCGTCCGCACAAGAAGTGCCGCGTCACGATCCACTCGGCACGTCCGGGCCTGATCATCGGCCGCAAGGGCGCAGACATCGACAAGCTCCGCAAGAAGCTGTCGGAGATGACGAATTCGGAAACGCACCTCAACATCGTCGAAGTGCGCAAGCCCGAAGTCGATGCGACGCTGGTCGCTCAGTCGATCGCCCAGCAGCTCGAGCGTCGCGTGGCTTTCCGCCGCGCCATGAAGCGCGCCGTCCAGTCTGCGATGCGTCTTGGCGCCGAAGGCATCAAGATCACCTGCGCTGGCCGTCTCGGCGGCGCTGAAATCGCCCGTACGGAATGGTACCGCGAAGGTCGTGTGCCGTTGCACACGCTGCGCGCCGACATCGACTACGGCACGGCTGAAGCAGAAACCGCGTTCGGCATCTGCGGCATCAAGGTC
Source organism: Rhizobium ruizarguesonis (assembly GCF_012349115.1). Taxonomy (GTDB): domain Bacteria; phylum Pseudomonadota; class Alphaproteobacteria; order Rhizobiales; family Rhizobiaceae; genus Rhizobium; species Rhizobium ruizarguesonis. The sequence goes on from NZ_PQIG01000100.1 coordinate 231,043, forward strand.
TGGATTTTCAAGGGCGAAATCCTTGAGCATGATCCGATGGCTTCCGAGCGCCGCGCGATGGAAGGTGACGCCCAGGGGCCGGCAAGCCGTGATCGTGACCGCGACAGAGACCGTCGCCGCGACAACGCTTGATAGCGCGCGTGGCAGAGAAGTTCGGAGAATAAGAAAATGTTGCAGCCAAAGCGTACCAAGTACCGCAAGCAGTTCAAGGGCCGCATCAAGGGCGTCGCCAAGGGCGGTTCTGACCTGGCATTCGGCGAATTCGGCCTGAAGGCACAGGAACCCAACCGCGTCAACGCGCGCGAGATCGAAGCGGCCCGCCGCGCGATCACGCGTTATATGAAGCGCGCCGGCCGTGTATGGATCCGCGTGTTCCCGGACGTTCCGGTAACCAAAAAGCCGACCGAAGTCCGTATGGGTAAGGGTAAGGGCTCCGTTGAATACTGGGCATGCAAGGTCAAGCCCGGCCGTATGATGTTCGAGATCGACGGTGTCAGCGAAGAAATCGCCCGTGAGGCGCTTCGCCTCGGCTCTGCCAAGCTCTCGGTCAAGACGCGCTTCGTTCAGCGCATTGCAGAGTAAGGGATTGAGCTCATGAAAGCCTCAGACGTTCGCGCGTTCACCGCCGACCAACTCAAGGACGAGCTTGCCAAGCTGAAGAAGGAGCAGTTCAACCTGCGCTTCCAGAAGGCGACCGGCCAGCTCGAAAAATCCTCGCGCATCAACGAAGTCCGCAAGGACATCGCCCGCGTGAAAACCATTGCCCGCCAGAAGGCGGCAGAAGTTAAGGCCTAAAGGAAGAAAAATATGCCGAAGCGCATCCTGCAGGGCGTCGTCGTTGGCGACAAGAACGAGAAGACGGTAGTGGTTCGTGTCGAGCGTCGTTTCGCTCACCCGCTGCTCCAGAAGACCGTTCGTCGTTCCAAGAAGTACAAGGCCCACGACGAGAACAACCAGTACAAGATTGGCGATACCGTATCCATCGAGGAATGCGCGCCGATCTCCAAGGACAAGCGCTGGACGGTGATTTCCGCCCAGGGCAAGTAACAGAATTTTGCGCGAGGCCTTGCGTCTCGCCGAAATATCTGTATGAAGCAGCGTCAGAACGCTCGAAAGCCGGGCGTTCTTTTGCTTTGAGCGCACGGAAGGTCCCGTTCGGGAAACCACCCTGGCACGATCGATCCCGCGCTATTCAGCTATTGCCGCGTCTGTGCTGCCGTCATGGCAGCTCGGCCGGCGAAAATTTTCATAAGCCGGAGTAGGGGGCTAGCCCAACCATTCCGGTAAACCAAGAAGGCGACCTGATATGATTCAGATGCAAACAAACCTCGACGTCGCGGATAATTCCGGCGCACGTCGTGTCATGTGCATCAAGGTGCTGGGCGGCTCGAAGCGCAAGTATGCCTCGATCGGCGACGTCATCGTCGTTTCGATCAAGGAAGCGATCCCGCGCGGCCGTGTGAAGAAGGGTGACGTGATGAAGGCGGTTGTCGTTCGCACCGCCAAGGACATCCGTCGTCCGGATGGCTCCGTCATCCGCTTCGACACCAACGCAGCAGTCCTCATCGACAACAAGAAAGAGCCGATCGGCACCCGTATCTTCGGACCGGTTCCGCGCGAACTTCGCGCCAAGAACCACATGAAGATCATCTCGCTGGCTCCCGAAGTACTGTAAGGAGCGAAGCGATGCAGAAGATTCGTAAGGGCGACAAGGTCGTCATGCTCGCTGGCAAGGACAAGGGCCGTACCGGCGAAGTTGTCCAGGTCATGCCGAAGGAAGATCGTGCCGTTGTTCGTGGCGTCAACGTCGTCAAGCGCCACCAGCGCCAGACGCAGACCCAGGAAGCCGGCATCATCAACAAGGAAGCCCCGGTTCACCTGTCCAACGTTGCAATCATCGACAAGGACGGCAAGCCGACCCGCGTCGGTTTCAAGGTTGTTGACGGTAAGAAGGTCCGTGTGGCCAAGCGTTCTGGAGAAGTGATCGATGGCTGAGGCAAAATATGAGCCGCGGCTCAAGAAGGAATATGTCGAGCGCATCCGCAAGGCGATGCAGGAGCAGTTCTCCTACGCCAACGAGATGATGATCCCGAAGCTCGACAAGATCGTGATCAACATGGGTGTCGGCGAAGCGACCGCTGACTCGAAGAAGCCGACGGTAGCTGCCGCCGACCTCGCAGCGATCGCCGGCCAGAAGCCGGTCATCACCCGCGCACGTAACTCTATCGCAGGCTTCAAGGTCCGCGAACAGATGCCGATCGGCGCGAAGGTCACCCTGCGCGGCGCCCGCATGTACGAGTTCATGGACCGTCTCGTGAACATCGCGCTCCCGCGCGTTCGCGACTTCCGCGGCCTGAACCCGAAGAGCTTTGACGGCCGTGGCAACTTCGCCATGGGCATCAAGGAGCACATTGTGTTCCCTGAGATCAACTACGACAAGGTTGATCAGATGTGGGGCATGGACATCATCGTTTGCACGACGGCGACGACCGACGACGAAGCACGGGCTCTTCTGAAAGAGTTCAGCTTCCCGTTCCGTCAATAACCGTAACGACGAGCGTAGAAAAGGAACCTGACATGGCGAAGACAAGCGCAGTTGAAAAGAACAAGCGCCGCCGTACTACGGTCGCCAACCAGGCCGCTAAGCGGGCTGGTTTGAAGGCGATCATCATGAACCAGGCTCTTCCGATCGAAGAGCGGTTCAAGGCCTCGATCAAGCTGGCATCCCTGCCGCGTGATGGATCGAAGACCCGTATTCGCAACCGTTGCGAAGTTTCGGGGCGTCCGCGCGCATATTACCGCAAACTGCGCATGTCGCGTATTGCGCTGCGTGAACTCGGCAATCTCGGCAAGGTGCCGGGTATCGTCAAGTCGAGCTGGTAAGGAGCAGGTTACATGACAATGACTGATCCGTTGGGCGATATGCTCACTCGCATCCGTAACGGCGCTTCCCGCCGCAAGTCGTCGGTCTCGACGCCTGCTTCGAAGCTCCGTGCACGTGTTCTCGATGTTCTGCAGTCCGAAGGCTACATCCGTGGCTATTCCCTTGTCGATTTCGGCAATGGCAAGTCGGAACTCAGCATCGAGCTGAAATATTATGAAGGCGCATCGGTGATCCGTGAGATCGGCCGTGTGTCCAAGCCGGGCCGCCGGGTCTATGTCTCGGTCAAGTCCATTCCGCAGGTTGCGAACGGTCTCGGCATCACCATCCTTTCGACTCCGAAGGGTGTGATGGCCGATCACCAGGCTCGCGAACAGAACGTTGGTGGCGAGGTTCTTTGCTCGGTCTTCTAAGATCGGGCATGGATCTCCATAGCGAACAGACAGGATTGAAACATGTCTCGTATCGGTAAAAAGCCCGTTCAGGTGCCTGCTGGGATCACGGCTACGGTCGATGGCCAGAAGGTGACTGCAAAGGGCCCGAAGGGCGAGCTGTTTTTCGTTGCTAACGACGAAATCAGCCTCAAGCTTGAAAATAACGCCGTCGTCGTGACGCCGGTGAACCAGACCAAGGATGCGCGCTCAAAGTGGGGCATGTCCCGCACGATGATCGAAGGCATCTTCAAGGGCGTCAAGGACGGTTTCGAGCGCAAGCTTGAAATCAACGGCGTCGGTTACCGCGCCGCCATGCAGGGCAAGAACCTGCAGCTGGCCCTCGGTTTCAGCCACGACGTGATCTACGAGCCGCCGGTCGGTATCTCGATCGTTGTTCCGAAGCCGACGGAAATCGTCGTCAGCGGCATCAACAAGCAGCAGGTCGGTCAGGTTGCCGCCGAAATCCGCGAATATCGCGGTCCCGAGCCCTACAAGGGCAAGGGCGTCAAGTACGCTGACGAGCGGATCGTCCGCAAAGAAGGCAAGAAGAAGTAAGGATCACGCGAAATGGCTAGCAGGAAAGAAGCACTTGCACGTCGTGCCAACCGCGTGCGCCGTCATCTCAAGTCGGTGGCCAATGGCCGTCCGCGCCTGTCGGTTCATCGCTCCTCGAAGAACATCTACGCCCAGGTCATCGATGATGTGGCCGGCAAGACGCTTGCGTCTGCCTCCACCCTCGAGAAGGATCTGCGCGGTTCTCTGAAGACCGGTGCCGATACCGCCGCCGCTACCGTTGTGGGCAAGCTCCTCGCAGAGCGCGCCTCCAAGGCCGGTGTTACGGAAGTCGTGTTCGACCGTGGCGCCTTCATCTATCACGGCCGCATCAAGGCTCTCGCCGAAGCGGCCCGCGAAGGCGGTCTCACCTTCTGATCAGTTTCCGGCCGGACGCCTCAGGCGCCGGCCGGATTTTCGCCGGACCGCAGGCGCTCTCCGAAAGGGGAGGCTGATGCGGTCCACATTTGTTTGCCGATTGCACCCGGAAAAGAAAAAGGAAGAGGACAATGGCACAGGAAAGAAGGCCGCAGCGGGACGACCGCCAGAGCCGCGAAGAGCGCGATAGCGAATTCGTCGACAAGCTTGTCGCGATCAACCGCGTCGCCAAGGTCGTCAAGGGCGGCCGTCGTTTCGGTTTCGCAGCACTCGTCGTCGTTGGCGACCAGAAGGGCCGCGTCGGCTTCGGCCATGGCAAGGCACGTGAAGTGCCGGAAGCCATCCGCAAGGCAACCGAAGCCGCCAAGCGCGAGTTGATCTTCGTACCACTGCGTGACGGCCGTACGCTGCATCACGACGTCCATGGCCGCCATGGCGCCGGCAAGGTTCTGCTGCGCTCGGCCAAGGTTGGTACCGGCATCATCGCCGGTGGTCCGATGCGCGCCGTATTCGAGACGCTCGGCATGCATGACGTCGTCGCCAAGTCGACCGGTTCGTCGAACCCCTATAACATGGTTCGCGCCACCTTCGACGCTCTGAAGCACCAGGTTCACCCGAAGGACATCGCAGCTCAGCGCGGCATCAAGTATGCAACGCTGCAGGCTCGTCGTGGCGCCTCCGGCAACGCCTCTGAAGAATAAGAGGAGTTTGACAGATGGCCAAGGCTACTAAGAAGGCTGAAGCGAAGACTGTCACGATCGAACAGATCGGCAGCCCGATCCGCCGTCCGGATGTCCAGCAGCGCACGCTGATCGGTCTCGGACTGAACAAGATGCACCGTCGCCGCACGCTGGAGGATACCCCTTCCGTTCGTGGCATGATCCGTGCTGTCCAGCATCTCGTTCGCGTCGTCGACGAGAAGTGAGACGGAGGAAACGCTCATGAAACTCAATGAAATCAAGGACAATGAAGGCTCGACCCACAGCCGCAAGCGCCTCGGCCGCGGTATCGGCTCGGGCTCGGGCAAGACTGGTGGTCGCGGCGTGAAGGGTCAGAAGTCCCGTTCGGGCGTCGCCATCAATGGCTTCGAAGGCGGCCAGATGCCGATCTATCGTCGCCTGCCGAAGCGCGGCTTCAACAACATTTTCGCTTCCGATTTTGTTGTCGTGTCGCTGGCCCGTATCCAGACGGCGATCGACGCCGGCAAGCTCGATGCCAAGACGACCGTTGACGCAGCTGCCCTCAAGGCTGCTGGTGTCATCCGCCGCGTCAAGGATGGTGTTCGCGTTCTCGCCGACGGCGAGATCAAGGCCAAGATCACCATCGTCGTTGCAGGCGCCTCCAAGCCTGCCGTCGAGAAGATCGAAAAGGCCGGCGGCACCGTGACGTTGCTTTCGGCTCCGGCTGCAGCCGAATAATAATCTGATGATATATCGCCCGGGGTGCTTCACACCGGGCGATTTTGCTCCCATATGTGGGCCTCACAAAAACTTGGCTGGCGCGCCCGCGTCATGCCGGTAAGACTCGAAAACAAGGGTGAGGCATGGGGTTGCGCCGCAATCCGTCCTGAGCCCGGTTTTGAATAATTTCATACTGATTCCGGGTCCGGTCTGTCCCCCAGAGACGCCGGAATTGGTAGCGCGGAGAAACGCATGGCTTCTGCAGCGGAACAATTGGCATCCAACCTCAATTTTTCGACCTTCGCCAAAGCCGAGGATTTGAAGAAGCGCTTGTGGTTCACACTGGCAGCTCTCCTCGTCTACCGACTTGGCACGCATATTCCGCTTCCGGGTCTCAATCCCGAAGCCTATGCCCAGGCTTTCCGCGGCCAGGCAGGCGGCATTCTCGGCCTTTTCAACATGTTCTCGGGCGGCGCTGTTCAGCGCATGGCGATCTTCGCGCTCGGCATCATGCCCTATATCTCCGCTTCGATCATCGTACAGCTCATGACCTCGGTCGTGCCGGCGCTCGAAAACCTCAAGAAGGAAGGCGAGCAGGGCCGTAAGATCATCAACCAGTATACCCGCTACGGTACCGTCATCCTCGGCGCGCTCCAGGCCTATGGTATTGCCGCCGGCCTTGAGAGTGGCCAGGGCCTCGTCGTCGAGCCGGGCTGGTTCTTCCGTGTTTCCACTGTTCTGACGCTGCTCGGCGGCACGATGTTCCTGATGTGGCTCGGCGAGCAGATCACCTCGCGCGGCATCGGCAACGGCATCTCGCTGATCATTTTCGCCGGCATCGCCGCCGGCCTTCCCACAGCTCTTGCCGGCACGCTCGAACTCGGCCGCACCGGTGCGCTGTCGACCTTCCTCATCCTGCTCGTCATCATCGTCGCGATCGCCGTCATCGGCATCATCGTCTTCGTCGAGCGCGCCCAGCGCCGGCTGCTGATTCAGTATCCGAAGCGTCAGGTTGGCAATCGGATGTTCCAGGGCGATACTTCGCACCTGCCGCTCAAGCTCAACACGTCAGGTGTCATTCCGGCGATCTTCGCATCGTCGCTGCTGCTGCTGCCGGCAACGGTCGCGGGTTTCGCCAACACCTCGGCAATGCCCTCCTGGGTGACATCGATTGTTGCGGCCCTTGGCCACGGTCAGCCGCTCTATATGGTGCTGTACGGTGCGCTGATCGCCTTCTTCGCCTTCTTCTATACCGCCATCGTCTTCAATCCGAAGGACACGGCCGACAATCTGAAGAAGCATGGCGGCTTCATTCCCGGCATCCGTCCGGGCGAGCGCACCGCCGAATATATCGACTACGTGCTGACCCGCATCACGGTGATCGGCGCAATCTATCTCGTCTTCGTCTGCATCCTTCCGGAGATCTTGGTGTCGCAAACCGGCATCCCATTATCCCTTGGTGGGACTTCGCTTTTGATCGTGGTTAGCGTAACTCTTGATACGGTTGCACAGATCCAGGGTCACCTGATCGCGCAGCAATACGAAGGCCTGATCAAGAAATCGAAGTTGCGTGGAGGAAAGAGGGGGCGATGAGACTTATCCTTTTGGGGCCGCCGGGCGCGGGTAAAGGAACCCAGGCCCAGCGGATCGTGGAAAAGCACGGCATTCCGCAGCTTTCCACGGGGGACATGCTGCGTGCAGCGGTCAACGCCGGCACGGATGTCGGCAAGCGCGCGAAGGCGGTCATGGACGCCGGCAAGCTCGTCTCGGATGAGATCGTCATTGCCATCGTTTCCGAGCGTATCGATCAACCCGATTGCGCCAACGGCTTCATTCTCGACGGCTTCCCCCGGACGCTCGTCCAGGCTGATGCTACCGAGGCGATGCTGAAGGCAAAGGGTCTCGGCCTCTCCGTCGTCATTGAATTCCGTGTCGATGATGATGAGTTGATCCGCCGTGTTGCCGGTCGCTACTCCTGTGCACAGTGTGGCAGCGTCTATCACGATACCGACAAGGTTCCGGCTGCTGAGGGTGTGTGCGACAAGTGCGGTTCGACGCACTTCAAGCGCCGTCCTGATGACACTCCGGAGACCATGACGGCTCGGCTGCAGGTCTACTACAAGGAAACCTCGCCGCTGATCGGCTATTACCATGCCCAGGGCAAACTCAAGTCCGTGGACGGCATGGCCGAGATCGATCAGGTGACGGCCGAGGTCGAAAGCATTCTTTCCAAGCTTTAAGGCTTTGAAAATAAACTTGGCGGAACGGTTGCTTTTCAGCAGTGATTCCGCTAAACACCGCGCCAACTCGCGACATTCCATGCGATCGGCGCGGATTTCCCAGGGAAGTCCGGGTGCGGTCGTTTTGACATGTTGCGGACGTAAATCTGAACGGGCGGTTCTCAAGAGCCGCATAACGAAGCCCACTTGCCGGATGGCAACTGGAATGCAAGGAGAACAGGCGTGGCACGTATCGCTGGCGTCAACATCCCGACTGCGAAGCGCGTTGTTATCGCGCTGACCTACATTCACGGGATTGGTCCGAAATTCGCACAGGAAATCGTCGAAAAGGTCGGTATCCCGGCCGAACGTCGTGTGCATCAGCTGACGGACGCAGAAGTCCTTCAGATCCGCGAAGCCATCGACCGCGACTATCAGGTCGAAGGCGATCTTCGTCGCGATACCGCGATGAACATCAAGCGCCTGATGGACCTCGGCTGCTACCGCGGCCTGCGTCATCGCCGCGGCCTTCCGGTCCGCGGTCAGCGCACGCACACCAATGCCCGTACCCGCAAGGGCCCGGCAAAGGCAATCGCTGGCAAGAAGAAGTAATTTCCGGGAAACCGGGGTAGGGAGGCTGGCGGTCTGCGCCGGCCTCTTTTGAGTTTGGAGCGGGACCATATAGGCGCCGTTCCGGTGTAGCCGCTGGCATTACGGCGGTGAAGAGATCAACGAAAGGAATACCATGGCTAAGGAAGCCGTCCGCGTTCGCCGTCGCGAGCGCAAGAATATCTCGTCGGGTGTCGCTCACGTCAACTCGACCTTCAACAACACGATGATCACCATCACTGATGCGCAGGGCAATGCAATTGCCTGGTCGTCGGCTGGCGCCAAGGGCTTCAAGGGCTCGCGCAAGTCGACCCCGTTCGCTGCCCAGATCGCTGCCGAAGACTGCGCCAAGAAGGCCCAGGAGCACGGCATGAAGTCGCTGGAAGTCGAAGTCTGCGGTCCGGGTTCGGGTCGTGAATCGGCTCTGCGCGCGCTCCAGGCTGCAGGTTTCATGATCACGTCCATCCGCGACGTGACCCCGATCCCGCACAATGGCTGCCGTCCGCGCAAGAAGCGCCGCGTCTGATCATCGCTCTCGTCACCGGTGAGCGCTTGCGCGCTCCCGGTGGTTTTCAAGCTCGGTTGCCACGATTGGATGGTGGCAACGAACGGAAGGCAAACTCATGATTCAGAAGAACTGGCAGGAACTGATCAAGCCGAACAAGGTGGAGTTCTCCTCGAGCTCGCGCACCAGGGCGACGCTTGTTGCCGAACCGCTGGAGCGCGGCTTCGGCCTCACCCTCGGCAACGCGCTTCGTCGCGTTCTGCTCTCCTCGCTGCGCGGTGCTGCCGTCACGGCGGTGCAGATCGATGGCGTGCTGCATGAATTCTCCTCGATTCCGGGCGTCCGCGAAGACGTCACGGACATCGTTCTCAACATCAAGGAAATCGCCATCAAGATGGATGGCGACGACGCGAAGCGCATGGTCGTGCGTAAGCAGGGCCCGGGCGTTGTCACGGCTGGCGACATTCAGACGGTCGGCGATATCGAAATCCTCAACCCCGAGCATGTCATCTGCACGCTCGACGAGGGTGCCGAGATCCGCATGGAATTCACCGTCAACAACGGCAAGGGCTACGTTCCGGCCGAACGCAATCGTGCGGAAGATGCTCCGATCGGTCTCATCCCGGTCGACAGCCTCTATTCGCCGGTCAAGAAGGTGTCCTACAAGGTTGAAAATACCCGCGAAGGACAGGTTCTCGACTACGACAAGCTGAACATGACCATCGAAACCGATGGCTCGATCACCGGCGAAGACGCCGTCGCTTTTGCGGCGCGCATCCTCCAGGATCAGCTTGGCGTCTTCGTCAACTTCGACGAGCCGCAGAAGGAAACCGAAGAGGAAGCAGTCACCGAACTCGCTTTCAACCCGGCTCTCCTGAAGAAGGTGGACGAACTCGAACTGTCGGTCCGTTCGGCAAACTGCCTGAAGAACGACAACATCGTCTACATCGGCGACCTCATTCAGAAGACCGAAGCAGAAATGCTCCGCACGCCGAATTTTGGTCGCAAGTCGCTGAACGAAATCAAGGAAGTTCTCGCTTCCATGGGCCTGCACCTCGGCATGGAAGTGCCGGCATGGCCGCCCGAGAACATCGAAGATCTCGCCAAGCGTTACGAAGATCAATACTGAGAAAGCAAAAGGCAGGCTCTTTCGGCTGCCTTTCCCCGTCAAACAGCAGGCCGATCGCCTGCATGTGCCAGGAAACGGCAGGCCCACTTAGCGTAAGGGCACCTGCATTAAAGGAGAATAGCAATGCGCCATGGTAAAGCCGGCCGCAAGCTGAATAGAACTGCAAGCCACCGCAAGGCGATGTTCGCCAACATGGCGGCTTCGCTGATTACCCACGAGCAGATCGTCACGACCCTGCCGAAGGCCAAGGAAATCCGTCCGATCGTCGAGAAGCTCGTCACGCTCGGCAAGCGCGGCGACCTGCACGCTCGCCGTCAGGCGATCTCGCAGATCCGCGATGCCGCTGTCGTCTCGAAGCTGTTCGACACGATCGCAACGCGCTACGCCACCCGCAACGGCGGCTACCTGCGCATCATGAAGGCCGGCTTCCGCCAGGGCGACAATGCCGCCATGGCTGTGATCGAATTCGTTGACCGCGATGCCTATGCCAAGGGCGCAGCCGACAAGGCCCGCGTCGCTGCTGAAGAGCAGGCCGTCGCCGCTTAAGTCTTCCGCTTCGGCGGAAACAGAACAGCCGGGCTGCAAAGCCCGGCTGTTTTTGTTTCTGATATGGTGACGGGACCGGCTCCATTGCGCAAAATCATTCAGGCTCGCTCTCCGCAGTTCCTTCGTCTTGCCGCCCTGTTTCTCGTCATCGTTCTCGGGCTGGTGCTCCGCCGGTTTGGCTATGCAGCCGATCTGCCCTTCATCGTCGTCAAATATGGTGGATCGGGGGGGGCGATGGTATATCTGCTCGTGGCGCTCTTTATCGCAAGGTCACGGCCGGCAGCAATCGCCGTCACGGCGCTGTTCATAGCGATCTCAGTGGAATTGTTCCGGCTCTATCACACGCCCTGGCTCGACGCGTTTCGACTGACCACGGCAGGCGCCCTGCTGCTTGGGCGCGTGTTTTCGCTTTGGAACATGCTGGCTTATGCCATCGGCATAGCTGCGGCCTGCGCCTTCGTTCCGGCCCGCCGGATTGCGTTGCGTCCTCGCCACTAAACCTGCCGTCTCACGAGGCCGACGCCATTGCGCGATTGCGCGTCCGCCCTTTGCCCTTCTGCCAGTTGCGTGCGATCGGCCGGTAGGAGCGATAGAGGATGAGCGCGATGATCAGCCCCACATAGATATATTGCTCGAGGTCGAGGATCTTGGTCGAGAGCGCGAAGTGCAACGCCCCGCAGGCGGCGATGATGTAGACGAGGCGGTGCAGCCAGATCCAGTTCTTGCCGAGGCGGCGGATCGAGAAATTGTTGGATGTCACCGCCAGCGGAATGAGCATCGCAAGGGCTGCCATGCCGAACATGATGAAGGGACGCTTCAGCACGTCGTTGATGACGGCGGCAATATCCATCGCCTGGTCGAGCACCATGTAGACGGTGAAATGCATCAGCGCGTAATAAAAGGTCAGCAGGCCAAGCGCGCGGCGATAGCGCAGATAGTTCCAGCCGAAGAGCTCTCGGGCAGGGGAAACGGCAAGCGTCAGGATCAGAAAACGGATCGTCCAGAGCCCAAGGAAAAGCTCGAAGGTCTTGACCGGATCGGCGCCGAGCTGATCGGTCGCGCCGAGATAGAACGTCCAGGCCGCAGGCAAGAGCCCGACGACATAAAGCAGCCAGACCGAGGCGGGTTGCCAGCGCTTCGGGATGGCGAGCGACAGTTCCGCCATCAGAAATTCGCCTTCAGGTCCATGCCGGCATAAAGGCTTGCAACCTCGTCGGCATAGCCGTTGAAGGGCAGGGTGGGATGGCGGCTCGCGCCGAAGAAGCCGCTCTCGCCGATACGCCGTTCGCTGGCCTGGCTCCAGCGCGGATGGTCGACCTCAGGGTTGACGTTGGCGTAGAAGCCATACTCCTGCGCGTTGGTGACCTGCCAGGTATTCTTCGGCTGCTGATCGGTGAGCGTGATCCTGACGATCGACTTGATGCCCTTGAAGCCGTATTTCCACGGCACGACGAGGCGGATCGGCGCACCGTTCTGGTTCGGCAGCGTTTCGCCATAGAGCCCGACGGCCAGCAGCGTCAGCGGATGGCGCGCCTCATCCAGGCGCAGACCCTCGACATAGGGCCAGTCGAGTGACTGGAAGAAACCCTTCTGCCCAGGCATCTCCTCCGGCCGCACCACGGTTTCGAAGGCGACGTATTTGGCGCTGCCGAGCGGCTCGACCTTGTCGAGCAGCGACGCCAGCGGAAAGCCGTCCCAGGGGATGACCATCGACCAGGCCTCGACGCAGCGCATGCGATAGGTGCGCTCCTCGATCGGGAATTCCTTCATCAGCGCCTCGAGGTCGAAGGTGCCTGGCTTGTTGACCATGCCGTCGACCTTGATCGTCCAGGGCAGCGGCTTGAAATCGCCGGAAAGAGCTGCGGGATCGCCCTTGTCGAGGCCGAACTCATAGAAATTATTGTAGGTCGTGACGTCCTTGATCGGCGTCGCCTTCTCGTCGACCTTGTATTTGCTCTCAACGGCGGAGAGGGCCGCAGCGCTTGCCTTGCCGGCGCTGTAGAGGGCCATGGCGCCAAGCGCTGCCGCGCCCAGGAATTCACGACGGCGCACATAGATCTGGCGCGGCGTGATCTCTGATGACGCGATCTTCGGTGGGCGATAGGTTGGCATGTCGAAACCTCCTCGGCGGATATCCTGAAATATAGCCCTTAAACGAACCGCCGGCATGTTGAGATTAGTGTCTAAGCCTTGAATATTGCCGACGGGAAGCCAATTTTTTGTGTTCGGCCGTGATGGAATAGGCTGTAACAAAACGTCGCGTCGAACCGTATATGATCGATGGCCCTCATGGCGCTTCTCCCCGGCGTACCGGATTTGGGTTTCCCGGTAGTGACAGCCCCCGTCGATTGGATTAGGACAATTCCAAAAAGCAGCGTTTGCCCGGCCCGCAGGCTCCATGCCGCCCGGCTTCGCCTGATAATTCCGACACGTTGAGGAAGACACCGATGCCAGTTTACCGTTCCAGAACCACGACCCATGGCCGCAACATGGCGGGCGCCCGCGGCCTTTGGCGCGCCACGGGCATGAAGGATTCGGATTTCGGCAAGCCGATCATCGCGGTGGTGAATTCCTTCACCCAGTTCGTGCCTGGCCACGTGCACCTGAAGGACCTTGGCCAGCTCGTTGCCCGCGAGATCGAGGCGGCCGGCGGTGTCGCCAAGGAATTCAACACGATCGCCGTCGATGACGGCATCGCCATGGGCCATGACGGCATGCTGTATTCGCTGCCCTCGCGTGAGCTGATCGCCGACAGCGTCGAATATATGGTCAATGCCCATTGCGCCGACGCCATGGTCTGCATCTCCAACTGCGACAAGATCACCCCCGGCATGCTGATGGCGTCGCTGCGCCTCAATATCCCGACCGTCTTCGTCTCGGGTGGTCCGATGGAAGCCGGCAAGGTTGTGCTGCACGGCAAGACGCATGCGCTCGACCTCGTCGATGCCATGGTCGCCGCAGCCGATGACAAGATCAGCGACGAGGACGTGCAGACCATCGAACGCTCTGCCTGTCCGACCTGCGGCTCCTGTTCCGGCATGTTCACCGCCAATTCGATGAACTGCCTAACGGAAGCGCTCGGCCTGTCGCTGCCCGGCAACGGCTCGACGCTCGCCACCCATCTCGACCGCAAGCGCCTCTTCGTCGAGGCCGGTCATCTGATCGTCGATCTCGCCCGCCGTTATTACGAGCAGGACGACGTCAAGGCGCTGCCGCGCACCATCGCCTCCAAGCAGGCCTTTGAGAATGCCATGACGCTCGATATCGCCATGGGCGGCTCGACCAATACGGTTTTGCACATCCTTGCCGCTGCACATGAAGGCGAGATCGATTTCACCATGGCCGATATCGACGCGCTCTCGCGTCGCGTGCCGTGCCTGTCGAAGGTCGCGCCCGCCAAAAGCGACGTGCATATGGAAGACGTCCACCGCGCCGGCGGCATCATGTCGATCCTCGGCGAACTCGACAAGGGTGGCCTGCTGAACCGCGATTGCCCGACCGTCCATGCCGAGACGCTCGGCGATGCGATCGACCGCTGGGATATCACCCGCACCAACAGCGAGACCGTCCGCAACTTCTATCGCGCCGCTCCCGGCGGCATCCCGACCCAGGTCGCCTTCAGCCAGGAAGCGCGTTGGGATGACCTCGACACCGACCGTGAGAACGGCGTCATCCGCTCGGTCGAGCATCCCTTCTCCAAGGATGGTGGTCTTGCCGTGCTCAAGGGCAACCTTGCGATCGACGGCTGCATCGTCAAGACGGCCGGCGTCGATGAATCGATCTTGAAATTCTCCGGCCCAGCTCGCGTCTTCGAAAGCCAGGACTCCTCAGTCAAGGCCATTCTCGCAAATGAGGTCAAGGCCGGCGACGTCGTCGTCATCCGCTACGAAGGCCCGAAGGGCGGTCCCGGCATGCAGGAAATGCTCTATCCGACGAGCTATCTGAAGTCGAAGGGCCTCGGCAAGGCCTGCGCGCTGATCACCGATGGCCGCTTCTCCGGCGGCACCTCCGGGCTTTCGATCGGCCACGCCTCGCCGGAAGCGGCAAATGGCGGCACGATCGGCCTGGTGCGCGAAGGCGACATGATCGATATCGACATCCCCAACCGCACGATCAGCCTGCGTGTCAGCGAAACCGAACTTGCCGCCCGCCGCGCCGAGCAGGACGCCAAGGGCTGGTACCCGGTCGAAGTCCGCAAGCGCAACGTCACGACCGCGCTGAAGGCCTACGCCGCCTTCGCAACGAGTGCCGATCGCGGCGCCGTGCGGGATCTGAACGCCCGCTGAGTCGCTCGAACCGAAGACCCCAGAGTCAGCTGCTTTTCCAACCGGTCGCTTTCAAAGCGGCCGGTTGATGTTTTTATAGGTCTCGCCGAGCTGCTTCAGCCGCTCGTCATAGGTAGCCTTGATACAGGCCGCATCCGCTCCGCATTCCTGTCGCTTCTTCAGCCATGCCGTCTGCTCGTCCTGCAAGGTTCCGCGCGAGCCCATCGCCAGCAGGCCGGAGAGCAGCTCGAAGGTCGTCACCATCTTCACGTCGGCATCGTTGAGCGCGCGGTTGTCGCAGATCGCTTTTTCATCCGGCTTCAATTCTTTCGCATCGCAATCGAAGCTTGCTGCCTGTGCCAGGTTCGATGCAATGAGCAGGATCGCAAAGCCGAGGGCCGCTGTCGTCGTTCTTGTCGTGATCATTCCTATGTTCCTGTTGCCGCCGGTCAGGCGAGCTTGCGCAGTGCCAGAGCCAGGAAGATGATGCAGATGAGCCAGACGGCAAGGATGAAGATCAGTCCGACCCGGCTGGAGGGACGCTCAATGCGCCTTGTCGCCTCCGTACGAAGCTCGTTCATCACCTCTACTGGCACGAGCCGGATCGCCAGCATGATACCGAGCGGCACGATGAGAAGATCGTCGAGATAGCCGAGCATGGGGATGAAATCGGGGATGAGATCGACAGGCGACAGTGCGTAGGCAGCAACCGCACCGGCCACCGCTTTCGCATGCCACGGCACACGGGCGTCACGGGCGGCAAGCCACAATGCTACGATGTCACACTTCAGTGACTTCGCCCAGACTTTGGCTTTTGATATCAGCTGCATGGCCGTACTTCCTGAATCAAATTCGCAATCGCTTCAAGTGGTACTTCCGCGACGTTTCGTTGCCTTATTCTTCCATGCTTCCGCCCTCTTTCCTTTCTAGCGTCGGGCGCTACAACGTTCCTCAAGAGGATTCAAAAGGAATACCCATGCAAGGCTTTTTTAAGCGCGCCTCCGTCTCGCTGTTCGCTCTGATGCTCGTCCTGCCGGCTGTCGCCCATGCGCAGACGGCAAAGACAGTGCCCGAAAGCCAGATGCAGATGCAGCTCTCCTTCGCGCCGCTCGTCAAACAGACGTCGGGCGCCGTCGTCAACGTTTATGCGGAAAAGATCGTCCAGCGGCAGTCGCCCTTTGCCGGCGATCCTTTCTTCGAGCAGTTTTTCGGCCAGCAGATGCCGAACCGTTCGGAGAAGCAGTCCTCGCTCGGTTCCGGCGTCATCGTCGAGGCGAACGGCACTGTCGTGACCAACAATCACGTCGTCGAAGGCGCCGATGACATCAAGATAGCGCTGTCGGATGGCCGCGAATTCCCCTGCAAGGTGGTGCTGCGCGACGACCGTGTCGATCTCGCCGTGCTGAAGATCGACACCAAGGAGAGCTTTCCGACATTGCCGATCGGCAATTCCGACGCGGTCGAGGTCGGGGATCTCGTGCTGGCGATCGGCAACCCCTTCGGCGTCGGCCAGACGGTGACGAGCGGGATCGTCTCAGCGCTTGCCCGCAACCAGGTGGTCAGAAACGAATTCGGCTTCTTCATCCAGACCGATGCCTCGATCAATCCCGGTAATTCCGGCGGCGCCTTGATGAACATGAAGGGCGAGCTGATCGGCATCAACACGGCGATCTTCTCGCGCGGCGGCGGCTCGAACGGTATCGGTTTCGCCATTCCTGCCAATCTGGTCAAGGTCTTCCTCACTTCCGCCGATGCCGGCGTCAAATCCTTCGAACGGCCCTATGTCGGCGCGAGCTTCGATGCCGTGACCTCGGAAGTGGCCGAGGCGCTGGGGCTGAACAAGGCCCGCGGCGCGCTCGTCGTCAAGGTCTCGGAAGGTGGGCCGGCGGCCAAGGCCGGGCTGAAGGCCGGCGAAATCGTCACCGCTGTCGACGGAATTTCCGTCGAACATCCCGATGCGCTGCTCTACCGGCTGACCACGGCCGGTCTCGGCAATTCGGTCAAGCTCACCGTCATCGAGAACGGCCGCGAGGAGCAACTGCCGCTGACGCTCGCCCGCGCCCCGGAAACCTCGCCGCGCGACCAGCGCACCATCGGCGGACGCACGCCGTTTAGCGGTGCCGTCGTCGAGAACCTGTCGCCGCGGGTCGCCGACGAGCTGCGCATGCCGCCGGAATCGGCGGGCGTCGTCGTATCCGAGGTGAAGGAGGATTCGCCTGCCGCCCGGCTCGGTTTCGAACCGAAGGATATCATCGTCTCGATCAACGGCACGGATGTGAAGTCGACCAGCGAACTGTCCGAGATCGCCGATAGCGACCCCGGCCTCTGGCGGGTCGAGATAGAGCGCGACGGCCAGCGCATCCGGCAATTCTTCCGATGAGCAACGATCTCTTCGCGCCGCGTGTTCCGGAGGAGGTTGCCGCCAGACGGCCGCTTGCCGACCGGCTGCGGCCGAAAACGCTTGCCGATGTCACCGGTCAGGAACACCTGACCGGTGAGGACGGCGTGCTGAAGAGGATGATCGAAAGCGGCTCGCTTGGCTCGATGATCTTCTGGGGTCCGCCCGGCACCGGCAAGACGACGGTGGCACGGCTGCTTTCGGGCGAGGCGGGGCTGGCCTTCGAGCAGATATCGGCGATCTTCTCCGGCGTCGCCGATCTGAAGAAGGTGTTCGAGACAGCCCGCCTGCGGCGTATGGACGGCCGTCAGACGCTGCTCTTCGTCGATGAGATCCATCGTTTCAACCGCGCCCAGCAGGACAGTTTCCTGCCCGTCATGGAGGATGGCACCGTCATCCTCGTCGGCGCCACCACCGAGAACCCTTCCTTCGAGCTTAACGCCGCTCTGCTGTCGCGTGCCCGTGTGCTCACCTTCACGTCGCATGACGAAGAGAGCCTCGAGGAACTGCTGAAGCGTGCCGAGGCGATCGAGCAGAAGCCGCTGCCGCTGACGGAGGATGCCCGCGTCAGCCTGATCCGCATGGCCGACGGCGACGGCCGCGCGGTGCTGACGCTCGCCGAAGAAGTCTGGCGCGCGGCGCGCGAAGGCGAGAGCTTCGACACAGAAGGCCTGACGCGCATCGTCCAGCGCCGTGCCCCGGTCTACGACAAGGCGCAGGATGGCCACTACAATCTGATCTCGGCACTGCATAAATCCGTACGCGGCTCGGATCCCGATGCCGCGCTCTACTATCTCGCCCGTATGTTCGATGCCGGCGAGGACCCGCTCTATCTCGGCCGGCGGCTGGTGCGCATGGCGGTGGAGGATATCGGCCTTGCCGATCCGCAGGCGCTGGTGATCTGCAATGCCGCCAAGGATGCCTATGAGTATCTTGGCTCGCCGGAAGGCGAACTGGCGCTGGCGCAGGCCTGCGTCTATCTCGCCACCGCCCCGAAATCGAATGCCGTCTACACCGCCTTCAAGGCGGCAAGCCAGGCGGCAAAGCAGAACGGCTCATTGCTGCCGCCGAAGCACATCCTCAACGCGCCGACCAAGCTGATGAAGGGCGAGGGGTACGGCGACGGCTATCGCTACGATCACGACGAGCCGGATGCCTTTTCCGGCCAGGATTATTTCCCGGAGAAGATGGGACGCCAGATCTTCTACGATCCGCCGGAACGCGGCTTCGAGCGCGATATTCGCAAGCGGCTGGAATGGTGGGCAAAACTTCGCAAGGAGCGTAATCCGCGCTGAAGCCTGGCGAATCTCAGGAAGCGCGCGGCGTCTTCTGATTTGCCGGCGCGGCGATCACCTTGACGGACGATTCCGCTAGCCCGTGATGACCTTCCATATCGACGATGACATGCCAGTGACCGCTTTCCGGAACGGCGATCTTGATCGGCGATTTGCGCGCCACGCCGCCGATATATTTGAAATCGAGAACCTCGGTGAATCGCTGGAAATTCGGCGCCGTCATCAGGCGGACATTGTTCACCGCATTCAACGACACCTCGATAATCGTTCCGGCGCGTTGTTCCTTGAGATCGTAATGGGTGAAGCGGAAATTCGGTTTCATCGGTCTCGCGGCGTCTGAAGTCTCTGCGACGCGATTTTACCAGTATGTCGGTTAAGGAAAAGTTGGAACTCGGCCTTTCAGTTCACGTCTTCGCGCTCCGCCTCAGAGCACGCCGAGAACGACATAGAGTTCGACGCAGGCGAGCACTACGCCAAAAACGATCAGCGCCTGGGCGGTGCGCTTCTCGCGCATCTGCTTACTGCCGCGGGTGATCCTGTGTGGGCGAGGGAACTGAAAACCGGAGGATATGACATTTCGCATGGCATTTGACCTTTGCAGCGATGGCGAAAGTCTACTGCTGCGGGCGATAGAAAATCCATTCGGAGCGGGGCACGGAAATATAGGAATGGCATAAAGGCCGATGCGAGAAATTTCGAAGCGTGATGTCGGAAAGACATGAGCGCCGCCGTCCTTGCGGTATCGATGCAAACACGGAGCAAGGACATGTCGAAGATGACGCTGATTTCGATGATCGCAACGGCTGCCGCATTCCTGGCCGCGCCCGATATATCAGGCGCCGGAGGTGGCGCGCCGGCGATCGAGGAGAAGAAGGCTGCGGCGCCGATCGTCAGGAAGGGAAGCGTGCCGGTCAACGGCATTGATTATTA
This sequence comes from Rhizobium ruizarguesonis, assembly GCF_012349115.1. Taxonomy (GTDB): domain Bacteria; phylum Pseudomonadota; class Alphaproteobacteria; order Rhizobiales; family Rhizobiaceae; genus Rhizobium; species Rhizobium ruizarguesonis. The sequence continues at coordinate 250,584 of NZ_PQIG01000100.1, forward strand.
TTACGAGATCCGCGGCGAGGGCGAACCGCTGCTGCTGCTTCACGGCGGCCTCGGGCAGATCGAGATGTTCGCGCCGGTCATGCCTGTTTTCACCGACCACCGGCAGGTGATCGCCGTCGATCTGCAGGGCCATGGCCGCACGCCCCTCGGCCAGCGGCCGATCGAGCTTCCAGCCATCGGCGCCGATCTCGCGATCCTGGTGAAGCAACTCGGTTACGACAGGGTCGATGTCTTCGGTTATTCCTTCGGCGGCGGGGTGGCGCTGAACATGGCGGCGAACGCGCCCGACCAAGTGCGCCGGCTGGTGATACTCTCGGCACCCTATGCGCAGAACGGCTTCTTCCCGGAGATGCTGCCGCAGCAGGCGGCCGTCGGCGCCGGTATGGCCGACATGATGAAGGACACGCCGATGTTCCTCTCCTATAAGGCGGTGGCGCCTGACGTTTCCGAATTTCCGAAGCTGCTCGACGCCATGGGCGCGCTGATGCGCCAACCTATCGACTATAGCGATGCCGTCGCCAAGCTCACCATGCCGGTCATGCTGATCTATGGCGATGCCGACATGATCCGGCCCGAGCATATGATCGACTTCTACCACAAGCTCGGCGGCGGTCTGCGCGATGCGGGCTGGATGCGGGAGAACATGTCGAAGAACCGGCTGGCGATCCTGCCTGATCTCACCCATTACGAGACTTTCGCCTCGCCCCTTATGGCGAATATGGCAATGACCTTTCTCGATGGCGGCGGCAAGGCGCCGAACTGGGCCGAGCAGGTCGGAAAGTAAGGGAAGGCGGCCGGGCTTTCCCTGCCGCCTTCCCTCTGCGGTCAGCTGCCGCGCTGGTTTTCCCGATCCAATTGCGTCACCAGCGCCAGGATCGTTTCCGAAACCGGCGTCGGCACGGCAATCAGACGTCCAAGCGCCACCACCATGCCGACCAGCGGCGTGATTTCGAGCGCCTTGCCACCGATCAGATCCTGCAGCATCGACGTGCGCACGGCACCGATATGGCGCGATTGTTCGAGCCGCTGCTCGACGGTCATGCTGAAACGCGCGCCCAAGGCCTCGCCGACGGCGCGGACCTCGTTCATCACTTTGCCGACTGTGGTCGAAAGTGATGGATCTGCCATGATGTCAGTCATCAGCGCCCTGGTCAGCGCACTGATCGGGTTGAAGGCGGTATTGCCCATCAGCTTGCTCCAGATCTCGTCGCGGATAACAGGCGTCGTCGTGATGTTGAGGCCGGCGTCGGTCAGCACCGCGGCGATCGCCTCGAGATCGGGCGAGATCTCGCCCGAGGGCTCGCCGAGCACGAAGCGGCCGTTGTTGGCAAGCTGGATCTCGCCGGGATTGATCACCTCTGCGCCTTGATAAGCGACGCAGCCGATGACGCGTTCCGGCCCGATCAGCCGCCAGAGCCTGCCGCCGGGATCGAGTTCGTCGAACTGCAGTTCGGCATGCCGGCTTTGGGTATCGCGGTGAAAATACCACCACGGAATGCCGTTAAGGATCATGACGACGCGGGTGCCCTCCTTGAGGAGGCCTGCAATGCCTTCGGCGGCAGGCGCCAGCTGATGCCCCTTGAGGCCGGTGATGACGAGATCCTGTGGCGGCAATGTGCTGGGATCGTCGGTCGCAGTCAGGCGGACGTTGATTGGCCTATCCGCATCGGCTTCGCGCAGGCTGAGACCGTTGTCGCGGATGGCGTCGAGATGGGCTCCACGCGCGACGACGGAGATGGTGGCGTCGTTTCTGGCTTGGCTCGCAAGCTTGGCGGCGATAGCGCCGCCGAGTGCCCCGGCGCCATAGATGCAGATGGACTTGATGGACATACTCGCCTCTCCATGGTGGTGATCGAACCTAGATCTAGGTCATTCCAGGCGTGAGGCGAATGCTAATTTGCCGCATGATGCGCTTTCCTGCGGTCACAGCGGCGCTGCCCGCCGCATCCCCGAGATCTGGGATGCGGCGGACAATGCCCGGTCTTCAGGCCGAGGTCGTTGCATCGCTCGGAAAATCCGTGGACAGCGCGAGCTGGCGCCAGGCGGCAAGTTCCTTTTCGACGCTGGCATGCTGCTGCTCGATGACGGCCACCGTGTCGCTGCCGAACGGCATCCGCAGCGGCGGATTGGCCGAGTTGACCATCGTCATGATGCCGGTGGCGAGCCTCGCGGGATTGCCGGGCTGGGCATGGTTGGCGTCGGCGGCGAAACTGCGCATGTTACCGGCCGGCGTGCCTTCGTAATCGGCGATGGAGGCCGGGCTGATCGCCAGCGACGCGCCGGCGAGGAAGTCGGTGCGGAAGAAGCCGGGCTCGACGATCGTCACCTTGATGCCGAAAGGTTCGAGTTCGGCGGCCATCGATTCGGACAAGCCTTCGACAGCGAACTTCGTCGAGCCGTAGACGCCCCAGCCGGGATAGCCGAAGTAACCGCCGATCGAGGAAAAGTTCAGGATGTGGCCGGAGCGCTGGCGGCGCATATAGGGTAGCACGGCGCGCGTCACCTTCAGGAGCCCGAAGACGTTCGTGGCATAGAGCCTTTCGATCTCTGCAGCAGTGGCTTCCTCGACAGCGCCGAGCAGGCCGTAGCCGGCATTGTTGGCGAGAACATCGATGCGCCCAAAGCGGGCGATGCCGGCAGCCACAGCCTCTTTCGCCTGCGTCTCGTTGGTGACGTCGAGGGCGACGGCAAGCAGGTTCGGATGATCACCGAACTGCTCGGCCACGGTCTTCGGGTTGCGGGCGGTGGCGATGACGGCATCGCCTGATGCAAGGGCTTCCTTGGTCATCAGCGCGCCGAAGCCGCGGGATGCACCGGTGATGAACCAGACTTTCATGACGAATTCCTTTCGAACTGTTCGGTTGGCGTCGCATCTCTTGCTGACGGGTTGAATTTGACCGAAAATCTGTTGCTGTATAAGATTTGTTATTTTTGAAACTATGATGAGTGTAGTTCAGCAATGCGAGCCACCGAACTGTCCGAACTTGCGGCCTTCGCGGCTGTCGCGCGGCATAAGAGCTTTCGCAAGGCGGGTGAGGAGCGGGGCGTCACCGCTTCCGCAATCAGTCATGCCGTGCTCAATCTCGAAGACCGGATCGGTATTCGGCTGCTCAACCGTACGACGCGCAGCGTTTCGCTGACCGAGGCCGGCGAACTCTTGATCTCGCATCTCGATCCGGCCTTCGGCGAGATGGCAGCAGCGCTCGATGCTCTGAACCGCTACCGCGACACGCCGTTCGGCAAGGTGAGGATCAATGTGCCGAACTCGATCGGCCCCTTCGTCATCGGCCGCATCATCGGCCCGTTGCTCAAAAGCAATCCCCATTTGCAGCTTGAGATCAACGCGACCGACAGGCTGGTCGATATCGTCGAGGAGGGCTTCGATGCCGGCATCCGCTTCGGCGAGCGCGTCACCGAGGGCATGATCGCACTGCGCATCAAGCCGCGCATCCGCTTGGTCGTCGTCGGTTCGCCCGCCTATTTCGAGACCCGGCCGAAGCCGGCGACACCCCACGAACTCAAGCGCCATCTTTGCATCCAGAACATGTTTCCGTCAGGTGCGCGCTATGCCTGGGAATTCGAGAAGGATGGCCAGACGGTGAGCTTTCAGCCGACCGGACCGCTGTCGCTCGACGACCACGAGCTGATGATGCAGGCAGCACTCGGCGGCGTCGGCCTTGCCTATATCTGGGAGCCGCGCGTGGAGAAGGCGATCGCCAGCGGCGAGCTGATTAAGGTGCTAGACGACTGGTGCCAGCCGGAGGAGCCGCTCTATCTCTACTATCCGAGCCGTCGCCACATGTCGGCGGGTTTCAGGGCGGTCATCGACGCGATGAGAGCCGAGTAAAAAGGTCGGGATTCGTATCCGTCACCCTTTTGACTCCGACGCCTGAACTGGCCAAAGATGCTGGCATGGCCGTCATGGCCCGCATCATCGGGAGAGGTTGATGAACTGTCAGATTTTGCCAACTGCCAATCGAAGGGGACCAAAGCGGCCCAGCGGTCTATTTCCCGCATTGGCTGCGCTGTTGCTGCTCGCCTCGGCGGCGGTCGGGCAGGACATCGGACCGCAAAGCCAAATCTCGCGCCAGCAGGTCGAAAAATTCATCGGCCTGTGGAAAGATCACTTTGCCGGTGCCGATAGCCTGCAGCAGCGGCGGACAGCCTTCAGGACGCTGATGGAGACGATGCCGGGGCCGACGCGCATCCAGGTTCGGCAGGTCGATGCCGACGGCGTCGATGCCGAGCTGATGTGGCCCGCTCGTCTTCATCACCCGATCGGCCAAAGGGTGATCCTCTATATTCATGGCGGCGGCTTTTCCAGCGGCTCGATCCGCACGCACAGCCTGCTCGCGGGATCTCTCGCCAAGGCCGCGTCCAGCGACGTTCTTCTCGTCGAATATCGGCTGATGCCCGAATATGCTTATCCCGCGCAGATCAACGACGCGCTGACGGCCTATCGTTGGCTTCTCGACAACGGCTATCGCGACGAGAACATCATCGTCGCCGGAGATGGCGCCGGCGGCAATATCGCGATCGAGACGGTGCTGCGGCAGATGCAGGCGGCGAAACCGCTGCCGGCGGCCGTAATTGCCCTGAGCCCCATCACCGATCTTGCCGCGACGGGCGGCTCGATGACATCAAATGCCGGAAACGACCCACTGCTCGGCAAGGCTGAGATCGAGACGCTGCGCAAGACTTATCTCCGCAGCCGGTCTCCGACCGATCCCCAGGCATCACCGCTCTATGCCGACATGACCGGCTTTCCGCCGCTGCTGCTGCAGGTCGGCTCCGGTGAGGTCCTGCTGGACGACGCGCTACGGCTTGCCGACAAGGCGCGCCAGGCGGGGGTGGATGTTACCACCGAGGTCTGGCCGGGCATGCCCCATCAGTGGCAGCTGTTTCCCTCGCTGCTCGACGATGCCGATCGGTCGAGCCAGAATATCGCCGAGTTTGCGATCCGGCATTTTGCGGACAAACCGCAGGAATAGGGGCCGCAGGACCAGGCGTCCTGGCGCCTCCGTCATCGCATCATTGCGCGCGAGACGGTGACGGCGCCAGAGGACGCTCGACCTCTCGGCCGACGCTGAGCGTCTTTCGCACATTCGGCTCCAGCCGCTCGATATAGGCATGGTCGGGTGCAGCACCCAGCGCATCCAGCATTTTCGAGAAGAAACACCGGGCCGCTGCCGCCGCCGTGACGTCGAAGACATCGGCATCGCTCAGCCCGTGTTTTTTCAGCCCATCTATATCCTGCTGCGTGACCGATGTCGCATCGCGCGCCACCTTGGCGGCAAAGGCCATGATAGCACGCTCGCCGGCATCGATAGGCGCCTTTTCCGTCTCGTTGACGACAGCCGTCAGCCCGTCGCTGGTGAAACCCTCGCGCAGCAGCACCGAGCCGTGCGCCAGCATGCAATACGAGGATTTGAGCTCCTTGGCCGCCGCCAGCGTCACCAGTTCGTAGCGCCGCAAGCTCATATGGCCGCGAATGCTCGAAAGCAGCGCCGCCCAGCTCTCCATCACCTCCGGCCGATGGCCGAAGGCCCGGTACATGTTCGGCAGATAACCATAATTCGCCTCGGCCGACGCATACATCGACGTCGTCTTCTCGCTGGCGGATGCATTGGGGGTGTGAATGAAAGCCATGGCATGATCCTCCTCTATTGTGAGAAGGATAGGGTAGATATGCAGGACAGCAATCCTGAAATATCAGGCAGCATCACTGCTCGCAGAAGCGTTACCACTTCTCTTGATGGGAAGGGTTACGGTAAACGTCGATCCGCATCCTCTTGCGCTTCGAACCTCTATCGAGCCGCTATGTAGTTCAACGATCTGCTTCACCAGGTTGAGGCCGATACCCGTTCCGGCAATCCCGGTCGACGTCCGGGCACGAAAGTAGCGCTGGAACAGCCGGGGCACGTCTTCGGCATCGATCCCCACTCCATCATCGCTGATCGAAACTTTGACGTTTCCCGTCTCTGTCCATGCCGTAACGCGAATTTCGGAGGTTCCGGGCGCGTACTTGACGGCATTGGAAAGCAGGTTGGTAAAGACCTGTGCCAAAGTGCGGGGATCGCCATCGATGAACTCCGGCAGCTCATCGATATTCAAGACGAAGCTGTGCGACTTTGCGATCGTCGACTGCCGCTCGCAACAGGTTTTTATCAATGATCTCAATGTGCAGGCGTCGTAGCTGATATCGATCTTGCCGGTATCGAGGCGTCCGGCTGACAGGATGCTCTCCATGAGATCGACGATCCGGTTCACCGATGCGCGGATTTGATCGACCTTGTCGCTGAGAAATTCGGGCTCTAACGCCCCCCTCTTTCGCAGCAGCCGCTGGGCTGCAGCGTCGATGATTGCAAGCGGCGTCCTGAATTCATGCGATGCCATCGCCACGAATTGCCGCTGCAATTCGTTGATGTTCCGCTCCTGCGCCAGCATTCGCTCGAGTTCCAGCGCCTGCCGCTCGACTTCCGCCGTGCGGCTCTTAACCGTCGCTTCGAGCTGATCGTGATGCCGGCGCAGCTCTTCCGCCAGCCGGACGGTCTTGGTGACGTCCTCATGGGTGGCCACGTATCCACCGTTTTGCATCGGATTGTGAGTGATCTTGATAACGCGCCCATCGGCCAGGACGATGTTCTGGCTGGCCGGCGCACCACGGACTGTCGCTTCAAAGACCACGTCAAAATAGGTCGTGGTATCGGCGGGGCCATTTCCCTCCCGGCTGCGATAGGCCAGGATATCCACAAGCGGCGTTCCCGGTTGCGTCAGAAGGTCCGGCAGATTGTACATCCGCGCGTAGGAGGCGTTGCACAATATCAGGTTCTTGGTCGAATCGAACATGCACAGCCCATGTGGCATGTTGCTGAGGGCTGCGTCGAACCGGCGATGTTGTTCGGTCAGGCTGTCTTCGACCCGAATGAGGGTCGAGATGTCTTCGTAACTGAGGATCCAGCCTCCATCCCTCGATGGGGCGCAGGTCAATGAGACCATCCCTCCGTCGGAAAGGGCAAACTGAGACGTGGGCTGTCCACCGGCCATCGCCCGCCGGGATGCCACTGCACGGCAGTCTGCGGTGCCCGGCAATCCGTCGATATTCATGCCTTTGCGGATGGCTCCTTGCGGAAGGCCGAGAATGTCCAGCGTGCGGGAATTGAAAGCCGTCACCGTACCGGCAGGATCAAGCAGAACGATGCCCTGAGGCAGGCTCTCCAGAATGGATTCAAACGAGTGTGGCATCATCCGGCCCTGCTTCAGATCTGGCGCGTTGCACGTATCCGTAGCATTCGTCAGAAACGATAAAGTTTCGCTAATGTCTATTGCCGGGACTTCCTCGACGGAAACCTGGAGCACACGCCTGGTCCGGAATTCTTCTGTCGTTTGCGATAGGCGAACCAGCGTTCAAGCGGAAGCTGCTTTGCTTTTGCCGGCAGGCTGCTGCGAGCCGTATGTCGACTTCAGATGGAATGCCAGGCTGAGCAGCAGATAGTCGTCCTTGTTGTCGATGTCCTTGCCCATCAACAGCTGCGCCCGCTGGAGCCTTTGATAGAGGGTGTTGGTGTGTATGCCGAGGGAGGCCGCTGCCTTGGACGCCGATTTTCCGCTCTCGATGTAGATTTCCAGGGTCCTCAGAAGGGCGTCGCCATTCGCCTCCTTCTCGAATGGAGCAAGTATCTGATCTGCAAATTCGAGGATATCGGCAGCGGATTGCTTGCGCAGCAGTCTGTCGATGCCGGTCTCGCTATGCACAAGAATGCCCGCCCGATGCCTCATGCTCATGAGATGGGCGGCCTCGACTGCCTGGCTGGCTGCTTCGGGATAACGATGGGGTGCGCTTTGCATCAGGCTTGCCCCGCAACGCCATCCCTCCGCAACTGCCTTGTCTCCGATGGGTTCCAGATTCTTCCGCAGGGCCTCCTCGGTGGCAGCGCAGAACAACAGGAAGACGCCTTCGTCCGTATAGAACGACAACTGATTCTGGATCGTCGCTGCCTTCAATGTCTGCTGAAGCGTTCTCTGCAGGAACAGGCTCTGGTTCTGGGCGCTCTCCTGCTCATGCCTGACAAAGATGATCTGGCAATATTTCTTGATCTGAAAGCCGAACCGGACGGCTCCACCCGAGGTGATGAGATCATCCCTTCCCAAGGCCTCGAAGTGCTTCCGTCTCTTGCTGTTGAGGATGTCGTCCTGTGACGCGCTGCGGACAATTTCGAGCGCTACGAAAGCGGACACCACGCCCAGGATCGCAGCAGAATAGCTTGCATTGTCACCGCGCTCGAAATGAAAGCTTCCGACGACGTCGTCGGCGACACGGACGGGCTGCACGGATAGGTCCTCTCTCTGTGATAGGCTACCGTCGAAGAGCCCGACCGGCATGTCCTCCGTGGCCTTCGGCTCTTTCCATGCCCTGGACACGAACGTCGTTCCAAAAATATCGGCGTAGTGGAAGTCGATGCCGTAATGCGTCGCGATCTCCTCGAGATGTTCGCCAAGTGGCCGGTGGCGCGTAAAGATGGAGAGGATGTCGTCGTGGGCCGAAAGCGAGCGCGCTAGCTCCGCGTTGCGCCTTTCGATCTCCAGCCGCATCCGGTTGATACTTTCATTCGACCGGACGGCCAGCTCGTAGGCCTGCGACTTCCTATAGGCGATGGCGAGCTGCGTCGCCACGGCTTCAAGCAGGCTGACACTGAATTCACCATAGGCGGACCCCGGCCGAAACGACATGACCGTCAGCGTTCCCAGCGTCGTCGTGTCCGTCTTGATGGGAACGCAGATAAGGCTATGTGAGATACCCTGTTCGGACAGGAAGCGAACGTTTGGCGCACGCAAGTTTGCATGAGCATCTCTGATATCTTCTGGCGAGTTCAGCAGGACGGGTGTTCCGGTCGAGAACACGCTGCCGGCGATCGATTCTTGAGGCGTGACGCGATAATTGTAATAATCGTCGTCGAAACCGACCTGCGATACCGGAATGAGCAGACCCGACGCCTCGTCGTAAAGTCTGAGTACGCCCGCGTCGCTCTCGGCTATCACACTCAGCGTCTGTTCGATCGCGTTGACGTTGATCTCGTTCGGATCGAGAGAATCGAGGACATTGCGATTGATGGCATTCATGGCCCGAACCGCGCGGTTCTGAAAGCGGATGACTGCGCTAAGCACGATCTTCTGTAGGCGGGCGAAGACGGTTTCATAGTGGGCGCCGGGAATCCGCACCTCGCAGACGGCGCCTGCAAAATAGGAAATATCGGCGGTCAATATGGCATCGTCCTCGTCGCGGTCGTGGCTGAAGGTGATCGTAGGTTCCGACGCGTCGGTGTCCGGAATCGTCGGTCGACCCGAAGCTCGCCGCCAGCTTACGAGCGGTCGGCTCGACAAAAGCAAAAGCGAACTCTCGATTTCGTCCATGATCGTCATGTGGCAACCCTGTGTCTTTTCACACAAATAAACTGAATATGATGTGTGTTTCAACATCCAAAAACGGCTGCTCACATATTAAGCATGTTTTATAAACGCTCAAAAGGGGAGCATTCCATGCTTAGTCAAATCAAGCGCAGGCACATCATTGTCGCGATGCTGTTCATCTGCTGGGTCGTCGGCTTCCTCGACAAGACCGCGATCAACATCGCCATCATTCCGATCGTCGACGAGTTCCACCTGACCTCCGAACAGTCCGGGATGATCATCAGCGCATTCTTTCTCGCTTACTCTCTGACGCAGCTCGTCGGCGGATATCTTGTCGATCGGCTGGGAACCCGCTCGGTCTTGACCTCGGCAGTCGGCATCTGGTCGCTCGGCACGATCGCATGCGGCGCGGTCGGCTCCGCCATGGGGCTGGCCGTGTCACGCGCTCTGGTCGGCATGGGCGAGGCTGTCTTCCCGGCGGGAAGCTCCGTCGCCATAACCGACAACTTCGAAAAAGAGAGCATGGCGAGACCGAAATCGGTCATTCAGTCGGGAGCGTCCGTGGGCTTTGCCGTGGGCTCGATCGTCACCACGGCGTTGATCGCCTACTTCAACTGGCGTGTCATGTTCGTCACCCTCGGCCTGATCGGACTGGTTCTTTCAATCCTGCTTTATCTGGTCATGAAACCAATGGTCCGCACTGCTCCAGTATCCGCCGGCCCGAAGACGGGAAAGTCGGAAAAAGCCCGGATCACGGCTCTGCTCAAGAACGCACTGACCTGGAAGATCGCTCTCTGCTACTTCTTCACCAACATCGTGTTTTGGGGTCTCCAGTCCTGGCTCCCGTCCTATTGGGTGAAGGTCAAGGGCATGAGCATGATGTCGATGGGCGCATATTCGGCGATCCCGCCGACGCTCGGCTTCCTGTCCTTCCTGTTTTGCGGCTGGCTGCTCGACCGCTATTTCCACAAGAAGGAGAAGTACCTCATCTGCATCGGCGCCCTGGTGTCGGCGGTGTTCATCTATCTGATGGCCAACGCCACATCCATCCCGCTGGCCTTCTTCTATCTGACGGTTTCAAACGTCTTCCTGAATGCGATCTCGATCAGCGTGTTCGTGACGATCATGAAGCACTACCCCAGTCACTCAGTGGGGACCGCCACGGGCCTGATCAATTCCCTAGCTCAGATCGGATCCTTCGCCTCGCCGACAGCGATCGGAGCCATCCTGCACGCCACAGACCAGAACTATCAGACAGCCTTCCTGGCGATCATCGGCTGCGCTGTGGTGACCTTCGCCGTGGCGGCGACGCTTCCGACCGGAAGCAAGGACGAACTGGTCGCCGATCAACCAATTCCAGGATTGGTGAAATGACATATATCGACATCATCGAACGCGTGGTCACCGACAAGGCGGAAGGGCTGCAGTCGGCAGCCAATGAAATCTGGTCCTTCGCCGAAATCCGATATGAAGAGTACAAGTCGGCCGCACTGCTCGCCGACGTTCTCGAAGCGGAGGGGTTCGCCGTCGAGCGCCGAGCCGGCGGCATCGAGACGGCTTTCGTCGCAAGCTATGGCGAGGGACAACCCGTCGTGGCGATCCTGGGCGAGTTCGATGCGCTTCCCAATCTCAGCCAGGAGGGCGACGTTGTTGGATACAAGCCCGTCGTCCCCGGCGGTAACGGTCATGGATGCGGACATAATCTGTTGGGTGTCGGTTCCTTGGCCGCCGCCATGGCGCTTAAAGCCTGCAAGGACGAGCTCGGGCTTGCCGGTACGGTCCGCTTCTACGGCTGTCCTGCCGAAGAAGGCGGCGGCGGAAAGGCCTTCATGGCCCGAGAGGGATTGTTCGATGGCGTCGACGTCGCCTTCACATGGCACCCGTGGGATGAGAACCTCGCCTACCATGCAAGAATGCTGGCGACGAACCAGGTCTACTTCACTTTCCGTGGCGTGAGCGCACATGCGGGCTTCGAGCCACATCTCGGGCGAAGCGCGCTCGATGCAGTCGAGCTGATGAATGTCGGGGCAAATTTCCTGCGCGAGCACATCGTCCAGGACGGCAGAATTCACTATGCGATAACGAATACCGGCGGAAAGGCGCCCAATGTCGTGCAGTCGCAGGCCGAAGTACTCTACAAAGTCCGCGCGCCGCTGATGTATCAGGTGCGGGACATCACCGAACGGGTCAAGGACGTGGCTCGCGGAGCGGCTCTGATGACGGGAACGGAGGTCGAAATCACCTTCGATGCAGCCTCTGCCGACCTCATACCGAACGCCACGCTGGCGGATGTGCTTCACCAGGAGCTCGGCAAGATCGGCGGAGTGTCGTTTTCGAACAGCGAGAAGGAGTTCGCAGCGGAGATCCAGAGGACTTTTCCGAGGGACGTTCAAGCCCGCATCGAGAAGCGCGGGACGATCCTCTCCGAACATGTCAACGAACTCGTGGAAAAGCCAACCTTTCTGCACGGGTCGACCGACGTCGGCGACGTCAGCTGGATCGTTCCCACCGGACAGGTCTATATGGCGACATCAGCCTACGGAACGCCTCCACATAGCTGGCAGATGGTTGCGCAGGGCAAGACCTCCTACGCTCATAAGGGAATGCTCCAGGCCGGCAAGGTGATGGCCGCCGCCGCCGCCAGGTGTCTCCAGAACAGCGAGTTGATCGGCCGGGCGAAGCAGGAGCACGTCAGGGAACTCGGCGGCGCTACTTACAAGCCTCTCATTCCGCTGGAGACGAAACCGATGAAGGTCCGCTAGGCAATGCGGACGGTTATGTGAGCCATGGAATAGTTACGGCGAGGAACGGCGAGCGGCGAGGGGACTTCAGCCGAGTTTGGCCAATTGCTCGTCTAGAAGGTCAAGGCTGTCCTCTTCGACTTCGTTGACGTCACTTGGCATGGGCTCGCCGGTCTCCTGGTAAACAAGCCAGGCGACGTACATGGTTGCTGTCGTCACCGCGTTCCAGCCGTCTTCGCTGGGCTTTCCCACGACCTCAGAGAGCCGGCGGAGCGTCCCGCGCTCATCGTCGCTGTAGATAAGATCGGAGAAGTCTCGGCCAGCCAGGCGCCCGCCTTCACCCCAGTTGCGGATTGCCGCCAAGGCGGCTTCGGCTTCGGGCGCATGAGGTTCGGTGCGCTCGATTTGTGCGACCAAAGACGCGGCGACGGCTGCCAAGCGCCGTGCTTGTTCGCGTGGCGGCAGAACGCTCAGCTCGGCGCGCAGTTTCATGTCTCAATGGTCTCCACTGGGCTTGTCGCAACGTCTATTAACACAGACTAGAAGCCCTTCCTGCTTTTGCCGGAAGGTCCGCCGATTGCGCCGCATTGATCGCTTCGACGGAAATACCGGGCGAGCCTGAATCTTCCACATTTTTGCTGCCAACGCATCGGTCGGTCGTGCGCCGCGCACGACTTTGCAGGTCGAAAAATATCGACAGATGCCTCTCAGTCATGATCATCTTTTAGATCGTTCCAATTTCCCAGATGAGATTCAGGCAGTCGAGGAGGTGGAAATTTGCCGCAGATGCTCCTAATGGATAACAGTAGGTATAAATTTCACTTGACAGAATTGGAACGTTCCAAATATTTAAGGCGATCATTCGACGTTGGCGTCGGGAGGAAGACGTGACAAAGGCGCGGGTAACCGTCATCGACATTGCGAAAGCCGCCGGCGTCTCGAAATCGACGGTTTCGCTGGTGCTTCAGGGCTCCTCCCTGGTCAATGAGGGGACGCGTTCCAAGGTCAATGCCGTGATGCGCGAGCTGGGCTACGTCTACAATCGCGGCGCAGCCAATCTTCGCCAAGCCAGTGCCAAATCGCGGATCGTCGGGGTCGTCGTCAACGACCTGACGAACAGCTTCTTTGCGGAACTGGCGGTCGGCGTCGATATGGTCGTCCAGTCGGCCGGGTTCGTGCAATTCCTGTCGAACACCAGCGAGAGCATCGACAGGCAGCGCGAGGTTGTCGCATCGATGCGGGAACACGGCATTTCGGGGCTCATCGTGTCGCCGGCGCGCGCCACCGATGCCGCAGACTTCAAGCCGCTTGTCGCCGCAGGGATTCCGGTGGTGGTCGTCGTCAGAAACCTGCCTGGTGCCAAGGTCTCGTCCGTCGTCTCCGACAACCGGGCCGGCATGATGTCCGCGGTCAAGCACCTGTCGGAGCTCGGTCACAAGCGCATCGCTTTTCTCGGCGGCTTTCCCGACACCGCTGTCTTCGACGACCGCCTTGCCGGTTACCGAAGCGGCATGGAGGCAGCCGGGCTCGACTATCACCAAGAACTTGTCATCTCGTCGGCGCCTTCGCGAGCCGGCGGGGTGGAGGCGATCGGAAAAGCAATCGTTCTTGCTGACAAACCCTCAGCAGCCGTCTGCTTCAACGATGCCGTAGCCTTCGGTGTTTGCGACGGATTGCGTGCGCGCCGACTGGAACCCGGCTCCGACTTCGCGGTCGTGGGATTCGACGACGTCATCGAGGCTCAGGCGGCGGTTCCGGCGCTCACGACGGTCTCGGTCGATCCGCAGGGCATCGGGCGCCGCGGCGCCCAACTGCTTCTCAAGCAGATCAATGCGGGCAAGGCCGAGCCGGAGACGGTGATAACAGCGGTTCGGCTGGTTGTTCGCGAGAGCTGCGGAGCCCGCAAGAGCGTAAAAATTGAAACAGGACTCTGAGTAAGGCCCATGAAGAAGCATCTCACCCCGACCGAAGCAGCCGCGCTGATCCCGGATGGCGCTGTTGTAACGGTATCGTCCTCGAGCGGTCTCGGTTGCCCGGACCTCATGCTGAAGGCGATTGGCGAACGTTTCGATGCGACCGGCCATCCCCGTGATATCACGACCCTTCATCCCATCGCCGCCGGCGACATGAGCGGCATCAAGGGCGTCGACCATATCGCCAAGAAGGGGCTGCTCAAGCGCATCATCGGTGGCTCTTATCCGTCCGGCCCGTCGTCATCAGAGCCGCCGCTGATCTGGCAAATGATCACCAACAACGAGATCCCGGCCTACAATATTCCCTCGGGTATTCTCTTCGATATTCATCGGGAGGCTGCCGCGAAGCGGCCGGGTGTCCTGACCAAGATCGGCATCGATACATTCGTCGATCCAGAGCGGCAGGGTTGCGCGATGAACGGCCTGGCTTCGGAGCATCCGGTGGTCAAGCGCGTGAGCTTCGAGGGCGACGACTGGTTGTTCTTTCCCTCGATCGTGCCTGATGTCGCCATCATCCGCGCCACCACCGCCGACGAGCGCGGCAACCTGACATATGAACATGAAGGCGCCTATCTCGGCGGCCTCGATCAGGCGCTCGCCGCACGCAACAACGGCGGCATCGTCATCGCGCAGGTCAAGCGGATCACCAAGGAAGGTTCGCTGAAGCCCCATGAAGTCCGGGTGCCTGGAATGCTGGTCGATTATGTGATCGTCGATCCGGAACAGAAGCAGACGACGCAGACGCAATACGATCCGGCAATTTCCGGGGAGATCTTCCGTCCGCTCGATAGTTTCAGCGTTCCGGAATTCAATGTTCAGAAAGTCATCGCGCGCCGCGTCGCGCAGGAACTTCAGGCGGGAAGCTGCGTCAATCTCGGTTTCGGTATATCGGCCAACGTGCCGCGAATTCTGCTGGAGGAAGGGCTCCACGGCGCGGTCACCTGGGTCATCGAGCAAGGCGCGGTCGGCGGCGTGCCGCTGCTCGACTTCGCCTTTGGCTGCGCGTCGAACGCGGACGCCTACATGCCGTCTCCCTATCAGTTCACCTATTTTCAGGGTGCAGGTTTCGATGCATCGCTGCTGTCCTTCCTCGAGATCGGCAAAGACGGCTCGGTCAACGTTTCCAAGCTCTCCTTCCGGCCGCATGTGACGGCTGGCGCCGGAGGCTTCGTCGACATCACGGCGCGGGCGAAGAAGATCGTCTTCTCCGGCATGTTCAACGCCGGAGCGAAGCTTTCGGTCGCCGATGGAGCTCTTCTCATCGACAAGGAAGGCAAGTTGAAGAAACTCGTGAACGAGGTCGAACACGTCACCTTCAGCGGCAGGCGCGCGATCGAGCAGGGGCAGGAGATCACCTATGTCACCGAGCGGTGCGTGATGAAACTGACGCCCGATGGCGTCGTCCTCACCGAGATTGCGCCCGGCGTCGATCTCCAGGCCCACATCCTCGATCAGTCGGAGTTTCCGCTGGTCGTAGCGCCCGACCTGAAGGTCATGGACGCGGCGCTCTTCGCGGAGGCAAACATCGGCCTGTCGCTTCCAGAAAAAGAGGCACGGACGCTGGAGGGCAGCTTCGATGGCTAGCGGAACAGTCAGAATTGACGTCGATGGACATGTTGCGACGCTGACGATTTCTCGTCCGGAGAAGCTGAACGCGCTCGATCTCGACATGCTGAAAGCGCTGGCTGACGCGGCCGACGAGGTGGAGGCCAACGCCAATGTGCGCGCTGCCATTCTGACAGGCGAAGGAAAGGGCTTTTCCGCCGGCGGCGATATCAAGGCCTGGGGCGGAATGTTGCCTCAGGAGTTCGGTCATCTCTGGGTTCGCCACGGCCATCGCATCTTCGAAAGACTGGCGACGCTCCGGATGCCGCTGGTCGCGGCTCTGAATGGCCATGCCCTCGGAGGAGGGCTTGAACTTGCAGGCGTCGCGGACATTCGCCTCGCCGAACAGCACATCAAGATCGGCCTGCCGGAAACCGGTCTTGGAATGGTGCCGGGCTGGTCCGGGACGCAGCGTCTTGTGCGCCGGTTCGGGGCGCAGGCGGTCCGGCGTATGGCCCTGGGTAGCGAAATATTCACTGCCGAAGAGGCGCGTACGCTCGGGATCGTGGACGCAGTCGTTCCGACGGGGAACGCGCTCGCCGCCGCCAGGGAATATGCTGGGCGGATTGCCACAAGGGGGCCGGCTGCGACCGAGATCGCGAAGTTGATGATCGCATCGGCAAACGGCGAAGACAATGGAACCGCGGTCGAAGCCCTGGGCTCGATCCTCGCCGCGAAGACCGGCGATCTGAAGGAGGGCGTCGCATCATTCAGCGAGAAGCGCCCGGCAACGTTCAAGGGAGAATGGTAATGACGGTTCTCGTCAACCCCACCGCGCTCAGCGACCACAAAGCGCGTGATTTCAAGATGCTCATCGATGGCAAATGGGAGGCTGGTGCCTCCGATCCGATCGAGCGTGTCGCGCCGAGCCATGGTGTCGTGGTCAGCCGGTTTCCGACCGGCAGCAAGAAGGACGCCGAGCGTGCGATCGCTGCGGCACGCAAGGCCTTCGACCTCGGGCCGTGGCCTCGGATGACCGCTGCCGAACGTTCCGCCATTCTGCTCAAGGCTGCCGATTTGATCGAAGCGCGCGCAGAGGAGTTGGCATTTCTCGATGCGATCGAGGCGGGAAAGCCGATCACGCAGGTGCGGGGAGAAATTGCAGGCTCCGTTGACATATGGCGCTACGCGGCGGCTCTTGCCCGCGACCTCCACGGTGAAAGCTATAACACGCTCGGCGATGGCACGCTCGGCGTCGTCTTGCGCGAAGCAATCGGCGTGGTGTCGATCATCACGCCCTGGAACTTTCCGTTCCTGATCGTCGGCCAGAAGCTGCCATTCGCCCTGGCCGCTGGCTGTACGACCGTCGTCAAGCCCTCGGAACTGACCTCA
This sequence comes from Rhizobium ruizarguesonis, assembly GCF_012349115.1. Classification (GTDB taxonomy): domain Bacteria; phylum Pseudomonadota; class Alphaproteobacteria; order Rhizobiales; family Rhizobiaceae; genus Rhizobium; species Rhizobium ruizarguesonis. The sequence continues at coordinate 267,643 of NZ_PQIG01000100.1, forward strand.
GGATCGACGCTGGTGCTGGGAGAGATCCTGCAGGAGGCAGGCATTCCGGATGGCGTCGTGAACATTGTCACCGGTACGGGACCAGAGGTCGGCGCGGTCATGACGTCGCATCCCGACGTCGACATGGTGTCCTTCACCGGCTCGACCGGCGTCGGCAAGCTGACGATGTCGAATGCCGCACAGACGCTGAAGAAGGTCTCGCTGGAACTGGGCGGGAAGAACCCGCAGATCGTATTTCCGGATGCCGATCTCGATGCCTTCATCGATGCCGCGGTCTTCGGCGCATACTTCAATGCCGGCGAGTGCTGCAATGCCGGCTCGCGGCTAATCCTTCACAAATCAATCGCTTCCGATGTCGTCAAGCGGATTGCCGAGCTGTCGAAGGCGGTGAAGGTCGGCGACCCGCTCAATCCTTCGACGCAGGTCGGCGCCATCATCACGCCGCAGCATTTGGAGAAGATATCAGGATACGTCGCCGGCGCGAGGGGCAGCGGTGCCCGGGTCGCGCATGGCGGCGAGACGCTCGATCTCGGCATGGGGCAGTTCATGTCGCCGACGATCCTCGAAGAGGTCACCCCCGATATGGCCGTGGCGCGCGAGGAGGTCTTTGGTCCGGTGCTTTCGGTCCTGACATTCGAGACATCGGCCGAAGCGATCAGGATTGCGAATTCCATCGACTACGGCCTGTCGGCCGGTGTCTGGAGCCGCGATTTCGACACGTGCTTGACGATCGGCCGCTCAGTGCGGGCAGGGACGGTCTGGATGAACACCTTCATGGACGGCGCCTCGGAACTTCCCTTTGGCGGTTACAAGCAAAGCGGCCTCGGCCGTGAACTCGGCCGCCATGCGGTCGAAGATTACACGGAGACGAAGACGCTCAACATGCATATCGGCAAACGCACCAGCTGGTGGATGCCGCAGACGGAAAAGCTGGCTTAGCCGGCAGCCGAACTACGCTCGAGGAGGGCGGGTGATTGGTGCGGGAATGGGTCCCGCATCTTCCAATGTAAGACTGGGAGGTCTTTCGATGAACAGGTTTTTGACCACGACTGCAACGATCGCATTGGCTCTGGCCGGCGCCAGCGTCTCCGCACGCGCCGCCGACGTGAAGGAAGTGCAGATGCTGCACTGGTGGACGTCAGGCGGCGAGGCTGCGGCGCTGAACGTCTTGAAGCAGGATCTTTCGAAGGAAGGTTTTGCCTGGAAGGACGTGCCTGTTGCCGGCGGTGGCGGCGATGCGGCGATGACGGCGCTGAAGGCGATGGTTGCGG
>NZ_PQIG01000101.1 GCF_012349115.1 Rhizobium ruizarguesonis
ACTTGCTACATCGCTGCTCTCGTCATTTGGTGGGCATGATTGAGTCTGGAGCCTAAAGCGCGTCACATCGCGCTTTAGGTCTTTGTCTCATGCATGTGGATTTCCCAAAACCGCTGCACATTTTTGGGCGACATGCGTAAGGCAGCCGGCCCTTTCTCACAAAGCTTAGAAGCCTTTACCACCGGTCAGCTCCGACATTACGGTTCCGACAATGATGCGCATGTCCATCCAGATCGAGAAATTCCCGACGTAGTAGAGATCGCTGGCAATGCGGGCGCGCGCCTTGGCGGGACGATCGGTCGGGCCGCGCAGGCCACGCATCTGGGCAAGACCCGTCATGCCGGGGCGCATCGCATGGCGCTGATGGTATTCCGGTACGAGCTCTTCGTAGAGCACGCCGCCGGCGCGCATGCCGATTGCATGGCAACGCGGGCCGACGACCGACATGTGGCCCAGCAGCACGTTCAGCAGCTGCGGCAACTCATCGACATTCGTCCGGCGCAGGATGGCGCCGATGCGGGTGACGCGCGGGTCGTCCTTGACCGTCTGGGCAACGCCGGAGACGTCGCAGAGGTCGGTGCGCATGGAACGGAACTTGTAGACCTTGATGGCCTTGCAGTTCTTGCCCCAGCGGGTCTGCTTGAAGAGCACCGGTCCCGGGCTGTCGAGCTTGATCAGCATGGCGACGAACAGAAGGAACGGGGCGAGGACGAGGAGGGCGCTCAACGACGAAAAAATGTCGAACGCCCGCTTCAGGACCAGATCCACCAACGGCGCCTGCGGCGCATCGCTATGGATAACAGGGGTCTGGATCTTCAGGCTCGGCTGCTGGCGGCGGCTCGGCCGGAAGGACTCTGTCGAAATGCTGTTGTTTAGTTCCGTGATGCTCAAGGATCGTACTCTGTTGTCTTCGAGGGGGCGCGGCGGCAATAGGCGATCAATGGTTAACCCTGTCACCAGGGCTGCACTTAGGTCTTGGTAACCCTACTAAAACGGAAAAATGCGACAATTGTGTAATGGTGTCCAGAGAAATATCGCATCGCAACAAATCTTTCGCACTTGCGTTAAGTTGAGGCAAGCTCATGATATTTCGTTAATAATTGGAATTTTGTCAAAGTTTTTAGGCCTTTGGCAGGGGTTCACCGAGGGTTGGCGACGTGCCGTTTCGACACGTGACCCGGGTCTCTTAACCGTATTTCTTAACGGAACACGAGCCGAAATTTTTCGGATGAAGATATCGAGCACTGTCGAAGCGGTGCCGAAATGTGACAAAATCAAGGCAGGATTGTTGGCGCGCGGCGTCTTGAAAAGATGCAGGGCAACGAATTCGCCGCCCGAATCGCTCAATGAGGGCCGATAACGCGAATCACTTCACAGCTGGAATGGGATCGTGGACGCGCTTTAAGGAGGGACGCTTGCTCAGTTGAGGCGCGCACGCCGGAGGTCGGTCGCGGATTGTCGCGACAGGTCTGAGCTCATGGTTACGATGCAGAGAATCGCGCCGCTTGCCGGTATTCAGCGATGCTAAGGATGGTCACGCCGGTTCGAGGACGCGTTTCCTGCCGCCCCAGGAGATGAAGTTCGGGTTGGCAAAGTCGAAATCGGCCGCCGTTCCCGTCTTGCCATAGGTCAGCGGCGTTCCGTCCAGCGTCACCGTCGAACCGCCGGCGGCGCGCAGCACCGCATCGCCGGCCGCGGTGTCCCATTCCATCGTGCGGGTAAAGCGCGGATAGACGTCGGCCTTTCCTTCGGCCAGCAGGCAGAATTTCAGCGAGGAGCCGATATTGGTGCATTTGAAGATCGCGTGGTCGGCGAGGAAGCTTCCGGTCTCGGGGCTGTTGTGGCGAAGGCTTGCAAGCGCCAGCCTGTCGTCGGGCTGTTCGCGCACAGTGATTGTGCTGCGAGCGCCAACTGTGAAATCCTCCGTGACGACGAGCCTTTCGGCGTGGCCGCGCTCTCCCGAGAAGGCAAGCCCGAGCGCTGGCGCGTAGACGATGCCCGCCACCGGGGCGCCGCTCTCGATATAGGCGATGTTGACGGTGAATTCCTGCCGTCCGTCGACGAACTCGCGCGTGCCGTCCAGAGGGTCGACCAGGAAGAAGCCACGGCCTGCAATGTCGGGCACCTTGCCGGCGGCAACTGATTCTTCCGCAACGACGGGTATTTCGGGATAATCTCTGGCGAGATGAGCGAGGATGATGCGTTCGGCCTCCTCGTCGGCGACCGTGACCGGACTTGCATCCGCCTTCATGGTGACAGGGAAGCCTTCGCGCAAGACCGTGATGATGGCCTTGCCGGCTTCGAGCGCCGCCTTTTCAAATGTCCTCAGCATTGTCCTTTTGCCGTTCGCCACGCGGCGAGCACCCCGCTGTCGCTCGTCCGCAAACCATCCCTGTCACATCCAGATACTTAATTTATATGGTGTTCCCCGTCGTGCTCTGCATCCCTCAATACAAAGCTTGATGATGCTACCATAAGTTTTCAGCCTTGTCAGACGAAGATGGCGGGCATTTGCCTGTGAAATGGCATTCGTCAAAAAGGCTGCCTTGAGGTCTGAATTTGCTCCATCTTCCAATTCTGTGGAATAGCTTACGCAGCAAACAGCGCAGGAAATCGACGGCGACATCTCCGTATGGTTAAGCCAGTGGCAGTTTCTGACTAAAAATAGATCCTGCTTTGCCGTTTTTCTGTGGATTTTGGTTCAAAACGCGCCATTTAGGCCTGTTCTGACAAGAATCTGTCGGAGTAAATCCTTTTTGTCTTCACATTTCCAACGAAACCGCTATGCATTCGGCCTATGAGGTTCTCTGAAACGGAGAACTGAAGAACCAAAAAGAGATGCAGCATTTTAGGCTCGCATCCAGGGGAAAACGACATATGGAGTATTTCGTCCAGCAGCTCTTAAATGGGCTGACGCTCGGATCCATCTATGGCCTTGTGGCTATTGGCTATACGATGGTTTACGGCATTATCGGCATGATCAATTTCGCCCATGGCGACATCTTCATGCTCGGTGGTTTCGCCGCTCTTATCGTCTTCCTCGTCCTCACATCCATCTTCGCAGGTCTCCCGGTGGCAGTTCTGCTGCTGGCGATGCTTGTCGTCGCGATGTTGATGACGAGTTTGTGGAACTGGACGATTGAGCGCGTCGCATACCGTCCTCTGCGCGGTTCCTTCCGCCTGGCGCCGCTGATTACCGCGATCGGCATGTCGATCACGCTGTCCAACTTCATCCAGGTGACGCAGGGCCCGCGCAACAAGCCGATTCCACCGATGGTGAGCACGGTCTACCAGTTCGGCAACATCTCGGTGTCGCTGAAACAGATCATCATCATCGTGATCACGGCAGTGCTGCTCACGATCTTCTGGTACATCGTCAATCGCACCGCACTCGGCCGTGCCCAGCGCGCCACAGAGCAGGATCGCAAGATGGCGGCGTTGCTCGGCGTCAACGTCGATCAGACGATCTCGATCACTTTCGTTATGGGTGCGGCACTCGCAGCCGTCGCCGGCACGATGTATCTGATGTATTATGGCGTCGCCTCGTTTAACGACGGCTTCACGCCTGGTGTGAAGGCCTTCACGGCAGCCGTTCTCGGCGGTATCGGTTCGTTACCCGGCGCCGTCTTCGGCGGCCTCCTTATCGGCCTTATCGAGTCGCTGTGGTCGGCATATTTCACCATTGCCTACAAGGACGTCGCGACCTTTGCGATCCTGGCTTTCGTGTTGATCTTCAAACCGACCGGCATCCTCGGGCGGCCGGAAGTCGAGAAGGTATAACGTCATGGCAAACATCGAAAATTCTGCAGGCAAGCCCGATGCCGGACTTGTCCGCAAAGGCCTTACCGAAGCTCTTTTCGCCGCCGTTCTGTCGTTCGGCATGTTCGTTCTCTATGTCGGCCTCAAGACCGACCAGAACATCAGCAACGAGCTGATCATTGTCCAGCGCTGGGGCCTGCTTGCGATCTTCGTCGCGGTCGCCGCCATCGGCCGCTTCGCGACGGTGGTTTTCCTGCGGCCGCATCTCGACAACCGCAAGCTGGCGAAGGCGAGACAGGGCGAACTCGACATCTCAACCGAGAAGAGCTTCTTTCACCGGCATTTCCTGAAGATCGCGCTGATCGCGCTGCTGCTTTATCCCATGGTGGTGGTGGCGTTCAAAGGCCCTCAGGGCTCGCTGACATATGTCGACAATTTCGGCATCCAGATCCTGATCTATGTGATGCTGGCTTGGGGGCTGAACATCGTCGTCGGCCTCGCCGGCCTGCTCGACCTCGGCTATGTCGCCTTCTATGCCGTAGGCGCTTATTCCTACGCGCTGCTTTCGAGCTATTTCGGCCTGTCCTTCTGGGTGCTGCTGCCGCTTTCGGGCATCTTCGCGGCACTCTGGGGCGTCATTCTCGGCTTCCCGGTGCTGCGCCTGCGCGGCGATTACCTCGCCATCGTGACGCTTGCCTTCGGTGAAATCATTCGTCTCGTCCTCATCAACTGGACTGAAGTGACGAAAGGCACCTTCGGTATCTCGAGCATCCCGAAGGCAACACTCTTCGGCATTCCCTTCGATGCGACGGCCGGCGGCTTTGCCAAGCTCTTTCACCTGCCGATCTCCTCGGCCTATTACAAGATCTTCCTCTTTTATCTGATCCTGGCGCTCTGCATGCTGACGGCCTACGTCACCATCCGGCTGCGCCGCATGCCGATCGGACGCGCCTGGGAAGCCTTGCGCGAAGACGAGATCGCCTGCCGTTCGCTCGGCATCAATACGGTGACGACCAAGCTCACCGCCTTTGCGACGGGCGCGATGTTTGCCGGTTTCGCCGGCTCGTTCTTCGCCGCCCGCCAGGGCTTCGTTTCGCCGGAATCCTTCGTCTTCCTGGAATCGGCCGTCATTCTCGCCATCGTCGTTCTCGGCGGCATGGGTTCGCTGACCGGCATCGCGATCGCCGCCATCGTCATGGTCGGCGGCACCGAGTTGTTGCGCAGTATGGACTTCCTAAAATTGATCTTCGGACCCGATTTTACGCCGGAACTCTACCGCATGTTGATCTTCGGCCTCGCCATGGTCGTCGTCATGCTGTTCAAGCCGCGCGGCTTCGTCGGCTCGCGTGAGCCGACAGCCTTCCTCAGAGAGCGCAAGGCGATATCCGGAAGCTTCATCAAGGAGGGCCATGGTTGATGAGCCCCGTAACGAATACGATGTCTGACGACACTCTTCTCAAGGTCGAACACCTGTCGATGAAGTTCGGCGGCCTGATGGCCATCAACGACTTCTCCTTCGAAGCCAAGCGCGGCGATATCACCGCGCTGATCGGGCCGAACGGCGCCGGCAAGACCACCGTCTTCAACTGCATCACCGGCTTCTACAAGCCGACGATGGGCATGATCACGTTCAACCAGAAGAGCGGCAAGCAATATCTGCTCGAGCGCCTGCCGGACTTTCGCATCACCAGGGAAGCCAAGGTCGCACGCACCTTCCAGAACATCCGGCTCTTCTCCGGCCTGACCGTTCTCGAAAACCTGCTGGTTGCCCAGCACAACAAGCTGATGAAGGCATCGGGTTATACGATCCTCGGCCTTATCGGTGTCGGCCCCTATAGGCGGGAAGCGGCCGCTGCAATCGAGCTCGCCCGTTTCTGGCTCGAGAAGGCCGACCTGATCGACCGCGCCGACGACCCCGCCGGCGATCTGCCCTACGGCGCCCAGCGGCGTCTCGAAATTGCCCGCGCCATGTGCACCGGTCCGGAGCTGCTTTGCCTGGATGAACCGGCTGCCGGCCTCAACCCACGGGAATCGGCAACGCTCAACGCGCTGCTGAAGAGCATTCGCGCCGAAACAGGAACGTCGATCCTGCTGATCGAGCACGACATGTCGGTGGTCATGGAAATCTCCGACCACGTCGTCGTCCTCGAATATGGTCAGAAGATTTCCGATGGCACGCCGGATCACGTGAAGAACGATCCGAGGGTCATCGCGGCCTATCTCGGTGTCGAGGATGAAGAAGTGGAAGAGGTGATCGCAGCCGTCGAGCAGCTCGAAGGAGGCGCAAACTGATGGGCGATGAAGTAATGACGGGTCAACCGCTCCTTCAGGTGAATGGCGTCGAAACCTATTACGGCAATATCCGGGCGCTGGCCGGCGTCGATGTCCACGTCAACAAGGGCGAGATCGTCAGCCTGATCGGCGCCAATGGCGCCGGCAAGTCGACACTGATGATGACGATCTGCGGCAGCCCGCAGGCCCGCACCGGTTCGGTGGTCTTCGAGGGCCGCGACATCACCCGCATGCCGACACATGAAATCGCCCGTCTACGCATTGCACAGTCGCCGGAAGGCCGCCGCATCTTCCCGCGCATGACGGTTCTGGAAAATCTTCAGATGGGCGCAGGCCTCGACAATCTGAAACACTTCGCCGAAGACGTCGAGAAGATCTTCACGCTCTTCCCGCGTCTCAAGGAACGTCACGCCCAGCGGGGCGGAACACTTTCGGGCGGTGAGCAGCAGATGCTGTCGATCGGCCGCGCGCTGATGGCGCGCCCGAAGTTGCTGCTTCTCGACGAACCCTCGCTCGGTCTTGCGCCGCTGATCGTCAAGGGCATCTTCGAGGCGATCAAGAAGCTCAACGAGGCGGAGGGGCTGACCGTTTTCCTCGTCGAGCAGAACGCGTTCGCCGCCCTCAGGCTTTCTCACCGCGCCTACGTGATGGTGAACGGCAAGGTGACGATGAGCGGCTCCGGCAAGGAGCTTCTTGCCAATCCCGAGGTCCGCGCCGCCTATCTCGAAGGCGGAAGACACTAGGTCGAAAGGAGAGTTTGACATGCAGGGACTTTTCTTCGAAGCGGATGCCGGCCCCCTTGTGGCGATCCGCGTCATCGTCTTGCTCTTAGGCTTCTGGACGGCCTGGCGCGCCGGCAAAGCGGTTGCCGAAGGCTGGGCCGACTATCCGTTGGTCATCGTCTATACATTCCTGCTCGCCTGGGCGATGCAGTTCCTGCATCATGCCCTGTTCAATGGTCCGATGCTCAACGCCTTCTACTATATCCTCGACTTCGTGACGCTGCTGGTGTTCTCGACGGCCGGCTTCCGCTACCGCCGCACCAATCAGATGGTTAACAACTATTACTGGCTGTACGAGAAAACTTCCGCGTTTTCGTGGAAGGACAAACATTGACAGTCCGTTGAAACTAGGCATGAATTGCCTTCCGAGTGGAACAGCTTTCCTGGCGCAGTCAATGGTGGGTAGTGCGCTGGGCCTTGGACCGGAACCCGCCCAAAAATTGGGAGTAATAATATGAAGAAGTCTCTTCTGTCGGCAGTGGCTCTGACGGCGATGGTCGCCTTCAGCGGCAACGCGTGGGCCGACGTTCTCATCGCTGTCGCTGGTCCGCTGACTGGCCCGAACGCCGCGTTCGGCGCTCAGCTCCAGAAGGGTGCTGAACAGGCAGCCGCCGACATCAACGCGGCTGGCGGCATCAACGGCGAGCAGATCAAGATCGAACTCGGCGACGACGTCTCCGACCCGAAGCAGGGCATTTCGGTCGCCAACAAGTTCGCTGCTGACGGCGTCAAGTTCGTCATCGGCCACTTCAACTCGGGCGTTTCGATCCCGGCTTCGGAAGTCTATGCCGAAAACGGCATCCTCGAAATCACCCCGGCCGCGACGAACCCGACCTTCACGGAACGGGGCCTCTGGAACACGTTCCGCACCTGCGGCCGTGACGACCAGCAGGGTGCCATCGCCGGCAAATATCTTGCCGATCACTTCAAGGACGCCAAGATCGCTGTCGTTCACGACAAGACCCCCTACGGTCAGGGCCTTGCCGACGAAACCAAGAAGGCTATGAACGCCGCCGGCGTCACGGAAGTCATATACGAAGGCATCAATGTCGGCGACAAGGACTTCTCGGCCCTCATCGCCAAGATGAAGGAAGCCGGCGTCTCGATCATCTATTGGGGTGGTCTGCACACTGAAGCCGGTCTCATCATCCGCCAGGCGGCCGACCAGGGCCTGAAGGCGACGCTGGTTTCGGGCGACGGTATCGTTTCGAACGAACTGGCCTCGATTGCTGGCGACGCCGTCGCCGGTACGCTGAACACCTTCGGCCCCGATCCGACGGCGAACCCTGCGAACAAGGAACTCGTCGAAAAGTTCAAGGCCGCTGGTTTCAATCCGGAAGCCTACACGCTCTATTCCTACGCTGCGATGCAGACGATTGCCGGGGCCGCCAAGGCTGCCGGTTCGCTGGATCCTGAGGCCGTTGCCAAGGCCATGAAGGAAAAGGGCCCGTTCCCGACCGTTCTCGGCGACATTTCGTTCGACGAAAAGGGCGACCCGAAGATTCCTGGCTACATCATGTACGAATGGAAGAAGGGTCCGGACGGCAAGTACAGCTACTTCCCGCAGGGCATGTAAGCCTCGCTCGCCTTTATGGGATATGATTATCGAAGCCCGGTTCCGACCGGGCTTCTTTCTTTTTGCGGGCGTTTCAATTTTCGCCTGGCTGGTCTAACTCTTGGCATCGTTTTGAAGCATTGAGCGGAACCGTCCATGTCCAAACCCCGCATTCTCGTCACCCGGCGCTGGCCAGCCACGGTGGAAACTGTCCTTGCCGCGCGTTTCGATGTGACGTTCAATCGTGACGATATTCCGCTCGGCGAAGACGAGCTGCGGCTGGCGCTCTCGACCTATGATGCCGTATTGCCGACGGTTTCCGATCGGTTGCCCGCCGCCGTCTTCGACGGCGCCGCTGTCGTCACCAAGATCCTCGGCAATTTCGGCGTCGGCTACAATCACATCGATATATCAGCTGCCAAGGAGAGAGGCATTGCGGTCACAAACACGCCGGGCGTGCTGACCGACTGCACGGCCGATATCGCCATGCTGCTGCTGCTCGCCGTTGCCCGGCGCGGCGGTGAGGGCGAGCAGCAGGTACGCGCTGGTGCATGGAAGGGCTGGTGCCCGACGCATATGGTCGGCACCAAGGTGACCGGCAAGACGGTCGGCATCATCGGTTTCGGCCGAATCGGCAAGGCCTTCGCGCAACGCTGCCATTTCGGCTTCGGTATGGATGTGGTGTTCTTCAACCGTTCGGCGATCGATCCGGCGGAGGCGGCGCGTTACGGCGCGCGGCAGCTGCCGACGATCGAGGCCGTGCTGGCGGTGGCCGATTTCGTCTCGCTGCATTGCCCCGGTGGAGCAGAGAACCGACACCTGATGAATGCGGCGCGGCTTGCGGCGATGAAGCCGGGCGCCTTTCTCATCAATACGGCGCGTGGCGACGTGGTGGACGAGGCGGCGCTGATTGCAGCGCTCGAGGCGGGCACGATCCGCGGCGCCGGGCTTGACGTCTACGAGGCGGAACCTGATGTGCCGGAGGCACTGCGGCGGATGGAGAACGTCATGGTGCTGCCGCATCTTGGCAGCGCTACGGAAGAGACGCGGACCGCCATGGGCATGAAGGTGGTTGACAACGTGACGGCGTTTTTCGAGGGCAGGGATGCGCCGGATCGGGTGGTTTAGCGCCTAGAGCATGATGCCGAAAAGTGTGAGCGGTTTTCGGCCGACATCATGCCCTAGCTATTTAATTTAGAACAGGATTCAGATTTTAGGCCGAACAGGCCTAAAATCATGCTGTTCTAGCCTCCAACACCATCTTACATCTCGTACAGCACATGCGTGGCTTTCACGGCGGCCGAGGCCCGGTTCTCGACGCCGAGCTTCACGTAAATCTGTTCGAGGTGCTTGTTTACCGTCCGCGCCGACAGTCCCAATATTTCGCCGATGTCGCGGTTGGCCTTGCCCTTGGCGATCCAGAGCAACACTTCGGATTCGCGCTGGGTAAGCGAAAAGCGCTGGCGCAGTACCTCGTCGTCGCTGCGCTGATTGGCGGCAGTGAGGCGGAAGAGATATTCGTCAGGGCCGATTGCGCCGAGGAAGGCGAGCTGCAGTGCCGCCTGGCCAGCATGGGCGATCGAGATGATGCCATCGCGCACGGCCGCGACGCGGTCGCGCATCCAGCCAGCGATATGGCGGACGACGATTTCCATGCCGTCGTCGCTGCCCATCGCGGCATTGACCAGCCGTGTCGCCTGCGGCGTTGACCAGTGGATGGCGCCGTCGCCTTTGACGGCCAGCAGATGGCGGCCGGCTGCGTCCAGCGCGATGCGGGCGCTTTGGGCTGAGCGAGCGTTGCGCAGATGGACACGGATGCGGGCACGCAGTTCGTCGATGTTGATCGGCTTGCTGAGATAATCGACGCCGCCGGATTCCAGCGCGTGCACGACATGCTCGGTCTCGGTCAGGCCGGTCATGAAGATGACAGGTACCTGCGCCGCCGCGGCGTTCGCCTTCAGCCGACGGCAGGTCTCGAAGCCGTCCATGCTCGGCATCACCGCGTCGAGCAGGATGAGATCGGGCGTGATGCGCTCGACGATACCAAGTGCCGCCGTGCCCGACGTGGCGATCAGCACGGAGAAGCCGGATTGTTCGAGTGCGTCGGTCAAGAAGCCGAGTGCTTCGGCCGAGTCGTCGACGAGCAGAACGATGTCGCGGGGGAGGGAGGCCGGCTCAGCCAATGGATTCCACCTTTTCGTCGAAGTCGTGCAGGAAGGTCATGAAGCCGGCGAGGTCGAAGGCGGCGACATAGGCGCGAAGTTCCTCTGTGAATGGCTGATTTGCCTCCACCTTGGCAAGGTCCGAAAGCTTGGCTTCGATGCCTCTGATATAGCCGATCTCGCCGAGCCGCAGCAGTTCCTGCACATGGGCAGCACCGGGGCTCAGCATCGGCGCTTCGATCTTAACGGGAACGGCTGGCGCGGCATCGGCATAGATCCATTTCAGGCCAAGATGCAGGGCGAGCTTGTCACGGAGTTGGCGGATGTCGACCGGCTTGCCGATTGCATCATTGTGGCTGTCGTCGCTGTCGCTGAGAACAGCCGCGTCACCGATATTGGCCGAGAGCATCAGCACTGTCGCCGTCTGGCCGGCCTCACGCAGACGCGAGACGAGCTGCCAGCCGTTCATGCCGGGCATCAGGATATCGACAAGGAAGAGGTCCGGCATAATGCCCTCGATCAGCGTCAGGCATTCGCCGCCGCTCGCTGCCGTCAGCACGATGAAATCGAGCGGCGCCAGGATTTCGCGCATCATCTCGCGATGGTCCTCGTTATCGTCGACGACGACGACCGTCCGACGCGGGCCGTCATAGCTGACAATGCGCTTTTCCTGCGGTGCGGCGGCCACGGCGCGCATGACGGCGGACAGCATCAGCCGGACGCGGAAGGTCGAGCCTTCGTCCTTCACGCTCGAAACCGAAATCTCGCCACCCAGCGTGTTGGTCAGAAGCCGGGTGATCGTGAGGCCGAGGCCAAGCCCTGGCATTGGCCGCACGCTTTCGGCCTCACCGCGTTGGAAAGGTTCGTAGATGCGGGGGAGGTCTTTCTCCGTGATGCCTCGGCCGGTATCGGCAACGGTGAAGGTCGCGACCTGGCTGCGATAGCCGACATCGAAGGTGACGCTGCCTTCGTCAGTGAATTTGATGGCATTGGAGAGCAGGTTGACGAGGATCTGGCGCAGGCGCTTTTCGTCGGTGCGGACGAATTGCGGCAACGCCGGCGAGCGCTCATGGATGAAGACGAGCCCCTTCGCCTGCGCCTGCGGGCGGAACATATCGACGATCTGGTCGAGGAAATCCTGGATGTTGATCTCGTTCGAATAGACCTGCAGGCGGCCGGCCTCGATCTTCGAGATATCGAGCAGGCCGTCGATCAGGCCGGAGAGATGTTCGGCGCTGCGGCGGATGACCTTGATCGAAGACTGGCGCGGCGTCGGGATCGTTTCGTCGCGCTCGAGGATCTGGGCGTAGCCGAGCACGGCGTTCAGCGGTGTGCGCAACTCGTGGCTCAAGCCGACGACATAGCGGCTCTTTGCCCGGTTGGCGGCCTCGGCGGTTTCCTTGGCGTTCTGCAAGGCGGCGTCGGTCTTCTTGTGGGCGGCGATTTCCTTGAGCAGCAGCGTGTTCTGGCGCGAGGATTCCTCCTCGGCGACGACGCGACTGTCATGGGCAAGCACATAGAACCAGCAGACGACGCCTGATATCACCGAGAAGACGAAGAAGACGATGAGGATGGTGCGGTTGACGACCTCGGCCGTTTCAGGCGAAGCGGCGGCGACCTGATGGGCGATCATCGCCAGGATAGCGCCGATGGCGGTCAATGCCAGCACGACGGCGATGCCGTAGCGGCCGAGGCGTGTCGTCAGCTTCTCGATGATGGTCTGAGGCAGCAGCACCTTGGCGACGGTGCCGACTTGGGCGTTGAAACGGGCGGCCGGCTTGCACATGTCGTGGCAGCGGCTGTCGAGCGAACAGCAGAGCGAGCAGATCGGCGCGGCATAGGCCGGACACCAGGCCATGTCCTCCGGTTCGAAGGGATGTTCGCAGACCGAGCAGGTGATGCTCGTCAGGTTCTTCCAGCTGTGGCGCGGCTTGCGGGCGAGATAGAACTTGCCTTTGGTCGCCCAGGCGATGACAGGCGAGGCGATCAATGCGACGACGAGGGTGATATAGGGCGCGAGCGAGGCGGCAATATCGCCGAAGGCGCCGAAATGAGCGATCAGCGACACGGCCGCCGACAACGTCATGGCGCCGAGGCCGACGGGGTTGATGTCGTAGAGATGGGCGCGCTTGAACTCGATGCCGGGGGGAGCAAGGCCAAGCGGCTTGTTGATGAAGAGATCGGCGGAGATCGTGCAGAGCCAGGCCATAGCGATGATCGAGAAGATGCCGAGCGTTTCCTCCAGCAGCCGGTAGATGCCGAGTTCCATCAAAAGCAGGGCGATCGCGACGTTGAAGACCAGCCAGATGACGCGGCCGGGATGGCTGTGGGTCAGCCGCGAGAAGAAGTTCGACCAGGCGAGCGAACCGGCATAGGCATTCATCACGTTGATCTTCAGCTGCGAGACGACGACGAAGGCGGCCATCAACAGCAGCGCGGCATTATGCCAGGGGACCATGTAGCCGAAGGCAGTCAGATACATCTGCGCCGGGTCGGCGGCGCGATCGAGGGGGACGCCCGAGGTGAAGGTCAGCACGACCAGAAATGAACCGGCAAGCAGCTTCGGCGCGCCGATGATGACCCAGCCGGGCCCGGCGAGAAAGATCGCCAAGCGGTGGCGCCACTTGCGCTGCGGGTCCGGCGGCAGGAAGCGCAGGAAGTCGGCCTGTTCGCCGATCTGCGACATCAGCGCCAGGATGACGGCGGAGGCGGCGCCGAACTCCACCAGATCGAATTCGGCGATGGTGCCGGGCGGGCCGGAGGCATGGCGGATGCCGGCGAAGGCGCGCCAGAGATCGAACTTTTCCCAGTCCAACAAGGCGATGAAGATGAAGGGAAGGATATTCAGCACGATCCAGAAGGGCTGGGTCATCAGCTGGAACTTGCTGATCAGCCGCACGCCGTGCGTCACCAGCGGGATCACCATGACGGCGCTGATGATGTAGCCGATCCAGAGCGGGATGCCGAGGGTGAGCTCCAGCGCCCCGGACATGATCGATGCCTCGATCGCAAACAGCATGAAGGTGAAGCTCGCATAGATCAGCGAGGTGATGGTCGAGCCGATATAGCCGAAGCCTGCGCCACGCGTCAGAAGATCGATGTCGACGCCGTGGCGGATGGCGTAGCGGCTGATCGGCAGGCCGATCGCCAGCATGGCGGCCGAGGCGACGATAATGGCGTAAAAGGCGTTGGTGGTGCCGTAGGAGAGAGTGATCGCCCCGCCGATCGCCTCCAGCGCCAGAAAGGAGATCGCGCCGATCGCCGTCTGCGAGATGCGCTGCGAGGAGAAATGGCGAGCGCTCTTTGCGGTGAAGCGCAACGCGTAATCTTCCAGCGTCTGGTTGGCGACCCAGCGATTATATTCGCGTCTCACCGGAATGATGCGTTGGCGCGCTGCCATGTCTTCCTTTCCGGCATTCCGGTTGGGCTCATCGTCTCTCCGGCAGTTTTGGCGGGATGGTTGGGAAAGGCAAGAGGCGGGCACCGACTGGTTCACAGAATGGCAATATTTTTGCAATTGATCTGTCACATAAGGGCTCTAACTCTCCCGGCGTTCGTTCAATCATTTCGGGTATCGCCATGTCTGCTTTAAGCCTTTGCCGCCTGAGCACCGCCCTCGTCTGCCTTCTTTCGATCGTGCCATCGCTTGCCAGCGCCGAGCAGACCACGGCGGCGAAAGCGCCTTACGCGCTGGCCGGAAACACCAACAAGCGTGGTGACGCCTGCTTCTCGACGGTGGACAGCAACGCCGCCGTTCATCTTCTCTCCGGCTTCCTCGAAATCTGGACCCCGCGCACGCCTTTCGTCGATGCGGGTGTCGAAGCCCCGGCCAAGGATAATTGCCCGGCGGTCGCCAAGACGGATTGGGACGGCATTCCTTCTAGCAAGACCGACGGCCATATCGTCAACCAGGCCGTCCATGACGCCAACATCGCCTATGTCGTCAAAGCGACGCGGGCGCGGACTGCCGATCAGGCGGTGGCCGCCTATCTCGACGATCGGCGCGGCAAGAATGCCAGCATCGTCGATGGCCTCGGTCCGCTGACAGATGCCTGGAAGGCCGGCTCGAAGCAGATCACCACGATCACCGAGGTGGCGGCCGACGCGACGACGGTCAAATATGACGACAAGGGCAACAATCGCGGCGCCGGCAGCAAGCCGGACGCGGAAAACAAGACCGATGCCAACCCCGACATGGGCCTTGCAATCGACTTCATCAACGCCGCAAGCGGTGATGGCTCGACGGAGCCGGCCAAGCGCTATTTCAAGTATGGCCGTCCCTACCGCTGGAGCCAGGACGTGTCGGTCGTCCCGACGCTGGAGCCCGCCAAGAGCGGCAAGCCGGTCGAGGACGGCGGTTTCCCGAGCGGGCATACGGCGGAAGCCTGGCGGGATGCGCTGGCCATGGCCTATCTCGTGCCGCAGCGCTTTCAGGAAATGATCACGCGCGCCAGCGAACTGGGTGAAGACCGCATCCTCGCCGGCATGCATTCTCCTCTCGACGTGATGGGCGGCCGGATGCTCGGCACGGCTACGGTCGTCTACAATCTGAATAAGCCCGATAATGCCGCGCTGAAGAACGACGCTTACAGCCAAGCGCAGTCATGGCTTATCGCCAAATCAGGCGTTGCGGATGCGGGCGCGCTCGAAGTCGCTGCCCATGCGGCACCGCTGGCTACAGATCGTTTCGCCGATCATGACGCCAATCGCGCTTACGTGCTGCAGCGCTTGAGCTACGGCCTGCCGACGATCCATGCGACCGATCAGCCGGCGCGCGTGCCGCAGGGCGCCGAAGCGCTTCTCGAAACGCGTCTGCCCTATCTGGGCGGCGAGCAGCGCCGCGACGTGCTGAAGACAACGGAAGTCGCCTCCGGCTATCCGCTCCTCGACGATGCGGAAGGTTACGGCCGTCTCAACCTCTTTGCCGCGGCCGACGGTTATGGTGCGTTCGAGCAGGACGTGACCGTGACGATGGACGCGGCAAAGGGCGGTTTCAATGCGATCGACACCTGGCGGAACGACATCACCGGCAAGGGCAGGCTGGTGAAGCGCGGCGAAGGCATCCTCGGGCTGTCGGGCGCCAACAGCTATGCCGGCGGTACCGTGCTGGAAGAGGGCGCGCTGGTGGCCCTCTCGCCGTCGGCCTTCGGTACCGGCGGCCTGACGGCTGACCGCGGTTCGCTCGTTCTGGCAGCGGACAAGCCCGTGACCATCGGCGGCGACTATCAGCAGCTTGCCACGGCCGTGATGAAGCAGAGGCTCGGCGCGAACGGCGAGGGTACGCTGATCGTCCATGGCAAGGCGGTGCTGGCCGGCGAGCTCGATGTGACGCTTGCCGACGGTTTTGTCCCGACGCCTGGAACGAAGATCGAGATCCTGAAGGCGAGCGCCGTAACTGGCGCCTTCGAAAAGCTGACCGTCGCAGGCCACAGGGCGAGCCTCTCTTACGGTCCGACGGCCATCGTCTTGACGATCGACGGATAATTCTTCCGAGAGAATCGACAGGGCATCTCCCGCGGTGGGGATGCCACCTCTCCCGGCCTGCTGCCTGTTTGCCCCCCGCGCCTACGTCAATCGACGTATGTGTTTTCGCGCTGCAGCACCCGATAGTTCTTTAAGCAACAGTTAATCTCCGTTTCCGGTCTGTTGCGGAACAAGAAGAGGGGAGTTCAACCAGATGAATCTCAAATCCACTATTACGGGCGCAGCGCTCGGCGCCATCATGGCGGCGTCGGCCGCCTTTAGCGGTGCAGTTGCCGCCGATGACACGATCAAGGTCGGCATTCTGCACTCGCTCTCCGGCACTATGGCCATCTCCGAGACGACGCTCAAGGACGCCATGCTGATGCTCATCGACGAGCAGAACAAGAAGGGCGGCCTTCTCGGCAAGAAGCTCGAGGCCGTCGTCGTCGACCCGGCTTCCGACTGGCCGCTGTTTGCCGAAAAGGCACGTGAGCTGATCCAGAAGGACAAGGTTGCCGCCGTCTTCGGTTGCTGGACGTCCTCGTCACGCAAGTCCGTTCTGCCGGTTTTCGAAGAGACCAACTCGATCCTCTTCTACCCGGTCCAGTATGAAGGCGAAGAGTCCTCGCGCAACATCTTCTACACCGGTGCTGCTCCGAACCAGCAGGCCATTCCTGCCGTCGACTACCTGATGGAAAAAGAAGGCGTCAAGCGCTTCGTTCTGGAAGGTACGGACTATGTTTATCCGCGCACGACCAACAAGATTCTCGAGGCATACCTGATTTCGAAGGGTATTCCGAAAGAAGACATCATGACCAACTACACGCCGTTCGGCTTCTCCGACTGGCAGACCGAAGTTTCCAAGATCAAGGAATTCGGTTCGGCCGGCAAGAAGACCGCCGTCGTCTCTACGATCAACGGCGATGCCAACGTTCCGTTCTACAAGGAACTGGGCAACAAGGGCATCAAGGCAACCGACATCCCCGTCGTCGCCTTCTCGGTTGGCGAAGAAGAGCTTGCCGGCCTCGACACCAAGCCGCTGGTCGGCCATCTCGCTGCCTGGAACTACTTCGAGTCGGTCGAAAGCCCTGCCAACAAGAAGTTCATCAAGGACTGGCACGCTTTCACCAAGAGCGACAAGCGCGTGACGAACGACCCGATGGAAGCTGCGTATATCGGCTTCAATGCATGGGTTAAGGCCGTCCAGGCTGCCGGCACGACCGATACCGACAAGGTTCTCGACACCATCATCGGCGTCAGCGTTCCGAACCTCTCCGGCGGTTATGCGACCGTCATGCCGAACCACCACATCACCAAGCCGGTGCTGATCGGTGAAATCCAGGCCGACGGCCAGTTCGAAATCGTCCAGCAGACACCTGCCGTCGTCGGCGACGAATGGTCAGATTTCCTGCCTGACTCCAAGGATCTGATCTCCGATTGGCGCAAGCCGATGTCCTGCGGCAACTTCAACGTCGCTACGGGCAAGTGCGGTGGCAAGGGCTCCTGAGTACGACCCCGATCCGATGATTGCCTGAAGGATTCCGTCCGGGTTTGATCCCGGGCGGAAGCTCCGTCCCAGCGATTGCGCCGCGAGGCCAACACTATCAAGGGCGAGAAAGCCGATGTATCGCGCCATAAAGATTTTCCTCATCACGGTTTGCCTGACATTTTCGGGCCTGACATTTTCGGGCGTGATAATCTCGAGCGAAGTCCAGGCCCAGGACGATATCCACGTGCTTATCGACGCGCTCGGCGTCGGCGACTTCCCGGAACGAGAAGCGGCCATCAAAGCGCTGGTCGCTTCCAAGGACCAGCATGTCAGCCAGATCCTGCAGCAGTTGAGCGACGGCCTTCTCTACGTCAATTCCGATGGCGGACCCGTTCTTCTCCAGGGCGGTACCGATGACGAACCGACTTATTCCGATCCGATCACCGGCGAAGCCGCTGCCGATGTCGATCCGGATCTGATGACGAAGGTCAAGATCAATAACGCGCTTCGCGGCGTCATCGGCGCCGCCACCAGCCAGTTGACGCTGATGAGCCCGGACCGTTCCGCGCGGCTTGCCGCAGCGCAGGGCCTTCTGAAAGATGCCGATCCCGCCAATCTCGACCTGCTGAACTCGGCGCTTGCGGCCGAAAAGGACGTTGAGATCAAGAATACGATGGAAGCGGCCCGCGCAGTGTTGCTGCTCAAGACGGATGCGAGCGTCGAAGACAAGAAGGCTGCGATCGATACGATCGCGGCGCGCGGCAATCGCGATGCGCTGACCATCCTCACGACCACACTCGAAACCGCGCCTGACGACCTGAAGCCGGCGATCCAGGCGGATATCAGCTCCATCAATCGCAGCCTGGCGCTGTGGGATATCGTCCAGAACATCTGGTACGGATTGTCTCTCGGCTCGGTGCTGCTGCTTGCCGCGATCGGCCTTGCCATCACCTTCGGCGTCATGGGCGTCATCAACATGGCGCATGGCGAAATGGTGATGATCGGCGCCTACACCACCTATGTGGTGCAGGAATACATCACCTCCGCCTTTCCTGAACTTGCCGATTATTCGCTGGCCTTTGCCGTGCCTGCGGCCTTCGTCTTTACCGGCTTCGTCGGCCTGGTGATCGAGCGCGCCGTCATCCGTTATCTCTACGGCCGGCCGCTCGAAACGCTGCTCGCCACCTGGGGCGTGTCGCTCATCCTGCAACAGGCGGTGCGCAGCATCTTCGGCCCGACCAACCGCGAGGTCCGCAATCCGACCTGGATGTCCGGCGTCTTCGATCTCGGCGGGCTCTCCATCACCTGGAACCGACTGTGGATCATCGTCTTTTCGATGGTGGTCTTTGTAGCGCTGCTTCTGCTGCTCAAGCGGTCCGCCTTCGGCCTGCAGATGCGTGCCGTTACGCAGAACCGGCGCATGGCGTCGTCGATGGGCATCCGCACCGGCTGGGTCGATGCCTTCACCTTCGCGCTCGGCTCGGGCATTGCCGGCATCGCCGGCGTGGCGCTCAGCCAGATCGACAATGTCTCGCCGAACCTCGGTCAATCCTACATCATCGACAGCTTCATGGTCGTCGTCTTCGGCGGTGTCGGCAATCTCTGGGGTACGCTGGTCGGTGCACTGTCGCTCGGCGTCGTCAACAAGTTCCTCGAGCCCTTCGCCGGTGCCGTGCTCGGCAAGATCCTGGTGCTCGTCCTCATCATTCTCTTCATCCAGAAGCGTCCCCGCGGACTCTTCGCACTCAAAGGAAGGGCGGTGGAAGCATGATAACGGCCTTCCTTCTCCGATCACTCGATCGCAAGATCGTCATTGCCATCGCCCTCCTGCTTCTGGTCGCCGTCCTTGTGCCGGTCCTGAACCTGATGACGGGGCCGACCAATCCGCTACACGTGCCGACTTATATCATGTCGCTGTTCGGCAAGTATCTGACCTATGCGCTGCTGGCGCTGGCGCTTGATCTCGTCTGGGGCTTCTGCGGCATCCTCTCGCTCGGCCACGGGGCCTTTTTTGCGCTCGGCGGCTATGCGATGGGCATGTATCTGATGCGCCAGATCGGCACGCGCGGCAGCTACGGAGACCCTGTTCTGCCCGACTTCATGGTGTTCCTGAACTGGAAGGATCTGCCCTGGTTCTGGTACGGCTTCAACCATTTCTGGTTTGCGGCGCTGATGGTGCTCGTCGTGCCCGGCCTGCTCGCCTTCGTCTTCGGCTGGTTTGCCTTCCGCTCACGCGTCAACGGCGTCTATCTCTCGATCATCACCCAGGCGATGACCTACGCGCTGCTGCTGGCCTTCTTCCGCAACGACATGGGCTTCGGCGGCAATAACGGCCTTACCGATTTCAAGGACATTATCGGTTTCAACGTCCAGGCTGACGGTACGCGTGCAGTCCTCTTTGCGGCAACGGCTATCTTCCTTGCTCTGTCGCTGCTGCTCGCCTCGGCGATCGTGCGCTCGAAGTTCGGCAAGGTGCTGGTCGGCGTGCGCGATGCGGAAAGCCGCACCCGCTTTCTCGGTTACCGCGTCGAGCACTTCAAGCTCTTCACTTTCGTCGTCTCGGCGATGATGGCTGGTATTGCCGGTGCGCTCTACGTGCCGCAGGTCGGCATTATCAATCCCGGCGAATTCGCGCCTGCCAATTCGATCGAAGTCGTCATCTGGACGGCTGTCGGCGGGCGGGCGACGCTGATCGGCCCGATCATCGGCGCGATCCTCGTCAACGGCGGCAAGACGATCTTCACCGGCCTCTTCCCGGAGTTCTGGCTGTTTGCGCTCGGCGGCCTCTTCGTTGCCGTCACGCTGTTCCTGCCCAAGGGCGTCGTCGGCACGATCGCCCAATATCTCGGAAAGCGGAAGAAGGTCTCCAATTCTGCTCCGCCGGCGGTGCAGGAAGATGGCATCGAGCCGAAAATACAGGCAGCGGAGTGAGCACCATGATCCCCGACGTCAAACCCAACAGCGTACTTTATCTCAACGGCGTCTCGGTTTCCTTCGATGGCTTCAAGGCGCTGAATTCGCTGTCGATCGTCATCGAACCCGGTGAACTCAGAGCCATCATCGGCCCGAACGGCGCCGGCAAGACGACGATGATGGATATCATCACCGGCAAGACCAGGCCCGACGAGGGCGAGGTTTTCTTCAACGGCACGATTGACCTCACCAAGAAGGACGAGGCCGATATCGCCCAGCTCGGCATCGGCCGCAAGTTCCAGAAGCCCACGGTGTTCGAGAGCCATACGGTCTGGGACAATCTGGAGCTGGCGCTGAACCGCCGTCGCGGCGTGTTCTCGACGCTGTTCTACCGGCTTTCTGGCGAGGACAAGGCGCGCATCGAGGAAATCCTCGAAACCGTGCGGCTGACGCATCGCCGCGACGAATTCGCCGCCAATCTCTCGCACGGGCAGAAGCAGTGGCTGGAGATCGGCATGCTGCTGGCGCAGGAGCCGAAGCTCCTGCTCGTCGACGAGCCGGTGGCCGGCATGACCGATGCGGAGACGGCGGAAACTGCGATCCTGCTCAAGGATATCGCCAAAACCCGGTCAGTCGTCGTCGTCGAACATGACATGGGTTTCATCCGAGACCTCGGCGTCAAGGTGACCTGCCTTGCTGAAGGATCGGTGTTGGCGGAAGGCTCGATCGACTTTGTGAGTTCGGATCCGAAGGTCATCGAGAACTATTTGGGGCGGTGATGATGCGGTCGATGTTTCTGGATTGGTCTGAAAGGGGAGCGACATATTCCCTCTTCTCCCCAGCGGGGAGAAGGTGGACCGAAGGGTCGGATGCGGGGGCCGCACGGCACGCCGCTGATAACCTTTCGCCTTCGCTCAAGGTGCTCGTCGCTGTTGCTTCTCAGCCCCCTCATCGCCTCGCTGCGCTCGGCACTTCTCCTCGCGGGGGAGAAGAGGGTGCTCGCATCGCCGGCACGGCAAACAAGGATGTCGCATCATGCTGACAGTCGAAAACGCAAACCTCCACTACGGCGCCGCTCAGGCGCTGCGCGGCATCTCGATCAAAGCGGAGATGGGCAAGATCACCTGCGTGCTGGGGCGTAACGGCGTGGGGAAGAGTTCTCTTCTGCGCGCCGTTACCGGCCAGCATCCGCTGTCGGCCGGCACCGTCACCTTCAATGATACCAAGCTCAACGGCCTGCCGCCCTTTGCCCGCGCCAAGCAGGGCATCGGCTATGTGCCGCAGGGGCGTGAAATCTTCCCGCTGCTCACCGTCAAGGAAAATCTCGAAACCGGCTTTGCTCCGCTTGGCCGCCGCGACCGCAACATCCCCGATGACATCTTCAGTCTCTTCCCGGTGCTGAAGTCGATGTTGTCACGTCGCGGCGGCGATCTTTCTGGCGGGCAGCAGCAGCAACTGGCGATCGGGCGGGCCATGGTGACGCGGCCTCGGATTCTCGTGCTCGACGAGCCGACCGAGGGCATTCAGCCGTCGATCATCAAGGATATCGGCCGGGCGATCCGCTATCTGCGCGACTCCACAGGCATGGCGATCCTGCTCGTCGAGCAGTATCTCGATTTCTGCCGCGAGCTTGCCGACTATGTCTACATCATGGACCGCGGCGAAATCGTGCATGAAGGGCTTGCCGAGACGCTGGATACGCCGGAGGCCCGCCGCCATCTGACTGTCTGACCGGCAGATGCCGCATTTTGCAGCAGAGGGCACGGCGTCTGGAAAACCGTCCGCCGCCGCCAAAGGTCTGCTCGGGACGGCATAGGAATTGCTTGCTTTCCGCTATCCGCGCGCTTGAATGGAAACCGATAGCGCGACTGAAGGGGACGATATGACGATTGCGGCGGCAGGCACGAGACCGCAAAGAGCGGAAGGGCGCGGGCATCTGGCGGCAAAGCTGTTCGATGGCCGCACGCGTATCCGTGAACTCTATCAGGAGGGGGCCGCGAAAATCCGCCTGCCCGATACCTTCGATGCCTCCATGGAAGCCGTCATCATCAATACCGCCGGCGGGCTGACGGGCGGCGATCGGATGGATTGGAGCGTTGATGCCGGCGCCGGCACGCGCATCGACGTCACCACTCAGGCTTGCGAGAAGATCTACAAGGCATCGGCCGGCATCGCCGAGGTGGCGACCAGCATCAAGGTCGGAGCCCAAGCCCGCGTCGACTGGCTGCCGCAGGAAACGATCCTCTTCGACCGGGCCGCACTTTTCCGCCGGCTGGATGTCGATCTTGACGAGAGCGCCGAATTTCTGGCCGTCGAAGCCGTGCTGCTCGGCCGCAAGGCTATGGGTGAGGCGGTGGTATCAGGGCTCTTCCGCGACCGCTGGCGCATCCGCCGTTCGAGCCAACTCATCCACGCCGAAGAACTCAGACTTTCCGAAGGCGTGGCGGCGCTGGCTGCGCGGCAGGCCGTGCTCGGCGGGCAGGTGGCCTTTGCGACGTTGCTTTATGCCGGGCCGCTTTCAGAAGCCTATCTCGGCAAGGTCCGGCCGCTCGTCGAAGGATCGATGGGCGGTGCGAGCGCTTGGAATGGCAAGCTCGTCGTCCGTCTTGCAGCAGCCGACGGCTTCTCACTCAGAAAAATCCTGATCCCCGTCATTTCCGCCTTGCGCAATGGTGCGCCTGTGCCGAAAGTCTGGAATCTATGAACCAGAGCATGATGCCGAAAAGTGTGAGCGGTTTTCGGGCGACATCGTGCTCTAACTCTTTAAGTAGAACAGGATCATCCTGTTCTAGGCATGAAGCAGATGGATAAGCGATGAACCTCACTCCGAGAGAAAAAGACAAGCTGTTGATTTCCATGGCGGCGATGGTGGCGCGGCGGCGGCTGGAGCGCGGCGTCAAGCTGAACTATCCCGAAGCGATCGCGCTGATCAGCGACTTTGTCGTCGAAGGCGCCCGCGACGGCCGCCCGGTTGCCGAGCTGATGGAAGCAGGCGCCCATGTGATCGGCCGCGACCAGGTGATGGAGGGGATTGCAGAGATGATCCACGACGTGCAGGTGGAGGCGACGTTCCCGGATGGAACCAAGCTCGTCACCGTGCACGAGCCGATCCGTTGAGGAGAGAAGAATGCTCGCGCTCAGGCCCAATTGCGAATGCTGCGACAAGGATCTGCCGCCTGATAGCATTGAGGCACGGATCTGCACCTATGAATGCACCTTCTGCGCCGATTGCGTGGACGGCGTGCTGAAGGGTGTCTGCCCGAACTGCGGGGGCAATCTCGTCGCCAGGCCTATTCGGCCGGCGGCCATGCTCGCCAAAAATCCGGCATCGACGAAGCGCGTACTGAAGGCCGAGGGCTGCGCCCAAGGCGGCTTAAGGAGGACGAGATGATTCCAGGCGAGATCATTGCCGCAAGCGGCGACATCGAACTGAATGCCGGCGCGCCGACGGTGACGCTGGAGGTTTCCAATACCGGCGATCGGCCTGTGCAGGTCGGCAGCCACTATCATTTCGCCGAGACCAATGCCGGGCTTTCCTTCGATCGCGCGGTAGCACACGGCAAGCGGCTCGATATCCCGGCGGGGACGGCGGTGCGCTTCGAGCCGGGGCAGACGCGCTCGGTGACGCTGATCCCGCTTTCCGGCAAGCGCGAGGTCTACGGTTTCCGTCAGCTGGTGATGGGCAAGCTTTAAGAACAAAATACGGGAGAAGTGCATGCGCTTGAATATCTGCCTCGTCGGGGCGGCGATGCTGCTGACGGCAGGTGCTGCCTCTGCTCAGGATATGAATTGCAACAATCCCAAGACGCAATCGGACATGACTGGCTGCGAGGCGGCGCGCCACGAGACTGCCGACAAGGCGCTGAATGCGCAATATAAGAAGACGCGCGCCGCCCTGGCGGCGATCGACAAGGACCTGGATGGCGACATGAAGGGCGCAGAGCAGGCGCTGGTCAAGGCGCAGCGCGCCTGGATCGACTATCGTGACGCCGAATGCGACGCCTTTGGATTTCAGGCCCGTGGCGGCACGATGGAGCCGATGCTGGTCGCGGGGTGTCTCGCCAACATTACGGACAAACGCACGAAAGAGCTGAAAGAGCTCGAAGATACGATGAGCAACTAGGGTGATCAGGAAAATCATGATCGTCGGCAATGGCGACATTGAGGAGGGCGGGGCTGGCATCATCGATGCCGCCGATATTGTCATCCGCTTCAATGATTGCCGCTCTTATGGCGCCGGCGGCAGCCGCACGGATGCCGTCGCGGTCTGCAACACCGGCAGGCCGGCAAAGGCGATGCTCGGTTCGCGTGAGTGGCGCGCCCATCCGGGCGTCGTTTCGGCTGGCGAAATCTGGAGCGTGCGCGACCCGGAAAAATTCGCCGCGATGCGGGCGCCGCTTGCCGTCTCTCATCCGGAGCTTGATGATTTCTGCGACGACTATACCGCTGAGTTCAGCGCCTTCTGCGCAGACACCGGCAAAACGCACGTCATCATCAGCAAATCGGTTCACGAGGCCGCGGACGCGTCGCTTTCGTCGTTTTCTCCAGCGCCCTATGTCGTGCCGAGCAGCGGTATGATCGTCATTGCCGAGGTGCTGAACACATATGCCGAGGCCGAGGCGACACTTGCCGGCTTTGGCCACGTCGGCTGGGAATGGCACCCGTTTTCGGCCGAACGACAGCTTGTCGATAGCTATATTGCCGCTGGCCGCCTCAAGCGGCTCGGCGGAGAAACACTCGTCTCTTCCTCCCAAGGAGCCTGATAGATGCCCTACAAGATCTCGCGCGCCGCCTACGCCGGCATGTTTGGACCGACCACCGGCGACAAGGTGCGCCTTGCTGATACGGAGCTCTTCATCGAGATCGAGAAAGATTTCACCACCTATGGCGAGGAGGTGAAGTTCGGCGGCGGCAAGGTGATCCGCGACGGCATGGGCCAGAGCCAGGTGACGCGGGCGGACGGTGCGGTCGATACGGTCATCACCAATGCGGTGATCGTCGATCATTCGGGCATCTACAAAGCCGATATCGGCCTCAAGGACGGGCGCATCGTTGCGATCGGCAAGGCCGGTAATCCCGACATGCAGCCAGGCGTCAACATCATCGTCGGCCCCGGCACGGAGGCGATCGCTGCCGAAGGCAAGATCGTCACCGCTGGCGGTATGGACAGCCATATCCATTTCATCGCACCGCAGCAGATCGAGGAAGCGCTGATGAGCGGCATGACCTGCATGCTGGGCGGCGGCACGGGACCGGCGCATGGCACGCTTGCCACCACCTGCACGCCCGGTCCCTGGCATCTCGCGCGCATGATCGAAGCGGCCGACGCCTTTCCGATGAACCTCGCCTTTGCCGGCAAGGGCAATGCCTCGCTGCCGGGGGCGCTGACCGAAATGGTACTGGCCGGCGCCACGTCGCTGAAGCTGCACGAGGATTGGGGCACGACGCCCGGCGCCATCGACTGCTGCCTGTCGGTTGCCGACGAATACGACGTGCAGGTGATGATCCACACCGATACGCTGAACGAAAGCGGCTTCGTCGAGGATACGATCGGCGCCATCAAGGGCCGCACCATCCATGCCTTCCACACGGAAGGAGCCGGCGGCGGGCATGCGCCTGACATCATCAAGATCTGCGGCCAGCCGAACGTCATCCCGTCGTCGACCAATCCGACGCGTCCCTATACGGTCAATACCATCGCCGAGCATCTCGACATGCTGATGGTCTGCCACCATCTGTCGCCGTCGATCCCCGAAGATATCGCCTTTGCCGAAAGCCGGATCCGCAAGGAGACGATCGCCGCCGAAGACATCCTGCACGATATCGGCGCCTTCTCGATCATCTCGTCCGACAGCCAGGCCATGGGCCGCGTCGGCGAGGTGGCGATCCGCACCTGGCAGACGGCCGACAAGATGAAGCGTCAGCGCGGCCGGCTGAAGGAGGAAAAGGGCGACAACGACAATTTCCGCGTCCGCCGCTATATCGCCAAATATACGATCAATCCGGCGATCGCCCATGGTCTCAGCCGTGAGATCGGCTCGGTCGAAGTCGGCAAGCGCGCCGACCTCGTGCTGTGGAATCCTGCCTTCTTCGGCGTCAAGCCCGATATGGTGCTGCTCGGTGGGTCGATCGCGGCCGCGCCGATGGGTGATCCGAACGCCTCGATCCCTACGCCGCAGCCGGTACACTACCGGCCGATGTTTGCCTCCTATGGCAAGAGCCTCACCAATTCCTCCGTCACCTTCGTCAGCCAGGCCTCGCTCGATGCCGGCCTGAAGGGACGGCTCGGCGTTGCCAAGGAACTGGTCGCGGTGAAGAATACGCGCGGCGGCATCTCCAAGGCATCGATGATCCACAACGACCTGACACCCGAGATCGAGGTCGATCCGGAGACCTACGAGGTCAGGGCGAACGGCGAATTGCTGACATGCGAGCCGGCGACGCTGCTGCCGATGGCGCAGCGCTATTTCCTGTTCTAAGCCCGCGCCCATGTGCGACGGACGGTTCCTATGAGGACAGGCATCCGCTGGTTGTTGCGGATCGTATTTCTGCTTGTGCTTTCGGCGGCCTGTGGGACCTTTATTCCCCGGCCGTTGATTGCGCCGGTCGAGGCGTCGTCTGCCGCAGTGACGCATCGGATTCTGCTGCTGTCGGGCCCGATCCATACCGATATTGCCATTCCGCTCGACGCGGAAACGCGGGCGGCCTTTTCCTTCCTCGACAATACTGGTTTTCCGCTCGGCCATCCGAATGCGGAGTGGCTCATTATCGGCTGGGGCGGTCGTGCGTTCTATCTGGAAACTCCCACATGGGCGGAGCTGAAGCCGCTGCCGGTGTTACGCGCGCTGACGATCGACCGTTCGGTGCTGCATGTGGACCTTGCCGGTCATATCACGGAGCCGCAGTCCACCGTTACGGCATTCAATGTCAGTGAGGATCAATTGGTGCAGCTGCGCGATTTTATCTCCGAGAGCTTCGTCCGCGACGCGGGCGCGGTGGTGCCGATTCCGGATGCGGGTTACGGCGAGATCGACCGGTTCTTCGAGGCCAGGGGATACTTCAACGCCCTCTTCGGCTGCAACACCTGGACTGCCGCTGCCCTGCGCTCGGCTGGGCTTCGAACCGGCATATGGAACCCGCTTCCACAAGCATTGCGATTGTCTGTTGCTGTCTACAATTAAAGCAGCCGTCGGGCCGGTCCGCTCTTAAAGTGAATTGTGAATAGCACTCTCCATATGGTTGTAAAAATCGGTGGAAAACCCGGTATTTTCTCAAGCTAAGCCATTCTGGAACAGCTGCATCGGGAAGCTTGATAAACCCCTTTTATATCAATCGTTTAACTGTCTCTCCCCACTGTTCGATTCAGGGATTGGAAAGCTGCATCCCCTGCTAGAAAAATTCTGTCCATCGAAACGTCCGAAACCGTTCGAATTTTAACGAGTCAATTAAGACAGCCGCAGCAATTGGGCTCTTATCAATGCCTGGAAACGCCGAGCAGGAAGGTTGATTCTCATGAGAAACTGGATTTCGCTGCAGGCCGATTTTGGCGATCTTCAATACCGCAAGAACGTCTATGTCTTCGCCCTGAAGATGGCTTTTCTTGCCGTTATTCTCTCAGGAGTCATTATCGCATTGACGATGCCGTCGCTCGATCTTCTCGGGCTTCTACCGGTGACGCTCGCCCATGCAATCGGCTTCAGCGCGATCTTCTCCTGGCTGATCGGCGGTACCGTTTCCGGCATGCTCTCGCTGTTTGCCGGCTTTGCCATGCGCGATCTCGCGCTCTCGCGGGCGGAATTCGAAAAGCTCAGCCGCACGGATACGCTTTCCGGACTGCTCAACCGGCGCGCTTTTACCGAGGCGCTTGAGAATACCGATGGCAACGCGTCGCTGGTCATTTTTGACGTCGACCGTTTCAAGACGATCAACGACCGCTTCGGCCATGGCTGCGGTGATGCCGTCATCATCGCCGTTTCGGCCATGCTGACATCCGCCTTCGATGAGATGTCCGTCGTCGCACGGCTGGGTGGGGAGGAGTTCGGCGTCATCGTCTCCGGGGAGCCGCTCGAGGCGCGTATGGAGCGCGTCGAAAGCGTCCGAGCCCGGATCGCCGGCGGCGCCATGAAAGCCGAGGGGCACGATATCCGCATCACCGTTTCCGGCGGCGTTGCCGATCTCGTCGCCGGGCGCACCAAGCAGGCGGCCTATGCCTCCGCCGACCGGGCGCTCTATCTCGCCAAGGCACTTGGGCGCAATCGCGTCGTCCACGAACGGGAAGGTCTGCATCACGCCTGGCACGGGCTTGTCGACAACGGCGTCGATGGCGAGAACAGAGGCCCGGAGAGCGACAATGTGATGCAGGCTTACGGAATATAAAAGCCGCACCTGGACGAAAGGGCATTGGTGCTTGCATCGGGAAGAGCTATTTTGCATGGTCGTCCTCTCAGCAAAACGGACATATCATGCAGCGCGTCACCTCCTATCTTCCCGCCGGAACCCCTTCCTCCCATCCGATCGCCCAGGTCAAGCTGCCGCATGATCTGCGCCATCTGCGCCGCAAACTGCTGCATCTGGAAAATGGCGAAATGGTCATGCTCGATCTGAAGGATCCGGTGCTTTTCGCCAATGGCGACCTGCTGGTGCGCGACGACGGTGAACTGATCGAGATCCTCGCCGCGGACGAGAAGCTCTTCGAGGTTCGCGGACGCGACCGAACGCATCTGGTCGAGCTCGCCTGGCATCTCGGCAACCGGCATCTTGCGGCCCAGATCGAGGAAGACCGCATCGTCATCCTGCGCGATCATGTCATCCGCACCATGCTGCAGGGCCTCGGCGCCGTCGTCCTCGAGATCAACGAGCCGTTCCAGCCGGCGCGCGGGGCCTATCATTCCCAAGGCGGGCATTCTCATGGGCATGATCACGATCACAATCATGACCACGGGCATGATCACGACCTTGATCATAATCACGGCCACGACCATGATCATGAACATGGCTACGAGCATGAGCATGAGCACCGCCACGATCGCGGTCATGATCATGACCACGGGCAGGATCATGGTCATGTCCACGGACATCAGGACCACAAGCACGACTGAGCCTCGATGACCAGGGATCGCGAGCTGCAGGCATTGCTGCGTCTGACGGCATGGCTCTCGCCGGCCTTTCCGATCGGCAGCTTTGCCTATTCGGGGGGACTGGAGCGGGCGGTAGCCGACGGGTTCGTTACGGATGCGACCTCGCTTGCGGCCTGGATCGGCACTTTGGTCGGCAACGGTTCGGTCTGGAACGATGCGGTGCTTCTGGCCGAAAGCCACAGGCAACAGGCAGAACCCGCACGCCTTGCCGAAGTCGCTGCACTCGCTGAGGCGCTGGCCGGATCGCGCGAAAGGCATCAGGAAACGATGCTGCTCGGCGAGGCTTTCCTCGCGGCGGCGCGGGCCTGGCCGGACGGCGTGTTCGAGCGGCTACCTGACAAGGTCGCTTATCCCATTGCGGTCGGGGCGGTGACGGGCGCGCACGGTATCAGGCCTGAGAAGGCGCTCGTCGTCTTCCTGCATGCCTATGCCTCACAAGCGGTTTCATCAGGCATCCGCCTCGGCGTCGCTGGGCAAAGGGGTGGCGTTGCCGTGCTTGCCGGCCTCGAAGAGCACCTCGCGGAGATCGCCCGGCGGGCGGCGACCTCGACGCTCGATGATCTGGGTTCGGCGACGGTGCAGGCCGATATTGCCAGCCTGCGCCACGAGACGCAGGCGACGCGGCTGTTCCGCTCGTGATTGTCCGAAATTATCGCGGCGGCTGCGTCATTTGACGGTGGCGCGGGCGGGCGGCTTCGTTATCATCGGGGTTCGATTGGAGTAAGGCACATGAAATCAAGAAACGGACCTTTGCGTGTCGGCATCGG
Source organism: Rhizobium ruizarguesonis (assembly GCF_012349115.1). GTDB lineage: Bacteria > Pseudomonadota > Alphaproteobacteria > Rhizobiales > Rhizobiaceae > Rhizobium > Rhizobium ruizarguesonis. The sequence continues at coordinate 30,320 of NZ_PQIG01000101.1, forward strand.
CGGGCCGGTCGGCTCGGGCAAGACGGCGCTGACCGAAAAGCTCTGCAAGGCGATGCGCGACGACTATTCCGTCGCCGTCGTCACCAACGATATCTATACGACCGAGGATGCCGAGGCGCTGGTGCGGATGCAGGCATTGACTTCGGACCGCATCGTCGGCGTCGAGACAGGCGGCTGCCCGCATACCGCCATTCGTGAGGATGCGACGATCAATTTGCAGGCGATCGCCGGCCTCAACCAGCGGATCCCCGATCTCGACGTCGTCTTCATCGAATCCGGCGGCGACAATCTGGCGGCGACCTTTTCGCCTGATCTTGCCGATATCACCATCTATGTCATCTCCGTCTGTCAGGGCGAGGAAATCCCGCGCAAGGGCGGGCCCGGCATCACCCGGTCGGACCTGCTCGTCATCAACAAGAAGGATCTGGCACCCTATGTCGGTGCCGATCTCGACGTGATGGACCGGGATGCGACGCGCATGCGCGCTTCGCGCCCCTTCGTCTTCTCCGACATGAAGCGCGGCGACGGCGTCAGCTCGATCGTCAGCTTCCTCAGGGAGCAGGGCGGGCTCTAGATCCGGATTTAGGCCGGATCGGCCTAAAAACATCCGGATCAAAATCAAAGAATTAGAGCATGATGTCGTCCGAAAACCGCTCACACTTTTCGGCATCATGCTCTAAAAACCGCTGCACACTTTTGCGCGACATGCGTTGGAAATGAACGAAAAACGAAACGGGCCGGGAGATCGCCCCCGGCCCGTTCATTTCCTGGGTTTTGCTTATTCCGCCGCGAAGGGCGGCAGGCGGAGCACGTTGGTGTCGTTGCCCTTGGCGCTCTTGCGTTTGCTTTCCGGCTTTTCGATCGCGGTCAGGCGCTCTTCCAGCGAGTCGATGTCGCTGCTGTTCTCGCGGGTGACGCGGGTAAGATCCTCGCGCGACAGCGGCAGTTCCTCTTCGTCCTTCCTGCCGACCAGGCGGCCGAAAGCCCAGCCGAGCAGGCGGGACAGATCGTCCATGATCAGGAAGAAGGAGGGCACGACGACGAGCGAGAGCACGGTCGAGACGATGATGCCGCCGATCACCGCAATCGCCATCGGCGCGCGGAACGAGCCGCCTTCGCCGACACCGAGCGCGGAGGGCAGCATGCCCGCCGACATGGCGATCGAGGTCATGATGATCGGACGGGCGCGCTTGCGGCCGGCTTCGACCATGGCCTCGACGCGAGGCATGCCCCGGTGGCGCATCTCAATCGCGAAATCGACGAGCAGGATGGCGTTCTTGGTGACGACACCCATCAGCATCAGGATGCCGATCATGACGGGCATCGACAGCGGATTGTTGGTGACGAGCAGGCCGGCTGCGACGCCGCCAATGGCGAGCGGCAACGAGAACAGGATGGTGAAGGGCTGGATCACGTCCTTAAAGAGCAGGATCAGCACCGTCAGCACCAATAGGAGACCCATCAGCATGGCGTTGACGAAGCTCTGCTGCATCTCGGTCTGCACCTTGGTGTCGCCGCTTTCGGCAAGGTGCACGGTGGCCGGGATGTTGGCCCCATTGACGATCTCGCGGAAGCGGGCCGAAGCTGTGTCGAGCGCCACGCCCTGCGGCAGGTCGGACCCGATCGAGACGACGCGGTAGCGGTTGTTGCGCTTGATCGAGCTTACGCCTTCCGAATAGTCGATATTGGCGACGCTTGCGAGCGGCACGGTGCCGCCGCTGGCGGTCTGGATCTTCAGCGCCCGGATGGCTGCGAGATCGCGGCGCATGTCGAGTGAAGTCTGGACACGGATCGGGATCTGGCGATCGTCGAGCGAGATCTTGGCAAGGGCTGCGTCGACATCGCCGATGGTGGCGACGCGGATCGTCTCGGAGATCTGCTGCGGCGTGATGCCGAGGCGGGCCGCCTCATCCTTGCGCGGATGAACCTGCAGTTCCGGACGGGGCAGGGCACCGTCGGCGCTGACATTGGCAAGCAGCGGATCGGCGCGGAGCTTGGCTTCCAGAATGCCGATGGCGTCGTTCAGATCCTTGTCACTCTTGGAGAGGAAGTTGAAGGAGAGGTCGCGTTCGCCGCGGTCATTGAGCTTCAGGATATGGACGTCGGGAATGTCGTGCAGCTTGGCGAAGACTTCCTTTTCGATATTCCACTGCGGACGTTCGCGGCCGTGGACTTCCACCTTCGGCAGCATCGGGCCGATGACCGGGATATGGCCGAGCACGTCGTTGACCATCTTCTTGACCAGCGATTGGTCGAGCTTGTCGAGTGCCAGCGTGACGGTCGCACGGCGCAGTTCGAGATCGCCCTTCGGCGATGCGCCGCCGAGAACGAAGACGCTATCGACGCCGTCAATGTCCTTGACCCTGTCGTAGATCGCATCCGTCGTCTTCTCGGTGTCGTCAAGCCGTGCATTGGGAGGCAGTTCGACGGAGAGAACGATGCGTGAAGCGTCTTCCGGCGGCAGGAAGCTGCCGGGAACCTGCATCAGCAACATAACGGAGCCGACCAGGAAGGCGAACGCGACAATCAGCGTCGCATAACGCGTGTACCAGCGTCCGGTCGTGCCACGTATGAGACGGGTGTAGCCGCGCATCAGCAGGCCGTCATTGTCGTGATGATCTTCCATGCCGTCTTCGGCGCGCATCAGATAGGCGGCCATCATCGGGGTGATGAGGCGCGCGACCATCAGCGAGAAGAAGACGGAGAAGGCGACGGTCAGGCCGAACTGGATGAAATACTGGCCCGGAATGCCCGGCATGAAGGAAACCGGCACGAAGACGGCGATGATGGTGAAGGTGGTGGCGATGACGGCAAGGCCGATTTCATCAGCCGCCTCGATCGCCGCTCGATAAGGCGTCTTGCCCATCTTGATGTGGCGGGCGATGTTTTCGATTTCGACGATCGCATCGTCGACGAGGATGCCGGTCGCGAGCGTCAAGGCGAGGAAGCTGACGAGGTTCAGCGAGAAGCCCATCAGGTCCATGATCCAGAAGGTCGGGATCGCGGACAGGGGAAGGGCGATTGCCGAAATCAGCGTCGCGCGCCAGTTCCTGAGGAACAGGAAGACGACGATAACGGCGAGCAGCGCGCCTTCGAGCAGCGTATGGATGGCGGCTTCGTAGTTGCCATAGGTGAAATAAACCGAATCGTCGATCAGTTCGATCTTCACGTTCGGGTTTTCGGCCCGCACCTTGTCGAGGCTTTGGCCCACGGTTTCGGCGACGCTGACCTCGCTGGCACCCTTGGAACGGAAAACGCCGAAAGTGACGACGGGCGTATCGTTGAAGCGCGAGAAGGACTTCGGCTCCTCATAGGTGTCCTTGATGACACCAAGATCGGACAGCTTGACGAAGCGGCCGTTCGGCAGCGCGATCGTCGTGTCGGCGAGCTCGGCGACGTTGCGGGCGTCGCCCAGAACGCGGATCGCCTGTTCGCTGCCGGCCACCTGGCCGCGGCCGGAGCCGAGATCGATGTTGGTGCCGCGCAGCTGCTCGTTCACGCTTGCGGCGGTGATGCCATAGGCGTTGAGCTTGTCGGGGGTGAGTTCGATGCGCACTTCGCGCTCGGCGCCGCCGTAGCGGTCGACGCGGCCGATGCCGGCCTGGCCCTGCAGCGAACGCTTGATCGTGTCGTCAACGAACCAGGAGAGTTCTTCCAGCGACAGGGCAGGCGAGGAAACGGCGAAGGTCTGGATCGCCTGGCCTTCGACATCGACCTTGGAGACGATCGGTGCTTCGGCGTTTGCCGGCAGATCGCTGCGGATGCGGTCGATCGCGTCCTTGGTGTCCTGCACGGCCTGTTCGGTCGGCACTTCCATGCGGAACATGACGTTGGTCTGCGAGCTGCCGTCGGTCACCGTCGACTGGATCTCGTCGATGCCGGTGATCGAGGCGACGGCGTCTTCGATCTCCTTCGTCACCTGCATTTCGAGTTCAGCAGGCGAAGCGCCGCTTTGAGTCACGCTGATCGAAACCAGCGGTACGTCGATGTTGGGAAAGCGGGTGATCGGCAGCGAGTTGAAGGACTGCATGCCGATGAACACCAGCAGGCAGAAGGCCAGCAGCGGTGCGATGGGGTTTCGAATGGACCAGGCTGAAAAATTCATCGGATGGTCTCTTTAGTTGGAAGCCGGGGGCTGTTCACGCACCGGAGTGATGTGGTCACCGTCACGGACATAGGCGCCCGCCTTGGCCACGACCTCATCGCCGGTCTTCAATCCATTGACGATCTCGACATAGGCACCGTCCTGGATGCCGGTCTCGACCTTGGCGTATTTCACCACCCCATCCTCGACCCTGCGAGCGGAGGAGCCTTCATTGCTGGTCAGCACGGCGGTCAGCGGAAGCGATACGCCCTCAGTCTCGCGCACGATGATCTCGGCGCTGCCATACATGCCCGAGCGCGCCTTGCTGTCGTCGTCGATGGAGATATGGACGAGCCCGAGGCGGGTGACCGGATCGACGGTCGGCGAGACCAGGCGCACGGAGCCGGACAGCTTCTCGCGGCTGCCGGAGAGCGAAATCGTCGCCTTCTGACCGGCCATGACCCTGACGATGTCGCTTTCGGCGACTTCGGCAACGAGTTCGATATCGCCGTTACGAATGATGGTGAAGAGCGGATCGCCGTTGCCGGCGGCGATGGCGCCGACCTTGGCGTTCTTGGCCGAGATCGTGCCGGAGACCGGTGTCTTCACATCGGTGCGCGCCAGTTTCAGATCGGCATCGGCGATCTGGCTGTCGAAGACCTTGAGATCGGCTACGGAAACTTCGATCGCCTGTTCGGCGGAGGATACGCGGGCATTGGCGGCGGCGGCAGTCGCATCGGCCTGTTCGACCTGGGCGGTGGAGACCGTGCCCTTCTTACCCATTTCCTGGGCGCGGGCCTGCTGCTGTCTTGCCTGTTCGGCATTGGCCTGCGCCTCGATGAGCTGGGCGCGCAGCTGGGCAAGGCTTGCCTCACCCTTGGCTCTCGTCGCCAGCATCTGGCTCTGATCCAGGATCAGCGCGTCGTCGTTCAGCGTGGCCAGCGTGCTTTCCGCCTCAACCTTGTCGCCGACATCGGCCTTCAGCGTGCGGATGGAGAGGCCTTCGACCTGCGGCTGGATATAGACTTCCTCGACGGGTTTGACCGTTCCCGTGCCGATGACGCGGTCGACGAGGGTCCGGTTCGTCGCCTGGGTGACGACGATCGCCGGCAGGTTCTGCTGCGGCTTTGCGACCGGCGTCTCCTGCGAAAATGCGGTGGATGCAGCAAGTGCCGCTGCAAAAAGAGTAGAGGCGCCTAGAATTCCAATCGGCTTGCGTGCCATGCGTCTTCGTCCAATCTTGTGATAAGGTTGGCCGAACTCGAGCGTCTGCCACTCAGCGCGCGATCAGGCCACTGCCCTTCCTGCATTCTCAGAGGTATCCGCCGATCCTTTGCCGTCTTCATCCCTCGCCGGCAAATTCGGCTTGTAGGTGGTATCGATTTGCTCGATCTACAAGTCCGGCAGAAAACAATTCCCCATTAGGCGATAATAATTACCATTCCGACGTCAATCAATCACCGCAAGGTTATGTCAACATTACGAAGATTGATCGCGCCTCATCCCTAAGACGTTTGACGCCCGATAAATGCGACAGTTGCAAGGCATTTTTTTCGGTTGTTGGATGCAGATGATTTAGGCCGACCGACCGGAAATCTGAATCATCATCTAAATCAAATAGATAGAGAATGTCGTCCGAATGCCGCGGACACTTTTCGGCATCATGCTCCAGAAAAAGACAAAACGCGCGGGAAATCTCCCGCGCGTTTTGCTTCGCAATCCTGCCGAAATTATTTGGAAGCGGCGTCGGTGATGTCGTGCGTCCAGGCGCCCGACGGCTCCTTGCTGATGATCTTCTGGTCGAGCAGTGCCTTTGCCGTGCGAGCATAGAGGGCCTCGTCCAGCTTGCCGGAGCTGTCGCCGACCAGCTTGGCGACTTCACCCATCATGCGCTTCTGATGGTTGTCGTCCTGGCCGCCATTGTCCATGACGATCTCGGCGGCTTCGTCCGGATTCTCGGTGGCATATTTCCAGCCCTTCATCGAAGCGCGGACGAACTTGACCATCTTCTCCTTGAAGGCCGGGTCTTTCAGCTTGTCTTCCATCGCATAGAGGCCGTCTTCGAGAAGGTCGTTGCCCATTTCAGTGTAGTTGAAGACCGTCAGTTCTTCCGGCTTGAAGCCGGCATCGATCGCCTGCCAGTATTCGTTATAGGTCATGACGGAGATGCAGTCGGCCTGCTTCTGGACAAGCGGCTGCACGTCGAAGCTCTGCTTCAGCACCGTGACGCCGTTCGGACCGCCTTCTGTGGACAGGCCGAGCTTGTTCATCCAGGCGAAGAAGGGATACTCGTTGCCGAAGAACCAGACGCCGAGCGTGTGGCCCTTGAAGTCGGCTTCGGTCTTGACCGGGCCGTCCTTGCGGCAGACCATTTCCAGGCCCGCCTTCTGGTAGGGCTGGGCGATGTTGACGAGCGGAACGCCCTTTTCGCGGGCAACCAGGGCGCCGCCCATCCAGTCGACGATGACATCGGCGCCGCCGCCGGCGATCACCTGCTCGGGGGCGATATCGGGGCCACCCGGCTTGATGTCGACGTCGAGGCCTTCTTCCTTATAGAAGCCCTTTTCCTTGGCGACGTAGTAACCGCCGAACTGGCTCTGCGTGACCCATTTCAGCTGCAGCACCACCTTGTCGGCGGCCATGGCATGGGCCGATGCGAGCGACATCGCGCTCGCCATCATTGCAACCATCAACTTTCTCATTTTCTTATCCTTACCCTCTGAAGTTATGCCCGGACCCGTTTCTGGAGCCCGCGCGCGCCTAGCCACCACGGATAGACGGATGCCAGAACGTCACCGCCCGTTCGGTCAGGGCGATGATGCCATAGAAGATCGAGCCGGCCAGCGCCGCGACGGCGATTTCCGCCCAGACCATGTCGACATTCATGCGGCCGATCTCGGTGGAGATACGGAAGCCCATGCCGACGATCGGCGTCCCGAAGAATTCCGCAACGATGGCACCAATCAGCGCCAGCGTCGAGTTGATCTTCAGTGCATTGAAAATGAAGGGCATTGCCGCCGGAAGCCTGAGTTTCAGCAGCGTCTGCCAATAGCCGGAGGCATAGGTGCGCATCAGGTCGCGCTCCATGCTGCCGGAGGCGGCAAGGCCGGCGACGGTATTCACCAGCATCGGGAAGAAGGTCATGATGATGACGACGGCGGCCTTCGACGGCCAGTCGAAGCCGAACCACATGACCATGACAGGGGCGACGCCGATGATCGGCAACGCTGAAACCATGTTGCCGATCGGCAGAAGGCCGCGGCGCAGGAAGGCGATGCGGTCGGCCAGCACCGCGACGACGAAGCCACTGAGACAGCCGACGATATAACCGATCAGCACCGCCTTGAAGATCGTCTGCCTGACGTCCGCGCCGAGGATCGGCAGCGATGCCATGAACCGCGCGCCGATGGCGCTCGGTGGCGGCAGCAGGATGAAGGGAACGCCGGCGCCACGTGTGACCGCCTCCCAGAGAATGAGGATCCAGGCGCCGAAGATCGCCGGGATCAGGAGCTGGAGTGCTGACTTGCCGGAAGTGGTGACGGGCTGCAGTTTCGACAGCTCGGTGACACATCGCCAGGCAAGCAGCCAGCAGGCGAAGAGCAGCAGGAAGAAAGCCCGCGTCGCCGCGCCCTCGTTGCCGGAAAGAGCCGAAAGCAGCATCCAGGCAGCCCCATGCGCGCCGATAAACAGCACGGTGGCACGATAGGCCGGCGGCTGCGGCGCTAGAGACAGCAGGGCAGCCGCGGCGACGATGATGAAAATGAGGCTTGCCGTGCCGTCAGTGAGGGGTCGCGTCGCGCCGTCGGCCAGGAGCGGCAGGGCCGTCAGTGCTCCGACGCAGAGGAAGAGGGCAACCACGGCTTGCCAGGAGAAGGTCAGATGTCTCATGCCGGCCTCCCGCCCATGGCGCGGTCAACGATTTTCGCCGCAACACCGACGATCGCGACCAGGATGCCGGCAAGCAGCGATCCGGCGACGAGGGCCGCCCAGATATCGATGGTCTGGCTGTAATAGGAACCGGCGAGCAGCTTCGAGCCGATGCCGGCGACAGCCCCCGTCGGCAACTCACCGACGATGGCGCCGACGAGGCTGGCGGCAATCGCAACCTTCATCGAGGTGAAGAGGAAAGGGATCGAGGCTGGAACGCGCAGCTTCCAGAAAGTCTGCATCGGGCTGGCATAATAGGTGCGCATCAGGTCGAGATGCATGATCTCAGGCGAACGCAGCCCCTTCACCATGCCGACGGCGACCGGAAAGAAGGAGAGGTAGGTGGAGATCAGCGCCTTCGACACGAGCCGGGAAGCGTCGGAATCGAGATTGAGGAGATGTGCAATGGCATTGTCGCCGGTCAGCACGTTATAGGAGATGATCACGATCATCGGCGCGATGGCGAGGATCGGTATGGTCTGGCTCGCCACCAGCCAGGGCATCAGCGAGCGGTCCATGGCGCGGTTATGGACGATCAGCACGGCGAGAAGGATGCCGAGCAGCATGCCGAAGCCGAAGCCGAGCAGAGTGGAGGAGAGCGTTACCCAACTGTGATAGACGAGGCTGCGGTTGCTCGAAAGGCTGCGCAGGAAGGTGTTCTCGTAGACGTTCTGCGCCACCTGATGCGGCGCCGGCAGGATCGGCTTCGGCTGCGCCAGCGTCTTGCCGATGAATTCGAGGGTCGTAGGTGTAACGCCGGCGCGGCCGTCCATGTCGCGCTGGAACGGCGCGTTCATCAGGATGGCGGCGACATACCAGATGACGACGAGGGCCAGCAGGATGGTGGTGACGGGGACGATCTTGTCCTTGAAGGTGTCGGGTTTCATAGGATTCGCTCCCATGTGGTGTTTGGCCTGCTGAGCCTGGAAATCAAACCCCTATTCCTCATGCGTGTCCCGTCCTCAACCCTTCGCGGACGCGATGGGCGATCTCCAGGAACTCGGGGGTTTCGCGGATGTCGAGCGGTCGTTCGGCCGGCAGAGTCGAGTCGATCACATCGGTCACGCGGCCCGGGCGCGGAGACATCACCACGATCTTGGTCGAGAGGTAGACTGCCTCGGGGATGGAATGGGTGACGAAGCAGATCGTCTTGTTGGTGCGGGTCCAGAGTTTCAGCAGCTCTTCGTTCAGATGGTCGCGGACGATCTCGTCCAGGGCGCCGAAGGGCTCGTCCATCAACAGCAGATCGGCGTCGAAGGCGAGTGCGCGGGCGATCGAGGCGCGCTGCTGCATGCCGCCGGAAAGCTGCCAGGGGAATTTCTTCTCGAAGCCCGAAAGACTGACGAGATCGAGCGCTTCGGCGATGCGCCGCGTCCGGTCGGCGCCGGAATAGCCCATGATCTCCAAGGGCAGGGCGATGTTGTTTTCGATGGTCCGCCAGGGATAGAGCGCCGGCGCCTGGAAGACATAGCCGTAGGCGCGGGCCTTGCGCGCCTCCTCCGGCGTCATACCGTTGATCGAGATCTCGCCCGAGGTGCTCTTTTCGAGATCGGCGATGACACGCAGGAAGGTGGTCTTGCCGCAGCCCGACGGGCCGATGAAAGAGACGAAATCGCCCTTGCGGACATCGAGATTGACATTGCTCAGTGCACTCACCGGGCCATCATTGGCCTGGTAGGTGAGACAGAGATCCTTGGCGGATACGACGGAGGGTGCTTGCATCAATGCGACCAGTCTTGTTTTCGCCGCGGGAACGCGGTTTGCGTGCTATTATTACCGCCGGTTTTATCGACGACACACTCCATGGAGGATGAGGATGGACGTGACATCAAAGCCCACCTGCCACATCGTTCGCCCCAATCATGCCTATGACGGCAAGCAGGGGCTGAGCTATTTCGCAGGCATCGCCGCCGAAACGGTCGGCGCCAAGGGCATCTGCATGCATCTGTTGACGATCCCGCCCGGCGTGCGCGCCAAGGCGCATCTGCACGAGGCGCACGAGACGGCGATCTACATGCTCTCCGGCGAGGCCCATACCTGGTACGGAGATCGGCTCGAGCATCACGTTATCGTCCATGCCGGCGAACTTTTCTATATCCCGGCCGGCGTGCCGCACCTGCCGGCGAACCTCAGCAGCACGCCGTGCACGGCGATCATCGCGCGCACCGATCCGAACGAGCAGGAAAGCGTCGTGCTTCTGCCGGAGTTGGACGCTTTGGTGCCGGCGTGAGGTCATTGGCATAGAGGCAGCGGTCCCCGGTTGATGGCCGTATCGTCATGCGCCATCGTCATACGCCGCTTGCCGGAATACCGCTCCGCGTCACCTTGCGCGGCGCGGTGATATCCTTCCACTGGGAAAGCGCCTTGCTGACAGCCGTGACCGGCTCGCGCCTGACGAATTCGCCGTGGCCCTCGCGGGTCTTGATCGCGCCTTCCTCGATCGCGACGACGCCGCGCGTCAGCGTATAGCGCGGCAGGCCGGTCACTTCCTTGCCTTCGAAGACGTTGTAGTCGATCGCCGACTGCTGGGCCTTGGACGAAATGGTCTTGGAACGTTGCGGGTCCCAGACGACGATATCGGCATCGGCGCCGACAAGGATCGCGCCCTTCTTCGGATAGATGTTGAGGATCTTGGCAATGTTCGTTGAAGTGACGGCAACGAATTCGTTCATCGTCAGCCGGCCGGTGTTGACGCCATGCGTCCAGAGCATTGGCATGCGGTCTTCGAGGCCGCCGGTGCCGTTCGGGATCTTGGTGAAGTCGCCGACGCCAAAACGCTTCTGCGCCGTGGTGAAGGCGCAATGGTCGGTCGCGACCACCTGCAGCGAGCCGGAGGCGAGGCCGGCCCACAGCGAGTCCTGATGCTGCTTGTTGCGGAAGGGTGGCGACATGACGCGGCGGGCGGCATGATCCCAGTCGGGATTGGAATATTCGCTTTCGTCGAGCGTCAGGTGCTGGATCAGCGGTTCGCCGTAGACGCGCATGCCTTTCTGGCGGGCGCGACGGATCGCTTCGTGCGCCTGTTCGCAGGAGGTATGGACGATATAGACCGGGCAGCCGGCCATGTCGGCGATCATGATGGCGCGATTGGTGGCCTCGCCCTCGACTTCGGCGGGACGGGAATAGGCATGCGCCTCGGGGCCGTTGTTGCCGTCGGCGAGCAGCTTTGCCGACATCGAGGCGACGACGTCGCCGTTTTCGGCGTGCACCAGCGGCAAGGCGCCGAGTTCGGCGCAGCGCTGGAAGGAGGCGAACATCTCATCGTCGTCGACCATCAGCGCGCCCTTATAGGCCATGAAGTGCTTGAAGGTGTTGATGCCCTTGTCGCGGACGATGGTCTCCATCTCCTTGAAGACCTGCTCGCTCCACCAGGTGACCGCCATGTGGAAGGAATAGTCGCAATTGGCGCGAGTCGATTTGTTGTCCCACATGGTCAGCGCCTCGAGCAGCGACTGGCCGGGGGCGGGCAGGGCGAAATCGACTACCATGGTCGTGCCGCCGGAAAGGGCGGCGCGGGTGCCGCTCTCGAAATCATCGGAGGAATAGGTGCCCATGAAGGGCATTTCGAGATGGGTATGTGGATCGATGCCGCCGGGCATGATATAACAGCCGGAGGCGTCGAGTGTTTCGTCGCCGGAGAGATTCTGCCCGATCTCGATGATCTTGCCGCCGTCGATTTTCACGTCAGCCTTATAGGTCAGGTCGGCGGTGACGATGGTGCCGTTCTTGATGACTGTGGTCATGGCTGCTGTTCCTTTTCCCTGCGATCTTATTGTCTTACGGCTCCACTGCCATCGTGGGCGTGCCGTTTCTAAAGAGCGCCGCACCCTTGGCGATAAGGCTGTAGACGGCCTCCTCACTCAACTCATCCGGCTTGTCGTGCTTTTCCTCGTAATACCAGTCGGGCTGTTCAACGACGTCGATGCCACCGACAGACAAAGACCAAAAACCATCGCTTTCGCGAAAGTAAAAATCCTTGCCATCGATCAGCCCGGTTGATTGTACGGGTTGGCTGCCCTTGGGACGTTCGATCAGTATGCCGGGCATGGAAGGACCGAGTTCGATCCGAACGATATCAATGGAGCCAGGCCGCCCAGTGACATAATAGGTTTGGTGGGGCGCGTCCCGGTCATCTGGATCGGCCAGCTGAATGCTAGAAGGTTTATAGCGCCAAAAGCTCGATATTTGCGGAAGCTTGATCCGCTCGCCTGCCGTGTTGATGCCAATGTAGAAGATCTGCACGCCAGGTATATCGTCCCACGGACCTTCGTTCACCGGCGTCGCATTGGCATTAGCCCATGCAAGGTCGTCGGCAGTTCGCTGAGTTTCGAACTTAAAGATATCAGCATAATCGAGATAAGTCGTTGGCAGGTCTGGCGCCATCACACCACGATCTCCGCCGTCTCGACCACCGCATGAAACAGCACATCGGCGCCCGCGGTCGCCCATTCCTTGGAGATTTCTTCCGCCTCGTTATGCGAGAGCCCGCCGACGCAGGGGCACATGACCATCGTTGCCGGTGCGACCTTGGCGGCCCAGCAGGCGTCGTGGCCGGCGCCGGAGATGATGTTCATGTGGCTGTAGCCGAGCCGCTCGGCGGCGTCGCGCACCGATGTGACCAGTTTGGGATCGAAGGTGATCGGCTCGAAGTGGCCGATCGCCTCGATGGAACAGCCGACGCCGAGTGCATCGGTGATCTCAGGCGCTTTCGCCTCGATCTTTGCCCGCATGCGGTCGAGCTTCTCCTTGTCGGGCGAGCGGATGTCGACGGTGAAGACGACCTTGCCCGGCAGGACGTTGCGGGAGTTTGGCGAGAAAAACACCTGGCCGACGCCGCCGACGGCGCCCGGCTGTTCGCTCATCGCCACGTCCTGGACCATTTCCAGGATGCGGGCCATGGCGAGGCCGGCATTGACGCGCAGGTTCATCGGCGTCGAGCCGGTATGGGCTTCCTTGCCGGTCAACGTGAATTCCAGCCACCAGAGGCCCTGGCAATGGGTGACGACGCCGATCTGCTTTTCCTCGGCTTCGAGAATCGGCCCCTGCTCGATGTGATATTCGAAATAGGCGTGCATCTTGCGGGCGCCGACTTCTTCGTCGCCGACCCAGCCGATACGCTTCAATTCGTCGCCGAACAGATTGCCCTCGGGGTCCCTGCGATTATAGGCAAAGTCCAGGCTGTGCACGCCGGCGAAGACGCCTGACGCCAGCATGGCAGGGGCAAAACGCGCGCCTTCCTCATTCGTCCAATTGGTCACGACGATCGGATGTTTGGTCTTGATGCCGAGATCGTTCATCGTGCGCACGACTTCGAGGGCCGCAAGTACGCCGAGCACGCCGTCATATTTGCCGCCGGTCGGCTGGGTGTCGAGGTGCGAGCCGACATAGACGGGCAAGGCATCGGGATCGGAGCCGGGGCGGGTGGCAAACATCGTGCCCATGCGGTCAACACCCAAGGTCAAACCGGCATCGTCACACCATGTCTTGAAGAGGCTGCGGCCCTGCGCATCGGCATCCGTCAGCGTCTGGCGATTGTTGCCGCCTGCTATGCCGGGGCCGATCTTCGCCATGTCCATGAGACTGTCCCAGAGACGGTCGCCATTGACGCGCATGTTCTCGCCTGGTGCTGCCACCATTCTTTATGCCCTCACCTGTTTGCGGCAGTCATGCAAAGAGGCATGCCCGCCTGTTCCCGTGGTCCTTTCCTGCGCCCCCTTATTGGTTTTGTCGAGCGCCGGAAAATCGCCAGTTGCCTTTGTTTTACATCTGACGGATAATTTGACCGATTGGTAAACATTACAACTTCCACCGCCGGGCTCAAGACGAAAATCACGAAAATCGCCGATAAAAATGCGGGCAGTTGCTCAAGGAAGCGGCGAGGGTCGTCCCCAACCCAAACTTGAGCGAAGAAGTTGAATTTCAAGGGGAAACGACAGCCTGTGACCATACCGAGAGCAGCGAAAACCCTGAGGCGGACGCGAATCCAGGAAGAGAAGGAAGAGCAGATTCTGGAAGCGGCGCTCGATGTGTTTTCGGCAAGCGGCTTTCGCGGCTCAACAATCGACCAGATTGCCGAAGTGGCCGGCATGTCGAAACCCAACCTGCTCTATTATTTCCGCACCAAGGAAGCCATGCACCGGGCGCTCATCGACCGGGTGCTCTATACCTGGCTGGAGCCGCTCCGCGCCTTCGACGCCGAAGGCAATCCGGAGACGGAAATCCGCAGTTACATCCGCCGCAAGCTGGAGATGGCCCGTGATTTCCCCCGCGAGAGCCGGCTTTTCGCCAACGAGGTGCTGCAGGGCGCGCCGCATATCGAGGACGAGCTGAAGGGCCCGCTGAAGGAACTGGTCGACGAGAAGGCGGAGGTCATCCGCGCCTGGGCGAAATCAGGCAAGATCGTCAAATGCGATCCCTATCACCTGATCTTCTCCATCTGGTCGACGACGCAGCATTACGCGGATTTCGACGTCCAGGTGCGCGCGGTGCTGGGGCAGGAACATTCGGGCGAAGGGCGTTTCGAGGATGCGGCGCGGTTTCTGGAACAGCTCTTCATCGGCGGGCTGCGACCGGATCCTCTCGGAGGGTGAGGGTTTTACCCGCTCCTGCGAAGCTGCACCCGGGCAAGAATATCCGTCACGCCTTCCATCGTATAAGGCTTCTGCAGCACGGGTGCGTCCGAGTGGCTGTTTGCCTGGGCGATGCCCTCCCCATAGCCCGTGGCAAAAACGAAGGGCACGCCATCAGCTGCCAGCCTGTCGGCAATCCCGAAACTCGTCTCATCGCCAAGATTGACATCGAGAAGCGCCAGGTCGAAGGACTGGCCGGCCAGAATTTCCATCGCCTCAGTGACACTTGGTGCCGTTGCGACATCGGCGCCCAGGCGGCGCAGGATGTCCTCCCCATCCATGGCGATGATCAGATTGTTTTCCACCAGCAGCACGTTCAGGCCGGAGAGCGGTTGATCGTCGGGAATCGTCTTGCGTCCGGTCGCTCCGACCGAAGCCGGATTCGACCGTTCGCTCGTCGGGCCGACGACATGTCGTGCCGGAATGCAGAAATCCGCTTCGAGCCCGTCCTTGACGTAGCGGACCTCCGCCCTGCCGCCGAGGTCATAGGGGATCGAGCGGCGGATGATCGTCGAACCGAAGCCATGGCGTGTGGGTTCGACAACGGGCGGACCATCCTTTTCGCGCCAGCCAATGCGCAGATTGCCCTCGTCGTCGCGGTGCCAGCCGAGTTGGACCGTGCCGCTGCCGGTGCCGGAAAGGCTGCCATATTTGGCGCTGTTGGTCATCAGTTCATGGAAGACAAGGGCGGCGGTGGAAAAGGCCTGCGGTTCCAGCAGCACATCCTCGCCGCCCATCTGGATGCGTTGCGCATTTTTCCCGAGATAGGCGGCGGTCTCTGCCAGCAGCAACTGCCGGAGCGAAGCGGGCGCCCAGTGATCGCGGGTGATCTGGTCATGGGCGCGGGCGAGCGACTGGATGCGGCCCTCGAGCTGGCGGATGTAGTCGCCAAGGCCGACCGACGTTGCCTGCGACTGCCGGATGATACCGGTGATGAGGCTCAATATATTGCGGACGCGGTGGTTCAGCTCGGCAATCAGCAGTTCCTGGCGCTCGTTTGCCGTCTGGCGCGCCATACTGACCTCGTCGGTGAGGCGCAACACCACCTCGATCAATGTGACGCGGATCGTTTCGGCGACACGGCGCTCGGCCTCCGTGAAGGCGAGGGAGCGGCCACGCACCAGTTCCGACCAGGCTTCGAAACTCTTGCGCGGCGTCAGCCTCGGGCCATTCGGCCCGTATTCCACCGGCTTGTGCGGGTCGCCGCCCCAGCGGACGGTGCGCACCAATTCCTGACGGAAAAGCACGACATAATCGCGCGGCGAACGCGAGATCGGGATGGCGAGCATGCCTGCCACCGCATCGTCGACCTCAAGATCCGGATAGGCTTCCGTGAGCCTGTCCACGGCATAAATGCGGCCGGTGGCGCTGCGGTTGAGGTGGCGGACGAGGGCTGCGAAGCCTCTCTCGTCCAGGCCGATTCCGGCAAGGGCCAGGCGACCGTTGATCCAGACGCCGATCCCGTCGGCAGGAATGGCATCGGCGAGCGCTTCGATCAGCCAGGCAGGATCGTCGAGCAGGCTCGCATTGTCTGCGACGGAGGTGAGAAGCCGGTCGGCAATGCGGCGCGCCTTGGTCTCGTAGTCGAGAGCCAGCCGCCGTTCGCGGCTTTCAAGGCGCGAAGCAAACATCTGACCGAAGAGTTCGGCGGTGGAGCGGCTTTGGGCCGAAGGCAGACGCGGGCCGTAGTGATGGCAGGCAAACAGGCCCCAGAGCTTACCGTCCACGACGATCGATATGGAAAGCGAAGCGCCAACGCCCATGTTTTTCAGATATTCGATATGGATCGGCGAGACCGAACGCAATACCGACATGGAGAGGTCGAGCGGCTGACCGTGCTCGTCGCGCTGCGGCAGGATCGGGACCGCGACGGCGTCGACATCGGCAATGATGCGGAACAGGTTGCGCAGATAAAGCGCGCGCGCCTGTACCGGAATGTCGGAAGCCGGATAGTGCAGCCCGAGGAATGATCCGATGCCGGCCCGGGCGGCTTCCGCCACCACTTCGCCGGAACCGCTTTCGTCGAAACGATAGACCATGACTCGATCGAAACCGGTGAGCGCCCGCGCCTGTCTTGCACCCTCACGGAAGAAAGCTTCCAGTGTTTCGGTGTGGTCGAGGCGGGACATCATGCTGCGCATGGAGAGCGACGCGGCGTCGTGCCTGTCTTCCTGGCAGCGCTCGCCTTCGATGATGACCTGACCTCCGTTCAGGTGCACGGCAAGGTCGAACCTGTTTTGATCGGACGTCAGAGCAATGCCGAAAATGCGCTCGACGACGTCCGAACCGCGCAACGTGGTAAGCTTGTTGCGGATTGTGTGGAGTGCTTCGGGTGTAATCAGAGAGAGAACAGGACGGCCGATCGCGTTGGCCTCTGTCACTCCGATAAACTCCGCCAGATTTGCGGAGGCGCGCATGACAATCCAGTCTGAGGATACCGCCAATAGAAAGCCGAAGGGCTGGACCGAGCCGAGCTGGTGGATCGGCTCACGGTCGCAATTGGTGAGATCGACCGGTTCGTGCGTGCCGTTCATGGGACGGCTTCCAATTCGGCTTGCCCGGCTTTGAGGAAGAGCTTGAAGACATCGCGGGCTGCGGCGACAGCCGCATTGGGATCCTCCACTTTGCTCGCGTCAAGACGATCCTTAAAAAGCCGCATGGCGCCCTTCGGGCCTTGGGGGCTCAGGTAGCTGTTGGGCAAGTAGTCGGGCACGACCTTGGCGAGCAGCGCGCCGCCGAGCTTGGAGCCTTCAAGAACATAGGCGGCACCCCAGACCGCTGCTTCGCTGCGCAATGCCGGTTGCGGAAGCAATACCGGCAATCGATCATCGAGTTCCCTTATGTCGGCAGCCAATAGATGCGCGCGCCTTCGCTCCGGCCAGTCCGGCAGCAGACGGCCGATTCCTCCATTCTCAAGCGCATGTTCGATAGCCGGTACGACCCGCGCATGCGCGCGCAAGAAAGCCTTATAATCGTGGGTGCGTGAGAGGTTGAAACTGCCGAAGAGGGTGTCCACCGCGGCGTGGCAATCTGCAGTTTGTACGCGGAGGGCGCTGCGAAGTGACATGCTGACGTTTTTCCGAGTGATATGGCGACCGCCCACAACGGACGGTGACTTGGCGGATATACTGCGGTATCGCGTTATTTCCAGAGAAACGCCTAGGAATAACATGGGTTTCTCGTCGCTCGCAGATGCGCGGCGAGCGCGTCAGCCCATCATTGCCGGCAGTCCGGCGGCGAGCGTATCGATCGCGAGCCGCACCTTCGGCAGCATGACCGGGGAGCGCAGCCAAACGGCATGGGCATCGAAGACATTGGCCGGTTCGTGCTTCAATACCTGAATGAGCCGGCCTGCCAGCACCTCCTCACGGACCAGCCAGCAGGGCAGCCAGGCAAGACCGCGTCCGGCGACGGCCGCATCGGAAATCGAAGCGAGGTCGTCGAGCCGCAGTCGCGCCTTTGGCACCAGCCGCCGCCCGGGATCGGCCGCAGTCGGAAATATCCAACCCTTGTCGTCATCGCCCCGCCTGTAGACGATGCCTTCATGCCGCGGAATATCGAACACCGTTTGCGGCGCGCCATGTTTTTCCAGATAGGCGGGCGATGCGCAGACGGTCATGCGCTGGCGGGCGATCGCCCGGGCCATCAGATCCGGATTGTCCTTCAACGGCCCGTTGCGAATGACAAGATCGAAGCCGTCTTCGAGCAGGTCGACGATACGGTCGTTGAAGGAAAGGTCGAGTTCGAGGTTCGGATGTTCATCGAGCAGGCGTGCGAGGGTCGGCGCGATGCAGTGGCGGCCGAAAAGCACGGGCATCGAGATGCGCAGCCGGCCGCGCACGTCACGCCGGCCGGATTCCAGCATGGCTTCCCCGAGGCGGATTTCCTCGACCGCCCGCAGGCAGCGCTCGTAGAAGAAGCGGCCTTCCTCGGTAAGGCTCTGCATGCGTGTCGTGCGGTTGAAGAGGCGCACGCCGAGACGCTGCTCCAGACGTGCGATCGTCTTGCCGACCGCCGAACGCGTGAGATGGAGCCGCTCGGCGGCAGCCGAAAAGCCACCTGCCTCGACGGCTTCGACAAAGATCGAGATACCCTTCAGCCGTTCCATTTGTTTCCTCTTTGGAACCATTCTGGAGAATTAATATCGCAACTGGTGCGAAATATTCAACGATATCCTTGTCCTCCCTGCAATGAACAAGGAGCAAGACAATGCAGACGACACGGCAATGGCAGATCGACGCGGTTGGACCGGAGCGCCAGCTGACGATCGGCGAGCGGAGGCTCGAACCGGTTTCGGGAAACAGGGTTCTGGTCCGGACGGAAGCCGTCTCGCTCAATTTCCGCGACCGACTGGTGCTGGAGAGCGGCATGGGGTTGCCGCTACAATTTCCCTTCGTGCCTGCTTCCGATATGGCGGGGTTCGTCGAGGCAGTCGGACCCGAGGTCAGCCGTTTCAAGCCGGGCGATCGTGTCATCTCGACCTTTTCGCCCGACTGGATCGACGGACGCGGCTTGGGCGATGCGCGCACGCCACCTTACAAGACGCGCGGGGGCTTTTATCCCGGCGTCCTCTCGCAATACACCGTGCTTTCCGAAGAATGGTATTCGCGTGCACCTGACACGCTCGACGCGGCGCAGGCGAGCACCTTACCCTGCGCCGGGCTGACTGCCTGGTTCGCCCTGATCGAACGCGGCGGTCTGAAGGCCGGCGACAAGGTGCTGGTGCAAGGCACGGGCGGTGTGGCGCTCTTCGGTCTGCAGATCGCCAAGGCGCATGGTGCGGAGGTGTTCATCACATCAGGCAGCGCCGAGAAGCTCGAGCGCGCCGTTGCCCTCGGCGCCGATCACGCGATCAACCGCCATGAGGGCGACTGGGTTGAGCAACTCTATCAGTTGACCGGCGGCTATGGCGCCGATCACGTGCTCGAGATCGTCGGCGGCCCGCATCTCGGCCAGGCGCTGAAGGCGGTGGCGATCAATGGCCGCATTTCCGTCATCGGCGTGTTCGAGGGGTTCGAGGTTTCCGGCCCGGCCGGCCCGTTGCTGCTCAAGGCGCCTGTAGTGCAGGGCATTTCCGTGGGCCATCGCCGTGCGCTGGAAGATCTGGTGCGGGCAATCGACCAGACCGGGCTGAAGCCTGTAATCGACAAGCGTTATGCCTTCGACGAATTCCCTGAGGCGCTCGATCATCTCTATCGCGGGCCCTTCGGCAAGGTGGTCGTCGAGTTCTGACGGTCGCGATTTTCCCTTCTCCCCGCTGCAGTAATTGTAGGGGGAGAAGGGAGGCCATCAGGCGGCGGCAGCGGGGATGCCCTGTTCGAAGGCGAAGCCTTCATCGGCCCAGCCGGTCATGCCGCCGATCATCAGCTTGGCCTGGAGGCCGAAGTTGGCAAGGCGGAAGGCGGCCTTGTCGGCGCCGTTGCAGTGCGGGCCAGCGCAATAGACGACGAAGAGTGTATCGCTTGCCCATGTCGACATGCGATGCGCCGTCATCTTGCCGTGCGGCAGGTTGATCGCTCCGGGAATGTGGGACTCTGCGAAGAGCTGCGGCGAGCGCACGTCGAGGAGAACGAAATCGACTTTCCCGGCCGCAAAGGCGGCATGCACGTCCGAGCAATCGGTTTCGAAAGCGAGCTTGGCGGCAAAGTGAGCGACAGCGGCATCCGGAGCTGCAGCAGCTATTTGGGAAACGGGGCTTGGCATCGGTTTTTCCTCTTTCTGAAGTTGCCGCCTGGTATCGCCGATGCTAGAGCTTTGCGATATTGGCCATCATGACCGACAGCGTAAAGATCATGCCAAACTCATTGCCACAGCAGACCAAAGGACCGCTGGTCGCCGCACTTGCCTATGACGGGCTCTGCACCTTCGAATTCGGCATCGCCTATGAGGTCTTCGGCCTGCCGCGCCCGGAAATGGGCGAAGGCTGGTATCGCTTCTCGGTCTGCGGCATCGAACCGGGTCCGCTTCGCGCTGCGGGAGGGCTGACGGTCGCAGTCGACAAGGGACTGGAAGTGCTTGACGAAGCGGACCTGATCGTCGTGCCGGGTTGGCGGTCGATCGATGCCGCCGTTCCCGAGCAGCTGGTTTCAGCGCTCAAGGCAGCGCATGAACGCGGCGCACGGATCATGTCGCTTTGCTCAGGTGTTGCCGTTCTTGCCGGGTCGGGTCTGCTAACGAACCGCAGGGCGACGACGCATTGGCGTTATGTCGCCTCGATCGCCGCGCGTTATCCCGACATTAAGCTGGATGCCGACGTTCTCTACATGGACGAGGGCAGCCTGCTGACGGCGGCGGGCAGTGCTGCCGGCATCGATCTCTGCCTGCATGTGGTGCGCGGCGATTTCGGTTCGGAAGCCGCAAACAGCGTTGCCCGCCGCCTCGTCGTGCCGCCGCACCGCGAAGGTGGACAGGCGCAGTTCATTCACGCGCCGGTTCCCGAGGAACGCGAGGGCATCCGCTTGGGGCCGCTGATCGAATGGATGCGCGAAAGCCTTTCCGAGGACCAGCCAATCAGCCTGCTTGCGAAAAGAGCCGGCATGAGCATGCGCACCTTCCAGCGGCGCTTCGAAGCGACGACGGGCCTCAGCGTCGGCGAATGGCTGCTGAAGGAGCGGCTGCGGCATGCCCGCGATCTGCTGGAGAAGGAACTTGCTGTTTCGCTCGATGACATCGCCGCCGCCAGCGGCTTTGGAACACTGGCGACGATGCGGCATCATTTCCGCAGGCGGCTCGGGACGAGCCCGCATGCCTATCGGAAGTCATTCGGCGGTTAGACTGGCCTGACGCTTCGAATGTTGGCGGCAGGATACAACGCCGCGGATCGATCTACTCCGCGGCGTTGCAGATTCTTACTCCGCCGCCTGGCGCGCCATCGGGTTGTTCGGGTGCGTGGTCCAGTTGGCGTAGTTCGGGTCGACCACGCGGCCGGTGCGTTTGTCGAGGGCGCCGGCGGGAAGCTGCTCCATGGTGATGCAGTTCTCGACCGGGCAGACGCTGACGCAGAGATTGCAGCCGACGCATTCCTCATCCATCACCTCGAAATGGCGAGCGCCATCGACGAAGTTGGTGATCGCCTGGTGCGAGGTGTCCTCGCAGGCGATGTAGCAGCGGCCGCATTTGATGCAGGCGTCCTGATCGATCTTCGCCTTGGCGATGTAGTTGAGGTTCAGATACTGCCAGTCGGTAACGTTGGGGACGGCGCGGCCGGTGATGTCGTCGAGGCTGCGGTGGCCTTTTTCGTCCATCCAGTCGGAGAGGCCCGTGATCATCTCCTGGACGATCTTGAAGCCGTAGGTCATCGCCGCGGTGCAGACCTGGACGTTGCCGGCGCCGAGCACGAGGAATTCGGCAGCGTCCCGCCAGGTGGTGATGCCGCCGATGCCCGAGATCGGCAGGCCGTAGGTTTCGGGATCGCGGGCGATCTCGGCCACCATGTTGAGCGCGATCGGCTTTACCGCCGGGCCGCAATAACCGCCATGGCTCCCCTTGCCGCCGACCGTCGGGTTGGGGGCGAAGTTGTCGAGATCGACGGAGACGATCGAATTGATCGTGTTGATCAGCGAGACGGCATCGGTGCCGCCGGCCTTGGCGGCGCGGGCGGGGCGGCGGATATCGCTAATGTTGGGCGTCAGCTTGGTGATGACAGGCATGCGGGTGTACTGTTTGCACCAGCGCACGACCATTTCGATATATTCGGGCACCTGACCGACGGCGGAACCCATGCCGCGCTCCGACATGCCGTGCGGACAGCCGAAGTTGAGCTCGATGCCGTCGGCGCCGGTCTCTTCGACCAAGGGCAAGATCGCCTTCCAGGCCTCTTCCTCGCAGGGTACCATGATCGAGGCGATCAGTGCCCGATCCGGCCAGTTCATCTTCACCTGCTTCATTTCCCGCAGGTTGGTGTGGAGGTCGCGGTCGGTGATGAGCTCGATATTGTTCAAACCGAGCAGGCGGCGATCGGCGCCCCAGATCGCGCCATAGCGCGGGCCGTTGACATTGACGACGGGCGGGCCTTCCTCGCCCAGCGTCTTCCAGACCACGCCGCCCCAGCCCGCCTTGAAGGCGCGCTCGACGTTGTAGGCCTTGTCGGTCGGCGGCGCCGACGCCAGCCAGAACGGGTTCGGGGACTTGATGCCGACGAAGTTATTGCGGAGATCAGCCATTGTTCATTCTCCCCTTCAAGCAACCGCGACAGCCGGAGCGGCTGCGGCATTAAGGGCACGAGTGATGGATTCGGCCGCATCGCGGCCATGGGCGACGGCGGAGACGGTGAGGTCATTGCCGCCGAAGACGCAGTCGCCGCCGGCCCAGACGCCGTCGAGCGAGGTGCGGCCTTCCGCATCGATGGCGATACGGCCGCTCTCCATGCGCAGCTGACCCAGGCTCGAGGCTTCGAAGGTCTGGCCGATTGCCTTGAAGATCTGGTCGGCGGCAATCACGCCGGTCTCGCCGGTGCCGACGAGGCGGCCATCGACGATTTTGGTGTATTCCACCTCGATCGCGGCGACCTTGCCGTCCTGCGACAGGATCGATTTCGGCGCCAGCCAATGGCGGATGATGACGCCCTTGGAGCTTGCCAGATCCTGCTCGTATTCGGAGGCGTTCATGTGCTCCTTGCCGCGACGGTAACAGATCGTCACCTCCTCGGCGCCGAGCAGCTTCGCCTGCACCGCGGCGTCGATCGCCGTCATGCCGCCGCCGAGAACGACGACGCGGCGGCCGATGGCGATTTCGCCCTTGTCTTCGGCCTGGCGGAGTGCCGCGATGAAATCGACGGCGTCATCGACGCCTGCAAGGTTCTCGCCTTCGACACGCAACGCGTTGACGCCGGCAAGGCCGATGCCGAGGAAGACGGCGTCATACTGCGCCTGCAGATCGGCAAGCGAGAGATCCTGGCCGAGACGCTCGCCGTTGCGGACTTCAATGCCGCCGATCGACATGATGTAGTCGACTTCCTTCTGGGCGAAATCGTCGACCGTCTTGTAGGTGGCGATGCCGTATTCGTTGAGGCCGCCGGATTTTTCCCTGGCGTCATAGATGACGACCGAATGGCCCTTGACGGCCAGGCGATGGGCGGCGGCAAGGCCGGCAGGACCGGCGCCGATGACGGCGATCGTCTTGCCAGTCGGTTCGGCCCTGGCATAGAATTGCTTGTCGGCCTGCATGGCGGCATCGGTGGCGTAGCGCTGCAGGCGGCCGATCTCGACGGGCCGCTCTTCAGCCGTGTTGCGCACGCAGGCCTGCTCGCAGAGTTCTTCGGTGGGACAGACGCGCGCGCACATGCCGCCGAGAATGTTCTGGTCGAAGATCGTCTTTGCCGAACCGATCGGATTGCCGGTCGAGATCTGGCGGATGAACAGCGGAATGTCGATCGAGGTGGGACAGGCCGTCATGCACGGCGCGTCATAGCAGAAATAACAGCGGTCGGCGGCGACCAGCGCCTCATGATTGTCGAGGCGCGGATGAAGATCGGAAAAATTAACATCATACTCGGCGGGCGAAAGCCGGCCGGCATGGATCCCGGTTTCCAGTCGTTCCATTGAAGTTCCCTCATTATTGGTAAACGGCCTGTGAGGGAAAGCGTAACTCAGGTTTAAAAATTTATCAAACGGTAAAATTTTGACGATTTTCCCTTGCTGCCTCGCAAGTAATCAGCTGTTTTTAAAGGGAAAATTTGTTCGGCCTACATCGGTGAAACGGCTGAGCACGCGATGAGGGAAGGGCATCCGAAAAAAGATTCAAAAAAGTCGAATTTTTTTCGGATGGAAGGGAACCAAAGTTTGATGTCGTCGTTATTGCGATATCCGGATGGTGATCGCATCGACCCAACATGCGCGCCCCCAACCCACTATCCGGACGTACTCACGGTCCCCTCCCGGTGAGTGAAGACAGCCGGTGCGCCGCCCTCGCACCGGCTGTTTTTCCGTTCTCGGCTGTCTCCAGGGCTTTCACACCCGCTTGAAGATCTCGAATTCGGTTTCCGGAATGGTCAGACGGTATTCGATGCGGCCGGGAATGAGGTTCAACTCCGCTCTGCCATTGACCGACGAAGGCACGACACGCTCCAGCACGGTGCGGCCGAAGCTGTTGTCGCTGAATTCGTGGACTTCCGACTGATCATGCAGAACTTCCGCCCAGGCGACTTCGATCGCCTTCCTGTCGTTGATCGTGGCTTCGCGGCAATTCAGCGTGATGGAGGCAGCGCCGCCTGATATCGCGCCGAAGGAGGCGGAGTTGACGATGAGTTCGTGGAGGGCGAGCCCGAGATGCACGGCGGCATTCGGTGTCAGATGAGCGTTGATGCCATAGATCGGCATGGAGCCGGCCGTCTCCGGCCAATAGGGGGCGAACTGCTTTTCGGCGAGTTCGAAGAGGTAGGCGCCGCGCCAGCTCGAATCCGTGATCAGGTCCTGCGAATTGGAAAGCGATTGCAGCCGTCCGCGGAACTTGAGGAGGAAGCTGTCGAGAGAGAGCGTGTTACGTGCCGTCTGCGTGGCAATGCCCTGGATGATGGCGAGAAGGTTCTTCGAGCGGTGTGAGAGTTCGCGCAGCAGCGATTTCAGAACTTTTTCGCGATGCCGGCTTTCGGTGACTTCAGTCATGACGGACAGAAGTCCATGTGCGCCGCGTTCGCCGGTGCGCTGGATCTTCAGTTCATAAGTGCGCCTTTCGCCGTCGACATCGATCTCGACCTCGGCATTGTTGGGGATGCCGGTTTCCAGCACCTTGTGTTTCAGCGCTGTCAGATATCGCCCATGGGCGTCGCCGAAAAGGGCGGCGTCGCTGCCGCCGGGCATAAAGAGCGCTGCGAAATGCGGCGGCAGATTTTCGGCGTAGAAGATCGACAGTCGGGCGTCCTGGCAGAGGATCGAAATCCCGGCGCTGCCGAGCGCGCGTTCCATCATTGCGGCTTTGCCTTCGAAGGTGAAAGGCATGCCGGACAATGGTTCAGTCGTATTCACGCGGCCGCCTTTCCTTGTGACATCTTGAACGTCGCTGAAGGGAGCGCCCTTACAGACACCGCCTGCCAACTCTAGAACAAAGCGCTGCAAAAAACCGTTAAAGCCACCGGAGCGTCCCGGTAGCACCGGAACGCCTGCTTTGGCGATTTGGTTCCGAAGGCCGGAAAATTGCGTCTCAGGCGGCTACTCTGGTCGATTCATTGAAGAAAAGAGCCTGGCTGATCAGCGCCTTGACCATGTCGGGATTGAAGGGCTTGGTGACAAGGAAAGTCGGTTCCGGGCGCTCGCCGGTCAGAAGCCGTTCCGGGAAAGCGGTGATGAAGATCACCGGCACGCTCGACGTCTTGAGGATGTCGTTGACTGCGTCGATACCAGAGCTGCCGTCGGCAAGCTGGATGTCGGCCAGCACCATGCTCGGCTTGGTCTTATTGTAGAGCGCCACGGCCTCGGCATGCGTACGGGCAATGCCGGTGACGCGATGGCCGAGGCTCTCGACCATTTGCTCGATATCCATGGCGATCAGCGGTTCGTCCTCGATGATCATGATATCGGTTGCGACCTGACGGGAAATCTCCTGCGACGCCACGTCGAGCAGATGCATGACATCCTGTTCTTCGGTTTCCAGGATTTCGGCGATTTCAGCGACGCGGAAATTCTCTACGGAGGCGAGCAGGAAGGCCTGACGGGCGCGCGGCGAAACCTTGGAAAGGTTCAGCGTGGCGCGTTGCTCCCAGGCATAGGGCGAGGTCGGCTCTGGAATCTGGACTGCGGTGGAACCAAACAGTTGCGTGAACAGTTTGTAGAGTGCGACCCGGTCATTCGCCGTATCCGGGAAAATCGACAGATCGGCGATGATGGCTTCGAGAACGGCGGCGACGTAAGCGTCGCCCGAAGTCTGAGTGCCGGTAAGGGCGCGGGAATAGCGGCGCAGATAAGGAAGGTGCGGCGCAATCCGAGTAGAAAGTGTCATTCATGGCTCCTGCATACAGGCCGGCATTGGCTTCAATGAGCGGTTAACGTCGCCTTGATAAAAAAGTTCCGGAACGGGAGGAACTTTTTTCGTCGCGCCGCATTATTCCAGCCGACGAAGAAAGGGCGTAGCGTTTTGACCCATGCAGCGGCAAATACCAGCGACATCGACAATCGAACGTTCGATGTCGATGGTTGAAATCGTGATTGATCCCATCCACGCGCCCTAGAACAGGATGATTTTAGGCCGGGTCGGCCTAAAATCTGAATCCTGTTCTAAATTA
>NZ_PQIG01000102.1 GCF_012349115.1 Rhizobium ruizarguesonis
CTGTTCTACATTATATAGTTAGAGCATGATGTCGTCCGAAAACCGCTCACACTTTGCGGCATCATGCTCTAGCCCCGCTACGCCTTGATGCGCGCCATATCCGGATCGTAGAGCGGCGACAGCGATACCTTGCAGGGGATGCGTTCCCGCGCGACGTCAAGCTCATAGGCGCCGGAGAGGACGAAATCCTCGGTGACGCCGTCGGGATTGCGGACGTAGCCGTAGCCGATCGGCTTGCCCAGCGTATAGCCGAAGCCGCCGCTCGACAGCCAGCCGACGCGCTTGCCGTCGCGATAGATCGTTTCGCGGCCGAGCAGCACGGCATCCGCATCCTCCGGAATGAAGCAGGCGAGGCGTTTCTTCACCCCGCCCGCAAGCTGCCGTTCGATCGCCTCACGGCCGCGGAACGGAATATTCTTCCGCATCTTCACCGCCCAGCCGAGACCGGCTTCAATAGGCGTATGGTCGGGACCGATATCCGACCCCCAGGCGCGATAACCCTTTTCCAGGCGGCAGCTCTCAATGGCGCGGTAGCCGGCATTGAAGAGGCCGAGTTCACCGCCAGCGGCCATCAGCACGTCATAGACCGTGGTCGCATATTCAATGGGAATATGGAGTTCGTAGCCAAGCTCGCCGACATAGGTGATGCGCAGCGCCCGCACTGGGCAGCCTGCAATGCCGATGGTCCTGACCTTGCCGAAGGGGAAGGCCGCATTCGAGACGTCGCTGCCCGTCACCTTTTCCAGCACGGCGCGGGAATTCGGTCCCATCAGCGACAGCACGGAATAGGCGGATGTGACGTCGACCAGCTCGGCATGCATCGCCGCCGGGATATTGCGTGCGATCCAGTCGAAGTCATGGGTGGCGAAGCCGGTACCGGTGACGATGTAATATTCGTTCTCGGCGATGCGGGCGACCGTCACGTCGCATTCGATGCCGCCCTTGTCGTTCAGCATCTGCGTGTAGACAAGCGATCCCACCGGCCTTGCGACATCGTTGGCGGCGATCCAGGACAGCGCTGCCTCGGCATCCCTGCCCTTCAGCACGAATTTGGCAAAGGAGGTCTGGTCGAAGATAACGGCCGCTTCGCGCACGGCCTTGTGCTCGCGGCCGACGGCGTCGAACCAGTTCTGCCTGGTGTAGCTGTAGACATCCTTCGGCTCCTCGTTGGCGAAGAGATCGGCAAACCAGTTCGGCCGCTCCCAGCCGAGCTTTTCGCCGAAACAGGCGCCCTGCGCCTTCAGCCTGTCATAGAGCGGCGATTTACGGCAGGGGCGGCCGCTCGAATGTTCCTCGAACGGCCAGGCCATGGTGTAATGTTTGCCGTAGGCTTCGAGCGTGCGTGTCAGCACCCAGTCGGTATCGAAATGCGGACGTCCGAAACGGCGGATATCGACCGGCCAGAGATCATATGGCGGTTCGCCCTTCGTCACCCATTCGGCAAGCGCCATGCCGGCGCCACCGGCCGAGGCGATGCCGAAGGCGTTGAAACCGGCGCCGACGAAGAAATTCTTCAGCTCCGGCGCCTCGCCGAGAATGAAGTTGCCATCCGGCGTGAAGCTTTCCGGGCCGTTCAGCAGCTGCTTGACGCCGACATTCTCCAGCGCCGGAACGCGGCCGAGCGCCTGTTCCATGATCTGCTCGAAATGGTCGAAATTGCTGTCGAGCAGCGTGTAATGGAAACCTTCGGGGATGCCGTTTGCCGCCCAAGGAATGGGGTTCGGCTCGTAGCCGCCCATGACGATGCCGCCGACCTCTTCCTTGTAATAGGTCAGGCGATCAGGATCGCGCAGCGTCGGCAAGTTGGATGGCACGCCGAAGGATTCGGTGATGATGTATTGATGCTCGACGGAGACCAGCGGCACGTTGACGCCGAAACGGGCGGCGAAGGGGCGCGTCCATTGGCCGGCGCAGACGACGACGCGCTCGCATTCGATGCGCCCTTGCGCCGTGACGACGGCACGAATTCTCCCCTTGTCGATTTCGAGGTCGAGGACTTCGGTATCCTCGAAGATCGAAACGCCCGACATGCGGGCGCCCTTTGCCAGCGCCTGGGTGATGTCGGAGGGATTTGCCTGGCCGTCGGTCGGGAGGAAGGCGGCGCCGACGAGATCGTCTGTCGTCATCAGCGGCCAGAGATCGAAGGCTTCCTGCGGGGTCAGCAACTGCATTTCGAGGCCGAAGGACTGGGCGGTGGTCGCCTGGCGCCTGACCTCGGTCCAGCGTTCTTCGTTGCAGGCAAGACGCAGGCCGCCATTCATCTTCCAGCCGGTGCCGAGACCCGTTTCCGCCTCCAGCCGCTTGTAGAGATCGACGGAATAGCCGAGGAGCTGGGTGATGTTGGCGCTGGTGCGCAGCTGGCCGACGAGGCCGGCGGCGTGGAAGGTGGTGCCCGAGGTAAGCTTCTTGCGCTCCAGCAGCACGGTATCGGTCCAGCCGAGCTTGCCGAGATGATAGGCCGTCGAGCAGCCGATAATACCGCCGCCGATGACCACGGCTTTCGCCGTCTTCGGTAATTCCTTCGTCATTTAATGGTCCTGTTCAAAGGCTTGATAGGCGCGCTCGAAGCGCGCGAGATTTTCGGCCGTGTAGCCGGCGTAATCGAAATCGATGGTGGAATGGATTTCCGAAATCATGCTCCAGAGCGTCTCGCGTAGCAGCGAGGCGCATTTCATCGCGGTATAGCGCCGGCTGAGATTATCGGTCAGCGGCCGGTCGAAATAGGTCTCCAGCATCGTGCGCTCGGCCGCTTCCGAGAGTTCGTTGTTGGAGGCCAATCCGCCAAGATCGAAAAGTGGCGTGTTGAATCCGGCATAGTCCCAGTCGATCAGCCAGAGCCGTTTGCCGTCATCGAGAAAGTTGGCGGCCAGCAGGTCGTTGTGGCCGAAGGCGATCTCGAAAGGCCCTGCCGCTTCCTCCAGTACCTCAGCCCGGCCGAGGAGGACCGGCAACAGAGGAAGATAAGCGCTTTCCGACGCCTTCAGATTGGCGGCGTAGTCGCGGATGACGTGGAAGACCCAGAAGATCATAGCCTGGCCGCGGAAATGCCGGGCAATGTCGCGATGGCAGGCGCGGACCAGCGGCACGACCTGGGCCAACATTTGCGGCGTCCTGATATCTTCCGGCGAAAGCGCTCTCGCCTCGATATATTCGAGCACCAGGACGCCCGGCGAATGGTGGATGACCGCCGGTGAAATGCCGGCTGCATGGGCGGCACGGCTTGCGGCAAGCTCGTTCTGCCGGTTGATGTGATGGATCGGAATATCGGTGCCGAGCCTGACCACGCAGCGCGCGACGGCATCGCTGACCAGATAATTCCTGTTGGTGATGCCGCCTGCTATCGGCGAGATTTCGATCGGGCCCTGCCAGATGCGAAGCGCATGAATCCTATCTTCAGGCGTCATGCTTGATCCCCCTGCGGCCCCTCCCGAAATGATGGGCCAGAGGAGGATCTGATGTCAAGCAGCGGCGCGCTTAGATCGTCTTGCCGGCGGCATCGAAGACGTGGCAGCGGGCCGGATCGAAGGAAGCCTTCACATTGGCGCCGCGCTCCACCTTCTGCTGCCCGTCAAGCGCGATGGTCAGGAGCTGGTTATCCGGCGTGGTCGTGTAGAGCATGGTGGCGCCGCCGAGATTTTCGACGAGATCGACGTTGACGGTCGAGAGCGTGATGGCGCCATCGGCCAGCGAAAGATGCTCGGGACGGATGCCGAAGGTGACCTCCTCTCCCGCCCCGCCTTTCAGCCGGCGTGGCAGGCGGACGGAATTACCGCAGACATGGATGCTGGTTTCGGTCTCGCCGACCTGCTCGATGCGGGCCTTCAGGAAATTCATCTTCGGGCTGCCGATGAAGCCGGCGACGAAGCGGTTGGCCGGGTTGTTGTAGAGATCGAGCGGGGCGCCGACCTGCTCGATACGGCCGGAATTCAACACCACGATCTTGTCCGCCATCGTCATGGCTTCGACCTGGTCATGGGTGACATAGATCATCGTATTGCCGAGGCTGCGGTGCAGGCGGGAGATCTCGACGCGCATCTGCACGCGCAGTTCGGCATCGAGATTCGACAGCGGTTCGTCGAACAGGAAGATCCGTGGCTCGCGCACGATGGCTCGGCCGATCGCGACACGCTGGCGCTGGCCGCCGGAGAGCGCCTTCGGCTTGCGCTCCAGCAGCTTCTCGATCTGCAATATCTCGGCGGCGCGCTTCACCTTCGGCTGGATATCGGCCTTCTTGTAACCCGCCGTCTCCAGGCCGAAGGCGAGGTTTTTATAGACCGACATATGGGGATAGAGCGCGTAGGACTGGAACACCATGGCGATGCCGCGCTTGGCAGGCGCCACCTCGTTCATACGTTCGTTGTCGAGCAACAGCCCGCCACCGGTGATCTCCTCAAGACCGGCGATCATGCGCAGCAGGGTCGATTTTCCGCAGCCCGAGGGGCCGACGAAAACGACGAATTCGCCGGGATCGATCGTCAGGTCGATGCCATGGATCACATCCAGCGAGCCGTAGCGCTTCTCGACCTTCTGAAGAACGACACTGGTTGCCATCTTCTCAAAACCCTCTCTTTTTATTTTGTCGGTTACTTCGTTCTTGCGCGCCAATCGGCGTATTTCGGGCTGTCGGGACCGACCGGCAACGGCACTTCGGCGCCGCTGTCGGAAGACTGGTAGATGGCGGTGACGAGTTCCAGCGCGCGGCGGGCGTCCTTTGTCGTCACCGGCAACGGCGCATGGCCGCTGAGGAAAGCGTGGAACTGGCCCATCTGGGTGGTGAAACGCGGCGCGACCGGCTGCCAATCGCCAATCACCCCGTCGATCTGCTCCTGCACGTCGTCATTTGCGGCGATGATCTTCCAGGGGTCCTTGCCGGGTGTATAGGGCTCGTGACTGCTCTCGAAAGTAACGTTCTCGAAGTGCAGCCTGAGCCGGCTAATCTGTTCCTGCGAACCAAGCGTGCAGGACAGCGAGACAAAGGCGCCGCTTTCCATCAGCAGGCTGGCAGAGGCACAATCCTCGACCTCGATATCGTTGACGCGGGTGGCGACGCGGCCGAAGACCCTGGCCGCCGGACCCATCAGATGCATCAGCATGTCGTGCAGGTGCAGTGCATGGGTGACCAGCACGCCGCCGAGTTCCGTCGCCCATTTGCCGCGCCAAGGCACGGCGTAATATTCCGGCTTGCGCAGCCAGAAGGTTTCGACCGAAGCGGTATAGGGCTTGCCGGCAATACCGGCGTCGATGATCCGCTTGGCCTTCTGAATGCCGTCGCCGTAACGGTACTGGAAGATCGGCATCAGCACGCCTTTGGCGGTCTTTTCCGCTTCCATGATGGTATCGACGGCGGCAAGCGAGCCCGTCAGCGGCTTTTCGCAGACGACATGTTTACCGGCGGCAAGTGCTGCAACCACCTGTTCCAGATGGATGCCGGGCGGCGTGCAGATATCGATGATATCGATCGTGTCGTCGGCGAGCAGTTCCGCAAAAGAGGTGGTGCGCCGTTCGATGCCGAACTCGTCGCCGACCGCGGCCATGCGCTGTTCGTTCAGGTCGCAGATCGCCACGACCTTGAACTTGTCGGAATGCGGCAGGTAACCCTCGACGATGTGGGAGCGGCCGATACCGCAGCCGACGATCGCGACCGTCCTGATGCTCATGTCGCTCTTTCCCGTTATCGCCATCAACGTTTCATGCCCGTCGTGGCGATGCCCTCGATCAGCAGGCGCTGGAAGAACAGGAAGAAGAAGAAGACCGGTACGAGCGTCAGGGTCGACATGGCGAACAAACCGCCCCAATCCGACGCGCTGGTGGAATCCACGAAAGTGCGCAGGCCGAGCTGGATCGTGTAGGTGTTCATATCGTTCAGGTAGATTAGCGGACCGAAGAAATCGTCCCAGGTCCAGATGAAGGAGAAAATGGCGGCCGTTGCCAAAACCGGCAGCGACAGCGGCAGCATGATCTTCCAATAGATGCGCCAGGCGCTGCAGCCATCCATCATCGCCGCCTCGTCCAATTCGCGCGGAATGCCGCGGAAGAACTGCACCATCAGGAAGATGAAGAAGGCATCGCTTGCCAGGAACTTCGGCACGACAAGCGGCAGGATGGTGTTGACCCAGCCGAGATCGAGAAAGAGCACATATTGCGGGATCAGCGTCACGTGATAGGGGATCATCAGCGTGCCGAGCATGATCGCGAACCAGAAATTCCGGCCGGCAAAACGCAGCCGCGCAAAGGCGAAAGCCGTCAGCGAACAGGCGATGACATTGCCCGTCACCACCAGCAGCGAGATGACCAGCGAATTCCAGAAGAACCGGCCGAAGCTGACATCAAGGCCGACCCAACCGCGCGCATAGGAGGAGAAATCGATCGACGACGGGATGAGCGATGTCGACGAGAAGATCTCGTTTTCCGGCCTCACCGATGCAGAAACCATCCACAACAGCGGATAGAGCATGAGGAGCGAAGCGGCGATCAGCAGGGCGTGGATGATGAGCGACGCCGGCAGGCTGCGTTTGGTGATGTCGGATGGCGGCCTGGCCGCGGTGACGGAAGCGGTCATCTCAGTCATCGTAGTGCACCCAATAACGCGAGGTCAGGAAGGAGAAGGCGGTGAAGATCGCGATGATCACCACCAGGATCCAGGCGAGCGCCGAGGCATAGCCCATGCGGAAATTGCCGAAGGCTTCCTGATAGAGGTAGAGCGTGTAGAACAGCGTTGAGTTGATCGGACCGCCGGTGCCGCCTGATATGATGAAGGCCGGCGTGAAGGCCTTGAACGCATCAATCGTCTGGACGACGGCATTGAAAAAGATCACCGGCGTCAGAAGCGGCAGCGTGATCTTGTAGAATTGCCGGAACTTGGAAGCGCCGTCGAGGCTCGCGGCCTCATACATATCCTGCGGGATCTGGCGCAGGCCGGCCAGGAAAATAATCATCGGTGAGCCGAACTGCCAGACGGACAGCGCCACCAGCGTATAGATCGAATAGTTCGGATGCGAGATCCAGCTCGGACCTTCGATACCGAAATACGAAAGCGCGGCATTGACGAGGCCATCGCTGGCGAAAAGCTGGCGCCAGAGCACGGCAATCGCCACGCTGCCGCCCAGCAGTGACGGCAGATAGAAGATGGCACGATAGACCGACAGCCCGCGCAGGCCGCGGTTCAGCGCCATGGCAACCAGCAATGCGAAGGTCAGCTTGAACGGCACCGAGAAGACGACATAGGTCAGGGTGACATGCATGGCGGCCGAGAATTTCGGATCCGCCGTGGCGATGCGCACGTAATTCGCCATTCCCACCCACCGCGGCGACTGAAGCATGTCGAAGTCGGTGAACGAGAGGTAGAGCGAAATCAGGGCCGGCCCGAGCGTCAGCCCGAAAAAGCCGATGAGCCATGGAAGAAGGAAGAGATAGCCGGGAGCATTGGCATTCCAGAGACGCTTGAAGCGTCCTTCGGCCACGGCCCTCTGATATCTTTCCACATTGATGGCCCCTGCGGGCGTGCGCATCGCATTGCTCATACGGGATCAGCCTCGTGCGAGAATCTGCGTGATTTCAGCGACAAGCTGTTTGCCGCCGTCGGAGGGAGACAGCTGTCCGAAGCCGACCTGTTCGGCGATGTTGCGTAACATCAGCTCACCTTCACCGGCGCCGGCCGGCGGCGGCGGCGGCAATTTGCCGGCGAGATCACCGAGGCCGCTGACATAGGCCAGCGCAATCTTGCCGTTCTCATCAAGCTTCGCCGCGACGACCTCGCGCATGGCGCTCGATTCCGGAATGCCGCGTTCGACATCCAGAAGCAGCGCTGCCTCGGGGTTCTTGACGAAGAAGTTGACGTAGTCCACGGCCAGGTCCACGGCTTTCGACTGGGCGGAGACCGAGAAGAACATCGAAGGCTTGCGATAGTGGCCGCCCTTCGATTCCGGCTTAATGCGCATGTAGTTGGTCAGCGCCAGCTTGTCCTTGTTCATTGCCTGATAGGCGACGAACTGGTTGGAATGGGCAAAACCGGCGGCCGACTTGCCGAGCGAAACCGTGTTGGTGTCGATATCGTTCTTGTCGAGAGCCTGGACATCGGCAGGAACACAGGCCCCGGCCGCACGGAACTTGGCCCACATGTCGTACCATTCGGAGGCATCGTCCACGTCGAAGGCGATCTTACCGTCGGCGGTATAAAGCGCCTTGCCGCGCTGACGCAGCCAGTTTTCGAACAGCGGTTCGCCGCCGCTGCCGTCGGCCAAACCGAACATGCCCTTGCGTTTGCCTGCCTTGGTGATCTCCGCACCCATGCGAGCGAACTCTTCCCAGGTGGTCGCCTGGGTCGGCAGATCGACGCCGGCCTCCTTGAAGGCGGTGGTGTTCAGGACCGTAGCCGCCGAATTCGCGCCCAGGCTGACGCCATAGAGATGACCGTCGACGCTGCCGCCCTCGATCTGCGCCTTGTCGAAATCGTCGAGGTTGAGCTTGGCCGGCATATAGGATTCGAGCGGGGCGAGCGCGCCGCGCCGCGCATATTGGACGATATAGCGATAATCCATCTGGATGACGTCGGGCGCGTTGCGGCCGGCGACCTGGGTCGCAAGGCGCGGCCAGTAGTCGCCCCAGCCGAGGAATTCGCCGGTGACCGAGGTGCCCGGCTTCTTCGACTGATAGAGCTGCGACACCTTGTTGGTGCGATCCGCACGCGGCTGCGAGCCCCACCACAGGAGACGCAAGCGCGTTTCCTGTGCCAAAGCGCTGGTTCCCAGCGCCGAGAGCGAGAGAAGCGTGGCGCCTCCCGCGACGAAATTACGTCTGCTTACACGGAATGTCATTTCTTTCCTCCTCCAAAGGGAAGCGCCTCCACACGCTTCCGAACCTAGTTACCCTTGCATAAATAACTAATTGGTTACAAGCTACGGGCAAAGCGGCGAGCGTGTCAAGCGGTGTCGCTCGCGGGGCTTTCAAATTCGGTTTTTACAATTTCGCACCGAAGGCTTATGAGCGCAACATGTGAGACGGAGGTGGAGAGATGAACGACAGCGGGGGGAATGGGGAAAAGAAAAGGTCTCGGCGCCCATCTACCGAACGGACGGCCCAACGCGATCCGGAGCGGACACGCGCTGCTATCCTTGACGCGGCAACCCGGGAATTTGCCGAAAACGGCATGGGCGGGGCTCGTGTCGACGCCATCGCCGAGCGCGCCGGCACCAACAAGCGCATGCTCTATCATTATTTCGGTGACAAGGAGCAGCTCTACCTCAGAGTGCTCGAAGAGGCCTATGTCGGCATCCGCACCGCCGAACGCGCGCTGCATATCGGTGACCGCAGCCCCGAGGAAGGCATCGGCGAACTGGCGCTCTTCACCTGGCGTTATTTTCTCCAGCACCCGGAATTCCTCAGCCTACTCGGCACGGAAAATCTGCATCGGGCCCGCTGGCTGCGCCAGTCCGTCCGGCTCAAGGAACTGCATTCGCATCTGATCGGCGAGCTTTCGGACGTGCTCGAGCAGGGAAAGAAACAGGGGGTCTTCATCGAGACCGCCGATCCCCTGCATGTCTACCTGACGATCGCCTCGCTCGGTTATTTCTACCTGTCCAACCAGTACACGCTTTCGACGATCTTCGGCCGCGACCTGATGGAGCCGACCCATCTCAATGCCTGGGAAAGGCATATCGTCCACGTGACGCTGACCTCGATCAAGCGCTGAATCTCTAAATTCGGATTTGACTATTGACAGCCGCGTTGCTCTTCTGCCATCAAGTAACTGTTTAGTTACCGGATCGGGAGGACCGGACGAGGATGCCCGCTCCCGCCGCAAAAATCTGCTGGGAGGAAAAAATGGCACGCTTGGGGATCATCTTGCACGGCGTCACCGGCCGCATGGGTTACAATCAGCACCTGGTGCGCTCGATTCTCGCCTTCCGCGACCAAGGCGGCATCACGCTGAAATCGGGTGAGAAACTCGACATCGACCCGATCATCGTCGGCCGCAACGGCGCCAAGATGGAAGAGCTGGCGAAGAAGCATAACATCAAGCGCTGGTCGACCGATCTCGATGCCGCGCTCGCCAATCCCGACGACACGATCTTCTTCGACGCCGGCACGACGCTGATGCGCGCCGAACTTCTGTCCAAGGCGCTCGATGCCGGCAAGCATGTCTATTGCGAAAAGCCGATCTCCGACGATCTGCAGGTAGCACTCGACCTTGCCCGCAAGGCGCGCGGCTCCGGCCTCAAGCATGGCGTCGTGCAGGACAAACTCTTCCTGCCCGGCCTGCGCAAGCTGGCGCTGCTCAGGGATTCCGGCTTCTTCGGCAAGATCCTCTCGGTGCGCGGCGAATTCGGCTACTGGGTCTTCGAAGGCGATTGGGGCGTGCCGGCCCAACGCCCCTCCTGGAACTACCGCAAGGGCGACGGCGGCGGCATCATCCTCGACATGCTCTGCCACTGGCGCTACGTGCTCGACAATCTGTTCGGCGAAGTCAAAGCCGTCTCCTGCCTCGGTGCTACGCATATTCCGCGCCGCATCGACGAGCAGGGCAAGCCCTATGATTGCGACACGGACGATGCGGCCTATGCGACCTTCGAGCTCGAAGGCGGCGCGATCGCGCAGATCAATTCCTCCTGGGCCGTTCGCGTTCGCCGCGACGACCTCGTCACATTCCAGGTCGACGGCACGCATGGTTCGGCCGTCGCCGGCCTGACGAAATGCTGGAGCCAGCACCGCGTCAACACGCCGAAGCCGGTGTGGAATCCGGACCAGCCGCAGACGATCGACTTCTACAAGACCTGGGACGAGGTTCCGGACACGCAGGCCTTCGACAACGGCTTCAAGGCGCAGTGGGAAATGTTCATCCGCCACGTCGTCGAAGATGCGCCGTGGCCCTATGGCCTGGAAGCTGGCGCCAAGGGCGTACAGCTTGCCGAACTCGGCCTGAAATCCTGGGCCGAGCGCCGCTGGCTCGATGTTCCCGCACTGGAGTTCTGAGCCGTGACGACGATCAATCTCCCTCTTGACGGCAAGATCGCCCCCTACACGCTGACCGGCACGCCGATCGCGCTCGCCAAGCGCGACGCCAAGGCCTTTCCGCGCATCGCCTTTGCCGCCGCCCATGTCGTCGCCGATCCGCTCGCCGACAACGATCCCTGGCTGACGCCGGCGATCGACTGGGAGCGGACGCTGGCCTTCCGCCATCGGCTCTGGGATCTCGGCCTCGGCGTTGCCGAAGCCATGGATACGGCGCAGCGCGGCATGGGCCTCGGCTGGCCGGAAGCACGCGACCTCATCCGCCGGGCGCTCGGTGAGGCGGCCGGCCGCAAGGATGCGCTGATCGCCTGCGGCGCCGGCACCGATCATCTGACGCCGGGACCTGACGTCACTATCGACACGATCCTCAGGGCCTATGAGGAGCAGATCGAAACCGTGGAGGCGGCCGGTGGCCGCATCATCCTGATGGCGAGCCGGGCGCTTGCCGCCGCCGCCAAAGGGCCGGACGATTATATCCGCGTCTATGACCGCATTCTCCGCCAGGTCAGGGAACCTGTCATCATCCATTGGCTCGGCGAAATGTTCGATCCGGCGCTCGAGGGTTATTGGGGCAATGGTGATCATATCAAGGCCATGTCCACCTGCCTCGAGGTGATCGAGACGCATGCCGACAAGGTCGACGGCATCAAGATCTCGCTGCTCTCCAAGGAGAAGGAAGTGGCAATGCGCCGCCGACTGCCGAAGGGCGTGCGCATGTATACCGGCGACGATTTCAACTATGCCGAACTGATCGCCGGCGACGAAGAAGGCCATTCCGACGCTCTGCTCGGCATTTTCGATGCGATCGCGCCGGCAGCCTCGGCAGCCCTTGAGGCGCTCGGCCGCAAGAGCAATCATGAATTCTTCGACCTGCTGGAGCCGACCGTGCCGCTGTCGCGCCACATCTTCAAGGCGCCGACCCGCTTCTACAAGACCGGCGTCGTCTTCCTCGCCTATCTCAACGGCCTGCAGGACCATTTCGTCATGGTCGGCGGCCAGCAGAGCACGCGATCGTTGACGCATCTGGCCGAACTCTTCCGCCTGGCCGACAAGGCACGGGTTCTGGCCGATCCCGAGCTTGCCGCAAGCCGCATGCGCCAAGTGCTCGCCGTCCACGGCGTCAACTGAAGACACCGGATGGAGGAGAATGACATGCAGGTCGAAGGACTTTCGATCAATCTGGCGACGATCCG
The DNA here is from genome assembly GCF_012349115.1 of Rhizobium ruizarguesonis. GTDB lineage: Bacteria > Pseudomonadota > Alphaproteobacteria > Rhizobiales > Rhizobiaceae > Rhizobium > Rhizobium ruizarguesonis. Next base: position 12,201 of record NZ_PQIG01000102.1, read on the forward strand.
CGAACAGTGCGGCTTTGCCGAGGCCGTCGATATCTGCCTGAAACATGGCATCACCGCGATCGCACCGTGGCGCGACCAGGTCGCCAAGGTCGGTCTCGACGAGGCGGTGCGTATCGTCAAATCGAACGGCATCAAGCTGACCGGTCTTTGCCGCGGCGGCTTCTTCCCGGCGGCGAACGATGCCGACTGGCAGAAAAACCTCGACGACAACAGGCGGGCGATCGACGAGGCGGCAGCGTTTTCCGCCGATTGCCTCGTGCTCGTCGTCGGCGGTCTGCCGGGCAGCTCGAAGGACATCGTCGCAGCGCGCCGAATGGTGTTCGACGGCATTGCCGCCGTTTTGCCGCATGCGCAGGCTGCCGGCGTGAAGCTCGCCATCGAACCGCTGCATCCTATGTATGCCGCCGACCGTGCCTGCGTGAACACGCTCGGTCAGGCGCTCGATATGTGCGAGCAGCTCGGCGAGGATGTCGGCGTTGCGGTCGATGTCTACCATGTCTGGTGGGATCCCGATCTTGCCAACCAGATCGCCCGCGCCGGGCGCATGAAACGCATCTTTGCCCATCACATCTGCGACTGGCTGGTGCCGACAAAGGACATGCTGCTCGACCGCGGCATGATGGGCGATGGTGTGATCGACCTCAAAGGCATAAGAGGAATGGTGGAGGCCGCCGGTTTCTTCGGCGCGCAGGAGGTGGAGATCTTTTCGGCCGAGAACTGGTGGAAACGCCCGGCCGCCGAAGTGATCGCCACCTGCGTCGAGCGCTTCAGGAGCTGCTGCTAAAGCATGTCGCGCAAAAGTGTGCAGCGGTTTTGCGATCATGACATGCGAAAAACCAAAGACCTAAAGCGCTGGCCAAGCGAATCTGAAAGATCGCGACGCGCTTTAGGCCTGATTTTCAGTATTTGTTTCATCACGCATGCAGGAGGATCATTCGATGGAGAAACGCCGTTTTGCCCTGATTGGTACGGGAAACCGCGGCACCACCATGTGGGGCAAGGATCTGCTTGCCGGCTGGCGCGAGCATGTCGACCTGACCGCGATCGTCGAGAAGAATTCGCTGCGCGGCGAACGCGCCCGCAACATGATCGGCAGCAATGCGCCGCTCTACGAAAACATCGATTCGATGCTCAATGAGCAGAAGCCGGATCTGGTCATCGTCTGTACGCCCGACCATACGCATGACGATATCGTCGTGCGGGCGCTGGAGTCCGGTATCGACGTCATTACCGAAAAGCCAATGACGACCTCGGTCGAAAAGATTCGCCGGATTCTGGATGCCGAAAAGCGCACTGGTCGCCGGGTCGACGTGTCCTTCAACTATCGCTACGCGCCGACGGCTGCGAAGATCAAGGAATTGCTGAATGCCGGCGAGATCGGCCGGGTCACGTCAGTCGATTTTCATTGGTATCTGAACACCAAGCACGGCGCGGATTATTTCCGCCGCTGGCATGCCTATACGGAAAATTCCGGCAGTCTGTTCGTCCACAAGGCAACGCATCATTTCGATCTGTTGAATTGGTACCTCGACAGCGATCCCGATGCCGTCACCTCCTTCGCCGACCTGCAGAATTACGGCCGCAAGGGCCCGTTCCGCGGCCCGCGCTGCAAGCTCTGTCCGCACGCGCATGAATGCGACTACTACCTCGATCTCGAGGCCGATCCCTTCCTTGATTCGCTTTACGAGGATCCTTCGAAGATCGACGGCTACTTCCGAGACGGCTGCGTCTTCCGCGAGGACATCGACATTCCCGACACGATGGTGGTGTCCCTCCGTTACCGCAACAACGTCCATGTCTCCTATTCGCTGAACACCTTCCAGCCGATCGAGGGCCATCACCTTGCCTTCAACGGCACCAAAGGGCGCATCGAGCTTCGCCAATATGAGGCCCAGCCCTGGGAAGAGCCGAAGGAGGACACGATCCTCCTCATCCGCAATTTCCCGAACGGCAAGGAGGCTGTGGAGCGCATCGTCGTTCCGCATTTCACCGGCGGCCATTACGGCGGCGACGACCGGATGCGCAACATGATCTTCAAGCCCGATACGGAAGACAGGCTCGCCCAGCGCGCCGGCACGCGGGCGGGCGCCATGTCCGTGCTTTGCGGTATTGCCGCGCTGGAGAGCTCGCGCACCGGCAAGGTGGTCAACATTGCCGATCTCATGCCCGAACTTGCCGATGACGGTTCGCCGAATTCGCTTAGAGCGTCGCGCTGATATCATCGCCTGAGCCGCTCGACGCGCCTCAGGCGATGTTTTCGAGATTTGCCCGGTGGATCTGGTAGAGCAGCGGCTGGCCGGTCACGAAGCGCTCTATCTCGTCCACCGCCATCTCGCCAAGGCGCGCCCGTTCCAGCCCGATGGCGCCGGCGATATGCGGTGTCAGAAAGACATTCGGCAGATCGTAGAAAGCAGAGCCCGCCTCCGGGATCTCCGGATCGGTGACATCGAGGACCGCGTCGATGCGGCCGGTCTTCAGCGCCGAAAGCAGGGCGGCCTCATCGATGAGAATGCCGCGCGCCGTGTTGATGAGCGTCGCGCCGTCCTTCATCAGCGACAGCCTTCGCGCATCGATCATATGCCGTGTCGACGGCAGCGACGGCGCATGCAGGGAAACGATATCCGCTTGCCGCATCAATTCGTCGAGATCGACCTTTTCCGTTCCGAGGCCAGCTGCCTCGGCGGCATCAAGCGTCGGGTCGGCGAGCAGCAATCTATAGTCAAAGGGTTTCAGGAGCTCGATGACGCGCCGGCCAATGCGCGACGCGCCGACGATGCCGACGGTGCGGCGGTAATTTCCGATCGCTTCGCGCTGCATCGGATGGGTTCGATTGCGGTTGCGATCGGCGACGTAGAGATCGCGAAAACGGAAGACCCGCTTGCCGGCGAAAATGATCGCCGCCAGCGTGAATTCGGCCACCGGTACGGCATTTGCCTCGGCCGAATGGCTGACCGGGATACCGGCTTCGAAGATGGCGTCGTCGATGACGCCCTTTACCGTGCCCGCCGCATGGACGATGAGCTTAAGATGCGGCGCCGCGGCGGGGATTTCAGGCCCGACATAAGGCCCGCCCCAGCCGGTGATCAGGATTTCGGCTTGGGCCAGCAGACCCCTCGCGCGCTCGTCGTCGAAGCGCTGTAGCGGCTTGGAATCCAGCAAGCGACCGATGCCGCTCAGCCGGCGCAGGACCTCATCCGGCAGGACATGCTGCGTGCGCGACGGTTGCATGGCAAGGACAATGGCCGGCTGGCTCATGGCATCTGTCCCGGCGCCTCAATGGCGCTGACCGTCACGCCCTTTTCCCTCACCAGGGCCTCCAGCGCTGCAATGTCAGGCGCTTTCGGCGGGATCGTCCAGACAGACGAGACGGCAGCGGGATCGTCAAGTGCGAGCACCGCCGTCACCAGGATTGTTTCACCGGCCGGAATCTGCCCGCGCAGTTGCGGCACCAGGGTTTTTGCGACGATCACATTGGTGTTGGGCATTGCCTTCTGGACGAGACCCGAACGTTTGGCCGAAGAGCCGAGATCGAGAATGCCGGTGAAATCGGCTTCGCCGATCGCATAGGCAACCCCAGCCGAGGCGGACAGCGTATCCAGCTCGAAATCCCGGCGGCCGATGGCAAATCCGCCTTCGGCAATCCGCAGCGGCCGGCTTGTCCTGATCCTATGGAGGCGGATATGCCAGGGTGCGGCGGGCACGAGCCAGGTTTCGACGTCGACATCGGCAAAAGGCGACCATTTCGCAAACAGCACCTCGCCTGCGATCTTGGCTTCCTCGTTCGTTTCGCGGACGCGGTAGTGCAGGCCGTCATCGCTGAAGGCAAGCGCTGAATCGAAGGCGGCAAGCGCAAAGGCACGCTCATCGGCCTCCACACTGAAGCCGTAGCGAGCGGAATAAGCGAATTTCGCGTATTTTTCCGAGCCGCACCGCATCTGCAGGTTTTCCTGGCCGGAAGACAGCGCCACGACATCGCCGCCCGCCCGCATGATCACCATGCCGGGATGACGCTGGGGGACGACATCCGGCGCCTGCTCCGGCTCCTGTTCCGTAGCGGTCCAGAACGGATGATCCTCGGGGATCGCCAGCGGCAGAAAGGCCTTGAAGGCCCAGTAGGGCGAGCCGGCGGAATTGTAGCTCTCCGACATCAGCAGGTTCGGATAGCCGAAGCCGATTGACAGCACGCCGTCGCGATCGGCAATCGGCTTGTCCTTCCACCAGCGCAGATGTTGCAGGCAGAGATGCTTGACCTCCCCCCAAGGCAGAGCCTCGACATCGGCAAAGGCGAGCGCCGACCAGAAGCCGGCGCAGGCAAAGCGATAGGTCAGGCTGCGGCCGAAGGGGATCGTCGCCCCGTCAGCGGCAAACCAGTGCCGGAAATCCCGGGCGAAGAGGATCGCGCGCTCGCGGTAGCGCTTTGCATAATCGTCGTCGACGAGCTTCGAATAGATCAGGCCATAGAAATGCATGGCGAAGGGAATGTAGTGGTCGATGCGGCGGACGTTTCCGTCACGATACCAGCCGTCGCCGATATAGAAGCCTTCGAGCTCCTCGAGATATTGCCGCGTCAGGCTGCGGTCGAAATCGGCGCCGAGACGATCGAGCGCGATATCGACGAAGATCCGGAAGAATTTCCAGTTGTTGTCGGCATAGTCGAACTGCCGGGCATGCTTGAGATAGGCGACGACATTGCTGCGGGCGCGCGCATCGAGCGGCTCCCAGATCTTTTCGGGCACCAGCGCCAAGGCAAAACCGAGAGCGGCAAGCTCGACCATCCGCTGATCGCGGCCGTTGACCGTTCCCCAATATTCGGGATGGGCGGGATCGGTGCCGTTTGCGAGGCCTTCGGCAAAACGATGCCAATAGGCGAAGTCGCCATTGCCGGCGCCAAGCGGCGCCAATCCCCAGAGCGGGCGGGCGAAGCCTTCGAGATCGGCCGCCGCCCGGTCGAAATGGGCGGCGCCGCCATTGAGGGTGACGCGGGCATTACCCTTCGAGAAACAGGCAAGCAGCGGATCGAAGAGCGCAAGCAGGGCGCGGCTCATATCGGCGCGACTTTCCAGCGGATTGCCGGCGAGCGGGTTGGCGCCGGCGGGATCATAGGTCATCGGTATCACTCACGGGTTTTCGATGTTCGGAACGGTTCCTCCCGGAATGGGAACAACCGCCTGGCAGATGTGGCGCGCAGAGGCCGTCCTATTGCGGAAGCGGGACAGCATCAGGGAAACGGCCTCGCGCCCGAGGGCAGCGCGGTCGACACGCATGGTGGAAAGCTGCGGATTGGTCATCTGCGCGCAGGGCAGATCGTCGAAGCCGACAATCGCGAAATCCTCCGGCACACGCAGCCCGGCCTCGGTGACGGCCTCGAGGACGCCGACGGCAATGAAGTCATTCATGCAGAAGGCGGCAGTAAAACCGGCATTCTCGGCAAGTGCTGCTGCCGTGCGTTCATGCGCCTCTCGGCTGGCGCTGCCTTGAAGTGTCAAGGACACCAGACGGCCCTCGGCGCCGGGGACGGCAGCGATCGCCGCCTCGAAACCGCGCACGCGCTCGCGGATCGTGTGGCGGTGGGAGCCGCTCAGATGCAGGATGCGACGATGGCCGGCTTCGGTCAGCCGGCGGGTGGCCTCGTAGGCGCCAAAGAAATTAGCCGGCGAAACGCCGTCAAACTGCATCCTTGGATCAGTGCCGTTGACAAGAACGGTCGGTGTCATGCTGGCCTGCAGCCAGCCGCGCAACATCTCGTTCGGATCGATACCGACGAGAAAGAGACCTTCGGCCCCAGCCGTCTGCATATAGTCGCGCACGGCATCCGGGGTGGTTCGATCCTCGCGGACCAACCGGACGTCGAAGGGCATGCCCGCTTCGGCAGCGCCGGCGCGCAGGCCGTCGACAATGGCTTCATAGAAGACGCTGAGAGTGCCGGTGACGCCGTCGCTGGCAATCAACGCCAGCCCGCCGGCAACGGCTTCGGAAGCCGGTTTGACGGGATAGCCGTGCTCGGCTGCCACCTTCAATATCTGGCGGCGGACGGTTTCGCTGATACCAGGTTCGTTGGCGAGCACGCGCGACACCGTGGAGACGGAAACGCCGGCCAATGTAGCTATATCGGCCTGACGCGGCCGTCTGATCTTTTGGTCGTTCATAGGCAAACATTATGCAAGTAATGCAAATTTGCAAGAAAATGCTTACTTCTTGCAATAAAATTTTTTTTGCGTAATCTGTTTGCCGAAGTGCCCGATAACGCCGTTGGAGGATGGCAGCGGGCAGTTGGGACAAGGAGGATCATCATGCAGGTCAATCGCCGTTCATTTCTGATGGGTTCAGCCGGTGCGGCCGCTGGTCTCGCCCTCGGCGCCGGAAGCGCCATTCCGGCCTTTGCCGAAGGCGCACAACTGCGTGCCATGTGGTGGGGGTCCAACGACCGCGCCAAGCGCACGCTCGATGTTGCCAAGCTTTATCAGTCGAAGACGCCTGGCGTCACTCTCGTCGGCGAATCGCTGTCGGGCGACGGCTACTGGACGAAGCTCGCAACACAGATGGCTGGCCGCTCGATCGCCGACATCTTCCAACTCGAGCCAGGAACGATCTCAGACTATTCGAAGCGCGGCGCCTGCCTGCCGCTCGATGAATTCGTCCCTTCCACGCTGGACGTTAAGTCCTTCGGCGCCGACATGCTGAAACTGACCACCATTGACGGCAAGCTCTATGGTGTTGGCCTCGGCCTCAACTCCTTCTCGATGTTTTTCGACACCGTCGCATTCGAAAAGGCGGGCATCCCGCTGCCGACGCCCGATCTCACCTGGGATGAGTATGCCAAGCTCGCCGTTGAACTCGCCAAGTCTTCCGGCAAGGGCGGCGGCCCCTATGCGGCGCGCTACGCCTACGTGTTCGATGCCTGGCTGCGCCAGCGCGGCAAAAGCCTCTTTGCGAGGGAAAGCGTTGGGCTCGGCTTCACGGCCGACGATGCCAGGGAATGGTTCGACTACTGGGAGAAACTGCGTAAGGCGGGCGGCACCGTTGCTGCCGACGTGCAGACGCTCGATCAGAACACGATCGACACCAATTGCCTTGGTCTCGGCAAATCGGTGATCGGCATGGCCTATTCAAACCAGATGATCGGCTATCAGCTGATCATCAAGAACAAGCTCGGTATCACCATGCTGCCGCGCGAAAAGAAGGGCGGTCCATCCGGCCATTATTACCGTCCGGCACTGATCTGGAGTGTGGGCGCTACGACCAAGCAGGGCGAAGCTGCTGCGAAGTTCATCAGCTTCTTTGTCAACGATCCCGAAGCCGGCAAGATTCTCGGTGTGGAACGCGGCGTGCCAATGTCGCCTACCGTGCGCGAAGCCATCCTGCCGCAGCTCAACCCGACGGAGCAGGAAACGGTCAAATACGTGAACCTGCTCAAGGATCAGGTCGGCGAGTATCCGCCGCCGGTGCCGATGGGAGCAACCCAATTCGACCAGCGCGTGCTGCGCCCGCTTTGTGACGAACTCGCCTTCGAACGGATTTCGCCCGCCGATGCGGCGACCCGGCTCATCGAAGAGGGTAAGGCAACGATCAAGGGATGATCGGTCGCCCGACACGAGGAGAGGCCCGCAACACCCCGGCGGGCCTCTCCGTTTTTCAGGCCTCTGTTTTCCGGACTATCAGTTGCCCAGGTTTTCGACCACGCGCCAGTCCGGCCGGCCAAGATCGAACGGCCATGCATGCACATCCTGGTCGTTGAAATAGACGACCTCCTGCAGATTCGGGAAGGCGCTCTGCTTCAATGTGGCAGTTTCGATCCACGGCCTGATATAGGCGTCGCCGCCTTCATAGCCGAGCTCCGCCACCCAGATCGGCTTTCCGTAGCCGGCGACGAGATCATAGCCCTGCTTCAGTGCTTCCGAGAACGTCCGGTGCTCCTTGTAGGCAAGCTCGTCGTAGCGCTGCAGGCCGAAGACCGAGAGCCCGACGAGATCGACATAATCGTCGCCGGGATAGTAGGCCTGAAGGCCAGGCTCTCCCTTCGGCGACCACATGAGCTCTGTGCCGGGCGCCTCCTTGCGGACGATGTCCATCATCCGCTTGTAGGCCGTGATATAGTCCTGCGGGCTCCAGCCAGACCAGGAAAACCGCCCTGACTTATCCTCCATCTCCTGTCCCCAGCGGACAATCACCGGGCTTTTCAGCTCGGATATCATATGCGCGATCGAACGCATGTTGACATCGTAATCACCACGCAGGACCTTGGCGCGGAGTTGAGCGGAGGTTAGCCGCCAGTCGACGTCCCAGGACCACGGCTCCACAGTGATCAGCAGGTTGCGGCCTCTCGCCAGCGCATAGGCATCGGCGACCCGCAAGGTTTCCAGGTCGACGTCCTCCCACGGCAGGAACAGGGCTTCGGTCGCGACATTCGCCTGTGCGCCGAAATCGCCGTGCGGATCGTAGGCCCCGAACTTGATGCCGTCGGCATGAACGACGGGGCGCTTGTCGATGATCGCCTGCACGGCCGCCGCCGGGTTTGGGGCAATACCCGCATATTGCACTTCGCTCCGGCCCGGCAGATCCGCGACACACAACAGCAGCAACGCAATCGCGGTGGTCGAGAGGTTGTTTTTCATTAGCTTCTTCATGGCTTCACCCTCCTTTTCGGGCTATTTCCTGGCTCAGCAGGACCTGCTTCAGTTCGCGCGCCTTCGCGCTCACCGTATCCATGGGAACGAGCTTGCCGAACTCGTCATCCGGGAGCACCGATGCATGGCGGAAGACGTACCACTTGCCGTCCGGCTGGCGCCGCTGATAGATCGTGTTGCCGATCTTGCGGTGACCGAAACAGGTGCTGGCGCGGGCCGCACCCTCGGCATTCGTCCAGGCGGCGCGCATGCAGAGCTGGCCGAGATCGTCGACCACCCATCTGCCTTCGGCGAAGGACGGCTTCCCCTTGTCATTGCTCCAGGCGATGAACCGCCGGCCGTCATCGAAGAAACGGCCGCCGCCGGTGTTCCAGGTCCAGGTCTTGTCGCCGTAGATACGATAGAGCTCATAGGCGCTGACCGGCGTTGGCGCTTTCGTTTTGGCGACCTCTGCGCCGTGTGCCGCCATTGGCAGGCACAGGCTGAGAGCGAGCGCCGCTCCGTATAGTCTCGATCCGATACTCATTACATCCTCCTACTCGACACTTGCCGGTTCCGCCGGCTCAAACACCTTGTTCGTCCCGTCCCGTGCTTCCGAACCCATTCCATCTGAGGCGGAACTTCACGATCCTGGTCTTGCCACCGCCGACACCGGCACCGGCCACGGCAAACTGTGATTGGCTGAAACTGATGAACGTCTGGCCGTGGGAAAGGGCCTCGAGGCTGCGCAGACCATGGCTGCCCGCCTGCATGCCGCCGGTGATGCAAATCGCAAGCCCCATGGCTGTCGCAAGCCACAGCCCGCGTGATTGCGGCATCAGCGGTAGAGCGTTCTCGATTGCATGGCGAATGACGATCAGCACTGTCAGCGACAGATAGATCGAAAGATTTATCGCAGCGAAAACATAAAAGCCCTGAGCGGCCGCGGCCTCACTGGCCAGTGCCACGGCGGCTGCGCACAGTCCGGCGAGCCCGATATAGGGCGCGATGACGCGCAACGGCAAAGACCGCTGCTGCTGCCTTCCCTTCGGCGTGATGCGGAAATCGACGAAGGAGCCACAGATATAGTCGCGAAGCGCGGCGAGGCTGCCGGCAAGCGACCACGGCCAGCGCAGGAAGATAAAAGCAAGCCCTTCCCAGCCGAACAGTTTCGCATCGTGCGGCCTGAAGGTTCCCGTGGCCCGCCAGAAGAAGGCAAACAGCGTCAGCACGACCGATATCGGCACAAAATGCAGCAGGAAATCCGGATAGGTCACATTGACGAAGACTTGGCCCGTCATCAAGGCGGCAACCGGCAGCAGGAACATCACGGCCAAGAAGGCGGAGAAGAGCGGATACCACAGCTGCGAGAACACGAACTGAAATCTCAGTCTCCAGGGCAGGTGCATGATGTAACGGCGGGAATGTTGCAGCAGGATCGTGACGAGGCTGCGCGACCACTGGAATTCCTGGACGACGAGATCAGTGAAGTTCGCTGGTCCGTCGCCATGAGCGATCGCATCGACGGCATGCACGCCACGCCAGCCGCCGGCATTCATCATCAGCGTTGTCGAATGGTCTTCCGCAAGTTCTGGGCCGAGGCCACCGATCTGGCGAAGGGCTGATGTGCGAACCGCATAATGGGAACCGATGCACAGCGGCGCCCAGCCATTGTTATAACCGGTCTGCAGCGAACCGTGCAGGCTTGCCTCGGCATAGAGCCTGCCGCGCGCCGCCCAGCTTGCGCCGGCATTGGCATCGCAGATGCTGGGAGCGGAGACATAGCCGATCTCGGGATCGGCGAAGGGGCGCAAGACTTCACGAAGGTAGGTCGGCGTCGGTACATGGTCGGCATCGAATTGGGCGACGAAATCGTAGCGCGCATAGCCGAAGTGGTCGTAGAAATAGGCGAGGTTGCCTTCCTTGCAACGCGTCCGGCGCGGCCAGGTGGTGCGATGATACTCCGCCACGCCCTTTCGGGTGGAGATCAGCACGCCGTGCGCCGCACACCAGCGCCTGGTTTCCTCCGAAGGATCCTCGTCGGCCAGCCAGACATCGAAGTCGACGCCGATCTGGTCGAGCATCGCCTGCAGCGTGGCGCGGACGACAGCAAAGGGCTCGGACGGCGCCTTGGTGACGACCATTGCCACCCGCCCTTCCGGCAGCTGTGCCGCAGGATTGACCGTCCTCGCATCCAAGAAGATCAGGATGAAATAGGCCGGCACGAGCGTGATCCAGGCAAGCACGAGGGTGATAAGCACAAAGGCGGCCCAGGAAATGATGTGGGCGGACTGGCACCACCAGATCCAGAAATAGCCGAGTGCTGTCAGCCAGCAGAGGATGCCGAAGCCATAGGCGACGCGGTTCCAGCCGGTGAAAACAGGATCGAATGCATCCGCCGCGGCGGCCTTCGCCGTCCTGACGCTGTGACCGACTTGCAGAGCGTCGCTCATGCCGTCACCTCCAGTCCGAAGGTGGGGCCGGCGGTGCGGATGATCGTATCGATGTCCGACAAAACTGGCGCGAAACCGAGCTCCGCCTTCGCCCTTGCGGTATTGGCAAAGAGGATCGGCGGATCGCCGACACGGCGGGCGCGATAATTCACGGGGACTTCACGGCCGCTCGCGCGATAGATCGCCTCGAGAATCTCGCGTACCGAAGTGCCCCGGCCAGAGCCGAGATTGACGCTGAGCGAGCCGCCGCCTGCCATCAGGTGATTGACGGCGGCGAGATGCGCCTGGGCGAGATCGCTGACATGAACATAATCGCGAACACAGGTTCCATCCTCTGTCGCATAATCGGTGCCGAAGATATCGAGCCGCTCCAGCCTGCCGGCGGCGGCAAGAAGAGCGCGAGGGATGAGATGGGTCTCGGGGTGATGGCGCTCGGCAAGCTCGCCTTCGGGATCGGCGCCGGCCGCATTGAAATAACGCAGCGCGGCAAAGCGGATACCATAGGCAGCGGCAAAATCCTCAAGCGCCATCTCGAAGATCAGCTTGGTGCGCCCATAGGGATTGACCGGGTGCTGTGGGCTTTCCTCCCGAATCGGCAGCGAGGCGGGAATGCCATAGGTGGCGCAGCTGCTCGAAAAGACGATCCGCTCGATGTCCTGATCGAGGCAGGCCTCGAGCAGCGTCAGGCTGCCGACGACATTGTTCCGGTAGTATTTCCTGGGCATGTCGACGGATTCGCCGACATAGGCATTGGCACCACAATGGATGACGCAATCGGGCGAAAACTCTGCCAGGGTCCGGCGCAGCGTGGCGGCGTCGGCAAGCTCTGCCCGGATGAGCGGGCCCCAGCGGACGCTGTCGGCATGTCCCGTCGAGAGATTGTCGTAGGTGACGGGGATCATGCCGGCGCGCGACAACGCTTTGCAGATATGACTGCCTATGAAACCGGCGCCGCCGGTAACGAGAATGTAGCGGGGCATCTCATACGACCTCCGCCTTCTCCGTGCCGGCCAGCAGTCCGTCGAAATATTCGACGGTGCGAGCCAGGCCGGCTTCGAGCCCGATGCGAGGCTTCCAGCCAAGATCGGCCATGGCCCGGGAAATATCCGGCCGCCGCTGACGAGGGTCGTCGGTGACCGCAGGCAGGTGGACGATCCGGGACCGCGAGTTCGTCAGGTCTCGAATGATTTCCGCCAGACGTCGAACGGTCATTTCGGCTGGGTTGCCAAGGTTGATCGGACCGTTGCAGGCGCTACCGGCAGCCGAAAAACGCAGGAAACCCTCAATGAGGTCGTCGACATAGCAGAAAGAACGGGTCTGCTGACCATCGCCATAGATCGTCAGGTCGGCATTGCGCAGGGCCTGAACGATAAAATTGGAAACTACCCGCCCGTCGTCCAGGCGCATGCGCGGTCCGTAAGTATTGAAGATGCGGCCGACCTTGATGTCGACACCGTAAGTCCTGTGGTAATCGAAGAACAGCGTTTCGGCGCTGCGCTTGCCTTCGTCGTAACAACCGCGCGGTCCGATCGGATTGACATTGCCGCAATAGGATTCATGCTGCGGGCTCTGGGTCGGGTCGCCATAGACCTCCGACGTCGACGACTGGACGACGATCGCACCGGTCTTTCGCGCGCAATCAAGGGTATTGACGGCGCCAAGCACGTTGGTGAGCAGCGTTCCCACAGGATCCCGCTGATAATCGGGCGGAGAGGCGGGGGAGGCGAAATTGAAGATGAGCGACGCATCGATATCGAAGGGCTGCCTAACATCGTGCTCGACGATGCGGAAGCGGGTGTTCGAAGCAAGATGAGCGACATTCGCACGGCGGCCGGTCGAAAAATTATCGAGGCATGTGACGCTGTGGCCGCGCTGCAGGAGCCTTTCGCAGAGATGTGAACCGAGGAAGCCGCCCCCGCCATTCACAAGAACGGTGCGTCGCCCTTGGAGCACCGGTATGCCTGACACTTTAGAATAGCCTTCGTTGGGAACGAAACTACGCATTACAAACTCCTTCCCAGGTATTTAGTCTTTTGTTTTATTTATGCACTGCTTGCCTCCGTTACCCGCTCTGGATATTCATAAAACTGAGCGTCCACACATGAATAACTTTGTAGTTACTCTCCGGATACCGAATTACTATTAAAATAATACAACGAATGTTAGCAAGGTCAACTTGAAAAATTCCCGCCATCCAAAATAATTACGCAAGTATACTTTAAAGTAACAAATGATTAATCACTTTCAACGCTTTACGACCAATACGCCTCATCCGCCTCTCAAGCTTCACTCAATGCAGCTAATATACGAGGGAAGTCGGGAGATCGGCGGAGCTCAACGGCACGGCCGGTCTTGCATCCGGAAGCGCCATATGCGAGGGGTTTGGGCTATGTTGAAAAAACAAGATGCAGCGCAGCTGAAAGGCTGGTGTCTTCGCTTGGCGATGTTCGTCGGGGGAACGACGCTTGTGGCGATCGGACCAACGGCCTGCGCGGTTGTTGAGGACGATATCGCGGTCGTCGCGAAAAAGAATATCGTCATGGTCGAGGCGCCGCGCGTCTCGAAGGCCTACGCCTATCCGGAAAATCACGCCGAGCGCCCGGCCGGGGTAACGGCCCGCGCTGTCGCCTATCACGGCTCAGCGCCTTATATCTGCTCTCCAAGCGGCTTCGGACAGAAGTCGCGCTGCTTTGCGCGTCCTTCTATCTGAAACAATAGCGCTACATCAATTGCGCCACCGGCCAGACATGTCGTCTTCGCCGGCGGGATGCTCATTGAAGAAGCGGGATGCCGCTTCCGTGCGGTTTCGGACGTTCATCTTCTTGTAGATGTTGCGGACGTGAACCTTCACGGTGTTTTCGGAAAGATGCAGCTTGTCGGCGATGATCTTGTTCTGCGTCCCCTTGCAGATGAGATCCAGGATCTGAACCTCCCGGGTGGTCAAAGCGGAGATACTGTCGCGTCTCAGCTTGAGCGCATTGTTGCGGGCCGCATCGACCGATTTTGTCTGATAGAGCGAAGGTTCCAGCTGGGCGTTCTTGTTGTTGAGACGGTTGAGAAGTGCTGACGGAAAATGTTCGCCGCCCTTCATCAGTAGATCCACAGCGGCCATGAAGACGTCGAGCCGGAGATTGAGCGGCAGGACACCATCGATGATCCTTGCCTCGACCAGCCGGCTGACATAGGGCTCGAGCATATCGATCGCTTCTACGACAAGTCCGATCGAGGTTTCAGGGTGGTTTTCGCGGGCAGCCTGCAGCGCTTCATGAAGCTCGGGGCCGGGTATATGATAGAATAAAACAAGCTTCATATCGCTGGTATCTTTTTCCAGCATTGGCTTTGTGCTCGTTATGCTTGCTACTTCACAGTTCGGAAATTTCTTTGCCAGTGCTTCTACCATGCATTCTGAAAACAGATCCGCCTTGGCTACCACTAGTATAGTATCTCCAGACTGGCTTAACTTCCTTCCTTGGTCCGCATTCTCCATTCCAGACCCTGTCATGAACATATACGCCTCCCCTAGCGTTACACTTTACTCAAACGTGGAGCGATGGCGGGTATTGGATAGTATGAAATGTCGATCCCGGATGTCATCGCCTTATTTTTTAGACATTTCTTAATTATGTTAATACGGATTGAGAAGGAAGGAAATGGCCCAAAGTGATTAGTTTTAGCGGACGAAAAACGATACGATACAAAGCCTTGGTTGTATTTTCATTGCGATAGATACTTCAAGGCTATATTTGCTCTGACTATAGATAATCAGCTTAATGTAATATTTCAGTACAAATTGTCATACTTTCGTCATGCAGGGTGGCCGGATATAGGACGGGGAAGAGATTCCCCTCAACCCGGCAGCGAATGCCGGGAGCCCCGGATTCTCGTTGCCCGCCAACCCTCCCGCCGAAGAGATCTTAGCGCTCCGGCGACAGGGGCTACCCAGGGCTAGCCAGGCATGGCAGATCCGCCTTAGCCCGAATTGGTATCTATCGGATCCGCATTTTTTCCAGCAGTCTGTGATCGTCACCCAAGTGGCGACATGGAAAATCCGTGTATTGTTTTGCGTTTTGATACATGGCCTCCATTTAGGGCAACCCAACGAAAATTAAGCCTGAATACTCCTTATCCTTCTCAGGATGAGGAGCCGGATATGTGCGGCCTTGTACTGAGTGCGTACGTTCCCAATACCAACGATTTGATCAACAAATCGCGATGAAGCTGCAGATGACACGTATCGAATACATCTGCCGATGTTAACCGCATCGGAGCGAGCGCGAGTAAAATCCCATTTGAGATGAGAGGGATTTCGAAAAGCTGCTCCGGTTTTTTTCTGGAGGACTGCAGTGTCTGACGAAACCGAAATCACCAAGGTCGGGGCGCTTGCCGACGGCTTTGCCAACAGCGCTATCAATTCGACTGAAATCGAAGACGATTCGACCGGTTATGTCGGCGGCGTCGCCAATGGGGACAATCGCGACAATACCGACAACAGTGTAGATGTGGACGTCAAGGCCGAGCTCTCCGCCAATAATGGCGACAACCGCGACAACGAATATGACTGGAGCAACAAGTCCGACGACGATACGAGCACCAAGACCACGACGATCACCGATACCGACACCAAAACCGATTACGACTGGAGCTATGACAGCAAGTCGTACAGCGACAACGACACCGACACCAAGACGATCACGGACACCGACACGAAGACGGTGACAGACACCGACATCAAGACCATTACGGATACGGATACCAAGACGGTCTCCGACAGCAACAACACCTCCGACAGCTTCAACAAGACGGATACCGACTTCGCCGTCATCGAAGACGTCAAGGACTTCGACAACCTCGGCGTTGCCGGCCACGACCTCACCTTCAACCTCGGCGACGACTTCTCTTTCACTCTCGACGTTGACAGCATCCTCAACAATTCGCTGTCCGGCGCGGGCAACGACAGCGGCTTCAGCGCCGTCCAGGCGAACCATCTGGCCGACCAGGACCAGGCCTGGAACATCAAGATGGACAATGGCGGGGCCGAGAACCATCTGAAGGCCGATGGCGGCCACGCCGATAGTGCCGAAGGCATGGAGATGGACGGCAAGGGCTGGGATCTCAAGGCTGGCGACGATGCCAATGGCTCGAGCACGGCCGACGCTTCGGCAATCCTTGCCAATTCCGGCTTCCATCTCGAGCTTGTTCAGGGTGCGAACCTGCTCAGCAACACAATCGACTCCAGCGTCATCGGCGGCAATTCTCATGTCTCCGACGTCGGCGAGGATACCAGCACCTGACACGGACCTCCAACGACCAAGACGAACTGCACCGGCCCGGCCGGTGCAGTTTGACTGCTTGAAAACGGTTTGACGACCACACCACGGCGCCCAACGAGGGGGCACCCGCAAGGCCGATCGTCATTTCGAATGGGAGGGCCGAACCATGCATATCGAGAAGATTTCGGAAATCATTGCGCACTTCATCGGTCTCTTCGAGATGACGACCGACGAGATGAGGTTGCGCACCAACTATGCTGAAGGCGCAGGACCGGGCGCGGATGGACCCGCTCTGCCGGATCAGGATGCCTATACCGCTGCCTTCTCTTCCGATCTTCAGCTCAAGGACTATGATCCGGGTGTCATTTACAAAAGCGGCAGTTACGATATCGAGTATGGTCCGGCACGCCATTTAGGTCGCGTCTTCGAAGACAGTCTCGAGAAGCTGGCGGCGATTGCCGCAAAGGATATCCCGTTACCGCATTTCGGCGATCCTACGGATATCGTGCTCACGGATGAGCCGGAACTGACCGTCTTTGCCGGGCCTGGCTCGGCGATCAGTCATGCCATCCAGGTCAACGTCCTCTACGACGACGATTATCTCGATATGACGAGCAGCGTCCATGCACCGCGAGACACGAGTTTCGTCATCGAGCAGCTCGCGGACCTCAGCACCAAGGTCGAGATCTTCACGCCTTTTGCGAGCCTCCACCGAACCGACACCTATGATGGCGCGCTGAAGATCGCCGAGGATCTCGAAAGCTATATTCAGAATGCCCAGAACACAGAGGACAGCGGCACAACTTCGCTCGGCACCGACGCGACGCATAATTTCGTCCGCGTCGACCCCGAGGTCAACGACACCGTCTACGTCAACGGCAAGGCCGAGACCGATATACCTGTCCTCGACGACTTCCTGCCCGACCGTGGTCTCGCCAAGCTCCAGGAAGAACCCGACGACAACAATACATCCGTCGAGCAGACCGACCCGACTGGCAACAGCCTTGATGTGACCGCCGGTGCAAATCTCCTTGTCAACGTCGCCTCAGTGATCAATACCGGCGTCATCGCCTCGGTCACCGCGGTGATGGGCAACTACCACCAGGTCGACGCGATCTCCCAGACCTTTGTCTACAGCGATCACGACGAATTCGCCTCGGCGCTGCACGCATCCGGCCATTCGGCCGAGGAGGCGGGAACGGTCGCCAAGAATATCGCCCTCTTCGAACACAGCACCTTCGAAGCATCGAGCCACGCCGACACCGATGCTGCCGAGCCGACGTTCCCGAGCAGCTGGCGCGTTAGCGTCATCGACGGCGACGTCTCCGTTGTACAGTGGATCGAGCAATATCACTTCGTCAGCGACAACGACACGATGACGGTCACCACCTCCGGATCCGAAACCACGGTTCTGACGGGCGGCAATACCTCCATCAACTTCTCCTCCTTTTTCGGGATGGGCATGCAGTATGATCTGGTGATCATCGGCGGCAACGTGCTCGACATCAACAGCATCACGCAGATCTCGCTGCTCTACGACAATGACTGGGTGCGGGCCGAAGACGGCGCCGACATACAGACGGGCAACAACCTGATCTGGAATTTCGCCTCAATCCACAATGTCGGAACGGACAGCCCATTCGCGGCCATGCCGGACTATATTGTCGAGACGCAGAAGGCGATCGAAGACCGCGATCCCAATATGCCCGAAGGGCTGTCGTTCGACGTGAATTTCCAGGGATATGCCGGTCTCAATGTGCTCTACATCACCGGCAATCTCTACGACATGACGATCATAAAGCAGGTCAGCATTCTCGGCGATTCCGATGATGTGACTCAGGCGGCATCGGCCATCCTCGACATCAATCCCGATGCAACGGTAACGATCGACACAGGCAGCAATGCTGTCATCAACATCGCCGAGATCGTCGACTACGACAGTTTCGGCCAGACGACCTATCTGGCAGGCCAGCTCTATTCAGACGCCATCCTCATTCAGGGCGGGCTGGTGGAGCATGACACGACCAAGCCGCAGCCGGCCGACGACAGGCTCGCCAACGAAGTCATTGCCTTTCTCGATAACGACGATCCGGGGGGCAGCGATTCTGCGGACGGCGTCATAAATGCCGGGCATGATTTTTCATGGTCGTCGGCGCACCCCGCCGACGTAATGCAAGCCATGGTCGCGTGACCTTGAGTATTGCGGAGGAACCACGATGAACCAGATTTCAAAACAAATCTTTGCGGCGGGCAGCGCCCTCGATCTCAGGTCGGGCAATATTCCTTCCGCTGCCCCCTCGGAGGCTGCGATGAGCGATGTGTGCATCTCCGCGATCGACCAGGCGGTCGAGAATCTTCGCAGGCTCAGCGGCGCCGTTGTTTCGTCTCCCGATGGGCGCAAGAAGACGGTCGAAGTTGCGGCACGCGAGGCTGCCGATATCGGAGGCGCAAGTAAAACTCAGCCGCCGCTGACGCAGAAAACGGTGACGCCGGAAGCCTCGAATGTGAAAACAGCACCTCCTGCCGCGGCGGTGCAGAGCCCGGCGACAGCAAAACCGATGGAAGCACCGGCCCAACCGAGGATCGAAGCGCGGGTGCCCCTCGAACTGCCGAAAGAGAAGACCGAGCTCAAATCGAGCCCGACGATGCCCTTCGGCAAGACCATCGAAGGCGAAAGCGGTCCAATCAGCGAGAACGACAGGCGGCTGCGCACCGGCGGCGGCGGAAATGGCAAGGATTCCGATCCCGGGGGCGACGGGGGCGGGGGCGGCGGAAGTGGCGGCGGTTTTCACAAGCGCAGCGAGCCTGTGAATTTCGCCGCCAGCCTCTCGCGTGGCATGGCGGCGGTGCGGCGCAACATGGTGGTCGTCATGATGTTCACGATCGCCATCAACGTCCTTCTGCTGGCAATCCCGCTCTATCTCTTCCAGATATCCGACCGGGTGCTGACAAGCCGCTCCATCGATACGCTCGTCATGCTCTCGATCGCCGTGATCGGCGCCGTGCTGCTGCAGGCCTTCATGGATTCGGTGCGGCGCTTCATCCTGATGCGCACCGCGGTGGAACTCGAAGTGCAGCTCGGCGCGCCGATCCTCAGCGCTGCAGCGAGAGCATCGCTGCATGGCAGCGGCAAGGATTATCAGACGCTACAGGACCTGCAGCTTTTGCGGGGCTTCCTGACATCCGGCACGCTGATCGCGTTTCTCGATGCGCCGCTAATGCCGTTCTTCGTGGTCGTCGTCTATTTCGTGCATCCGCATCTCGGCATCATCATCATGACCTGCTGCGCGGTGCTTTTCTTCATCGCCTATCTGAACCAGAAATTCACCGCCCGGCAATTTGCCGAATCCAACGGCTATCTCAGCCGGGCAAATTTCCACCTCGATTCCATGTCGCGCAATTCGCAGATCATCAACGCAATGGCGATGATCCCCGAGGCGGTGAAGATGTGGGGCCGGGAAACGGCGGGCTCGCTGAAATCGCAAGTCGAGGCGCAGGACCGCAACATCATCTTCTCCGGCATATCGAAGGCCTGCCGCATGATCACCCAGGTCACCCTGCTCGGCTGGGGCGCGCATCTGTCGCTTTCGGGCGAGCTGACGGGCGGCATGGTGATTGCCTCCTCGATCATATCGGGACGCGCGCTGGCGCCGATCGAAGGCGCCATCGAAGGCTGGCACCAGTTCAACCGGTCGGCCGCCGCCTATGGCAGGATCAAGAGCCTGCTCTTGAACTCGCCGTTGAACTTCCCGCGCCTGCGCCTCCCCAATCCCGAAGGCCGGCTCGATGTCGAACGCATTCTTTTCGTGCCGCCGCCGCAGAAGAAGGTCATTCTCAACGGCATCTCTTTCTCGCTCAGGAAGGGGGAATCGCTCGCAATCATCGGCAATTCCGGGTCCGGCAAGACGACGCTCGGCAAGATGCTCGTCGGCTCGATCGTCCCGACATCGGGAAATGTGCGGCTGGATTTGATGGATCTGCGCAACTGGCACCAGCGCCAGTTCGGCGAAAGCATCGGCTATCTGCCCCAGGACGTGCAGCTCTTTCCCGGGACGATCAAGGCCAATATCTGCCGCATGCGCGACGACGTCGACGATCATCAGATCTACGAAGCCGCGGTGCTGGCCGACGTGCACGAGCTCATTGCCGGCTTCCCGCAGGGCTACGAAACCATCGTGGCGGCCGATGGCGCTCCGCTTTCGGGCGGCCAGAAGCAGCGCATCGCGCTGGCCCGTGCCTTCTTCGGCAATCCCAAATTCGTCGTCCTCGACGAGCCGAATTCGAACCTCGATACCCAGGGCGAGGCAGCGCTTGCCAGGGCGCTCATCCACGCAAAGAAGCAGGGCATCACCACCGTCACCATCACCCAGCGCCCAGCCCTTCTCCAATGCGTCGACAAGATCCTCGTGCTCAAGGAGGGCACTGTCGCCATGTTCGGGGAGAGGATCGAGGTGCTGCAGGCGCTTTCCAAGAGCAACGGCAATAACGGTCAACAAGCACCGCGCATCGAAGGATGAACGACATGGGACGGAAAAAGCAGGAGACATCAGGTCCGGTGCAGCTCGAATGGTATAGCGACGTGCCGCGCTCGATCCGCGTGCACAGCATCGTCGGCCTGACGGTACTCTTCACTTCGTTCGGCGGCTTCGGCTTCTGGGCGGCGACGGCGCCGCTCGCCTCCGCCGTTATCGCGCAGGGAAGCTTCGTCGCGACCGGCAACAACAAGATTATCCAGCATCTGGAAGGCGGCATCATCAGGGAGATGCGCGTCAGCGAAGGCGATACGGTCAAGGAAGGCGACATCCTGCTGACCCTCGATCCCACAGCATCCCGCTCAAACGAGAGAATGCTGCAGCTTCGCCGCTTGCGCCTGGAAGCCGTTGTCGCAAGGCTCCGTGCCGAAGCGCAGGGCCTGCGTGAATTCCAGCTTCCCGATATCGTGGCGAAGGAGGCCAGCGATCCCGACATCAACGCGATCATCCAGAGCCAGAACGTCGCCTTCCACAGCAAGCAGATCAAGCTCGAAGAGCAGCTCAATCTGATCGGGAAGAACATCGCGTCGCTCGAATTCCGGTTCGCCGGCTATAGGGGCCAGCGAGAATCCTTCGAAAGGCAGCTGTCGCTGCTGACCGAGGAACGCGACTCCAAGGCTCGGCTGGTCAAGGTCGGCTACATGCGCAAGACGGATCTGCTGGCAATCGAGCGGGCGATCGCCGATGCGATGGGCGACATTGCTCGACTGAACGGCGAGCTCAACGAGAGCGAGGCGGAGATCGCCAAATTCCGCCAGGAAGCCGTCATCGCCGTCAACTCCAACAAGCAGGCGGCACTCGATGCTCTCGAGACCGCCGAAACCGATCTGGACAGTGTGCGCGAACAGATGCGCGAGGCCGCCGGCGTGCTCGAACGCACCACTATCCGTTCGCCGGTGTCGGGCACGGTGGTGCGCTCCTATTTTCACACCGCCGGCGGTGTCATCACCACAGGAAAGCCGATCATGGAGATCCTGCCGGCGCATGTGCCGCTGATCCTGGAAGCGCAGGTGCTGCGCACCTCGATCGATCAGCTGCATGAGGGAGAAACGGCCTCGATCCGCCTCACGGCGCTCAATCGGCGCACGACCCCTGTTCTGCAGGGCAAGGTCTTCTACGTCTCAGCCGATTCGATCGAGGAAAATTCGGGAGCTTCGGTCAAGGACGTCTATATCGTCCGCGTCGGAATACCCGATTCCGAGATCGCGCGGGTGCATAATTTCCATCCCGTTCCCGGTATGCCGGCCGAAGTGCTGATTCAGACGTCGGAACGCACCTTCTTCGAATATCTGAGCAAACCGATCACCGACAGCATGTCCCGGGCTTTTAAGGAACGCTGATCGCCCGCGATCCGGCATGGGCGGTCCCGCTAAATATGGCGGACTTGCCCGATGTCTGATGTAATGTCCACATGTCATCCCTTGAGGGATGAATCCCCTCCGGGGAGAAAGGGTCAAGCATGGCGGCGATGTCCGATGTCCTGCTGCGGGTCGGCCGCCTGAACTATGTCTGGACGAACACCGAAAGCCTGCTGATCTATATCATCGCCCATCTTCTCCAGGTCGAAAAGGATGCAGCAATCGTCGTGTTCCTGACGCTCAACACGACGCGCGCCCGGATCGATCTCATCGAACGGCTTTCCAAACTCGCTTCGACCTCTCCTTCCGACCGGAAGGCTATCCTTTCGGCCATGTCGCGGCTGAAGAAAGAATCCAAGACACGCAACAAGTACAATCACTGCATCTATTCCTTCGACGAAAAGGGAGAGATCTCGAGCACGCAGCTGATGCGGCTCGTCGAGGACGACAAGGAGATCCGCTACGGCAAGATCGAGCAGATGGACGCGCGCGAGATCGACCTTCTGGAAAAGTCGATCGCCGAAATCGTCGCCATCAGCCGGACGCTCTGGGCCTTCATCCATGCGAGCCCGCGGATCTCCGGTGATCTCTGATCTAGTCCTTATGTATGTCGTGCCCTCCAGACCGCTCCACACTTTCGGGCGACCCACATTGAAGCGCAGAATCCTTCGGGACGCATTACGCCCTATCACTTTGAATCTACGGATGATTTCCTACCGAAACCAATTCCGATTTCGGGTTATGCGCCGGCTCAGGACTAATCACATTTAAGCCCTGCAAATCATCCGGACGGTTTATTTGAAGATCGGTGTTTCCCATTAGAATGAAACCTCCCGAGTGACGTATGGGGTATTGGGGGCGGCATGCGCATAGATATCATCGACACCATTGCCGGGTTCGAGGCGGTCCGCGACAACTGGGATCAGGTCTTCATGGAGGATCCCGACGCGCAGCATTTCCTCTCCTGGATATGGCTGAAGAATTATCTCTCCCGCCGGCGCCGCTGGTTCATCCTCGCCCTTCGCGAGCGCGAACCCGGAGCACCTTATGTCGCCTTCTTTCCGCTGCGTCTGATCACGCATCTGAACGAGAAGACCGGGCGCTTCTACGACGAGATCATGATGGCCGGGAATTTTGCGGCCGATTATACCGGCTTCATCGTCAGACCAGACTACGAGCGTCATGCCATTGCCGGCTTTGCTTCATTTCTCAAATATCAGAACTGGACCGACCTGAAGCTCGAATATTTCAGCGGCCCTGCCGGGCGGCGCGAGAAGATGATCGAGGCGCTGCGGGGGCCGGGGGTGATGTTTCGCGACAGCTCACCCAAGAACAGCGAGAATATCGACAACACGATCTGCCCCATCGTCCCGCTGCCGGCAAGCTTCGACGACTATCTCGAACAGCGCATGAGCAGCCAGACGCGACAGAAACTCCGGCGGTTCCTGCGCAAGGTCGAAGGCGACGATATTTACCGGATCACCATGGCAACCGCCGAGACTATCGATCGGGACATGGACATCCTCTTCAATCTCTGGCGGACCAAGTGGAGCGCCCGCAAGGGCGCGGAGCGGACCGAGCGGCTGATCATCACAACGCGCGAGATGCTGATGGACAGCTTCAACAGCGGCAATCTCGACGTGCCGGTCCTTTGGTATGGCGACCAGCCACTCGGTGCGCTGGCAAATATCGTCGACCGGCAGAAGAAGGCGATCCTCTTTTATATCACCGGCCGCGACGAGAACTGGAAGACACCGTCTCCCGGTCTTATCCTGCACGGTTACTGCATCCGGCGGGCGATCGAGGACGGCTTCAAGACCTACGATTTCCTGCGCGGAAACGAACCTTACAAATATATGTTCGGGGTGGAGGAAAGGCAGATCAGCTGCACCCTGTTCCGCACCCGCAATGGCCAGAATCTGCATGGCGTGCTCAACCCGCGCAGCATTCGTTTCGTCTATGAGCAGGCGCTCGACATGTACCGCAACGGAGCCCGTAGCAAGGCGGAGATCGCCTTTAACCAGGTTCTGCAATCCGCTCCAGGCCATACCGGCGCGGAATTCGGGCTCGCCAATCTGCTGTTCGACCGAGGCAAGCTGACAGAGGCCTTGACTGCCTACAAGGCTCTCACCGAGCGAGCGCCCGATCCGACACCGATCCAGATGCGGCTTGGCGACACGCAGCTTGCCCTGCATCAATATGAGCAGGCCGCGGAGACCTTCCGCCAGGTCGGCGAGATCGGGCCGCATCTCATCCAGGCGCATTACAAGCGTGGCATCGCCCTTGCGGCCAGCAAACGGCTGGCCGAAGCGGAGGCCGTCTTCGCCGCGATCCAGAACGTACATTCGGACGATCCGGCCGCGCGCGACTATGTCGCCAAAGCGAGTGCGGCGCTCGAACGGATCCGCGTGAGTGCCGAGCCTACCCCTTGCAAAACGGACGCCGTGCCGGAGACCATCGCCCGCTGGACCGGGGACGGCAGCTCAGCGAACGACGTCGACCGCGTCCGCACTGACATTAAACCCTATTGCCGATTCATTCCTTGATTTCGCTTCTTCCAGCGCACATGGCGCAGTGGTATTCCAGGCGCGGTTGTGCTTTAAATTTGGGCATCACCCATGGGGGAAGACCACTGCCATGGATACGCAGCAAGTTCCCTTCAAGGTAACAGCCGTTCGCTTCGTGCGAGCGGTCAAGGTCTTCATGACTTCCGAGGTAGGCGGAAAAGCGGCATTGATGTTTGCCGGGCTGGTAGCACTCTTCCTCGCGCTCAGCGGCCTGAACGTTGCCAACAGCTACGTAGGCCGCAACTTTATGACAGCAATCGCTAATCGCCAGACGCCCGAGTTCATGCGGCAGGCGATATTTTACATCGGAGTCTTTGCAGCATTCACGATCGTCGCGGTTGTCTCCCGGTTCATTGAGGAACGCCTTGCGCTGCTTTGGCGAGAATTCCTAACGCGACGGGCCGTCAGTTTATATCTCGCCGACAGAGCCTACTATCATCTGGACGTCTCGGGACAGCTCACCCACCCCGACCAGCGCATCGCCGAGGACATGCGTGTATTCACGGTCACGACGCTATCCTTCATTCTAATGATCCTAAACAGCAGTCTGACGATCGTCGCCTTTTCCGGGGTGTTATGGTCGATAAGTCCCCTGCTGTCTGCGGTTGCCGTTGTGTATGCGGCTTGCGGGTCGTACCTGACGATCGCGCTTGGGCGACCGCTCATCAAACTGAATTACGACCAGCTCGACAAGGAGGCCAGCTTCCGCTCCGGCCTGATACAAGTTCGAGAAAACGCCGAAGCCATAATGCTGGCGCATTGCGAAGAACAGCAGAGCTCTCGTCTGCTGTGGCGCCTCGATGACGCGGTCGCCAATTTTCGCAAAGTCACCGCCATCAATCGCAACGTCGGATTCTTCACCACAGGTTACAACTGGCTGATCCAGATCATTCCCGCCTTGATCATTGCTCCCGCCTACATAAGAGGGAATATCGACTTCGGCGTAATCACCCAATCCGGCGCAGCTTTCGCAATGCTGGTGGGCGCTTTTTCGCTGGTTATAACCCAGTTCCAGTCCATCTCCACGTTCGCCGCGGTCGTCGCGCGGCTTAGCTCGCTGATGGAGGCTATCGAACGATCAGGAACACCCGTGGACGCGAGTATCGAGATTGTCGAGGGAAAAGAGCGTCTGGCGTACGAGAATCTGACCCTGCTGCACGCCACGAACGGTGTCCCCATCGTGAAGGACGTGTCGATATCGATCCCCTTGGGAACGCGCGTCTTGATCACAGGGCCGGCTCAAGATGCCCAGGCCGCGCTGTTCAGAGCGACGGCCGGCATTTCATTCAAGGGATCCGGGCGCATCATTCGCCCAGCCGCCGATGACATACTCTTTCTCCCGCAGCGGCCTTATCTGCCGACAGGGACACTGCGCCAGATTCTTGTACGCAACGAGCGCGCAGGCGAAATCCCCGATGACCGCATCGTGCAGATCCTGCGCGAGCTCAATCTCGAACACGTGCTGGAACAGGTGGGCGGATTAAATACCGAACAAAACTGGGAAATATTGCTCTCGCCGCAGGAGCAGCAACTTCTGGCATTCATCAACATTCTCATCGCGGCGCCGCAGTTCGCCTTCCTGGATCGACTGGACGCGACGCTCGATCTCGAACGACTTCACACGATCATGCAGATGCTTTCAGAGAGTTCGATCACATACATCAACAACGCAGAAACCGCCGCCCTGCGCGATTACCACGATGCGGTGTTGGAATGCGGTGAGGATGGCGGATGGGTGTGGACTGTGAACCGGGCCTGAGACCGGGCATGAGACTGGGCCGCGGCAACGCCGGTAATTCGGTTGTCGAACGCCCGCAACAGGTTTATTTTGTCAGATCCTCGATGCCCTTTTGAGGGAAGGTCGTGCGGAGATGCTAGTCAAAGATGTGATG
The DNA here is from genome assembly GCF_012349115.1 of Rhizobium ruizarguesonis. Classification (GTDB taxonomy): domain Bacteria; phylum Pseudomonadota; class Alphaproteobacteria; order Rhizobiales; family Rhizobiaceae; genus Rhizobium; species Rhizobium ruizarguesonis. The sequence continues at coordinate 38,876 of NZ_PQIG01000102.1, forward strand.
ATCACGAAGGTTGTCGGCGTATCACCTGACAATAGCGTTCGGCGAGCCGCCGAGATTATGCTTGCCAATCACGTGAGTGGTGTCCCGGTCATCGACGATGCGGGCCGCCTCGTTGGAATCATCAGTGAAGGCGATCTGCTGCGGAGAACGGAGTTGGGACGGGAAGCCACCGCCGAACTCGGAATGTCTGCCCTTACCGCCGAAGAGAAAGCCACAGCTTATGTTAGGAGCAACGCGTGGAGAGTTGCCGACGTCATGAGCTGCGACCCGATCGTCGTAGATGGGGACACGTCACTGGCGCGAGTGTCTGCATTGATGCAGGAACATCACATAAAACGCATTCCCGTTATGAGGGACGGCGTGCTGGTTGGCATCGTCAGTCGTGCGGACCTTCTGAAGGCGATCGTCACGGCCGATCAGGATGAAACCGCGTCAGGTGACGAGGCCATCCGTCGCAGCATTGCGACACGCCTCAGCGAAAATGCGGATCTTCTGGGAAAAGACACGACCGTGACCGTCACCGACGGTGTGGCTCACCTGTGGGGAACCATCGACACGGAAGAGTGCAAGAAGGCGGCGCGCGTCGCTGCCGAAAGTGTCCGCGGCGTGAGGCGAGTGGTTGAACATTTCTCTGAGGATCGTCGGTAAAAGCCGGCAGGATTTCCTTCGCTATCGGCTTCTGTCTTCGGATTAAACCTCGGATGCCGTCGATTTTAACTGTGCTTCCGATGCATTTTGTGCGAGTATTAGCTCGTACGCATAGACAGCTGGGAGCGAAGCCGCTTCGACGGCAGGGCGATATACAAGAAAAGTAGAGATGTAAGTGATGGCCGCAGCCGCAACGGGCGGGCCAGCGTCTCAGGCTGATTGAAACAGGCACCATATGGCATATTGGGTCGACAACGACCGCGCTGCAGATTGTGCCTGCCGTCAGCATCCCTTCCGCCAAGCATCTGTCGCTCGCTTCATTCGCTCGCAGTTAGAAACTCGACAATTTCTCACCTTGGAAGATCTTACCGTAGCAATCTGGGCTCAGAGGAGGAGGCACCCATGGTTTCGCTCAAAACGGCACGAGATGCAAAGGTCGCCATACACGCGAAGATGGCAACGGGCGGCCCCCTTTCGACGAAAGAATTGCAGTCCATCGACGCCTATTGGCGGGCATCGAACTATCTGTCGGTCGGACAGATTTATCTTCTCGACAATCCACTGCTGAAAGAACCATTGAGGCGCGAGCACATAAAGCCGCGACTGCTTGGCCATTGGGGCACCTCGCCGGGTTTGAACATGCTTTACGTGCATCTCAACCGCGTGATCAAACGCGATGATCTAGAGATGATCTACGTCATCGGACCAGGACATGGCGGACCGTCGCTGGTTGCGCACGCCTATCTCGAAGGCACCTACAGCGAAGTTTATCCCAATATAAGTCAGGATGCCGAGGGCATGAAGAGGCTGTTCAAGCAGTTCAGCTTCCCCGGCGGCATCCCTAGCCACGTTGCCCCGGAAACCCCCGGCAGTATCCACGAGGGCGGCGAACTGGGCTATGCCCTCAGCCACGCCTATGGGGCGGCGTTCGACAATCCGAATCTGATTGTCGCCTGCGTCGTCGGCGATGGGGAGGCCGAAACCGGGCCGCTTGCAACAGGCTGGCACGGCAACAAATTCCTCAATCCCGCTCGTGACGGCTGCGTGCTGCCGATCCTGCATCTGAACGGCTACAAGATCGCCAATCCGTGCTTCCTCGCCCGCATTCCCCGGGACGAGTTGAGGAAGTTCTTCGAAGGCATGGGCTACACGCCGTATTTCGTCGAGGGTAGTGACCCTGAAAACGTGCACCAGCAATTGGCCGGCGTGCTCGACACAGCAGTGGCGGATATCCAGGAAATCTGGGCAGCTGCCCGCACCAAAGGCAAGATAAAACGCCCGATGTGGCCGATGATCATTTTCCGCACGCCAAAAGGCTGGACCTGCCCTCCCGAGATCGACGGCAAGAAGTGCGAGGATTACTGGCGGGCGCACCAGGTGCCGATGGGCGACATGGACAAACCGGAGCACATCCGCATTCTGCAGCAATGGATGAACAGCTACCGCCCTGAGGAATTGTTCGATGACAGCGGTCGCTTGAAGCCAGGGCTGGCGGCGCTGGCGCCCGTGGGGCAACGCCGGATGAGCGACAATCCGCATGCCAACGGCGGATTGCTATTGCGGGACCTGAAAATGCCCGACTTCCGGGACTACGCGGTATCCGTTCCAAGCCCCGGGCAAACCCACACCGAGGCGGCGCGAGTGATGGGCAAGTTTCTCCGCGATATCATGAAGATGAACATGGACAGCAAGAACTTCCGACTGTTCAGCCCTGATGAGAACAACTCCAATCGCTGGCAGGATGTACTGGAGGTCACCGACCGCTGCTACATGGCGGACATCTATCCGGAAGACGATCATCTTTCGCCCGATGGCAGAGTGATGGAGGTGCTCAGCGAGCATCAATGCCAAGGCTGGCTGGAAGGTTACCTGCTGACCGGCCGGCATGGCTTCTTTTCCTGCTACGAAGCTTTCATCCACATCATCGACTCGATGTTCAACCAGCATGCCAAATGGCTGAAGGTGTGCAACGACATTCCATGGCGGCGATCGGTCGCCTCGCTTAACTACTTCCTGAGCTCCCATGTCTGGCGGCAGGACCACAATGGCTTCAGCCACCAGGATCCGGGATTCATTGATCACGTCGTCAACAAGAAGGCGGACGTTGTCCGGATCTATCTGCCGCCGGACGCCAATACATTGCTCTCTGTAACCGATCACTGCTTGCGCAGCCGCAACTATGTCAACGTGGTTGTCGCAGGCAAGCAGCCTGCTCCGCAGTGGCTGACGATGGATCAGGCCATCAAGCATTGCAGCGAAGGTCTCGGCATTTGGGGATGGGCCAGCAATGACATGGGAAGTGAACCTGACGTCGTGATGGCATGTTGTGGGGATGTTCCAACGCTTGAGACGCTGGCGGCGGTTGAGCTAATCCGGGAGCATCTGCCGGAGCTGAAAGTCCGTGTTATCAACGTCGTGAACCTGATGAAACTTCAACCCCCGTCCGAGCACCCACATGGGCTGCCGGATCGCGATTTTGATGCGCTGTTCACCAAGAACAAGCCGATCATCTTCGCCTTCCACGGCTATCCGTGGCTCATCCACCGGCTCACCTACCGCCGTACCAATCACGGCAATCTGCACGTCCGCGGCTACAAGGAAGAAGGAACGACGACGACGCCGTTCGACATGGTGGTCCTGAATGAAATGGACCGCTTCCATCTGGTCGAGGACGTCATCGACCGGCTGCCGCAGCTCGGTGCGCGCGCTGCATATTTCAAACAGGCAATTCGCGAGAAGCTGGTCGAACATCGCCAATACATTGAGAAGTATGGCGACGACATGCCGGCAATCAGCGGCTGGAAATGGGGCTCGAAAGCTCAGCCAAAAACACGTCAAAGAACCTCCACCGAAGGGGACAATGCTTGAGCAACATTGTGCAATCGAACGGAGGTTCCAGTGGCAACGAGCACGGCCGACGCGCCACGCCATGATAGTATCGCGGAGCTCAATCCGAGTTCCGCGGTCGCATTGCTTTCCAACGACCGATACAGTGTCCTGGTCACCGCTGCCGGCGCTGGTTACGGAATGTGGCAAGGCCTCGACATTACCCGGTGGCGCGAGGACAGCACCCGCGATTGTTGGGGCCAATTTTGTTACGTCCGGGATCTGACTGACAACGATCTCTGGTCCATCGGGCGGCAGCCATTATTTCGCCCTTCAAATATCTACGAGCACGCCTTTTATGGAGACCGGGCCGAACTCAGCTGTCATGCCGGCGACATTGAAATCGTCTCGAAAATCTGTGTCGCACCCGATGTGGACGTGGAAGTGCGCATGCTCACAGTCACGAACCATGGCACACGGGAAAGAACCCTCGAACTGACAAGCTATGCCGAAGTCTGCCTGTACAATCGCAGCGCGGATATGGCGCATCCGGGTTTTGCCAAGCTTTTCGTGGAGACGCAGTTTGACGAGGCGACAGGCGCCTTGTTTGCCCGTCGCAGGCCACGTGCTGCCGGGGAGAAAGCCACTTGGGCAGTTCACGTCTCCTCGTCGAACCTGCAGCCTGCCCAAGCGGCCCAATATGAAACCGATCGGCTGAGATTTCTTGGTCGAGGCCGGACAACAGCCAACCCGGTGGCATTCGACGCAGGCGCATTGCTCTCCGGAACAACCGGGCCTGTCCTCGACCCGATTTTCTGTCTGCGGCGAACGGTTCGTCTGGCGCCAGGCGCCGATGCGCGCATCGCCTTCGTCACGGGGGCGGCAGACGACCAGTCGGCCGTGCAGCTCATCGCCAAGAGATACGCCGAGATCGACGCAGTCGAGCAAGCTTTCTCCGATGCATCAAGGAGATACGAAAGCGAGCTCCAGACGCTGGGCCTGAAGCCCGGCGATGTCTCGCTGTTCAATCGGCTGGCCGGGAGCGTCGTATTTACGAACCCGGCCATGCGGCAGGCGACCGCTCTCCAGAGAGATCGGTGGGATCGAGCAGCTCTCTGGGCTCGCGGTATCTCCGGCGACCTCCCCATCGTGCTGGTCCGCGCGAATGGCGACAGGCACCATGCCCTCCTTCGCCAGGTAACGATGGCTCACGATTTCGCTCGGCGGAGGGGCTTGAGATTTGACCTGATCCTAGTTGATGAGGGCGGTTCGGCAAGCGCCAAGCGGCTGGCCGAAAAGCTGCAGTCGGGCCCGCAAGCCGAAATGATCGGCAAACCCGGCGGAATCTTTATCCTTTCCGAGCCCGATACCGAAAGCGACCACCTGGCGACCATCGCCGCGGCGGCGCGCGTCATCCTGCTGGGAAGCGGCGGTGAACTCGGCGATCAACTCAACCGGCTCTCCCCAGCCAGGTCACCTCTTTCACCCACCTTTACCACTCGGCTGAGCGAGCACCCCGCAGCCCCGCCTCCTAAACCAGCCGAAGATTTGCAATACTGGAACGGGCTCGGCGGCTTCACAGCTGATGGGCACGAGTATGTGGTGCGCGTGGACGCGCTCAAACCCCAAGCCCCCGCCCTGCCGCCTGCGCCTTGGACCAACGTGATCGCAAATCCGCATTTTGGCTGTCTGACGACTGAAGCCGGTCTTGGCTACACATGGGCGGAGAACAGTCAAATGAACCGGCTAACACCGTGGTCGAACGACCCGGTTACGGATGCGCCGGGCGAGGTCCTCTATTTGCGGGATGAGGAAACCGGAGATATCTGGACGCCGACGCCGCTACCGATCGGTCCTGGTGCAGTCGTGACTGTTCGTCACGGCCAAGGTTACAGCCGGTATACAAGTTTTAGCCGACACCTCAGTCACGAACTGACAGTATCGATCGCCCCCAACGATCCGGTCAAAATCATGCGCGTCAGGCTTAGCAACGAGGACACCCGAGTTCGGCATGTGACCGCAATCTATTTCGCCGAGTGGGTGCTTGGAACCCAGCGTGAACAGACAGCAGCACGGGTCGTCTGCGAGCGGGACGCCAGATCGGGTGCGATCGTGGCCAGGAATCCCTGGGCCGCCGATTTTGCCGGAAGGCTGGCTTTTGCAGCCGCCAGTCAGCCGGCAAGGTCGACCACGTCCGACCGGACGGAGTTTCTGGGTAAATACGGTTCCGTGTTTCAGCCGGCGGCCCTGGGGCGAACCGATCTGGCTGAACGTTTTGGCCCACTACTGGATCCCTGTGCCGCGCTGATGGTGGATATCTCCCTGCGCCCCAGCGAAAGCAGGGAGATTGTCTTCATACTTGGGCAGGCTGCCGATCTCGATGAGGTCAGCAGGCTCGTCCATGAGCATACCGACCTCGAGCGCGCAGCCGCGAGCCTGTCTGCTGCCTCCCGCCAGTGGGATCACATTCTCAACTCGATCCAGGTCTCGACGCCGGACACGGGCTTGAACTTGATGATGAATCGCTGGTTGCTGTACCAAGTTCTGGCATGCCGCATGTGGGCGCGCACGTCCAACTATCAGTCCGGCGGCGCGTATGGATTCAGGGACCAGCTGCAGGATGTGATGGCGCTGGTCTATAGCGTGCCGAGCGAGGCCCGCTCACACATCTTGCGATCGGCGGCGCGCCAATTTGAGGAGGGGGACGTCCAGCACTGGTGGCACCCGCCATCTGGCGTCGGCGTTCGCACCCGGATCACTGACGACTTGTATTTCCTGCCTCTCGTCGTTCACCACTATGTTTCCACGACAGGCGACGCTCAACTGCTTGACGAGATTGTTCCCTTCATCACGTCACCGGTGCTGAGAGACGATCAGGAGGAAGACTTCAACCAGCCGGCGACCAGCGAGCAGTCCGGCACCGTCTATGAACATTGCGTTCGAGCGCTGGAGCATGGCTACCGGCTAGGCAGCCATGGCCTGCCCCTGATGGGAACCGGCGACTGGAACGACGGCATGAACAAAGTCGGCGCTGGGGGTAAGGGGGAGAGTGTCTGGAATGGCTGGCTCTATCTCACGGTGCTGAAATCATTTGCCGAGATTTCAGCGTCACGCGGGGACCAGAGCCGTGCCGCCTGGTGCGGCGAACGGGTAGAAGCCTTGCGCATTGCCATTGAGGCCAACGCCTGGGACGGCGGCTGGTATCGCCGGGCTTATTTTGACGACGGCACGCCGCTTGGATCGTCCCTGAATGACGAATGCCAGATCGACGCCATCCCCCAAGCTTGGGCTGTCATTTCCGGCGAGGCGGATGCGGAACGCGCTTCGCAGGCAATGCGTGCGGTCCACGACCGGCTTGTCCGCCAAGAAGACAGACTGATCAAACTCTTCGACCCGCCGTTTGACGACGGCGTGCTCCAGCCCGGCTACATCAAGGGCTACGTCCCCGGCATCCGTGAAAATGGCGGGCAGTACACACATGCGGCAACCTGGGTGGTCTGGGCGACTGCTTTGCAGGGCGACGGCGAGCTCGCATTGAAGCTCTGGAACCTGATCAATCCGATTTATCACGGTGCAACGAAGGATCAAGTCGAACGCTACAAGGTCGAACCATATGCGGTCGCCGCCGATATCTATGGCGCGCCCCCGCACACGGGGCGCGGTGGATGGACCTGGTACACGGGATCGGCCAGTTGGCTTTATCGTGTAGCGCTCGAGGCGATCCTTGGCTTTCGCCAGGAGGGGCGATTCCTGCGATTCGAACCCTGCGTTCCGGCAGGCTGGCCGGCCTATGAGATCGCATACCGATATGGATCTGCGACCTACCGCATCCATTTCGACAACTCGAAGGGCATCGGCCGGGGTGTGCAATCCGTCACGCTGGATGGCGAACCTGTTGCGAACGAGAGCGTCCCGCTTGCGCAAGACGCGCGCACGCACGACGTCCACGTTATCATTGGATAGCGGCCATGCCCGAAACGCTCTCGACCGACGCCGATCTCGACCGCTTGCCAACGGACCACGATCTCAGTCGGCTGCAATTCACCACTGTCTTATACTATCTCCACTGCACGAACCCGGACAACGGTCTCGTCCGCGACAAGACGGAACCCAACGCACCGGCCAGCATCGCGGCGATCGGCATGGCACTGGCGACGATCCCCGTAGTCGTGGAACGCGGCGTCCTCATTCGCGAATTTGCGGCAAAGATCACCCGCAGCCGCCTGAGATACCTGATGGCATGCCCGCAGGGGCCCGAGCCGGATTCATCAGGTTACAAGGGTTTCTTCTATCATTTTCTGGATATCGAAACGGGCCGCCGAGTTTGGCAATGCGAGCTGTCGACAATCGACTCCGCTTTCCTGTTTGCGGGTGCCTTAACCGTTGCCACTTATTTTGATCGGGATACGGCCGATGAGGCGGAAATCCGCGGCCTCGCAACGGCGCTTTACGAGAGGGCCGATTGGAATTGGGCCCGCGACGGCGGCGCAACTTTGACGCATGGCTGGCGTCCGGAGAGCGGCTTCATCCCCTATCGATGGCGCGGCTATGATGAAGGCCTGCTTCTCTACATCATTGGTCTCGGATCCCCAACTCACCCGCTGCCGCCCGAATCTTATGCCGCCTACACCGAGAGCTACGAATGGAGGAATATCTACGGCCGAGAACTGCTATATTCGGGACCGCTCTTCACCCACCAGCTGTCGCATATGTGGATAGATTTTCGAGGCATACGCGATGCGTTCATGCGCGAGCATGACACCGATTATTTCGAAAACACCCGGCATGCGACATATGTCCAGCAGGAGTATGCAATCCGCAACCCGATGAACTTTGCAGGGTATGGCGAGCATTGTTGGGGGTTTACAGCGTGCGACGGGCCTAGCTGGGGCAAGCGGACGACAGAAGGGGTCGATCGGGAGTACTTCGACTATATCGCTCGCGGGGCTCCCTTCGGGCCTGACGACGGCACGATCGCACCATGGGTCGCCGTCGCCTCGCTGCCGTTCGCGCCGGAAATCGTTGTGCCGACTGTTCGCAACTTTGCACGAATGAACCTCGGCATGACGCGGCTTTACGGTTTCAAACCGTCGTTCAACCAAACATATGCCGTGGAAAATAGCCCGGCCGGGTGGTGGGTAAGCCCACATCACTTCGGCATTGACCAAGGACCTGTTGTCCTCATGATTGAAAATTATCGGACCGGATTGCTCTGGAGCATCATGCGCCGATGCAAGCCCATTGTAACCGGATTACGACGCGCAGGATTCTCTTCAGGCTGGCTTTAGACGGCCGCTTGGCGCGGACGGAAGGTTTGGTTCCTGGTGCAGGATTTGTGGTTTTCTGTCCGGCTTTATCGGCTTTGCCTTCTTGCGGGCCCCTGACGAACTACCGGGCTGGCGCGAAGTCCCCCTCGCGCGCCTTCTTCAGGACCGGTCGAACCTGCCTGTGCGGCTGGAGAACGATGCCAACGCCGCCGCTCTCGGCGAATGGCGTTTCGGCGCCGGCCGCGGCGCGACCTCGAGAGCGAACGATGCCATTGCGGGGCGGTGGGCTGCTTCGAGGCGGTGGCGTCGGGCCACGGCGCTCGGCTGGCATGCGACGGCTCTGACAAAGCCAGGCGACGGCTCGGCGCTGCGAACCCTGTCCCACGACGTCGAGGTCACGGGTCGACACGTTGTCGAGGCTGCGCGCGGCGGTGACGAAGCGGCACTTGCGCTGATTGGCAGGGAAGCCCGCTGGCTGGGCATCGGCTTTACCAATCTGCTCCATCTCTACTCGCCCGACATGATCGTCATGGGCGGTGGAATTTCCCATGGCTATGATCTCCTTCGCAAACCGCTCGAGGCCACCATCCAGGAACGAGCGATGCCCGCTTTTCGCGACGTGCCGGTTGTGCCGAACTCGGTAGGCATGCCGGCTTGATTGGCGCCGCAAGCCTGATCTTTCTCGATTGAGAGATACCCGAAATACTCACGCAGGTTCGGCTGAGATCAGTAAGCTTCTTGACCGCTTGCCGACCTGGCCTTTGGCCGACTGCCGGGCCGGGAAACACCTCGCTCAAAGCGTCCGGGTCCGACCGAATGTCCGAAGCAGGAGGTTGATCGAGACAGCGACTTTGTCAATGTCACGAACGTCCTGGGAGTAACGCCCGGTATAAAGTTTCACGATCATTTTATCGCGGGGCGAACCACTAAGATCAAAAAAGAGGTGCAGGTAGAAGGCCTCCTTGTCGCCTAAGCGAGCGAGGCTCCTTCGTCTTTGGGTGACCGTCCTTAGTTCGGTTTTGAAGGGCGAAAAACCCTCGAGCGACAGCGTGACATCGGCGGACGCAAAGCGCGTCTCCGGCGGCACGGCAACGACTGCCTTGTCCAGCGCCAGACTGACTATGCGGCCGGAAACACCGTCGACGTGAACCGCTTCGTCAAGTTTGAACGCATTGAAGAGCCGTCGCGGTTTCTCAAAGCAGATCAAAGACGCAATAGCGAGAACGAGAATGTTGATGCCCGACCAGCAAACCGCAATCGGCGAGAACTGCGCCTCGATATGGGAGGTCTCAGGCACAATATTGATGACAAGACCGATGGCCGTCGCCACTATCAACGCCGCTATCCAGGCAAGGCTGTATCCATCAAATCCGATCGCCTCGTTGCCGCTGCCCTTCGGGGTCACCCTGAATGGCTTGCCGAAGGGGCGCACCACACTGGAAATAACGGTTGGCAACATCCGAAACGTCGAAAAAGCCCCGACGGCACTCGATACGACAGGCAAATATCGGGTCGGTGTTATCCAGAGCATCAAAAGGAAATAGGCCGTCAGCAACGGCACCTGATGGGAGATATAGTCCGCAGCGTTGGTGAAATAGAGCGGCAGCAAGCCGAACCAGAGATATATGATCGGGATGATCAATATCGTAAAGCGCACCAGATACTGCACCAACCACGATAGCGGAAGGAACATGATGCGTTGAAAAAGTGACAGACCAGGTCCGCGCAGTGGGCCGTTGTGAAGATAGAGTGTTTGAATCCCCCCCTGACACCAGCGCTCGCGCTGTACAAAATAGCCGGTCAGATTCTCAGCGGCCAATCCCATCGACAGGCGCTCATTCAGGTAACGGGTCTTGTAACCCTTGTTGAGCATGGAAAGTGTGGTCAACAGATCCTCTGTGATGGATTCCGTTGGAAACCCGCCAATCTCATCGATCGCCTTGCGTCGCGCGATTGAGCATGACCCACAGCAGAAACTGACGTCCCAGATATCTCGGCTCGGTGCAATTTCATCAAAGAACAAACGCTGCTCGTCAGGCCAGATATTTTCGAGACCGAGATTTGTTTGTACCGGATCGGTATTGAAGAAATGCTGTGGCGTTTGAACGATGCCGATGGTCGCATCGGAAAAGAAGGGAAGCGTCCGGCGCAGGAAGTGACGATAGGGCACGAAGTCAGCATCGAATATCGCGATGAAGTCGCCGGAGCTGACCTTCAGACCATTGTTCATGTTGCCGGCTTTGGCATGGCTGTTGTCGGGCCGTGTGACGTGGATTGCTCCCTTCTCCTCGCAGTACGCCTTGAGCCAATTACGACGCTGATCGTCGAGCACGTAGACTTTCAGCTTGTCTTGCGGATAATCGAGCGCAAGCGCCCCTATGATCGTCCGTTCCAGGACGTCGAGCGGCTCGTTGTAGGTAGGAATGAACACATCCACCGTGGGCAATTCATCCTCGTCACCTCTAAAGAAGTCTGGCGCAAGCCTGTCCGCTTCTGCGCTCCGGTCCACGTATCGACTCATCAAAACCAGGAAGAGCACGACTTCGAAGAACGCGAGAATTTCTATGATGAACAGAAACCAGACCCAGTAGAAATTGAGGCCATTGTTGGGATAAGGAAGTACCGTCTCGAATAACCGCCAGAGTATATAGCGCAATGCAATGGCGCCAACGACCACGCATGTGATTGCGCGCGTCCAACTATGGTTACGCGACCAGTTGAAAGGCCCAAGCAAAAAGAACGCCAAAACCGAAAATGTCGGAGCCAGTGCTATGAGATACTGAACCACAGGCTCTCTATCCAGTTCCATATGCGGATGTTAGGTTTGGGAAGGCGCACCTGAACAGAACGCCCCACCTGACAAAAGTTCGCATAATCCGTATTGAGAGCGGAGGGAGCCAGGCCCACGCGTATTCGATCGTTGCGTTTGGCTGTTTCGGGCTGATTGGCTGCCAGCGTGTCCTTCTCGGCGACCGCGGAGCTGCCTCTCACCGATAGGACAACGCCTTTGAAGGCCTCGCCTCCGCCCAACAAGCGCACCTCTGCAGTAAGGCCAGGATAAATCTCTTGGTAATCGACCTCCGGAACAAGGATATCGACGAAAAGATCGCTGCAATCGAGGATGCGCATCAGCTCGGTATTGAGGATGACGTTCGAGCCATTGACGATGTTGCTACTCCACACGACTCCGTCGAAAGGTGATGGATCTGATGCCGAAGTGAGACTGCGGACGCGGTTTTCCTCCTCAATCAGTTGCATTTGCACCTGTGCGCCCCGTGTTTCGTTTTCGGCGATGCGCGTGTTGAGATCGCTGATACGAACGATGACCTCATCCTGTCGCTGGCGAGAATAGGGCACGTCGTTCTGGCCGTCACCGAAAACGAAAACACCGTTGCGAACGGCTTCCAGCTTTTGTTCGAGCTGGGCTACGGTCAAACCACTGATTTCGAGTTCGCCCCCCGCCGCTTCCCAGGCGGCTCGGGCGGACTCGACCATCTTGGTGGACAGGATACCCTTCGCCTCAAGCGCCAGCCGCCGGTCAAAGTCCACTTGCGCGACATTGTCCTGCGCCTTGGAAACCTTGACCCGTTTGTTTAGAATTTCAACTTGTCGCTCCAAGTCGGCAACGGTTGTGCGCGTAAAGACTTCCATGCGTGCACCCAATTGATCACGAAGCCGTACAAGCTCATCGCGTTCCCGCTTTAGCGCCGCAACATGTTCGACAGCAGTCATGTGGTCGGCCTGCAGCGAAGTCAGTATTGCGCGGTTCACGCGGGCGTTGTGTATCAAGGCGAGCGGCGCTCCTGCCAACACGCGCGCACCAACTTTTGGGGGTGTTTCTGCGACTTCGCCGTCGATAGGAGCGTTCACGATCGCAAATCGCGCATTGACTGTACCGTCGAGACTTGTAAAGCCAGTCAGGCCGGGCAGCAAAAGAACGATCGCAAGCGCGAACAGCAATATGCCGACCAGAATACGGGTAATGCGGTGGTTCCAGATCATTAGCAATTCCAAAATCATCAACCGCAAGGCACTCGTGTGAGGCTTGTGCAAATGCAACTATATCTTGTAGTGATGTAGGCGCACCATGGCCATAGACAAGGGGACGAGCAGGCTGCGCTCGATACGTTCGGTAAAATGTCGCAATAAGGCTAACCTGGGATTAGCTATGTACTGCAGCGGAGGCTCGGTTTGTATGATGATGGACCGTGCCGGCGCCCCTGAGTAGGCATTAACCTCGCCCCGTTACCAAACGCACAAAGTCCGCACGAGGCGGGCTTTTCTTTAGACCATCCCGCTGGAACCTTGGCCGGCAGCTCAGCGAGAGGCGTCGCCCGCGCCTGCATTGAGGGTTGTTCCGGATGCCATGCACCAAACGCACGAAAGCTCTCCTTGATGGAGGGCTTTTCGTATTGATCGTGTCTATGAGGAAATTTGGTTTCTAGGGCAGGCTTTGTCCTGTTCGGGTCTTAAAACGGTCCACTGGACTGTTTTACCGGGCAGGCCCGATCGACCGCTCACCCTTCAGGTTATGGTCCGCAGGACGAGGAGCTACCATCGCCAGCGAAGATGAAGTCTTCGCGCCAGCGATATTGCTCTCCTCTGGAATGCAAAAAGCCCCTGCATGACAGGGGCTTGGGAGTATCTAAGGTAAGGTTTGGTTGCGGGGGCAGGATTTGAACCTGCGGCCTTCAGGTTATGAGCCTGACGAGC
>NZ_PQIG01000103.1 GCF_012349115.1 Rhizobium ruizarguesonis
CCGCCCTACGGGCACCTTCTCCCCGCTGGGGAGAAGAGGGAATCGAGATGTCGCAGCATGTCCCTTCGCCCCGCTCCCGCCCGTGTCTCCAGGCCGCTGCTGATGGAGGCCGAGCGTGGATCCTCGGGGCAAGCCCGAGGACGACGGAGGGTGGGGTGAGCTCTGCGGCAAGTACAGCGATGGCGGACGGGATATGGGCGAATTTCGCTTCCGTCGCTGTATCGAGTCATTCGAAGTCGAGGACGCTGCCGTAAGGTTTACCACCGCGCTCCTCGGCAACATACCATTGCAGCCATGCGGGCTCGTCAATCGCGCCGTGTTTTTTCAGGGCTTCAAACAAAATTCCGGCAAGCCGCTCCGGCTTGGGAACCCGGCTTTTATCGATCACGAAACAATCGAGCCTCTTGTGGCGGAAAACGCCTTCCGCAGGAATCCTGGGGTCAGTGATGAAAAAACGTGCGACAAGCGCAGAGAACCGAGCACCGTCTTTGTGCCGTGTGACATGGTAGATGACGCCGGAATCAGAGCCTCCTCCGCGAGAAAATTCGACGTAAAATTCCGGCGACAGGTCGATGTCGTTCATTCGCAAATCCTACAGCAGAAGCGCAGCGCAGGCTGAAGGGTTAGCTCAAAAAGTCCCGGCATTCCATATGTCGGGCTCGGCAAAGCAAAGGCCGCTTGTCTTTGACCCCGAATCCGGATCCAAAGGTATTGCGAACGGTCATGGATGCTCATCCAGCGTAAGCGAAATAAACCTTACCCCGGCCCGGATCAATGATCGTGACACTGCCGCCTTCTCCGTAGGAGTAAAACGATCCACTTGACTGTATCGACTGGTTGGCTTCGTGATCCCGCCCTTGAGCAATTGAGATCGTGAAGCCGTACTTCTCTAGATATTCGAATATTGTCGGAGGGTGGTGCTTAGGGCGCTCAACTGCCATCATATCCGGATCGCGGTCGTAGTGATGCCATTGGCCTATCGCTATTTGGTCGCTACTGTCGTCGACCGGTGTTTCACGCCACGCTCTTTTTGCCCCCTCCAGCATGTCGCCCAGCTGGCTGCCCTGTTTTCGTGCCCAGTTTGCGCTGTCATCGGTCAGCCGATAGACAACGAAACCGGTCTCGTTGTCCCCGGGCATGAAACCGACACCCCAAGATTCTTCCAGACGGTATTCGATCTCCGCCACTTCGAGTGGTTTGGGAACGCGTGCGAGAACGGAGTTTCGTTCACTAATTTTGAGGGCAACGCAGGGCAATGCGATAGCCCCTAGGCCAAAAGCTATAATGAGAGTTCTCAGGACGAGTTGGTTAGGCCGCGTCCGTCGCCACATGCGTCGCAGCCCAATAAAGAGAATTGCGATGGCTGCTATGAACAGCAGGGCGCAGATGGCGAGCACGCCCAATATAACAGCGAAGAAATTCATACGTACTCGTAGGTCGTTGAAGATATGATTGGAATTCTCGACGGGCGTGCGGACATTGAAATTGAGTATGCCTAACAACGTAATGGAAGCAATGTCCGTTTGTGGCTCAGCTTGGAACACCGCCGGACACAGTCGTAGCCGCAAATCCGACGCTCAAGACAGGGGGGTGAACCACCGCATCAACCGCTCCTCACCCCCCGCAACGCCGTCAATCCCCTCCGCAGCCACAACAACTGCTGCGGCGGCATCTGGCGCAAATGTTCGTAGTCCATCACCGTGACGTTATAGACCGTGCTCCTGACCTGCGGTCCATCAGGGCAACGCAGCAGGATGCCCTGCAGCGCCATCATGCGGTTGCTGGCCTTGCGGGCGCGGTCGGCGAAGGTTTCGGTGACCTCGCCTTCATGACCTTTAACTGAGAACAGCGATTGCGCTCTCGGGCTCGGGGCCGGGATGCCTGTGGTCTTGTGGTAGCGGGCGATTGCCTCGGCATAATCGTCGCCGGCCTGGCGCTGCTCGGCGGTGATCAGGCCGTCGAGGAACATGCGGCCGAGGGTGTAGCCGGCAAAGGGGCTCTTGACCGTCTCGTCATCAACTGTCCTGCCGAAGCCGTGGATGCGGCGGCGGGCTGATATCGCCACGCTGATATTCTCCTTCTCGGTTTCGAAGGGCTTGATCTTGCCGCAGGGAAAACGCTCGACATTTTCCTTGCGCGGACGGCCGGCGCCCTTGTTGACCCGTCCCGTCTTCACCTTGGTGGCTTTGCCGCCCATGCTGATCGTCCTTCTATCGAATGATGCCGTTTCTGAGTGCCGCGGCGACCAGCGCCGTATCCTTGAAGACGCCGAGCTTCGCCTTGGCGTTGGCAATGTGCGTATTCACGGTGATGTGGGAGATGCCGAGAATGGTGCCGATCTCGGCGGCCGACTTGCCCGCCGCCATCCAGCGGATAATTTCGGTTTCGCGTGGGGTGACGTTGCTCATGGCTCTGCAGGCCCATCGACGCACGGCACGCGCGGCATCGTCACATGCGCGCCTGACATGGTCACACGCGTGACGCGGTCGGGGTGGCGGACCGGCTGGACGGGCGGGCCCGCCTTCGGCTGCGGATGCCAGGTGTCCTGCCTCGAGGGGAACCTGTCACGGTTGCGGTGCGCCATATTGATGACGGTGTTCTTCTTCGAGCCGAAGAGGTTGGCGATCTCTCTCGCCGACAGCCCTTCCTTCCAGAGCTTTTCCGCCTTGACGATCTTGTCTTCCGTCCAAAAAGTGATGGTCATCTCACTGCCTCCTCGTGTCGTGCGGCCCTGGCAATGATCGGGTTGTCGGGGAACATCTTGGCGAGCTCCCGCTTGGCGCTGCGGCTGCCGTTGGCGGCGTCGCGCAGCAGCTGCATCTTGTAGGCCGGCACCTTCGGCTGCGGCGTCTCGGGCTCTGCCTCCATGCGCGGCCGGCTTTCCGCCTCGATCGCCGCCTGCTGATTGCGGCATTGCTCGGCAAAACTGGCTGAGCTCGGGGCGAAGGCACGGTTATGATCCCTGACCTTTCCGGAGATGAAGAGTTTGGCGGCCTGCCAGACCGCCTCCAGCGGGATGCCTTCGATCGCGACGAGATAGGCGCGGATCTGCATGTCGGGATCAGTGCCTGCGGACGCCGGGAAACCCGAAAGCATCCCAGCTATGATCTTCACCGGAGAGGAAATCTCTTGCGGCATCCACTGTCGTCCTTCTTGTGCTGCTGTTGATCGACCCGGCTTCCCTCGCCTTCTCCTTGAGGTACCAGTCGCATTTGATCGCCTGCCAGCCGCGGAAGATCTGCATCTCGGCGGCGCCGATCGGGTCGCCGGTCAGCAGATATTCCCTCGCCTGCATCCTCGCGGCATAAGCCGTCAGCGGCTTCTTCAGCGTGCGCTTGCGGTGCTCGATGATCGCTGCCGCCAGTTCCTCCCCCAGCACCGGCCTGAGGATCTCCATGATGTCCTGGCTCGTTGTGTCCTTGCCCATGCGATGTCCCTTTCCCGCTTGAGATGGCCTCTTCAAACCCGCAGCCTCCGTCGCCCGCCGGCAAAATTGACGGCGGCACCGGGCCTCGCGGCGCGGCGGGGAAACCGCCGAATCTCCGAGCCGGCATGGTCCTGCTGGGCGGTGTCGCCCTTCTCGGCGCTGCGAAGCCGGTGGATCTCGGTTTCCACAGACGGCACCGACACCCCGAGGATGGCAGCGATTTCGAGGTAGTCCCGGCCGGAGCGGAAGAGCTCGAGCGCGTTCCTATCAGTGCCGTGCTGCGCCGGGGCGGCCTTGAGCGAGATGCTCATCGCTTGATCCTTCTTTCCGATTTCGAACGCGGTCCGCCGTTGCCGCCGAAGCGGGCGCTGCCAACGTCTTTGATTTTTCACGGATGACGACCGGAGCGCCGGCTCTGGGAGCAAAGGCTCCGGTCGTCTGCCAGGCCGCCGCCTGGGTCGAGCACGACATTGTCGCGCCCGGGAGCTGGCGTCGCCGAGGGAGGGCGACGACGCCAGCCACCGATAGCCGTCAGGGAGGGGCTGGGCTATCGGGGTGGGTGATCGGCAGAGCGCCGGGCAAGATCATGGTCTCGCTGATCTCTTCAGGGCGCGTCGGCCGATCGCAATTCTCACAGTGACGCTCGATCACCTCGGCGATCGACAGCGCCTTGCCGCACCTCGAACAGCCGGTGTAGCGGGCGCCGCGGCGCTGGAACTCGCCGGCGGGTGTTGCGGTGGAGATGGTCATATCGATTCCACCTCCCGGTTGGCGTTCAGCACCTGCTGCAGGGCCTTGGCGAGGAAGGGGATATCCTCGTTGCGAACGGGGATCACCGACATGCGCCCTCCCCTTGGCCCTTGCGGCCGGTGAATGACGACGCCGGTCGGCATGACGTCCATGGCGAGCCGCTCTTCCGAGGAAATGGTGAACCTCATGGTGCCGTCTCCTCCAGTCCGAAAGGCTGGCCGTTGTTGATGATGTCGCTGTGTGTCATGGCGAATAGGGTACAATTAATACCCGTAATGTCAAGCACATTAGGGCATGACATGTACCTTAATTTAGGGTATTTTTTATATCATGTTGAAAGATCAGGAACAATTTGAGCGCGAAGAACGCGCAAAGCGCCTCGTCATGGCCCGAAAGAATGCGGGCTTTGCCGGGCCGAAGGCGATCGTCGATCGGTTCGGCTGGAATGCCAATGTCTACAAGGCGCATGAATCCGGCCGCAACGGCTTCGGCATTGCCGATGCGAAGAAGTATGCCCGCGCTTTCAAGGTCAATCTCAACTGGCTGCAGTTCGGCGCCGGCAACGCGCTCGATCCGGATGAGCTGCCCGCCTCCGTTGCCGACGTGCCGAAGATCTCATGGGTCAGCGCCGGCCAGTTGAGCGACCAGGCGCCGATCACCGATTTTTCGGAATTCCCGACGGTCGCCGCCCTCGATCTTCCCGATGGCGAATGGATCGCTCTCGAGGTCGAGGGCAATTCGATGAACAAGATCTCGCCGCCGGGCTCGATCATCTTCGTCAATCTGCGCGACAAGCGCCTGGCGCCGAACGCGCTTTATGTCGTCGCCGACGAAACGGGTGCCGCAACCTACAAGCGCTATCGCCCGAACGACGACCCGCCCTTCCAGCCGGCCTCCTACGAGGACGTGCCGCCACCGGAATTCCAGGGCGCCGTCACCATCGTCGGCCGCGTCCGCCGATCGATCATCGAGATGTAGGGATGAGAGCTCAAGGCTCGGAAACAACGCCGCGAATCAATCAAATTTCAACAGGGAAAACAGGATGATACGCCCTTCCTCACGCGCCGGCCGAATCTGGTTCTATATCGTCACGATCGCGGTGTTGCTCCTGGCGTACAGCGCCGCGCGGGAGATGTACGGCCTGTAGGATTTCGCTCCGACGCTCGCCGATCCCCAGCCGGGATCACGAGGGGTATCGGGACGATGCATCCTCTGAAGCCACAAATTGCGGAAGTTCCGGATGCCGTCGCGCACCACTCTCGACACCGCCACCAGGATGGAACGGATGGCTGCGGGGAACATCTCCTTCGGCAGCTTCTCCTCCCATGGATCGTAGAATTCGGTGATCCCAGGCCCGCCTCGATCACTTCGTCGATGATTTCGATTTCGTTGCGCATGGCCGGCCTCTTTTTTTCTCTTAGCTTCATACTCCAACTTCAGTTCTCACTCCTCTCTCTTCAGCTTAGGAGGAGAAGGTTCCTGAAGGCTGGTGAGGGAGGGTTCCGGCCAAAGCTTCCCCCTACCCCATGAGCAAAGCCCATGAAGCCGGGAGAGCATTGGCCAGGTCCTGAAGGCCGGAGCCGGGATGGGACACGTGCCAGAGGGGCCATTCGCTTCGCCCTCGTCCTGATTTTCTGACAGCGCACTTAAGGACTTTCGCTTCCCGCGCCGCTGGGCTTCGTCAGCTCGGGAGTTGCACCCGGTCGCCCAATCACTTGCCCCAGACATACGCCTACGATTCGTACCTCGTCAATCTCTGGGGTATTTTTTATACCTTTTGCTGTTGACGCAATAGGGTATGATATATACCTTTTTCTCACAAGCCGATCAGAGGCGCGAGAGGACAGGCGATGCAGCACATCCGCAATATCGAGACCGAGGAGAGCAAGCGGGATGCCCGCTGGAATGCGGCGCGCACGATGGGCGACTGCCGCGCCTATATGGCCAACGAAGCCCAGCGCATGGGCGCCCTCGGCTTTGCGTTCCTCAGCCGTCCCGAACATTCGATCCGCGGCCCGTCCTGGCTGCGGGGTGCGAGCGCCTCCGTCGCGGAGCATTACCGCTATGCCCGCGAGATCATGGGCATCACCGATCACGATCAGCTTTACGCTTGAGGGAAACGGAGATGTCTGCCGCCAACCCCGCATCAGAGCCATCGACCGAGAGCCTTTCCCTTCCTGCCCCGCAGGCCGGAGCAGTCGAAAAGACGACCCGCGCCAAGGCCCGCTTCACGGCCGGGGCACCCGATCTCCTGACGGCACTGGTGGAGGCCGAACGCTTTTTCGATGGCAGCGACGATCACGGCTGCCCGCTTCACCGGAAGATCCTCGCCGCCATCGACACGGTGAAAGGCAGCCCATCATGAGCGATTGCCTGATCAAGGTCTTTTCCGGCTGCGCCTGCCCGCCCGGCGAATGCGCTGAAAAGCCCACCACCCCGGCGCCGGTCACCTTCGTCTCATGGCGGACCCAGGCAATCGCCTGCCTCGCCTTCGGCTTCCTCGCGGCCATTGTTACGGCCGCCTGGATGGAGACGCAGTTCAAAACCCGGGATCTGCGAAACCAGGAACAGGTGTCATGGAAGTGAGCCAGGGCTTTTGCCAACACCGCCGCTCAGGAGCTGAACTTGATGTCGCTGGCCTTGGCCGCAGTAATGAATGCCCGCCGCACCTGCTCCGGCCCGGCCGCATCATTGAACACATCAAGCACAAGCCGCTCGGCGGCCTTCGCCGCCGGCGTCTGCTCGGGCCAGTCATTCAGCAAAGTGTTGCCGGCCTGAACGACATTATAGACCGTCCTCACCTTGCCATTGATGGTGATCTTCACCGGCTTGAACCTTCGTCGTTTGCTCATGATGCATCCCCCTCACGCTGGAAATACGCGACTCAACGAATCACCGCGGGACTCGTTCCGGTTGAGATGATTCTTTGTTCGCCAGCTGGGCGCTGAGCCCGATGTCCTCCGCCTGCATGACAGAGCACGGCTCGGATGCGTGCGAGAATGTGGCAGATGAAGCCCGAACCGGGAGGCAACACAATGGACCTTCAGAGTCTCGTCGCCGCGCACATGCCAAACCGCCGTCGCCCCACGCAGATGGGCGCCGCGGCCGAGGACCGATACTACCGAAATCAGATCACCCTGCCGCGCCTGAGGCTTCGGCTCCTCGGGCTGACTGCCGCGACCGCCGGCCTGACGCTGTTTCTGGCCGGCGTCATCCACACATGAGGTGCCGTCATGCTCCGACAGACCGATCATGCTATGCTGCGATCCGTTGTGGGGGACCGCGCGATGGACGACAGCGAGGCTGACCGGGCGGCGATCATGGCGGTGATCCGCGCCGAAACCGAGGCCTGGCTGCAGCGCGACTTCGAGGCGCTGGCAAGCCACTGGGTGCAGTCGCCGCAGACCCGGCGGATGGAATATTTCGCCTCGCTCGGCGTCCGGGTGGACGAAGGCTGGGACCCGATCGCCGCGCGGATCAAGAAGATCGTCGAGCGATTCCCGGAGAAACACGCCTTTTCGGAGCGCGTGCGCTGGGAAAAGGTCAACATCGTCGTCGACGGCAACATGGCCTGGATGACCTTCGATCAGATCGGCAGCGACACCGGCGAGGATCGCAAGCGCCAGCTCCGGATCCTCCACCGGATCGACGGCGCCTGGAAGATCGGCTGCATGGTGATGATGGAGAGCAGCGTCGAGGAGGCGAGCTGCCCGCTGATCGAGGTCGACGCGGATGCAAGGATCCTCTGGACGAACCGGCTGGCGCGGGAGCGGATGCCTGGCCATCCCGGGCTCGTCGCCGCTGCCGGCCGCCTGCGTGCCCGGCAGCGCGAACGCGACCCTGCTCTGCGCGAGGCGGTGCGCCTGGCGTTCCGCGAGCTGCAGAGCCAGAGACCGCTGAACATCGCGCCGAAGCAGGCCTGGGCGGTGGCGCTCGGCGAAGACGCGGCGGGGATTCCGCTCTACTGCTGGGTCCTGCTCGAGGACGGCAAGGCGCTGGTCTCCTTCGACGACGCCGAGACGCTGGTGCGCCGGATCGCAAGTGCGCGGGAGGTTTTCGGCCTCTCGCCGGCGCAGACCCGGCTTGCTCGGCTGATCGTCGATGGCCATGACCTCGCCGCCGCCGCCGATCGGCTCGGGGTCAGTGTCAACACGTTGCGCACCCAGTTGAAGCGGATCTTCGACAAAACCGGCGTCCGCAGCCAGGCTGCATTGGTGCGGGTGCTGTTGAGCGCCGGGGCTCCGAGCCAATAGGTTCGACCGCGACCAATGCTCATGATGCGGCACCTCGCGCGAAACACGGCAGAACTCGCTCCGGTTGAGGCGCCTATCTTGCGTGTTATTGTTGATCAGAGAATCAATGAAATTTGCCGGTGGCTAAAACGTGCCAGAGCCAGAAAAACGTAGCGACAAGTTTACGTGGACATATGCCCTCTGGCTGTTACCATTCCTGGCGCAAGATTGGCTATATTGGCTTCATCCCCAATGGGATTGGTGGACGATCAGCCTTATCATATGGGTACTGACCCTGATCGCCGTCGCAGGCTCCCTCTGCATCAATCTGGCGCAGCGACGCTGGCGGCGTCTCGTCTCTCTCCTCATCGCACCCCTTCTGTTGCTGGTCCTGCTCCGTATCCTCGCTGCTGTCGACATAACGTCCGACAGCATTCGATTTGCGCTGACCAAGCAAACGTATCTGGCAGAGATCGAACGGGCCGATCGTTCGGGCGGAGAGCAACGATTCAAGACATTTGCATGGGACGATACGTTCCTCGAGAAAACCTACTCGACGCTCGTCTACGACGAGAGTGATGAAGTCGCCTTGCCCAGGGGCGAGCAATCCACGGCCTGGCAACAGCGTGTCCAGACATCATGCTCGGAAAAGAAGGAATGCGTGGATCTCGATCCCGGTCCGGACGAGTACGTCAGCGTCAGAAAGATCGGCGAACACTTCTATATTCTGGACAATTATCTGCCGAATGCGTTTCCTTGAGCGAAGGCCGCTGCGCCCTTGGAAAACTCCCCGTCTTGATTCCGTCGGCGTCAATATCTACTTTGACCATATATGGTCATTTAAGACAGGAGGCCGCAATGTCGACGATCAGCGTGGCAGAGGCAAAGGCCGGTTTTGCCGGTCTGGTGGATGAAGCGGCAAACGGGGAATTCGTGACGATCACGCGGCACGGAAAGCCCGCTGCCGTGCTTGTGTCCGTCGAAGCGGCCGAGGCGGCGAAAAGGGCTTTGAAGAAGCCACGGCCGAATTTCGGGGATTTCCTGTTGACCTTCCCCGGCGGGGTCGAGCTGGAGCGGAACCCATCGAAAATGCGCGATATCGATCTGTGACCGCCTATCTTCTCGACACGAACATCATTTCGAAGTTCGCGCCGGGCAAGGTGGCGCCGTCCGATCCGGTGCGGGCATGGTTTCATGAACAGGGCGAAGCCGATAGCCTGTATCTGTCGGCTCTATCGGTCGCGGAGATCGAGAAGGGAATGCGGAACCTTCACCGCCGCGGCGGGATCGAGCGGGCAAAGCGCCTTTCGGCATGGCTGGACTTCATCACCGAGAGTTTCGGGGATCGGATCTTGCCGATGGATACCGTTGTCGCGCGCATCGTCGGCGCTCTGGACGATGAAGCCGAAAGCCACGGCCGTCATCCCGGCCTTGGCGATCTCATCATCGCGGCGACCGCGCGCGCCTACGACCTTACCGTCATTACGGAAAACCTGCGGCATTTCCAGCCGCTTGACGTCGCTGTTGATCTTCCCGCCGCGTTCCGGTCGGAATGATCCGAAGCACCGCCGATCACGAGCCGCCCTTGATGTCGCTCGCCCTGGCTGCCGTTATAAACGCCCGTCGCGCCTGCTCGGAAGCACAAGCCTTGGCAGCTTTGACCGCAGCGCCTGCTCATGGCGCAGCGCCTCACGCACCGATCTGAACCTGATCTAAACCCGACCCTCCAAAAGAGATCGTGATATGGTTGGAGTCCAATTTGGAGGGGGAGCTATGCTGAAAAATCCCATAGTTGGACCGGCGGTTGGCGCGCTTATGGTTTTTGCGACCCACGCAGGTGCGACTGCCGATCCGCTCCCCAAAGGTTTTGAGCGCCACAAGTTCAACGGATCGGTCAGACCGGAGGTCAAGGACGGCGTGACCCGGTTTGAGATATTCGACCGTCAGTGTTCCAATGTCGACTATGGAGATGGACGCGGCGAAAATGATTGTCGCAATGGCAACGTCCGCTCAACGATACGCTATACGCGAGACATGAGGGTTGGCGAAAGCGTCGAATACAAGTTTGATTTCCGGCTCGATCCGACTTTTGCCTACAAGGGCTGGCACAACAACTCCGCAAATGGCTTTTATCCCGATGGCTGGGACAGCCATTTGCGCCTCGCGTCCTGGGAAGGACCGGCAATCCACAATTTCATCTACATGCTGAAAGCCGACACGCGCAACGGCGTGAACTTTCTCGCCCGCCAGTGCCAAAAACCGGAAGATTTCGGCAAATGGGCGAGATTCTCGCTGAAAATCCGATGGGCAAACGATGAGAGCGGATGGGTTACGGCAAGCTGCGACAACAAGGTGATCTACGCCGCCGAAGGCGAAGCAACCAACCAGGCTCCGCATTGCTGGGAATCGAACGAGTGCGAGCCGCAATCAAACCGCGACCCAAAATCATTCAACTTCATTCTTGGCCCGGTGATGATGGGTTGGGGCAATGAATGGAAGAACTATGACCATCATACGTCCCAATTTGACGTGGTGCAGCCGGATGGTATCGGCATCGATGTCCGCAATGTCAGTGTGACCCGCGGTGTCGGCGACTATTCCGCCGAACAGGCAGTTTTGCTCAAGACGTTGCAGCAGCAACTGGCTCATTTGGGCTGCAAGCCGGGGAATGTCGAGGGCAAGCCTGACAAGGCAACACGGCAAGCCGCGCTCTCTTGCCGCAAGTTCGAGAGCGGTTCGCTTCCCGAAGCGCTCAACCTCACGACACTGCAAGCCTTCGCTGACGCCTATGCCAAGCCGGAGACGGCAAGTCTGCCTTCGGGCAACGCCGCGGTTGGTACCGAAGACGTTTCGTCAAAACCGAGGACCTATATCAAGCTGGGCGAAATGCTCGCCCTGACGACAGGCAAAGACACCAAGGTGAATTCCGACTTCTTTGGCAAGATCAAGGGCGCCAAGAAGGGGCAGAACGAGCTGGACTTCATCGTACTGGGTCAGTTCGACTACACCGACAACAGTTTCAGCCAGCTGTCATTTGTTCTGCAAGACAAGCTCTCCAAGACCGAAGTGAATGCGGCGGCCAAGTGCGGCTATGGGACGATCAGATTTCCAGACGGCACAGATCATGTGGAGATCGGCATGCAACGTTCAGGAAACACGTTCTCGTCGCCGCCAAGAACTGACTGCCTGATGCAAGCGCTCGGCAAACGACCGGCATCGCAGGTTCCCTACCTCACCAAGGGGTTTGCCGATCTGGCTAAATCAATGGTTTCCGACGGCGGCTGGAAGAAACTCAGGCATGAAGGTTTGAAGATATTTGTCAAACGTGTTGCGGATGGTGAAATCACAGTCGGCGGCTGAGATCACAGCACAGCGCGGCACGTTCCATCGGCCGCGGCTTCTTCCCCACCGCGTGCCGGTCGGAATGATCGATGCCGAACACTGCCACGCTCCTACCTGACCGCCACTCTCACTGCCATCGTGATCGCCATTGCCGAAAAGACCAGCTTACCAAACGGCGCTCACGAACGTGCTGCCCGCCATGAAGATGATTATGAGTGAGCCGGGTGTCCACAGTGCTGCGCGAATGTCATGAATCTGGGCGGTATAGTAGGCGATGAAGTGCAGCAGGCGCGTCACGACATAGCCATAAAAAAGGAATTGCGCGAGCAGCAGTGAAGGTGCTGTCGTCACGTATAGAAGTCCCGCCACAAGGAAATAGGGTAGGTTTTCGAGATCGTTGAGCTGAATGCGGCGGATACGATCAACGCGCTCGTTGGGAGCCAACTGGCTGTCATGCGGCCGTGGATTGGCCATCGTCTTTTTCATATCCTCGGGATTTCGGAAACCGCCATTTTCAGCGGTCATGCGGATAACAGTCAGCCACGACATCGCGACGCCCTTCAGAACCATCAATGCGGCCGCGATGGCATATGCCGCGAAGACAGGATTGGTCAGGCTCAAATGGTCCATGTGAAAATACCCCATCCCGTTTGGCAAGAAAATTAACTGCGGTACTCTTTTTAGACCAACGGTCTTAAAAGTCAATATATGGACGAATCTATTTGCCGCTGGTATATCTTACAGATCACCTCGATCGGAGTAACTTGTGCCAAGCAGTCAACAGAGCCGTACCGCCGAAGACAAAGCTGCCAGCCGGTTGGCTCGCCAGCAACGCCGCCGTGAGAGATCGCGCGAGGAAATCCTCGATGCAGCACGAAAAGTGCTGCTGAAGAGTGGTGTTGCGGCGATGACGCTTGAAGCCGTCGCCAGCGAGGCGGGCATCTCGAAGACGGGGCTGTACTACTATTTCAGCTCCAAGGACGCTCTTGTCTTTGAACTTGTGTTCAGCACACTCGAAGGCCATGCACAGGCGGTGCAATCCGCGGTCGCGACTGTTGAGACCGGAGGCGAGGCGCTCGGTGCGATCATGCGTGAAACGGTCCATGCCTACGCTCCGAAAATGGACGACTTCCGTCTTGCCTTCATGTTCGGCCAGGTTGCGGGGTCGGCAGGCGTTCAATGGTCGCCCGATCAGTTCGCCCGCATCCGCCCTCTCAACGCGATGATCTTCAGCGGAGCGGCCGCACTGATCGAAAAAAGGCAAACCGGCGGCGGGAACATCGAACCGAGGCTGCTCGCCTTCCTTGCCTATCTCTCTGCGCTTGGTCTGCTCACGATGAAGGGAATGGTCGAAGCGCAGGGTGATCCGTTGATCTACAGTGACGAACGGCTGATCGACGGTTTCACTCAACTATTCGCAGCCGTCGACCGCAGCTGATACATCGACACGGATCGATGCTGGATACCCGACCTGCCGGCATACCCGCTCAAGCGTCTGTACCACGTCTTCGCCTTTATAGCTGAAGCGAGCGTCGACTGCCGGCGAGAAGCGAGAGAAGGTATCGACGACTGTCAAAACCCTGATCTTGCGGCCGGTAGCCAACTGGTCGTGAACGAAATCCATGGCCCAGATATGGTTTGAATGGGTCGGTTCCGTGCGGTCAGCCCGCAGCTTCGCTTTGACCCGTCGCTTGGGAACCTTGTTGCGGAGCTGGAGGTCCATCTCCTTGTAAAGGCGATAGATTCGCACCGAATCGGCGAGCCCGTTCAAGGACGTCCAACGCGATCTTCTTGCCGATGCCCCGACCTTGGTGGCCTGGGGCTACGGCAATCGACCGGAGCAGGATATCGCGGCCCGCCGGTTCAAAACCGCCGGAACCGCAGACCGATCCGTTCTCGGCGGCAATGAAGAATATCCGCCCGACCCCTTGAAGATCGTCGGTGGGCAGGCCTGCGCCATCTAGCAAGGCCTTGAGGGCGGGGTCGGTTCCGCGGACCGGTTCGATCTCGATCATTGGAGCTTCTCCGGATCTCGAGGAGCGCAGCAACCCTCGGCCGTGCCAACGGGAGCGCCTATTTCATGGTGGGCCGCACGGCAGTCCTGCATCAGAAAGATTGACCATCGCAACGCCGAAATCCGCGGAATGTTCAAGTTTCGCAAATGTAGGACGAAACAACTGGACCTGCCAGTGGCACCAGCCTAGTTTGCGAGCTGTATCGGAGGCAGTTCCTGCTCCAGGAGTCAACACGAAACGAAGCTCTAGCCGACGACATTCGGCCTCGCGATAAAATGACGGTGAACCCGATGCTGCCGAAACACCGCCTCATCCTTCTGCGCCACGCCAAATCCGCCTGGCCTGACGGTGTGGCCGACCGTGAACGGCCATTGGCGGATCGCGGGCGCAAGGCAGCACGCGTCATCGGCACCTATATGGTGCGTGAAAAGCTGATCCCCGATCTCGCCCTCGTCTCGCCGGCCCGCCGGGCGAAGGAAACCTGGAAGCTCGTCCGCGGGGCCCTTTCGAAAAAGGTCTCCGAACGCGAGGCGGCGGATATCTATGAGGTGTCGGCCGAGCGCATCCTGGATGTGATCCGGGCCGTCGAACCTGGCATCCGCACGCTGCTCATCGTCGGCCACAATCCCGGCATGGAGAATGCAGCCTCGCTTATCGTGGCGGACGGTGATGCCGATGCCGTGGGACGCATGCAGGAGAAGTTCCCGACGGCGGGACTCGGCGTCATCGACCTCGATCTTGACGGATGGGGCGAGATTGCGGCCGGCACCGGTTATCTCGAACGGTTCGTAACCCCGCGATCCTTGGGATAATAAGGGCACTTTCCAGGTTGAATTTGGTGGACATGGTGCACGGCCCTGATTCTGCCCCACGCCGGTCCGAACCGGCCGTTTACGGCAGAATGGTTCCACAACACCGAATTGGTCGGAGAAGTCGTTCTCGTCAATGAAGCCGAAAATGGCCAACACCCTCTTTTTCAACGACGTTGCCCAAGCTCAACGATGTCGAGCCACTGGCCTATCTCTCAGACGTCATCACCAAGATCGTCAACGGGCATCCAAATAGCCAGATCGACGACCTGCTGCCTTGGGCCTATGCCGCAATGCACGAACTCAAAGCCGTGGCCTGAAAACAGCGCTTACGATACATCGACATATCGGATTGTCCGTTTCTGACGCGAAGTGCGCGTTGCGATTGCTACGCGTTGGCTCAATGATGTCCCGCCCTGCATGATCTTATGACGCAATTTCCGTCAGATTTGATGACAATGTGGCCCCCGGCATCGGCGTCGGTGAGCCGCCCCGGATGTCATCGAAGAGATTCGACCCGGACCCGGAGCCGATATTCATCTAGGGTCAGGACCTATTAATCGGGCATCAACTGTGGGGACCAGTTGCCCTTTGGTTGCTCCTGCAAGGATCAGTAGGATGGGGCATCTTCTTCGCGATCTGGGGCTTGCTTCTCGTCAGCAGCATTGACAATTTCCTTCGACCGTATCTGCTTAACCAAAACAGCAACCTACCTGTGCTGCTCGGCCTGTTTGGGCTTATTGGCGGTGTCTTGGCGTTCGGCCTGATTGGGCCTTTTCTCGGGCCGACCTTGTTGGCGGTTGCCTACAACCTTTTTCTCGAGTGGGCTGCAGCGCAAACTAAAGACCGCATACAATCTGCGGCCCCGATCCCTGCTTCTGACCAGCATTTGGAATCTAGTAGATGATGTCGCAAGGAATGGTGCAGCATTCGGCGGAGGCCGGGTTTGTCGGCGAAAGCCGTAGAGAAGGGATATGTAGCTCCAGAGGTCGGTCTTGCGGTTCAAGGCGATCCGGCGACCGCCCGTTCAAACGGTCGCCGGTTCGGCTATTTGGCCGCGTGCCAAACTCCCCCAACGCCATCGCCGTTGGCTTCACCGGCTTTCTTATCCTCGACATAGGTGTAGAGCGGCTTGCCCTCGTAGGCCCACATCTCTTTGCCATCCGCAGCTTTGACCAGAGTCCATTCGCCTTCTGCCTTGGCCTTGGCTCCGGCGTGGAACGCCGGCCACTTCTTCAGGCAATCCTTGTCGCAGTTGGATTTGCCTTTTGTATCTTTGTCGAAGGTGTAAAGGACCATGCCTTTTTCAGTAGCCAGGACCTTGCCCATTTTCGTGTCCACCATCTTGGCAGGCTCGGCCGCAAAAGCAGACCCGGCTAAAGCAGCTAACGCACCTATCGCGATCAGTATCGTTCTCATGATTTTTCTCCCATTCGGCAGTGCCGGCGGAATGCCAGCAGTATCCGACTAACTGACAAAAACGCCCAACTATGAAAGCAGTTCCGTCCACGGGCGGACGAACACGACAGGCCAGCAATGGTTACGGTCAACGTTCCCGCTCCGGAGCGCTACGCAGTTCACAAGCTGATCGTCGCCTCGCGGCGTGAGAACGACGACAATGGCGTACTCAAGCGCGAAAAGGACGTGCAGCAGGCCTCCCATCTTTTCGAAGCGATGGGCGCGGCCGACAGCGGACTTCAGCCGTGTCTTCGCTCCGGATAATTTCACGGCATTAGCTCGTCGATCCGGCTCTGCTTATGGCCATTGACGAGGCGGGTGAGCGTGCGGTGCATTGCCGGGCTTTTTCGCGTTCGAATGTGACGCTAAAACACGTTCTGTTCCGCCCAATCGTTGCCAATCATTGCCGTACCGCAACCGAACCGCATTTGGAGGATGGGCAACCAAGATCGGAACGGCAGTGGATGATGAAGACACTGAGAGGGCGGCAGCCTGAACTGGCGGCCAATGCCAATGGCGCCGTCCCGCCGCGCTCAGTTAGCCGGAGCGCTCGTCAACCCAGTGATGCGTGCCACGTCGACCGTCGTTTAATACCAGCGTCCCCGGCCGTACCAGCCGCCGCCGCCTAGTAAAAGAAGTATCACAACGATGATGAGGAGGGTTGTGAGATCCATGTGCGTTCTCCTGGGAGGACCATCACCATCTCGTTTGCGCCTGACGGGCGTTGCTCATGGCGGGACTCCCTCGCGTACAACGGCGCTGGCCGGTGTTGGTTCCATTCGATGGCCCTACCCGGCCGTCGCCGACCTGGGCGGATAGACCGGCGCGGCAGCAAATTTTTCACGTCCGCAAAATTCGCAATTGGAGTGTGGCGCCATGGCAGCGAGTCAATGCCCGCCCGCCAGCGTCCGCTCGCCAATGGTTGCATCTCCTGATAAGATCAGCATCCCACTTCAGCTCAAGTTCCGATCTGGAGGCCTCGCATGCCCTGCAGCAAAGCGCTCGCTCCGTTCGTCATCGCCGCTCTCGTGGCCCTCGGTCCGCTGCCGGCTGGAGCGCAGAACAATGCTGCGCCACCACCGCCGGCGATCTCCCACAAGGTCAAGCTTTGCCAGATGTGTCACGGTGCGAATGGTCTGCCAATTGTTAAGAAGGTGCCGATCATCGCCGGCCAGCACGAGTCCAATTTGCTGATAGTTTTGGCAGGAATATCGCAATGGAGAGCGCACCAGCGACCTCATGGGCCCGATCGCGAAGAATCTTTCCGGCGACGACATGAAGGCGCTTGCGGCCTACTTCTCCGCACTGCCCTGGCCCGCCTACCGCGAGCCGGCCGACGCAGCGAGCATTACCCGCTTCCAAGCGCTCGACGTCGAGAAGAAGTGCACCTCGTGCCACCGGGAGGGTTTCGTCGGATACGCCAACACTCCGCGCGTCGCAAATCAGAAGCTGGACTACCTGATCAAAACCCTCTCCGACTTTCACGACAACAAGCGCCCGAACATGCCCCGCATGACGGCCTTGGTGCGCAATTTTTCGGCCGACGACATCGCTGCCATGGCTCACTATCTTGCCGGCCTCTGACGATCAGTTCGGGTCTGCGATCCACCGAACAGGGCCGCTGAAATAGAATTCCGCTGCGGAGCCAGCACTTTGCTCTCTTGAGCCGGTGAGGACAAGCAATAAGTCGCCTGCTTAACAACCGCTCTGATTGCACGGCGTGACCTTTGTGGCAATTGCTACATAGGTCCGAAAAAGCCTGCTTGACTTCCCTGGAGACGCTGGAGTGGCCACCACCACCACCCGGATCATCAAGCCAACGTTGGCGCGGCGTTCACGACGGGGAGAGCTGGTCGCAAGAGATGATCAATCGTTGCCGTAATCATTGCCAGGCAAAAATCGGCATAGCAGCGCCAGAAACGAAAAACCCCGCCGGAGCGGGGCTTCAGACTGGTCGGAGTGGAGTGATTCGAACACTCGACCCCCACGTCCCGAACGACCTTAGGCAGGAAGCGAGATATCAGATTATGCTGCCTCGTCCGTTGATTTTTTTGCTTTTTTCGAGATTTCCATCGATTCCTGTCCATTCCCGGAAATTCCCATTCTGTCGATTTCTGTCGATTTCTGTCGGACGTTCCCTGTCGGTTTCGGATTTGTCTCGCGCAGTTTGACAGTATGGATACCTCGCGTTTTCCGTGTCGGATCGGATACCGCACTGGCGATTTTCTGGAGGTCTTCCTCGCGGTGCTTGGCGTAGGTTTTAACCAGCGTCTCGGTCGACATTCCGAGATATGCGGCGATCGAAGGCAGTGGCAAATCTTTCTGGGCGCATAGCCATGTTGCCGCCGAATGTCGGAACGTGTGGATGACCGCCTCATGGTCGTCGCCGAAGACCTCGGTGAATAGCGCTCGCATTCCGTCTTTTACGTCGCCGGGCTCTTCCTTACCCGTACGGTGATATGGATAGGCGCACGGATATTTGATGCCCTGATTGCGCCATCTGACGAGTCGACGCACAACGATCTCTGGAATGGGAAGGTCCGGAGCCTTCTTGTTCTCGTGTTCCACTTCATCATCGCCAAGCCGATGATAACGCCCCTTCCACACCAGCTCGCCCGTTTCCGCATCGATCTGTTGCCAGAGGTCGATCCATGGCCTGTCACCCTCATCTTCGAAGCCAACGCGCTCGACCTTGTCCTTGCGCGATCCGGTTGTGATCGCCAGAAACGCGAAGCGAGCAAGATGCCGCCTCGTGGGCAGACCTTTGACAGGTTTGCCATCGACCCAGCCCATCCCCTTGTAGTGGTAGGCAGACTTGATCGTCTTCCGCACATCCGCAAGCGTGAAGCTGTGCTCCCGCGGGTCGTATTTCGGCGGCAGGTGGATATGGATTTTATGGCGGATCAGTTCGTAGTGAACCGCGAAGGTCAATGCCGCGCTCAACTCCTCCAGATACCGACGTGCCGCCGATCGACGATACGGGATCGTCGCGGGATCGAAAGGCTCAGGCTCCGCAGGGGGGTAGCTCCGCAATGGCGGCAGCACTCGGTTCCAGCCACGGTCAGCCAGGTCGGCAATGAATTGCTCCCTGGCTGCCACCTTCCTATTGTAGGCAGCCAGTTTGTCGAGATAGATATCGTATTTCCGAGCGTGGAGCGTCCTAGCGCGCTCGATCTCCCGGTTATGCACGAATTTGCCGAAATCCAGGCAGCGGACCCGGTTGATGGATTCGAGCGGCAGGTCCTGAAAAAAATCCAGCAACACTTTCAGCCGACCAAGGACGTCCTCTTGTCGAACTAGCTCGTGTGGATAGTCATCATCGGGAACAAAGTTCTCGATCCTGCGATCGACGTAGAATGCAATGACGTCGGCAACTGTCACGTCCGACGTGGACTGCCGCGTCATGTGGAGGCGACCATCTGCCTCCTTCCTCGCCTTGTACTTTGCTACCTCGTCCCAGGCACGAGCCTTACTACCCGGGTCCTCCTTTCCGAACCCAAGGCTCCATTTGGCCCTTTCGGCATTCGGATCGGGATCGCGAATGTGCCACTTTTTCGCCTTCTCGTCGTACCACGGGCGGATGCCTTCTGAGCGACGACCCATGTGTTTACTTCCCCCGTTTTTTCGTTGAGAGGCGAGCGCTGAGAGCCGCCAGGCGATCGGAGGCTAAAGCTACCGACGCTCGCCCCTCTGACTTTTCGAGGTGCGTCCGACCGTTTGAGACAACATGTTGCTTAATCGGACTGGAAGACTTGCGGCCTGTTTCAGAGCGCGTAGCCCACTTTGTCACATTGGCCAGTGTGACGTGCAGCTTATTGTGCTTCCAGATCGCCTCCAACTCGCCTTTCTTGATCGCAAGTTCGAGGCTGGCTTTTGTGAACGTGCGGCTTGCAGTTCGATCTCCGTTCCGAAGCGTTTCGCCTCCAAGGATCGGGAGATACAGCGCATCCTCGAGTTTGATCAGCTCGTCATCGTCAAAATGCTTTGGTGTCATCCCCATTGCTTCGATACGCAGTTGTTCTTCGGCCCGATGAAGATTCTGACCGATGCCTCCCATGTGGAGTTCAAATTCCACCGCGGCCTCCTCAATATCAGCAAGGAGACGTCGGCCAAGTTCTTCGGTACTGAGCTTGTCTAGGTCATTCTTGTCACCCATTGGCATGCCTCCACGTGATTTCTGTTGGCAACAACACGATTAGGGCTCCGCCTGTCAATGTTTATTTTGCAACCCAGACGTCAAAGTTCGAAATTGGGAATGGGCGTTGCAGATGAGTTCTTTGATTATTCAAATCAACCATTTAACTTACTTACAATTTGAGCTCTTTCATTTACGCGACGTTAGAACGTCGAGTTCTTGAATTTCGGGAACACAACCTTATAGAGCACTCCACGAGTTCTTGAATTTATCCTCGCCGACGATCCATCTCGCGATGAGGTCTGCCATTTCTGTCCGGTCAACGCCAAGAATATCCTCCGCCTCCTCGGCCGGCATTCGCCCTTCCCAGACCCAGTTGGCGATGTCCTTGACCGTAAACCCAGGCGACATTGAGTATGTCTGGAGGATGTCATAGAGGCCTTCGTAGCCCGACGCTCCGACCAGTTGCTGCGCGATCCGCCCAGGCACCTCGAAACGTCTCCAAACGTCGACTACCGGCACCCCGCTACGGACGTCATCAGCAAGCGCCTGCGTCATCACAGCGAGTTTGTGTGCTCCGTCTCGTGGCCAGCGTTGTCTAGCGAACTCGGTAATATCGAGGACATCACGATGACGTCCGCATTCGCGAACATATGCGAGCGCAGCCGACCTGATTTCTCCCGACCGTCGAGTTCGTTGATCGTGGACGAGATCGCCCTCTGTCATGTCAGTGCATCCCTGTGCGGACCGCCTCGCGAGCGGTCTGAACAATCTCTTCGATCCGCGCCATGCCGTCTTCCGGCATCGCTCGCGGGACGGCCGCGATCTCGATAAGCAGTTGCCCCCCGGATTCTGCGATTCCGGTTACGATAACAAACGACCTCACCGACGATGGAAGATCACGGAACGACGCCAAGGCGTTGTGGATCGCTGGCATCCACGCGGCCGGTATGGACACGTTGGCACCCGGAAAGATCACTGATCCGTAAATGATATTGAGTTCGACCGCGGTCATCAGATCATCCCTCTAGTCAATTCGGCAAACGTCCTCGGCGTGAAATCGACGTCAGGCATGTCGACCCCGACGTCCCGAGACAGCCCTACCCCCGGCAACTTGCCGTGAGAGTGTCCGTAGAAATGAACGCTCCCGTAACCGCTGCACGGCCATGTCCTCGCCGCGTAGTGCGACAGCCAAAGGTCCTTGCCGCAATCTTTGATGCGCAGCGCGTGTTCCGGCCTCGCCGCCCATTCGAGCGCCGCAAGCGTCGGATGCAGGTTGCCTCTTTTGTCGACGTCATGGTTTCCGATGAGGAGGTATTTGCGGCCGTTGAGCCGGCCGAAAATCCCCCGGACACGATCGGCGTCGCGGGCGAGGTTAAAGGCGAAATCGCCGAGGTGGTAGACGATGTCATGCACCCCGACTACGGAGTTCCAGGATTCGACGATGTATTCATCATGCTCGTCGATCGCCGAAAACGGCCGAGGCTGCATGCTGATGAGACGCTCGTGGCCGAAGTGGGTGTCGCTGATGTAGTACTTTTGAACGAACATGTGACCCCTCCTTAGATCGCGAGCGAGAGCTGTTGTTGACGGTAAGCTTCGACGGCTTCGTGTACTTCGGAGCCATTCAGCCGACCGCGCAGTCGCAGGACTTCGACGACCTCATCGAAGGCCGACCGGTTGTCTTCGATGACCAATCGGGCACGCTCCGCCTGCTCTTGCAAGATGTCCTCGACTCGACGACGGAGCAGCGGGTCGAATGCGCGAGCTTGCGTCAGCGCCACGGGATCGCGGTGACCTTCGGACACCAGGGTTTCGCCCATTCCCACCGCCGAGAGGACATAAGTTGCCACGTTCGAAGCCTCGGCGAGGTCGGCATGGCATCCGTCGGAGTGGGTGTCGAAGACAAGGCGCTCACCGACGACGCCAGCCAACAACTGCGCGATGCGATCCATGAACCACTGGATATCTCGGCTACCCTCGCGGTGTCGAAGAACGGCGACGCCTGCGACCGCGTCGTTGACGTCACGCTCCTTGTGAATCATCACTTCCAGAACGCGGCTGCCGAGCGCAGCGGCGACAACGGCATGGGCCGCTTCGTGGACCGCAAGAGCATGGATTTCGTCTTTGGAGCGGCGTTCCCGAGGCGGGAGAACCTTCATCAGATGCTTGATGTTGGCGATAGCGCCATCACGTCGAGCCAGCCGCCGGGCTTCGCGCGCAACGCGTTCGAGGTCAGCGCCGGACATACCTGCCGAGCGATCCGGGACTACGCTCAATTTTGGCAACTGAACGCCGAGGTGCTGCTCCAGGATAGCGACGCGGTCCTCGGAGTTCGGGAGGTTCAGTTCGATATGTCGGTCGAGACGCCCCGAGCGACGCAGCGCCTGATCGATCCCGGTCACGTCGTTTGCGGCACTGATGACGATGACGCCTTCTCGCTCCAATGCGCCGTCCATGCACTCGAGAAGCGAGTTTACCACGCCGCGCATCCATTCGTCAGCCTTCCCGTTCCCGATGGAGCCTCGTTGGACAAAGGCGTCGCATTCGTCGATGAGAATGACACAGGGTGCGAGGGACCGCGCCTCAGCGAAGGACGCCCGCATCGCTTTGATGAGATCGCCTTGGTGTCCCTCTCCGTGCGAAATCCATGAGGCGTACCCCCCGATGACGAAATGCGCATCGAGGGATTTCGCTAGCGCCGAGGCGAACGTCGTCTTGCCGCAGCCGGGAGGACCCGAAAGAAGAACGGCACCATCGATATCGCTCCATGCAATACGACCGGCGCGCCAGTCGCCGATATCGCGCATTAGTTCCAGAGCCCAATCTTTCGCAGCGCCGTAGCCGTGCAGCTCCTCGAGTGGGCGGACATCGGGAATGGTTCGTGGCAAAGCCTTGGCTTTCGCTTCCACTGCCGCCGCCTTTCTCTCTGCTTCTGCGACGTCCAAGTGCAGCCGGTGGGTTTCGGCGATGGGACGCGGCGAAAGCAGAGCGAAGCGGCGACGACGCCAAGGCATGGAAATCAGGTGTTCAGCTTCGTCGCGGCGGATCACTCTCCCGAGGCGGAGAGCGGCTTCGACAACAAGATCGGCCGCGAATTCGATACGGATGACGCTGTCAGCAAGCCCCACCGTCGGATGTTCGGCGTCGGAGGCGTTGGCAAAAATCAGGAACGCTGCGGCCTGCGAGGCGCTGAGGCCGACGTCGATGCCGTACCCGGGCTTCAGCCGCGACACGCTCAGCCCAACATCGTTGTCGGTGTTGTCAACGAAGTCTTTGACGTCGAGTTCACGAGCAGAATCGATGTCGCGCAGCGCCAAGAACGCTTCGTCTTCCCACACCCCCGCGTCCGACGTCGGGGGTACGAAGACGAGGTGAATGCCGCGAGGTGCGTCGCCGAGCGCAGCTACGATACGGTCGATGTGAAGACGAGCGACAAGGCGCTCGAAGTTGGGCCGGCTTTTCTGAGCCATAGAGCCTCCTGCAAAATCCACTAGCTGGCATCCGGGATGGATGCGCGAGATGGCTAGTGGCGTATTCGCAGGGTCTTCATTTTGGTCGGCTCCGTTCAGTTGCGGCGACCATGCCGGGCACGGTGATCGATGTCAACGCGGCATCCTGGTGCGCGCGTTCCACAATCGATCGCACGGTTAATGACACGCGATCGAGGCTGGTTAGAACGGAATTTCGGCATCATCCACATCAACGGCTTCATCGACGTCAGGCAGCGCGACAGGAATCTTCAGCATCCAGTCGTCGTACGTCAACGTCTGCGGTTGCCACTGCTCAAGTGCCGGCGGGGCAGTTCGTTCCGACACTGGAAGGCCCCGAACAACAGAAACAGCCGCCGTTTGCTCGACCTCTTCGTCGTCGATGACGAAACCGAAGTCCCGTGCCTCTACCCAGTTTTCGAATGCCTCTTCGGCACCTACGCGCGCGATAAGGTCAAGGAACTCCTGAGCCTCCATACCGGCCGCCCCGATTCCATAATTCTTTGCGCCGTGGATGTCCGTCCACCAGTGGTCGAACACCTTCGTGGCGGGTACGCCAACTGCCGTTTCGGCCTGACGGAAATGCATCAGAGGCGGAAAGTTCACCCGAGCCTCCGGCGGCATATTGTAGACGGTCCTCAGCAGCTTTGCGGCTACCTTCGGCGCGATCCAGGCGGGCTTCATCTCACGCAGCTTCTTAGACGAGCGCCCGACGTTGATCGTCACCCGCCCGTCTGCAAACGCGATATGGATCGGAAAGCGTTTTCTGACGCCGTTGATTGCCAGAAGTTCATTACAGACGAGCTGGAGGGTCTCGTCGAGAACGCTGGTCTGCGTCTTCTCCGGCATGCCGACGACCGCCCTGAATTCCGGCTTCGTCATCACTGGAATAGCACGATAGAGCTTGTCCTTGCCCGCAGCCAGGCAAAGCTTGAGATACAGCGGGAACGTGAACTTACTCTTGAAGCGGGACATCGCATTGAGCTCAACCCACGTGTAGTCGCGGCTCTCCAAAACGGCGGCCTTCAAGGCGGCCGGCAGACGAAAATAGAGCGTGTCAGAGCCGCCCAAGGACGCCAGGTCGTCCGTGTCATGCAGGATTTTCAACATGTACATTCTAACGAGGCCATGGAAGCCTCTCTGGTTTAGCCGAAGCGTCATTTCGGCTGACGACAGACGCACGAGGGCTTGCTTGACGCGGAGCAGACTATCGAGGCCGAGGTAGCGGACGAGATCGCCGAGGCGGATCGAGTGGACGTCTCCGTTGATGCCGCACTTGCGGGCCTCTGAAAACAGCCGCCAAAACACGGCGACGTCGTGGGCACGGAGATGGTTTGACACGATCTGCATCGTGTCGATTACGATGCGGGGAATCTCCACCCGCGGGGAGGATGCCTCGTTTGCGTAAACTGCCTCCGCCGACAGGTCGCGGCACCGAATACCGTAACGCTGATAACCGCGAACGATGTCGCCGCCGGTGTGCTGCCAGACGTATCCCCGCTCGCTACCGTCAGCACGAACGTGAACGAAAAGGTCACCGCGTTTCCCGTGAAGCCTATGACGCCTGCGCTCTCTGGGCGCTTTATCGAGGTCAGTATTCGATGGCAACTGCATTGCCGATGTCTCCCGCATCACTATGAAAAGTGTGCTTGCAGGCGTCGGGAGGCACAATAGGCCGACAGTGATTTTTTAAAATAATTTTCGGGGTTCTCGACGCCGTCACGCTTGGCGCTGGTTTTCGGAAACTATGCGCTCGGTGGTAGAAGGTAAGCTGAGATTGTGGACTTTGAGGACACGCTGTAATTTGGATTGGAAGCCCTTTGCGATAGCAACTTGGAACCCTGGGGTTCGATTTAATCCAAGGGGTTTCCTCGGGCTTCGCCGTATTTCTATAACGGGTCGCTTCGCTCGTCTTTCTTTACTCTGCCCGGCGGCGGAGCCTGGAGCAAGCGTCAGATTGGCGGGAAATTCGAGAGCGTAGCGCCACTGGATAGCTTTCTTGAAGGCATTTGGGTTCCCATTGAAGATGGGTTTCCCGCCATCGTGGGCTCCTTGATTTGTATCGGATATCCCATAGTCGCTCCGGCGCAGCGCCGGAGGCTCCTAGTGCGCCGTGCCGTTTTTGAATCACGCTCTACATGTAGAAGAGTAATTTTAATTCTACATGTAGAATGTCTTGCGCCAGGCTCGGCCAATGGGCACACTCCTATAGTAGAAACGCTGTTCGAGGGGTGTGGCGGTGATGGCAACGACGGTGATTAGCAGCGAGATCGAAGAAGAAACGACGTCGGTCCGCGACGAGCTGGGTTTGTTGCGCGAGCTTCTTGATGAGGACGTCATTGTCGAGCGACCAAAGAAGTCTCGGAAGCCTTCGGTCGGCATCGACGACATGACGCCTGAGGAGTACAAAGCATATAAAGCGCGGCTGCAGGCCGAGCGACGCGCGCGGAACAAGGAACAGGAAGCTGCGGGTTCCTTGCCGTTCGACGCCGACACGACTCGGGATGCGCTGGCCGACGCCGCGATCATGCTTTTATTCACCGGCGGCCCCGGTGCGACTGCCGTTCTCAAATACCTCGGCCAGGTCTTTTCCGACAAGCCAGGCGCTCCGCTCACGGTAGCCGCCCGGGTGAAGTCGCGGGCACTCAAGCCGAAGCTGATCAAATTTGCGCGCAAGTCATCGTAAATCGAGAATGGGACGCGGATGTCCCATTCTCGATTTGGAATCCCGCGGTTTGTCGCTTGCATCGAAACGCCGTTTCATGGGGAAGGAAAACGGCGTTTCGGGAGATCGTACTGATGACAAGCCAATTTTACAGAACTACAGAGCGACAGCGGACGTCAGCCCAGGCAACCAGGCGGAAGCGCAAGGCAGTGGGCAGACCCCAACCTGTCGCCGTCGACGAAGCAATTTCGGCAGCGCTGCGATCCCTCCTCCGTCGGGTCAAGTCCGAGGGAGATCAACAGACCCGGACTTCCGACGTCATGAATTACATTCTCGATTCCGCCATCGATCATCTTGTCGACGTCCGTGGCCTGGACCGAAAGCAGTCTTGCGCCGCGTTGTCCTCGCGTCTTATCAATCGTCGCCGCTATACTTCGCAGGCATGATTTCCATGGCGCTTGTGCTGGCTCTCCCCATTACTTCCTGCATTTGAATCGAGATTCCGCAAAAACACGGAGTTTCGGGAGGCGATGCCAGGGACTACTTCCGTGCCGCCGGTCGTCGTAGCATTGGCCATTCACCCGAGAACTCCCACAATGGCAACTTACATTAAGGAATCCTCGCCCGCAGCCGACGCCGCCCGCCTGAACCTGCTCGAAGAAAAGGTTCGGAACTTGGCACCTGCAGAAGGAACGCCCTCGGATATCGTGGAGGCACTCAACCGGCTCTACGACATGACGATGCGAGGCGGCATGCACACGGACGGCGACGTGACTTCCGATCTCGCCGACGGATTTTTTGGATGCGGCAGCAGTCGATATCCGAGGCCTCGAAGAAGTCGCTCGTCTCTGTCACGTACGGCAACACGGATACCTTGAACCGGGTGAAGGACATTCCTTTCCTGCACCAGGTCCTCGGCGTCGACGCGGCGTGGAACTTCACGAAGTCGGCACCGAGCGGCGACCAGGATGGCGCTTCTGTCGTCGGAAACATATGGGGACACACGTCCATCTACGCCGACATGAAGGCCCGCGATCAGTCCGTCATCGTCGTGATCGGCGCACAAGACGAGCTGACGACGCTTTACAACGATCACGGGTCAGTCTGGCGCGCTATGTATGGTATATCTTACATAGTAGACCCTGAAGCGTCAGATAAGTCGCTTTTGGACATCATTCGAGGTCTAAAGGAACCAGATCGACGGTCTCGAATCACGTGTTGGATGGTTAGAAACTCACACATACTGCACTATGAGGTTGATAGAGGTATCCGCCGAAAGGGAGACCCGGGAGCCACACGCTATGACGTCCCCGTCGGTGCCGCCGCCGCGCATACCGACCAGTTCGGTGGCATCGCTAAGGGTGCACTGAAGAAGGTCGCCAAGGTTGCGGGCAAGGAGAAGAAGGATCGCAAGACCGCCACCGGCCGCCGTGCGGCTCTTCGTGGACAGCGACTGGCGGCGACTTCGGAGAAGCAGCGCTCCCGGGTGGCCCTACGGCTCAAGCCGCTCAAGTGGATCACAAAGTCAGGCAACGAACCCGGCACCTTCGTCGGTAAGATCGGCGACACGCGCGGCTACTGGACCCGTCCGGGGAGGTCGTTTGCAGCGCCGGTACGTCGGAAGGGTCTCCGATCAGTTCAGTCGCGCGGCGACAACAAGCCCAAGCTCATCCTCGCATTCGCAGATCACGCGAACTATCGGAAGCGTCTCAAGTTCGCCGACGTCGTCGCGCGGGCGCGCCTGGCAAAGATGTCGACGTCAAACTTCTTCCGGGAACTGGCGCGCGTGCAAGCTCGGCGAACATCTCCGTAAAAACGCCGTTTTGTCCCTTGCGCCGCCCGCACCCAGTGTCTCCTCACAAGGGAGACATCACTATGGAACAAGACTTCAGGATACTGGCCGAGGCGCTCGGCTCTTCGCTCAAGCAGACATGCCGCAACAAAGGGCTGAACGTCGAAATGGCCGCCTCGCGTCATGTCGGCGATCGCATTCTGTTTCACTGGCGTGCCGGTTTCGGCGGTGCGGTGAAGATGGTCAAGGGCGGATGCATGTTCGATCAGCATCTACGGCCGACCTCCGATCTCGATCTGGTGACGCCGGTGCGGTGGACGGAAGACGAGCTGCGGAAGGGTTTCGCAAGGATCGCGGAAGCGCTGCGCGCTGAGGGTATCTCGATCGATCAGATCAAGGTCAAGGAACTTGCCGTCGGCGAAGGCGATCCCGTGGTCCGTGTGGTCATTCAAGGGAAATGCGGCACGCTGCGGGGGAACACCCACGTAGACATTTCCTCGGTGTCAGGACCGTTCGCTTTTCCGCAGGACGTTCAGCGCCAGGAGCTGCCGTCGTTGCTACCGAAGAGGTTTCCGGGAGCCGTGGCTCATGCGCAGCCGTTGGCGGCCGCCGCTGCCGAAAAATGGTTGGCTGTGCTGACGCAGCGTGACGATGACTTTCGCGCCAAGCACGCCTTGGACTTACTCAGTTTCGATGAAATGGGCGTCCGGCCGGGCGACATCGCAGTCGAGCTTCTGCGGACCCTTCGTCATCGCCGACTGCCGCTATCAACGTGCGCACCCGCACCGAAGGCTCTTGAGTGGGTCTCGTATCTACTCAGGGCCGACTCCTGGGTGAAGACAGTAGCGCAGCGTGGGATCGACGACTTTGATTTGCTCCAGTCCTACGAGATGCTCGGGGGGTACTGGGCAAGAACCCATCAGGCGCTGACCCGGGCGGTTATCGCGCAAGTCCGCCGCGACAACGTGTCCGAGCCTTCCCTCGTCGATCGCCTGGCCGCCCGCCAGCGCCAGAACGCTCCGGCATACCGGCCGCAGCAACCGACGCCGTAAAAATCGCGACGTCGTCTCTTTTTCAGCGGAACGGCGTTGCGTCATTCCGCCGATGGACACAGCATATTTGTATGAGCGAAAAGTGGAACGCTCCAGGGAGACATCAAATTGAATGCAGAAAATAAGGGCATTGCCACACTCGAAGTCCAAGCAGATGGAGCTTGGTTGATTTTGTCCCGCAGGCTTCCATCGGCCAGCGGAGGGAACTCGTCAATATAATGCGAGAGCTCGAGGGCGCGATCGTGGTTCCAGAAGGTCAAAAGCCCTATCTTTACTTCCTCTCATGGAAGCTGCCGGACAACTTCTTCGGCGTTGAAGCCACGCTGAACTTCGAG
Organism: Rhizobium ruizarguesonis; assembly: GCF_012349115.1. Taxonomy (GTDB): domain Bacteria; phylum Pseudomonadota; class Alphaproteobacteria; order Rhizobiales; family Rhizobiaceae; genus Rhizobium; species Rhizobium ruizarguesonis. The sequence continues at coordinate 29,504 of NZ_PQIG01000103.1, forward strand.
AGGGTCGATATCTACGACAGGTTCCAGGAGAAGCTGAACGGGCTCGATATCGTCGGTCTGTGGGGTGACATTGCAAGGAACGTCAAGGGTAGACACAAGTCTGTCTGGCGTATGATCTTCTGTCGTCTCATTTTCGGTGCGCTCGTCAACGGCAGCAGCACGGCGGAGCAAAGAATGGCTGCTTGAGAGCCACGACGAAGACACACAAAAAAGGCGGCCACCCAGCCGCTTTTTTGTTGCTTGCACGCCATGCCGCCACGCTCTCCCTCAGGGAGACATCACATGAGCAACGATCATCCAGAATACCAAGAAGCCCTTTTTCACCTCGCCTGTGAGCTGGACATTCCGGACCGCGTTCTCCAGCCAATTCGACATTTAGTCGGTTGCAGCCTCGGACGAATATTTTGGATAGACTGGTTACGGTCAGACGCTAAAGACCCCGGATGGGTTCCGACGCCCGGCGATCACGACGACCCGCAGTGGCATCGCGTCGACGGCTGGCCGGAAATGGGCGGCAGTTCTCGGTATCGAAAATGGTCCAGAAGGGCGCAGCTCTGGATGCAGTGGCACTCGGTGGATGCATGGCACGTGGCCGACTGGTTGGTCACTGCGCAATCGGACGGCCACGCATGGCTGGCTAAGGTCGACGAGCAAGGCCATCCTAAGAAACTCATGAAGTGCGGCACACTTGACCGCCTTGTCCACGAAGCATCGAAAGGACTTCGCTATCGAAATGCCCGTCTCGCACGTGACGTCGTCCTCGGTCCGAAAGACGAGCACTTCATCCTCGATCTCGGTGTCGGCCACACGCTCGTCCACCTCCGCTCCCGGTCGGCGCTCCGTAAGGAAGGTGTCCTCATGGGTCACTGCATCGGACAAGGCGGTTATGACGACCTCCTCAACGATCCCGACGTCATATTAGCCTCGGTGCGCGCTCCAGATGGCACCCCCATGGCGACACTCGATATCCGAAGGGGTTACATCCGCCAGCTTTGTGCGCGTGGCAACACCGAACCGTCAGACGCTGTGAAGGGTCTAGTAAAAGGCGCTGCTGACGCATTTGGCTGGAAAGACTGGTGCAACCGCCGGGGATCGCGGGACGACGCCGACTACTGTTCCGAAGGCATCGCCATCCTTCGCGATCTGCCGTCTGCCCGCCGCATCTGACTGGCCTTATTCCGCCGGCCATCGCATCATCGCTGTAGTCATCTCGGACTGCGGGGAAGTCAAATGAAGCTGTTGGGCACTATACACGATCTTCTCGAACGTCATCTGGCATTGATCGGTGAGGAGGACGTCCGCCAGGATGCCTTGCGATATCTGAGGGGTCTCAAGTCCCTGCTGGCGATCCCCGTAGATATGACGCCTCGGAATGCCATTCCACTTGAAGATCATGTCAGTCTAAGGGTCGAGCGCGCAGTCGCGGTAACCCGCAGTCGGCAGATTGCCGATGCTAGACGTGTGCATCAAAGTGCCGTCGGCGTGTTCGGATGGGATAACTATGATGACATCAATTGATCAGCCCGAGCAACTCAGCTGCGGCGAGTGGTGGCCCGAGGCATGGGCGCAGCGCGAGCTAGACAACGCGTCCTCGGAAGCGTCGTCAGGTCTTCCGATCGATTGCTAGTCGGCACCAAGGCTGACGACGAATAATCCAGACGGAAGGGTACTTTCCCCCTGCCCTCTTCGCTGCATTGTTAACCGCCGTCGTCGATTTTCTGAACCCACGAATAAACTGGCTCATGACGAGCCCGGCAAATGCGACGGGGACGATCATGAGCAGTATCATCACGAATAACGGCGCGATAGCCGCGCTCGGAACGCTGCGTTCGATCAATGGCCGCCTCACCCACACGTCGCAACAGATGTCCTTGGGCCTGCGCGTCGCAACGGCGTCCGACAACGCGGCTTACTGGTCGATTTCCATCTCCATGCGCTCGGACGTGAAGGCCATGAACGCCGTCAACGACAGCGTGGGCCTTGCTCAGGGCGTGGTGGACACCGCCTATGCCGGGATGGAAAACGTGCTCGAAAGTTTCGTCGAGATCAGAAACCTCGTCATCACCGCGAGCGACATGCCGCAGCCGGGCTTTAAGGACGTGGTCAAGCCGACATTCAGCCTCGACCCGGAATACGCCAAATCCGACGTCTACAAGATCGACCAGCGGATACAGCAACTCCAGGATCAGGCGAAGGCAGCAATGCTGTCCTCGTCGTTCTCGGGCGTGAACCTCCTCTATCATGGCAAGACCGAAGCCGATAAGGCCAGCCAACAGGTCTTCTCCTTCACCGTCGGCTACGCCGGCGGCACGGTCCAGACCCTTGGATCAATGCCGTGGACACGCTGCTTCTCAACGACGACTTCGGCAGCTATCCGACAACGTTCCCGGGTGAGTTCAATCCGGAAAGGACGTTGTTTGACGGAAGCAACATCATCGACGCGCCGGGATCGTTCACGCCGGCCTCGATCTACTGGTACAACATCCCAGTCTCCAATCCGACGACCGGTGATCCGGAGGCCTACCCGGTCGACCAGACCTATGTTCTCCAGTCGATCGAAAACAACGTCGTCCGCTTCGGCTCGGTCCGCAAGGAGTTATACAGCAACCTGCTCGCTAGCATCGACGAGAAAATTCAGAAACTGACATCCAAGATGGCGTACGTCGGGACCGTGCAGAAATCCCTCGAGATATACGACGAGAACAACAACAAGATGATCGATATCGCGACGAGTGGGATCGGCCGTCTGGTAGACGCCGACATGGAAACGACGGCGAGCAAACTGCGCGCGCTGCAAACCCAACAGCAGCTTGCGATACAGTCGCTGGCTATCGCCAATACAGCGCCTGGAAACCTGATGCAGCTGTTCCAGTAACTAGCGCGTCCGTTCGATATACCTTGCCAATGTCCGCGGATGCACCCCATATCGCCTGGCAACTGCCATCAAAGCTCCAGCGAAGAGTGCACAGTGTCTGGGAGGGGTGAGCATCGATTATTCCTTTTGCATTCTGAATGATTTTGCCAACTGCCTGTTGGTGCGTTTCGCGGCGGGTTTCAGCTCGGGGAGCAGCCGCCGCTTGATGAATTACCGCATCACGCACCAAGGGGTCTTGGTCTGGCGCGCAGTCGAATTGTCCTGAATGCACATTTGGCGTTTTTCTGTGCGCGAGGCAGCTGGACCAGACGCGGCCATGCTGATCACCAGAGCCGCGAAGGGCGTTGCAAACTTGGCGGCTGGGCACGAGATTTGCCGCTTTTTCGCGCCGTCATGCAGCAACGTTGGCACGAGCGATCTCGTGTCACTTTCGACGACGATGTGCTGACCGCCGCAAAAGCGATGGCAACCCAGCAGCACCGGAGCGTCGGCGAGGTCATTTCTGAGCTGGCGAGACATTCTCTGCGCCGACCGTCGAGCAGCGGCGAGCGCAATGGCATTCCTCTCCTGTCAACACGGCCGGATACGCCGCCAGTGACGCTCGAAATCGTGAACGCCATGCGTGACGAACTGCCGTGACTTTCCTGCTCGACGTCAATGTCCTGATTGCCTTAATCGATCCGGGCCATGTAGCCCATGATGATGCGCACGAATGGTTCGCGGCGATAGGTCAGAGCGCGTGGGCTACCTGCCCCATTACCGAAAATGGTGTCATCCGGATTGTCGGCAACCCCAAATATCCCAACTCTCCCGGTTCACCGTCACTCGTGATGGAAATTGTCCGCAAATTGCGGTCGCTCCCCGGTCACAGTTTTTGGCCGGACGATGTGAGCCTTGTCGGGTAAGGTGATATCGCTCCCACGAAAATTCTAACGGCGGGGCAGGTAACTGACACCTACCTGCTTGCGCTAGCCAAGGCGCGTGGGGGCCAGCTGGCGACATTCGATCGCAAGCTGTCAGCAGCAGCGGTTACAAGGGGCAATTCTGCCTTGCACCTGATCACCACGAGTAGATCGTGAGTTCCCGTCGATCCATTATGCGATCTGCCTGGCTTAAAACGTGAACCCCATAGCAACAAGTCGGACGCTGGCCTCGAAGCTCTCGCCCTGCCAGAATCATTGAACCCGCTATTTTCAGGGTCAGTGGCGTAAAGGGTATTTATGGAACCAGGCTTATATCCCCAAAGTGTGATGGCAACTTCCGAACCAGTACCCAGCGAGACTCGAAAGCCGAGGAGCACAAGCTGGTTGAATATCATGCAACCGTAACGCCCCTCGATAATGGAAACATTCATAATCTTTCTACCAAATCCGTCGGTTGCGAGGGGGCAAGAAATGACGGCCGACGCAATGTCGCACGCTACCCGTCAAAGCCGTCCGGCAAAGCCACTCCTGCTCCACGCCCAGAATGCCATGATGGAGTGGGTACGTCTGCCAACCATCTCCAATTGAGGATGGCTGGGGAGCTGCGCATGTGTGGGTGCTTCCAGCGCCGAGAAAGATAGACAACAAGGCTGTTGCCCATCCGTTCCATTATGAGGCCCATCGCATTGCGCAGATCCTCATCACTTTCTGCCTGTAGCCAAGACCACTCATGATGCCTACTCGTTGCGGAGATCGATTGCGTCAGAGGGCGCTTTGATCCGGTCTCTTTTCGTCTCAAAAATTGCCATCGCTACGGGGAAGTCAGAAGGAGGTTTTCCAATGAAATGACTCGTGATTTTAATGAACTTCGCAGTTGCTGTGGCAATCACGACTTCCGATTTGGCGTTATATCCGTTTCTTGACCAGTCAACCTGAAAAACCTTCACCGGCACTGCGCCACAGAGGCTGTCGGAAGCCTTCGAGCAATGACGAAAAACAGCCCCGATTCCATGGACGGTCTTGCGTAGTTTACGGTGCCGCAAATGCCACCTACCGAGCCCTTGGCGGTCATAAGCTAAATCGCCAACAAAGATTCCGGTTTCAATTAATTCGTAATCCCCCGTCGATTGGACACCATAAGTGCGGGCTGAGTAATTACGTCCAAAGGTGCGCTCATAGGAACGGTTGACGAGATCACACGAAGGGTCTTCGCCTGGGAGACGATCTTCTTGCGCGGCACACGGCAAGGCTACCGACAATATCAGTGGGAGAATTTGAGTATAGAAGCTGAGGCGCACGGTGTCTTTCACCTATCCGATATGCGTTTCCGACCTGGCGAGAAGCCATGTTCGCAACCCTTCGACCCAACATACAATGCCATGCCTACCTGAAAGGTAAGACAGCGACATCAACAACCTCCATCGATTCGGTTGCAGTTCACTGACCAAGCAACTGCCGTTCTTAGCAGTGCTCACCGTGAGTGGGCAATCCTGGTCAATGTCGGGCGCCTCGATGCCCCAGGACTGAAGCGCGAGTTGTGAGGCGTTGACAGAAATGATCCGATAATTTGAGTCAGGGCCTAGCGGCTTATGAGAGGTCGGCGCTGACCCCAGCACCACCACCGGCCCGTCGAAAAGCGCTGGGGTAATCGGCGGCTTGGGGTTCCGCAAGACATATGTGATCCGGCGGGAAATGTATTTCTTTGCCGTCGCAAATGTAATCAACATCGGTAATATCGCTTTGAGGGTTAGCCGGATATAACATCCAGGCTTCACGGCAGCAAAGGCGATTGCCCGGGGAACGATATCGGAGACAGGGGCCTCCGCGACCGGGCCCCTGCCGACAGCCACGCGCCAAGGGGAGTAAAATACCGACAATAGACCCCCGTATCAGAAAATCATCACGGCCGCCTACAGTGAGAGACCAACTGTTCAAAGAACCAAGGCTCGAGCAGTGATTGAAAGACGCCGGTCAAGGTCTGACCGCTTGCATATTTATGGAGCTTGATAAGTTCATGGACGCTTACGCGAACATTCTACCTGGCGATCCGGCCCCCTGGTTTTACCAGCGATCGATAGGCACGCCCCATTATGCGTTCGACACCGCTAGGGGACGATACCTCGTCCTCTGCTTCTTCGGATCGCCTCGCATCCGGCGAGCAAAGCCGCAATAGCGGCACAAGCCCGGGAGACCGCCAGGTGCCTGTACGCCAGCTCTGGATAGTGCTTGACCCAACCATGCGTGTCCTGAAGGTGCTTCCGTTTGTGCAGGACAGAAGTGATGTCGAGGCCGTGTTGTCGCTTGGCCGCATTGCCTCAGATCGACCGGCTCACCGGCATCGAGCTCCACGCCCCGATTATCGTAGTTCCAAACGTATTTGAACCCGAACTTTGCAAGAAGCTCATAGATCTCTACGAGCAGAACGGCGGTGAGGAAACTGGTTTCATGCGCGAGGTCGACAGCAAAACTGTCGAGGTCAAGGACCATGGTTTTAAGCGGTAAGGCTGCGACACACAGGAAAAGGACATCATCGCCGAAACGCAGGGGCGGTTCATGCGCAGAATCGTGCCGGGAATCCAGAAGGTCCATCAATTTATAGTCACCAGGTGGAGCGATATATCGTCTCCTGCTACGCGGCCGAGAACAAAGCGCATTTCCGCCCCCATCGGGATAACACGACTACAGGGACTGCACACCGCCGGTTTGCCGTCTCAGCGAACCTGAACGAGGATTTCGATGGCGGAGAAGTAAGCTTTCCCGAGTACGGCAGTAGGAGCTTCAAGGCTCCGGCCCGAGGCGCAGTAATCTTCTCGTGCTCTTTACTTCATGCCGTTTCAACGGTCACGCGAGGACGCGGCTATGCGTTCCTACCGTTTCTGTACGATGATGCGGCCGCAAAGATACGTGAGGCCAACAACGCCTTCCTTGCTGAAGGCGTTGGTAGCTATACGGCGGATAATCAGCCACCTGCACCTCCGAGATCGAAGTGATGCTTCGCCCGGGACTTCACGTCGGTGCCGTCGGGATCGACGCGGCGCAGTTCCAGCGGGCGCTCGTCTCAAAGAAGAATGCGACAGCGTCGGGGCAGCAGAACGGCGACGCACCGGTGCGAAAATTCTTCACCTTCGAACGCGAAGGATTTAAGGAAGCGCAGGCTCTTTAAGAGAAATGAAGGTTGCGCACAACTGCGGAGTTGATAGCGATGGCAGCGAACTCTTCCACGCCGGCAATCCGAGCGGCGACCGGTAGACGACGGCACCTTGCTGGCCTGACTTGGAGATCGATGTTGGAACGGATTACCAAAAGCATTACGAGCGCAAGCATTTTTCTGGCAGGCTATTTCCTGCTGAATATCGCGCTTCGCATCGCCTTGCCGCATACGCTCGATCTCGACGAGGCGGAGCAATCCTTCTATTCACAATATCTGCTTGCCGGCTACGGTCCGCAACCACCCTTCTACAGCTGGATCCAATATGCCATCGTTTCGGTGACCGGCTTATCGATGTGGGCGCTTTCGGTGCCCAAGAACATCATTCTCTTCGGCTGCTATCTTTTCTATGGCTTAGCTGCGCGCGAGGTGCTGAAGAGCCGGTCGCTCGCAGCCGTCGCCATGCTGAGCCTGATTACCCTGCCACAAGTTGGTCTAATGGCGCAGCGCGAACTGACCCATACTGTCGCGCTGCTGTTTGCGACCTCGCTCTTTCTCTTCGGTTTTTTTCGCACACTGCGCCAGCCGACGATCGCAAGCTATCTCATCATTGGCATCGCCACCGGCATCGGCCTCATTTCCAAATATAACTTCGCGATCCTGCCATTTGCCGCCTTCATCGCCGTGTTGCCGGACAGGAAGTGGCGCAGCCGCCTTTTCGACTGGCGTCTGCTGCCGGCGATCGCAATCGCCATTCTGATCGTGCTGCCGCACGCGCTCTGGCTGCCCGATAACCTCGCCCGCGCTTCGCTGCCGACCCTGAAGCGGATGACCGCCGAGCATGAGGCAGCCGCCGGCCTCCCCCGCATCGGACAGGGGCTGTTGTCGCTCGTGACCGCGGTGCTCGGCTTCGTCGCACTGCCGATCGTTCTTATCGCAGCGGCCTTCCGACGAGATTTCTTCCGTGCTCTCTCTTCGTCCAGCCCGATGATCCGAGTGTTCGAGCGGATGATGATCGTCAGCCTGCTTGCCTTCGTCGGTGTCGTCGTCTTCGCCGGCGCGAGCGACATCCACGAGCGTTGGCTCGATCCATGCCTGCTCGTCCTGCTGATCTACCTGTTCCTGAAACTGGAAACCGCAGGCTTCGATCTTTCCGCCGGCCTCGCGCGCTTCCGGCCTGTGGTGCCGGTCTTCATGGTCGTCATCCTGGCGATCCTTCTGCTGCGGATCGTCGCCATTCAATATATCGGCACCTATACGAGAACCAACGTGCCGTTCGCGAACTACGTCGATGAACTGACCGCGACCCGCAAGCCGGTTCTCATCGTAGCGGAAACCAAGTTCGTGGCCGGCAACATGAAGCTGGAATTCCCTGACGTTCCCGTCGTGATCCCCTTCTTTCCAGGTTCCGGGGTTCCCGAATATGCGGCTGCCAAGGGGCCGGTGCTCGTAATCTGGCGCGGCGAGACCGCCGAGGACCCAACAATTTCCCCCGATTTCGCGAACGGTCTCTTGAGATCGGGAATTCACCTGCAGGAGTTGAACACGCTGACCTTGCCCTATCTCTTTAGTGGCGGCAAACGCAGCTTCTCCATTGGTTACTCCTGGGTGGAGGGGGGCGCGAAATAGCGTTACGGCAGGTCAGCCGATTGCGGAGAAACCGGAGCATTGCCCGCTGGCAACGGGCGGACTCGTGACCCTCGACCTGCCGACCTATCCGAACGGTGCTGACGAGGTGGTGGCGAGCGTCGTCGCCGAGCAGCAGGTCGAGAACTGAATCTAGCGACCCAATATAGGGAAGGTCGATTGAACCTTCGAAGCCCGCCGAGCTCTCCGCCTGGAAGCGGCCCTACCCCTCGCCCGGGCTTCGGATCTGTTAAATGAGCGATTGGCGCGACGAATATTCAGCCTGTCGGAAGGATTGATCGGCGAGATTGTCGCGATCGTCACTAAGGCGGTTATCATCGCGATAAACTCGGGCCGAGAACGCGTCACCCGCGCGAGTTTCGACGAGCTCCCTTATGTGCCGATTTCTCAGCGGCACAACGCGGACCTGCGCGGAAGCCTGCTATGAGTACCATCAAGGCAAGCCCGCCCACCGTGATCGGGGAGCGATACCAGGAGGTGGTTTCCAACCGGTGGCCCATTTGCGTTCCGCCGAAGCCGGACGAGTTACTATCGAGCTGGGTGCATCGGCTGGCAATTGCAAACGGATCGCCCCTCGGCCATTTGGCCGCGTGATCGGCTTTACCGGTGGGATGTGGTCCGCGTCCCTCGACGTGAATTTCCAAACCGAGGCCGTCAATATCCTCGCCGCACACACCGGCGTTCCCATATCTCAGCTTTATGCAATGTCCCTGAAGGGCTCACCCCCCAAGCCCCTGCTCCTTCCGCTGCGCGAAAATGGACGTCATAGCAGTTCGACCAGGCTGCAATTCTGCTCGCAATGTTTGGCCGATGATGCTCAGCCGTATTTTCGTCGACAATGGAGATTGGCGACTAAGATCTCGTGTCCGCATCACCGATGCGGATTGCGTGATCATTGCCCGGTTTGCCAGAGCCACATTGCCGCCTTCAGTCAGGTTGAGCTCGTCCCGCAGCATTTTTGCGCCGCCTGCGGGTTCGATTTGCGGCGAGCATCATCGATACCCGTGAACCGGGCGATCAGATCTATGGATCAATGCATTCACGATATCTGCAGGCTCGAAACGATCACCTGCTCCCTGCTAAAGAATCCTTTGGTTCGACGCCTGCTGGCCATTCCGGACCACTGCGGTCAATATCCGCGTGCATCGATCGTGAGCCTGTCCACATCAGCGCGCATCCGATGTTATGCGCGGCTCTCGATGCAGCCGCACAACTGGCTGATCGATGATGACGATGCGGTCGTGGCAGTCTGGCGACGGTCGATCCTGTCGGCGAACGGACATGTGCCGTTGATCGGCCTGCTTGCAGATGCGCTGGAGCGCAGAACACAAGGTCCGCCTTGCACGAAAGGCCGGCTAAGGACGGCTGAGCTTTCGGCCTGCTGACGGCCTATCTGCGACTGATGGGACACCCTCGACGTCGGCCAGCTCGATCAGGAGATCGCCCTCCCAATGCCCGAACTGTGATCGATCACCAATAAAATCAGGGCGTTGGGAGATTCTGCAGTCAAGCGGGATCAAGCCGTCGCGTGACTTGCGTGCGCCGCGGCGCCGGCGCCTGCGACGTCGTTCCGGCAGGTGCTGATACAGCCCGAGCGAATAGTCTTCCTTGCAATAGATGAAGCGATAGATCGTTTCCCGGCAAATACGCACGGGGCTGACGCCATCTGCGAGAAGCCGGCCAGCGATCTGCTCGGGTGACCAATGCGCCTTCAGCCGGTCGATGACGAGGTCGCGCAGATGCGGATGGCGTCTGAGTTTGCGCAACCGTCGTCGGCGCTCCTTGCTCATGTCGTTGGCATTGACCAGCGTCGAGAGGCGAGACTGTCGCATCTCTAACTGGCCCAACTGTCGCATTACTAAATAGCCGCTACAATAACATCTTGCATAACCCAAATTCATGGAACTCGAGATGCCGAATTCCCGGCACATATCGCTCATGCCTTCGCCCTCCAGCAGCCGGGCGACAAATCTCAGACGTTCCTCCATCACTGAAGTCTCTTTCCACGGCATCAACACCTCCCGCCAAAAAGCGAAAAGTGTTCCATGTCTCCGGTACGAAACGTTACCTATCTCTCAGGTCGGGCAACGCTGTGGCCGTCTCCGTAAGGCAGTCAACGACTGGCGCCCAGGACCGCCTTCCATAGGAGGCGAATTTTCTCTAGGCGCGGCCGTACGCGCTCAGCGGTGGGCTTCGCCATGCCGTTGCGGAAATCTGCAAGTGCCTGCGCCTCCAGACGGGTACGGAGCGTGGGAGCCGCGCCGGGGGCGGGCAGTCCGGTGGTGTGGTCTACGACCGTCCAACCGCCATCATGCTCCTCAATTTCATACCGGGTCATCGACGGACTTTCGCTTTGCCACTTTCAGTTCAACGCGTACCGGATCATCGTTAATGGCTCCGCACGTCCCAGCCGTTCGCCGCACAGGAGTTTTTAAAGACAATGAACGTCAAGTTAAATACTTGATTGCGGTCTCCAACGGCGTCAAGCGCACCTGCTCGCACGCTGTTGGAGCGAACGTCGGCTGCCGGTGTCTTGTGCTTTCCCAAACCGGGCATCGCTAACGACAGGCAGCACGAACTTGCAACCGTCAAAGGCGGCATGTTAGATAACGCATACTCTGAGAAGCGGTATCGCAAATGTTGACGGCTTTGTCGGCGGCAAGAAAATCCCTTCCCCGCCGGATTAAATATCTGTTGCGAAATCCCACGCCACCGACCACTGCCGCGCCTTTTGCGGGGCCGGTCGTGGTGCTGGGGTCGGCACCAAAATCCCATAAGCCGATCGGGCTCGACGCAACCTATCGCATCATTTCCGTCAACGCTTCGCAGCTCGCTCTGCAGTCCTGGGGCGTCGATGCACCTGATATCACGCTGATGGGTTATAACGAGATCGAAGGCACCAATACGAGTGCCGTGGAGGTAAGACGCGTTCTCGCAGGAAAGCGGACCGGCTCACTCTACGTGCTGGCCTGGCGGCATGGTCGTGAGCGCCTGGAAGCAGGCCTCAAAGCAATTGGCTACGGCTTCCAAGAGGCCCATATCGTCGACCGCTATCAGCGGATCGCCCTGCTGCACAAGGTGACCGGCCGTCTGAATCTTGAGCTCGACGCCGAAACCAAGTGTTCAAACGGCATCATTGCAGCGGTTTTCGCTCTCTATAACGGCGCGACGGCCGTCATACTTTCCGGCATCAACCCGCATTCCGCCGGGCATGTCTATAATGGCGTCAACCTAGCACGCCTGCATGTGCGCATGGATGCTGAAATGCTGGCGAGGCTCGTCCGGCTTGGTTATTCCGTCTACACCGCCGATCCACAGGTCTCGGAGGATATCGGTCTGCCGCTCTGGCAGGGTATCAACCAAGCAAATGCCGCATCTAAGCAAGAATAGTTGCTGGCAACATATCCCGTCGTCTTCAGAAACATGTCGCTCAGCGGTTTCCGGAGACCAAGCTCCGGATAATTTTCACCAATCGTGCGGAACGGCAATCTGCCTCGCCGGTTATGGCCGGCATCATCCGTCCTTACGCCGCTGCTGGACGAAGAGGAGGCGCTCGCGCGCGGCGAACCACTCTTCGGCGTAGTCGTCATTCCTGTACTCGTCGAAGTATGGGCCGCCGTCCGTAAAATGGACGTTCTTGGCGTCCTCGCGGTAGTCGTACTCATTGACGAGGTAATTCCACGTCACCGGCAACTCGCCGATGAGGTCTTCACTCTCCAGCCATTTGAATTGATGCAGTTGCAAGCCGGTCGCCGTGTTGACGTAGTCAGGCGTCAGCACCCGGCACTTGTCGTTGTTAAAGAGCAGGAAGCTCGACCAGTTCTTCTTTTCGTATTTGGTCTGCGTCTGGCCGAGGAACTTCGTCTCGATCTTCGGCTGGTAATCGTGTTTGACGCACATGGCGGCGTAGCGGTCGTCGCGTAGCGCCCAAAGTTCGGCGATGTCGGCACGCATCAGCATGTCGCAATCCATGAAGATGCTCCAGCCCTGGTAACCGCTGAGATAAGGCGTCAGAAATCGCGAGAAGGAAAACTCCGTGGACTGCAGCGCGTTGCGCTCGCGGGTGAAGATCCCGCCGAGATTGGAAAGCACGATCGGCGAAAATTCCACCGGGATTGACGAGTTCTCGATGATGCTCTGCGCAAGAACGTGATACGCGACGACTTCCTTGGAGTCGAATCCCACGAAAATCCGGACGGTCTGTTGTTCCACTTTTTCCTCGCTTGCCCAAGGTGATGGGCATTGTGGCGGGCTGGGTTTTTCGAAACGGCTTCTTGCCGTCTAGGCCGCTGACGCGGACCTGGGACACTTTTCGAGAAAACGCTGCTTGCGGGTTTTCGGCTTGAAACGCCGGAAGAAATTTTCGATGGCGCGAATGGATTTGGTGACCGACATCAGCCTGTCGATCTGGCTGTTTGCGTTGTGGAGCCGTTCCGACAAAACCTCTGCCGCCGTCAATGCGATCTCGATCGGCGGCACCTCAGGAAACCGCTTGGCGAGCGCCGCATAGGGGCTGGCATCGACGCCGCCCGTCATCGAAATCGAGCCCATCCTGGCAAAGAGGCGCAGGAATATCTGCTCGAACGTCCAATCATGTACGTCGAAGACCTTCCACTTCTCGCTTCTCTTTGCCGAAAAACCGGCAAGCAGGATATTGCCCGGCAGTTGCAGCTCGGCGAGCCACAGCGCCACCGCAAAACCACTCGTCGCGATCTTGCCCACCGGATAGAGGTCGACGAGCATTTTCGTCAGATCAAGGTGACGGGTTTCAGCGCCTTCGAAGTCGCCCTCCTCGCTGAAATTTTCCTCCGGCGAGACGCGAATGTTGACGACGCCCAAAAAATCGTCGCCGGCAAAGAAGTGCAGGACATCTCCCACCTCGCGCCGGTGGACGATATTGGCGCCCATCACGCCGCTGCGGGCAAACAGCACCGCATGGCCGGCGAAGGGCGCGTCGAGCACCTTATAGACCTTGTTGAAGAAGACGTAGAGCGCGGTCTCCGGCAGCTCGCTTCTGAGTCGCTCGAAATCGACCGCTTCGCTGTTGCCCACTAGCACGATGTGCGAGTAGCGCGAAAGCAGCGCCTTCCACACCTCCGGAGTCAGGAGGTTGAAGCCGCTATTCGGAGCGGCCCCGGTCTGCGCGTCTCTGAGGTTTGCGCCTAAAACGGCGGGAAGCTGCAGATTCATGTCGGCTCCCTTAAGCATTGCGCTCGGCGACGGCGGTCCGTCCGCCGTGCCTGCCTGCATGTTGTAAAGCAGCCACCGATTGCCTCGATTCCGCCGCGCGTGACCTCGGGTCCGAGGGGCAGGTGATGGATCGAAGAAAAGGCGAGGTCGAAACTCGCGGGAGCAGGACGCGGCGGGCCGCCGGCCGCATGTTGAAAATCGAAAGACAAATACCTCGGCCTCCATGAACGGCGACTCAATTTTCCTCATACCTATCCGATTTGGCGTCGCTCGCAACCGTCGATTGCCTCACATTGTGAGTCGAAAATCAATAAAGTGTGAGACTGTGAAGGACAAAAGTCTGCGCTCTTCTTTCGGTGGCGGAAAAACATCGTCGCAAATGACGGTCTGCCATACCACATGACTTTTATTACCACGGCCGGATTTGTTGAAGTCTATGGAAGCTCTCCACAACGCCGTCATGGGGCATCTACACCCCAGCTTTGCCAAGTCCGTCTGAAGAACAGCAGGCGAAAACACTGCCTATTCATACATAGCCACAAGCATCGCGCCAGACTGACAACTCCAAGGCTGCTGACAGTCTCACGCGGTGTTTGTGGCCGCGCTGACAAGAACCTTGTCGACGCGGCGCCCGTCGAGATCGACCACTTCGAAGCTCCAGCCGTTCTTGACAAAACGCTCACCGAGCTCCGGGAGATGCTTCAGCTCCTCGAGAACGAGACCGGCTACCGTCTGGTATTCGATTTCGTCATCGACCGGGAAGTTCATGAATTCGGCGAACTCGTCGATCGGCGTCCAGCCAGACACGAGATAAGAGCCATCGTCTCGCCGTTTGATGGCCTGCTCGTCCGCTTCGCCTTCGCCAAAGACGCCCATGATGGATTCGAGAATATCGCCGGAGGTGATGACGCCTTCGAAATGGCCGTATTCATCGAAGACGAGCACCATATGGTGGACCGACCGGCGGACGGCCTCGATGACCCTGGTGGCCGGGGCCAGGTCGGAGACGACAGGCACTTGCTTGACCAGCGCCAGGACGTCGACAGGCGCGCCCGATGCCATGGCGTCGTAGAACTCCTTGACCGAGACGACGCCGAGCACCTCGTCCGAACTTCCCCTGCGCGCCGGAAGCCTTGAGCGTTCCGTTGCCTGGACGACGCGCCGGATCTCATCGGGACTGTCTTCGATGTCGATAAGCTCGACGTCTCTCCTCGGGGTCATCAGAGCGCGTGCCGCACGGTCGGCCAGACGCATGACGCCCGTGATCATCGCCGACTCCTCGCTTTCGATCACGCCGGCGCTCTGGGCCTCGGCGAGGACAGTCTTGATCTCCTCGTCGGTCACACTGTCGGCGCCCTTTCCGGATTGGCCAAGGAGGCCGAGCACGAGCTTGCCCGAGGCGTCGAGCAGCCAGACGAGCGGCAGCGCGATCTTCGACAGGAGCGCCATCGCCGGCGCGACCTTCGCCGCCACGGACTCCGGGGCGCGAAGGGCCACCTGTTTCGGCACCAATTCGCCGACGATGAGCGAGAGATAGGTGATGGCGACGACGACCGAGCCGACCCCCAGACCCTCGGCCCACGCCTCGGGCAGGCCCTGCGCAAGCAGCCATGCGGAGAGGCGGGCGCCGAGCGTCGCACCGGAGAATGCGCCCGACAGCACGCCGACCAGCGTGATGCCGATCTGCACGGTCGAAAGAAACCTGCCCGGATGATCGGCGAGGCGAAGCGCCTGGCGGGCGCCGGCGCTGCCTTGATCGGCAAGCACTTTGAGACGGGCCGGACGGGCGGAGACGACAGCCAACTCGGACATGGCGAGCACGCCATTGACGATGGTGAGGAGGATGACGATCGAGATTTCGAGAAGCAAAACGAAATTTTCCTATGAAAAGAGAAAATAACAAGATCAGACGACGACGGTCAACGCCAGCCAGCCGGTGCCAAGCGCCCGAACCACCCAGGCCGCAACACCGAGCGCCTTGCCCGCAGCGCGCCAGACCGCCGACCAGATGAAGATGTTGAACGGCATCGGCAGGAAGAACACGAGGACAGCGAGCCAGTCGGGATAGCCAAGATACACGGTCAGCAGCGCCAAACCAAGGAACACGAGATTGACGACGGTCCCGCAGACGAACATGTCGCGCCAGAGGAGGACCATGAGCGGAACCCGATCATGGCTGCGATCTCTCACGTAACGAAACAACAACTTCAACCTGCCTTCACCAGTTGCGTGGGACATATGGGATTGTTCAGCAAAGGAGAAATGGGCCGCGCCCGAAGACGCGGCCCGGCAGAGTCACATCATGCGCTTGATCTCGGTGTAGGCGCCATCCGTGGTCAACGTAACCGTGACCGGTTCGCCGGTGCGATTGCGCCAGAACCAGCCATGGTTGCCGTCGAAGGCGGCTTCGATAATGCCGGAATCATCGGCAGCGCCGCGGCCCTTCTGGTAGCTGATGTTCTCGCCGCCGCCATCGCCATGGGTATCGAAGTTGACCTTGCCGCCATTCGCGCTCCAGGCGTAATTGGCCTTCGCGCCCTTGACCATTGTCAGCTTGATCTCGGCGCCTTCTCCGGGCTGCAGGGTCACCGACATCTCATCCTTTCGCATCTCCTGGGCGTGGGCCTGCGAGATGCCGAACTCACGAATGATGCGGTCGATCAGCGACGATCCCTGCTGCGGGCTCGCCGGCGTTGTCCCGGTGGACTTCACGCGATCCATCTCTGCTTCCTCGGCGAGCTGGGTCTTGATCTCCCCCATCGCCGTCAGTCCAAGGGCCGAGCCGACGCCGGTCGGATCGATCGCGTATTCCGATGGAAGCACGACGGTGACCAGAATGGCGGCCGCTGCCGCCGCCGCGATCACGGTCGACTTGATGAGCTGCTTCGACGAAGGAAGGTCGTCGGGTGCGGGTGCCTGTGAGTTGAACATGTCTGGGTTCCTTTTCGTGATTATGCGACGAGGTAGCCGGTGAGCTGATATCCGATCAGCACGAACCCGGCGGTCATCATGATGACGTTGGCGGTATAGGCGTGGCGCAGGAAACTCGACGTCCTGCGCCAATAGCTCATAGCGATGAGGATGATCGTCAGGGCGATGAGCTGGCCGATCTCGACGCCGACATTGAAGGCGAGCAGGTTCGGTATCAACCCGTCCTCGGCGATGTCGTATTCGAGGATCTTGGTCGCCAGGCCGAGGCCGTGAAAGAAGCCGAAGATCAAGGTGGCGACTTTGGTGTTCGGCTGAACGCCAAACCATCGTTGGTACGCCCCGAGATTGTCGAGCGCCTTGTAGACGACCGACAGGCCAATGATCGCGTCGATTAGATACGAGCTGACATTCCAGCCGTAGTAGACGCCGAGCAGCATCGTCGTCGAGTGGCCGATAGCGAAGAGGCTGACATAGATGCCGATGTGCTTCAGCCTATAGAGGAAGAAGATCACCCCGAACAGGAACAGCAGGTGGTCGTATCCGGTCACCATATGTTTGGCGCCCAGGTAGACGAACGGGATCAAATTTGTCCCTGAGATCTCCTGGATGTAGCCCTTGTCGCCTTCTGCGACCGCGTGGGCTGCCGCTGCACCAGCCATCACAAGGACGGATAGCAGCGCAAGCAACGGTTGGAGGACGGAGAAACCGGGCACGAGCGCGCGGCTTCCGCCTCCGGAAGAGGATTGCTTCATTTGGAAGCTCCGTGAATTCGTTTGAAACGGCCGCCTGAGCGGCGTCGATCAAGGCGAGGTCACGGACGCGGAGGCCGCTCTATACCGTAGGGAGGTCCGGACGAAAGGGCGTGCGAATGATCCGAATAGGACACCGCGGTTAAAGACCGCAGGCTCGATCCGGTCAAGCCGAGCAGGCCGGCTTTCTCATGGGTATGATCCGCATGGTGGTGATCGGCGGCGTCGCCGGCCTCTGGCTCGACGTCGAGGTCGTCGTGCGAGTGTCCGGCGTCCGCATGGCCGGCCGCGACGACGTTTGACGCCATGTGCAGTCCTGGATCATGCGGTCCCAATGCAACGAATGAATATAGCAGAACGGCGATCGCGGCCACGAAGGCGGCGAGCATGCTCGATCTGTTGTCCCGGCGATGAATCATGCCGCATTTGATAACCTTGTTCGCATCCGCACACAAGAAACCAACTTGACGCATCCCCTCCAGGGGGATAGCTAAGCAGCATAATCAATCAGAGGTCTGCAATGTTCGCCAGCATCAGGGAATGGTTCGGTTTCGGCCAAGGCAGTCAATCCCATGGCCACAGTCACGGCTCGCACGGCCACTCGCATGGAGATGCCGGAGGCCACGGTCACACGCACGGCGTCGTCGATCCCAGCATCGCCTCATCCGAGCGCGGCATCTGGGCGATCAAGTGGTCGTTCGTCATTCTGGCCATCACCGCGGCTCTGCAGCTTGTCGTCGTCTTCTCTTCAGGCAGCGTGGCACTGCTGGCCGACACCATCCACAATATCGGCGATGCCGCCACCGCAATTCCTCTGTGGATCGCCTTCACGCTGGTCAGAAGGAAGCCGTCGAAAACCTTCAATTATGGCCTCGGCCGGGTCGAGGACCTTGCCGGCATGCTGATCGTGCTGATCATTCTCTTCAGCGCCATCGTCGCCGGCTATGAGGCAATCGACCGCCTGCTGAACCCGCAGCCGATCACCCAGCTTCTGGCGGTGGCCGTGGCCGGCGTTATCGGCTTCATCGGCAACGAAGCCGTGGCGGTGTTCCGTATCCGTGTCGGCAGGCAGATGAATAGTGCTGCGCTGATTGCCGACGGCTACCACGCCCGCACCGATGGTCTGACGAGCCTGGCAGTCGTGCTCGGCGCCGTCGGGGTCTGGTTCGGCTTTCCGCTCGCCGATCCGATCATCGGCCTGCTGATCACCATCGCGATCTTCGGCATAGTCTGGCAATCGGCGCGCGCCATCATTACCCGCAGCCTCGACGGCGTCGAACCCGAGGTCACCGATGAAATCCGCCATGCCGCTGAACATGTTGCCGGCATCGAGCGCCTGACGGACGTCAAGGCGAGATGGATCGGCCATAAACTCCATGCCGACGTCACGATCGCTGTCGACAATTCCAAGTCCGTTGCCGAGGCCAACGCAGTTGTTGCTACTCTACGCAACGAACTGAACGCCCATCTGCCGGCGCTGGGAACGGCAACGATCCAATTCGAGACGGAGGGACAGGCGAGACCTGCCGAAAATCATGGCGGCGGGCATCACCATGCCCCCGCTCCGTTCACTGTCAGTTCCCCATTGGCGACCGGCCTGCTGGAGATTGTCGACACGCCGGATGGCGAGCGCTTCCGGCTGTCCGTCGGAAATCATGCGCACGGGCTGCAGGCAGTCGTCGAGATCGATCGCGGAAACGGCGCCATCGAGCGGCTGCCGCTGCTCCCTTCGCCGGCCGATCATCACGCTTTGATCAGCAACG
>NZ_PQIG01000104.1 GCF_012349115.1 Rhizobium ruizarguesonis
CCTTGGTATAGGGCTTGAACCAGTCGATCCGCTTGCCGTGCTTGCCCCAGAACTTGTCCGGGTTCTCGACGCTTTCCTCGTACCATTTCAGGTACTTTTCCCTGTCTATGAATGCTCGCTGCCGGACAAGGCGCGGCACGGTGTAGCGCTCGAGGACCACTGTTTTGCTCCCTATGATTGGCTCCTGAAAACGATCCCGCTCGACAAGAATCTGGAGACCTGTTCTGTCTGATTGATATCCCGACCCATGTCGGTCCGAGGCCCGTTTATCGGCACACCGACAGCAGCAGTTTGGACTGCAAATCAACCGTTACATCATTTCCGGTCGTCTGATCGCCGAGCCATCGCTGAACCGGCTCAGCCTGTAGGGTGAGATGTCGGTGATCGGGGTCTCGTTCATCACGATCTCGCTGACCAACCGGCCGGCACCCGGTCCTATGGCAAAGCCGTGCCCGCTGAACCCCGCAGCAATCACGTAACCCGGCAATTGCTCCACTCTTGAAATAACGGGGACGAGATCTGGCGAAGTATCGATGAGCCCTCCCCACGCGCGTTCGACCCCGATTCCCTTGAGTGCGGGGTATTCGCTTTCAAGGTTCTTCAATGCGAGCTTCACGAGTTCCCCGTCGGGCGCGGGATCTAAAATTCGGTTTTTTTCAAACGGCGAGATTTCATCGTTCTCCCAGGTACTGAAAGCATCGGGCCCATTCCAGAAGCTGCTGCTCAGACGGTACTTCAGCTTCTTCCCAATCTTGCTGCGGTACATCTGATAGAATTTGAAGGCGTATCGCATCCCCCTCGGAGTGAGGTCGAGCGTACCACGTCCGGGTACGGCGATCGTGTAGGCGCCATCTGTCCGACGTCGCAACACGAAGTTTGAAGCCGAGAGGCACCCCGCTTGAATGATTTCGGGCGCGGGAGTCGTCTTAATTGCGGTGCCGGAGATGTTTGCGACCGGAAGCTCGATACCATATCGATGAGAAAACCGCGAAGCCCATGCTCCACCAGCGCAAACAACGGTGCCAGCTTTCACAAGTCCTCGCTCTGTCCACACGCCTGTTACCCGGCCTTCGGTAATGTCAAGGCCCCGAACGGCGCAGTTTTGATGGAGCGATACGCCGCTTTCCTTCGCGGCCTCAGCGATGGCAGGCACAGCAAGACTTGGCTCAGCTCTCCCATCGGTCGGAGACCAAACGCCGCCGACCCACGAGGATGTGCCACCCGAAGCCCGATTATTGGCCTCGGACGCACTCAGTATCTGGCTGTGGAATCCTTGAAGGCGCGCAGCCTTACCCCACGTTTCCCACCGAGCAACATCAGCCTCGTTCTTCGTGCAGTAAAGTATCCCGCTTCGACGAAACCCAAGATCGCGACCGATCTCGGTGCTCAGTTCCTCCCAGCGCCGCAGACTATACGTGGCAAGCGCAAGTTCATGGAGGTCGCGGTTCTGCTGTCGGACCCATCCCCAATTGCGGCTTGACTGCTCGCCGCCAACGATACCTTTTTCGAGAAGAGCAACGGACACCCCCTTGCGGGCGAGCTCATAGGCCGTGCAGGTACCGACGATCCCCGCCCCGATGACAACGACGTCGACCTCGGTTGGAAACGAAAAGCTGTCACTTACTTTCTGAACTTCGACCGGCATAGACCCATTCCTCTGGCATCGTGCGCCGGCATCTCCGACAGGCACGTTTGAACCCTCAACAATCATCCGTGGCAACACGCAAGGTTTCCAACCCATCAGGGATAGCGATGAAGTGAATCTGCTACGCCGTCCTTACGCCTATGTCATCGGCAGAAGCCTATTCGACATCCTAGTGCCGATGGCTTTGCGTTAGACCGTCGTCATCTCGCCTAGGATGGTGTTCTCTCAGCTGTGATCACCGCGAACATCGAGCGCGTCGCGCAGCCCGTCGCCGATGAAATTGAAGCTGGTTACAGCGATCGTGATGGCGGCGCCGGGAATGATCGCCAGCCACGGTGCGGTCTCCAGATACTGCTGCGCGCCATTCAGCATGTTGCCCCAACTGGGAAGAGGCGGTTGAATTCCATAACCGAGGAAGCTGATATAGGCCTCCATCAGGATCGCCCGGGCGATGGTCAGGGTGGCCGCGACGATGATCGGACCTATGGCATTGGGAAGGATCTCTCGGAACATGATGTGCGTTGCGCTCAATCCCAGCATGCGGCCGGCCAGCACGAATTCACGCTCGCGCAGGGAGCGGACTTCGGCCTCGACAATTCGGGCAACTTCCATCCAGCTCGTGGCAGCAATAACGACGGTAATCATGATCGGGCTCGGCTTAAGCGCAGCTGCAAGAGCAAGCACGAGGAAGATGGATGGGAAGGACAGGAAGCCATCCACGGCACGCATCAGCACCGTGCCGACCAGGCCACCTCTATATCCCGCCACCACGCCTACAAGGGTCCCGATCAGCGTCGACAGCAGCATTGCCGAGAAACCGACCAGGAGCGAAATCCGGCCCGCCATGAACAACCGGGCGGCCAGATCCCTTCCCAGCGGGTCGGTACCGAGATAATGCCGGCCGGTCAGCGGCGGAGCGAAGCGGGCGCGCAGATCGATATAGAGCGAATCGTACGGCAACAAGTGGGGTCCTAAGACGCATGCCAGCGTCAGGAGAGCGATCATCACCATGCCGATGAGGGCCAGATGGTGGTTCATGAAACGGTGCGCAGATCGGCTGTTCCACCAGCGCTCCCGGGGCGAATTTGCGGCAATGGCAGTCATGATGGCTGACTCCTGATGAGCGTTTAAGGCGCTTAACTCAGACGGATCCGGGGATCGATGATGGCGACAACGATGTCGGCGGCGAGGTTGCTCACTACGACAAGGATCGCCGAGAACATGAGCAATCCCATCACCACCGGGTAGTCACTGTAGCCGAGGCTGTCGAGGAACAGGCGGCCCATTCCCGGCCAGGTGAATACCGTCTCTGTGACCAAAGCACCCGTGAGGACGCTGGGAAGCTGCATTCCCGCGAGCGTGATCATCGGCAGAAGCGCGTTTCCGATGACGTGTTTCATCAGAATGCGGCGCTCGCTCAGTCCTTTGGCGCGGGCCGTCTTGATGAATTCCTGATTGATCACGTCGAGAGTAGCCGATCGCATGTAGCGGCTCCAGATGGCCACATGCACCAGCGCAAGCACGACGCTGGGCAGGATGAGATGGTGAAGATAGTTCAGAACGGACTCGTCACCGATCGTGTACATGTTGCCGGCCGGGAGCCAGCCAAGTCTGAGCGAGAATACGTAAATGCCAATCAGTCCGAACCAAAAAGTCGGGATCGAAAGGGCCACCATCGCACCGACCGTCGCCATGTAATCGAAAATCGAATAACGCTTTATGGCGCCGCGAACTCCGATCCACGTACCGATGGCAATCGCGATGACGGTAGACGATCCCATCAGCAACAGCGTTGCCATGAGGTGTCGACCGATCACGTCGAGGACTGGCGCTCCGTCGCGAAAGGAGTGGCCCCAATCTCCTTTCAAAAGGCGCCAGGCCCAATCCATGTACTGGATCCACAGAGGACGGTTCAAGCCCAACTGCTCCGTCAGTCGGTTCAGGTCATCCTGCGTCATGCTCGCATCCAGCCCAAATTGTGCTAGGGGCCCACCCGGGATCAGGTTTAGGACCACGAAGCCGATGACGGAAACGATCAGAAGCAGTACAAGGCTCTGAGCGAACCGGTTAAGTAGGAAGCTACGCATTGAGCTCTCCCTGTGATAGCGCCAATAGAGGCCGCCGCCGCAACGCGCGGCAGCAGCGACGTTAGGTTAACTCAGCTCTTCCAGTGCCAGCCGGCAGCATGCCATGATGCCGTGCGCGTGTTCGTATTCGGTTGCCAGCCTTCAAGGCCTTCCTTTGTGCCAACCACATAGGTGGCGGCAAACAGGGGAAGAAAAGGAAGGTCCTGACGCACGATTTCCTGGATACGGTGATAGATTTCACGACGTGCTTCCGGATCGAAGGTCTGGGCACCCTTCTTGAGCAGCGCATCCACTTCCGGATTGGAATACTGGCCGACATTCGATCCCTTTCCACCCTTCGCGGCAATCGCGCTGCTGGCAAGACGGTTGGTGGCGTCGGGATCCGCGGCAATCAGATGCGTAACGCCCGAGATCGCCGTGTCGAACTGTGACTTCAGCCAGAATTCACCAAACATGACGGCAGCCGGCAAATTCGAGATGGTCATCTGGACGCCAATTTCCGCGAATGTCTGCTGCAGGAACTGCTGCACCTGCTCGCGGAGATTGTTGCCGGATGTCGTTGAGTTGTTGAACGCCAGCTTCACTCCATTCTTCTCACGAATCCCATCCGACCCCGGCACCCAGCCGGCATCGTCGAGGAGCTTGCGTGCTGCGTCCGGATTGTATTCCTGCGCCGGAAGGTTCGGATTGAAATAATACGACTCCTTCGGCATGAAGGTTTCCGTCGTTGTCACCACGCCGAAATAGAGGGCGTCGATGATCGCCTTTCTGTCCATTGCAGCATAGAGTGCCTGACGCACCGCAAGTTCCTTGAACTGCGGCCGCTCAAGATTCAGATAGAACGACTCGACGGAGGCACCAGGCACCAGGCTCACCACCCGACCCGGCAACTTGCTAGCCTCGTCGTAGTGGTCGGACGTGATGTACGCCTGGTCTGTGAGATCGATATCGCCGCTCTTGAACTGGGTGTAGAGTACCGTCTGGTCAGGAATGTATTTGAATATGACCTGTTCGACATACGGACCGTCGCCAAAATAATCCGGATTCGCCGCCAGTTCGAGATGGTCGCCGGCCACACGCTGGCTCCACTTGAAGGCGCCGGTGCCAATGGGTGCCTGATTGAAGGCCGCTGCGTTCGGATCAGGCTCCTTCTCGAGAAGGTGCTTCGGCACGATGAAGGTTTCGGTGAGAAACGACAGGTAAGGAGCGAAAACCTGCTCCATGCGCCAGGTGATTTCCGTTGGCGAGACCACAGTGAGGTCGCGCACCAACGAATGGCCGCCCGTACGCCAGGCGCGGAATTTCGGATTGGTGATCAGTTCAAGGGTGAACTTCACGTCCTCAGCCGTGAAGGGATTACCGTCATGCCAGTGCACATCGTCACGCAGGCGGACGCGCCAGTTCAGGCCATCCTCCGAGATGCCGCCGTTCTTCTGCGTGGGAACCTCTAGCGCAAGATTGGGCTGGAGAACGCCGCCTGGATCCATGCGGAAGAGGGCGTCGAAGAGTGAGAAGTGGACCGCATCGTCCGTTTCGATATGGGCCATCAGCGGATTGAAGACGGTCGGTTCCTGCGAAAGCCCGACCACGACGCGACCCGCAGGCTTCTTGTCGGCGGCCCGGGCAATGTCAGGCTTGCCTATCAGGTTGGGAGCGGCAAAGCATGCAATGCCGCCGGCTGCCATCAGGCGCAGTGCGTCGCGCCGAGAAATGTTGCTTTTGGTCGTAGAGTCATTTGTCATTTTATTCCCTCTCTTTTGCTTATTAGGCAGCGACTGCCAGGGGTGAATTGAACCTTCTCAAGTGCCTCTCCGTCGTTCTCCCGGAATTGCAGCGACAAGTTCACGGGTGTAGTCCGATTGCGGTTTCAGGAAGATCTGAGACGGCGGGCCGCGCTCGACGACCCTGCCCTTCTGCATCACTGCGATTTCGTCACAGATCTGACTGGCGACACGAAGGTCATGGGTGATGAAGATCATTGATACGCCCGTCTCGCGCTGGATTTGGTCAAGCAGCTTGAGGATCTGGGCCTGGATCGACACGTCAAGCGCGGAGACTGCTTCGTCGGCAATCAGTAGCTTAGGCTTGAACATCAGGGCCCTGGCGATGCCGATGCGCTGGCGCTGCCCACCCGAGAATTCGTGCGGGTAGCGGCCGAAGGCGCCGGCATCGAGACCGACGTGGGAAAGCAACGCACGGGCCTCTTCGCGCGCCTGCACGTAGGGCATACCATGTGCGACAGGCCCGACTGTCAGTATTTGACCAATCGTGGATCGCGGATTGAGCGAGGCAAAAGGATCCTGAAAGATCATCTGAATTCGAGGGCGCAGCGGCCGGAACTCGGATTCCGAAAGCTTGACGATATCCTTGCCCTCAAACAAGATCTGACCGCTGTCGCTGTCCTGAAGCTTGATCAGAAGCCGGCCCAGCGACGATTTTCCGGAGCCGCTTTCGCCGACAATGCCGAGGGTGCGGCCCGTAGCCAACGTGAATGAGGCGTCCTTCACCGCAGGCACGACACGCTGGCTACCGAACAGCGCGCTGCCACTGCGATAGGTCTTGCACAACCCATTGACCGTCAGGATCGTCTCGTCGCTCGTCTGCGCCTTGAACTTTCTGTCTTCGCCCGTGAGGTGCGGAACGGCTGCGATCAAGCGCTTAGTGTAGGGGTGGCTGGGGGATTTGAGAACCTGATCGACGCTCCCCTGTTCGACAATCCGCCCCTTCTCCATAACCACGACGCTGTCGGCAATTTCAGCCACAACACCGAAGTCATGGGTGATGAACATGACGCTCATATCCTTGCGACGCTGAATGTCACGGATGAGCTTCAGGATCTGCGCCTGCGTGGTGACGTCAAGGGCGGTGGTTGGTTCGTCTGCGATCAGAATGGTCGGCTCAAGGGCCAGCGCAATAGCGATCATGACGCGCTGCCGCTGGCCACCGGAAAGCCGGAAAGGATACTGGTGGTACATCAGCTCCGGATCAGGCAGGCCGACTTCGGTCAACAATTCAAGGGCGCGCGCACGCCGCGAGGCCTTGGTGCCCACTCCATGGGCCGCCATCACTTCAGCGACTTGGTCGCCGACCGTCATCAGCGGGTTAAGCGCCGAAAGCGGATCTTGAAAGATCATGGACACGACACGGCCACGCAGCTGGCG
The DNA here is from genome assembly GCF_012349115.1 of Rhizobium ruizarguesonis. GTDB lineage: Bacteria > Pseudomonadota > Alphaproteobacteria > Rhizobiales > Rhizobiaceae > Rhizobium > Rhizobium ruizarguesonis. Next base: position 6,894 of record NZ_PQIG01000104.1, read on the forward strand.
CAGCTTTTTTGCCGGCGCGCCGACTATGGTGGTTCCATTGAGATTGATCGCGCCCGATGAGACCGGAATGATCTTGGGCAAGAGCCCCATGATTGTGTTTGCAGTCACCGACTTGCCCGAACCAGACTCACCGATAATGCAAAGGATCTGACCACGCTTGAGGTCGAACGAGACATTTTCGACGGCATGGGCCCGTTCCATGCCTTTCGGCAGGTCGACAGTGAGGCCGCGCACCGTAAGCGCTGCGTCGCCCGCTGTAACGGCCTCTGTCATAACGGCCATCGGTCTATCTCCTTTATCTACGCAGCGTCTCGATTGAAATTTTGTCGCCGATTCATGCATGCTGCCGCACAATCTCTTCGAGCAGGTGCACAGCTCCTGGACTCGACACCATTCGCTACCAATCGGCGTTGGTTCGATGATCAATATAAGATTGGTATTGCCATTGGTGTCAATATAGATCAAATTGGTTTCGCAAAATAATTATTGTGGAGGTCACATGAGCGTGGTGTTGAAAGATTTCATTGAGGCGGAAGGCCTGGAACCAGGCGATCGCCTGCCCCCCGAACGTGACTTGGCGCTGAAACTCGGGCTGCCGCGTACCGCCCTCAGACGGATGCTCAGTTCGTTGGAGAAGGAAGGCCGCCTTATCAGGCACGTTGGCAGAGGCACCTTTATCGCCGGCAGCGGCGTAGGCTCCAGCGCCCTTCGCCGGCCGGCAACCAATGAAGGAGACACATTGCGCACCTATCCGGCGGAAGTGTTTGAGGCCCGACTGATCATTGAACCCAAGATCGCTGCCTTGGCAGCGTTACGGGCGACAAGGCAGGAAGTCGAAGAAATGCAGAAATCAATCGCACGAGGCAGCACGTCGGAATCTCTAGTTGATTTCGAGAAATGGGACGCCGTCTTTCATCGCATCATCGTCCAAGCCGCTCGTAACGGTCTTCTTGCCTCGCTCTATGAAGGCATTCACGCAGTACGGGCGGGAAACCTCTGGGGAAAAATGAAAGAACAGTCGCTGACCTCTGAGCGCATGGCGACCTATATCGTCAGCCATCAGGCGATTCTTGACGCCATCAAAGACCGCGACAGCAGAGAGGCCGAGCGAAACATGTACGACCATATCATCGAAGCCAGAGCAAACATACTCGGCCCCAGCATCTGAACTTGGTCAGAGCGATTGGTATGTTAGGCACGGCGTCGCGTTGTCCGCTGCGGCCGTCTTGGCTGCGATCTCCACCATGTCGCTCCTCTAGCCACACTATCTCTCACGTAGCGGAGCATCCGCCTCAAGCTACTGACCAGACTGCGCGCTTCAGGGACCAAACTGCCGTCGAATCCAGGAAAGGAAGTTACGTTTCCTAGCATCGCCTTCGAACGGGAGGCGGCTCAAAAGGATGTAGCTGTATCCGTTGCCGGAGTAACCCCGCGGCGCCACCAGTTGCCCACTTTCTACAGCATCGGCTACCAACGGCTCTGGACCGATTGCAGCACCTAAGCCAGCGATTGCCGCCTCAATGCTCAGATAAAAATGTTCGAATACCTGGTTCCCGGGTGGATTTGGATCTGCGAGCTGATTGTCGGCGATGTATCGCGCCCACGCGTCTCGCCGCGTGGCCGCATGAATGCGAGGCAAGGAGAGAATATCATTGCTGTCGGAAGCCAACAGGCGTGGCGCGCATACGGGGCCGACACGTTCTTCGACGACCGTTTCCACAAAGAGCTCCGGCGACCAGCTAAAATCGCTTCTCCGCAGCGCTAAATCAATATGATTCCTGTCGAAGCTCACCGGACCGCCAGCGGCCAATACATGAACCTCGACATCTGGATGAAGTGCATTGAATTGTGGGAGGCGAGGGATCAGCCACCGCTGCGTGAATGTCGGCTCGCATGAGACCACCAGCGGCGCCGAACCGCCAACTCTTATTTCCTCGCAACAATCGCTGATCTGGCGAAGCACCTCACTCATCGTACCAAGGAGGCGTCGCCCTGCGTCGGTGAGGAAAACGGCCCTGTTTCTTCGTTCGAAAAGATCTACTCCAAGGTCTTCCTCCAGTAAGCGGATTTGCTTGCTGATGGCGCTGTGCGTCACAAACAATTCATCGCCGGCGCGCCCGAAATTCAAATGACGTGCAGCGGATTCAAAGGCTCTCAGTGCGGATAATGCAGGGACTCGTGCGGCCATATCTGTGACTTGAAGTTACGGATTTCTGTCAGAATTCATCGTTTTTTTGTCAGAAGCAATAGCGCTAATAGTCTTTCGTCACATTGAGAACCGACGGGAGAGCGATTTTGAAGGTAGGAATTCTCGCCGACGATCTGACGAGCGCAACGGATGGCGCCGCGCCATTCGTGAGCATGGGGCACAGATGCTTTGTCTTCAACGATTATCAGCCATCGTCTCTGCAAGATGCTGCGATTATCTCCCTGAACAAGGCAAGCCGGGCAGGATCCATTGAGGACGCTGTCGATCGGGCGACGCTGGCAGCAAAAAGCCTGGCGTCCGCGGAGATCCTTTACAACACGGTGGATTCCACCATTCGAGGCCACGTCGGAGCTGAAGTATCTGCTGCACGTGCGGCATCCGGTCGGGCTGTTGCAATCGTCGCTCCGGCCTTCCCAGCGGGCGGGCGAACGACTGAAGGAGGGCGTCAGCTTCTGCGTGGCGTGCCGTTGGAGAAGACCGAATTTGCGATGGACCCGCTGCATCCTATAACAGACTCTCGTCTTCGGGCTCTGTTCCGGGATATTCCAGACGCGGAAGTGCGTTTTCTTGGGCTTGAGGAAGTTCGCGCATTAAAGTCCGGCGAACTTGTCGCGAATGGCAGCAAGTTACTGATAGCCGATGCAGCAACCCAGGACGACCTGGCACTGCTGGTGAAATCGGCGGCCGATCCTAAGTCCATTCTTTGGTGTGGTTCTCCGGGACTGGCGACTGCGTTGGCGGACTATGTTGGCCCCGCTGACATCGCACCGTCGACCCCCACGGCGGCGCTCAATCTCTTCGTCATTGGCAGCGTCAACCCTCTGAGCCGCGAGCAATGCTCAAGGCTGATGAGCACTGGCAACGTGCGCCAGATCGTGGTCGACGCCGAGCAGGCGTCTCACTCTCCCCGTCTCGCGGCCGAAAGCGCCGTTGCGCAATATAGCCAATCTGGGTCTACCCGAGATGTCATTCTAACAACGTCTGAGCGCGGCACGCCGGCCGAGCCTCGATCCATCGCAATCGCTCTTGGCCAGGCGGTCCGCATGCTTCTGGAGCGTAATCCCGTGACCGGGCTCTTCGTGACCGGCGGCGACACTGCCGAATCCGTCTTGGGCGTACTTGAGATTGGTTCGCTCGAACTTTTGGGCGAGATCGAGCCTGGAATTCCGGTCGGACGTACGAGCGGATCGCATCCCATGCACATCATCACAAAAGCGGGCGGCTTCGGTTCGTCGAACGTGCTGCTGAAATCAGCCGAATTGCTTCGGGGCCTCTGGCTTGGAGAAAAGAAATGAAGAAGCCTATCGGAATAACCATGGGCGATCCTTGCGGGATCGGCCCGGAAATCGTCGCACGCATTTTTGCGGACGGACTGCCTGAGCACGCGCTGGTGATCGGCGATGCCAAGGTGATGGAGCGTGCTGTCCGAGCCCTCGATCTTCCGCTTCAGGTGCAGCCCGTCACTTCCGTCGATGAGGCTGTCCCAGACCGCAAGCTCATGGCCGTTCTCAACGTTTCGGATCTACCTGACGATTTGCCGATCGGTCAGGTGGATGCGCGCGCTGGCCGCGCCAGCTACGACTATGTTGTGAGGGCGATCGACGAAGCGCTGGCAGGCAACATCAGGGCGATCGTTACCGCGCCGATCAACAAGGAAGCGATGAAAATGGGGGGGCTCAATTATCCCGGCCATACTGAAATCCTTGCAGAACGGTCGGGGACCGACAAGTTCGCGATGATGCTGGCAAACGACGAATTGCGTGTCATCCTGGTCACGATCCACGTGTCGTTGCGAGACGCCATTGACCTCGTGACGCAGGAATCTGTGCTCAGGACGATCGAATTGGCGCACAGGGCAGGTAGGGCATATGGCATCGCCTCGCCCCGCATCGCCGTCGCCGGCCTCAATCCCCATGCCGGTGAAAACGGCATGTTCGGACGCGAAGATCTCGACATTATCGCGCCGGCGATCAGCCGGGCCCGGGAACTTGGAATAAACGCGTCCGGTCCATGGCCAGGAGACACTATTTTCATGCGAGCCCGCAGAGGCGAGTTCGATATCGTCGTTGCGCAATATCACGACCAGGGCCTCATTCCGGTCAAGTATCTCGGCATCGACAGCGGCGTCAACGTCACCATCGGCTTGCCCTTCATCCGGACCAGTGTCGATCACGGCACCGCATTCGACATCGCGGGCCAAGGTACGGCCGACCATTCCTCACTTCGCTACGCCTTCGATCAGGCGCTGCTTCTCAACGCAATCTAGGAGTGCTTTCGATGCCCCAGACTTCTCCCGACTTCATATTTATGTTGACCAACCAGGACCGCACTGTTGCCGACGCGGCCGAGCGCCTCCAGGATGTGCTTGCCGCCGGCATCAGACATGTGGGGTTCAAGGATATTGGCCTGCCATTCGATAAACTCTTGGGCCTTGCTTCGGCAATCAAGGCGGGGGGTGCCACGCTCTACCTCGAAGTGGTCAGCCTCGACGAAGAGAGCGAGCTACGATCCGCGCAGGCCGCGGTCGAGCTTGGCGTCGACATCTTGATGGGTGGCACCCGACCACATGTCGTTCTCCCAGTTATTGCTGGGCGAAACATGGGGTACTATCCGTTCCCCGGCAAGATTGTCGGTCATCCGAGCAAGCTCGAAGGGACGATCGACACAATTGTGGAAAGTGCCCGGCATTTGACGGCGATCAACGGTGTCAGCGGTCTGGATCTGCTCGCCTATCGCTTCGGCGGCGATGTCGAAGCGCTGATGACGCGGGTGTGCGAGGCCGTGGCCAAGCCTGTGGTCGTTGCCGGATCGATCGACAGCCCTGAAAGGATGGCGGCGGTCGTACGGTCTGGTGCTGCAGGCTTTACCATCGGAACGGCGGCTTTCAATGGCGCTTTTTCCGGCAGTGCCGATCTGCGATTGGAGATCGAGGCGGAGATCAACGTTCTTGAGCGGATTCAAGCTGACGCTGGCTGGATTGCACCATCAGAATTAACGCGTACCTGAATCGAACCTTCACCAATCATTAATTGCCGTCTTTACGATTGGGCGACAAGATGAGTTTCGAAATTGGAGACCCGACAAATGGATCTAGCGACGTTCGCCCCCTCCCCTGGCTTGGCAGCAACGACCACTCTTGAGGCGCTGGAAACGCCCTGTCTGGTTCTGGATGCGGACCGGATGGACCGCAATATCAAGCGGCTCAGGAACCGGCTCGATGACCTCGGCGTGTCGCTGCGACCGCATCTGAAGACGGCGAAGTCGATTGACGTGGCCCGGCGGTTGATGAGTGCGCCAGAGGGACCGGCAACCATCTCGACGCTGAAGGAAGCGGAGCAGTTCGCGGCCGCTGGCGTTCGCGACGTGATCTATGCGGTCGGCATCGCTCCTTCAAAGCTCGCGCGTGTCACCGATCTGCGCGCCAAGGGCGTCGATCTCGTGGTGGTATTGGATACCGTCGAACAGGCGCAGGCGGTTGCCGAGGCGTCCCGAGACGCCGGAATGCGGATCCCAGCCATGATCGAGATCGATTGCGATGGCCACCGCTCGGGTGTTGTGCCTGGCAATCACACGCAGTTGCTGGAGATTGGGCAGACGCTGGCGGCAGGCGCGGAGCTGCGTGGCGTTTTGACCCATGCCGGCGATAGCTACAAAGGTGGAGACGACGAGGCGCAGCAGCGCTATGCGGAGGCGGAGCGGTTGGCCGTTGTTGAAGCCGCCCAGCTTCTTCGTGGTGCGGGTCTGCCGTGCCCGGTCGTCAGCGTCGGTTCGACGCCGACGGCCCATCATGCGAAGGATCTAACCGGCGTGACCGAAGTCCGCGCCGGGGTGTTCGTGTTCTTCGATCTGGTGATGGCAGGCATCGGCATTTGCCAGGTCGATGACATCGCGCTCAGCGTTCTTGCGACGGTTATCGGACACCAGCGCGAGAAGGGTTGGATCATAACCGATGGCGGATGGATGTCTTTGTCGCGGGACCGCGGCACCAGCAGGCAGGCCATCGACCAGGGTTATGGCCTCGTCAGTGGCATCGACGGCAATGCCTACCAGGACATCATCGTTGCCGACGCGAACCAGGAGCATGGCATCCTCGCCGTGCGGCCCGGCTCGAACGCTCGCCTTCCCGATTTGGCGATCGGAGACCGGGTGCGGATCCTGCCGAACCACGCATGCGCAACCGCTGCGCAGCACCCCGTCTATCATGTTGTCCGCAGTGGCTCGCATGCCGTTGAGGCTTGTTGGCCGCGCTTCGGGGGCTGGTGATGTCGAAGGTCATAACCGTAAACACCGATCGCGCGCCCAGCCCTGCCGGTCATTATGTCCAGGCCAAACTCGCGGGCCAGCATCTATATATATCAGGGCAGCTCCCGATCCGGCCGGATGGGGCGCCGCTTTCCGACGATAGCTTCGAGACGCAGACGGGGCAGGCCATCGACAACATGCTGGCGGTCCTGGAAGCCGCAGGCGGAACCCCGGACGATCTCATCAGGGTGACCGCCTACATCGTCGGCGTCAGCAACTGGCCGCGCTTCAACCAGGTTTATGCAGCGCGGCTGGGAGAGGCGCGCCCGGCGCGCACCGTGGTTCCGGTGCCCGAACTCCACTACGGCTATCTCGTCGAGATCGACGCGATCGCCGTGCTCGCGCAAGACGCTCCTGCGCGGCAGGCAGAAAACAGCTCCGACTAATCAATTCAGGTCAGCCACGATGTCACCACTTCTCAAAAGCATACAGAGCGATCAAGAGCTTCCCGCGAAGGCCGACGTCGTCGTCATCGGTGGCGGCATTATCGGTGCGTCGGCGGCATTTTTTCTCGCAGAGCGGGGGCTCTCTGTTGCCTTGGTCGAGAAGGGCTATATCGGCGGTGAGCAGTCCAGCCGAAACTGGGGCTGGTGCCGCCGGCAGAACCGCGATGAGCGCGAACTGCCGCTCTCGGGAATTTCCATGCAGGCGTGGGACCAGTTCGCAGCCAAAATCGAGGAAGACGTCGGCTTCCGCCAATGCGGTCTGTTCTATGCGACGGACAACCCGCAACAGCTGGCGGAATGGGAACAATGGCTTGATCTTGCCCGGCAATTCAACGTCAATACCAGGATGCTAACTGCCCGGGAAGCGCATGACAGAATTCCCGCGCAAGGCCGCCGCTGGATCGGCGGCGTGCATTCAGTCGATGATGGCAAAGGCGAACCCTCCATTGCAGCGCCGACCATCGCGAATGGTGCCCGCAAGTTGGGAGCGACTATCCACCAGGAATGCGCTGCACGGGGTCTCGATATCGTCAATGGTGCAGTTGCTGGGATCATCACCGAAAAAGGGATCATCAGGTCGCAGGCCGTTCTGAACGCCGGCGGTGCGTGGACCTCCTTGTTCTGTCGCCAGTACGGCGTGCAGTTCCCGCAGGCATGCGTGCGCCAGACTGCAATTCGTACACGACCCACAACCAATCTCGGAGAGGCGATCTATACGCCTGAGTGCTCGCTGACCCGCAGGTTGGACGGCAGTTACACGCTTGCTATCAGCGGTAGGGCGACGTTGGATATCACGCCACAGGGCCTGCGCTACGCGCGCTGGTTCATGCCGATGTTTCTGAAGCGACTGAAAGCGGTCCAGATTGGCGTTGGCAAGTCCATGTTCCATGGACCGGAAGCTTTGGCGAGCTGGAACAAGGATACGCCTTCGCCTTTCGAGCAAATCCGTGTTCTCGATCCAAGACCGAGCCGCCGGACAATCGCCGCTATCCTGAAGGGCGTCACCGAGCAGTTCCCGGCGCTTGCGGGTATCGAAATCGCTGACAGTTGGGGCGCGTATGTGGATTGCACACCGGACGCAGTACCCGTTGTCTCGGCGTCTGATCATGTGAGCGGCCTTTATTTGGCCGCGGGCGGTTCCGGCCATGGCTTTGGCATTGGCCCGGGCATCGGCCGCCTCGCCGCTGATCTGGTTGCTAACGATAGGCCTTGCGTTGATCCCACGCCCTTCCGGCTGTCGCGCTTCTTTGACGGCTCCCGAGTCGAGGTCGGCGGGCTCTGATCATGGCGGACGACGAGGGTAGGACAAGAAGTCCCTAGCCGACGCTGTCCAGCATCTTGTAATACATGCCGACCAGCGGCAGGAACCAGGGGGTTCCGAAGTGCCCCGGGACGGCCGGCCATTCGAGCCCCTTCATCGGATTGCGGTCAGGCCGGCCGAGGATCGCGTCGGCGACCAGCATTCCGAGATGGGTCGAAAGCTGGGCGCCATGGCCGGAGTAACCCATGGCGTACCAGACGCCGTCATGACAGCCGGCGCGCGGGAACCGATCCTTGGTTATGTCGACGAGCCCGCCCCAGCAATAGTCGATCTCGACACTGGCGAGTTGCGGGAAGATTTCTGCGAGGCTTGCCTTTAGGGTCGCTGCGATCTTAGGGTCCGACCCGTGGTCGGAAGTTGCCGAGAAGCGCGCGCGGCCTCCGAAGATAAGCCGGTCGTCGGGCGAGAGCCGAAAATAGTTGCCGATGTTCTTCGATGTGACGCAGGTGCGGTTGCCGGGCATCGTCGCCGCGATCTCCGCTTCGGTCAGCGGCCGCGTGGCAATGATGAAGCTGCCTACCGCAATGATCCGGCGCCGAAAATAGCCGAAGGTCGAGGGGGTATAGGCGCCGGTGGCAATAAGCACCGCATCGGCGGTGACGCTGCCGCGGCCGGTTTTCAGATGATGACGGCGGTCCGCCTGCCGATGGCCCGTGACGGCCGCGTTCTCGAAGATCGTCGCGCCGTGACGCTTCGCTGCCTCGGCGAGCCCTATGACGTAGCGACCCATATGCATCATCGCGCTCTTCTTCGAGAGCATCGCGCCGTGGAAGGGCGAGCCGATTTCCTGCTTCAGGTCGTCTGCGCTTAGCAACGCCGTGTCCGGATCGACTTCGGCGTGCACGGCTTCGAAGTTGCGCGCGATCGCTTGGAAATGCTGGGGCTTGGAGGCGAGCTTCAGCTTACCGGTGCGGCGGAAGCTGCAATCAATTCTCTCGTCTTGGATTAGAGCCTCGATCGTGTCGATCGAGTCGTCCAGCGCCTTGTAAAGCGCAATCGCGCGCTCCTTGCCAAGCTCCGCCTTTGCCGCCAGATAGCTATGCGCAAGTCCGTTGTTCAAGTGACCGCCATTGCGGCCGGAGGCGCCCCAACCCACCGCCTCGGCTTCCAGAACGACGACTTTGGCACCTGCCTTTGCGAGCTGCCGGGCGGCGCCAAGACCGGTGAAGCCGCCGCCGACCACGGCGACATCGTAATGGCCATCGATCGGACCCTCTTCGGCCCCGGCAAAAGCCGGAGCAGTGTCGTGCCAGTAGGATAAGAACTTCATGGTGGCGCGCCTTGTCTCTAGAGATTGGATCGCCCGAAGAAAGGGCGAGGAGTTTATCGGAGCCTATGGTTGAAACAGTTTCGTCAGCGGCAGTTGCGCCCTGCGGATCGGCGATTTCAGCACGACGTAGCTGAAATACTTGTCAATACCGACGTCCAGCTCAATCAGCCGCTCCATGATCTCCTGATATTCGCCTATGCCGGTAGTCACGAATTTCAAGAGATAGTCGTAGCCGCCCGAGATCACATGACACTCGATGAGTTGCTCGATCTTCTCGATAGCGGCGAGGAAGCGCGCAAAATCGGTCTGCCGGTGGTTCTTCAGCGTGACCTCAGTAAACACCAATAGCGCCTGCCCCAACTTGGCGACATTGATCTGCGCCGTGTAGCCTTCGATATAGCCCTCCTGCTGCAGCTTCTTGACGCGCATGAGGCAGGGGCTCGGCGATAGGTTGACAACCTCAGCAAGCTCCACATTGGTCATTCGACCATTCTGCTGCAGCACGTGCAGGATCTTGATGTCTGTCCGGTCGAGTTTCATGGACTTAGCTTTCGGTGATAAATGGAACGATCCGGGTCGGCTGCCGAGGCGGTCGATGTTACACCTACGCAACGACCTTCCTGAGCGCGGACTCCATGGCTTCGAGAAACCGATCCACGTGCTCCTCCTGACAAATCAGTGGCGGCCGAACTTTCAGCGTATCCTCGTTGGCGCCAGTCGTGCTGATAAGAACGCCATCTTCACGCACCAGGTTTACAATCTCCAATGCCATGGCACGCCGGCTGGCCTCTCCCGTTCCATCCAGCCCGATGTCGATGCCGAAGAACAGACCGGCATTTCGAATGCCGCGGATACCGCCGTGCAGCTTAGCAAGATGCTCCAACCCCATTTTCAGGCGTTCGCCCATGGCATGCGCATGCTCGGGGATGCGATCTCTGTGCAAAATGGTCAGGACGGCGTCAGCAGCCGCGATCCCGACGGTATTGCCGCCGAAAGTGTTTGAGTACCGGGCAGTCGCGCCAAAGCGAGCCATCGGTGCCTTGCGACCAACAACCGCGCCGATTGGAAATCCATTGCCCATAGGCTTGCCGAGAGTGACGAGGTCAGGCACTACTTCGTGACGCTCAAAACCCCACATGTGTGTGCCCGTCCGTCCAAATCCTGGCTGAACTTCATCGGCAATCACGAGGCCACCTGCTTCCCGCACCGCTTTAACTCCATCGGCGATGAAGCCAGGAGGGTCAACCCAGACGCCGTCGCTGGAGAAAATCGTGTCGATGAGAAGGGCCGCGATGCCTATCCCACGCCGGTTCAAATCAGCGATTGCGGAGCGAACCTGTTCTTCAAAGAACGCCGCAGCTTGCCGCTCGGGTATGCCCGAGGGACCGTGCAACGACACCATGCGCACGGCAGGGCTGAGCTTGATGGCATCGCCCAGATTAGGCGACACCATCGCGGTGGCCGTACTGGTGCCGTGATAGGCATGGGAAGAGACGATCACGCCCTCGCTGCCGCTGGCCAGCCTTGCAATCCTGAGTGCCAGGTCGTTCGATTCGCTCCCCGTGCAGGTAAAGACAACGCGGTTCAGTTCCTGGGGAAAGGTGGCCACAAGCCGTTCGGCATAGTCGACTAGCCTCGGTTCAAGATAGCGCGTGTTTGCGCTAATTCGGCTGGCTTGTTCTGCCATGGCAGCGTTGATCTCTGGGTGACAATGCCCGAGAGAGGGCACGTTGTTGTAGAAATCGAGATAGGGACGTCCGTCCGGATCGAAGAGCCACATGCCCTCGCCCCGAACGAAATGAACCGGCCGGCGATATTGGAGCCTGTAGGAAGCTCCCAATACGCTGTCGCGCCGGGCGATCAGCTCAGACTCCCGGGGGGGAATTGTGGCTTCCCCGGGGGTGAAGCGGTTGGGCATGAGATCTGTGGACATAGCTTTGATCCTGCTTAAGTTTCCATCCGCGAGAAGGTCGCGGCTTACCGTCCTGATGACCAAGGCGAGTGACGCAACGTTTAAGTGCGGCCGGGCTAAGGTCCTGCGCGACGCACAGCCACATCGGCCTCCCCTACGCTTAACGCCGATAGGATAGAGAGCCCGCGTTCGGCCCTGGCCACGTTTTTCTTGATATATGCCGCCTCGGCCGGAAACAGCTCGGCTCTCCAGTAGTTGATGAGGATGAGGGCGCTTTGGCGCGCCTTCATCAGTCCGACCAGCAGTTTCGCCTCAAGCGTGGAAAGCGGAGCCACCGAAGTATAGCCGGCGATGAGATTTTCTGAGCCGCCGAGAGCCAAAGATGGGTCGGTTACCAAGTGGCTTGCAGCAACCACGAGATCCTGAATCCGAGGACCCCAGCAGCCATCGCCGAAATCGATGAACGCGATACCCTGACCGGCCAGGAGCGTGTTGAAAGGGCTGGGGTCATTGTGCGTGACCTGCCATGCTACCTCGCGCAGTTGCGGCTTGATGAGCTCGACATAATTGCCCATGGCAAGACGCACTGAGGCCGCGACAGGCTCTGATTGCAGATGCTCCTCCAGTTCCAATAGCCTCGGCCAGCATCCGACATGCCAAAGTACCGGGCGATGCATGGCGGGCAGCTTCAGAGGCTCGAGCGCCAAACTGAGCCTGCCAAGCGCCTGGCCGACCCGGTAGCGGACGTCCGGAGTTGCGTTCACCTGGTGCAGCGGCACCCCTGAAAGTCGGGTCTGCAGGTAGCCGCAAATCTCCTCCTCTTCGAACATCAGCGTACCGGCGCCGGTACGCAGCAGATGAGGTGCTGCGAAACCGGAAGCGCCTTCCAGCCCTGCAAGGGCCGCAACCTGGAAGCGGAAACTGTCTCGTCCTTCCGGCCGCGCTGACGTTTTGAGGATCAACCGATCGCCGCTCAACAGAGTGACCTCGGCGGTACATTCCACTTCCGAGGACAGAACCCTGATCGTCCCCGTCAAACCGTAGTGGCGCAGTAGCAGCTCACCGGACACGTGCGCATCGGCAGGGCTCGGCTTAGTCCCCAGAATAGCGGCAGCGCCCCTGAAATATGCTTCGGTGAATGGCTCGCCGAACGACTGGTTGCCGTCGAGATGACCCGCGCCGTCGTCTGGAACCGTATCGTTACAAGCACCCACGATTGAGACCCTCGCACTGTTTGGAGCCGGACGGCAATGGTCAAAAACGACCGTCCGCATGGCATCCAGTCCGCTGCGGCCAACCTCCGTGAAGGATGGCGATGCTACTGAAGGCGCTGGAACCACTGTCCCCGCCTTCAGCACGATTGTCCTGGCCCCGGCATTGTTACCTCGCCCCTGCCGGGATCCATGAACGCGCCGCCGAACACGGCGGCACCGCAATGCCCTCGGCCCTTTACCCTCCGGCAAACCGAGGTTCGCTGTCGGACCGGTGGCAGAGAGATTTTCAGATGTATTCGGGCTTCCTTAAAGCCCGACAACGCCCGGCAAGTCAGAGATGCCGGCAATCTCGGTGTAGCCGTAATAGGGATTGGCCGGCTCGTGACCGCGATTGACCCAGACCTTGTTCTTGATCCCAAGGTCGTGCGCGGACATAAGATCGTAACGAAACGAAGAAGAGCAATGCAGTATGTCCTCCGGTCCGCAGCCAAGCATATCGAGCATATATTCGAAGGCCCGGAAGTGCGGCTTATAGGCCTGAGCCTCTTCGGCGGTGTAAACCGCGTGGAAAGGCGCGCCGAGCTTCTCGACGTTAGACATGATCTGGGAGTTCATTGCATTCGACAGGATGACCAGCGGAATTTCCTTTGCCACCTTGGCAAGACCGGCCGGAACGTCGGGATGCGGGCCCCAAGTGGGAACGCGTTCGTAAACCATCTGCGCGTCTTCGTTCTTGAACTGGATGCCATTGCGTTTGCAGGTCCTCGCCAATGCGTTATGCACGACCTCCGCATAGGGCTTCCAGTCGGCCATGACTTCATCAAGCCGGTACGCAGAGAAGTCGGCGATGAACTGCAGCATTTTCTGCTCGCTCATACGCTCGGCGTAGAGATCGCGTGCCGCCTCCGCCATCTGAAAGTTGATCAGCGTGCCGTGGCAATCGAACGTGATGTATTTCGGGCGGAAAGTGGTCATGCGCTTCGTCCTTGCTTTGCGGGGAGCTGTTTAAGTTATGACCAATCATAGCCCGGCGCTCGCATCCGAATTGCCCGGAGATTGCGGAACATCAGCACAAAATGCTGGAGGGAAACATCATTTCCCCTTGTGAGTGCCGGGTCACAGTGATCCGCGGTGGCGGGATAGTTCCAACACACCGCCCAAGCTTCGAAAGCGCATGCCGGTACTCTCTGCCAAAATCGCCATGCGATATAAAACAATCTGCTTGAGGCCCCGCGGATACGGCCAATAGAAATACAGCGGGCCCAATATGATTAGTGCAGATCAGGTCGTGATGCGCCGAGGCATCCGATGAATTGAAATAGAGAGGTCACGCATGAAAACGCTGCTGCTCAAGAAGAATGACGTAGGACGGCTTATCGGCATGACGGAGGTCATTGGCGCGGTCGAAGAGGCTTACAAGGCCTTCAGCAGCGCTCAGGTGGAACAGCCCGACTATATCGGGATTCATCTGCCCTCCCGGCGTGGCGAGATCGACTTCAAGCTTGGCTATTATAAGGTCGCTGAAATCATCTCTATGAAGGCGCATTCCGGAGGGTTCACCAACAACCCGGTAGAACACGGCGTGCCGAACAGCATGGGCACCATTCTCCTGTTTGATGCAAAGAGCTGTGCGTTGATTTGTATCATGGATGGTAGCTTGATCACTGGCCTCAGAACCGGGGCGGCGGGAGCCGTCTCCGTCAAAGCACTGGCGAGAAAGAACGCCAGGACGATTGCGTCGATCGGCACAGGCAATCAGGCAAGAATGCAAATCCGTGCGATCAACGAGATCTTGAAGATCGAAGAGATCCACGCCTGGGATAGCACCTACGAAACAAGTTCCAAATACAAGGCGGACATCGAGCGCGAATTCGGCATTCCCGTCACCGTCGCAAGCTCGAAGAAGGAGGCGGTCGAGCGGGCCGACATCTTGATCACAACGACCCGAGGGAAAGGGTCGCTTGTGGAAGCGGAATGGGTAAAAACCGGTACACACATCGTTGCGATCGGCACGGATCAACGCGGCAAACAGGAGCTGGATCCGGAACTTTTCCGAAATGCCAAAATCATCGTCGACTCGCTTTCACAATGCACGGAAAAGGGCGAGACTTGGCACCCGCTGAATAAAAACATCATTACCAAGGACGACATCCACGGCGAAATCGGCGAGGTATTGTTGGGGAGGAAGCCGGGACGAGAAAATGATGACGAAATCACTATTTTTGACTCCACGGGGATGGCCATACAAGACAATACGACAGCCAACAAAATCTATCAGAACGCAATAGCCAACAACGTCGGCGCTTTCTTCCAGTTTTTTGAGTGATGACCATGCGCAACTACCCCACCATTCAAGACATTCGTGAAGCTCAGGAACGGCTGAAACCGCACATCAGGCACACGCCGCTATTGCGCGCGGAAAAGATGGAAAGCGCCGCTGGTTGTCAGCTCTATCTCAAGCCGGAAACCCTGCAGATTACGGGTGCATTCAAAATTCGCGGTGCCCTGAACAAGGCTCTCTCGCTATCGCGGGAAGAGATCGCGAACGGCATCATCGCAACGTCGTCGGGCAATCATGCCCAAGGGATTGCCTATGCTGCCAGGTTGCTCGGCGTAAAAGCAATTTTGGTGCTTCCGGTCACCACGCCCAAAATTAAAATTGAAAACACAAAGGCACTCGGGGCAGAAGTCATTCTTTTCGATGGCGACACCGCCGCCAGGTGGAAAAGGGTGTATGAAATCGCTGAAGAAAACAAATACGCAGCTGTTCACGCTTTCGAGGACCCCGTCGTGATGGCCGGCCAGGGCACGATCGGCTGTGAAATACTGCAGGATCTCGCCGATGTAGATACGGTCATTGTTCCCATTGGCGGCGGCGGGCTAATCTCGGGAATCGCGACTGCCATCAAAGAATCGAAACCATCAGTGCGCGTCATTGGGGCGGAACCCGCCCTGACGCCGAAGTATTTTCAGAGCCGTATAAACAAGGAGCGCACATCGCTTCCCTTGAAGAACACTATTGCGGATGGGCTGAGGATAAGCGTTCCGGGCCAGAATCCTTTTCCGATTATCGAAAAGTATGTGGACGAGATTGTTCTTGTTGAAGACGAGCATATCATTGCCGGGATGCGCGCTCTTGCCAAGGACGCGAAACTCATTGCTGAACCCGCCGCATCCATCGGCGTGGGAGCGCTGTTGGCGGGCGCCATAGATGTCGAGCCCGACGAAAAAGTTTGTGTCGTGTTGTCTGGCGGAAACTGGGATCTATGCGACCTTGCCGAGATATACAATGCGGAGAGGTGATCGCCACTCGCGATCACCTCGGAGTACAGACATGATTATTATGTTTCGCCCAGAGACAATGGACGTGCAATCAACGGACTTCCGCCCGACCAAGTCAGCCGATAGCCTGGCTGGCCAGGCAGAAAGTCTGAACCGCTGGTGTTTGAGGGTGGCCCGCAGCACCTCGAACCATCGCAACGACTCCATCCGCTTGAGGTAGCCCCCACCCCTTGAGCGACGACGAAAGGCCCGTCTGTTCAGGGATGTCGATCCGTACGAAGCGACCCTCCTTGCCTGAGAGGATGAATGCGAGCAAGTCCCTCGCCTGTTCGAAGTTTTCCGCAACGACCGGCCCGACCACTTCGCCCTTTCCGAACAACCGCGTCGACGCGAATGCGACGATACGATCATCGTTCCGAATGACCGCGAACCTTCCCTCCTTCGACAGGACATCGTTTAATGCCTCGCGGGAGGCGCCGAACGCCGCACGATCGAGCGCTTTGATTGCCGGCAGGGCGTCGGGCCCGACCCACTCAACATTTTCAGAAGCATCGATGCGATTGACGATGCCTTGGTGGCGGACGATCTGATGCGTCGCAACAAAGCCCAGCTTTTCGTAAAGCGGCAAGCCGTCACTCGTCGCCGTCAAACGGCATTGGCGATCGCCGGCGAGTTCCAACACGGCGGTGGTCAATTTTCTTCCCAATCCCCGGCCGCGCTGGCTTTCGTCGACAATGATCATGTTGATGGCTGAGCAAGTGTCTCCGAAGGGAGTCATGAGAGCTGTTCCCACGACCCGGTCGCCAGCGAGTGCAACGCGCCCCTGGCTCAGCGACCATATCATTACCCAGTCTTCTCTCCTGTGAGCCCAGCCCGCCGCACGCGAAAGCGCCACCGCATCATCCAGATGGTGAGCCTCGAAAGGCGCAAGAACGACGGATTCCGTTTGCATGAGTTCATCCATTTCGTGGGTCTCTGCGCTCACCTCGAAAGAACAGCGGCGGGTTTTGGTGGCACAGGGGCGTAAGATTGACGTCTAGGCCGAACCGCGACAAGCTTGGCATATAGGCCTTCGAGTTTGGAAGTCGGCATGGGCGGATAAACCGCCCATCCAGTTTCGGGTGGAAGCATCTGAAGGCCTTGCCTGCCGGATTGCTCCGTTTCCGCCCCGTCGCCGAGAGTCCCGTGATCAGGTGACGGTGACGAAGATTTTTCGCACCGTCTCTATGGTCTTCCAAACGCCGACATAGCCGGGCTTCATCACGAAGCTGTCGCCTGCACGATATGTGACAGGCTCCTTTCCCTTCTCGGTCAGTTCGATGACACCGTGGACGAGATGGCAAAATTCAAAAGTCTCACCCTTGATGGAGTGCGTTTCGCCGGGCGTGGCCTCGAAGACGCCGGTATTGACTGTGCCGTCCTTGGCGGTGTCCTGCAACCATGTCTTGAACGCGGGGCTGCCCGCGATGAGGCGATCCGGCTCTGCAGTTTTATGCTTCGGCTCGAACAATGGATTCGGGTCGATGGTTTTCAGTAGCGACATTTATCTCTCCTAGGTCTGGCTTCAGCCACCCGCATCACCTTTGGATGGCTTTGAGCCGGCTTGACTTCCCCACGCCATTACCATGGCATAGCGAAACGTACCTGCGTTGATCGGGCCCCTACCAAGCGGCGGCGATGTATTTCGTTTCGAGATACTCGAGCATGCCGTGGTGGCTGCCTTCGCGTCCGAGGCCGCTCTGTTTCATGCCGCCGAACGGCGCGGCAGCGTCGGAAACGACACCTCGGTTAATTCCCACCATGCCGCTTTCCAGCCTGCCAGCGACTGCGAGCGCGCGCTTGAGGTCCCGGCTAAAGACGTAGGATACCAATCCATATTCGGTGTCGTTGGCTAGTTCGACGACCTCGTCTTCAGTATCGAACGCGATGATTGGCGCGACCGGACCGAAGATTTCTTCTCGAAGTATCTCAGCATCGGCAGAGACGTTGGCGAGGACGGTCGGTAGATAATAGAAGCCCTCACCGCTCAATCTGCTGCCACCGGTAACCAGGTGGGCTCCCTTGGCGATAGCGTCGTCTACCAGGCGCTCGACCTTGGCCACCGCGGCTTCGGTGATCAGTGGGCCAAGCTGCTTATCCGCGGCCAGGCCTGGTCCTACTTTGAGTGCGGCCATCTCTTCCGCGAAACGACGCGTGAAGTCAGCCAGAATCCTCTTTTGCACGTAGAAGCGGTTCGCGGCTGTACAAGCCTCACCGCCGTTGCGCATCTTGGCGATCATTGCGCCGGCGACAGCGGTTTCCAGATCGGCATCATCGAACACGATGAAAGGCGCATTGCCGCCCAGTTCCATTGAACAACTGACGACTTGGTCCGCCGCCTCGCGCAGCAGGATCCTGCCAACGCCTGTCGAGCCGGTGAACGACAGCTTCCGTACCCGCTTGTCATGCAGCATGGCGCTGACCACAGGGCCTGCTTTCTTCGTGGTAACGATGTTGACCACCCCGGCGGGAACACCTGCCTGTCGCATGAGTTCTCCGATCGCCAGCGCCGTAAGAGGGGTCTCGGCTGCGGGTTTCAGGATGCAAGTACAACCCGCGGCCAACGCGGGAGCAATTTTGCGCGTAGCCATTGCTGCCGGAAAGTTCCAAGGCGTTACCAATACGGCAATACCAATCGGCTCATGGCTCACGATGATCTGGTTCGCGCCGGAAGGTGCAGGTCCGAATTCACCGGGAGATCTTACCGCCTCTTCGGCATACCAGCGGAAAAACTCGGCCGCGTAGGCGACTTCCGATCTTGCGTCGGCAAGTGCCTTGCCATTTTCAACTGTGATCAGTCGCGCCAGCCATTCTGCCTGTTCGAGGAGAAGGTGAAAACACTTCATCAGAACGTCCGAGCGCCGGCGCGGCGGAGTTGCTTTCCAGGCCGCAGCCGCCTTTTCCGCCGCGTCGACGGCCGCCATTGCGTCCGGGATGTCGGCGTCACAGACGGTGGCGATTGCATCAGCAGTCGAGGGATCGATCACATCAAAGGTCCGGCCGCCTTTCGCGGCGACCCATTGGCCGCCGATGAACAGTTGGCTGGGAGCATCGCATGCTACAGCAGCCGCCTGCGATGGAGCAACACGGGTTGTTTCAAGTGTTGGAGTTGTTTTCACGTTCACCACCATTCGCTACCAATCAGGATCGTCATGCGATCAATATACAATTGGTTTCGAGATTGGTGTCAATATAGATCAAATTGGTTGCGCAGATTATTTTCCATGCTCCAAGACTGGGGATGCGGTGATAGGGCTAAGTTCGTTGACGGAACCCCGAGCGCACCAGCATTTCATGGTCGGTGGCAGCATTAATGCGACAAAGCCACAGCTGCTATCGGTCGGTGACAACACGCAGACGTCATGCCGACATTTGTTTTGCAGTCGGTTGATAATTCCAATGTCAGTAAGGGCCGGGCCGCTTACAGAGACGCTAGCAACGCGTTGCATCAATTTTCCGAGCCGACATCCTCAAGCGTATCCAACCGAGAAACTGCGGATGCCGCTCGAAAAAACGGCCGGGCACGAGCAAAGGATGCTCGGCCAACACGTTCTGTCGCCGGACTGCATTTCTCAACGCCCCCATATCAGGGGCGCTCGGCTGGCAAAGATCGCCTGCCATCAACTTTCGAAAAGCGTCCCCGCGCCGTGCGCTTCGGCGTGCGCAAACGCAAGCGTGGCAATGGCCGTGTCCTGAACACCGGTTCCCGTAAGATCGGCAATTGTGATCTCCGAGACACTATTGCGGCCCGTCTTGGTGCCTGTGACAATCTGGCCCAGTTCCGCAAACTCCGTATCGCCCGAGACTAGGCCGGCTTCAATGGCATGGTGGAGTTCACCCAGTCTCCGCGTTTGTTTGAGGCTGTCGGCCACATAAACATCTGCGCGGGCGATGGCCATCGGGTCGATTTCATTCTTATGTTCCGCATCCGAACCCATAGCTGTCAGATGCTGCCCAGGTTCAAGCCAAGAAGCATCGACAATTGGCCGGTTCGCTGGTGTGGTCGTGACGATGATCTGGGACCCGGCGATTACCTTTTTAGGATCGTCAAACGCGGAAACTGAGAGGTTTCGTTTGCCGGCGAATTGTTCGACGAGCGACTGTGCCTTGTGAGGATCACGCGCCCAAACACGGATCTCTCGAACCGGCCTCACCAACATGAGGGCTTCAAGTTGCAGCCTCGCCTGAACGCCTGCTCCGAAGACCGTCACGATCGACGCATCCTTCTGCGCCAGATGGTTTGCCGCAACAGCGCCGGCGGCAGCCGTGCGAACATCGGTGAGATAGCCGTTATCCAGCAAAAGAGCCTGTACCAGGCCGGTTTTACTCGAAAGCAAAACCATCATCCCATTGGTGCTCGGTAGCCCGATCTTCGGATTGTCGAAGAAGCCGGGACTGATCTTGATGGCAAAGCCGCTTACGCCCCGAATATACGCCGTCTTCACATCGACTTCGCCCCTGCTGTCAGGGACGTCGAGACGCAGAATCGGCGGCATTTTAACTGCATTCTCCATCGCCAGCGCGCGGAAGGCATTTTCAACACAATTCACCGCATCGATGTCGAGCGGTACGATCGACCTGAGCTCCGACTCAGTCAATATTCGTATTGTCGGCATTAGCTTCCCTCACCAATCGTATTGAGCCCGTTGACCACGTTCCTGTGCAACGCCATGTCGATGTTTCCGCCCGAAAGGATTGCCGCGATCGGGCCTTCAACGTGCGCCAATTTCCCTGAGAGCAGCGCAGCAATACCGACCGCGCCAGCACCCTCGACTATCTGACGCTCATATTCATAAGCGTGGCGTATGCCGGCCGCTATTTCACTCTCGCTGACCAGTACCACGTCGTCGAGAAGGATTTTGCACATTTGGAACGTCCAGACGTTAGCCAATCCGATGCCGCCACCGAGCGAATCGGCGAAGCTTCGATGCTCTTCGACCTGGACCGGGTGGCCCGCATCAATGCTGGCCTTCATCGCCGCTCCCCGCTCCATGGTAATGCCGATCACCTTGGCCTCCGGCCGCACCGCCTTGACGGCCGCCGCGACACCTGCTGCCAAACCGCCGCCCGACAGGGGAACAAGAACCGCCGCGACTTGAGGCATCGCCTGGACGATTTCAAGACCGAGGGTAGCCTGGCCGGCGATGATCCAGGCGTGGTCGAAGGGCGGGATCATGCTGAGGCCTTCCTCCGCGACCAGCCGATCAACCTCCTCTTGCCCATCATCTTGCGAAGACCCGACGATCCGCACGGATGCCCCTAGCCGGCGGATTTCAGACACCTTGTTTTCAGGCACAAGTCGCGACATGCAAATGGTCGCGCGGGCGCCCATCGCCCGAGCGGCGTAGGACAGCGCGCGTCCGTGATTGCCGGTGGAAGCCGCAACAATGCCTCGATCGCGCGCGGACTGGCTGAGCTGCAGAACGGCATTGGTCGCCCCTCGAAGCTTGAAGCTTCCGGTCAACTGGTGATGCTCCAGCTTCAGGCTGACCTGCGTCCCGACCAGTTCGGACAATGCCGCCGAACTCACCAGAGGCGTGCCGCGGATATGCTCAACAATGCGCTCGCGCGCTTGCTCGATTGTTTCCAGGCTAATCATGTTTTTCACTTGAAACTCGGCCCCACTATCCGTGATCCGCTGTGCTACGCTCTGCACCTCAGCCTTTCTGGCGACGGCGCAGCGTCTTTCTGTCGTGACGCTCATACAGCGAGTAAACAATGGGAATGAACCAGGGTTTGCCGTTAAAGAATGGCACGGCCCTGGGAGCCGCGTCGAAATCGAATGCGGAGCGCGACTGTTCCGCGTCGCCCAGGATCTTGAACGCAGCCTTCTTGCCTAGCCATCTGGCCCATACGACGCCGGAGCCGCAATAGCCGGTCGCATAGACCGTATTCCCCCGCGAGAACATGCGAGGGATCATGTCGCGGTTCATGGCCACATAGCCGAACCAGCTATGCGTAATGCTTATCCCCGCGAGTTCCGGGAAAAGCCTTGCAAGTTCGGTTTGCAGATGCCCAGTCGGAGCTGCCGGATCTCCCTCGGTCGTGCCATCGCGCCCGCCAAACAAGATTCGGGAACCATCGTGCGACGGCCGATAATAGTAGCTGAGCTTACGCATGTCGCCATACATCATGCGTGGCGGCATCAGCAGATCCATCATCTCTTTATCCAGCGCTTCGGTTGCAATGATCCTGCTGCGGACAGGAACAAGGCGTCGACGCAGCCACGGGTCGAAACCGTCGGTGTAGCCGTCGGTGCAGACAAGAAGCTTGCTGGCGAAGACATTGCCACGCTCGGTTTGAACTCGCACGCCACCAGCCTCGTTGACCGAGCCAAGGACCGCGGTATTTTCATGAATGACCGCGTTCGATGTGCTTACCAGGGCGATCATCGCCGCGAGCAGTTTGGCCGGCTGCAGACCGCCAACATCCTTACGTACAAACCCTCCGATATAAAGGTCTGTCCCGATGAACTTCCGGACGTCGGCCCTTTCTACCGGATATGCCTCGACGCCGAGGTTCCGTTGCAGGAAGTCGGCTTGACGACGGAGTTCATCGGCCTCATCGGGCGTCATGGCGCCGCTGAAGACGCCCGACAGGAAGAAATCGCAGTCGATCTCTTCATCTCTCAGGAAGCGCCAGAGATCCTCTCGGGCCGCCTTGCCTTCCAGGAGAATGGCTTGTGCCCTTTCCTGCCCGAACCGCTTGATGAGATCCTTGCGCCCGGGACGGATACTTCCGCTGGCCATGCCTCCATTTCGGCTCGATGCCGCCTGGCCTAGAGCCTGGCGGTCGAACAGCTGGACATGCTTGCCGGCACGGGCAAGTTCGAGTGCAGCCGACAAACCGGTATACCCGCCGCCAACGATCGCCACATCACATGTCTTTTCGACGTCTCGAACTGGCAGGGACGGCAAGCGGCAGTCCTCCCACCAGTAGGGCGTTGACTTGATCGGATGTCGTTGAGCTTGGGTCATGAGCGGGCAGGTTCCGGAAAGATGACTTGAGTTGGTGATGCCTTAGTCTCGGGAGACCCAGAGCTTGCGCGTCGTTTCGATGACCCGCCAGGTTCCAACGAAACCCGGATGCATGGCGAAAGCGTCGCCGGCCACGATGCGCCGCGGCTCACAGCCGTCCTCGATCAGTTCGGAAACCCCCGAAAGAATGACACAAAATTCGAAGGTTTCGCCCTTGATCGAGCGGTATGCGCCGGGTGTTGCTTCCCATACGCCGGAGCGAACAACACCATCAGTTGTCTGTGCGATGTCCCAGCTCAGGAACTGCGGGTTGCCCTCGACAAGTCTGTCAGGCGCTGGCTGACCCTTCCGCGGTTCAGGAAGATTGTTCTGATCGACGAAGGTGAGATTGGACATGCTATTCCCTTTCTGAAGGTGATTATCGGACGAGCAACAAGCGTCGTTCGAGAAGTTTTAATGCCGTTAGAGCAACGACGTTCATGGCGAGATAGAGGGCTGCGGTGATGATGAAGATGTCCATGATCGCGAAAGTCTCGCTCATCAACCTCTTGGCATATCCGGTAACTTCCAGGACAGTGATTGTCGATGCGAGGCTCGATTCCTTGACGATAATGGCCGCCTCGCTGCTGTAGGCAGGCAGAGCTTGGCGCAATGCCAGCGGAAACTTCACTCGTGTGAAGACATGCCAGGGGGACATGCCACAGGCTTCGGCCGCCTCGATAAGCCCCTTGGGAAGAGAGAGGAAACCCGTCCGGAAAATTTCACCGGTGTAGGCGCCGGTGTTCAGCACGACGGCGAGGATCGCCGCGTGCAATCCATCACCAATCATCCACCATAACGCCGGGTTGTGACGGACGAAGCTTACCTGCGCCAGTCCGTAGTAAATGACGAATATCTGCACCAACATCGGTGTCCCGCGGAAAATCGCGCAGTAGGTATCGCAGATATTGCGCAAGGTCCTGTTCTTCGAGCCGCGGCCAAGACCGACAGCGATACCAAACGGGAATCCGAAGCCAATTCCGAACAGGGCAATCAGCAATGTCGTCTTGGCGCCAACCAGCAAAAAGGGAACGGCATATTTGACAATCTCGAGATCCATGTCATCGCCCTCCGAAGCCGCGATTCAGCGCACGTTCCGCCCTGGAGAACAGGCTTTGGCTGACCGCTGTCATACCGAAGAACAACGCCGCGGCGATGCAATAAAAGAGGAGAGGAGAACGCGTGATCCCGGCTGCGACCGCCGCCGTTCTCATCAGTTCCTGCAGCCCGACAACCGAGATCAGGGACGTGTCCTTGATCGTCATCTGCCAGACGTTGTTGATCCCTCCGAGCGCCAGACGCAAAGCCAGCGGAAAAGTGATGCGGAAAAACGTGACCGTGCCTGGCAAGGCAAGCGACCGCGCGGCTTCAAGCAGACCATGCGGCACCGCCTGAAGTGCACCGCGGATCACCTCGATGGAATAGGCACACGAGATTGCGGCTATGGCGATCACGCCGATGATATAAGGGTAGGCATTGTCAACCGAGTCCTGATAGCCGAAAGCGGTCGTGATGGTTTTGACCCAGTCGACGGACCCGAAAAACAGCAGGTAGATGACCAGCAGCCCCGGAACACCACGAACGACGATGCTATAAGCATCGACCAATTGCGAAACCACGGTGACTTTCTGCCAGCGCAAGACAGCCAATGGGGTGGCAATAACGAAACCCAAAGACATTCCGAGAAGACCGATCACGATCGTGATGGCACTTCCCCGCAGCAGAGCAAGCGCCCAGCCTCGCTCCACCATCAATATCCAGAAATCAGCTAGCATGGACACCATCCCAATGACCTGCCTTGGACCAGACCAAGACAGGTCTCATCGTCAAAGATCACTTCTTGCAGGGAATGGTGTAGTCGTCCTGGAACCAATGCATCGAGGCTTCTTTCACTTTGCCATCATTGATCATCTTGCAAAGCGCGGCGTCCACCTTCGCCTGTAGTTCCGTGTTGCCCTTGCGCATCCCAACGCCCATCCCGTGTCCAAGAACGTCCGGGTCATCCATGGCCATGATCTTCACGTCGATCTTGGTGAAGTTTGCGCCATCGGTCGTTGGAAAAAAATCCATCCAGGTCGGCGAATCTCCGAAAGCGACGTCGATACGGCCGCTTGCAAGGTCGGCAGTTTGCTGAGTGACAGCGTCGTATGTCTTCAGATCAACGCTTGGCATCCGCTTTTCAATGAATTTGGCGTAGGTCGTGCCGGTGACGACGCCGACGCTTTTGCCTTCAATGGCCTTTTCAATTTCGGCCAGGCTCTTGAGACCGGCGAGCGGAGAATCCTTCGCAACGACGAAATAGAGAGGGGTTGTCGCATAGGGGATGGAATAGTCGATCTTTTTCTGGCGCTCGGCGGTAATCCCGAGGCCGGATATAATGACGTCGAACCGATCGGTGTCCATGGACGGGACAAGCGAACTGAACGTCTGCACAACAAACTCACACTTTAACTTGAGCTCGGCGCAGATACCATTGGCGATGTCCGCGTCAAAACCGGTGACGTTTCCGTTCGGATCAGCCATGCTGAACTTCGGCGCATCGCCCTCCGTGCCGATGCGCAGGACCCCGTCCTTAGCCGAAGCGGCCGTGGCCAGAGCGGAGACGAGCAGGCTGGTTGCCAGCGCTGACTTGATGATTTTGCTGATGATCATGTCTGTTACCCTTTTATCGTTGTTGTTGTGGCCCGATGCCTCTAGGCGCAGGCCGGCATAACGCCTGACAGGAACCGCTTGACCCCTTCTGTCGCGGGATTTCGAAGCAGTTCTGTCGGCGTGTCATCCTGCTCAAGGCGGCCCTCTTGCAGGAATATCATCCGGTTCGATACGTCGCGTGCGAACCGCATTTCGTGTGTGACGAGGAGGATTGTGGCACCCTCTTCGGCCAGTGTTCTGATAACCTTCAGCACTTCCCCGACGAGTTCCGGGTCGAGTGCGGAGGTTGGCTCATCGCACAACATCAATTTCGGTCGCATCGCCAGCACTCGTGCAAAGGCGACCCGTTGCTGCTGCCCACCAGATAACTGATGTGGGTAGCGCTCTGCGAAATTTGCCATGCCAACCTTCGACAAGGCGGACAACGCAACCTCTTCGGCCTCCCTTTTGCTCATGCTCAGCACATAGATCAGGGCCTCTGTCACGTTGCCGAGGACCGTACGGTGGGGCCAGAGGTTGAAGTTCTGAAACACCATGCCGATCCGCTGGCGAAACGCTCTGATATAGGAAGCGTTGACGATCTCGCTTTCGCCACCCTCTTTGCGATTGACGGAGATCGCCTGGCCCATGAACTCGATCTGCCCGGAGGTCGGCGTCTCCAGGAAGTTGATGCAGCGAAGGGCGGTGCTTTTTCCACACCCAGATGATCCGATCAGGGAAATGACCTCACCTTCGCACATGCGAAAGCTGATGCCATCCAACACCTTCGTGGATCCGAACAACTTGGTGAGTTCGTGGACCTTCAGGACCTCGCTCATGCGTGAAAACTTTCCAGCCAATTGGTCATCCACTATCCCGCCACTGCGCCTTGAGCGTCCAATTCCTTCATCACCTCGTCGACCGCGGCTTTCGCGATCGCGACCATTTCGTCGATTTCGGCTTCCGTCATGACCAACGGCGGAGCAAAGCCCAAGATGTCCCCGTGTGGCATCGCCCTGGCAATCAGGTTGCGATTGCGGGCCGCTTGGGAAATACGCGCTCCGACTTTGAGACCCGGATCGAACGAGGACTTGGCGCCGCGGTCGGAGACGAACTCGATGGCCGCCAGCATGCCGACACCACGGACTTCGCCGACGATCGGATTCTGATCGAATTCTGCCCTCAGCCGTTGCAGAAGATACGCGCCTTTGGTCGCGGACTGGCCCGCCAGGTTCTCCCGCTCAACGATATCAAGGACTGCGTTTGCGGCCGCTGCGCCGATCGGATGGCCGGAATAGGTGTAGCCGTGTGAGAAGGATCCCACCCGAGGCGTCGCTTCCTCCATAACCTCATAGACTTTCTGCGAAATGATCGCAGCCGACAGCGGCACATAGGCAGACGTCAAGCCCTTGGCGACGGTGACCAGATCGGGCTCGATGCCATAAAGATCCGAACCGAACATGGCGCCGGTGCGGCCAAACCCGCAGACCACCTCGTCGGCAATCAGCAGCACGTCGTATTTCTTCAGCACAGCCTGGATTTTCGTCCAGTATCCCGCCGGCGGCGGTATAATGCCCCCCGTCCCAAGGACCGGCTCCGCTATGAAGGCGCCGATAGTGTCCGGCCCCTCGGCGAGAATAAGCGCTTCCAGCTCTTCGGCGCGGCGCTGTGAAAAGGTTTCTTCGGTCTCGCCAGGCATCGCACCACGATAGAAATGCGGGACGCCGGTGCGCAGAATTCCCGAAACCGGCAGATCCATGTGATCGTGGTAGAAGCTCAGGCCCGTCATGGAGCCGGAAACCACTGAACACCCATGATAGCCACGCTCGCGCGAGATGATCTTCTTCTTCTGCGGTTTTCCGCGAAGATTGTTGTAATACCAGACGATTTTTGCCTGCGTCTCATTCGCATCCGAACCTGACAGCCCGTAGAAGACCTTCGACATGTTGCCGGGCGCCATTCGCACCAGTCGGTCGGAAAGACGTGCGAGCTCCTCCGTCGTGTGCGCGGCGTAGGAATGATAATAGGCAAGCTTGTAGGCCTGACGGGCGATCGCCTCGGCAACTTCGGTGCGGCCGTAGCCGACATTGACGCAATAGAGGCCTGCAAACCCGTCGAGATATTCCCGGCCGGACGCGTCCCGGATACGAACGCCTTTTCCAGTCTCGACGATGGTAGGTTCAGTCTCGCCCGCCGCGTAATCCTTGAGGTAGGTGAACGGGTGCAGAACTGTCCTACGGTCCATGTCTGCTAATTCAGCGATATTGGTCATCGTTATTTCCTCATGCGGCCGTCAAGACAAACGCACCGTATTTCCTGTGGTCAGGAGCAAGATCGCCGCCCCGAGTATGTCGCACTGTCATCCTCCGCTTGAACTTTTTTCGTCGCCTCACTCCCTTGCAAAATGAAGCGTAAGGCCATTCGAACGCCGCATTTCCCGATAAATATTGATCTCACGAAGAAATCCTGCTTTTTGGGGCGGCAAAACGATGAAATTATGCGGATTTTCCCATGCAGCTTGACCGCCTTGATGCTCGCCTGCTCAGCATTGTGCAAAATCACAACAAGCACAGCAGCGAAGAACTCGGCGCGATGGTTGGTCTATCGGCCACTGCGGTGCAGCGCCGCCTCAAGCGGCTGCGTGAGGCGGGTGTGATCGAGGCCGACGTGTCGATTGTGAAACACAAATTCGTCGGGCGGCCCATCGCGATGCTTGTGCTGGTGACGCTCGAGCGCGAAAGAGCAGACATTGTTGACCGCTTCAAGCAATCGATACGGCAGATGCCGGAAGTCATGAACGGCTATTATGTAACGGGAGACGCGGACTTCGTCCTGATTGTCACTGCTCAAAGCATGGAGGACTATGAGGTCTTTACCCGCAAGTTCTTCTATGAAAATCCCGATATCAAAGGTTTCAAGACAATGGTTGTCATGGACCGGGTCAAGACGGGCTTTTCAGTTCCGATCGACTTTGATCAGTTCTCCTGATGTTTTTTGACTCCCACGGAAATCGGCCCCAGACGCGTCACTCGGGCTGAAACACAGCTGCCATTTTGACGGATTGCGCCTGAAGCCAAATCGGCTTTCCTCGGCTGGACCATCTTATCCGTTCGAGTTCTCACGCGGAATGGGACGGCACGGCAAGACGGCGGCTGAATGAGCAAAATGCACGGCAGATTGGTCTGTTTGCGCCGTTCCGACTGAGCGATCCGCATCCGATGATATGCGCACACATCGCTTCACCGGAGGGTACCACGTGAAAATCTACAACATTGCTCTAATCGGATTTGGTGGCGTCAACCGCGCGTTGGCCGAACTCATCGCGACGAAGAACACTCTGTGGGAACGGGATCTCGGTTTCCGCCTGAACATCGTTGCTGTCAGCGATCTTTATCTCGGTTCCGTAATTTCGCCGAACGGCCTTGACGCCAAGACACTCGTTGACGCGAATTTCGCAAAGGGCGGTTTTGGCCGGCTTTCTGGGGGTAGCGCGGAAGCCGATAACGAGATGATCATCAAGACAGCGCCTGTCGACATCGTCGTGGAAGCAACATTTACAAACCCCAAGGACGGCGAGCCGGCTGTTTCGCACTGCCGCTGGGCCCTTAAGTCTGGCAAACATGTCGTCACCACCAACAAGGGGCCAGTCGCAATCGCCGCTCAGGAGCTAAAGGCTCTTGCGAAGGCAAACAACGTTCATTTCGAATATGAAGGCTCCGTCATGAGCGGCACCCCCGTCATCCGCATGGCGGAGAAGACCCTCGCGGGCGCGGAGATGAAAGGGTTTGAAGGAATTCTGAATGGTACGTCAAACTTCGTCCTCGGCCGCATGGAGAACGGTCTCGACTTTGCCAGCGCCGTCGCGGAAGCGCAGGCACTCGGTTTTGCCGAAGCCGATCCGACAGCCGACGTCGAAGGTTTCGACGTCCGCCTCAAGGTGGTGATCCTCGCAAACGAGCTGCTGGGAGCAAACCTCAAGCCGGAGGAAATCTCCTGCGAAGGCATTTCCAAGCTTTCTCCTTCCGACATCGAAGCGGCGGCAAAGGTCAACAGCCGTTGGAAGTTGATCGGATCGGCCGTTCGCAATGCCGACGGGACGATAACCGGCAGCGTTGCTCCGAAACAGCTGCCGCGCGAGCATCCGCTCGCCGGTGTCAACGGCGCTACCAACGCAGTCTCGCTGAACACCGAACTGCTGGGCTCTGTCACTGTCACGGGTCCAGGCGCCGGCCGGACCGAGACCGCCTATGCGCTGCTGTCCGACATTGTCGCCATCCATAATGCCCGGTCTGGCAGCCTTGGGAAGGAGGCTGCGTGATGGCAAGCTTCGCCCTGTGCAAAAAGACATCTCCAGCAGAGATCTTGGTCAGCAATCCATTCGATGGCAGCTTGGTCGGTGTGGTCTCCGAGACTAGTGCGAGCGCGGTAAACCTGCTGCTTGAGCGCGCCAATCGTGGCGCGCAGATCGCCCGATTGCTTCCCCGCCACCAGCGCTCCGCAATTCTCGATAAGGCTGCAGCGACCGTTGAAGCCCGCAAGGAGGAATTTGCGCTCCTGATCGTGCGGGAGGCCGGGAAGACAATCACCCAGGCGCGCAAGGAGGTGACACGCTGTGTCAACACTTTGAAGCTCTCGGCGGAAGAGGCCAAGCGAAACGCCGGCGAAGTCATTCCCTTTGACGCCTATGCCGGATCGGAATCCCGTCAAGGCTGGTATACCCGAGAGCCACTGGGCATCATCACGGCGATCACGCCTTATAATGATCCGCTTAATCTCGTGGCCCACAAGCTCGGCCCCGCCATCGCCGGCGGCAATGCAATACTCCTGAAGCCTTCCGAGCTTACCCCTCTCTCGGCCATCAAGCTGGCGGACGTGTTGATCGAAAGCGGTCTGCCGGGAGAAGTCCTCACGGTCGCTGTCGGCGGCGCCGACTTGGGCAAGGCGCTCGTTTCGGCAAATGAGGTTCGAATGATCTCCTTCACAGGCGGCTTTGCAACCGGCGAGGCCATCGCAAAATCCGCCGGTATCAAGAAACTCGCGATGGATCTCGGTGGAAATGCACCAGTTATCGTGATGGAAAACAGCGATGTTGACGCCGCTGTTGAAGATTGTGTGTCAGGCGCCTTCTGGGCGGCGGGTCAGAACTGTATCGGCACTCAGAGGATTCTAGTCCAGCGCCCGATCTATGAGCGGTTCAAGGCCGCGTTCGTGACTCAGACCCTCGAGCTGAGAACCGGCGACCCGATGGAAGCTGACACTGACATGGGTCCGATGATCACCGAAAAGGCGGTCGACCGCGCCGCTTCCATGGTCGAGCGTGCGATCGCTGCCGGCGCGGCGCTGCTTTGCGGCCACAAGCCCTCCGGTACACTCTATCCTCCGACCATCCTCGAGAATGTGCCGGCGACGTGCGACGTGTTGAATGAGGAAGTCTTCGCACCGGTTGTCATCCTGCAGCCGTTCGACGAATTGGATGAGGCAATACAACTGGCAAACAACCCGGAATATAGCCTGCATGCGGGGATCTTTACCAACGATCTCGCCGATGCCCTCGATGCCGCCAAGAGGATCGATGCCGGGGGTATAATGATCAATCAGTCATCCGACTACCGATTCGACGCGATGCCCTTTGGAGGTTTCAAATACGGCAGCATGGGGCGCGAAGGCGTGCGCTTCGCTTACGAAGACATGACCCAACCGAAAGTCATCTGCATCACTCGGTTGCAGCGCTGACCGGCCAGCCAATCTAAGACCATCGTTGCCTCCGAAAATTAAGATGTTCCAATGATCTGTCACCGTGCTTGTCACCCCTCCGCCAATGGTAAAGTCGCTGAGGCTGCGTTTTGCAGCCTCATCGACTGGCAAATCGCCGAGGACACGTCAGGGTTTGCCCTGCGGAACCACGGGAATGCCCAATGCATAGCCATGAAGAATACAAGCGCGTCCGTGGAAGTGGCGATCGAGACTGCAAATGGTCGCGTGGACGGCATAGGCGTGCATCGACCGATACTCGCCGCTCCTATTTTCGGATCACGGAGGAGAGTGCAAAAGAAGTCAGTGTGTCGCGCACACCGGGCATCTCGGCTATTAGGTGCCAAATTTGCGTTATGCGGTCTGCCTTGGAAGACTCTACCCTGACAAGGAGATCGAAATCGCCGGTCATCACATCACAAGCGACCACTTCCGGGATTTTCCGAAGCGCCTGAATAACATCCCCGCCCCTCATGCGATCATGGCGATAGACGAAGACGAGCGCGGTCGTCACGTTTCGGCTAGTTGCTCCATCGCCGGTGATGATCGTATATCCCTTGATGAAGCCTTCTCGTTCAAGTCGCTCTATCCGTACCCGCACGGCGTTGCGCGAAAGATTTACCTTCGCCGACAACTCGGCATGCGAGGTTCGAGCGTTGGCCTTCAATGCGGCCACTATCTGTTCGTCGGTCCGATCAAGAGAATTTTTCATGGCGTTGGAGCCGATCAATTACCTAGAATGTCCGAAGTTGCCGAACGATATGCTAACACGGCCATTTCCGGTAGGAAGCTTCTTTCCTTCTGGCTGGCAAACCGTCTAGCTGTGGACGCCATGATGAAGCCTGGTAAGGCTTCCTTTTCGGGGCCGCTCAGTTGTCGAACCTCTTCATAACCCTGAAGCAGCGCACGTGCCCGATCCTTGTTCAGTTCTCCGCCGGGTTCCGCCACCCAGCCGACCAGCACATCTGCAATCTCCGATACGAACGCATCGTCGTGGCGAAGCCTGAAGTTAATGATCCCGCTCACGTCATTTCCAACGAAAAAGACATTCGCCTGGGCCAACGCGCCGTGAACTGTCCCGGTTGGAAGGGCTGGCGAAAGAGGCTTTGTCTTCCGTTCAAAAACAGAATGGATTTGAGCCATCGTGCGGCCCAGGCTTCGGCACTTTGCCGGGCCTGCAAGGGTGGACGAGGAGCCCTGTACAAAGCTGACGGTAGCAACCAATCGGTCTGCAGCCCGACACGTGGCATGGCCTTGGAGCGTGCGCAGCGGCCTAGGGCACGGCACGCGATTTTGAAAGAGCGCCTCCATGGTCTCGAAGGCTCTTTCCAGATCCAGAGGCTGGACTCCATTTTCGAAAAGCGTCACAATGAACTCGCCTTCCTGGGCGCGAAACAGGTAGGTCGTATCGGTGTCGCCATCAGCGATGCCGATCACAGACGAGAGCGACGTAAAACCATAGGCTGCGATGATCGATTGGCGATCGCCGTCAGAAAGCTCGGTAAAAACAGCCATTTTCGCTCCCTTATGACGGCCGATGATTTAGCGCTCGAACGAACTCCCACGGGCCGCGAGAACTCCCGCATTGCTGCGAGCGATTGCCTGGCAAAACGCGCGGCGGAAAATATTCTGTTCCGCCGCGGCGCAGACGATTGCTCGTCGTCTCCCACCGACGCCCAGCAGTTACATGACCGTCACGTAGATCTTACGGACGGTTTCCACGGTACGCCATGTGCCGACGAAACCGGGCTTCATCACGAAACTGTCACCCGCTTTGTAGGTAACCGGTTCTCCGCCAACCGGCGTGATTTCCACGACCCCCTGAAGGATGTGGCAAAACTCGAAGGTCTCGCCCTTGACGGAATGCGTCAGTCCCGGAGTTGCCTCCCAGACGCCGGTGTGGATCATTTCGCCTCTCGCTACGTCCTGGGCCCAGGACTTGAACGACGGATCGCCGGAAATAAGACGCTCCGGCCCGGGCTTGGATTCACGCGGAGCTTCTGTGCTGTTCGGTACGATGGTCTTGAGGAGGGACATGTTTTCTCCTTGCTCTCCTGGTTGCAGCTCAATAACCGCGGTCGCGATCGACGAGCC
Organism: Rhizobium ruizarguesonis; assembly: GCF_012349115.1. Taxonomy (GTDB): domain Bacteria; phylum Pseudomonadota; class Alphaproteobacteria; order Rhizobiales; family Rhizobiaceae; genus Rhizobium; species Rhizobium ruizarguesonis. The sequence goes on from NZ_PQIG01000104.1 coordinate 40,381, forward strand.
CGATCAGGTCGAGGCCGTCGCGATGGCGCTTGATGTTGTCGATGACGGCGCGGGCCGCCGTTTCTGGTTGCGTAACGCTTGCGATATGCGGCGTCAGAATAATCTTTGGATGTCGCCAGAAACCATGTTCGGGAGGCAAGGGCTCAGGTTCGGTGACGTCGATGACCGCGCTCGACAGATGCCCCGCGTCGAGAGCCGCAATGAGCGCGTCGTGATCGAGTTGGGCGCCGCGCCCCACGTGGATGAGCGCCGCGCCGGTTGGAAGCGTCTCTAAGAGCGCGGCGTCGAGCAGTCCTTGCGTCTCTTGCGTCAGCGGCAGGAGACAGATCAGGATGTCTGTACGCGCCAGAAACGGGGTGAGGCCGTCCGGACCGTGATAGCAGTCAACATCCTCCACCTGTCGCTCCGAGCGGCTCCAGGCGGCAAGCGGAAAGCCGAAGGGTTTCAGTCGCTCGACGACGGCCTGGGCGAGCAGGCCGAGGCCAAGGATACCGATCCGCTGCTGGGCGGCTGGGCGCGCGGGAAGGGGAAGCCAGGTGGCGTCGGCCTGTTGGCCAATATAGGCCTTCAGCTTTCGGTGAATAGCGAGCACCGCGAGCGTCACATATTCTTGCATCATCCGGACGATGCCGTCCTCGACCATGCGGACGAGCATGACGTTCGGGGGGAGCGTTTGCGGCTTGAACTGGTCAACGCCGGCGCCGATCGAGAAGACGACCTCCAGGTTCTTGAAGCGATGAAGATCGGGCGGCGCCGTCCAGGTCAGGATGTAGCGGATGTCGTCTGGATTGCGTTCCGAGATATCCATGGCGAAAGGCAGATCGGGCAGATCGCGCGCAAAAGCATCCGCGAAGACGCGACCTCTTTCTCGATCCGAATTGAACCAGAAAACCATGATTCTCTCTCAGTCTCGCAGGGTTTCGGCAAGCCGCAAGATCATTTCCTCGCAGGCAATAAGTTCGTCGAGGCGGATGAATTCGTCGGCGCGATGGGCGCAGGCGATGTCCCCCGGCCCGCAGATGATCGCGTCGATGCCAGCGGCTTGATAGAGCCCTGCTTCCGTGCCGTAGCTGACGGCCGCCAAGGTCGACGCTCCGGTTAATCCCTCCATCAGCCGGGCGAGCGGCGCGTCGGCATCAAGCGAGAGTGCGGGGTAGGTGCTGCTGGTCTCCCACGTGGTGCGGAAACCGTCTTTCTCCAACGCCTCGGCAACTGCCTTGATAGGTTCCAGCAGAACCGTTGGCGACACGCCAGGCACGGCGCGGGCTTCCAATTCCAGAGCGCAGAGATCAGGGATGATGTTGACGCTGCGGCCGCCCACGATCGTGCCGATTTGCAGGGTGGAATACGGGGGTTCGAAAGTCTGGTCGTAAGGACCGTTCCGCAGAGTTTCGATGGTCTTCATAGCCGCGGTCATCACCGCAGTCATGGCATGAATGGCGTTGAGGCCCCTGTCGGGACGCGACGAATGGCCGGTCGTGCCATGGATCTCGACGCGGGCGGCCGCCTTTCCCTTGTGACCTCGGATCGCCACCATACTGCTCGGCTCGCCGATAATTGCGCCCAAGGGCGGGGCGCATAGGTTCCCGATCTGCCGTAGCATGTGCGGCACGCCACGGCAGCCGGCTTCCTCATCATAGGAAAAGGCGAAGTGGATCGGACGGCTCAATGGCATCCTCGTCATTGCCGGAAGTCCTGCAAGGGCGGCGGCAAGAAAGCCCTTCATGTCGCACGCCCCCCTGCCGAAGAGCCGATCGCCCTCTGCCCGCAGGCGAAAGGGATCCGACGTCCAGGTCGGTTCGGACGCAGGAACCACATCCATATGCCCGGAAAGGATGTAACCGGGCTTGTCTTTCGGGCCGATGGTGGCAAAAAGATTTGCTCGATCTCCTTCCGGTCCCAGCAAGACAGTCACGGTAGCGCCATGACTTTCGAGATAGCCCTTGACCCATGCCACGATGTCGCCGTTCGGAGTCCCGACGACGGATGGAAAGCTGACCAGCTGCCCGAGGATATCTTTAGCATTCATTGCAGGCTCTCCACCATGACTACGCCCCCAGGGGCGGTTGAGCTCTAGCAGGGCAATTTTCCGCTCCCCAAGACTGTTCGTCGCGGCCAAACGGGGGCCGGACTAAATTCATGAATCCGATCTCCAATTCGAAATTCACCTTGTCGCCAAACCCTAAAGATGGCAATTAATGAGTAGTGAAGGTTCCATTAAGGCATGAATTAATGCTTACGTCCGATGATCTCGCCTTCTTCTCGGTCCTTACTGCCTCGAAATCTCTCGCGGAAAGCGCGAGAAAGCTGAACGTGACGCCTCCCGCGGTCACCCAGCGCCTGCGCGCGCTCGAAGAGAAAGTCGGGGTAAGGCTGATTGACCGGTCCGGACGCCACCTGCGCCTTACCGAAGAGGGCTCATTGGTCGCTTCTCACAGCATCATCGTCAGCGATGCAATAGATTCGCTTGCCGAAGCCTTGGCTGATCGCGAGGGTGCGGTTCGCGGGCACCTCAGGGTCGCAGCGCCTCACGGATTTGGAAGGATCTACGTGGCCCCGGTCGTGGAGGCGTTTGCTCGAGAGCATCGTAGTGCCACCGCCACCTTGCAACTGTCCGACCATCCCACGGCGCTGGTCGTTGATAGTTATGAGGTCGTTGTTCACATCGGGGCATCAGCGCATCTGGATCAGGTCGTGACGACACTGGCGCCGAACCGTCGGATTCTTTGCGCAAGTCCAGAATACCTGGCTTCGGCTGAGCCCATTTCTACGCCTGCCGATCTGGCGCGACATCGCTGCCTCGTCGTTCGCGAGAACGAGGAGGACGTAACGCTCTGGCGGTTCAAGGGATCACGGCAGGAAAGTGCGACAGTGCGCGTTAATCCCGCTATGTCGAGCAACGATGGTGCCGTCATTCGGGATTGGGCGTTGGCGGGTCAGGGCATTATGATGCGCTCTGAATGGGCCGTTGCAGAAGACCTCGCCGAGGGACGGTTGAGGCAGGTACTTCCCAACTGGATGCTGCCGTCGGCTGATATCGTCGCCATCCTCGGATCGCGGCACGGGCGAAGTGCGCGGACTGCCGCTTTCCTGACGATGCTTCGTCGGTCGCTGAAACCACTGCCCTGGCGAGCCGACCTCGCGGAGACGCCTAATCAATAACCGAGGATGGACTTCGTCTCAAGATACTCTTCGAGCCCGTATACGCCATACTCGCGGCCGTTACCTGATCGCTTGTACCCACCGAAGGCGGCCGCTCCGTCCCAAGCGGGATAGTTGATATGAACCTGGCCGGCACGGATGCGCAGGGCGACCCGGCGTGCCCGCTCCGGATCTGAAGACTGGACATGAGCACCCAATCCATAGACGGTGTCGTTGGCAATGGCGATTGCCTCTTCCTCGTCCTTGTAGGGCATAATCGAAAGTACGGGACCGAAGATCTCCTCGCGAGCAATACGCATGTCGGACGTCACCTCGGAAAAGATCGTTGGCTGCGTGAAAAAGCCCCGCGCGATGCCGGCCGGCCGGCCCAGACCGCCATACAGCAGCTTGGCGCCATCGTCGATACCGGCTTGGATCATCGTTTGTACCCGCTCGAACTGGGGAAGATTGGCGATGGGACCCATGTCCGTCGCGGGATCAAGCGGAGCGCCGACTCGGATCGCACGCGCAGTGGCGCTTGCCAATTCCTCCACTTCGGCCAGCCGATGTGCGGGTACCAGCATACGCGTCGGGGCGCTGCACGACTGGCCGACATTGCGCATTCCGGCGAGCACGCCCTTGGATACCGCCTCGCTGAAGTCGGCATCATCGAGCAAAATGTTCGGCGACTTGCCGCCGAGTTCCTGAACCACTCGCTTCACCGTCGGTGCGGCCGCCTGCGCGACGAGTACCCCCGCGCGGGTGGAACCTGTGATCGAGATCATGTCGACCTCGGGATGGCTGGCAAGCGCTGCGCCAACGATCTCGCCAGTTCCGTTGACCAAATTGAATACGCCAGCCGAAATGCCGGTATCGTGCATCAACTGGGCGAAGAGCAAAGCGCTATAAGGTGACAGTTCACTCGGCTTGAGGACAACGGTACAGCCTGCCGCAATCGCGGGAGCGACTTTGGCGGTGATCTGGTAAAGTGGCCAGTTCCAGGGGGTGATCAGCGCACAAACCCCGATTGCCTCCTTGGCGGTCGCGGTACGCCCATCAATCGTCACAAACCGGTATTTCTCAAGAGTTTCCATCTGGACACGGATGTGCTCGGAAGCAAAAGGAACCTGGGAAGCCCGCGCAAAGCTGATCGCCGCCCCCATTTCCATTGCGAGCGCCTCCGCGAACGTCTCCGCTCTTTCGTTCAGGAGAGAATGCATCCTGCCGAGCAGACCGAGCCGTTCAGCCACAGTTGTTTGAGAGAAGGCTGGGAACGCGTTGCGCGCTGCGGCAACCGCGAGATCGACGTGATTAGCACCGCCCGCAGCAATATGCCCGACAACACATTCCGACGCGGGATTCACAACAGGCAGACGGTTTACGTCCCCGGATTCCTGCCATTTTCCACCGATGTAAAACTGATCCTCGCGTTCGGTCAGCATAACTTCACCTCGCGTCACAATGTTGCGGCCATTTTGAGCTGCCTGAGCAAGATGCCTGGAAAGACTACAAGATGACAATTCATGTCGTGTGAATGGTTGCTTAAGACGCGTGTTAACGAGAAAACGCGTCGTCGGACCTGACACAGGTGGTATCGGCCTTACCTCCCGTATGTCCGTTCAAAGCTCGGAGGTGGGCATGGCGGCACGCTCGGCGTCAACCGACCGAGTGTTGAGTCACAAATCGACCGCAAGCGCTCGAACCTCGACGAGGATCGGCAAATTCTTTGCACCCCGGCGGGGCTTTTCAAGTTGATTGCATTCGCTTCATATAGGTTCGCCGGTTCGTGTGCTTTTGGGAATGGGGAAGACAGACATGATTTCAAAGGGCGCAGACGAAGCATTCTTTCCGACGGTGTCTGCATCCGCACCACAGATCTCTAGTCCAGCTGCCTTTGAACAGGGGGCCGCAGACTTCAACTCGGAGCTTCACGCTCGACCGTCGATTTATTTTACCGGTCCGGCGATCGTCGAGCACGTTGCTTTCATGCCGTTGGATGGTGTGATCAAGGAGTTCCACGATAGTCTCGAAGCCGACGGTGGAATTTCAGTCAGAGTTGAACGGCACACTGAGTTCGTGACGGTCACGCGGGTCCGAAAATTGGCCAGCGAGCCCCAGGGTTGGCCGGAAACTGATCTTTGTGAAGGTGATTTTGCGAGGCTAGCAGGGTTGAGCTCTCCTCTGCTCGTTTGCCACGTGAGTATCCTTGTCCTCGAAAACCCTCCTGACCAGCTGGGAACGGTTCTAAAATCGCTCGACTTCGGCGATACCGCCGCGTCATCAATCGGCGGCGGGGCGGCACAGATTTGCTCCGATTTTCGCGTTCGAGAGGACAATTCAAGCAGAATCATCCTGTTCAACAAGGACCTGAATGCACATCGGCTTGGGCGCATGGTACGGCGGATCTTTGAGATCGAAACCTATAGGTCAATGGCGCTGCTCGGATTGCCGGAGGCGCGTCGTCTTGCGCCGCTTCTGGGCGGATATGACGCGGAACTCGTTCGGCTGACCAATCGAAACTTGAGTACGCCTGCACATCAGCACAAGCAATTGCTCGAGGAAATCACTGTTCTCTCGTCGCATATCATTTCAGCCACCGCGGAGACCAGAAACAGGTTTGGCGCAACCGCTGCCTACGCCAAAATCGTTGAAGAGAGGATCGCCCTTTTACGGGAAACCCATGTCCCCGGCTTTCAACGTTTCGGCACCTTCGTGGAGCGTCGGTTCAAGCCTGCGGTGCGTACCTGCGAAGCAACCGCGTTGAGGCTTGAACACCTGTCAAGGGCTGCGATGCACCTGCTCGACCTGCTACAAACCCGAATCCAGGTCGAGATTGAGTTTCAGAACGCTACACAGATCCAGGCGATGGCTGATCGGGCCGCGACGCAGGTCAAGATCCAGCGCGCGGTCGAAGGCTTTTCGATGATCGCAATTAGCTATTACCTGCTGAGCTTGCTGAAATTTATATATGAGTCAGCCGACCACGCAGGATTCCATTTCGATCCGGTGATCATGCTTGTCGCTGTTCCGGTGGTGGTGGGATCTGTTGTGATCACCATCCTGCGCGTCAAGCATGCCCTTAAAGCAGAGAGCTAGATGTAGCGCAGCCCGACCCGGGGACACTCGATCAATCAACGCAGCTCTTCTGTATCTCCAGCAAGCGCTTCGGCGGGGCGATAGTTTTCCTACCGCCTCCGCCGCGTTGTGCTGCTGCATCAAGCTGCACAATCCCCGAAGTCTGTTGGTGAAAGTTTCATTTGATGAAGCTTGCTCTTGAGGAGATACGAACCGCGCGCGCGACGCCGAGATCGGTGACCTCTATCAAAGCGCCAAGACGAACCGGCTTAACGCGACCCAGCGCCCGGAATATCTCCTGAGCCGCATGCTGGAATGCGCCGAATGCGGCGGTCCCTATGCGATCTCCGGCAAGGACCGCTATAGCTGCACCAACCGCAAGAAGCGCTTGCCGATCGAGGCGCTCGACGGCGCCTGCTGCTCCAACAGTAAGACAATCACTCGTCACGAGCTCGAAGAGCGGGTCCTGAACTGCATTCCGGTGGCGTTCTACTCGATGGAGATTTTCGATCGCATTTCGCAGAGGATGATTACGCATGAGGTCAACCTCCTGAAGCAGTCGCCTTCCCAACGGGATGAGCTGACGGCCGCGCTGAAGGCAACCACCCAACGCCAGAACAGCATCATCCAGCAGATCAGCGATCGAGCTGCGGAAGGCCGCCCTCGCCTCGCCGCGCTCGACGATCAATTGGACGAACTGGAAGCGACGCGCGAGAAGCTGGCGGCGGAGCTGAATGCACTGGCAGAGCCGGTGGAGGATTTTCAGGAGAAGATCGCCAAGCTCAAGGCGCAGTTCAATCCCACTAATATGGAGATCATCATCCGCAAGCTCATCTTCCTCGCCCGCCACAATGCCGATGAACAAGCCAAGCAGCGGCTGATGCCCATCGTGCGCGATTTGATCCAGACCGTCGTGATCGGCAAGACGCCGGGCCATCAGCCGGCATCCCTGCAGGTCCACGGATCAATCGCCAACATCATGGCATCCATGGAGGCGATTGACGTGCTCGAGCACCAGTTTCTGGCTGCCGCCCAGAACGACCTGATGGCGAAGATTGCCTCCGGCGAGATCGACACGGAAGCCAAAAAACAAAAGCTCCTCGACGCTTACGCGGAGGAGCTCAAGAGCAAATACCCGGAGTGGGCAAATTTGCAAGTTTCAGTGGTTGCGGGGGCAGGATTTGAACCTGCGGCCTTCAGGTTATGAGCCTGACGAGC
>NZ_PQIG01000105.1 GCF_012349115.1 Rhizobium ruizarguesonis
CCAATCCGCAAAAACAAAACCCGCCGAAAAATCGACGGGTTTGTCAGCGGTCTGAAGGCCGGAAGGAGTTACCTTCCGGCCTTTATCTTGAAACCCGAACCGATCAGGCGGCTTCGGTGGCGTGGGCCTTGCGGACCTCTTCGTCCGTCAGGATGCCGCTGGCGCGCAGCAGGGCGGCGAAGCGGCCGTTGCTGTGGCTAAGCTCGTCGAAGCTGCCCTGTTCGACGACACGGCCGTCATCCAGGAAGAGCACCATATCGGCTTCGCGGACCGTCGACAGGCGGTGGGCGATGATGAAGGTGGTGCGGTTCTGACGCAGATTGTCGATCGCGGCCTTGACGCGGGCTTCGGTCTCGACGTCGAGCGCCGAGGTCGCCTCGTCGAGCACCAGGATCGGCGCGTCCTTGAGGATGGCGCGGGCGATCGCGATGCGCTGGCGCTCGCCGCCGGAGAGCTTGTTGCCGCGTTCACCGACATGCGTATCGTAGCGATCCTCACGGGTCTCGATGAAGTCGGCGGCAGCGGCGGCTTCGGCCGCACGGCGCATTTCCTCTTCACTGGCGCCTTCGCGACCAAGGCGGATATTGTCGCTGATCGAACGGTTCAGCAGGCCCGCATCCTGGAAGACGGTGGCGATGTGGCGACGCAGCGACTTGCGGGTCACCTTGGTGATATCGGTGCCGTCGACGAGGATCTTGCCGCCCTGGGCATCGTAGACACGCTGCAGCAGGTTGACGAGCGTCGTCTTGCCGGCGCCGGTCGGGCCGACGATCGCGACCGTCTGGCCTGCCTTCACCGAGAAGGAGACATTGTGCAGGCCCTGTGAGCTGTTGCCGAAGCCGAAGGAGACGTCGCGGAATTCGATCGCACCCTTGACGTCCTTGATCTCGCCGTTGCCGGCTGGCTCTTCACGTTCACGCACCGAGTCTTCAAGCGTATAGAAGTCCTCGAGCTTGGAACGGGCCTCGAAAATCTGCGTCGCGAACTGGCGCATCAAGTCGAGACGGCCGATCAACAGGTTGGCAAAGCCGATGAAGGCGATGACGTCGCCAACGCGCAACTGGCCGGCCTGGACGAGCATGGTGCCGATGATCAGGACCACCATCATCGCGATGGTCGACGCCATGCGGTTCAGTGCGCTGGCGATCGCCCACCAGTCGAGCACCGGATATTGGGCTTCGAGCAGTCGGTCGGCGAAGGATTTCAGCGCTCGGGTTTCGGCCTCGATGCGATTGTAGCTGTGCAGGACCGAAACGTTGCTGATCGAGTCGCTGACATGCGAGAAGACGGTGTGATAGTGGTTCTCGACCGAAGCCTGGCCGTCCTTGGTGCGGCTCATGACGACGCGGCCGATCAGCCAATAGGCGATGGCGAGCACCATGAGCACGGCGGAAAGGCGCAGGTCCATCGACATTGCGGTCGGCACCAGAAGCGTAAGCGCGATGACCGTGGACAGGTGGTTGCGCATGAATTCCAGCCAGAGGCCGAACAGCGTTTCGCAGGCGCGCAGCAATGTATGCAGCGCGTTGGAGGTGCCGCGCTGATGGTGCCAGCCAAGCGGCATGGAAATGATGCGGCCGAAGGCTTCCGTCAACAGCGTCGCCCGCCGGCCATGGGCCAGCCGGTCGGCCTCGCGGGCCACCAGGACGAAAGCAATGGTGTTGAAGACGGCGAAAGTCGCCCACATGAAGAGGATGGGCTTGACCTCACCCTTGCCCGAAATCGCATCGATAATGCGACCGAACAGGATCGGCTCCGCGATGGTAATCGTCGCAAGAACAATGTTTGCGACAACGACCAGGGATACGCGCAGCTTGTAGGCGCCAAGATAGCGCAGAGCCCTTGCATAGACCTTGAATAGCGTCACGTCGAACCTCTCGTGCATCTGCGAAAACGGGATGATGCGATGCTACAAAAGGCTACCTGAACGGGCGATTAACGGAGCATTCAGGGTTCAGTCGATGTGATGATTGACACGATCGCACTATTGCAGGATGCGACGAGATGGTCATGGCGCTGAAATTGCCGTCCGGACATATCTCGCAACAATTTGCGCTTGCATTTTATTAAATGTTTAGCACAGCATTAAATTACAGACTGCATTTATTGAGGAAGACCGTTTCGCGACCAGTTTGACAAGCCGCCGACGGCATCAGGTCCGGGCAAGGGGCATTTTTGTGAATATTAATTCGTTAATTCAATTACTTGTAATTCTGGAAGAATGTTCAAATCCTGCAGGCGTCATTACCGAGTTGGAGCAGCTCCTCCATGCTTGCGGCTTCGAATATTACGGCCTGCTACGCCATCTGCAGCAGAATCCGGTACAGCAGAATCCAGAGCCCTGGGCTGCGGCGCTTGCCGGCCGCTGGCCGGAACAATGGCCGCAGATATATGCCGCGAAAAAATATGCTCTGATCGATCCGATGCTGCGCTATCTCGCCCACGCGCAGCGGCCTTTCCGCTGGCGGGAGGCGATGGCGGCCTTCCACAAGGATGCGCATCAGCGCCGCATGGAGCAGATGATGGTCGATGCCTTCGGGCATGGGATGGAGGATGGCTACATCTTTCCGATCCACGGACGCAACGGCATTCTCGCCAGCCTCAGTCTCGCCGGCAAGCCGATCGAGCTGTCGCCGGTGGAGATCGCACTGTTGGAGGCGGCGGCGCGCAAGGCCTTCTGGCGGCTGCTCGATCTGAAAGGCGAGGCGCCGGCGCTGGAAACCGTGTTGCCGGCCGATACGCCGCTGACGCGGCGCGAGATGGAAATCCTGCATTATCTCGCCGAAGGCATGACGTCGATGGAGATCAGCAAGATGCTGAAGATCTCAAACCACACGGTCGACTGGTATATGAACGGCCTACAGGACAAGCTGAAGGCGAAAAACAGGCAGCAGGCGGTGGCGCTTGCCTTCCGTCATGGACTGATAAGTTAGAGCAATTCCGCTTCTCATCGAAGCGGAATTGCTCCGGTTTTTTATTTTGACGCAACTCCGGACGGAAAACCGCTTCGCACTTTTCCTAGTGTTGCTCCAGAATGTCGAAAAATTGCATTTCGCAGTCGCAAGATAAATTGAACTTTCTGTGACAAGAAGTTAAGAATTTCCTTCGCGGGTGCAGCATGCCCGCGTCTGAACGTCTGAGGAGACCGTTTTGCCCATTTCCAAGATTCTCGTTGCCAATCGCTCTGAAATTGCCATTCGCGTGTTCCGTGCGGCCAACGAACTTGGAATAAAAACGGTGGCGATCTGGGCGGAAGAGGACAAGCTGGCGCTGCACCGCTTCAAGGCGGACGAGAGCTACCAGGTCGGCCGCGGCCCGCATCTTTCCAAGGACATGGGTCCGATCGAAAGCTATCTGTCGATCGCGGAAGTGATCAGGGTCGCGAAGCTCTCCGGCGCCGATGCCATTCATCCGGGCTACGGCCTGCTTTCGGAAAGCCCCGAATTCGTCGATGCCTGCAACGAGGCCGGCATCATCTTCATCGGCCCGAAGGGCGATACAATGCGCCAGCTCGGCAACAAGGTCGCCGCGCGCAACCTGGCGATCTCGGTCGGCGTTCCTGTGGTGCCGGCCACCGGGCCTCTGCCGGAAGACATGGCCGAAGTGGCTAAGATGGCGGAAGGGATCGGTTATCCCGTCATGCTGAAGGCCTCCTGGGGCGGCGGCGGGCGCGGCATGCGCGCGATCCGCGATCCGAAGGATCTTGCCCGCGAGGTGACGGAGGCCAAACGCGAGGCGATGGCCGCCTTCGGCAAGGATGAGGTCTATCTGGAAAAGCTCGTCGAGCGCGCCCGCCATGTCGAAAGCCAGGTTCTCGGCGATACGCATGGCAATGTCGTGCATCTCTTCGAGCGTGACTGCTCGATCCAGCGCCGCAACCAGAAAGTCGTCGAGCGCGCGCCGGCGCCCTATCTCTCGGAGGCGCAGCGCCAGGAACTCGCCGCCTATTCGCTGAAGATCGCGGCCGCGACCAATTATATCGGCGCGGGTACCGTCGAATATCTGATGGATGCCGATACCGGCAAATTCTACTTCATCGAGGTCAATCCTCGCATCCAGGTCGAGCATACGGTGACCGAAGTCGTCACCGGCATCGATATCGTCAAGGCGCAGATCCACATCCTCGATGGCTTTGCGATCGGTACGGCGGAATCGGGCGTGCCGCGCCAGGAAGATATCCGTCTCAACGGCCATGCGCTGCAATGCCGCATCACCACGGAAGATCCGGAGCATAACTTCATTCCGGATTACGGCCGTATCACCGCCTATCGCTCAGCGTCCGGTTTCGGCATCCGCCTCGATGGCGGCACTTCCTATTCGGGCGCCATCATCACCCGCTTTTATGATCCGCTTCTCGTCAAGGTCACGGCATGGGCGCCCAATCCTTCCGAAGCGATCGCCCGCATGGACCGGGCGCTGCGCGAATTCCGTATTCGCGGCGTGGCAACCAACCTGACCTTCCTCGAAGCGATCATCGGCCATCCCAAGTTCAGGGACAACAGCTACACGACACGCTTCATCGACACGACGCCGGAACTCTTCCAGCAGGTCAAGCGCCAGGATCGTGCCACGAAGCTCCTGACCTATCTCGCCGACGTCACCGTCAATGGTCACCCCGAGGCCAAGGACAGGCCGAGGCCGCTTGATAACGCGGCCGAGCCGGTGGTTCCCTACGCCAATGGCAACACAGTCAAGGACGGCACGAAGCAGCTCCTCGACACGCTCGGCCCGAAGAAATTCGGCGAATGGATGCGCAACGAGAAGCGCGTGCTTTTGACCGACACGACGATGCGCGATGGCCATCAGTCGCTGCTCGCCACCCGCATGCGCACCTATGACATCGCCCGCATCGCCGGCACCTATGCGCATGCGCTGCCAGGCCTTTTGTCGCTCGAATGCTGGGGCGGAGCGACCTTCGACGTCTCCATGCGCTTTCTGACCGAGGACCCGTGGGAGCGCCTGGCACTGATCCGCGAGGGCGCGGCGAACCTTCTGCTGCAGATGCTGCTGCGCGGCGCCAATGGCGTCGGCTACACCAATTATCCCGACAATGTCGTCAAATATTTCGTCCGCCAGGCGGCCAGGGGCGGCATCGATCTCTTCCGGGTGTTCGATTGTCTGAACTGGGTCGAGAACATGCGCGTCTCGATGGATGCCATTGCCGAGGAGAACAAGCTCTGCGAGGCGGCGATCTGCTATACCGGCGACATCCTGAACTCGGCCCGTCCGAAATACGATCTGAAATACTATACCGACCTTGCGGTCGAGCTCGAGAAGGCGGGCGCGCATATCATCGCGCTCAAGGATATGGCAGGCCTCCTCAAGCCTGCGGCTGCGAAGGTTCTGTTCAAGGCGCTGCGCGAGGCGACCAGCCTGCCGATCCATTTCCACACGCATGATACCTCAGGGATTGCGGCCGCGACCGTTCTTGCCGCTGTCGACGCCGGCGTCGATGCCGTCGATGCCGCCATGGATGCGCTTTCCGGCAATACCTCGCAGCCCTGTCTCGGCTCGATCGTCGAGGCGTTGCGCGGTACGGAGCGCGATCCCGGCCTCGATCCGGAATGGATCCGCCGCGTTTCCTTCTATTGGGAAGCGGCGCGCAATCAGTATGCCGCCTTCGAAAGCGATCTGAAGGGTCCGGCATCCGAAGTCTATCTGCATGAGATGCCGGGTGGCCAGTTCACCAACCTCAAGGAACAGGCCCGCTCGCTCGGCCTCGAGACCCGCTGGCATCAGGTGGCGCAGGCCTATGCCGACGCCAACCAGATGTTCGGCGATATCGTCAAGGTGACGCCGTCTTCCAAAGTGGTCGGCGACATGGCGCTGATGATGGTGTCCCAGGACCTGACGGTTGCCGATGTCGTCAGCCCCGACAAGGAAGTCTCCTTCCCGGAATCGGTGGTCTCGATGCTGAAGGGCGATCTCGGCCAGCCGCCGTCAGGATGGCCCGAAGCGCTGCAGAAGAAGGCGCTGAAGGGCGACAAGCCCTATACCGTGCGTCCCGGCTCGCTGCTCAAGGAGGCCGATCTCGATGCGGAGCGTAAAGTCATCGAGACGAAGCTCGAGCGCGAGATCAGCGACTTCGAATTCGCTTCCTACCTGATGTATCCGAAGGTCTTCACCGACTTCGCGCTCGCCTCCGACACCTACGGCCCGGTCTCGGTGCTGCCGACGCCCGCCTATTTCTACGGTCTCAAGGACGGCGAGGAACTGTTTGCCGATATCGAGCGCGGCAAGACGCTCGTCATCGTCAATCAGGCGATGAGCGCAACCGACAGCCAGGGCATGGTGACCATCTTCTTCGAGCTCAACGGCCAACCGCGCCGCATCAAGGTGCCGGACCGGGCCCATGGGGCGACAGGGGCCGCCGTCCGCCGCAAGGCCGAACCGGGCAATGCCGTTCACGTCGGTGCGCCGATGCCGGGTGTCATCAGCCGCGTCTTCGTCTCGCCCGGCCAGGCCGTCAATGCCGGCGACGTGCTGGTCTCCATCGAAGCGATGAAGATGGAAACGGCGCTGCATGCGGAAAAGGATGGCACGATTTCCGAAGTGCTGGTGCGGGCCGGCGATCAGATCGATGCCAAGGACCTGCTCGTCGTCTACGCAGGTTGAACAACAAGTGGCCGTCGTTGAACAGCGCCCTTGAGCGCCTTTGCGAACCGGCTCCATTCACCCGATCGTGTACGATCGGCCTGTCAAAAAGCTGAGAGTTAGCAGCCTCCGCGCCTTGCCCGGCGTGGAGGCTTTCTCATAAACTTGGCCATCCGCCCCCAAGACCAATCCAGGAAACAATATCCATGAGCAAGTTGAAGATTGCCGTCATCGTCGGCAGCACGCGTATTGGCCGTTTTGCCGAGCATCCGGCCAAGTGGATTGCCGCTATCGCCGCCGAGCGCCAGGACATCGAGGTCGAGGTTCTCGACCTGCTCGACTACCCTATGCATTTTTTCGGTGAGCAGCGTGCCACCACCGCTGAAAGCGAGACGGCAGAGCGCTGGAAAAAGAAGCTGCGTGAATTCGATGGCTTCATTTTCACCGTCGCCGAGTACAATCACGCTCCGACGGCCGTTCTGAAGAACGCCATCGACCTCGGCGAGTTTATCCAGAAGCCGGTCGGTTTCGTCGGTTACGGCGGCGTCGGCGGCGCACGTGCGGTCGAGCATCTTCGCCTGATCTTCGTGGAAATGGGGGCGGCTTCGGTGAAAACGGGCGTGCATATCGCGCTTGGCGAATATCTTGGCGTCCTCAAGGAAGGCAAGAGTCTCAGCGATTACGCGCATCTCAACGAAGCAGCGAAGAACCAGCTCGACCAGCTCACCTGGTGGGGCAATGCGCTGAAGGCGGCGCGCTCGGTCGTCACGGCCTCCTGATTGGAGTTCCAGCAATGCCGGGATGTTCGCATCCCGGCATTAGATCCGGATGATTTTAGAACCAGGTCGGCCTAAAATCTGAATCCGGATCTAAATCAAAGAAATAGAGCATGATGTCGTCCGAAAACCGCTCACACTTTTCGGCATCATGCTCTAGCTCAGATATCGTAAGTATGGGCGGCGTTGATCGTCGAGATGAAGCGTTTGGTGCGCTCGCGCTCCGGCGCACTGAAGATCGCCTTGGCGCTGCCCGTTTCCACCACGCTGCCGGCTTCCAGGAAAACCACGTCATTGGCGATCTTCGAGGCGAGCCGGAGATCGTGGGTCGCCATCACCATCGTCGTGCCTTCGCTGGCAAGTTGGCCCAGCACATCGACCACTTCGGCCGAAAGCTCGGGATCGAGGGCGGATGTCGGCTCGTCACAGAGAAGCACGCGCGGCGACGGCGCCAGTGCGCGGGCGATCGCGACGCGCTGCTGCTGGCCGCCCGACAGCGTCGAAGGCCAGGCATCGGCCTTGTGCGTCATGCCGACCTTGGTCAGCAATTCCATCGCACGCTCGCGCGCTTTTTCCTTCGGCCATCTCAACACCGTCACCAGGCCTTCCATGACATTCTCGATCGCGGTCTGATGCGGGAATAGCTGGAAGTTCTGGAAGACCATGCCGGTCTGGCGGCGGATCTTCTGGATCGCCTGCCAGCTCGTTCGTTTGCCCGGCGCAAAGGCCAGCTTCTCCTCTCCGAGGCGGATAGAGCCGGCGGTCGGAATTTCGAGCAGGTTGATGCAGCGCAGCAGCGTGCTCTTGCCGCCGCCGGAAGGCCCGACCAGCGCGGTGACGCTGCCTTCGGGGATGCGGATGCTTATATCCTTGAGGATGATGGCGTCGCCGAAGCGCTTTTCGATGTTGGAAAGCTCGATCATGCATTTGCCTCCAGCATGCCGCCATAACGCGCGAAGCGGCGTTCCAGCCGCACCTGCAGCTGCGAGAGGACGGAGCTCAGGACGAGATAGATCAACGCCGCCTCGATATAGAGGATCAGCGGCTCATAGGTGGTGGCGACGATGCGCTGCGCCGCCTGGAAGAGCTCCGGCACGGTGATGGCCGCGGCAAGCGAGGTATCTTTGACGAGCGAGATGAAGGTGTTCGACAAAGGCGGCACGGCGACGCGAGCGGCCTGCGGCAGGATGGTGCGGCTCATCGCCTGGCGCCAGCTCATGCCGATCGAATAGGCGGCTTCCCATTGGCCCTTCGGCACCGAGGAAATGACGGCGCGGATGATCTCGGAGCTGTAGGCGCCGATATTCAGCGTGAAGCCGATGAGGGCGGCCGGGAAGGCATCGAGCAGGATGCCGAGGCTCGGCAGGCCGTAGAAGATGACAAAGAGCTGAACGAGCAACGGCGTGCCGCGGATGACCCAGACATAGAAGCGCGCGATGGCGGAAAGTGGCGTCGGCCCGAAGAGCCGGGCGATCGCGGTGGCGAGCCCGAGGGCCAGGCCGAAGACGAAGGATAGCAGGGTCAGCGGAATGGTGAAGATCAGCCCCGCCCACAGGAGCGAGGGCAGCGATTCCGCCATCAGTTGGAGCCAGTGCGCCAAGGGAGTTCCCTCTCGTCGGTTGCTACGTTGAAATGGAATACCCCTCCCCAACCCCTCCTCACAAGGGGGAGGGTTTATCGGAGGCCCGGACGCACCAAATAGCGACCCTACTGTTGGCTGAGAGGCTGTTTTGAGATGAGAGCAGCAGCATCGAAACCCCTCCCTTTGTGGGGAGGGGATGGGGAGGAATTTAAATTACTTGGAAACGTCCTGGCCGAAATACTTGTCGGCGATCTTCTTGTAGGTGCCGTCGGCCTTGATGTCGGCAAGCGCCTTGTTGATTTCGGCGAGAAGCTCCGGCTCGTTCTTGCGGATGATGACGCCGGAGTAGTCGGCATTTTCCTGCTCGGCGACGATCCTCACCGGCGCGTCCGGCTTGTGCTTCTTGAAATCGAGGAAGGAGAGGCTGTCGTTGATCGTGGCGTCGGCGCGTTTGGTCAGTACGAGCTGGATCGACTGATCAAAACCGTCGGTGCCGACGAGCTCGGCACCGGCTTCGGTTGCGAGCTTGCCGAAGTTGCTGGTCAGCGACTGTGCGGCCTTCTTGCCCTTCAGATCGGCGAAGGACTTGATGCTGCCGTCGCCGTCGCGGGCGATTAGTACGGCCTTGGAAGCGATATAGGGCTCGGAGAAATCATATTTCTGCTTGCGGGTTTCGGTGATGCCGACCTGGTTGATGACGGTGTCGTAGCGCTTTGCGTCGAGGCCGGCGATCAGGCCGTCCCACTTGCCTTCGACGAACTCGGCCTTGACGCCGAGCTTGGCGGCGATCGCTTCGCCGATCTCGACATCGAAGCCGACGAGCTTGCCGCTTTCGTCATGATAGGTGAAGGGCGCATAGGTGCCTTCGGTGCCGATCTTGAAGACGCCAGCCGATTTGATGGCGGCGAGGTTTTCACCGGCATGGGCAGGCAGGAGGGCCGCAGCCTGAATGAGGGCGGCGGCGGCGACGGTTTTCAACCAGTTCATTGTTTCATCCATCCTTGGGAGGTGCTTCGGATGAGGATAGTTGGCAGAAAATTATGGCGCCGGAAGCGTAGAAAACTGCGAATAAAAGCAGCAACTGCAAATATTTTTCTCAAACGGCCGCTCGAACCATGAATCCGGCAGAAACAGGCATCAAGCGGTGATGCGGCGGCGTAGCCTTTCGCTGACGATGATGATCAATCCGGCGCCGAGGATCATCGCCGCGCCGACGACCACATTCTGTGTCGGGATGTCGGCCCAGATCAGATAACCCAGGAGGAAGGCCCAGACGAGAGAGCTATATTCGAATGGCGCAAGCACGGAGACGGGCGCCTGGCGCATGCCTTCGAAAAGAGCGAACTGCGCGCAGCCAGCAACGACGCCGGTGGCAATGAGGAGCGCGAGCTGCGTCATATCGGGGGTCTGCCATGTCCAGATCACGGCAATGCCGGTCATGGCAAGAAAAAAGGCGTTGGAAACGGTGAGCTGGATAATGGTCTTCTCGTGCAGCGAGGTCTTGCGCAGCAGCACCATGGCGGAGGCCCAGAGCACGGCTGCCTGCAGCGCTAGATAGACCGGCCAGGAGATGGTGAGGCCGATCGGATTGCAGGCAATGAGAACGCCGACGAAGCCGACGCCGACGGCCAGCCAGCGCGCCGGCGTGACTTTCTCCTTCAGGATGACCCAAGCCAGCAAGGTGCCGACGACAGGTGCGGCGTAATAAAGCGTGGTCACTTCGGCAAGCTGCAGGCGGCTTGCGGCGGAATAATAGGAAAGCCAGGCGCAGAGCAGAAGGATACTGCGGGCGACCATCGGCTTGATGATCGGCGATGTCATCGTCTGGCGGACGAGCTTGCCGCGACCATAGGCGAGAGAACCGACGAGGATGGTGAGACTGCGGAAAAACAGGATCTGCCAGACGGGAATGCTTGAAACCAGGATCTTGATGATCGCGTCATGGAAGGTGAACGCCATATAGGCGACGGTCGTGAGCAGGATGCCCAGGCTGACGGAGTTTTTCACGGGGAGAAAGCACCAGGTGGCGGATATGCCAGCGGGAATCGGGATTGAGCAATCGATATTCCCGCCTTCAAGACCGGTCAATAGGGCATATTCGCTCTGGTAGTGCAGCTTTGTTTCCGAACGTCAGAAAACGTGTAACCGTGCATATTGCCTGCATGATCATAAGCGTTTATGCACGTTTTCGGTTTATGAGATCTCGATCCGGTAGGAACATGCAGGATTTTTTGTTGCGAGAGCGCCAAGGCGTGATTTCCGAGAGGCTGCGGCTGAATGGCCGCGTGCTGGCGACGGAGCTTGCGCTCGAATTCGGTGTCTCCGAGGATACGGTGCGGCGGGATCTGCGCGAGATGGCGGCGGCAGGGCTCTGCGAGCGGGTCTATGGCGGCGCATTGCCGGTCTCGCCGGCGCATGGAAGCCTGACGCAGCGTATCGGCTTTGCCGCTGACCGGAAACAGGCGCTGGGGCGCGCTGCGGCAAAGCAGATTGCCGCCGGCTCGACCGTGTTCTTCGATGCCGGCAGCACCAATCTGGCGATTGCCAATGCGTTGCCGGCCGAACTAGCACTGACGGCTGCGACGAATGCGCCGGCGATTGCCGCGGCGCTGATCGACAAGCCTGCCGTCGCCGTCATCCTGATCGGCGGAATGGTGGACCGGCAGACGGGCGGTTCGCTCGGCGCCAAGGCCTTGCGGGATATGGAGCAGATCTCGCCCGATCTCTGCATTCTCGGCGCCTGCGGCGTCGATCTCGAGGCCGGCATCACGGTGTTCGGCTTCGAGGATGCGGAGTTCAAGCGGTTTGCGACATCCAGGAGCAAAAGGGTGTTGGTGGCTGCAACCTCGGAGAAATTCGGCACTGCGGCCCCCCATAGCATCCTGCCGGTCGCGCATTGCGAATGCCTGGTCGTCGAGCACGATGCCGATCCGGCCATTCTCGCCGGTTACCGCGAGCGCGGATGCAGGACTGTTCTCGCCGAGAAAACGAACTGAGGCGACGTCATAGAGTTTAGGGAGCCCGGGCCAAGCAAGCCCGGCAATGAGGAAAGACCGGAAATGGATAGTCATGTGAGTACGCCGGGAGCCCGGAGCGGCTTCATTACCAGAAGCAGGGCGGCGGTTTCCCTGCTCTTTCTCATGAACGGTTTTGTCGTCGGCTGCTGGGCGCCGAAGATCCCGGATTTTGCCGAGCGTCTGGCGCTGACCAAGTTCGAGCTTGGGCTGATGATCCTCGTCTTCGGCGTCGGGTCGCTGGTCATGATGCCGATCGCCGGTGCGCAGATCGCCAAACACGGCTCGCGTGTCGTCGTTCAGGTACTGGCTGTCTGCTTGCTGCCGTTGCTGCTGGCATTGACGCTCGCGCCAAATGTGCCGACCGGGGCAATCTCGCTCTTCCTGTTCGGCGGCTTCATCGGCGCAATGGATGTGGCGATGAATGCCAATGCGGTGTCGGTCGAGAAATCCATGCGCCGCGCCATCATGTCGTCCTGTCACGCTTTCTGGAGCCTTGGCGGACTGATCGGCTCCGGTCTCGGCGGCATCGTGATTTCCAAGCTCGGCATTCTCGGCCATGCGCAACTGGCGACGGCGCTGGCGGCAATCTTCCTTGCCGTCGCCTGGCCGATCATCCTTGCGGATCCGCCGCATCCAGACACCAAGAAGGAAAAGACGAAGCTGCCGATGGTGCCGCTGCCGTGGCTGCTCGGACTGATGGCGCTGTTCAGCATGGTGCCCGAAGGTGCGGTTCTCGACTGGGGCGCGCTCTATCTCCGGCAGGAAATGGATGCATCCGTGGCACTATCCGGTCTTGGCTTCGCAGCCTTTTCGGCGACCATGGCAATCATGCGCTTTGGCGGCGACCTGGTGCGCGACCGTCTGGGTGGTGTCAAGACGCTGCGCATCTGCACGCTGTTTGCCATCGTCGGCATGCTGCTTGCAGGCCTGGCACCCAACGCCGAGATTGCCATCCTGGGCTTTGCCTTTTGCGGTATCGGCATTTCCAACATGGTGCCGATCGCCTTCTCGGCGGCGGGCAACATTCCCGGCCTCAAGCCCGGCATCGCCATCTCGGTGGTCACGACCATGGGCTATTCCGGCATGCTGGTTGCGCCATCGTTGATCGGCTTCGTCGCCGAGCATATCGGCTTTGCCGTCGTCTTCATGGCGCTGCCGGTGCTGCTCATCGTCGTTCTCCTGCTCTCCAAGCTGGCCCATTATGCCGACGGCACGACCGGAGGCGGTCACTGAGCCGCCTCCCAACAAAAGTGATATCAGGGGCGGTTGACAAGAAAGCGGTCATGATCCACCTGAAAGGCACTGTTTCTAAAGCGCGTCGCAATCTTTCAGATTCGCTCCTCGCGCTTTAGGTCTTTATTTTTCGCATGTCGTTATCGCAAAACCGCTGCACACTTTTGCGCGACATGCTTTAGGGGTGCAAGAACTCTTCATGTTGTCAGCCGCCGATTTTGATCCGAAACCACGCCGTGCTTCCGTTGCCGTCGATGTCGGCGGCGTCATCGTCGGCGGCGGGGCGCCGGTCGTCGTGCAATCCATGACGAACACCGATACGGCCGATATCGATTCCACCGTCGCGCAGGTCGCCGCTCTCCACCGGGCAGGCTCGGAGCTGGTGCGCATCACCGTCGATCGCGACGAGAGTGCGGCCGCCGTGCCGAAGATCCGCGAGCGGCTGCTGCGCCTCGGCATGGACGTGCCTTTGATCGGCGACTTCCACTATATTGGCCACAAGCTGCTCGCCGATCATCCTGATTGTGCCGCGGCGCTGGCGAAATACCGCATCAACCCCGGCAATGTCGGCTTCAAGGACAAGAAGGACAAGCAGTTCGCCGAGATCATCGAGATGGCGATCCGTTATGACAAGCCGGTGCGTATCGGCGTCAACTGGGGCTCGCTTGATCAGGATCTGCTGACGGCGCTGATGGACCAGAATGCCGAAGCCGGGTCGCCGCTTTCGGCCCGGCAGGTGACGCGCGAGGCGATCGTGCAGTCGGCGCTGCTTTCGGCAGCCCTTGCCGAAGAGATCGGCTTGCCGCGCAACCGCATCATCCTGTCGGCCAAGGTCAGCCAGGTGCAGGACCTGATCGCCGTCAATTCCATGCTTGCCGAACGCTCCAATCATGCGCTGCATCTCGGCCTGACTGAAGCCGGCATGGGCACCAAGGGTATCGTCGCCTCGTCGGCGGCGATGGGCTTCGTGCTGCAGCACGGCATCGGCGATACGATTCGCGTGTCGCTGACGCCGGAGCCGAACGGCGACCGCACGCGCGAAGTCCAGGTGGCGCAGGAAATCCTGCAGGTCATGGGCTTCCGCCAGTTCATACCCGTCGTTGCGGCCTGTCCGGGCTGCGGACGCACGACGTCGACGGTGTTCCAGGAGCTCGCCCAGAACATCCAGAACGATATCCGCAAGAACATGCCGGTCTGGCGCGAGAAATATCCCGGCGTCGAGGCACTGAACGTCGCCGTCATGGGCTGCATCGTCAATGGGCCGGGCGAAAGCAAACATGCCGATATCGGCATTTCGCTTCCGGGTACCGGCGAGACGCCAGCGGCCCCCGTCTTCATCGACGGCCGGAAGGCGTTGACGCTGCGCGGTCCCAATATCGCCGCCGACTTCGAAGCGCTTGTCGTCGACTATATCGAGAAGCGTTTCGGCCAGCGGACGGCGGCGGAATGAGCGCCCGCAAGTTCGCATGAGCCGGTACTGGTCGCCAATCGTCAGCAAGCTTCGGCCCTATGTCGCGGGCGAGCAGCCCCGCATCCCGAACATGGTCAAGCTCAATACGAACGAGAGCCCTTACGGGCCGTCTCCGAAGGCGCTCGAGGCGATCAGGGAAGCGGCGGACGATCGTCTGCGGCTCTATCCCGATCCCTCCGCCATGGAATTGCGCGAGACGATCGCGGCCCATTTCGGCCTGACGGCGGAAGAAGTATTCGTCGGCAATGGCTCCGACGAGGTTCTTGCGCATGTGTTTCAGGCGCTGCTGAAACATGAGCGGCCGCTTCTCTACCCCGATGTGACCTATGCCTTCTATTCGACCTATAGCCTGCTATACGGCGTCGAAGCGATCGAGGTGCCTGTTGATGATGGGTTCCGCATCCGGTTGGAAGATTACGACAGACCATGCGGCGCGATCATCATCCCCAATCCGAATGCACCGACCGGTATCGGCCTGCCGCTTGCCGGTATCGAAGCACTTCTTGCCGCCCATCCGGATGCGGTCGTCGTCATAGACGAGGCTTATGTCGATTTCGGCGGTGAAAGCGCCATCCCGCTGATATCCACGCATCCCAATCTACTGGTAATCCAGACCCTGTCGAAATCCCGTTCGCTTGCAGGTCTGCGCATCGGCTTCGCGCTGGGACAGCGGCCGCTGATCGAGGCGCTGGAGCGGGTCAAGGACAGTTTCAATTCCTATCCGCTCGATCGTCTGGCGCAGCTTGCCGCGACGGCGGCGATCAAGGACGAGGCGTGGTTCGAGACATGCCGGAGGAAAATCATCGCCAGCCGGGAAAGCCTCGGTTCTGAACTTGAAGCTTTGGGTTTCGAGGTCTTGCCGTCGCAGGCGAATTTCGTTTTCGCGAGGCACGAAAGCCGTTCGGGAGCAGCGCTTCAAGCCGCCCTACGGGAGCGCGGCATTCTCGTCCGGCATTTTGCCAAGCCGCGTATTTCGGACTTCCTGCGTATCAGCATCGGCACGGACGAGGAGTGTGCCCGTCTGGTTTCCGCCCTTGAGGAGATATTGGCCGCCTGACCAGGAAAGGCTCTAGTTCTTCCGGTCGGCGATGAAATGCGCCGCGGCGGTAAGGGTCGAGGCGCGGGCGCCATAGGGGGCCAGCAGCGCCTCGGCATCGCGGACATGCTCACGGAGCTGGGCCTCGGCCCATTCCATGCCGCGCAGGGCCACAAGCGTTCCCTTGCCGCGGGCCGCATCCTTGCCGGTTGCCTTGCCCATGGTCGCCGCGTCCGAGGTCAGGTCGAGAATGTCGTCGGCAAGCTGAAAGGCAAGGCCGATCTTTTCGCCGAAGGCGCGCAGGCGGCGGCGATCTTCCGGCAGGCTTGCCGAGATGACGGCGCCGGCTTCGCAGGCGAAGCGGATCAGCGCGCCTGTTTTCATCGCCTGCAGGCGGATGATGCCGGCCTCGTCAGGGACCTGCCTTTCCGCCGCGAGATCGAGCGCCTGGCCGCCGGCCATGCCGCCGAGACCGGCTGCGCGGGCAAGGGCCAGCACAAGCGATGCCTTGCTCGAATCGGGAAGGGTCGTTTCCGGCGCGGCGATGATGTCGAAGGCATAGGTCAGCAGGCTGTCGCCCGCGAGGATTGCCGTCGCTTCGTCGAACTTTATGTGCACCGTCGGTTTACCGCGGCGCAGGTCGTCATCGTCCATGGCCGGCAAGTCGTCATGCACGAGAGAATAGCAGTGGACACATTCGAGTGCGGCGCCGACGCGAAGTGCCGCCTCAGCGTCGCCGCCGAGAAGGGCTGCACTTTCGACGACGAGAAACGGGCGCAGCCGCTTGCCGCCGTTCAACACGGCATAATGCATGGCATCGCGCAGCGTCTCGGGCCTGGCGATTTCATCGGAAAGAACATTTGCTGAAAGCAATGCGTCGAGCAGCGCCTCGATCTCGCGGGCGTTGTTCTTCAGCCTCGTCTCGAAAGTGTCCCGGTTCGCGTCCATGGGCGCTGTTTGGCATGAGCGCCCCCGGGCTTGCAACGGAATTGTCGATGGCGGCAGCAAGATTCGCCACGCACTCTGGCATAAGCTCTGCACAGGCGTTATGAGAACGACAGGAGCGAAATCGGACTGGGGACATTGGATATAGCGCCAGAGAGAGAGGACAGCGTCGACATGCCGGCTCGTCGGCGATGGTTCGAAGACCGGCGTGTGTTGAAACGCATTGTTCTTGCCGTGCTGATCGTGCTGATCCTTCCCTATGCGCTGATCCTTTTCTATCTGCTGCCCTTCATTCACCCCGTCTCGACGCTGATGCTGCGCGATCTCGTGCTGCTGCGTGGTTACGACCGGCAGTGGGTGTCGCTGGATAAAATCGCCCCGGTTGTGGTGCAGTCGGTGATGATGTCAGAGGACGGACAGTATTGCTTTCACGGCGGCGTCGACTGGGCGGAAATGCGCATGCTGGTCGAGGATACGCTGAAAGGCCAGGCGACGCGCGGCGGCAGCACGATCCCGATGCAGACGGCGAAGAACCTCTTCCTCTGGAACAGCCGCTCGTTCGTGCGCAAGGCGCTGGAACTTCCGCTCGCGGTGACCACGGATTTCGTCCTGTCGAAACGGCGGCTGATGGAAATCTATCTCAACATCGCCGAATGGGGTCCCGGCATCTACGGTATCGAGGCGGCGGCCCAGCATCATTTCAAGGTGCCAGCCTCGAAGCTGACGCGGCGCCAGGCATCGCTGCTTGCCGTCTCGCTGCCAAACCCGATCGACCGCAATGCCGGCAAGCCCGGACGAGGCCTTCGCCGGCTCGCCGGTGTCATCGAGAGGCGCGCCCAGGGTTCGGGCGACTACATCAAATGCATCTATGATTGAGATCATCCTGTTCTAAATTATATGGTTAGAGCATGACGTCGTCCGAAAACCGCTCACACTTTTCGGCATCATGTTCTAGAGGCGGCAAGCGTCATCAGACATTCTTGGTTCTGCCATATGGGCGAGTGCAGTCCAACCAGAGCCGCGATTCACCCATGACCATCACGACGTTTTCGCCCGAGCTTCTCTTTTATTCGAAGAGGCACAATCCAACCCCGCCCGCCCATCTCGGCAGCCGCTATGGCAAGGTCGGCGGCTTTCTGCCGGAAGCCGGCAACACGATCGTTTGCCATCTCGAAAAGGGCTCGCAGACGCAGGCAGTACTGATTGAGGCGCGTGAGAAATATCTGGCGATGACCGAGGCCCCGCAGTTCCTCTTCACGCCGATATCAAGCATTCACATGACGCTTTTCGAAGGTGTCATCGAGACCAGGCGCCGGCAGGATTGCTGGCCGGGCGATCTCCCGCTCGATACGCCGATCGACGACATGACCGCGCTGATGGCGGCCAGGCTGGAAGGTTTCTCGATGTTCGACCCCTTCAAGGTCGCCATCGCCGAAGCGCGTCCGTCAGGCCTGCTCGTCGACGGGGCCACGGCGAACGACCGCAAGGTTATGCGCGCCTGGCGCAGCGCACTGGCCGATCTTCTCGGCTATCGCCAGCCGAACCATGAGGACTATAAGTTCCACATAACCTTCGCCTATGCGATCGAACGGCTGGAGGACGAAGCCTTGCCGCGCTGGCAGGCGATGCTCGATGACGTGGCCGACGATATCCGCCGCAAGGCCGCTGTTTTCGAGCTGACACCGCCGGCATTCTGCATGTTCGAGGATATGAACCATTTCCACGAATTGCTGATCTTCGATTTCGAAGCCTGAACGGGAGAGCCTCATGGACAAACCGACGCTTTACATCGCTAACAAGAACTATTCCTCCTGGTCGTTCCGGCCGTGGATGGCGCTGACGGCTGCCGGAATCGATTTCGAGGAAGTCTTGATCCCCTTCGACGATGCGGGTGGCAATCCCAATATCAAGGCGGTATCGCCGACCGGGCGGGTGCCGCTTCTCAAGCACGGCGCATTGAAGATCTGGGAATCGCTGGCGATCATCGAATATGTCGTCGAACTTTATCCGGACGCCGGCCTTCTGCCGAGGGATCGGGCCGAGCGGGCGCTCGCCCGCTCGGTTTCGATGGAAATGCTCTCGAGCTTTCGGGCGCTGCGCAGCGCCTGCCCGATGAATATCCGCCGGCCGAAGGGCAAGATCGCGTTGCCGGATGGTGTCGACGCCGATATCAGCCGCATCGAGACGATCTGGCGCGACCTCCTGCAGCAATCCGGCGGACCGTTTCTCTTTGGCGCGTTCAGCGGGGCGGATGCGATGTTTGCGCCTGTCGTCAACCGGTTCGACATCTATGATCTCGTCAGCCGAAACGACATCCTGGCCTATATGGAGACCATGAAGGCGCATCCGGCCTGGCGGAAATGGGAAGAGGCGGCCCGCGCCGAGCCTTGGATCGTACCGGAGGACGAAGTCTGAGCCTGGAATCATCGGCTTCGCAAAAAATACGCATGGGGACTGGTCAAGGCCACCCCTTGCATGTATAAGCGCGCCAAATTCCGAAATCGCGACATGTCCGTTTCGGCCGCCAGTGTGGCCGTGGGAATGTTTTGCCCGCAAGTGGAGTAAGAGAAATGGCTGTACCGAAGAGAAAAACAAGCCCGTCCAAGCGCGGTATGCGCCGTTCGGCAGACGCCCTGAAGGCTCCGACCTACGTCGAAGACAAGAACTCCGGCGAACTGCGTCGCCCGCATCATATCGACCTGAAGACCGGTATGTATCGCGGCCGCCAGGTTCTGACGCCGAAGGAAAGCGCATAATTTCCCGATCCGGCTTGTCCGATCAAAGTTTTAAGGCCGGCGTCACGCCGGCCTTTTGCATTTCGACGATATAATATTTGCAATGACTTGCAGTCAGGCAACGGTTTGCGGCAGTATTCTTCCATGATGCGCTGGGAGATTGCAGATGATAGCCGCCATGCCCCTAATGATTATCCCGTTTATTCTTTACAATCTTGCGATGCTGGGCCTGATGGGCGATGGCGGCATTCCGGCACTGCAACATGATATCATCGTACTGTCGATGATCTCGGGCGCCATCTGGAGCATGGCGCTCGGCGATCTTTTCATCGTCATCGCACTTGTCGTGCTGTTTTTCGAAATCCTCAAAGCGACCAGAACCGGTCCCGGCAATCTCGTCAACCACATGCTGTCGATGCTGGTGTTCATCGCCTTCCTGGTTGAGTTTTTGCTCGTCCGGGATGCTGCGACGCAGGTGTTCTTCATTTTGATGACGATCGCTCTGATCGATGTCATCGGCGGTTTTGCCGTGTCGATCCGGAGCGCCGGGCGGGATGTCTCGATCGGATTATAGGTTGTCGAGCTTGTTCTGAAGAGCGCGGAGCTGTTCCTTCAGCTCGTCGATATCCTTGGCCTCGGCCTTGCGGCTTTCCTTGGCAGGCGGCGTCATGAAGGGCGAGAACATCTGCATCGCCTGCTGAAACAGCTCTGTGTTGCGGCGAACATGGTCCTCGACCATCTGCATCGGTAATTGCAGGTTCTTGCCGAGCGGCGTTTCGCCGAAAGCCCGGGTCACCTGCTCGCGCATCTGGGCCTGCTGTTCGGTGAAGGAGCGCATCGAATGTTCGAGAAAGCTCGGCACGACCATCTGCATCTGGTCGCCGTAATAGGTGATGAGCTGGCGCAGGAAGGAGATCGGGAGCAACGTGTTGCCGGTCTTCGATTCCTGTTCGAAGATGATCTGGGTCAGCACCGAATGGGTGATGTCATCTCCGCTTTTTGCATCTTGTACGGTAAATTCTTCGCCCTTCTTCACCATCTCCGCCAGGTCTTCCAGCGTCACGTAGGTGCTGGTGCCCGTGTTGTATAGGCGGCGATTGGCGTATTTCTTGATAACGATCTGACCCTCATGCTTCGCCATATCAGTCTCCTGAACCCCCGTCTGATTTATGGATATTCCTCCACTTGAGACTGTAAACGCAAAAGAAGGCCGGTGACAATCTCTTTGTGCGATGCGGCAAACCTTTCACAGAGCAGATGAATCGGGCTTTCGCGGAAGGCTGCCGGTCTTCGCGTTTGACTTGTGCTCCAAGCTTTGCCAGTTTCCACTTATGTAAGTGAGACGAAAACGAGGAGCGTCCCCATGAGCAATCCATCCATCGTCATCGCCAGCGCCGGGCGAACAGCAGTCGGCGCCTTCAATGGCGCTTTCGCGACGGTTCTCGCGCATGAGCTCGGGGCGGCCGTCGTCAAGGGTGCGCTCGAGCGCGCCGGCGTCGATCCCGGCGAGGTGGACGAGGTGATCCTCGGCCAGGTGCTTTCCGCCGGCGAGGGCCAGAACCCGGCCCGCCAGGCGGCGATGAAGGCCGGCATTCCGAAGGAAGCGACGGCCTGGGGCGTCAATCAGCTCTGCGGCTCGGGCCTGCGCGCGGTTGCGCTCGGCATGCAGCAGATCGCCACCGGCGACGCCAAGATCATCGTTGCCGGCGGCCAGGAATCCATGTCGATGGCCCCGCATGCCGCGCACTTACGCGGCGGCGTCAAGATGGGCGACATGAAGATGATCGACACGATGATCAAGGACGGCTTGACCGACGCTTTCCACGGCTACCACATGGGCATCACCGCCGAGAATGTTGCGCGCCAGTGGCAGCTTTCGCGCGATGACCAGGATAAATTCGCCGTCAGCTCGCAGAACAAGGCGGAGGCAGCGCAGAAGGCCGGTCGCTTCGTCGACGAGATCATCCCCTACGTCATCAAGACACGTAAGGGCGACGTTACGGTCGATGCCGACGAATATATCCGTCACGGCGCTACGCTGGAGGCGATGGGGAAATTGCGCCCGGCCTTCGACAAGGACGGCACGGTCACGGCCGCGAACGCGTCCGGCCTCAACGATGGCGCCGCTGTGGCGGTGCTGATGAGCGAAGCGGAGGCGGTCCGGCGCGGCATCCAGCCGCTCGCCCGCATCGTTTCCTGGGCAACGGCGGGTGTCGATCCGCAGATCATGGGCACTGGACCAATCCCGGCTTCGCGCAAGGCGCTCGAGAAGGCCGGCTGGTCGGTGAACGATCTCGATCTCGTCGAAGCCAACGAGGCCTTCGCGGCGCAAGCCTGCGCCGTCACCAAGGATCTCGGGTGGGATCCGTCGATCGTCAACGTCAACGGCGGGGCGATTGCGATCGGCCATCCGATCGGCGCCTCCGGCGCGCGCGTTCTCAACACGCTGCTGTTTGAAATGAAGCGCCGCGGCGCGAAGAAGGGTCTCGCAACGCTTTGCATCGGCGGCGGCATGGGTGTGGCCATGTGCTTTGAATCGCTTTAAATAGCATACGATCCATAATTGATTGAAAATCCCGCCATATGGCGGGGCGAAAAACAAAAGGGGAGCGGAACATGAGCAGAGTGGCTTTGGTCACTGGGGGCACACGGGGCATCGGCGCGGCAATATCCATGGCACTGAAAAATGCCGGATACAGGGTCGCGGCCAGCTATGCGGGCAACGACGAGAAGGCCAATGCCTTCCACGACGTTACCGGCGTTCCGGTATTCAAATGGGATGTTTCGGATTACCTCGCCTGCGGCGAGGGAATTGCCAGGGTCGAAAGCGAGATCGGGCCGGTCGAAATCCTCGTCAACAATGCCGGCATCACCCGCGACGCGATGTTCCACAAGATGACGCAGCAGCAGTGGCACGAGGTGATCAATACCAACCTCACCGGCCTGTTCAACATGACGCATCAGGTCTGGACCGGCATGCGTGACCGCAGCTTCGGCCGTATCGTCAATATCTCATCGATCAACGGGCAGAAGGGCCAGATGGGCCAGGTGAACTATTCGGCGGCCAAGGCAGGCGATCTCGGCTTCACCAAGGCGCTGGCTCAGGAAGGCGCGAACAAGAACATCACCGTCAACGCCATTTGCCCCGGTTACATCGGAACGGAAATGGTGCTTGCCGTGCCGGAGAAGGTGCTGAACGAACGCATCATTCCGCAGATCCCCGTCGGTCGTCTCGGCGAACCGGAAGAGATCGCGCGCTGCGTTACCTTCCTCGTCTCCGACGATGCCGGCTTCATCACCGGTTCGACGCTGACGGCCAATGGCGGACAGTTCTTCGCCTAGACATTGCTTCTTCGAGTGAACAGTACGGATTAGATTCAAGGCAATGGCGCGTCCGGCAGGACGCGCCATTGCTGTTTATCGACGTCTCCCGGTGATGCCGGCGGCGATCTTGTGGCCGAAGTGGTGGTGCGTTTTCGGGAAGATCAAGAGCGGCGGTCGGTGTTCGGATGTCGATGTGTCCGAACTCTGGCCGGCACTTTGCGCAGCGAACGGTCTTCGCTGCTGAGGGCTGATATCGCGGTCGTCAGGAAAGCCGACGCGATGAGAACGACGATGAGAGAGTTCAAGAAAATCTGGGTCACTGGGGGCGTTCCTTTCAACTGCGCTCGGCGGCTGTGCCTGCCGCTGCACTCGTGAAAGAAATATGTGCCTGCCCGTTGGGCGGTGGTAGATTTGACTTTCGCAACCGATTGTCAACGTCACGTTGACGAATGGGCCAGCAAAGAAAACGGGCGCCGAAGCGCCCGTTGGGAGTCCGAGATGCTTTTGCCGATCAGCAGCGGGCCTCGTAGCGGCGGCCGTAGCGGTCGCGATAGACGCAGTAGCCGCGGCGTTCGACCGAGTGACCGATCAGAGCGCCGGTCAGGCCACCGGCAACAGCGCCGACGGCTGCGCCGCCCCAGCTGTTGGTGACGACACCGCCGATGACCGCCCCGGTGCCGGCGCCGATCGCCGTGCCTTGTTCGGTCGCTGTGCAAGATGCGAGTGCGCCGACGAGCGCACCAATAAGAACAATCTTCTTCATCATGTCGTAACTCCCCAGGTTAGTTGGCCTTTAGACGCGGCCCATCAGTACAAGGATAATGATAATCACGAGAACTAGCCCCAAACCGCCAGAAGGTCCATAGCCCCAGCCACGGCTATAACCCCAATTCGGCAAGGCTCCGATCAAGAGCAGAATGAGGATAACAAGTAGTATTGTGCCAAGCATGGTGTGTTTCCTTCATTTCATCGGCAATTTGGATGGACGAGAAACACGCATTGGCGATTTTTGTTCCCGGTTGAGCTCCGAATTGTGAGGAGCCCTGATTCAGGGTTTAATTTCCGTCATTTCGGAAAATTTCCGCTATGGTTAAAAAGACATGTAAATACAATATGTTGCGGTGAACAAAGAGGGAAAATCGAGATGTCGCCGATTCGTCAGCGATTCGTTCCGTGTTTGATCGGAGCCCCAATATGGGCCGCATTGACTTAACGCCGTCTGAATCCAGCTCTCGAAAGATTAATGCCGATGCGACGAGGCAGGGTAAAGGGATCTGCCATCGATCCGCATCTAGCACCCGGACCTGAAGCCGCTACCAGATGTGGCCGTGAACGAAAGGTGAAAATGGTGGAGTCAGCGATTCGTCTCCGATTCGTTCCGGCTTTGGTCGAGAGGTTAATTTCGGGCGGATTTTCGCCCGTTCAACATGGGGGCGGGAATCGTCACCCGCGACCTCGAAAATGCAAACGGGAGAGAGTCTCGCGATTCAGCATCTAGTGGGAAAAAGTGATTCAAAATCAATACTTAGCCGTGAACAAAAGCTGAATCAGCGGGAGTCAGCGATTCGTCGCTGATTCGTTCTCACGCTGTTCCGAATCGGAAATTCGGGCATTCCGCACGACTCGCAAAGGTCGTAATCCCCGAGGCATTTTGAAATCTGCCCTTGCGTTTGCGGCGGCAGCTGTCCATGTGTTCTCTGCTTCCATCCAGGAAGCAAGATTTTCCTGAGGCCACCCGCCTCATTTGCATGGACTCATGACTCTGACTTCGCAGCCGATGATTCTGAGCGGGCGCGGTGTGACCGCGGTGCTCGGGCCGACCAATACCGGCAAGACCCATTATGCCATCGAGCGCATGGTCGCGCACGGTACGGGCGTGATCGGCCTGCCGCTCAGGCTGCTGGCGCGCGAGGTCTATACGCGGGTGGTGGAGAAGGTCGGCGCGCAAAATGTGGCGCTGGTCACCGGCGAGGAAAAGATTTCGCCGCCCAATGCGCGTTTTTCCGTCTGCACCGTCGAAGCGATGCCGCGCGAGACCAAGGCCGCCTTCGTCGCGATCGACGAGGTGCAACTCGCCGGCGATCTCGAGCGTGGCCATATCTTCACCGACCGCATCCTGCATCTTCGCGGCCGCGAGGAAACGCTGTTGCTCGGCGCGGCGACAATGCGGCCGATCCTGCAACAGCTCCTGCCCGGTATCAATATCGTCGAGCGGCCGCGACTTTCGCATCTTTTTTATGCCGGGCAGAAGAAGATCACCCGACTGCCGCAGCGCTCGGCCATCGTCGCCTTCTCCGCCGACGAGGTCTATGCCATCGCCGAGCTCATTCGCCGGCAGCGCGGCGGCGCGGCCGTCGTGCTCGGTGCACTCAGCCCGCGCACCCGCAATGCGCAGGTGGCGCTCTATCAGGCGGGCGACGTCGAATATCTGGTGGCGACCGATGCGATCGGCATGGGCCTCAACCTCGATGTCGATCACGTCGCCTTTGCCCAGGACCGGAAATTCGACGGTTACCAGTTCCGCAATCTCAATCCGGGCGAACTCGGCCAGGTCGCCGGGCGTGCCGGGCGGCACGTGCGAGACGGGACCTTTGGCGTCACCGGACAGGTCTCGCCTTTTGACGAGGAGCTGGTGCAGCGCATCGAGGGGCACGAATTCGACAACGTCAAGGTTTTGCAGTGGCGGACGACGGAGATGGACTTCTCCTCGATCGCATCGCTGCGCGCCAGCCTTGAGGCGGCACCGCGCGTGCCGGGGCTGACGCGGGCGCTGCCTGCAGTCGACCAGCAGGCGCT
The DNA here is from genome assembly GCF_012349115.1 of Rhizobium ruizarguesonis. Lineage (GTDB taxonomy): Bacteria > Pseudomonadota > Alphaproteobacteria > Rhizobiales > Rhizobiaceae > Rhizobium > Rhizobium ruizarguesonis. The sequence goes on from NZ_PQIG01000105.1 coordinate 25,510, forward strand.
GGAACAGCTTTCGCGTTATCCCGAGGTCATCGATCTTGCTGACAGGCCGGCGCGCGTCGAAAAACTCTGGGAGGCTTGCGCGCTTCCCGACTATCGGCGTATCACCCCAGCACAACATGCCGATCTTATCTCGACCCTCTTTTCCGATCTCGTCCGCTATGGCACGGTGAACGAGCAGTTTCTCGCGGAGCAGGTTCATCGCTCCGATCGAACAGATGGCGAAATTGACACGCTTTCGGCGCGAATCGCGCAGATAAGGACCTGGACCTACGTTTCGAATCGGCCCGGTTGGCTTGCCGATCCGACACACTGGCAGGAAAAGACGCGGGAAATCGAAGATCGATTGTCCGACGCGTTACATGAAAGGTTGACGAAACGCTTTGTTGATCGCAGGACATCTGTGCTCATGAAGCGCCTGAGAGAGAATGCGATGCTGGAAGCTGAAATCAGTGTGAATGGCGATGTCTTCGTTGAAGGACATCATGTAGGGCAATTGAGCGGATTCCGCTTCACGCCGGTGGCGGGAACGGACGGACCGGATGCCAAGGCGGTTCAGGCTGCGTCGCAGAAGGCGCTCGGGCTCGAGTTCGAAGCCCGCGCGGCCCGGATGCATGCCGCCGGCAACAGCGATCTGGCGATCGGCTCGGATGGTTTGATCCGGTGGCTGGGCGATCCGGTGGCGCGGCTTTCGGGCAGCGATCACATCATGCGTCCGCGCGTGATCCTGCTGGCTGACGAGCAACTGACGGGCAATGCCCGCGATCACGTCGCCGCCCGCATCGAGCGCTTCGTCAATCATCATATCAGCACGGTGCTGAAGCCGCTCGACGACCTGTCGCGCGCCGAGGACCTGCAGGGTCTCGCCAAGGGGCTTGCCTTCCAGCTCGTCGAGAACCTCGGGGTGCTCTTCCGCCGCGACGTGACCGAGGAGGTGAAGTCGCTGGACCAGGAGGCCCGTGCTTCCATGCGCCGCTACGGCGTGCGTTTCGGCGCCTATCATATCTTCGTTCCCGCACTTCTGAAGCCGGCGCCGGCCGAGCTCATCACGCTGCTCTGGGCGTTGAAGAATGACGGTTTGGACAAGCCGGGCTACGGCGATCTCATTCCCGTGCTTGCCGCTGGCCGCACCTCCGTGGTCACCGATCCGAGCTTCGAGCGGATGTTCTACAAGCTGGCCGGCTTCCGTTTCCTCGGCAAGCGTGCCGTGCGCATCGACATCCTGGAACGGCTTGCCGATATCATCCGTCCGTTGCTGCAGTGGAAGCCTGGTCAAAACAACCGTCCGGAGGGCGCCTATGACGGCCGTCGCTTCACGACGACGACGGCGATGCTGTCGATCCTCGGTGCGACACTCGAAGACATGGAAGAAATCCTCAAGGGTCTTGGCTATCGCGCCGATGCCGTGAAGGCGGAAGAAGCATCAGTCCATCTTGCGACGCAGGATGCAGCCTCAACGCCTGCCGCCAGCGCGCAAACGCCCGTGGAAGAGACAGCCGAAAAGGCCGACCACGACGATGCCGACGGCGCCGCGGAAGAGACTGCTGCCGAGCCATCCGCAACCGAGGCGGCTTCGGCAGTCGCCGATGCGCCCGTGACGGAAGCTGTCGAAACCGCCGCTCCGGCCGAACCGATCGAGACATCCACTCCTGCGGAAGCCTCAGCTGCCGAAGAAACCTCCGCTCCTGCGGAAGCGGTATCGGCTCCCGAGGAAGCGGAAGCCGGCGAGCCGGTAGAACCGAAGCCGGTTCTTCTGTGGCGTCTCGGCGGTCGCAACGACAATCAGCGCCAGGCGCGCGGCGGGCATGGCGAACGCCGTGGCGGCCAGGGCCCGGAGCGCGGTCAAAACCAGGAGCGCGGCGACCGCAATCGCCGGCCGGGCGGCGGTGAAGGCGGCGAGGGCAATCGCGGTGGCGACGGCCGCGACAACAATCGCCAGAACCGGGGCAAGGACGGCGCCGGTCGCGATGGCGGCCGACCACAGCAGGCAAGAGGCGATCGCAATAATCAACCACGGGGTGACCAGCCGCGCGGTGACCGGCAGGATCGTGGCGATCGCAAGGATCGCGGCGAGCGTAACGATCGTAACGACCGCAATAACAATCGTGGCGGCTCACAGCCGCTGCGCTTCGAGGCTAAGCCGCCGCGCAAGGAGAAGCCGATCGATCCGGATTCGCCTTTCGCCAAGCTCGCAGCTCTCAAGGAGCAGATGAAGAAGTAATCATGAGCGGGGAGACACAGCCGACAAGCGGTTCGCGCCAGCGCATCGACAAGTGGCTGTTCTTCGCGCGCATGGCGAAGTCGCGCTCGTTGGCGCAGAGCCATATCCAATCGGGCCATGTGCGCATCAACGGCGAGCGTTGCAACCATCCGAGCCAGATGGTCAAGCCGGGCGACCGTATCGAGCTGACGCTGGAGCGGCGCGATGTCGTTCTCGTCGTGCGCCTTGCCGGCGAGCGGCGGGGGCCTTACGAGGAGGCGCGCCTGCTCTACGACGACCAATCCCCGCCGCCCGATGAGGCAAAACGTCTCACGCCCTATGAGCAGGCGATCCGGGCGACCGGCGCCGGCCGTCCGACCAAAAAGGAAAGACGTGCAATCGACAGGCTGATGTCGGACGAGGATTAGAAAACTCTGTCTGCGGCGGCGGTTTTTGCAGATCGTTTATCCTTGAAATCCGGCGCTAAAGCCGATACGTCACTGACAACCTGCCGGAAGCGTGCTTGCCTCCCAAGCCTGCTCACGCTTTTCCTCCGGCACGGGGATAGGCGCGACGTTCCAGGTTGCCCGGCCCCATCCGCATGGAAATCCTGGAGTTCTTCATGACCTATGTCGTGACCGACAATTGCATCAAGTGCAAATACACCGATTGCGTGGAAGTCTGCCCTGTCGACTGCTTCTACGAGGGCGAGAATTTCCTCGTCATCCATCCTGACGAATGCATCGATTGCGGCGTCTGCGAACCGGAATGTCCCGCCGAGGCGATCAAGCCCGATACCGAGCCGGGCCTCGACAAATGGCTGAAGATCAACACCGAATATGCCACGATCTGGCCGAATATCACGGTCAAGAAGGACCCATTGCCTGAGGCCAAGGAAATGGATGGCGAGACCGGAAAATTCGAGAAATATTTCTCCGACAAACCCGGTTCCGGCGATTGAGACAGTGCCCACATTCGGCCTCCGGATTCGGGCGACCGTAGGTCAAAACGTTTTAAAAGCTGCGTGAGGCATATGGGTGACATGTGTTGCCCGCATGACTCAAGCGAAGCAAATTATTGATTTCCTCATATTTTTATGATAGGTTTCGGCTACTGTTCCATTTGTGGCATGACGCATGCCCAAAACCATCACGAAAGCAAAACAAATCCGTACACGGTTTCCGTGACATATCAACGCTTTGAGCGCCGGGTCCCAAGATCGAGCGCAAGAAGTCTTTGCTTTTGCCCGATGGGACCAGAGTGAAGTCACCCGACGGATACTACCGTCTCACCCGGGCCTGACTGACCCGGCTCCGGCCGCCGCCGGAAGCGTAACAGGGAGTTTTTGAATAGAATGACGACTCAGCAGAAAAAGCCTTCTACAGCACGTCACGGCTTCAAGACCGGTGAATCGATCGTCTACCCCGCTCATGGCGTCGGTACCATCACCGCTATCGAAGAGCAAGAAGTTGCCGGCATGAAGCTCGAACTTTTCGTTATCGATTTCGAGAAGGACAAGATGCGTCTCAAGGTTCCGGTCGCCAAGGCCATGAGCATCGGTATGCGCAAGCTTTCGGAAACGGATTTCGTCGAGCGTGCTTTGAAGGTTGTGCAGGGCAAGGCGCGCGTCAAGCGCACTATGTGGTCCCGCCGCGCCCAGGAATATGATGCCAAGATCAATTCCGGCGACCTGATTTCCATCGCTGAAGTCGTGCGCGATCTCTATCGTGCCGAGAACCAGCCCGAACAGTCCTATTCCGAGCGCCAGCTTTATGAGGCTGCGCTCGACCGCATGGCGCGCGAAATCGCCGCCGTCAACAAGATGTCGGAAACCGAAGCCGTCCGCCTCGTCGAGACCAATCTCAACAAGGGTCCGAAGCGCGGCAAGGCGATCGAAGAAGACGATTCACAGGACGAAGCTGCATAAAGCGACCCTGTTTATCTATCAAAAAACCCGGCCTTCGAGCCGGGTTTTTTTATTGGAACTTTTTCCCGACTGCCGCGTTTAACACACGTAATTGCGGACTGCTCGTCGGGCAATGCCTCAGCGAGCGAACTGCTATTCCGTCAATGTTCGATGAGGAGCGGATCATGCCTTTTCTATATTGCCCATCCGGCAAGGTGAAGAAACAGGTCCAGCCCAGCCGTCTTACCGGCACATGATGAGAAATAGGGCCTCCCCCTGAAAAGTCCAGGGGCGAGGCTTTTATGCATTCAGAACACCATTCAATCCGGACAGCGATGTTCCGGAAGATGAGTTTTATTGTTCATTTCAGGGCGAGAGGCCTGTTTCGGGAGATCGAAATGAAGAACATGTCTGCAGATCGGCGCATGATCAAAATCGCGATGGCCGCCCCTTATCTCGCCCGTCAGGAAGAGCATGATCTCGCCACCCGTTGGAAGGATCACGACGACCGCGGCGCGCGCAACCAGATCGCCATGGCCCATATGCGCCTCGTCATATCCATGGCCGGCAAATTCCGCAATTTCGGCCTGCCGATGAGCGATCTGGTGCAGGAGGGCTATGTTGGCCTGCTGGAAGCGGCCGCTCGCTTCGAGCCGGAGCGCGACGTGCGCTTTTCGACTTATGCAAGCTGGTGGATCAGGGCTTCGATCCAGGACTATATTTTGCGCAACTGGTCGATCGTGCGCGGCGGTACGAGTTCGGCGCAGAAGGCGCTGTTCTTCAATCTGCGCCGTCTTCGCGCCAAGCTCGCCAAGGGCGATACGCAGCTGACGCTGCAATCCATTCACCAGGAAATCGCCGCGGCCCTCGGCGTCAGCCTCTCCGATGTGCAAACGATGGATGCCAGGCTTTCCGGCAACGACGCTTCGCTGCAGGCGCCTTCGGTCTCCGGCGATGCCGAGAGCGCGGAGAAGATGGACTTCCTCGTCAGCGACGATCCCCTGCCGGACGAGCAGGTGTCCAACATGATCGACGGCGAGCGCCGCCGCGTCTGGCTCGCCTCGGCGCTGAAACATCTCAACGAACGCGAGATGAAGATCATCAGCGCCCGGCGTCTGGCGGAAGACGGCGCCACGCTTGAAGAACTCGGTGCCGATCTCGGTATTTCCAAGGAACGTGTGCGTCAGATCGAAAGCCGGGCGATGGAGAAGCTTCGCAGCGCGCTCGTCAGCGCCGATCCGCATATGGCGGCCTACGCCTGACCTAAAGCGCGTCGTTATCGCAAAACCGCTGCACTGTTTTGCGCGACATATCCCCTCCAGCAGCACAGACTGGCCCGGCGCAAGCCGGGCCTTTTTTATTCTGCGATGATCTTGACGCGATCGCCTGTGGAAACGGCTGCACCCGTGGGCAGGGCGTTGATGAGCTTGAAGAGATCGAGCTTGCGGTCTGTGCCCATCATGCGGGCGGCGAGCGTCGAGATGTTCTCACCCGGCCGGACGGTGACCACGCGGATGCGCAGCGGCTTCAGTGAGGCTGCCTCTGCCGGAGTCATGCGGCGGAAACTCGCGCGCAAGACATTGGCCGTTGGCTCAAGGGCGTCGCTGCCTTTCGGCACGGCGGTCAGGAAACGGAAGATCTGCGAATTGTTGCGGATCACGGTGACATCGAAATCCCAGCGGTCGGCGCTGGCGCGCGCGGTGGCTGCTTCCATGCCGTTGATGGTGATCGGCTGGATGGTCGACGGGTCGAGGCCGGTCACCCAGCCGCTGGAGATATAGTTGGTGAGGCTCTGGTTCTGATTGTCGGCGACGCCGTCGAAGCGGACGGCGATGTCGTTCGGGCCGGTGGCCATCACGGCCTCGACCTTGTTGTCGATGTGGAAATCCGGCGGCACGTCGAAGCGGATGCCGAGGCCACCATGCAGGAAGGTCTGGCCGCGCACATAGCCTTCTTCCGGGCTGTCGCCGTAGAGCAGTCCGTCTATGCCGTCGAGATAATAATCACGGCCCTTGTCGCCGACCGAGCCTTCCTGGCCGAAGGCGCGGGCGTGGGTGCGGGCAAGCTCTATGCGTTGCGCCGAATTCGGATGGCTCGACAGGAAGTCGAGGCTCTGGTCGGCTTCGGGATCAACCGACATGAAGCGACTGTAAGCGGCCATCGAATCGAGGAAACGGGCGGCGGAATAGGGGTCGTAGCCGGCTTCGCCGAGCATGCGCACACCGATGACATCGGCCTGCAATTCCTGCTGGCGGGAGAAGGCGGCGAGCCGCAGCTTGCCGCGGGCAAGCGCCTGCTTGCCGGCGATGTCGCTGGAAAGGACTTCGGCGACGACGCGGCTGGCGATGACCTCAGCCTCTTCGCGCTTCTGCCGCTCGATGCCGTGGTTTGCGGTCACGTGGCCCATTTCGTGCGACAGCACGGCGGCGACTTCCGAGGCGTCGTTGGCAAGGGCGAGCAGGCCGCGGGTGACGTAGAGATAACCGCCCGGCAGCGCGAAGGCGTTGATCGCCGGCGAATTCAGGATGGTGATGCGGTAGGACTGGCTCGGATTTTCCGACACCGCCGTCAGCGCGCCGGCGATGCGGGCGACGAGACGCTCGGTCTTGGCGTCCTTGTATTCGCCGCCGTAGCTTGCCACGATGCGCGGATGCTCACGAGCGCCCATCGCCGCGCGCGGATCGTTCTTCTGCACCTCGTCGACGATCTGCGGATTGGAAGAAGGCGAAACACTCGGCTGATAGGATTGATCGATCAGCGTTTGGCAGCCGTTCAGCGCCATTGCGACGGCCGAAAGCAGCATCAGGCGACGGGCGAAACGCTGCGGCGCGGAGATGCCATCACTGGAAAGCGCGGGCGATTTCCACGTCGTCAAGCTGTCCAGTCTGTTTCTCCGCATCATGTCGCTGTTTTGCCGGTTTGCCGCAGATTCGGACCGACCATGGCAAGGGGAACTCAACAGGTGCGCACCCCTGATCTCGCGCTGCACAATCGGCCGATACAAGTCGTTGCTGTAGCTGATTTACGCATCGGTTGCATAGCGAGACTCTGTTTAAATGTGGCGCCGTTGCATTTTAGCAAGCCTCAGGCATTAAGGCTTCCTTTCGCTCGGATGAAATTATGGCGAAAGTTCCGTCACAAAGCCGAGATTCGTCGACGGCGCGGAAAAAGAACGGCCCGATTGAAGCAACCGGCTCGATAGCGACAGTCATGCGAGAAAATTGCAACCCTTGATATAGGCATCGAGAGGGAACGCCTCCTGATGAAGCATTCTCTCGCAGGTAACGATTCGACTATTCGGCAGCTTCCGCCGTCGCCGGTTGCGGCTTCGTCGTCTCGCCGGCGCGGGGCAGCTGCACGGGTTTCAGCATGATGGCGGCGGCAAGGCCGGTCAGCGCAATGGCGCAGGAAGTCATGAACAGCGGCGAGAAAGCGGCGGCATAGGTATCGGCGACGGCCTGGCGGCTCGCTTCGGGAAGTGCGGCCATCATTTTCGGCGTCAGCTGCTTGATATCGGCGACGCCGGGAATGGAGACGCCGACCTTGCCGAGCTGAGAGGCGATGATGGCGCCGTAGATGGAAATGGCGATCGAGGCGCCGCCCATGCGCGACAGCGTCACCGAGCCGGTGGCAGCGCCGACGTCGCGGGCGGGTGCTGCATTCTGTACGCCGATGACGGGAACCTGCTGGGCAAGGCCGATGCCGATGCCGTGCAGCATCATGACCGCGCCGATGAAGGCGATCGGCGTTCCGGCGTGGATCTGCGACATCAGCGCAAAGGCGATGGCGCTGCAGGTGAGGCTTGCGATGGCGAAGGGTTTGTAACGCCCCGTCTTCGAGATGATACGGCCTGCGGAAAGCGACCCGCAGACGAGGCCGCCGGTCAGAAGGATGAAGAGCAGGCCGGCGGCAGACGGCGAAAGGCCGGTCGTGGTCTGCAGAAAGAGGGCGAGATAATTGACCATGCCGATGGCGATGGCGCCGCCCATGATCGAGATCACCAGGAGCAGACTGAAGGTCGAATTGCGAAACAGCTGCAGGGGAACGATCGGTTCGGGCGCGCGGCGCTCGACGAACACCCAGGTGACGGCGCAGACGACGCCGAAGACGACGATGCCGATACTCTCAGGCGAAATCAATGCACCGAACAGTTCGCTGCTGTCGGTGGCAAGCACGATGCTTGTCGTCGTCATGGCAAGCAGAAGCGCTCCGGCATAATCGATCTTGGGGCGGCGATGTGGTTTGCGGTACGGCAGCATGAAGGCAAGGCCGGTGAGCACGATGAAGCCGATCGGCACGTTGACGAGGAAGATCGAGCGCCAGCCGAAGAGATCGCTCATCGTACCGCCGAGCACCGGGCCGATCGCGCCCGATGCCATCAACACCAGGCTGGAATAGCTTTGGTAGCGCGCCCGCTCGCGCGGCTCGAACAGGTCGGCGTTGACGGCGAAGATCGACACCATGATGCCGCCGCCGCCAAGGCCCTGCAGCACGCGGGCGGCGATCAGCGTGTCCATCGAGACCGCCAGGCCGCAGACTGTCGATCCGACGGTGAAGATCATGATTGCCGTCATCATCACGTATTTGCGGCCGAACAGGTCGCCGAGCTTGCCGTAGACCGGCATGACGGCGCTCAGCGACAGGAGATAGGCCGAGCCGATCCAGCCGAAGCGCTCGAGATGGCCGAATTCGCCGACGATCGTCGGCAGCGCCGTGGAGACGATCTGATTATCAAGCGTCGCCATGAACATGGCGGTCATCAGGAAGAAGAAGAGGATAAGCCGGCGACGAGGATCCGTCACGAGCGGCGCAGGCGCGAGTTGCATGTCCATGGGAGGCATCGTTCCGGGTTGATGTGTTTTTATGTGCTAACAGCATATAGTTGTCAATGGCATATTAATGACATCGGCATATTCAATTTTTGAATCGGCTCTGTTATGGTCCTGTGATGAGCGACGTTCTGACCAAGACCCCTTCTGTGGAGCCGGCCGAGCCGGATCGTGAAAACGTGCCGCGTATCGGCCGCAGTATGGCGCGCATGCGGCTCATGACCGGGCGGCGACTGATCGGCCGGCTGGCGATCCAGAGTGCTGCACCGGGCCTCGAGCTTTCGCATCTCGACGTACTCGATGCAGTGCGCAGGGCGCAGCCTGCCGGCGAGGTCACGGTCGGCATGATCGCGGAGATGCTGCGCATCGATCCGTCACGGGCAAGCCGGGTGGTGGCCGACATGGTCGGGCGCAACGTATTGCGCCGCGAGGCCTCGCAGGCCGATGCGCGGCGGATCGTCGTCGTCATGACCGAGGTCGGCCAGGACCTGCTTGCCGAGATCGTCGCGCAGAAGCTTGCGATCATTTCCGAGATTGTTTCCGACTGGCCACAGGAGGATGTCGAGCGCTTCGCAGCGCTTTTCGAGCGCTTCATCGGCGGCTACGAGGCGGTTTTCCTGTCGCGCGACAAGGATACGCCGGGCTGAGGCAGGCGCCGTCGTTCACCGGCCCTTCCCCTCGACCCCTCGTTTGCGCTAAGGGCAATGCCCATGAGCCAATCCACCTTCACCATTCTCCTTGGCGGCGAACTCAGCCTGACGGAGCGCCTGCGCGATGCCATCGAAGACAGCCGCTTCATTGCGGCCGATGGTGGCATGCGGCATGCGGCAGCACTCGGTATTACGCCGGAGCTCTGGGTCGGTGATTTCGATTCGACACCTGATGATCTCGCGGGTGCATTTCCCGATGTGCCGAAACAGCCTTATCCGGCCGCGAAGGCGGCGACGGACGGCGAAATCGCAGTGGCGGAAGCAATCGCGCGCGGCGCGCGGCGGCTGATCCTCGCCGGTGCGCTCGGCGGTGAACGCTCCGACCACGCGCTTCAACACCTGCTGTCGGCCGTCAGCCTGGCGGAAGAGGGTTTCGACCTGCTGCTGACCTCGGGCAAGGAAGAGGCCGTGCCGCTGATTGCCGGTACGATCGAACTGGACCTTCCCAAAGGCAGCCTGTTTTCCGTGCCCGGATTCAGCGAGCTGAGAGGGCTTTCCATCGAGAATGCGCGTTATCCGCTGGCAGATTTCCATCTGCCTTTCGGCTCGTCGCGCACCATTTCCAATGTTGCGGAAGGCAAGGTTCGCTTTTCGCTCCGCAGCGGCCGGGCGATCGTGCTCGCCCGGCCCTATGATCTTTCCGGAGTCTGATTTTTGGCCCCTCCCATTCTGAAACTCGACGATATCTTCCTGAGCTTTGGCGGTGCACCGCTTCTGGCGGATGCTGGCTTGCAGATCGAGCCCGGTGACAAAATCTGTCTCGTCGGGCGCAACGGCTCGGGAAAATCGACGCTGCTGAAGATTGCCGCCGGCCTGGTCGAGGCGCAGTCCGGCGAGGTCTTCCGCCATCCGTCCTCGACGGTCCGTTATCTCGAACAGGCGCCGGATTTTGCCGGCTTCAAGACGGTGCAGGCCTATGCCGAGGCCGGCCTCGGGCCAGGTGATGACCCCTATCGTGTCACCTATCTGCTGTCGCATCTCGGGCTGACCGGGGATGAAGACCCCAAAATGCTGTCCGGTGGCGAATCGCGGCGCGCAGCCCTTGCCCGGGTTATGGCACCCGAGCCGGACATCCTCCTGCTCGACGAGCCGACCAATCATCTCGACCTGCCGACCATCGAATGGCTGGAAGGCGAGCTGCAAAAGACGCGCAGCGCCTTGGTGCTGATCTCGCACGACCGGTGTTTCCTCGAAAAGGTCTCGACGGCAACCGTCTGGCTCGACCGTGGTACTTCACGCCGGCTCGACAGAGGCTTTGGGCATTTCGAAGCCTGGCGCGACCAGGTGCTGGAGGCCGAGGAACTGGAGCAGCACAAGCTCGGCAAGTCGATCGAGCGCGAGGAGCACTGGCTGCGCTATGGCGTCACGGCGCGGCGCAAGCGCAACATGCGCCGTCTCGGCGAGCTGCAGACGATGCGCTCGAACTATCGCGGCCACAAGGGGCCGCAGGGCACAGTGCAGGCAACGGTTTCGGACGCGCAGGAATCCGGCAAGCTGGTGATCGAGGCCGACAAGATCACCAAGAGCTTCGGCGAGCGGGCAATCGTCACGCCGTTTTCGATCCGTGTGCATCGCGGCGACTGCATTGGTCTCGTCGGACCGAACGGCGCGGGCAAGACGACGCTGCTGAAGATGCTGACCGGGCAGCTTTCGCCCGATAGCGGCACGGTGAAGCTCGGCACCAATCTGGAGATCGCGACGCTCGACCAGAAACGCGAGGATCTCGACCCCGAGGATACGCTTGCCAATTATCTGACGGACGGGCGCGGCGAAAACCTGCTCGTCAACGGCGAGCAGCGCCACGTCACCGGCTACATGAAGGAATTTCTGTTCCAGCCGGAACAGGCGCGTACGCCGATCAGAAACCTCTCCGGCGGCGAACGCGCCCGGCTGATGCTGGCGCGCATCCTTTCGCGCCCGACGAATCTGTTGATCCTCGACGAGCCGACCAACGATCTCGATATCGAAACGCTCGATCTCCTGCAGGAGATTGTCGCCGGCTTTCCCGGCACCGTCATTCTCGTCAGCCATGACCGCGATTTTCTCGACCGCACCGTGACCTCGACGATCGCACCCGCCGTGCCGGATGCGCCTGATGGCCGCTGGATCGAATATGCCGGCGGCTACTCGGACATGCTTGTGCAACGCAAGGGCGCACTCGAGGAGCGTAAGAGGGCCGAGAAGGCGGCGGAGAAGCCGAAGACGCAGGAGGCACCAGCGTCAGGCAGCTCGAAGGTCAAGCTCTCCTTCAAGCAGAAATTCGCACTGGAAAACCTGCCGAAGGAAATGGCGAAGGCCGAAGCCGAAATCGCCAAGCGCGAACAGGTGATGGCAGATCCCAATCTTTTCACGCGCGATCCGGCAGCCTTCAACCGGCTTGCCAGCGAGATGGAAAAACTGCGCGCCAGCCTGACTGACATGGAAGAGGAGTGGCTGGAGCTCGAAATGCTGCGGGAAGAGCTGGAAGGCTGAGATTTTCTCGAGGCTGAAGGCTCACTTTTCCTTGATTCGTCAGTGTGTCGTCCTGCGGCATATGGTGCCGTCCGGCAACCGGGGATATTGCCGATCGCAATGGCGACAAGGAAAAGTCATATGTCTCGCAAGCCCTATTCCGGAATTTTCACGGCGTTTGTCGCCGGCAGCCTCGTGACGCTTGCCCTGTCGCAAGCCGCACAGGCGCAGGATGCCCAGCGCATTCGTGTTCGCGGCGCAATCGAAAGCCTCAGCGGCGATACGCTCGTCGTCAAGACGCGCGAGGGCAGCGATGCGACGATCACGCTGAAATCTGGCTGGAAGGTCGGCGGCATCAAGAAAGCCTCGGTCGAGGATATCAAGCCCGGCGATTTCGTCGGCGTCGCTTCACTTCCGAAGGGCACAGGCCCGGACGGGGCGATCGAGGTGCTGATCTTTCCGGCGTCGATGAAGGGAACCGGTGAGGGCAACCGTCCCTGGGATGCACAGCCGAACAGCCAGATGACCAATGCGACCGTCAGCAATGCCGTCAAATCCGTGGACGGCCACACGATCACGCTGACCTATCAGGGCAAGGAAAAGACCATCGCGATTGCCGATGGCACGCCGATCGTGACGTTGGCGCCTGCGACCAAGGATGATCTGAAGCCCGGCGCCGGCGTCGTCATCACCGGCGAGAAGGCGGCGGACGGCAGCATCTCGGCCAGCCAGATCGCCGTCGGCCTCAACGGCATCACGCCGCCGATGTGACCAGCGGCTCAAATCCTTGTCTTATGCATGCCGTCATCCCAAAACCGCTCCACACTTTTTGGGCGGCATGCATTAAAGCGCCGGTGCGGGCACGGCGGCAGCGCCCGCACTGGCGCTGGCGCCGGTCTGGACGACAGGCGACTCCTCGGATGCTGACGGCAGCGCCTGGAGATGCAGCACGCGCGGCTTCAGCGCCTCGAGAAAGGCCTCGGAGCGGCCGATATAGATCATGCCGCTTTCGGGCATCAAGGTGAGCAGTTTGGCCATTGTTTCCTGCAATTCCGGCTCCATGCCTTCCAGCACTTCGTCGAAGATGATCCAGCGCGGGCGCACGAGCAGGAGGCGGGCAAATCCGATCGCTTTCTGCTGGTCGCTGTCGAGCAGCTTGTCCCAGCGGGCGCGGGTTTCGAGCCTTGCGATCAGCGAATGGAGACCAACCTTGTCGAGGGCCGCCTCGACGGCGGCTTTCTCGTAGGCTTCGGGACGTTCGGGAAAGGCCAGCGCCTCGCGCAGTGAGCCGCCGGGGACATAGGCGAGCTGGGGAACAAAGAGCATGTCGTCGATTGGCGGCAGGCCTATCGTGCCGCTGCCGCACGGCCAGAGGCCGGCCATCGCCTGGAAGAGCAGCTTGCGATTGACGCTGTGATCGCCGTTGATCATGATTTTTTCGCCGGCCTTGATCACGACATTGGTTTCACGCAGACGGAAACCGCCACATTCCTCGATGTCTTCGCCGACCTTGGCGACGATCACCACGTCCTTCAGCGTCAGCGTGTCGGGCGCGGCGTTTTCATAGGCGATGCTGTCCTTGAGGTCGACGTCCTCTTCCATGTCGACCAGCGCCTGGCGGAAATCGGTGACGCGCATCAGCGTGGCGCGCCATTCGGCGATCGGGCCGAAATTGGAGACATACCAGCGCAGCGCCGTGTTGACCTGGTTGAAGGCACCGACGGACATCATCAACTGGCCGAGGGTGAGGCCGCCGGAGAAATAGGCGGGGGCGGCCACGATGATCGGGATGACGAGCACCAGCCAGCCGTAGCCGGCCGAAACCCAGGTGAGATTGGTATTGGCCATGGCGAGCCGCTTGACGACTGTCAGCACCGAGCTGATATCGGTGTTGATGCGCCGGCGCTCGTTCTCCTCGCCGCGGGCAACGGTGATCGCCGGCATGTTCTCATTGGCATGCATCAGCGTGAAGCGAAGCTCGGCCTCCTTCGAAAAGCGGTCGGCATTGAGCTTGACCAGCTTGCGACCGACGACCTGGCTCAGCACCGAGGCAGAAGCGGCATAGAAAATCGCCGCCCAGACCATGTAGCCCGGAATGGAGAAGCTATGGCCGCTGATGCGGAAGATGAAGCCGCTCGAAAGCTCCCAGAGAACGCCGATGAAGCTCACCAGAAGAATGGTCGACTGCAGCAGGCCGAGAACCAGCCCTGTAGTGCTTTCGGCAAGGTTGCGGGAATCCTCGTGCAGACGCTGGTCCGGATTGACGCCGATCAGGCCGCTGGAAGCGAGCCGCAGCGCCCGCTTGCGCTTCAGCCACTGGTCGACGAGATCGCGTGACAGGCCTTCGCGCATATAGAGCGCCGTCATCTGGTTCAGCCAGGCCTGCAGCACGTTGAGCAGCAGCAGTGTGCCGGCGATCATCGCAAAGATTTCGAGTTGGTGGAAGAATTCGCCGAGGTCGCGGCGCTCCAGCGAGTCATAGAAGGGCGCATTCCACTCGTTCAAGATGACCTGGCCGTAGGACGTCGCCAGGATAACGAGGATCAGCACGGTCGCCAGAAACAGCACCCTGCCACGTACTTCCGAATTCCAGAATGCTGAGAACATGACGCCGAGGCGATATGTCAGGCTGAAATCATACCCTACCCTATCCTGCCTCCGGATGCCCGGCCTCCCCTCGATCTTATCTGCCATTACGCTTTTCCAAATCGCCCATGCCCCTATAAATAACATGGTGGCGTTACGGGTCTATCAACAGATTCTATCATTCATTAAACTGTGATGATGCAGCAGAGGTCACTTGACTGCAGTCGACAGTTGATTCGCGACCCGACTGGGTCTAATTAAAGCGCTCCGTGGTGATTTGGCCGGCCGGCTTGCAGCCACGTTAAAAAAGTCGCTAAAGGGCCGCGTGCGGACCGGTAGCGATTTTTTTCGCCGCCGGTTTTTGTTTTTGATCGAGTGACCGCAATGCCCATCAAGATCCCCGATACGCTGCCCGCCTTCGAAACCCTGGTTCAGGAAGGTGTGCGGGTGATGACCGAGACGTTGGCGATCCGTCAGGATATCCGACCGTTGCAGATCGGGCTGCTCAACCTCATGCCGAACAAGATCAAGACCGAACTGCAGATGGCGCGTCTCGTCGGCGCCTCGCCGCTGCAGGTGGAACTGTCGCTCATCCGCATCGGCGGCCATAAGGCGAAAAACACGTCCGAGGATCATCTGCTTGCCTTCTACCAGACCTGGGAGGAGGTAAAACACCGCAAGTTCGACGGCTTCATCATCACTGGGGCGCCGATCGAGCTTTTGCCCTATGAGGACGTCACCTATTGGCCGGAGATGCAGGAGATTCTCGACTGGACGGAAACGAATGTCCATTCGACGATGAACGTCTGCTGGGGCGCGATGGCGGCGGTCTATCATTTTCACGGCGTTCCGAAATACGAGCTGAAAGAGAAGGCCTTCGGCGTCTACCGCCACCGGAACCTGAAGCCTTCCTCGATCTATCTCAACGGCTTTTCCGACAATTTCGAGGTGCCGGTGTCGCGCTGGACCGAAGTGCGCCGCACTGACATCGAGAAATCCGAAAGCCTGGAGATCCTGATGGAGTCGAGCGAAATGGGCGTCTGCCTCGTGCATGAGAAGAGGGGCCGGCGGCTCTACATGTTCAACCATGTCGAATATGATTCCACCTCGCTTTCCGACGAGTATTTCCGCGACGTCAATGCCGGGGTGCCGATCAAGATGCCGCACAATTACTTCCCGCATAACGATCCGGCGCTTGCGCCGCAGAACCGCTGGCGCAGCCATGCGCATCTCTTGTTCGGCAACTGGATCAACGAAATCTACCAGACGACGCCCTTTGATGTGGAAGAGATCGGCAGCGATCTCTGACCGTTGCCGATCACGCCTGGAGCCGGTGCCGCCGCATCACCGCTGCGGCATTTTCTTTCCGATCCGCCGGTTGCGGATCGAAGCAAATGCGGGCAGGTTCCTGTCCTGAAGCCTACCACACCGCGCGTCTTCGTCGGACGTGCAATGCATCTTTGAATCGCTGCAAATTCCTCAAATCGATTCCGAATTGAGGAATTTTCAGCAGGGACAGAATGGACGGTCGATCATGTCGGATAAGTTGGAGCGGGACGTTTTCGGGCAGACGCAGGCGGGCGAGACCGTCTATCGCGTCGTGATCAAGGGCGGCGGGCTGACGGCCAAGATCATCAGCTGGGGCGCGGTCATCCAGGATCTGCGTCTCGAGGGACATGATGCGCCGCTGCAGCTCGGCTTTGACGATTTCGACAGCTACCCCCTCTATTCGTCCTATTTTGGCGCGACGCCCGGGCGCTGCGCCAACCGCGTCGGTGGCGGCAGGTTCATGCTTGATGGCAAGGACTATCAGCTCGAGCCGAATGAAAACGGCGTCACGCATCTGCATGGCGGCAGCGACAATATCGCCAAACGCAATTGGACGATCGTCGAGCATGACGTCGACCGCGTGGTGCTGAAGATCGTCGATCCCGACGGCCGCGCCGGCTATCCGGGCAATTGCACCATCCAGGCGACTTTCTGGGTGCACGGCAATGGTGAACTGTCGATCACCTACGAATCGACCAGCGACCAGCCGACGCTCGCCAATGTCTGCCAGCACGCCTATTTCAATCTCGACGGTCGCGAAGATGCACTTGGCCATGACATCATGATTGCCGCCGATCACTATCTGCCGACCGATGAGAAGCAGGTGCCGACCGGCGAGATCCGTTCCATCGAGGGCACCGAATTCGATTTCCGCGAGATGGCGCCGATGAAGCGTTTCGTCGGCAGTGAACAAGCGTTTTACGACCATAATTTCTGCCTATCCGGCGAGCGCACCGCCAAGCGGAGCGTCGCGCTTGCCCGCAGCCTGTATTCCGGTGTGTCGCTGGAAGTGCGCAGTACGGAGCCAGGCATGCAGTTCTATGCCGGCTTCAAGCTCGATGCCGGGGCGCCCGGCATCGGCGGTCGCAAATACGGCCCATTCGCCGGCTTCTGCCTGGAGACGCAGATCTGGCCGGATGCCATCAATCACCAAGGTTTTCCGAATGCGGTTCTGCGCCCCGGCGAAGTGCTGCGTCAGGAGACGGATTATATCTTCACCAAGAACTGAGCGCCCTGCGGACGCACGACTGTCAAATTTGATCGCTATGAAACCCTTGCCGGTCCGCCGGCGAGGGTTTTTTCTTTCTGCGCTCGATTCCGCCTTGCCGATTGGTTCTATATAGGTTCTATTGTGTGCCCATGGATAGAACCAGTCTGATAGCGGAACTGAACAGCCGCGGCCTGCGTGACGAGGCATTGACCGGGCCGCTCTACAAGCGGCTGGCGCAGACGTTGACCGGTCTCATTCAAGAAGGGTTGCTGAAGCCCGGCGCCGCACTGCCGGGCGAGCGCGACCTTGCCGAGGCTCTGAAGCTCGGCCGGGTCACCGTGCGTACCGCCTATCGCGATCTGATGGCATCCGGCGCACTGGAATCGCGCCACGGAAGCGGTACTTTCGTGTCGAGCAGGGTGGAGCGCATGGAACAGTCGCTGTGGCGGCTTTCCTCCTTCTCCGCCGACATGCGCTCGCGCGGGCGTCTGCCGACCGCACGGATATTGTCGCGGGCGGTCAATACGCCGTCGCCGGAGGAATCCTTCCTGCTCGGCCTCGGCGGCGACGAGCCGGTGCTGAGACTCGACCGCTTGCGCCTTGCCGACGGCCTGCCGCTGGCGATCGAACGCGCCGTGGTGCCGATCAAGTTCCTGGGGCACGATGCCGGCGGCGAGGGATCGCTCTACGATGCGCTGACGGCCAGCGGCCACAGGCCCGTGCGCGCGCTGCAGCGGCTGACGGCGGTCACGCTCGACCCGTCCTCCGCCGCAATCCTGAACGTCAAATCAGGCGCGCCGGCGCTTCTGATCGAACGTGTCTCGCGCCTGGAAGACCAGCGCGTCGTCGAATACACGCGCTCGCATTATCGCGGCGATGCCTATGATTTCGTTGCCGAATTGAGAATCGGAGATGACCTATGAATGATAACCAGTCACTGATGCTGCAAGAAGCCGGCCAGTCGCCGGAGGTGGTGGCCACGCTGCTCGAAAAGGAAAAACCGGTCTTTGCCGAGATTGCCCGGCTGTTTTCGTCCGCCCGCCCGAGCGTGGTGACGACGGCGGCGCGCGGCTCCTCGGACCATGCCGCCACCTTCTTCAAATATCTCTTCGAGATCACCTGCGGCGTTCCTGTCGCATCGGTCGGTCCGTCGATCGCTTCCGTCTATGGTGCGGCGCTGCATCTGAAGGGCGGCGTCCACTTCACCGTGTCGCAGTCCGGTGCGAGCCCCGACATCGTCGCGCTGCAGGATGCGGCGAAGAAGGGCGGAGCAACGACGATCGCCGTCGTCAACGTCACCGACAGCCCGCTTGCGAAGCAGGCCGACATCGTTCTCGGTCTCAATGCCGGCGCGGAAAAGAGTGTCGCGGCGACAAAATCCTTCATCGCCTCGGTCGCCGCCCTTTCCGGGGTGACGGCTGCGATCGGCGGTGCGTCCGATTTGCAGGCGGCGCTCGGCAAGCTGCCGGAGGCACTGTCGGCGACCGCCGGGATCGACACGGCGGCAGCCGAGGAGGTGCTCTTCAACGCGACCTCGCTCTATACCGCCGGCCGCGGCCCGGCTTTCGCGATCGCGCTCGAAGCGGCGTTGAAGGCCAAGGAGACCTCCGGCCTGCATGCCGAGGCCTTCTCGCTGGCGGAACTGATGCATGGTCCGATGCGCCTGGTGCAGCCGGGCTTCCCGATCGTCGCCTTTGCGCCCGACGATGCGGCCTTCGCCAACAATGTGCAGGCGTTGGAACGCTTGCAGAAACTCGGCGCCACCACCGTCGGCTTCTCGACGCAGCCGCTTTCCGGTGTCCATCTGCGCGTGCCGACGACGGGCAACGGCCTCGTCGATCCGCTGGTGTCGCTGCTTGTCTATTACCGGCTGATCGAGTCGGTGACGCGCCGCAAGGGCTTCGATCCCGACAAGCCGGCAAACCTGCTCAAGGTGACGGAGACGGTCTGATGGCCCGCAAGATCTTCCTCGGCGCCCGCATCTTCGACGGCGAGCGCTTCCATGACGACAAAGCCCTCATCGTTGCCGGCGGCCGCGTCGAAGCTATCGTCGCAAGAAATGATCTGCCGGGCGGCGAGGTGGTGACGCTTGCCGGCGGTGTTTTGTCGGCCGGCTTCATCGATGCGCAGGTCAATGGCGGCGCCGGGCGGATGCTGAACGACGAGCCTTCCGCTGCCTCGATGGACATCATCGCCGGCGGGCACCGACCCTATGGCACGACGTCGCTGCTGCCGACGCTGATCACCGATACATCAGAGGCCTCCATTGCCGCCATCGAGGCGGCCAAGGAGGCAGTGAAAATGCACCGCGGCGTTGCGGGCTTGCATCTCGAAGGCCCGCATCTGGCGCCTGCGCGCAAGGGCGCGCATCTGGCCGAGCTGATGCGACCGGTGGAGGACCGCGATGTCAAGGCCTTCATCCGGGCGCGCGAGGCGATCGGCACGCTGCTCGTCACCATGGCCGCCGAGCAAGTGACGGTTGCCCAGGTGCGGGAGCTTGCCGAAGCCGGCGTCACCGTCAGCATCGGCCATTCCGATTGTTCGAGTGAGGCGGCGGAAGAACGTTTCGATGCTGGCGCGCGGGGCGTCACGCATCTCTTCAACGCCATGAGCCAGTTGGGACACCGGGCGCCTGGTCTCGTCGGCGCGGCGATCGATCATCCTTCGACTTGGTGCGGCATCATCGCCGACGGCCATCATGTCGATCCCAAGGCCCTGCGCACGGCGCTGCGCGCCAAACGCGGCGAAGGCAAGCTGTTTTTCGTCACCGATGCGATGTCGCTCGTCGGATCGGAGAAGGATTCGTTCACGCTGAACGGGCGCATGGTCCGGCGCGAAAGGGGCGGCTTCTGCTCGAAGCTGGTGCTGTCCGACGGTACGCTGGCCGGTTCCGATGTCGATATGATCTCGACGATCCGTTACGGTGTCACCTATCTCGACCTGACGCTTGCCGAGGCCTTGCGCATGGCGACCCTTTATCCCGCGCGGTTCCTCAGGCTTGCCGATCGCGGCCATCTTTCTCCGGGTACGCGTGCCGATCTCGTGCATCTCACCGATGCGCTTGCCGTCACCGCCACCTGGCTCAGCGGCGAAGCGGCCTGAAATCAAGGATAAGCCGGATGACCGACATTACCGATGCCTATTTCTCCAACCTCATCGGTCGGCTGGAAGAATTGAAGCAGACGCTTGCCGAGCCGATGGCGCAGGCAGCAGCCGTCATCCTCGATGCTGCCCGCGGCGACAAGCGTGTCTATGTCTTCGGCACCGGCCATTCGCATATGCTGGCGGAAGAGGTGCACTATCGTGCCGGCGGGCTCGCCTTCACTGTGCCGGTGCTCGTCGGCTCGGCCATGCTGCATGAGGGCGCGGTCATCAGTTCGGTCTATGAGCGCACGCAGGGCTTGGTGCGGCCGATGCTGGAGCGTTATGGCATGCAGCCGGGCGATGTCATCATCATCGCTTCCAATTCGGGCGTGAACGCCGCGCCGATCGAGGCCGCCGACTATGCGCGCGAAATCGGCGCAAAGGTGATTGCCATCACGTCGATCGCCTATTCCTCAGCGATCGCCAATGGCCGTCGGCGGCTTGCCGATGTGGCCGATGTGGTGCTCGACAACGGGCTGCCACCGGGTGACGCCGTTGTCGATCTCGAAGGCACGGGGCTCCGGGTTGGGCCAGTCTCGACGGCGGTCGGGGTGACGGTCATCAATGCGATCTTCGCCGAAGTCGCCTCGGAGCTTTCGAAATCCGGCGATGCGCCAATTTATCTCAGCGCCAACATGCCGGGTGCTGCCGAGATCAACCAGAAGCTCGTCAAGAAATACCGGCCGCGCAACCCGCATCTCTAAAGCATGTCGCGCAAAAGTGTGCCGCGGTTTTGCGATAACGACATGCGTAAAAACAAAGACCTAAAGCGCGAGGAGCGAATCTGAAAGATCGCGACGCGCTTTAAAGCTTGATGCCGAAACGTGCGTGCGGTTTTCGGACGACATCATGCTCTGATTATTTAATTGAGACGGCGGATACAAAAAAGGCCGGCGTGAGCCGGCCTTCAGACTGCTGACAAACCCCTGGCACCGTCCAGGGGTTTGTGATTCATTGGGACA
>NZ_PQIG01000106.1 GCF_012349115.1 Rhizobium ruizarguesonis
CCAATCCGCAAAAACAAAACCCGCCGAAAAATCGACGGGTTTGTCAGCGGTCTGAGGCGCCCTGAAGGCGGCTATTTGTTTGGTTGCGGGGGCCTGATCGCACAGAGACTTGTAAAATTGGTCGAGATTCGAGGATATCTCTGAGGCGTAACGCCTATATATGGAACGCATATGGTGGCCTCGGCGCAGGCAGGCCAATCGACATCGTCTGCTCACCGTGGTCTGTGCACTCTCAGTCAAAACTTACTGCAGAAGTGGACACGACGGCTCCGCCGCTTTGGGCCATGATATTCCTCAAGGTGAGAGGAGACATCATGCGCTTTAAGAACAAGACCGCCTTGATTACGGGCGGGGGAACGGGAATCGGTGCGGCGGTCGCGCGCCGCATTCGGTTGGAGGGTGGCAATGTTGCGCTCGTGGGGCGGCGTCCGGACCCACTTCACGCCGTTGCCGAAGAGATCGGAGCCGCGGTCGTTGTCGCCGATGCAGCCGACGGCGCCAGCATGAAGGCTGCCGCTCTTGCCGTCGCCGAGCAGTTCGGCAGCCTGGATATTCTCGTGGCCAATGCCGGGGGTCACGGTGTCGGCCCCACGGTCAGCATGTCGGACGAGACCTGGGATCTGGCCATCAGGCTCAACCTCAACACGGCCTTCGTCAGTGCGCGCGAAACGTTGCCGCATCTGATCGAGAGTAAGGGCAACATCGTCGTGCTTGCCTCGATAGCGGGGCTTTTTGCCGGTCCGGATGCCGCAGGCTACGTCACCATGAAACATGCTTGTATCGGCCTGGCAAAGTCGCTGGCTCGGGACTACGGCCGCCTCGGCGTGAGGACCAACACCGTTTGCCCCGGCTGGGTGACGACGGCGATGGCCGACGAGCAGATGGAATTCATCATGGAAAAATTCAAGCTGAAGAGCATCGAGGACGCTTATGCCCTGGTGACGAAGGACGTGCCGCTTGGCCGTCCCGCAACGCCTGAAGATGTCGCCAATGCAGTCTGCTTCCTGGCCTCGGCGGAAGCCGCAATGGTCAACGGCGCCATCCTGACCGTCGACGGCGGAGCCGGGACTGTCGATCTGCCCACGCTCGCATTCACCTGAGGAGGAGACAATAATGAACCAGAATCCGAAAGACTGGAAAACCTACGATCAGTTCGCATACGGGATCGACGCGAACCGACTGCCGGCGACGAATGCCCTTTCCGGCTCATCCCACGCGATCGCCTTTGACGACGGACGCAAGCTTCAACTCACCTTCCACGATGACAATGTGCAATGGTCGGACGGCGATGACAGCGCAACCGACAAGGTCGAAGTCATCGAGGTTGCGCCCGACACCTTCTTCGTCGAAGTCATTTTCGCGGGTCGACCCAAAGAAGCCGAGACCTTGATCCTGAACGTTTCCAGCCGCCGCGTTCTCTCGATCTATTCGATTGTTCGCGAAAAGGAGCAATCCGTCGGAGAGCCGCAGGTGGCGCAGATTTTCCGACCCGGTATTCTCGAAGGCGGCGCGGTCAGCGGACCGGTGCCCGCCGAAAGCCGGGATCTGATCGGGCTAAGGGCGCATTTCACCTATAGCCCGAACCACGTCTACGAACATACCTATCTGTCGTCGCAACGCTATGCATGGCAATGCCTTGTCGGCGTGCAACGCGGGCACGGTGACGTCGACCTGACGACCACCTACAAGTTCGACGATGATCAGTACATCTTCACCTTCCGCGAATTCAAGATCGCTGTCGCCTCGACATTCTTCTACAATTTCAAGGATATGCGTTCAACAGGCAAATTCCTTGGCATCACTGGTGATGGCCATATCCAGAACAGCCCGGCGGGCGCCTTCATCCGCAAGGCGTCGATGACCTACTATCTCCCCGGGCAGGAACCAGTTTGAGGCAGAACGATGCGCACAGCCTATGAAATCGTGAAGGCACACTACGACGCCAACGCGCGCCGGGATATGGACGGCATGCTTGCCGACATCGCCGCCGATTGCCGATGGACGGAAATGGATGGCTTTCCCTGTGCCGGCACCTATGTCGGTCCGCAAGAGGTTCTCAAAAACGTTTTTTTCGCACTCGGAGAAGCCTTCGACGGCTACACGTTCGCCCTGGAACGGCTGCTGGATGCAGGCAGCGACGTGATCGGAATCGGTGATTATGCCGGGACTTACAGACAGACCGGCAAGTCCTTCAAGGCGCGTGTCGTTCACGTCTGGAGCGTCGCAGACGACAAGATCCGGCGCTTCGAACAATTCACCGACACGCTGCGTGTAGCGGACGCAATGCGATAAACGCGTGGCGGCCTCGCGGATTCACGCCGGGCCGCCCTTTCTCCAATCGGAGGGCGAAAGCGCATAGCGGCCACGAAACGCCCGGGAGAAATGCGCGCTCGAAGAAAACCCAAGCGCAAAGGCAATCTCCGATATTTCGCCCGGGCGGCATGCAGCGTCCCGTAGTCGGGATGCGGCTCTTTCCAGCCGCAGGCTCCAGATATAGTCGGCCGGCGTCGTGCCCTCGGCCTCAAATGCACGATAGACGTAGCGAATGGAACAACCCATACGGCGCGCGATCATGCCGACATCGAGATCGGGCCGCGAGATGTGGTCCGAGACAAAGTCCTTCACACGCCGTCGCAGCAGGTCAAGGGAATGGGCGCTTGATCGTTCCCGCTGCGGATCGCCGATCATGGTGCGAACGAGCTCGATCATCGTCTGGCCGAGGCTGGCACGCACCGTGTCGTCCAACCTGCCGATCTCCCGGATTGTCGAATCCATCAGCGAAAGCAGGATGCGCTGCATCCCCGCATGTTCGGGCATGGCGACAAACGGCTCCATCAGCCGGTTGACCGCTTGAACTGGAAGCGCGCGACGGGGCAATTGCAGGAGAAGCAGGCGGACAGCCGTTCTGTTGGTCAGCACATAGGGACGGCTTGGATCATACATGATGCTCGCGCCGGCGCCGACTGGAACGCTACGGCCATTTTGGTTGAGGGACGAAAAGCCATGTGTCTGGAAAACCAATTTGATGGCATCGGGAGAGTCCGAGCCGAGGGTCACGTGCTCGCCAAAAACCGTGTGCGTATCGGCTTCCAGCAGCGTCAGGCGGCAGGTGCCGAGCATTGCCGACAACAGCCGGCTTTGATCTTCGTCACCCGATTGAAAATCGAGCCGCACATTGCCGAACAAGCTGCGGGCAACGCTCGGAAAATCCCTTCCCCCTGCAACTTTAACGGATGAGAAAACCGGTTCCATGCTGTCTTCCTCATGAGGTCAGGTAGCCGCCGTCGACCGGCAGGCAGACGCCGGCTATGTAGCGTGCTGCCTCGGACGACAGGAAGACGATCGCGTCGGCGACTTCCGCCGCCTCGCCCCATCGTCCCGCCGGTATGCGGTTTCTGATCGGCGCCGAAACGACTTCATCGGCAAACAATGCCCGGCTCAGCGGCGTTACGATCCAGCCCGGCGCGACGGCATTGACGCGGATATTCTCCGCCGCAAACTCCTGCGCCAACGACTTTGTCAGTTGTACGATCGCTCCCTTGCTGGCCGAATAACCTGGCCGATCTGCGGCGCCGAACGTCGAATACATGGACGCAATGTTGATGATGGACGAACCGGATGTCATCCGGCTGCGGCCCAAGCGACAACAATCCATGACGGACGTCAGGTTGATTGCTATGACCTCATCGAACTTCTCTTTCTTCCATTCGTCGCGATCGCGGCTGACGCCGGTGCAATTCACGAGCACATCAATCTGATTGAGGCTCGCGAAGAAATCGTCGAGAGCGCCGGGCTGAAGGACGTTGATGTCCCGGCTCTCGATCCGCTCGCTGCGTGGTCCGCCGGCGGCGCCAAGGCCGCAGCAGACGACCCGGGCACCGAGCGCAGCAAAACGCTCAGCCGTCGCAGCCCCAATGCCCGAAGTTCCGCCGGGGATAACGACCGTTCGGCCGGTAAAAAGATCGTTGGCAAAGGTCATCGTCTCTCCTTGAGATCAGCTGGCGAGATAGGCGCCATGCAGGATTTCGGGATTGGCCCTCAACGTCGTGGAAGCACCGTCATAGACCAGCCGGCCGCGCTCCATGACCATCGCGTGATCGGCCAGATCGAGAGCAAGGTTGGCGAACTGTTCGATCAGGAGCACGCCGATGCCGTTTTGGGCTGCTATCTTTAGTGCTTCCGCCAGCCGCTTGACCACAGCCGGCGCCAGCCCAAGCGAAAGCTCATCGACCACCATGAAGCCTGGCTTGGCGATAAACGCCTGCGCCATCGCGACCATCTGCTTCTGGCCCCCCGAGAGATCGGAAGCCAGCTGGCGTTTGCGCTGGGCAAGTTCGGGAAATATTTCATAGGCTCTTTCGAGTCCCTCCCGACGGGCGGAAGGCGATCCATCGAAGGCAGCAACGAGAATGTTGTCTTCCACCGACAGCTGGCCCAGCACCCGATGGCCCTCCGGCACCAGCGCCAGGCCGGCCCGGCGGATGCGATCGGGAGAAAGCCCGGTGAGCGACGTCGCGTCGAGCCGCATTCTGCCGCCAGCGATAGGCAGGACGCCAGCAAGCGCCATAACGGTGCTCGACTTACCGGCGCCGTTGGCACCCAGCAAAGCGGTGATTTCTCCGCTTTTGATGGCAAAGGAGACATCGTGGATGACCCGTTTGCCACCGCGCTCGACGGCGAGGTTTTTAACGACCACGGATGAGATCGCTGCCATCAGAATTCCCCCAGATAGGCGCGACGCACGTTCGGGTCGGCAAGCACCGCTTCCGTCGGCCCCAGCGCCAGCAGCTTTCCATAATCGAGCACCATCGTCTCGCTGCACATCGCCCGAATGAGCTCGACGTCGTGATCGATCACCAACACTTGCGCTCCGACTTCGGCGGGGATGCGCAAAACGAGTTCGCGAAACATGCCGCCCTCCTCTTCCGTCAGGCCGGCGGCAGGTTCATCGAGCAGGATGAGCCTGGGATTGCCGATCACGCATTTGCCGAGCTCGACCAGACGGCGCTGGAACAGATTGAGCGACTGGCCGAGCTTATCGGTCACCGGTCGGAGGCCGACAAAAGCAAGAGCGGCATCGATGGCCGCGGCGCGATTTAGCGGCGCCACTACATGATCTGCGATCGCGGCGAGATTGCCCGACACCGTCAGATCCTCGACGACCTGCTCTGTCTGGAAAGACCGCCGGAGGCCGGCGCGCACGCGCTGCAGCGGTGCAAGGTCGAGCAGTTGTTCGCCATTCAGTGCGACGCTGCCACGAGCCGGCCTAACGAAACCTGAGAGAACATTGAGCAGGGTTGTCTTACCCGCACCGTTCGGGCCAATCAGACCGGCGATTGGCGCAGCAAGCGTCGCAGTCAATTCATTGATCGGCTTGACGCCGCCGAACTGGACGACAAGGTTGTCGATGGCGATCATCGCGCCCTCTCCTTTGCCGAACCGAATCGCAGCCGGGCGATCAGCGAGGCGATCTGTCCGGCGATGCCGGATGGTGCCGTCGCCAATGCCTGGAACAGAGCGACGCCGAAAATACCGATGGTCACATATCCATCGATCCCGAGATCGGTCAGCAGTGCCGGCACCGCCCGCAGCAGCAGCCCGGCAATCAGCGCTCCGTACCAGTTGTAGACGCCTCCGACGATCGCCAGGGCGAAGAGGTTCAGGCTTTCGAAGGCGCCAAACGCACGACCATCGAGCTGTCCGACATTTCCGGCAAGCAGTGCACCAGAAACGCCCGCGAGGAAGCCGCTGAGCGCGAATGCCCATGCCTTGTAGGTCAGCACATTGACGCCGCTTGCAATGGCGACCGTCTCGCCCTTGCGGATCAGAGCCCAGGCGCGGCCGGGTCGTCCCAGTTTGTGCCATTGGGCGATCAGCAGAGCGATCGTCGCGGCAAGGCAAA
This sequence comes from Rhizobium ruizarguesonis, assembly GCF_012349115.1. Lineage (GTDB taxonomy): Bacteria > Pseudomonadota > Alphaproteobacteria > Rhizobiales > Rhizobiaceae > Rhizobium > Rhizobium ruizarguesonis. Next base: position 5,903 of record NZ_PQIG01000106.1, read on the forward strand.
CATAGAGGAAATAGCCGACGGCTCCCTCGGCGATTTCAGGCCGGGGGAGCATGGCACGGCCGGAACCGTCGGCGCGGCCGAGAAAACCGCTGCCGCCGTCGGGAAAGCCCCAGGCGCTGATGATGATCTGAAACGCCCCCGCGAGCATCAGCGTGACCAGGGCAAGATAAAGCCCCCTCAAGCGCAGCGCCGGCAAGCCGAAGGCAAGGCCGACCACGGAAGCGACGATGCCTCCGGCCAGAAGGCTGAATTCGAACGGCGGGTGAAAGGCGTGGCCGACACGAAGCGTTACCCACCCGCCAACCCCAACGAGCGCGAATTGGCAGAGCGAGACCAGGCCGAGCTGCCCATAGAGGATCGCCAGCCCCGCCACCGAGAGCGACAGCGCCACCGCCGACGTTGCGGCCGACAGCCAGTAGGAATTGGCAAGACACGTGACCACGGCAGCAAACAGAGCCATCGTCGCGGGAACTTGAAGAAGCTGTTTGGGAAAGCGGGCCACCGGAACGCGCTCCGGTAATGCCTGTATCGTCTGTTGCGAAGTCATCATCGGTCCTTCAATACGGCCTTGGCCGTACTCCCCAAGATCGTCACCGCGACGAGCGCGATAATGAAAGGTGCGGCGGCGCGATAGGGTGAGATCCAGCCGACCGGGGTGAGCGCAGCTTCGGCAATGCCGATCAGAAGCCCAGCGACAGCCGTTTCCCAAAGCGAGCGCAGTTGGCCGAGAATTGCCGCCGCGATCGCTGGGATCACCAGCAAAGTCAGGAACGTGCACTGGAGGCGGACGAGGTCGGCAAGCAGCAGGCCGGCGAAACCGGAAAAAATGCCGGTAATGACCCATGCCGCCGTTTCTGTGTAGAGAATGCGAACACCGAGAATTGCGCTCAGGTCGCGGTCGTTGGCCAAGGCTCGCATGTCAAGGCCGAGGCGCGTCCGATTGAGCAGCAGTGTGATCGAGCCAACCATCACCACAGCAAGCAGGATGGCGATGATGCGCGTATAGGTCAGGCGAACACCGAAGAGGGAAATGAACATCTGGTCGGTCGGAAACTGCAGGCGACGCGGCAGCTCACCCCAGATAATTCCCATCAGGGCGATCAGCACCAAGGCCGGCGCCAAGGTCCCGACGGCGCGCACGACCGTATCGCGATGCGATAGCATAGGCGCAAAGATCCGCCCGTAGAGAAAGCTGATCGCCGTGGACACGACGACGGCCGCGAGGATGGCCACGGAAAGCGGCATTTTCCATTCGAGAAGCTGCCAGGCGCAATGCGCGCCGATAGCACCAAACGCGCCGAAGGCGAAGTTAAGGGCCCCGGTTGCCCGAAAGAGGATGACAAGGCCGACGCCTGAGAGGGCATAGACGGCCCCAATTCCGAGACCCGATATCAGAAATGGTAAAAAGGTCATGAGCGGATTCCGATGTGCGGCCGAAGAGACGGCGGGCAGCGTATCCCGTGGCCCGGACCACGGGATGATGCGTGATGCCTCAATTTATGGAGCTATTCCGGCGCTCTTTTCAAAGGCGCGGATGTCGGCCAACTCCGGATCGGGCGATGGCGCGCAATCGGAAATCACCTTCCACTTGCCGCCTTCGCTGACTGCCATGCGCGTCGTTGAATTTGCATTGTGGCGCGGCTGACCATCGCCGAAATACCAAGGCGCGCAGAAAATATCGCTGGCAAAGCCCTTGACCTGCCGGATGGCGGCACTGGTGCTTTCGCGGGTGATGTCCTTGGGATCAAGTGACATCAGTGCCTTCTCGGCAATCCGGGCGGCAAGATATCCGGCCTGGGCGAACGTGTCGCGCGGATCGGACGGCTGACCATATTTGTCCATGACGGCAAGCCAGTTCTGATTGTCGGGCGTCGCGGCCTCGAGATCGTTGAACTCCATGTTGACATAGAAATTACCATCCCAGCCTGCGCCAATTGTACCGGGCACCGAAAGGTCATAAGCCGATGCGGCACTGAGGAACTTGATGGTCTGGTTGAGCCCCTGTTCTTCGGCCGCGGTCAGAAGCGGGATTGTGACGCCCTTGGGAAGGCCGAGGATAATGACATCAGGCTTGGAAGCCGCCGCCTGCAGGATGATCGAGGTCGAGTCGGCCGTACCGGGATCCATCAGGATCGTTTCGGCCGTAAAGCCTTTTTCCTTGGCCAGAGACTTAATGCCGTCGCAGGACCATGTACCGACATTCGGGATGTTCGGACCGATACAGACCACCGACTTTGCCTTGAGCTGATCCAATGCGTAGCCCATGGCGCCCAGCGTGGAGACGCGCGGTCCGGCATTCGTCGCGGCGTAGTTTTCGGCAAAGAAGCACTCGCGAGGAACGCCGACGCCAGCGACGACGACAATGCCGGACTTCTTGTAGAAATCCGCGTTTGCGCCACATTCGACAAAGCTCGAATTGCCGACCATCAGCACTGCCTTCTCGTCGTTGACGAGCTTGGCGGCTAGCTGAGCGGCCGTCTCAGGATTCCACTGATCGTCTTCGACCAGATATTTGACCGGCCGCCCCTTGATCCCGCCATTGGCGTTCAAGCAGTCGAAATAGGCCTTGGCCGCCCTGGTTGAATTCGAAAAATCGTCCGGACCGGTTTTGCCGGTGATCGCACCGATGACAATCGGTTCGCCGGTCGCGGCTTTGCCGGTATTGTCGCCGCAGGATGCAGCGGCATGAGCACTGAATGCCGAAAGCAGCATCAGGCCGAGGCCGACCACCAGCCCCCTCATATCTATTCTCATCGTTTCCTCCTCCAGTTTCCGTTATTGTCCGCACTCCCCGCGAACGTCTTCCATCGTGGAATCTCTGCCTCAGCCGGCGATCGCCTTGCCTGTCATGAAGGCGGCCGCGCGCGCCGCAATCATCATCACCGGAGCATTGGTGTTGCCCGATACCAGCGTCGGCATCACCGACGCGTCGCATACCCTCAGACCCTCGACGCCGCGCACTTTCAGATCGGCCCCGACAACCGCCATCGGATCGTCAGCTCGCCCCATGCGCGCCGTGCCCGCCGGATGGAAAACGGTCTTGGCGGTCTGGCGGATGTAGTCTCGCAATGCCGCGGGATCACTTTCGACCCCCGGTTTCGGCAGGACGCGTCGCTTGATAAGCTTCGCAAGTGCTGGCGCATCCAGAATGCGGATCGCTGTCTCGACACCGCGCACCAACGTATCGAGGTCGGCCGGGTCTGAGAGGAGATTGGCGTTGAACTCCGCCCTGTCATTCGGGTCGGCGCTTCTGAGACGAATGGTGCCGCGCGAGCGCGGCCGAAGGTAACAGGGGCCGATGCTGAGACCGTGACCGGGTTCGGGATCGCGGTCGACGAAGCCCACAAGAACCGGCAGGACATGGAACTGGACATCCGGCTGGCCGGTGCCCGCCGTATCGACGAAACCACCGCATTCGACGACGTTCGATGAAAGCAGGCCACGATGCGACAGCAGGTAGCGCGCCATGTGTCCGGCGGCGCGAATCCCACTGTCATGCCCGAGGATGGAGATCGGCTCGTGGGTTTCGCCTTGAACCGGCGCTTCGAGATGATCCTGATAGTTTGCGCCGACGCCCGGCAGGTCGGCCACCACATTGATGCCGTGAGAGCGCAGATGCTCGGCCTCGCCAATGCCCGAAAGCTGCAGGATCTTGGGTGTCGCGATCGCACCCGCCGTCAGGGCGATTTCCTTGGAAGCGGTGAATATGGTGCCATCCTGCAACGCGACACCCGTCGCCCGCCGACCTTCGAACAGGATGCGGGCGACCTTGCGTTCGGTCAGGATCGTGACGTTCGGCCTTATCTCCGCGTCGCGCAGGAACGCCTGCGCGGAACTCCAACGACGCCCCCGGTAAGTCGTACTCTGATAGAACCCGACGCCTTCCTGGTCTGCACCGTTGAAGTCGGGATTATAAGGAATGCCGACTTCCGTGGCTGCCTGAATGAAGGCTTCGCTCAGCGGATGGCGGTGACGAGGGTTCGAGACGTGCAGGCCGCCGCTGCGGCCATGAAATTCGCCACTGAGGCTTTCGTTATTCTCAAGCGATCGGAAAGCCGGCAGCACATCGTCGTAGGACCAGCCGTGACACCCCATCTGCGACCACGTATCGTAGTCGTTCCTGTGGCCACGGATGTAGATCATCGCATTGACGGAACTGCCACCGCCGAGCACGTTTCCCTGCGGGGTAATGCAAGGGCGGCCGTTGAGGCCCTTCTCCGGCTCGGAGGCATAGGGGTGAATGTCGACACCCTTGCCGAGAACCTTAAAGAAGGTCGCTGGAACATGGATCCAGCGATCGGTGTCACGCCGACCGGATTCGATCAGCAGGACCTTGTTTTCCGGGTTCTCGGAGAGCCGGTTTGCCAGCACACAGCCGGACGATCCGCCACCGACGATGATATAGTCGAAGTTCGCCATGGCTCAGCTCAACACCGTCTGGATCGTGGTGAATTCCTTCAGCCCTTCGGAGCCGAACTCGACACCGATGCCCGATTGTTTGACGCCGCCGAAGGGCGCGTTCGGCTGGATCGTGCCGTGCTTGTTGATCCAGACCGAGCCGCATTCGAGCTGCATTGCGTAGCGCTTGGCTTTTTCGGCGTCTGCCGACCAGACAGAGCCTCCAAGCCCGGCGGGATTGGTGTTGGCGCGGGCGATGACCTCATCGATATCGGTGTAACGAATGATCGGCAGTGCCGGCCCGAACTGCTCTTCGTCGACGAGACGAACACCATGGTCGACGTCGGCAACAAGCGTGATCGGATAGAAGTAACCCGGCCGATCGATCGGCGTGCCGCCGGCGAGAATTCGGCCGCCATTGGCGCGCGCATCATCGACAAGTTCGCGAACTTTGTTGAACTGCATTTCGTTCTGGACCGGGCCAAGAATGCTGGTTTCGTCAAGGCCGTCGCCGATCACGATCCTGCCGGCGTAGTCGGCAAGCCGTGCGCAGACGTCTTCATAAATGCTGTCGTGCACATAAAGGCGCTTCAGCGCTGCGCAGGTCTGGCCGTTGTTGATGAAGGCTCCCCAGAACAGGCCCTCGGCGATCTGTGCAGGGTCGGCATCGGGAAGAACGATACCGGCATCATTGCCGCCAAGCTCGAGCGTCAGGCGCTTCAACGTCGCGACAGCCGAAGCCATGACCTTCTTGCCGGTCTCGGTCGAGCCTGTGAAGGTCATCTTGGCGATGCCGTCATGGGCGGAAAGTGCTGCACCAATGCTGTTTTCGCCGGTGATGACATTGACGACGCCGGGCGGCAGCACTTCATTCATGATCTCGACAAGACGGATCGTCGAAAGTGGTGTCAGCGGCGAGGGCTTGATGATGACCGTATTGCCGGCTCGCACCGCTGGCACGATATGCCAGCAAGCGATCATCACCGGCCAGTTCCAGGGTGTGATCGAACCGACGACGCCAATCGGCTTGCGATGCAATTCGACACGTCCTTCATTGTCGTCCTGCAGAATTTCGATGGGCAGATTCAGCTCTGCCGTATGGCGTGTCCACGCAAGTGCACCACCTATTTCAAACCGGGAACCGAGACCATTGAGAGGCTTGCCCTGCTCCAGCGTCAAAAGGCGTGCAAGTTCCTCGCCATTGGCTGCGATCTTTTCGGCAATGGCGCGACAGGCGGCCTGGCGCTCTTCTTCCGACGCCTGGCTCCAAGTGCGAAAGGCGACTGAGGCGGCGGCAACGGCAAGGTCGAGATCCGCCGCCGTCGCCAGCGGCATCTGACCGACGACTTCGCCGGTCGATGGGTTGCGAACGTCGGCATAGGTTGCGGTCTCGATGCGTGCTCCGCCGATGAACAGACTGTACTGCTTCACGATTGGCTCCTCCCTGAGCTTTGGAAGGAGTATGACGGGGCAGAAGAAAGCCGTCTTGGGCAGGAGCGCGCCGCGACTTGGTTTGAAACGCAACAGGCCGTCGGCTCATCAAGTATTCAAACCGCACTATTGTGCGGTTGATGTCACCGGCCTGAGCAGATCGGTCGGCGCGCAGTCGAACAGATCCTTGAAGCTGCGATTGAAATAGGAAATATCATTGAAGCCGGCCGAATAGGCGACTTCCGCGATCGTCCTTGGGCTTCTTTGATCTTTGATCTGCGCAATCTTTTCACGCACAAGGCGCAACCGCTTGTCACGGATGACCGTGGTGCAGGTCATGCCGATACCTTGAAAATCCTGCTGCAACGTGCGGATGGATACCCCGATCCGTGTCGCCAGCCACTTGGCGCTGAGATCGCTCTCGGTCAGGTGTCGGTCGATCAGTATGTCGACCATTTCCAGCCGCCGCGAAGCGCTGTCGTTGAGAGCGGACATGGCGTCGCCGTTTGAGACGAAGGCCTGTCGCGTCGCATTGAACATCAGGTGCCGCAGATTGGCGGACGCGGCATCCGATGCCGAATTGGACATGATCTTCGCCACCAGCGCACGCAGCATCATTGCCATCGGGTCAAAGGCCTCGAGTTTGCGGGCGATGTCGAAATCGATCGGGCTTTCGGCATACATGATCTGGCGTGGCAAATGCAGCGACAGATGATTGCTGAACTGTCCACCGAAATGGAATGTCGTGGGCCGGGTCGAGTCGACGAGAATGCAATCACCGACATCCAGGACTGCCTGGAGGCCGACGTGCTCGAGACCACAGGACCCTTCGAGCTGCATGATGAGAAAAAGGTGTTCGTTGGCGTCGCGGCGAATGTCATCCCAATCTCGATGGACGCGATCGAGATCATTGGAAACATGGGCGAACTCCATACCGCAGACATCGATACGCCGGGCTGCCCCCGTTACGGCCTTGCCGCTCTCCATTGCTTTCGGATTGAAGTTGCCGCAGATCGATTGGAGATCACTGGTCCATTGATCATAGGGAACGGTTGCCCATGCGTGTTGCATCAGGGCCTGATTGTTCAAGAGCTCCAACTCTGCCTCCCAACAGTGTCAGTCAACGACATGTCCGTCTCGCGCGACTCTCCCACAAGCGCAAAAAGGCGGCAACACCTGAGACCGGTAAACTGAAAGAGTGTCGAAGATCGATCGCCCTGTCAATATATTTCACATGTTAACTAGAGTCCGTCATCCCGACTCTTCTCACCAGCTATGTTTTGCCGCCGCCATTCACTGGGCGGCATACCGGTCCGCGCGCGGAAAAAGCGCGAAAAATAAGCGGCATCCTTCAAGCCCACCTCGTAGGCTATGTCCTCGAGCGATCGGATGGTGAAAAGCAACAGCCGCTTGGCCTCGAGCAGGCGACGCTCGGCGATCATGTCCTTGACGCCCTGGCCGAATGCCATGTGCCCGGCCTTGGCAAGAAGATGCGGCGTGGTGCCGAGGCTCGAAACGTAGCGCGCAACCGGCCAGTTCTCGCGAAAATGCCGGTCGATCAGCCGTCGAAGGTCACCAGCAAGCAGGCGTTGTGGCGATTGTGCCAGCGTCGGCGCGTCGGACGCCAGGCGTCGGATCTGGGTCAGCATGGCGGCAACCAATGGTGAAAGGATCGTATCGGCCTGGCCTCTCCCCTCGGAGTACTCCTCCAGAATTAGTTGCATGGTCCGCCGAAGTCTCTCCCAGAACGCTTCCGCGCCCTGCCCCGTCACCATCACCGGGCGATCCAGCGGCAGCGTCGTCTGACCGGCGATCGACGGCAGCAGACTGTCTGCGATCGACACGACGACCGCGTCTGAAACAAGCGGATCGACGTTGAAGCCGTGGATGACGCCGCTCGGCACGAAGCTGACGGCAGGCGCCAAAAAGTCCAAACGTTGATCTTCTATGAAATAGGATCCGCTGCCGCTGGTCCAGAACGTGACCTGCATCATCCGATCATGTTTATGGGCCCGAACCTGGCCGGAATGGAGATTTGCTCGCGCCATCACCGTTTCGACATGAAGAAATCCGATCTCCAAAGGGCGATCCGGTTCGCCGTAGACAAAGAAACTTGGGACGATGTCGTTCATGCTGGCCGCCGTAAAAAGTACAAGTGATTTCCCTATTCTGTCCATGGTGGAAGGCGAACGCAAGGACTAGCATTTGTCTCACATCAAGGGAGGACGACATGCGATCAGAAGATTTCCGGGCCGATACCAAGCGGCCCTTCACCGGTGAGGAATATCTGGCATCCCTGCGTGACGGGCGGGAGGTCTACATCAATGGTGAGCGTGTCAAGGACGTGACCGCGCATCCCTCGATGCGCAATTCCGCCCGCTCGCTCGCCAGGCTTTACGATGCGCTGCATGCGGAAAAGACCAAGGAACGGTTGACATCGCCGACCGACACCGGCTCTGGGGGCTACACCCACAAATATTTCCGTGTCGCAAAGTCCTCCGCCGATCTCGTCGCTCAACAGGGTGCGATCGCCGACTGGGCCCGCATGTCCTATGGATGGATGGGCCGAACCGCCGACTACAAAGCAGCATTGATGAATACGCTGGGCGCCAATGCCGACTGGTACGGTCCCTTCAAGGACAATGCACTCGCCTGGCACAAGCGTGCCCAGGAAGCGGCTCTCTTCATGAACCACGCGATCGTCAACCCGCCGATCGACCGCCACAAGCCGGCGGATGCCGTAAAAGACGTATTCGTTCATATCACCAAGGAAACCGACGCCGGCATCTACGTCTCGGGCGCCAAGGTTGTGGCGACGTCCTCTGCTTTGACGCACTACAATTTCCTGGCACAGAGCTCGGCGACGGTCACGGAAGACCCGTCGCTGTCGGTGATGTTCATCGTCCCGATGAATGCGCCCGGCATCAAGATGTTCTGCCGCGTCTCCTATGAGGAAACGGCAAATCGTGTCGGCACGCCGTTCGACTACCCGCTCTCTTCCCGCTTCGATGAGAACGATGCCATCCTGGTTCTGGACAACGTCTTCATCCCCTGGGAGGACGTGCTGGTCCTGCGCGATGCGCCGAAGATCCTGTCCTTCCATCCCGCTTCCGGCTTCATGCACGGCTACTGCTTCCAGGGCTGCACGCGTTTCGCCGTCAAACTCGACTTCCTGGCGGGCCTGCTCGCCAAGGCATTGCGGGCGACCGGCGGCGATGCCTTCCGCGGCAATCAGGCCGCACTTGGTGAAGTCATCGCGTTGCGCCACATGTTCTGGAGCTTCTCCAACGCCATGGCCTACAATCCGATCCACTGGGCGAACGGCGCAGTGCTGCCCAATCTGGAGGCGGCTCTCGCCTATCGCACTTTCATGTCGGAAGCCTATCCCCGCGTCATCGAGACGGTCCGCAAGGTCGTCGCCTCGGGACTGATCTACCTGCCGTCCTCGGCCAAGGATTTCGGCAATCCGGAGATCGACCGCTATCTCGGCCAGTATGTGCGCGGCTCCAACGACATGGGCCATATCGAACGCATCAAGATCATGAAGCTGTTGTGGGACGCAACCGGAACCGAGTTCGGCGGACGGCATGCGCTCTACGAATTGAACTATGCCGGAGCGCCGGAAGAAGTCCGGCTTCAAGTGTTGAAGGGGGCCGAGCGTGGCGGACGGTTGCGCGAAATGGAGGCCTTGGTCGATACCTGCATGAGCGACTACGACGAAAACGGCTGGACCGGTGACACCTGGTTGCCGCCGATCGGCAATGCAGACCAGTTCAAGTCCGCTGCTGAATAGGAGGCGACCATGGAGGAGGCCTTTTCCAAAACCGAGTTCCGCAACGCCATGGCGCGCGTTTGCGCGCCGGTCAACGTCATCACCACCAATGGTCCCGCCGGTCGCGGCGGGTTCACCGCCACGGCCATGTGCAGCGTGACGGATGAGCCGCCGACGCTGCTCGTCTGCATGAATAGCCGATCCGCCCAAACTGCACTGTTTCTGGAAAACCACCGGTTCTGCGTGAACGTATTAAGTCACGACCACAGAGAGCTAGCCGGGAAATTCGCCGGAGCAACCGCCGATATGGAGGCGCGCTACGCCTCTGCGGATTGGGTCGCAATGCCTTCAGGTACGGATGCTCTCGCGGATGCGATCGTCTCATTTGATTGCGAGCTGTCCGAGGCAAGACTTGTCGGCAGCCATCACATTTTCATCGGGCGGATCGCCGGCATCCGATCCCGTCCCGACGGCAACGCATTACTGTATTTTGACCGGAATTATGTTCATGTCCCGACGCAACTTGGCAGCTTCGGAGGTTGAAGGTATTCGCTGTCAGCCACGTTGCAGCTGACAGCGAATGGGCTGCGCGCGGAAGCTTCAACTTCAGATGCGTCCGACATTTCAACTGCGACCCCTGCTCTCGGCAAAGTGTTCGACCAAGCTAGAGCTGGATCCATGCCGTTTTCAGATTGTGATACTTTTCCATGGCGTGTAGCGACTTGTCGTGGCCGTTGCCCGACTGGCGGATGCCGCCGAGCGGCACGGTGTTGTCGGCGCCGCCATAGGTATTGACGTGGACGACGCCGGCCTTGACCCCCCGCACCATGCGATGGGCGCGAGACAGGTTGCTGGTCCACACGGCTGAAGCGAGGCCATAAGGCGTGGCATTGGCAATGCTGATTGCCTCTGCATCGTCATCGAAGGGAATGATGGAGAGGATCGGTCCGAAAACCTCCTCTCTGGCCAGCGTCATCTGCGGCGTCACGTCGAAAACGGTCGGCTGCATGTAGAAACCGCCGGTGTCCTGAAGAATACGGCCGCCGCCGGTCCTCAGTCTTGCACCTTCGGACAGCGCCTGGGCGGCGAAACCGAGGTCCTTCTCGAGTTGGATCTCGCTGGAGATGGCGCCGGATTCGGTCGAGAGCAACAGCGGATCGCCAACCTTTATCTTTTCGGCAATGGCTGAGATCCGTTCTGCGAAGGCTTCGTGGATCGACCGCTCGACCAGGAGTCTCGACCCGGCAACGCAGACCTGTCCCGAGTTTCTGAAGATGCCGAATGCCGAGACCTTGGCGGCCAGTTCGAGGTCCGGCGCATCGGCGAAGACGATGTTGGGCGATTTGCCGCCCAGTTCGAGATAGACCCGCTTCAGGTTGGAGCGCGCCGAATATTCGAGCAGCCGGCGGCCGACGCCGCCGGAGCCGGTGAAGACGAGAACATCGATATCGCCATGCAGGCCGATCGCCTCTCCGGCGACCGTGCCGCGGCCGGTGACAACATTGAGCACTCCCTCCGGCAAGCCGGCTTCAGCACACAGCGCCGCCAGTTTCAGAAGGCTGAGCGATGCGCCTTCGGCGGGCTTCAGCACCACCGAGTTGCCGGCTGCCAGCGCCGGCGCGATCTTCCAGGCGCCGATCATCATCGGGAAATTCCACGGCACGATAGCGGCGACGACGCCGACGGGCTCGCGGTGAATGAGGCCGAGAACGCTTTCGGAGGTGGGTGCAATTTCGCCGTAGACCTTGTCGAGGGCTTCGGCGTAATAGCGGAAGGTGGCGGCGGCGCTGCCGGGCTCGGCTTTCAGTGCCATGCTGATTTCCGTACCGTTGTCGCGCACGCCGAGAACCGCCAATTCCAGCGCATCACGCTCGATCAGTTCGGCGATCCGGAACAGGATTTTCTTGCGCTCGCCGGGCGCTGCCTTCGACCACGCGCCCTTCTCGAAAGCGGTGCGCGCAGCCCTAACGGCGAGATCGACATCCGCCGCCCCGGCATCGCCGATAGTTGTCAATTTCGATCCGTCGATCGGCGAGATGACATCCATTGTCGCGCCGCTTAAAGGTGTACGCCACTCGCCGCCAATGAACAGCGATTGCGGCGAGACGACGCTCGAGCGGAGTTGGTCGATCTTGTCCTGCATCTCAATCTCCTTACGAAAGAGATGGCGGACCGGCGTCCGCCATCATGATCCAGATATGTCAGGCTTCCTGTCCGGCGCCGAGCCGGGCAAAACCGGCAGCATCTTCCGACTTCAGACGGGCAGCTGCCATCAAGCCGACAATGGCGGCAATCACCACCAGCCCCGGCAGAAGCACGGCGAGCACACCGCTTGCGCCGGCGATCGCGCCGAAATTCACCGTGATATAGTAGACTAGACCCAGCAGGATGATGCCGGTGATCACCGGCAAGATCTTGGTCACGAGAACATTGCCCTCGAGGCCGGGATTGCGGCTGAAGAAGGCGACGATGGCGAATGCGGTGAAGGCCATCAGCAGAATGATGGCAAGCGTGCCGACATTAGTGAGCCACGAAAAGAGGGCAAGCACGGGATCCTGCCCCGTAAAGGCGAAGAGCGCGATGACGAGAGCGGCAACAATCGTCTGGATCACCGAACCGACATGCGGGCTCTGGAAGACAGGGTGGGTGACCCCAACAGACTTCGGCAGCAGACCTTCGCGGCCGGCGACATACATGTAGCGGGCGACGCCATTGTGGAAGGCGAGCACGCCGGCAAACAGGCTGGTGATGAAGAGTACGTTCATGACCGGGACGATCCAGTGACCGACATAGCGTTCGGCAAGGCCGAAGAGGAAGGTCGTAGGATCGGCGAGGCCCTGCAGTTCGGGAACGAGCTTATCGGCGCCGGCGCCGTTGACCATCAGCCACGAGGTCAGCATGTAGAAGAGGCCGATAATAAGGACAGAGATATAGGTCGCGCGCGGCACGGTCTTGTGCGGCTCGCGGGCTTCCTCGCTGTATATCGTGGTTGCTTCGAAGCCGATGAACGCTGCAAAGCAGAAGAGAATGCCGATTGCCGGCGTTCCGCTCATGAAGGCGGCGGGCGTGAAGGGTACGGCCGAGATGCCGCTGTCACCGCCCTTGAGCAAGATAGCGGCGTCGATGACCAGCACGACGACATATTCAAGAATGACGAGGACCGTCAATATCTTAGCCGACAGATCAACGCGCCGATAGCCGAAGACCGCGACGACGGCGATGCCGATATAGGTCCAGACCCACCATGGCAATTCAAGGCCGATGCCCGCGAAGAACCCTGCGGTTGCCGCACCGAAGAGACCGAAAACGCCAATCTGCATGGCATTGTAGGCAAGGATGGCAATGAGGGCGGCTGCACCGCCCATCATGCCGCCGAGACCCTGGGCGGTATAGGCATAAAAGGCACCGGCATTGCGGATGTGGCGCGCCATGGCGACGTAGCCGACCGCAAACAGTACGAGGATCGCCGTGACCAGCAGAAAGGTCAGCGGGATGCCCGGCCCATTGCCGAGCATCATCGACAGAGGCACGCCGCCAGCGACCGCCGTCAGCGGCGCTGCGGCCGAAACCACCAGAAATGTCACGGCGCCGACGCCGAGACTGTTCTTGCGCAGCTGGTTTTCACCTGCGCCTGTTGAGAATTGATTGTCCATTTTGCTCAAGTTCCCCTTGTTGCAACTATCCGATTGCGCTCCGGGAAAACGCGTCCTCCCAAATCGCCGTCATTTCGAACCGGACTAATCTGCCGCGTTTTTTCTTTTGCTCTTGGCCGCGCGCAGGTCAGCGCATATGGTTCATATATTGAACCATTGCTTCAAATATAGACTTGCAAATAACGGCTACACCTGTCAAGTTATTTCGCATGTTAAGTAGTTTGGCCGGCATGGAGGACCGGACATCGACGATGATGACCCAGACAGGTGCCCGTAACACCAACCGGTATCGAACGGCGACCGGACAAAAAGAGGAGACCGCATGAGCACCGTCGGAAAAGCACTGTCCTTGCTGGACAGCCTGTCGCAACTCAACCACGAAGCGGGATTGACGGATATCGCCCGTCTCTGCGACCTCGACAAGGCGACGGCCCGCCGCCTGCTTGTCGAATTGGAAAAGCATGGCTTCGTTGAGCAGGATCCGGACACGCGCAGATACCGGATCGGTTCAGCGCCGGTTCGCCTGGCGCGGATTCGCGAGGCGCGTTATCCGTTCCTGCGGGTCGCCATCCCCTTCGTAAGGGAGCTCGCTGAAAAGTCTGAGGAAACTGTTCATCTCGCCGAATTCAGCGGCAGCACACTTTCAACGATCCACGTCGAGGACTCACCGCGCGCGCACCGGGTCATCGTCGAGATCGGCACGCGCCTGCCTTTCCACGCTACGGCGTCGGGCCTCGCCTATCTGGCTTTCTCAGATAAGAAATACATCGAGTCGGCCCTGTCGCAGCCACTGGACGCTTTTACCGAGCACACCGTGACCGATCCGGCCGCCGTCCGCAAAATGATAGACGAAACGGTCGCGCGCGGATTTTCGATCAGCAGCCAGGGTCTCGAGGTCGGCGTCGTCAGCACCGGAGCTCCCATTCTTTCGCCGGCCGGTCAACCGATCGGCTCCATCACCATCGCGGCGCCGCTGGCGCGCGCGCGCGCCGCCACACTGGCAAACTTCGGCGCAGCCGTCGTCGACACAGCCAAACGCATCTCAGAAAAATACTACGGGCCGGAGCGGCCTTCGGGAACAAAAATGCAAACAAAGAGGACCGGTTGAATGAGCCCAGCAGAGCCGTCGCCAGAACAATCACGTCCACTCAGCATCCTTCTGATTGGAACCGGCGACACCAAATCCGACGAGCTTCAGTTCATGGCAGGCATCATCCGCGATGCCGGCGCAGAACCGGTCATGGTCGACGTCAGTATCTTGTCAGATCCGCCTTACACACCTGACTATTCCCGGCACGACATCGCCAAGTCGGCGGGAACCTCGATCGAAGCGATCATTAACAGCGGCGACGAAAATTCAGCAATGGCGCTGATGTCGACCGGCGCTGCGGCTCTCGTCGGAACGTTGCATGCGACCGGAAAGGCGGATGGCATCATTGTTCTCGGCGGCTCCATGGGTACGGACCTTGCGCTTGACGTGGCGGCCGCCCTGCCGCTCGGCGTTCCCAAATTCGTGGTCTCGACGATTGCCTATTCGCATCTCGTGCCGCCGGAGCGCATCGCCCCGGACCTGATGATGATACTCTGGGCCGGCGGACTTTACGGATTGAATGATATCTGCCGCGCCGTGCTTTCCCAGGCCTGCGGCGCCGTCGTCGGGGCTGCCCGCTCCAGCAGGAAGCCCAAGGCGGACCGGCCGTTGATCGGAATGACCTCCCTCGGTTCCACCTGCCTCAAATACATGAAACACCTGAAGCCGGAGCTCGAAAAGCGCGGCTATGAGGTCGCAGTATTCCACTCGACCGGCATGGGCGGACGGGCCTTCGAGGCGATTGCCGCGCAGAAAGGCTTTGCCGCGGTGTTCGACTTCTGCATGCAGGAAGTCGTCAACCACCAGAATGGCACCGTGGTCACCTCCGGTCCTGACCGCATGGAAAATGCGGGCCGCTCCGGCATACCGCAGATCGTCGCGCCCGGCGCGGTCGATATGGTGGACCTGCCCGCATGGCAGCCGCTGCCGGCAGCACTTGCCGACCGACCTTATCACGCACACAACCGGCTGATCGGCTCGGTCACCACCTCGCCTGAAGGACGCCGGGCAACGGCTGCCCTGATCGGAGAAAAGCTTGGCGGCGCGCAGGCGCCGGTCGCCCTGATCCTGCCGCTCGAAGGCATACAGGAATGGGACCAGCCGGGTGAACCGTTGCATGATCCGGTAGGCCTTTCAGCCTTTATCGATGCGATGCGCCTGGCCCTCCCCCCATCCGTCGCCCTGCATGAGGTCGATGGTCACATCAATTCCCCTCAATTCTCCACAAAAGCCCTCGCCGTATTCGATGCGTGGGTTGCACAGGGCATCATCCCGGAAGGCAGGCCATGACAGGTGATCGCGCACTCATCCTCGATTTCGGCGGCGTCGTCACCCGCACGCTGTTCGAAACGCACGACGTCACCGAGCGGGCGCTTGGCCTTGCCGCCGGCACACTCACCTGGCGCGGTCCGTTCGACACAACGACCGATCCACTCTGGGTATCGATGCAGAACCGTGAGATCACCGAACGCGACTACTGGATGACACGGACCGCGGAAGTCGGCCGGCTGGTCGGTGAGGATTGGACCGACATGAAGACCTTCGTCCAGCGGGCGCGCGGCGCCGATGCCGATCTCGTGCTGCGTCCGGAAGCGGCAGACGCCATCACCCGCGCCAAGGCCGCCGGCCTGCGGCTCGCCATCCTTTCGAATGAACTCGATCTTTTCTACGGTGTCGAATTTCGCAAGCGTTTCCCGCTGATCGATTTCTTCGACGTTATCGTCGATGCCACCTACACCAAGATCCTGAAACCGGATGCGCGCGCCTATGAACAGGTGATCGCCGAGGTCGGGCTTCCGCGCGAAGCCTGCGTCTTCGTCGACGATCAGTTGAAGAACATTGAGGGCGCCGACGTCGTCAAGCTTCCCAACGTCCATTTCGACGTTACCCGGCCCGCTGACGGCTATGCCCGCGCCCTTTCCATGCTTGGACTTTGAACGAAGAGGACTGCGATATGCGCGAAACCAATTTTCTGACCGAAAACAACGCCCGTCATGTCTGGCACCCGATGGCGCACCCGGCCGACATGTTGGCCAATCCGCCGCGCATCATCAGGGCGGCTTCCGGTGTTGAAATCACCGATATCGACGGCAAGACGGTGCTCGATGGCGTCGGGGGGCTCTGGAACGTCAACCTCGGCTATTCCTGCGATCCGATCAAACAGGCCATCCGTGACCAGCTCGAGGAACTCCCTTATTATTCCGCCTTTCGCGGCACCACCAATCCGCCGCTGATCGAACTGTCTTACGAACTGGCTGAGTGGTTCAAGGAAGACGGCCTCAGCCGATCCTTCTTCACCTCGGGCGGCTCGGATTCCGTGGAGACCTGCCTGCGGCTTGCCCGCCAGTACCACAAGGTCAATGGCCAGCCGGAGCGCACCAAATTCGTGGCGCTGAAGAAAGGCTATCATGGGACCCATTTCGGCGGTGCGTCCGTCAACGGCAATGCCAACAACCGTCGCAACTACGAGCCGCTGCTCCCGGGCGTTTCGCACCTGGCGGCTCCCTATGGCTACCGCAATCCTTTCGGCACCGACGATCCGGCGGAAATCGCGGCGGCCATCGGTCGTCAGTTCGAAGACGAGATCGCCTTCCAGGGCGCCGATACGATCGCCGCCTTCATCATGGAGCCGGTGCTGGGCGCCGGCGGCATCATGGTGCCGCACGAAACCTTCATGCCGCTGATGCGTGCCATCTGCGACAAGAATGGCATTCTTCTGATCGCCGACGAGGTCATCACAGCCTTTGGCCGCACCGGTGCCTGGACGGGATCGCGCCTGTGGGGCACCAGGCCCGACCTGATGTCGACCGCCAAGGCGATTACCAACGGCTATTATCCCTTCGGTGCGGTGATGATCGCCGACAAGATCGCGGAAGCCTTCGAGGCCAACAAGAACACCGTCGGCACGATCGGTCATGGCTACACCTATTCCGGCCACCCTGTGGGTGCAGCGGCGGCGCTGGCGACGCTCAAGGAAACCAAGCGCCTCAACGTGGCCGCCAATGCAGGCGCGCGCGGCAATGAACTGCTGGCTGGTTTGAACTGGCTGAAGGAAAAGCATGAACTGATCGGCGACGTTCGCGGCAAGGGGCTGATGTGCGCGCTGGAACTGGTGACGGACCGCGCGACAAAGACCGGCGCGCCGAAGGATATGGTCCAGCGCCTGCAAGATGCGGCCTACGACGCCGGCGTGATGGTGCGTACCTCTGGCTCCAACGTCATCATCTCGCCGCCGCTTGTCATCACCACGGCCGATGTAGATCGGATCCTCGCGGCACTCGAGACAGGTCTGACAGCCGCCGCGGGAGGCAAATGACATGGCGGAAAACGCAGCACTCCTCGCCCGCCGAGAGCGGCTTCTCGGCCGAAACATGTCCACCTTTTATGACGATCCGGTGCAGCTGGTGCGTGGGGAAGGTGTCTGGCTGTGGGACGCGGACGGCCGGAAATATCTCGATTGCTACAACAATGTGCCACATGTCGGCCATTGCCACCCACGCGTCGTCGACGCGATCACCCGGCAAGCGTCGACACTGAACACCCACACGCGCTACCTGCACGAGGGCATCCTCGACTATGTCGAGCGGCTGACGTCGACGTTCGACAAGAGCCTCAATACTGCGATCATGACCTGCACCGGCAGCGAAGCCAACGACATCGCGTTGCGCATGGCGCAGGCGGTCACGGGAAAGACCGGGGTTATCGCGACCAACCATACCTACCACGGCAATACAGCGGCCGTGTCGCAGCTCTCTACCCGCATGCCCCCGGTCGGCGGTTTCGGCGGTCATGTCCGCCATGTGCCGGCGCCCGACAGCTATCGGCCGCTGGGTGGTATGCCCGGCGAAGCCTTTGCCGAGGCTTTCGCCGCTGAGGTGGAAAATGCGATCGCCTCGCTACAGAGCAGCCCGCACGGCTTTTCGGCGCTCATCATCTGCCCATTCTTTGCCAACGAGGGATTTCCCGACCTGCCGCCGGGCTTTCTCGACCAGGCAATCGCTGCCGTGCGCAAGGCGGGAGGACTTGTCATATCCGACGAGGTGCAGCCGGGTTTCGGGCGCACTGGCGGCCATATGTGGGGCCACCAGCGCGCAGGCTTCGTGCCCGACGTGGTGACGCTCGGCAAGCCGATGGCCAACGGCCATCCGGTCGGCGGCGTCGTCGCCAATGCCGACACGCTGAACGCATTCCGCAAGGCCTTTCGCTATTTCAATACCTTTGGCGGCAATCCGGTTTCCTGTGCTGCGGCCTTGGCGGTTCTCGATGTGATCGAAGATGAAGGGCTGATGGAAAACGCCCGTGCCGTCGGCGCCTACGCGCAAGACGGCCTCAAACACCTGTCCGAAAAACATGACGTCATCGGCAACGTGCGTGGCAGCGGCCTGTTCTTCGGGGCGGAGCTGGTTCTCGACCGTGAGAAAAAGACCCCGGCGCCGGACATCGCCACAAAGGTCATCAATGACATGCGCGCGCGCGGCGTTCTGATGGGCAAAATCGGGGTGCATCAATGCGCGACCAAGATCCGGCCACCCATGCCATTTTCGAAGGAGAATGCCGATTTGATGCTTTCCACGCTCGATGACGTTCTGTCCGGATTGTGACGGTGGCCATGTCGGAACATGAAACCACCTCTTTCATGGAGGCGCTGAGTGCGCGCGCACGCGAAGCCCTTGCCAGCTGGGAGCTCGGCGTCCAGATACCCCAGCTCCTGAAATACCGGGAGAATGCGGTATTCCGGGTGACGCTCAGGAGCGGCGAGCCTGCAGCCCTGCGGCTGCACCGGCCCGGCTATCACAATAAAAGTGCATTGGTTTCGGAACTCTCCTGGATGGCAGCTTTACGCGAGGCGGGCCTGCGCGTTCCGGCACCTGTTTCCACGTTGGACGGACGCCAAATCGTTGCGCTTGCGGCAAATCCTGTGTTCGGTGACCAATACGCCGACATCGTCAGTTGGATGACCGGCAGCCCGCTCGGCCAATCGGGTGTTCTTCTTGCGCATTCCAGGGAGCGCCTCGTCGTTATTTTCCGCTCGCTGGGTGAAGCGATAGCCCGGATGCACACAGCCACCGATGCCTGGAGACCACCGGCCGACTTCCGCCGCCCGGCATGGGACGGCGATGGTTTGCTTGGCGGGCAGCCGCTTTGGGGTCGATTCTGGGATTGTGCAGGATTATCGCCGGATCAGGTGATGCGATTGTCGGATCTCAGGCTCTTGCTGCGAGAGAAAACCGATGCACTCCGCCATCTCGACTATGGTCTCATCCATGCCGATCTCGTTCGGGAAAACGTCCTCATAGACGGCGATCATGTCGAATTGATCGACTTTGACGATGGTGGCTACGGCTGGCGGATGTTCGACATCGCCACAGCCTTGTTCAAGAATCGCGGCGAGCCGCACTACGAACTCATCAAGGCAGCGTTGATCGAGGGATATCGCGGCGTACGGTCGCTACCGGACAGCGCCCTTGAAACCCTGCCGCTCTTCATGGTTCTGCGCAGCATCACTTATATCGGCTGGATCGGTGAGCGAATTGGCGCGCCGGATGCGGCAGAGCGGCTTCAGCCCTATGTAGCCGATGCTCTGGCGTTGGCAGACGCCCTCCAAACCGGCACCAGCAGATAGGAGCGGAGGCCGTGCTATTTGTTCAGCGTCGCCAGTTCGTCGAGCATGTCGAGCAAGGTATCGATGCGCTCGCGGCCGAACCGCTGCTCAAGCGCAGTATAAATCGTCCGGCTGTCGGGACTGACCTCGTTGATGATCTTCAGTCCCGCGGCCGTGATCTGCAACAGTATCCGGCGGCCGTCTTCAGCATCCTTGCTCTTGGTGATGAAGCCGCGCTCCTCGAGAGACCGAATGATCCGCGTCAGGCTCGGAGCAAGGATAAAGGCCCGTTCCGACATCTCCGATGCATCCAGTGTTCCGGCTTCCGCCAGAATGCGAATAACGCGCCATTGCTGTTCCGTCACATCATGCAGCGCCAGCATGGGCCGGAAGTGCCCCATCACCGCTTCACGCGCCCGAAGCAACGCAATCGGCAGCGAGCGGCGTGTATCGCGGGGCAGCAAGGCATCCTGCATTATGCCGTTATCGTCAGGGGATTGTTTGGTCATAAGGGTTCTATGGATCAATTTCTTGAACCGCGCAACGTGGCCGGCAGCCACGATGCCCTTGACAGAGCCGACAAAATATTTAACATGTTAAATATACTGAGGTCGTGGCGCGGGGAGGAACGATGCCGCATTTCACCATGGATTATTCGGCGAATCTCGACGGAAAAGTGGACTTCGGCGCGCTGTGCCGTGTCGTCCACGCCGAGATTCTCGGCACGGGCCTGTTCGAGACCGGTGCCGTGCGGGTGCGCGCCATCCGTTGCGAAGCCTATGCGATTGCCGATCTGCTTGATGAAAATGCCTTCATCGATATGTCCTTTCGCATCGGCGAAGGTCGTAGCCAGGAGGATAAGCGGCGCACCGGCGAAGCGATCTTTACCGCCGTCACGAAACACCTCCGCAAGCTGTTCGAGACGCCGCACTTCGCCCTCACCCTCGAAATCCGCGAAATCGACCCGGCGCTGAGCTGGAAGAAAAACGCCATCCACCCGCGCCTGCGCAAGACAAACGGTTAGCGCCGCAGCGAGTGATCGCAAGCAGGACACATCGGAGAAAAGCATGTCGACACTTGAAGAAAACATCGCAAAGGCCGAAGCCTATTTGGCCCGCTTTCGCAAAGACGGCGTATTGAACCATATCGCTGGCGAGGCAATGCCAGCAGCCGATGGCACCACGTTCGACATCATCTCTCCGGTCGACCTGAAGGTTTTGGCAAAGGTGGCACACGGCAAGGCGGCGGATGTGGACCGGGCGGCACAAGCCGCAAAAGCCGCCTTTCCTGCCTGGGCCGCGATGTCGGGCGACGTGCGCAAGAAACTTCTCCATAAGATCGCCGATGCGATCGTAGCGCGTTCCGAAGAGATCGCGTTCGTCGAATGCATGGACACCGGTCAATCGCTGAAATTTATGGCGAAGGCAGCCCTTCGCGGAGCAGAGAACTTCCGCTTCTTCGCCGATCGCGCCGTGGAAGCCCGTGACGGCAAAACGCTGCGTGCGGATGGTCAAGTCAACATCACTACTCGCGCACCGATCGGCCCGGTCGGCGTCATTACGCCATGGAATACGCCTTTCATGCTGTCGACATGGAAGATTGCACCGGCGCTCGCTGCCGGCTGCACGATCGTACACAAGCCGGCGGAATTCTCGCCGCTGACTGCGCGGCTGCTGGTCGAAATCGCCGAAGAGGCTGGTCTGCCGAAGGGGGTCTGGAATCTCGTCAACGGGCTCGGCGAGGACGCAGGCAAGGCGCTGACCGAGCATCCTGCCATCAGAGCAATCGCCTTCGTCGGCGAAAGCCGCACCGGCTCGATGATCATGAAACAGGGCGCCGACACGCTGAAGCGGGTACATTTCGAACTCGGCGGCAAGAACCCCGTCATCGTTTTTGCCGATGCCGACCTTGAGCGCGCCGCCGATGCTGCCGTCTTCATGATCTATTCGCTGAATGGCGAGCGCTGCACCTCATCCTCCCGCTTGCTGGTGGAGGAAAGCATCTACGACCGCTTCACGGCGATGGTCGCCGAGAAAGCCAAGCGCATCAAGGTCGGCCACCCCCTTGATCCAGAAACTGTGGTCGGCCCGCTGATCCACCCCGTGCACGAAAAGAAGGTGCTGGACTATATCGAGATCGGCAAAGCCGGCGGCGCGACGGTTGCCGCTGGCGGCACGAAATTCGAAGGGCCGGGTGGCGGATGCTACGTATCCCCCACCCTCTTCACCAGCGCCAACAACCAAATGCGCATTGCGCAGGAAGAAATCTTCGGACCTGTTCTGACCGCGATCCCCTTTAAGGACGAGGACGATGCACTGGCGCTTGCCAACGACGTGCAATATGGCCTCACCGGCTACCTCTGGACTTCGGACGTCACCCGCGCCTTCCGCTTCACCGATGCCCTGGAAGCCGGGATGATCTGGGTGAACTCGGAAAACGTCCGCCATCTGCCGACCCCTTTCGGCGGCGTCAAGAATTCCGGCATCGGCCGTGACGGCGGCGATTGGTCCTTCGATTTCTACATGGAGACCAAGAACGTAGCTTTCGCCACCAAGGCGCATGCGATCCAGAAACTCGGCGGCTGAGTGCACCGGACACCCTATTGAATTTGGAGGAGAACCCCATGCCCCTGCCCACACCCAATCTTTATCCGGCCTTCAACATCGTGCGCCTCAGCCATGTCGAGCTTGCCGTGACCGACCTTGCGAAATCGCGCGCCTTCTACGTCGACACGCTCGGCTTGCAGGTGACCGACGAGACGGCAGACACGATCTATCTGCGTGCGCTCGAAGAACGAGGGCATCACTGCATCGTCCTGAAAAAAGAAGCCGCCGCCGAAGCACGCGATCTCGGCTTCAAAGTCTTCTCCGACGAGGACCTCGATAAGGCCGAGCATTTCTTCAAGGGCAACGGCCTGCCGGTCGAATGGATCGAGCGGCCCTACCAGTCGCGTACCTTCCGTACCCGCGATCCGCATGGCATTCCGCTGGAATTCTATTCGAAAATGGACCGCCTGCCGCCGATCCACCAGAAATATGCCCTCTACAGAGGCGTAAAGCCGCTCCGTATCGATCACTTCAACTGCTTCTCACCGAATGTCGACGAAAGCGTTGCCTTCTACAATGAGATCGGCTTCCGCGTGACGGAATACACTGCCGACGAGGAAACCGGGAAGCTCTGGGCGGCATGGACGCATCGCAAGGGTGGCGTCCATGACATCGCGTTTACCAACGGTCGCGGTCCGCGTTTGCATCACACCGCGTTCTGGGTTCCGACGCCGCTCAACATCATCGACCTGCTCGATCTGATGGCGACCACCGGTTGGCTGCCCAATATCGAGCGCGGCCCCGGCCGTCACGGTATTTCGAATGCCTTCTTCCTCTATATCCGCGATCCGGATGGCCACCGCATCGAGATCTATTGCTCGGATTATCAGACGGTCGATCCCGATCTCGAGCCGATCAAATGGGATCTCAAGGATCCGCAGCGCCAGACGCTTTGGGGGGCTCCGGCGCCGAAATCCTGGTTCGAGGAAGGCAGCACCTTTGCCGGTACCGAGGTGCGTGATTCCGTGCTGAAGGCCCAGCCGATCGTCGCGCCCTGAATTTCCCCAGCTGGGCGGGCGCGAAAGCGTCCGCCGTTTTTTTAATGCTTGGTGAGGAGCCAGCCATGAAATTGCAAGATCCTTCCTTGTTCCGCCAAGCCGCTCTTGTCGGCGATAATTGGATCGAGGCCGATCCGAACAACGCGATAGAGGTGAACAACCCGGCGACTGGCGAGATCATCGGCCGGGTGCCGAAGCTGGGCGCCGCCGAGACCAGGACGGCCATTGAGGCTGCCCGCGTGGCCCAGAAGGGCTGGGTTGGGCGCACTGCCAAGGAACGCTGCGCGATCCTGCGCAAATGGTACGAGCTGATGATCGAAAACAAGGACGATCTTGGCCGTATTCTGACCCTGGAACAGGGCAAACCGCTGGCGGAGGCGACCGGTGAAATCGTCTATGGTGCGAGCTTCATCGAATGGTTTGCCGAGGAAGGCCGCCGCATCTACGGCGACCTGATCCCCGGCCACCAGCCCGACAAGCGCATCATGGTGATGAAGCAGCCGATCGGCGTCGTCGCGGCAATCACGCCGTGGAACTTCCCCAATGCGATGATCACCCGCAAGGCCGGTCCCGCCTTTGCCGCCGGCTGCGCCATGGTGCTGAAGCCTGCCTCGCAGACGCCGTTCTCGGCGATCGCGATTGCGATCCTGGCAGAACGCGCCGGCCTGCCGAAGGGCCTCTTCAGCGTCATCACCGGCTCGGCCGCGGCCATCGGCGCCGAGATGACCTCGAACCCGGTGGTGCGCAAGCTGACCTTTACCGGTTCGACCGAAATCGGCACCGAGCTCTACAAGCAGAGCGCCCCGACCATTAAGAAACTCGGCCTCGAGCTTGGCGGCAATGCGCCGTTTATTGTCTTTGACGATGCCGACCTCGATGCTGCGGTCGAAGGCGCGCTGATTGCCAAATACCGCAACAACGGCCAGACCTGCGTTTGCGCCAACCGCATCTATGTCCAGGACAGCGTCTATGATGCCTTCGCCGCGAAGCTGGCGGCGGCCGTCGGCAAGCTGAAAACCGGCAACGGCTTTGACGAAGGCGTCATCCTCGGACCGCTGATCGACAAGGCCGCCCTAGCCAAGGTCGAGGAGCATATCGACAGACGCGGTGGGCAAGGGCGCGCGCGTCGTGCAAGGCGGCAAACGGCATGCGCTGGGCGGCACCTTCTTCGAGGCGACCATCTTGGGCGAGGTCACCAAGGACATGGCGGTGGCGCGCGAGGAAACCTTCGGGCCGTTAGCGCCGCTGTTCCGTTTCAAGGACGAAGCCGACGTCATCGAGCAGGCAAACGACACCGAGTTCGGCCTCGCCTCTTACTTCTACGCCAAGGATCTCGCCCGGGTATTTCGTGTGGCCGAGGCGCTGGAATACGGCATGGTCGGCGTCAATACCGGCCTGATCTCGACAGCCGAAGCGCCGTTTGGCGGCGTCAAACTGTCGGGTCTCGGCCGTGAGGGCTCGAAATATGGCATCGAGGAATTCACCGAGATCAAATATGTCTGCCTCGGCGGCATCGGCTGAACTGAATAGGAAGAAAAACCATGTCCCACCCGAAGTTTGTCAGCTTTACCCGCAACGGCCACAGTGGATACGGCGTTCTTGCCGGAGATGGAATCATTGACCTTTCCGCCCGCCATGGCACGAAGTGGCCAACGCTACGCGAGGTGATTGCCGACGGCGTGCTGCTGAAGCTCGCTGAGGAAGCGGCGGGCTTGGAGCCCGATTTCCCGGTGTCGGACATCCGCTACGAAATCCCTGTTCCCGCCCCGGAGAAGATCATCTGCGTCGGCGTGAACTTCCCCGACCGCAACGAGGAATATAAGGATGGGCAGGCAGCGCCTTCCAATCCCTCCCTGTTCACTCGCTTTCCGCGCTCCTTCACCGGCCACGATCAGCCGCTGATCCGACCGCCGGAAAGCCCGCAGCTCGACTACGAAGGTGAAATCGTCATCATCATCGGCAAGACCGGCCGGCGCATTCCCGAGGCTGAGGCACTATCCCACATCGCGGCGCTGTCTCTGTGCAATGAGGGCACGATCCGCGACTGGGTCCGCCACGCCAAGTTCAACGTCACCCAGGGCAAGAACTTCGACCGCACCGGCTCGATCGGCCCCTGGCTGATCCCGTTCACGCACGAGGCGCAGATCGCCGACATCAGGCTCGAAACCCGCGTCAACGGAGACGTCCGCCAGAGCGACCGCACCAGCCGGATGATCTTTTCCTTTCGCAAGATCATCAACTACATCTCGACCTTCACTACGCTGGTTCCCGGCGATGTGATCGTCACCGGCACGCCAACCGGTGCCGGTGCCCGCTTCGATCCGCCGATCTGGCTGAAGCCGGGCGATGTCGTCGAGGTCGAGGCCGATGGTATCGGCATCTTGCGCAACACGATCACAGACGAGGTTTGACCATGTTGACACCCGATGAGATCCGCCAAGCGGCCGAAAGGCTTGACATCGCAGAGCGGACACGCGTCCAGACCGGTCTTTTGTCGCTGCAGTACCCCGGCATGACGATGGGCGACGCCTATGCTGTGCAGTCGGCCTGGGTCAAGAAGAAGGTCGCTTCCGGTCGCAAGGTGATCGGCTGGAAGATTGGCCTTACCTCCAAGGCGATGCAGTATGCGCTGAATATCGACATTCCCGATTCCGGCGTCCTGTTCGACGACATGATATTCGAGGACGGCGAGACGGTTCCGCAGGATCGTTTTATCCAGCCACGCATCGAGGCGGAAATCGCCTTCATCATGAAGGCGCCGTTGAAGGGCCCAAACGCCACGGTCTTCGACGTGCTCAATGCCACCGACTATGTGACGCCGGCGCTGGAAATTCTCGATACGCGGATCCTGCGTGTCGATCCGGAAACGAAGAAGGCCCGGACCATCGTCGACACGATTTCCGACAATGCGGCCAATGCCGGCATCGTGCTCGGCGGACGCATGATGCGACCCGACACTGTCGACATGCGCTGGATGGGCGCAATTGTTAGTCGCAACTCCGAGGTCGAGGAAACCGGTCTGGGTGCCGGAGTTCTCAACCAGCCGGCGCGCGGCATTGCCTGGCTTGCAAATCGGCTGGCTGATTATGGCGACGGCATCGAGGCGGGCCAGATCGTCCTTGCCGGCTCCTTCATTCGCCCGGTCGAAGCACGTCGCGGCGATACGATCGTTGCCGATTTCGGACCCTACGGCACCGTTAGCAGCTATTTCGCATAGGAGCGATGCCCATGCCGGCGCCAAAAAACACATTCAAGGCGGCCTTGATGGAGAAGCGTCCGCAGATCGGCCTCTGGCTGGCGCTCGCCAACCCCTATGCGGCCGAGGTCTGCGCAGGCGCGGGCTATGACTGGTTGCTGATCGATGGCGAGCATGCGCCGAACGATATCCCTCTGATGATGGCGCAGTTGCAAGCGCTCCGGGGTTCGCCGAGCCATCCGATCATGCGGGCACCGATCGGCGAGGCCTGGATCTTGAAGCAGATCCTCGATATCGGCGCGCAGACGGTGCTGGTGCCGATGATCGAGAGCGGCGACCAGGCAAGAGCCATGGTGCGCGCGGTGCGCTATCCGCCGCACGGCGTGCGAGGCGTCGGGGCAGCGCTTGCCCGAGCTTCGGCATTCAATCGTATTCCCGACTACCTGCAGACCGCCAATGACGAGGTCTGCCTGCTGCTGCAGATCGAAAGCCGCGCCGGGCTGGCCGCACTCGATGACATCGCCACCACCGACGGCGTCGATGGTGTTTTCATCGGACCGGCCGATCTTGCCGCCGACATGGGCCATCTCGGCAGGCCTGGCGATGCCGAGGTGCAGCAGGCGGTGGAAGCGGCGCTGATCCGTATCCAGTCGCACGGCAAGGCCGCCGGTATCCTGACCGCTGACCAGTCGCTTGCCAACCGCTATGTGGAACTTGGCGCCACCTTCGTCGCCATCGGCAACGATGTCGGCCTCCTGGCAAACGGTGCTTCACGCCAGCTTTCCGATTTTCGGAGTGCTGGAGCGACCACCGCCGGAAGTTTTGACACGGCAAAGGTTTACTAACGCGCGTCGCAATCTATCAGATTCGCTG
The DNA here is from genome assembly GCF_012349115.1 of Rhizobium ruizarguesonis. Lineage (GTDB taxonomy): Bacteria > Pseudomonadota > Alphaproteobacteria > Rhizobiales > Rhizobiaceae > Rhizobium > Rhizobium ruizarguesonis. Next base: position 33,522 of record NZ_PQIG01000106.1, read on the forward strand.
CCGGCGCTTTAAGTCTTTGGTTGTCCCCATGTCGTGATCGCCGCGCAGTTTTGCGGCACATGCTTAAGACGCCGCTACTCTCCGGATAAGCCCCTGAAGCGCGGCGAGCTGTTCTGCGATCAGCCGCCGTGTCGTGTCGTCAGTAAGCTCGCCCTGCGGCGAGATCTTGCTGGCTGCATCTGCGATCATGATCTCCGGCTTGTTCAGCACCAGTGCATCGAGATAAAGCAGCACCTGTCTCAGATGGTATTGCGCCCGCGCACCGCCGAGCATGCCGACCGAAGCCGTCTGGATAGCGACCGGCTTGCCCGAGAACGGCGGCGGAGACAGCCGTGACAGCCAATCGAGCGCATTCTTCAAAACGCCGGGGATCGAGTAATTGTATTCCGGTGTGACGAACACAACGGCATCCGAAGACCGGATGATCTCGGCCCAGTCAAGTACGATGGCGGGGCAGCCCTGAGACTGAATATCCGCATTGTAGTGAGGAATACTTTCCATGCCGTCCAGCGGGTGGAAAGAGATCCCGGTTGGCGCAAGCGTCGAAAATTCCCGCGCGATCGCCGCATTGAACGATCCTTGGCGAAGACTTCCGCAGATTACCGCGATGCTGATTGTATCGGTCATTTTCCCTCGTTTTCATTCATTTGTCAGCGATGACATTGCCTGTTTCGCGCCTCTTGCGCGAACGATGATGTTCGTATAAAGAACATATATGTTCAATTAACGGATAATGTAAAGGAGGATCATCGAATGGAGGTTCGCGTTGTCAGGCTCGGTCATGTTGGCCTCACAGTCAGGGATATCGATCGCACGATCGATTTCTATTCGACGTATCTGGGTATGCGTCTGACGGAAAAGTTCGAATATCCGGAAGAGAAGATCGGCCATGGCGTGGCCGTCGCCGCGGGAGCCTTCCTGCGCTGTGACGTCACTCATCATGAAATGTCGATCTTCCGGATGCGCCGCGACATTCTCGCCGCCGATGCACCGGATGCGCCGCGCTATGGTTTCGGACTGCACCATATCGCGTTTGAGCTGAATACGCCGGAAGACCTGAAAGGGCTCTTCAAGAAGATGCGGGACGGGGGCGTCGAGATCGTCAACAGCCGCAAAGGCGGACCCGGCAACCAGCCGCGCTTCTATGCCCGCGACCCCGACGGCAATCTGCTGGAATTCTACTGGGGCATCGACAAGATCGGCTGGGAAGGCGCATCGCGCGCATACGACCCGATCGAGGAAATCGACCTCCTCAACTTCGATTTCGAAGCCTATGTCGACCGGCGCGAACGTGATGCAGCCGAGGCACGCAAGGGCATTCGCTCCGGTCTCAACACCTGACAACTGAACAGAAGGGCCTCAACGCGATGATGCGCATCTTCAATCGGTCAGTTGAGGCCTTTCATGATCTCCGCGGCCGCCTCGAGGAGCGGCTTTTGCACCGACAAAAGCAAATGGGCACGCGTACTTGGCACAAGAACGCCAAGGCTTGCTTCGCAGCGCCCGTTCTTTTCGAGAAGGGGCGCGGCGATCCCGTGAACGCCCATCTGCAGCTCGTCATGAGAAATGGAGCAGCCATCGGCCTTCGTCGTTTCGATCCGTGCAAGGGCCGCAACCGGGTCGTCGGTTTTCTTCAGGATACGAGTGATCGCTTTTTCGCCCTGGAACGCCAGGATAGACCAGCCGCTGGCTCCTTTGTAGAGCGGGTGGCGCGAACCGGGACTGTGTTCGACGCGCACCAGATGCCGCTGGCCGACGGCCTGGTCGATGACGACGGCCTCCCAATTGTCCAGCCCGTGCAGAACGACAGTCTCGCCTATTTCCGCCGCCAGTCTCTGCATGACGGGTTTGGCGACGCTGCGCAGATCCGTGCCGGTCTGTCGTGCAAGACTGAAGACGGCAGGCCCGACGATATAGCCCTCGTCGCTTCGGCGGACATAAGCGCGTTGCGCCAGCGTCACGAGCAGACGATGGGCCACCGTGCGGTTGATGTCGCACATTCGCGCCACGTCGGACGCGCTGACGGGCCCCTGCCCCGCCACCGTTTCGAGAACGGTCAGCATCTGGTCTCCCGTCGATGAGATTTCCGCCAATTTCAACTCCTGTGAAGGTCGAGCCGCCCGTTCCGCTGCGTAGGTCATACCGGTTTCTGGCCGGAAATGATCAGAAGACTACTACTTCGACACCGTTTTTGTAGCAAGCGGATCATTGACGAGTATCGCACAATATGATCTAAATACGAACATAAATGTTCAAATAACGGAACAAAAAAATGAAACTCGTCAGTTACGATGAAAATGGCACCCCACGCTTTGGCGCCCTCTGTGGCGATCGTGTGATCGACCTTGCCGGCGCCAGTGAACTTTACGCCGCAGACGACGAGACGATCGAAATCATCCCTTCACGCATCGAGACGTTCTTCGAGGAGCCGGATGTTTTCTCTGAATCGGCGCGTGCAGTCATCGCTCGTTTCGAAGCGGACCACATTGCGAACGATGCGATCTCGAAGCTGCGTTCGGACGTGAAGTTGCTGCCGCCGATCGGCCGCCCGCCCAAGATCATCTGCGTAGCGCGCAATTACGCTGAGCACGCCAAGGAAGCCGGCCTCGAAATCTCACCGATTCCGATCATCTTCGCGCGCTTCGCCAACACCTTTGTCGCTGACGGCGGCCCGGTCATCGTGCCGTCTGTCTCCACCCATCTCGATTGGGAAGGCGAGCTGGCCATCATCATCGGCAAAAATACCAATGGTCGCCGCCTGAAAAAGGAAGAGGCCATGGACTACGTCTTCGGCTACTCCATCTTCAACGACGTGACCGTGCGCGACTATCAGTTCCGGGTTACCCAATACACGGCGGGCAAGAACTTCCGCGCCTCCGGACCTTTCGGTCCGGTGATCGTCACGGCCGACGAGATTGCAGATCCGCACAAGCTTGACATCCGCACGACGCTGAACGGCGAAGTGATGCAATTCGCCAACACCGAAACGATGATCTACGACATTCCGACGATCCTCGAGCACATTTCCGACTTCATCGATCTGGAAGCGGGCGATGTGATCCCGACGGGGACGCCGGCCGGTGTCGGCTTCAAGCGCAAGCCACCGATCTTTCTGAAACATGGAGACCGGATCACCGTTGAAATCCCCGGTATCGGCACGCTGTCGAACCCCGTTATCGATGAAGGAACTGCGTAATGGGACAGGACGTCTTCGAACGTGGCCTCGATATTCGCAAGGCGGTGCTGGGCGCGGCCTATGTCGAGAAATCGCTAGACGCGGCCGATGATTTCAACCGTGACTTCCAGAATCTCGTCACGGAGTATTGCTGGGGCGCCGGCTGGGGGCGCACCGCGCTCAGTCTGCGCGACAAAAGCCTGCTGAACCTGGTCATGCTCGGCGCGCTCAACCGGAGCACGGAGTTCAAGCTGCACCTGAAAGGTGCGCTGACGAACGGCTGCAGCCGGGACGAAATCAAGGACACGCTTATCCAACTCGCCATCTATGCCGGCATACCGGCCGGTGTGGAGGCATTTCGCCTGGCCCGTGAAGTCTTCGCCGAGATCGAGGCCGCCGAATGATCATCTGACGCCAGGCACCGGATGGCAGACCGAACAGACCACTAACCCCCAAGAGGGCACCGCCTATGAAAATGCGTGAAGCCAGAGTTCAGCGGGAAGGCCGGCTGTCCGCATGGATTGCCGCGAGCCGGAGGTCGCGCTGATGGCCATTGCAACGGCGAGCCCGATCGTCCGCTTCAGCGGTGTCTCCAAGAACTATGGAATCTACCAGGCCATCGACGGGATCGATCTCGATATTGTGCCGGGCGAGTTCATCACGTTTCTAGGCCCGTCGGGATCGGGCAAGACCACGACGCTGATGATGCTGGCCGGGTTCGAAACGCCGAGCGAAGGCACAATCGAGATGGATGGACGCCGCATCGAGAGGCTGCCGGCACACAAACGCAACATTGGTGTTGTCTTTCAAAATTACGCGCTCTTTCCGCATATGTCGGTGCGCGACAATCTGGCTTTTCCGCTCAGCGTGCGCCGGGTGGAGGCCGCAGACATTCGAAGCCGGGTGGATGCTGCGCTGGCCATGGTGCATCTGGAAGGGTTGGGCGACCGCAAGCCGGTGCAGCTGTCCGGCGGACAGCAACAGCGCGTGGCGCTTGCTCGCGCCATCATCTTCAAGCCGCGCCTGATCGTTCTCGACGAACCGCTCGGCGCGCTCGACAAAAATCTGCGCGAGCACTTGCAGGCGGAACTGAAGGCGCTCCACCGCGACCTCGGCACGACCATGGTGTTCGTCACCCACGATCAATCCGAGGCCCTGACGCTCTCCGACCGGGTCGCCGTATTCAACAAGGGACGGATCGAGCAGATAGACACCCCGGAAGCTCTCTATGAACGGCCTGCGACACCTTTCGTCGCCTCCTTCATCGGCGAGAACAACATGCTGCCGGGCCGTATTGAAGCCAAGGACGGCGATGAGGTTGCGATCCGTTTCGCAGGCGGAGGCCTGTTGCGGGCTCGGTGCCAGACTTCGTGCAGGTCCGGCGACGAAATCATCCTCAGCATCCGACCGGAAAACATTCGCCGTGCGTCAGCCGATGCCGGCCAGCACGTCTCCGCCGCTGTCATCGACATCGTCTATCTCGGTGACCAGAGGCGCATCCTCGTCGAGGCCGACGGCATCGGCCGGCTGGTCTTCAAGACGAGTGCTGGCGGCGAAAAGCCGATCGCGCAAGGAGAGCGGATCGACATCGAACTCTCGGCCGGCGCCTGCCGGGTCCTGCCGAAGGAATAGGCATGGCGACAACCGGTCACCGGTGCCGTGCGATCTCAAGTGTGAAAACGAACCTAAAAACAAGGGGAATGCCAACATGAAACAAATAGTCCATCTGGCCGCACTGGCGGCCGCACTTGCCTTACCTGGGATGGCCGCTGCGCGTGACCTTACCATTGTGTCCTGGGGTGGGATCTTTCAAGACGCGCAGCGTGACGTGTTCTTCACGCCGTTCAAGACGGAAACCAAGGCGCCGCTTTCAGAAGACAGCTGGGATGGTGGCGTCGGCGTATTGCGCTCCAAGGCCCAGGCTGGCGACAGCAACACCTGGGATCTTGTCGAGGTAGAGGCGGAAGAGCTGACGATAGGCTGCGAGGAGGGCCTGTTCGAGGTCCTCGATCCCGCAAAGTTCGGTGGCGCGGAGAAATACCTTCCGGGCACGGCATCGGAGTGCGGTGTTCCGGCCAACATCTTCAGCATCGCGGTTGCCTATGACGGCGAAAAGTTCGCCAATGGTCCGAAAAGTTGGGCCGACTTCTGGGATGTGAAGAAATTTCCGGGCAAGCGCGCGCTGCGCAGCGGTCCGAAGATGAATCTCGAATTCGCGCTGATGGCCGATGGCGTTGCTGCAAACAAGGTCTATGAAACGCTGGCAACGCCTGAGGGCGTCGATCGCGCCTTCGCCAAACTCGACGCGCTGAAGCCTAATATCGTCTGGTGGACCTCTGGAAATCAGCCGATGCAACTGCTGGGCTCGGGCGAAGTGTCCATGACCACTTCCTACAATGGCCGCATTCCCGCAGCCAACGCTGCAGACAAGCGCAACTTCAAGATCATGTGGCCAGGCGCGATGCTGAACGTCGACAGCTGGGTCATCATGAAAGGCTCGCCCAATGCCGACAGCGCCTACAAGCTGATCGAATTCATGGCCAAGCCCGCCGTGCAGGCCAATTGGCCGGCCAAGCTGAACTACGGTGTCGGTGTTACCGAGGCACAGAAGCTGGTGCCTGCAGAACTCGCAGCAAACCTACCGACGGCACCGGAAAATCTGGCAGCCTCCATCACGCTCGATGCCGGCTTCTGGGTCAACCATATCGACCAGTTGACCGAGCGCTTCTCCGCCTGGGCAGCGAAGTAAACGCGAGGCCCCCTGGCACGTCCAGAGCCCGGGGGCTTTCCATACGGCAAAGAGGCTCCTTGTCCCGGAGCTGCCTTCCGGCCATTCCCTTGCAACAGAAGCAGCCGATGCCATGAGCGAGACGACGACTACCGGGTTTTCCATCAAGGCTGCGGGCCTCTTCCTCGTCCTGCCGCTTGTTCTGTTTTTGCTGGCAGTGTTCTTCGTGCCGCTGGCAGGAATGTTACGGCTGTCGATAGAGGATAGGGACCTGTCCAGCGTCATGCCTTTGACGGCGGAGGCGATAAAGCGATGGGATGGAACCGGCCTGCCGGCACCGGCTGTCTACGACGCGGTTGCATTGGATTTGATGGCTGCCAAGAAGACACGCACCGCAGGGGTCGCAGCAAGACGGCTCAACTACGATACTCCCTCGCTGCGCACCGTTATCACCGCGACAGTGCGCAGCCTGCCGGAAACAGCCGGCACCGGAACCGACTGGGCGGCGGAACTGCCCGTCATCGACCCGGCTTGGGGCAGGCCCGAGATTTGGCAGGCAATCGCCCGGGCACGAGGACCATGGAGTGATTTCTATCTGCTCTCTGCCTTCGACCTGCGCCGTGACCCCGCCGGCCGCCTCCACGCGGCGCGGGATGAAGGCGGCCTCTATGTCGATGTCTTGATCCGCACCTTCACCATTGCCTTCACCGTCACGGTCATCTGCATCGTCCTTGCCCTGCCGGCCGCTTTTCTGTTGATGTCGACCGGTGCCGGCGTATCCAGCCTGCTGATGATCGTCCTGCTGCTGCCCCTGTGGACCTCCGTTCTGGTGCGCTCTGCCGCCTGGATGGTGATCCTGCAGAAGAATGGGCTCATCAATACGCTGCTCATCAACATCGGCCTGATCGGACAGCCGCTGGAACTGATCTACAATCGGACGGGCGTGCTGATCGCGCTGACCCATATTCTCCTGCCCTATGCAGTTCTGCCGATCCTCGGCGCGATGCGCAACGTTCCCAGAAACCAGACGCTGGCGGCGAACTCGCTTGGCGCCGGCCCGCTCAGAACCTTCTTCTCCGTCTACCTGCCTCAAATCCTGCCGGGCATTTCCGCTGGTGGACTTCTCGTCTTCATTCTTTCACTCGGCTACTACATCACCCCCCTGCTTCTCGGCGGTGCGGGCGATCAGTTGCTGCCCTACTACATCGCGTTCAACACCACCCAGACCGTCAACTGGGGCCTTGCTGCCGCGCTTGGCTCCGTACTGCTGGCTGCGACTTTCCTGCTCTACGCGGCCTATATCCGGCTGGTCGGCGTCCAGCGCATCGGATTGGGATAGGAGCCCGTCATGACCGACAGCACATATTGGTGGAAACTAGCGGGCAGGACATTTGGCTTCATCGTCTTGCTTTTCCTGATCGCACCGATCATTGCGATCATCCCGCTTTCCTTCAACACGTCGAGCATTCTCGCCTATCCGCTGGAGGGCTTCTCGTTCAAATGGTACGCTAAGTTCTTCGCCGACCCGCGCTGGTGGATCGCCATCAAAAACAGCCTGATTGTCGGGACCGCGACCGTCTGCATCGCCACGCCACTCGGCACGTTGGCAGGGCTCGGGCTGTCCATCTCCAGCTTTCGCGGTAAGTCCTTCCTCATCGCGAGCTTCATGTCGCCGATGATCGTTCCGACGGTGATCACCGCCGTCGGCATCTATTTCCTCTTCTCGCGGCTTGGCCTCGCCAACAGCCTGACTGGACTGGTGCTCGCCCATACAGCCCTTGCCGTGCCCTTCGTGGTGATCACCGTCAGCGCCTCGCTGAGCCAGCTTGACCGAGTGTTGTTGCGGGCATCCGCCAGCCTTGGCGCCGGCGGGCTGACGACCTTCCGGCGCGTGACCATGCCATTGATCATGCCCGGTATCGTTTCGGGCGCAATCTTTGCCTTCACCACATCCTTTGACGAGGTGGTGGTAGCAATCCTGCTCACCGGCCCCGACCAACGCACCCTGCCGCGCGAACTGCTAAGCGGCACGCGCGAGAACCTCGACCCGACGGTCATGGCCGTGGCAACACTCTTGATTACGCTGTCGGTCATCCTGCTTCTGGTTTTCACCGCCCTTCAGCAGCGTGGCAACAGGCTGATCGACAAGGACAAATAGGTGATCTGACAGAGCCCCGTTCAAGCATTTACCTCATCCCCAGTTCCAGTCGCGAGGGGAGTCGATTGGGCCTCCCCAGCATCGGCGAGAACGGGTTTGCTCGTTCACTATTTTTGAACAGTTTGCCGCCTTGTGTTTCGGATTTGATCACGAATTTGTGTTGCCTCGCCACAGATAGTACACTTGTTAAATAAAATGGGCGCTTATAGCGTGCCGACCGATAATCTTGATCCGGCTTCGGGGAAATACAACCATGATGAAGCAGCTTCTGTTGACGACTGTCGGCGTGCCGTTTTTTCTCGGCATGGCCGTTGCGTTGGCCTCGATGGTGTTTCCAGCCAGGCGCGGGTTCATCATCGCCCTGCTGATCCCGCTGGCTGCTGTTGTCATCCACTTGATGCTCGAAGGTATGCCGGTGCTTCCTCCCGTTTCCGCAAAGCAGAAGCTCCCGATAATTCTGCTCTTCGGCGCCGGCATCTTTGCGATCCCGGCACTTGTGCGCAGGCCGCTTCCGGTGGCGGTCAGCACGATGCTGGTTGGCGTCGCGCTCGCCCTGTCAGGCTGGTTGCTGGGCAAGAACGTGCTCGTTGCCAATTCCACCAAATCCATCGTCGTTCTCGCCGTGTTTGTGGTCACGACCGCCGCGATCGGCCCAGCGATCGCAAAGCCGGCCGGTGCTCGCCGCGGGGAGCCATCGGCGTTGGCGACTGCGTTGCTTAGCGTTTCCATCGCGGCTGCGCTTTCGGCCGCGTTAGGCGCGTTCGTCGGCATGGCCCAAATCGATGGTGCGCTTGCGGCGCTCACCGGCGGCTGGCTGCTGGTCAACTATATCAGCTATTTCAGGGGCGACGACCATGCGCTCGCACTGCGCGGTTTCGAGGGGCTTGCCTTTGCCGCCGTGATCTCGGTGCATTTGATTATGACAGCACTCTTTGCGCCGAAGGCGGCGCCCGCCGCAATCATATTCGCGGTTCTCCCCCTTGTCGTCGCCGCTTTCATTCTTCTCGGAGGCATCGCTTTCCATCGCCTTCCGCGGTTCCTTCGACCCATTGCTGCCGGCATTGCCACCGCGGTTCCGGCCACCATCGCCATCACCATCGCCGCCGTCCTCTTTCAGGGATGAACATTCGACCCAGGACGGGCCGGCCCAATCAAAGGAGAGTACCAATGAAATTCGCAGCTCTAGTCGCGGCCCTGACCGGCGCGCTTTTTGCGGGATCTGCTTTTGCAGCAGATACTTATGATGTTGACCCGACTCACGCTTGGGTCTCGTTCAAGATCAATCATGCCGGCTGGTCGAATGCCCACGGGATCTTCAAGACCGTTGGGGGCACGATCTCCTTCGACAAGGAAGACATTGCGAAAAGCTCGATCTCGCTGAAGCTCGATGCCAACAGCATCGACACGAACTTCGATCAGCGTGATTCCGACCTGAAGAGCCCCGATTTCCTCAATGTCGAGGAATTTCCCGATGTCACCTTCACCAGCACGAAGATCGAAAAGACCGGTGACAAGACCGCCATGGTCACCGGCGACCTGTCGCTTGCCGGCGCCGTCAAGCCGGTCACCCTGGATGTCGTATGGAATGCCGAGTCTCCGCTTCCCTGGGATGCCAAGACCGTCAAGACCGGTTTCTCCGCCACAGGCAAGTTCAACGGCCTGGATTTCGGCTTGAAGAAACTTACGGATTTCGGCCTCGGTCCGGACCTTGCGCTCGACATCGATATCGAAGCCATCAAGAAGTAACGAAATTCTTCTTGGATTTTACCGAAAGCCGCTGGGATGCGCATCCCGGCGGCCTGCTTCGTCCCGCGAAGGTCGCCGCATTCATGGAAATGACGGCGCTCCTTCGCAGCCCCCTCTCCAGGCCAGACACCGTGCAAGGCAGCAAGAACATCAGCAAGGACATGTAATGAAACTGACCCGAAGAACCGTATTGGCATTCACCACAGCAGCAACGCTGGCGGGCAGCGCTGCTGTTTCACAGGCGGCAAATTCCAAGGCGACAGAGACACGAGGTCTTGATGACCTCTATAAGGCAGCCCTGAAGGAAGGTGGCCGCGTGATCGTCTATGCGGGCGGCGACACGCCCGGCCAGCAGGACGGCATAAAGAAGGCCTTTGAAACACGCTTTCCGGGCGTCACACTGGACGTGGTCGTAGACTACAGCAAGTTCCACGAGGCCCGCATCGACAACCAGGTCGCGACCGGCAAGCACGTTGCCGACGTCATCCAGATCCAGACCCTGCAGAACTTCCCTCGCTGGAAGGCGGAAGGCATTTTGATGCCCTACAAGCCCATCGGCTGGGACAAGGTCTATGCAAAATTCCGCGATCCGGATGGCGCCTATACGGGCGTGTTTGTTGATGCGTTTTCGAATGTGGTCAATTCGAAGCTCATGCCGGATGAAAAAACCTGGCCACGCGAAGCCAAGGATTACCTCCGCCCTGAATTCAAGGGCAAGCTGGTTCTGACCTATCCCACCGACGATGACGCCGTGCTCTTCTGGTTCAAGCAGGTCGTCGACAAATACGGCTGGGATTATGTCGAGGCGCTAGCGAAGCAGGAGCCGATTTATGTGCGTGGCACGCAGGCTCCGGCAGACATGGTGGAAAGCGGCGCTGCAACCGCGACCTTCTCCACCGACGGCGGTCTGGTGCCATTCGACGGCACGGTCTCCCGTTTTGTGCTGCCCAAGGAAGATCCTTTTGTCGCATGGCCACAGCAAGCCGCAATCCTGAAGGGCGCTCCGCATCCCGAGGCAGCCAAGCTTTATCTCAGCTGGCTGCTGGACAAGGACACCCAGAAAAACGTCTGGTACATGTGGTCAGTGCGCACGGATGTGGCCCCGCCGGCGGGCTACAAGCGGATCTGGGAATATAGCAACGGCGATCCGACCGCCTTTGGTCGTTTCCTTTCAGACCGGGGAGCCGTGGAGCGCTTCCGCGCGCAGATCGGTCTCTATCTCGGTGAATCCAAGGGCGAACCCTCTCCCGGCCACCCTGGCCTCTACCCGGAAAAAGCCCTTCCGCACTGAACGGCTATATCGCCATCAGGAGACAAACCTCCGACCCTCCGCTGAGCGCCTTGAAACGCATCTGAACCGACGACCCGCAATCCCGATCGTGTGGGATAATCCTAATTTATGGAACTTTAAGGCGATGAAGCCTGCCGACAGACATTGCTCAATCGCCTTTGTTATGCGCCGCCACCTGTCCAATTCTGCCGGTTGGCGATCAGATCGTCGACGACTGCCGGATCGGCAAGCGTCGAGGTGTCGCCGAGCGCCCCGAAATCGTCCTCGGCGATCTTGCGCAGGATGCGGCGCATGATCTTGCCGGAGCGGGTCTTCGGCAGGCCGGGTGCGAACTGGATCTTGTCGGGCGCGGCGATCGGCCCGATTTCGGTACGAACATGTTTCACCAGATCCTGGCGAAGCGCGTCCGAGCCCTCGTGGCCGGCCATCAACGTCACATAGCAATAAATGCCATGGCCCTTGATCGGATGCGGGTAACCGACGACCGCGGCTTCCGAGACCAGATTGTGCGAGACGAGAGCGGATTCCA
>NZ_PQIG01000107.1 GCF_012349115.1 Rhizobium ruizarguesonis
TCGTCGCCAGCAGCGCCGCCGCCCTCGTTCAGTGAGTGGGCTTATAGAACTAACCCATTAGAACAGTCAACAGCGCTTTTCGAAAAAATTGATTTTTCTTTCAGGCCATTGTTTTTACAGGAAAAATTTCAGACAGCACGCAAATGCGTTCGTTTCCCGGATTCCGACCGGCCTTACACGGACAGGAAAGATGAACGTCTTTCGACTTTTCGTGGAAAGAACGCTGTTTTGTCTCCCGCGCCCCGACATCATCACAATCTGCTGGTCTTAAGAGACACACATGATTCACACAGGCAAATGCAGGCAGACTGCCTTTTCCTGAGTGATTTGACTTCCATGCCCAAAATATGCACATCTTTCGCCCCAGCCAGGATGGCTACATGCTCCCACAGACGCCTGATGTAAGGACGCGGACCCGACTGCCATGATGACGGAGAAAATGATGATCCGCTCGTTGGGCAACGAGCCTCCGCTTCTGGCCGACGGCAGACGCGCGCCCGACCGGCGCGAAGTTTCCTTGCGCTGGCTCTCGGGCACGTTCCTCACCGGCATCACATCGTCCGTCCTGATGGGGGTCGCCCTTTTTGCCGCCCTTGACGGCCGCCAGCAATTGGCGATCCCCGCCGAGGCCTATGCAAGTGTTGCGGCGGACGCGCATGAGGATACGACAGTGGTCCGCGGTGGCCGGCTCATCGCGCCCGCCATCGCCGCAAAACCATCCGACCGTGCCATCATGGAAGTCTCAACCGTCGTCCACGACGGCGAAAAGGAAGTGGTGCGCCGCCAGCCCTTCGCACATGTGAAGATGACGCTGGCCGCCAACCATGTGGCGACCGAGGACTATCCCGACTTCGATCCCCTGGCGATCTTTTCCGCCGACGAGCCTCAGCCCGCGCCGCAAAGCCGCACCGGTGCGCTTTACGGCTCCGACGTCGAATCCGAAGTCAGCCTGAAGACCATCCCCTTCCCGACCGGCAAGACCAGCATGCAGATGGCGTCCGGCCTGTCGCTCGAGGAGGTTGAAGAGAACGTGCGCTCCAACGGCTCGGTGCTGACCGACGGCAACACACAGCTCGCAGCCCTTTATTACGTCGATCCGCGTCGTTTCTCCAACGAGGACGCCGACGTCGATCTGACCGCCGGTCTGTCCGCCCGCGTCCTCGAACAGAACATGACGGTCTCCGCATCGGAATCGATCACGCCGCAGACCGAAGAATTCGCAGACGACATCCTGCCCGTGCGCGTCGATACGCCCATCGCCAAGGCGCTGACGGATTCAGGCTATCCGCAGCAATATGCCGACGGCATTGCCGGCTATATCGCGCAGCAACTGGGTTCTGGTGATCTCGACAAGGGTGATGTGCTGCGCATCGGCATCATTCAGAAGGGCGAACAGGCAAAGATCATCCGAGCCAGCGTCTATCGCGGCACGCGCCATCTCGTCACCGTGGCCGTCGACGACAAGGGCAGATACGTGCCCGGCAGCGAGCCGCCGATGCTGGATGCCATCGCCACCGCCTTCGATGATAATTCCTTTGCACCGCCCCCCGGCCAGAACCTGCCGCGCGTCTATGACGGCATCTATCGTGCCGCCCTTTCCTACGGCATGACCAAGGATATGACGGCGCTGATCATCAAGCTGCTCGCCAGCAATGTCGATTTCCAGGCACAGCTGAGGCCGACCGACAGTCTCGAGGCCTTCTTCTCCGTCGCCGACAGCGGCGGCCAGGCGACCGAGGATTCCGAACTGCTCTACGTCAACGCCCGTTTCGGCGATACGCAGACGCGCTTCTACCGCTTCCAGGACCCCGAGGACGGCACGGTCGATTATTTCGACGAGAACGGCAAGAGTATCCGCCAGTTCCTGCTGCGCAACCCGGTGCCGAACGGCATCTTCAAATCGGGCTTCGGCATGCGCCGCCACCCGATCCTCGGTTTTGCCCGCATGCACACCGGCGTCGACTGGGCTGCACCCCGCGGCACGGCGATCATCGCCGCCGGCAACGGCACGGTCGAAAAAGCCGGCTGGGATTCCGGCGGTTATGGCAACCAGACGATCGTGCGCCATGCCAACGGCTATGAATCCTCCTACAATCACCAGAGCGCCATTGCCAAGGGCGTCGTCCCCGGTGCCAAGATCCGCCAGGGTCAGGTGATCGGCTGGGTCGGCACAACGGGCGAATCCACCGGCCCGCACTTGCATTACGAGCTGATCGTCAACGGCACCAAGGTCGATCCGCTGCGCATCCGCCTGCCGGGCGGCAAATCGCTGCAGGGCGAGGCGCTGGCGAAATTCGAAGACGAGCGCAAGCGCATCGATACGCTGCTGAACAACCAGACGCCGGACCAGGTGGCGAGCAAGTAGCGTCCATCTACGCTGCTTCCCCTTCAAGAGTCGCCCCCGCCACCAAACGAAAAAAGCCACCAAACGAAAATGGCGGCCCGAAGCCGCCATTTCCCATCCGTTCGATAAACCGGCTTACGCCGCTTCGCTCACCGTCTGCCTCGTCGTGAACTGCAGCCGGTCCGAACCGCTCGTCACCGTCACCGTCGATCCGTCCGGCACCTGGCCGGACAGGATTTGCTCGGCCAGCGGATCCTGCACGAACTTCTGGATCACCCGCTTCAGCGGCCTTGCGCCGTAGACCGGATCGTAACCCTTGTTCGCCAGCCAGTGGCGGGCTTCCTCGTCGAGGTCGATGACGATCTTGCGCTCGGACAGCAGAGCCACCAGCCGCTTCAGCTGGATATCGACGATCGCGCCCATCTCCTCGCGCTTCAGGCGATGGAAGAGGATGATCTCGTCGATGCGGTTCAGGAATTCCGGCCGGAAATGCCCGCGCACCACCTCCATCACCTGCTCGCGAACCGTGTCGCTGTCGTCGCCGTCCCTCAGCTGCGTCAGATATTCGGCGCCGAGATTCGAGGTCATGATGATCATCGTGTTGCGGAAATCGACCGTCCGGCCCTGGCCGTCCGTCAGACGCCCGTCGTCCAGCACCTGCAGCAGGATATTGAAGACGTCGGGATGCGCCTTTTCGATCTCGTCGAACAGCACGACCTGATAGGGCCGGCGGCGCACGGCTTCCGTCAGCGCTCCGCCTTCATCATAACCGACATAGCCGGGAGGCGCACCGATCAGCCGGGCAACGGAGTGCTTCTCCATATATTCCGACATGTCCATGCGCACCATCGCCGTCTCGTCGTCGAAGAGGAAGCGGGCGAGCGCCTTGGTGAGTTCCGTCTTGCCGACGCCGGTCGGGCCGAGGAAGATGAACGAGCCGATCGGCCGGTTCGGATCCTGCAGACCGGCACGCGCGCGGCGGACAGCGCGCGACACGGCCTGCACCGCATCGCCCTGGCCGATCACCGATTTCGCCAACTCGTCTTCCATCCGGAGCAGCTTGTCGCGTTCGCCCTCCAGCATCCTGTCGACCGGAATGCCGGTCCAGCGGGACACGACATGGGCGATGTTGTCGGGGGTGACGACCTCCTGCACCATCGCGCCGCGGTCGCCATCCTGCTTCTCGGCATCGACGAGCTGCTTTTCAAGGTCCGGAATGACGCCGTAGGTCAGCTCTCCGGCACGCTGGAATTCGCCTTTGCGCTGGGCGATCGCCAGTTCATTGCGGGCATCATCGAGCTGCTTCTTGAGATCGGCGGCAAGGCCGAGTTTCTGCTTTTCCGCCTGCCAGCGGGCAGTCAGCGCATCGGCCTGTTCCTCGAGATCGGTCACTTCGGTTTCAAGCCGCTTCAGCCGGTCGGCGGACGCGGCGTCCGTTTCCTTTTTCAGCGCCTCGCGCTCGATCTTCAGCTGCATGATGCGCCGGTCGAGTTCGTCGAGCTCTTCCGGCTTGGAATCCACCTGCATGCGCAACCGCGCCGCCGCCTCGTCCATCAGGTCGATCGCCTTGTCGGGCAGGAAACGGTCGGTGATATAGCGGTTGGAAAGTGTTGCCGCGGCGACCAGCGCCGCATCGGCGATGCGCACCTTGTGATGCTGCTCGTATTTTTCCTTCAGGCCGCGCAGGATAGAGATCGTATCTTCGACCGTCGGTTCGTCGACGACGACGGGCTGGAAGCGACGGGCAAGGGCCGGGTCCTTCTCGACATGTTTGCGATATTCATCGAGCGTGGTCGCGCCGACGCAATGCAGCTCGCCACGGGCAAGGGCGGGCTTCAGCAGGTTGGAGGCATCCATCGCCCCATCCGCCTTGCCGGCGCCGACCAGCGTATGCATCTCGTCGATGAACAGGATGATCTCGCCGTTTTCCGCCTGGACTTCATTGAGCACGGCCTTCAGCCGCTCCTCGAATTCGCCGCGGTATTTCGCACCGGCAATCAGCGCGCCCATGTCGAGCGCCATCAGCTTCTTGTCTTTGAGCGATTCCGGCACGTCACCGTTGACGATGCGTAGCGCCAGGCCCTCGACGATCGCCGTCTTGCCGACGCCGGGTTCGCCGATCAGCACAGGATTGTTCTTCGTCCGGCGTGAAAGCACCTGGATGGTGCGGCGGATTTCGTCGTCGCGACCGATCACCGGGTCGAGCTTGCCCTCACGGGCTTCGGCGGTGAGATCGCGTGCGAACTTCTTCAGCGAGTCGAAACCCTGCTCGGCATTGGAGGAATCCGCCGTCCGCCCCTTGCGAATGTCGTTGATGACTTGATTGAGACCCTGGGCCGTCACGCCGGCATTCTTCAGGGTCGAAAAGGTCGAGGCGGAGGATTCGATCGCCAGCGCCTGCAGCAGGCGCTCGACGGTAACGAAGCTGTCGCCGGCCTTCTTCGCCGCTTCTTCGGCGGTCGAAAGCACCTTGGCGAGCGGCTGTGCCAGATAGATATTGCCGTTGCCGCCGGAGATCTTCGGCAGCTTGGCAAGGGCCGCGTCATTGGCAAGACGGGCGGCCTTGGCATCGCCGCCGGCGCGTTCGATCAGCGACGCCGCCATGCCCTGATCGTCGTCGAGCAGGACTTTCAGCACATGTTCGGGCGTAAATTGCTGGTGACCTTGCGCCAGCGCATAGGTCTGGGCGGACTGGATGAAACCGCGCACCCGCTCCGAATATTTCTCGATATTCATATTCTACCTCCATGGATCGCCCTGCCCTGACGAGGCGCAGACCGATGATTGAGATCGACCCCCTGAAAAGGCAGGCCGCGCCTGGCCCGTCTGAGATTTGGGCGAAGCAGTTCGAGGAGAATATGGTAGCCTGTTCTGCGAGTTTAAAGAGCCCATAAAATGAAAATCCCCGGCACGAGGCCGGGGATTTTCAAGCTAATTCGAGCAGATGGCATGAACGTCACGCTCTCCCTGAGGGGGGAAGCGAAATCCTCATTCCGATGCGACATCAGCCAGCACTGGCGCCTCGGCAGAGGCACCCTCGCCTTCAGCGGCTGCTTCTTCGCCCTCAGCGCCGCGACGCGGGCGACGGGGACGGCTGCCGGTGCTGCGGCGGCGGGGCTGGCGTTCGCGCGGCTGGCCGCCGGCACCTTCCTCGTCCATGGCGACTTCGGCCGGAATGCCTTCGATCTCCGGCTGCGGGCCGGTTCCATCGATGACCTCGGACTGGGGTGCCGGTGCAGGCGCCTGAGCGGCTACCGGCTTCGGCTGTGCCTGCGGCTGGTGTTGTCTGCTCTGCTGCGGCTGGTGCGGCCTGCTCTGCGGCGGCTGGACGATAACGACATCGTCGCCATCATTGTCATTCTCATTGTCATTGTTGTCCATATCGTCGCCGTCGCGATCCGCACCGTCGCGATCATTGTACTCGCCGCGGTCGTCGCGCTGGAAGCGTTCCTGCATCTGCGCCTGGGCGCTGGCAATGATACGATTATAATGTTCGGCGTGCTGGAGATAGTTCTCGGCAATCACGCGGTCGCCGGAGCTTTGGGCGTCGCGGGCGAGCTGCGCATATTTTTCGGCGATATGCTGCGCAGTACCGCGAATCTTCACATCGGGGCCGGAGCTGTCATAGGTCCGGGTTAGCGGATTGCCGCCCTTGCGGTTGAAATTGTTGTTATTGTTATTTCCACCGCCGCCGCCGCCGTTATTATTGTTACCACGCCCTCGACCGCGCTTGTTCTGCTGTCCTGGCCTCATAGATCGTTCACCTGAATTCTCTGTTTGTGATGGATACATGGCACCAACCGCCATGACCGGAAAACCGGATCAGGACCTTTGTGCCGCGAGCATACTGCGCCTTTGCGCCGACCTGCCGCTTGGTTCTCAAGTCAGTTTGACTGATTCACGCATTGGGTCGTGTTCAACCGTTGAAACTCTCGTTTAAAAGAGCGGACCCCCGAGGCAAACCAAGTACCGAACGAATCTCGTTCATTCCTATCTGCCCAACACGTGACCGCAACCTATATTGCTTCACCGGGAAATCCAAGCCTTTTCTTCGCAATAACAATAATGTCTCGTCCAATGCCGCATTATCGTCTTTCACGCGAGCGCGAACACGAGCACCCTGTCGTTCTGACCATAATCTTTCACGGATTTGAGGCACCTGAAGCCTTTCGCTTCAAAGATCGCCGTCACGTCGTTTCGCTGATCGTAGCCGATCTCCAGTCCGACGACCCCATCGGGCCTGATGAACTTTGCCGCATCCTTGGCTATGGCTTTGTAAGCGTCAAGCCCATCCGGGCCGCCATCCAGAGCCGCAGCCGGATCAAATTTGGTCACTTCGGGAGCGAGATCGTGAATGACATTGGAAGCAATATAGGGCGGATTTGAGACAATCGCGTGAAAGGATCCCTGGATGTCCTCGAACCAATTCGACTGTACGGCCTCAAAACGATCCTGCAACCCGTTTCTTTCTGCATTCGATCTTGCCGTCAAAAGTGCATCCGCCGATATGTCGCTGCCGACACCTGACGCATCAGGACATTCGCTCAAAAGCGCAAGGCATATCGCCCCGGTCCCGGTTCCCATGTCAAGGATATGGAGACGGCTTTGCGCCTTTGCAAGGTCTTTGAGATAGACGAGAACCGTATCGACCAGGATTTCCGTATCCGGCCGCGGCTCCAGCGTTTCCGCCGAGAGCCGGAGTGGCAGGCCATAGAATTCCCGCTCGCCGAGAATGCGATGCACCGGCTCATGGCCAAGCCGCCGCTCCAGCGCCTTGAAAATCACTTCGGCCTGCTCAGCAGAAAGCCTCTCGGCCGATCGCGTCAACAGCTCGGTCGGCGACAGTTTCAGAAGGCCCGCGACAAGCAGCCGCGCATCGGTCGCCGGGTCGACCATACCTGCTTCGGTGAAGCGGCGACGCGCATCGGCAAGCATATCGGCGACCGTCGAGCTCATTGTTGCTCGCCGAGCTGCGCCAGCTGGCTGGCCTGGTAATCGGCCATCAGCGCGTCGACGACCTCCTCGATCTCGCCTTCCATCATCCGGTCGAGCTTATAGAGCGTCAGGTTGATGCGATGGTCCGTCACCCGCCCCTGCGGGAAATTATAGGTGCGGATGCGTTCCGAGCGGTCGCCGGAGCCGACCTGGCTCTTGCGATCGGCAGAGCGCTCGCTGTCGGCCCTCTGCCGCTCGGCATCGTAGAGCCTGGAGCGCAGCACCTGCATGGCCTTGGCGCGATTTTGGTGTTGTGATTTTTCCGAGCTGGTGACGACGATGCCGCTCGGCAGGTGGGTAATGCGCACCGCCGAGTCCGTTGTATTGACGTGCTGGCCGCCCGCACCCGAAGAGCGCATCGTGTCGATGCGGATATCCTCGGCCCGGATCTCGATGTCGATCTCCTCTGCCTCCGGCAGCACCGCAACCGTTGCGGCCGACGTATGGATGCGTCCGCCCGCCTCGGTTTCCGGCACACGCTGCACGCGATGCACGCCGGATTCGAATTTCAGCTTGGCGAAGACGCCTCTACCGGTGATCGTCGCGATGATTTCCTTGTAGCCGCCGGCTTCGCCCTCGCTCGCCGAGAGCACCTCCACCTTCCAGCCCTTTTCCGCCGCAAAGCGCTCGTACATGCGAAAGAGATCGCCGGCGAAAAGGGCCGCTTCCGAGCCGCCCGTGCCGGCGCGGATTTCGAGGATCGCGCTCTTTTCGTCGGCTGCGTCCTTCGGCAGAAGCAGGATCTGCATCTCCTGTTCCAGCGCCTCGATCTGCTCTTTCACCTCGGGCAGCTCCAGCTCGGCGAGGTCGCGCATCTCGCGGTCGACGGACCTGTCCTCGAGCAGCGTTTCGAGATCGGCAAGCTCGGCGATCGCCTTCTCATAGACGCGGATCTTCGTCACGACAGGCTGCAGCTCGGAATATTCGGATGCGAGCTTCACATAGACATCGGCAGCCGGGCCAGCCGACATGCGCGCCTCGATCTCGCCGAAACGACGTTCCAGCTCGCGCATCTTTTCAACGGGAAGCTTCGCCACCCTGCACTCCGATTCTTCTTAATCCCTGTCTAAAGGGGAATATTGTGGCTCTCGGCGAAGCGGGCAAGCACCTCGCGCATCGGCATCAAGGCGTGGTGATCGTCCAGCACCTCGTCCATCGCCTTCGTCAGCGCCCCGACATCGAGCCCGAGCAGCATCGCCTTCACCGGTCCGATCGAGGCCGGCGACATCGAGATCGAGCGGAAGCCGATGCCGAGCAGCGCCATTGCCGAGATGGGTTTGCTGGCGAGTTCGCCGCAGAGTGTCACCGGTGTCTTGTTCCGGTCCGCCCCGCGCACGATGTCGCGCAGGATGCGCAAGAACGGTTTGCCGAGCGGATCGAAGCGGTCCGAGACCCGCGCATTGCCGCGATCGACCGCCATCGAGAATTGGAAGAGATCGTTCGAACCGACCGAGACGAAATCGACCGCCTCCATCAATTCATCGAGCTGCCAAAGCAGTGCCGGCACCTCCAGCATCGCCCCGAATTGCAGCTTGCGCGGCAGCCCGTGGCCGAAGCGCGAGAGGTGCTGCACTTCCTTCTGCAAGAGCTCGCGCACTATCTTCAGCTCGGAAACCTCGGTCACCATCGGCACCATCAGCTTCAGCTCGGTGTCGGCCGATGCCTTCAGCAGAGCGCGCAACTGGGTGCGCAACAGTCCCGGCCGGTCGAGCGACAGCCGGATGGCGCGCCAGCCGAGTGCGGGATTTTCTTCCTCATGGCCACGGAAATACGGCACCACCTTGTCGCCGCCGATGTCGAGCGTACGGAAGGTGACGGAGCGGCCCGCCGCCTGCTTTATCACATTGCGATAGAACTGCTCCTGCTCCTCCGCCTTCGGCATGGTGGAGGCGATCATGAACTGCAGCTCGGTGCGGAAGAGGCCGATGCCCTCGGCACCCGATTCCGAAAGCTGCGGCAGGTCGACCAGCAGGCCGGCATTCATCATGAGCGCGATCCGCCGCCCGTCCTTGGTCACCGGCTCGACGGCGCGCAGCGCCCGGAACTGCTCCTGCCGCCTGGCGCGGAAGCGGACCTTTTCCTCGTAGGAACGCCGGTGATCGGCCATCGGCCGCAGATGCACATGTCCCTCGTCGGCGTCGATGATCACGGCATCGCCGTTCTCGGCGAGCGCCACCACGCCCGCTGCCTGACCGATGACCGGAATACCCATGGCGCGCGCGACGATCACCACGTGGCTCGTCACCGCCCCTTCTTCCAGCACCAGCCCACGCACATTGGAACGCGGATAATCGAGCAGTTCGGCTGCTCCCATCGCGCGCGCCAGGATGATCGCGTCGCTGGGGAAACCTTCGGCGGTCGTCCGGCCGGTATAACCGGTCAACTGTCTGAGCAGACGGTTCGCCAGATCCTCGAAATCATGCATGCGTTCGCGCAGATAAGGGTCGGTCAACCGCATCATCCGCGCCTTGGTGTCGCTCTGCACCTTCTCGACCGCCGCTTCCGCCGTCAGGCCGTTGCGGATCGCCTCCTCGAGCTTGCGCACCCAGCCCTGGTCATGGGCGAACATGCGATAGGTTTCGAGCACCTCGCGATGCTCGCCCTCCATCGAGACGTCGCGACGCGACAGCATGTCGTCGATCGAAATCCGAAGCGAGCCCATGGCTTCGGCCAGCCGCCGGATTTCCTTCTCGGCATCTTCGTTCAACAGGTTGGTGACGACGATGCGCGGCTCGTGGAGCACGACGTAACCGAGGCCGATGCCGTCATTATAAGTATCGCCGTCGACGGTCACCGAACGCGTCAGATCGAGTTCGAGGCCCGGCTTGGTGATCTTCTTGAGCTCGCCGGTGGCGATCATCTCTGCAAGCACCATCGCCGTCGTCTCGAGCGCTTCCAGCTCTTCCTCGCGATAGTTACGGCTCGCCTTGTTCTGCACGACGAGAACGCCGAGCGAGCGCCCGGTCCTGAGGATCGGCACGCCGAGGAAGGAATGGTAGATTTCTTCGCCCGTTTCCGGCAGGTAGCGGAAGGCAGGGTGCGACTGAGCGTCGGAAAGGTTGAGCGGCTGGGCCGAGGCCGCGATGGTGCCGACCAGGCCTTGCCCCATCTTCAGTTGCGCTAAGTGAACGGCCTCGCGGTTGAGGCCTTCTGTCGCATAAAGTTCGAGTACGCCGTCGGCGCGCAGCACATAGACGGAGCAAACCTCCGCCACCATATTGCCGGCGATCTGGCGGACGATCCGGTCAAGACGCTCCTGCGGCTCCAGCGGCTCCGCCATCAACTCGCGCAACCGCCTGAGCAGCACGCGCGGACCGCCGGAAAGGTCTCTCATGGCGTCTCAAGCTCCCGAAACAACGCACTCAGTCCCGGCGGGCCGGCCCTCATCTCCTCAACCTGAAGGGGCAGGCCGCCCGCTGGGAATCAATTCTTATCCAGACCGTAGCAGGAATGCAAAGTCCTGACAGCGAGTTCTGCATAGGGACCGTCGATCAGGATGGAAATCTTGATCTCGGAGGTCGTGATCGCCTTGATGTTGATGCCTTTTTCGGCAAGTGCACGAAACGCAGTCGCAGCGACGCCCGCATGGCTGCGCATGCCGATGCCGATGACCGATACTTTCACCAGCCCCGATTCGTTCTGCACGACGTCGTAGCCGATCTTCTCCTTATGGTCGCCGAGCACCTTGATCGCCTTCTCGACGTCGCCTGATGGTACGGTGAAGGTCATGTCGGTCTTCGATCCGTCCTCGGAGATATTCTGGACGATCATGTCGACATTGATATGAGATTCGGCGAGCGGCCCGAAGATCGCCGCGGAAACGCCCGGCCGGTCGGCAAGACGGCGAAGCGAGATCTGAGCCTCATCCTTGGCATAGGCGATGCCGGTGACTACTTCCTGTTCCACGATTTCATCCTCGTCACAAATCAGCGTTCCGGGCGGGTTCAACAGATCGCCCATGCCCGGAGCATCGGGATCTTCGAATGACGAGCGCACGAAGGTACGCACCTTGTGCACCATGGCAAGCTCGACTGAGCGCACCTGCAGCACCTTAGCGCCGAGCGAGGCCATTTCCAGCATTTCCTCGAAGGCGATCTTCTTCAGCCTGCGCGCCTTCGGCACGATGCGTGGATCGGTCGTGTAGACGCCATCGACATCGGTATAGATATCGCAGCGGTCTGCCTTGACAGCTGCCGCGATTGCGACGGCCGAGGTGTCCGATCCACCGCGCCCGAGCGTCGCGATACGGTTGTCGGGTCCCAACCCCTGGAAGCCGGAGATGACGGCGACCTGCCCCTCGCCCATGCGTTTGACGATGTCAGAACCGTCAATCTCCATGATCCGCGCCGCGCCATGCGCGTTATCGGTGCGGATCGGGATCTGCCATCCCTGCCAGGAACGGGCATTGATATCCATCGCCTGCAATGCGATCGCCAGCAGCCCAGATGTCACCTGCTCGCCGGATGCGACCACCGCATCATATTCCCGCGCATCGTAAAACGGAGAATTGGCACCGATCACCTTCGGTGTGCCCTGGACCCAGCCAACCAGTTCATTGGTCTTGCCGGACATGGCCGACACCACCACCGCCACCTCGTGCCCGGCATCGACTTCGCGTTTTACGTGGCGGGCAACATTCTTGATGCGGTCCAGGTCAGCGACGGACGTGCCGCCGAATTTCATTACGATGCGTGCCATATGCCTCTACCACGACTGGCGCCGGGAAAGCGGAAAACCGGACCCGGCATCACGAAAGCTCTGGGGCAGACCGCTTGGCCAAGAGCCGGATTTCCAACTTCCGGAACCGCTCTAAAGCCCAGGTCCCCAAAGGCCCCAAGTTGCGGCGTCTCTTAGCGAGTTTGGCGGGGGGAGGCAAGCGCGCGCGATAAAAGCTATTGGCGAGCGGTTCCGCCCTCGCCAGTCCTTTGGTCTGCACCCTTGACTTATGCCCCCGATCGTCCGACTTCACTTTTAGCGAATGAAGGAGTGGACGATGACGGAAGGCGCCAGAAGCACGATCGACCAGGGCGAAGTGGACCGCTTCTCGGCGATGGCGGCGGAATGGTGGAGCCCGACCGGCAAATTCAAGCCGCTGCACAAGTTCAATCCTGTCCGCCTCGCCTATATCCGCGACAAAGCCTGCGAGAATTTCGGCCTCAATCCAAAGAGCGCGCGCCCGCTCGAGGGGTTGCGCGTGCTCGATATCGGCTGCGGCGGCGGCCTGTTGTCCGAACCTGTCGCCCGCATGGGCGCCTCCGTCGTCGGCGCCGATCCGTCTGAGAAGAATATTGGCATCGCCTCCACCCATGCGAAGGCCTCCGGCGTTTCGGTCGACTATCGCGCCGTCACCGCCGAGGAGCTCGCTGAGGCTGGCGAGACCTTCGATATCGTCTTGAACATGGAAGTTGTCGAACACGTCGCCGATGTCGAATTCTTCATGACGATCTGCGCGAAAATGGTCCGCCCCGGCGGCCTGATCTTCGTTGCCACCATCAACCGCACGATGAAGGCGGCAGCGCTTGCCATCTTCGCCGCCGAGAACATTCTGCGCTGGCTGCCGCGCGGCACCCATCAGTATGAAAAGCTGGTGCGCCCGGAAGAACTGGAAAAGCCGCTGGCCGCAAGCGGCCTGGAGATCACCGACCGCACTGGCGTCTTCTTCAATCCGCTGTCGAACCAATGGAATCTGTCCAAGGATATGGACGTGAATTATATGCTGCTGGCGAAGCGGCCGGCATAGTTCCCGCCGTCAGTAAGCCGGCTACACTTTCGGCAGCTCGAAATGCAGGCTGAAATTGCAGACGGCCAGACGCGCGGACTGCATGTCAGTTCACGTCTTCCGGCAAAACGGGAATGGCTGCGATCTCGATGCCCTCTTCGAGGAGCGCCTGCGCCTCGTCGAACGTCGCCTGGCCGATGATGCCGCGGGCATCCGCCTCGCCGTAATGGATCTTGCGGGCTTCCTCGGGAAATTGCGTGCCGACATCCTCGGAATTGGCCTTGACCGCCGCAACGGCCTCCTTGAGTTTTTGCAAGGCCTCGCGGCGCATGGCATCCATCGCCAGCGTCTGCATTTCGTCCTTCTTGCGCGCAGTCGAGACCGAGGGTGCCATCAGCAACTTGGAAATGGCGGCGGAATGGCAGACCGGGCAGGTCAGAAAACCGGTCGCGACCTGACGGTCGAAATCCGCGCCTTCCGAAAACCAGCCTTCGAATTCATGGGCATTGTCGCAGGTGAGGGAATAGCGGATCAAGCGGCGACGCCTCCGGCGACTGCCCCCGCAATCTTTTCGACCGAGAATTCCCGGCCGTTCCTAAGGTTCGGGATCTTGTTGTGCGCAACCTTGACTGCGCCGGGATCGATTTCGGCGACGATGACCGCCTCGCCGGTGGCGCCGGCCGAGGCCAGCACCGTGCCCCATGGATCGATGATCATCGAATGGCCGAAGGTCTCACGGCCGTCCTCATGCCGGCCGGCCTGAGCGGCGGCGATGACGAAGACGCCGTTCTCGATCGCCCGCGCCCGGAGAAGTATCTCCCAATGCGCCTCACCGGTCTGCTTCGTGAAGGCGGCAGGAACGGTCATCACCTCGGCGCCGGCCACCGCCTGGGCACGGAAAAGCGCCGGGAAACGCACGTCGTAGCAGATGGTGAAGCCCATTTCGGCAAAGGGCAGCGACAGCACGCGCGCCTCCGAGCCGGCGGTATAGGCGGCACTTTCACGCCAGCTCTCGCCATTGTCGAGGTCGACGTCGAACATGTGGATCTTGTCGTAACGATTGAGGATCCTGCCGTCGGGGCCAAAGAGGAAACCGCGATTGGCAATCTTGCCGTCGGCAAGCGCGATCGCCGTCGAGCCGACATGCATATGGATGCCGAGTTCGACTGCAAGCTCCGAACCGGTCTTGACGATGATGTCGTCCGTCTCGTCGGCAAGCACGGCATGCGCCGCTGCGCGGTCACGCTGTAGCATGCCGGTCATCTCGGGCGTCTGCACATAGGTCGCGCCCTGGGCTGCGGCCTCGCGCACTAGGCGCGCCATGGCGGCGGCGTTCTTTACGGGATCAACCCCGGAGCACATCTGGACGGCGGCGGCCTTGAAGCTCATCGGTTTTTCCTCAGGCAACAAGCATCGGATCGAGCTTGCCGGCCCGATCGAGTGCAAAGAGATCGTCGCAACCGCCGACATGATCGGTGCCGATGAATATCTGCGGAAAGGTGGTACGGCCGTTTGCCTTGCCGATCATCTCCTGGCGAAGATCCGGCGAAAAGGTCGCGTCGTGCTCAACATATTCGACGCCCTTTTCTTCGAGAAGGGACTTGGCGCGGCTGCAATAACCGCAAAACTGCCGTGTATAGATAGTGACGGGTACCATAAAGATCTCCAGACGGATGCCGGGGTATGTCTGTCATATAGGCTCGGGAAGAGCCCTTGCAAAGGTCAAAACCGTTATGTCGAGGGCACCTGCCTTGCGCAGCACGCGGGTTGCGGCAGCGACCGTCGCCCCTGTTGTATAGACGTCGTCGACCAGCACGATGCGCTTGCCGAAAATGTCGTTTTCGCAACCCTTGGCAATCGCGAAAGCGCCCCTGACATTGTCCTCGCGCGCCTTTGCGCCAAGGCCGACCTGCTGGCTGGTGCGCTTGACGCGAATAAGCGTGGCGGCAAGCAGCGGCTTGCCCGAGAGCTTTGCCATGTGGCGGGCAAGCTCTGCTGCCTGGTTGAACTTGCGCGACAGCATGCGGGTGCGGTGCAACGGCACCGGGATCAGCGCATCGCAACGTTCGACGGTTTCGTCGGAGGCGCGCAGCATCCAGGCGGCCATCATCGGCGCCAGATCGGTACGATCGCGATATTTCAGCCCATGGACGAGATCACGGACCGCATGATCGTGGGTCGCAGCCGACCGCAGCCGGTCGAAGGGCGGCGGGTTGGCGATCGCCTCGGCGCTGAGGATCCCGGCGCCGAGATCGTGCGAGAAGGGAATGCCGAGCACCTCGCAATAGGGCCGTTCGATGAAGCGGATACTGGACCAACATTTCGCACAGAGCCCGCGATGGCCGCCTGTGGAAATGCCGCAGACGGAACAGGCGGGCGGATAAAAGAAATCGGCAAGCGCCGAAAACGGCCGCAAGAGATGCGTCCGCAAGAATTCTGCCGGTCTTTTCAATTCGATTGGCCCCATGCCGCAGAGACTAGCGCGTTCTCCACGAAAGGAAAATCGTCTTGCCGCACAGACGGCGCGGGACTAAGGACATCGCCATGGAAACGATCTTCGACAGCGCCCTGATCGCCGCACATCGCCATCGTGCGCTTGTAAACAACGACCCGAAAGCCGCCTTCCTGCTCGACATTGCCGCTGAGGAAATGGCAGAGAGGCTTACTGTGGTCGAGCGGACCTTCGAGACCGCCGTCGAACTGCATGGCGCAACCGGTGCTGCCGCCCGTGCCGCGCTAGCGACGGGCAAAATCGGCACGATGATCCGCATCGAAAGCGAGAAGGCCTATGCCGGACCGGGCGAAACCTTGATCGAGGCGCCGCTGGAGGATGTGCCGCTCGAACCGCAATCGGCCAATCTTATCCTTGCGCCGCTCAGCCTGCATCTGACCAACGATACGCCGGGTGTCTTCATCCAGATCCGCCGCGCCCTGAAGCCGGACGGCCTGTTCATGGCCGCGATCTCCGGCGCCGGCACATTGCAGGAACTGCGCGATGTGCTGCTGGCCACCGAGGTCGAGATGACGGGTGGCGCAAGCCCGCGTGTCATCCCCTTCGCTGATGTGCGCGATGTCGGCAGCCTCATGCAGCGCGCCGGCTTCACGTTGCCGGTGATCGATGCGGAGAACTATACGGTGCGATATGATTCGCTCTTTCCGCTGATGCGGGATCTGAGAGCGATGGGCATGAGCAATCCGCTTGCAGCCCGCGCCCGGATGCCGCTGACGCGCGCCTTCTTCCTGCGCGCAGCGGAGATCTACGCCGAACGTTATTCCGATCCCGACGGACGTATCCGCGCCACCTTCTCGATCATCTATGTCTCGGGATGGTCTGCCCATGAGAGCCAGCAAAAGCCGCTCAGGCCAGGTTCGGCCAAGGCGCGCCTTGCCGATGCACTGAAGGTGGACGAACACAAGCTCAAGCAGTAAGGGCCGGCTGCTTCTTCAATTCACCGTCATATTGTTGTTGATCACGTTGAAGACGTCTTGCAAGGCGCCGGTGAAGACCCCGAGACCAGAGACGAGCGCGCCACAAATGAGGGCGGCGATCAAGCCATACTCAATTGCCGTCGCACCTCTGTTATCGGCAAGAAATGCTTTCAAAATACGCATTATTACGCGACCCTCTGAGCGAAACCGACAGCAAACGACCAATTCCACGACCATCGGGCGACGGCCGGCATTCTTCAGCAACCGGCGCCGACGCCGTAGCCCTGGACGACGCAGACCGAGCCTGGCGTATCCTGGAGGACGCTGCGGCGGATCGTATAACGCTTGCCGCTTTCGCTCTTCGGGATTGATCCTGTCGTGATCGTATCGAAATCCGCCGGAGCACTGGCAAAGACGCTTTTCTTCGAGGAATCCGCAAGCATTGGCGTCAGGATGAGCGTCAGCGCGACCACCGCCGTGCCGAACAGAAGGGCGATATTCAGCGCACCCGTCCTGCGCGAGGCAGACGAGGCCCGTTCCTTTTCCCGGACAGCTTTCCAGAAATCATCGTCCATGACGTCAAGCCTTTTAATACACGCACGCCAGATGCTTGATTGAGGCCGATCTTTGGCAGAAGGTGTTAAACGATCCATTAATATCCACAGCCGAAAACGGTGTGGCACAATAATAATCAGACAATGCTAAAGTAAATCCTGCAACATCGGGATGAGCGGCTCGTCAGCCGGCGGCATCGGATAATCGCGCAGCGCCTGCGGGCGCACCCATTTCAGCGCCTGACCCTCGCGGCCCTGGGGAATGCCCTCATAGCGCCGGCAGATATAAAGCGGCATCAAAAGGTGGAAGGTCTCGTAGGAGTGGCTGGCGAAGGTCAGCGGCGCCAGGCAGGCGATCTTGGTGTTGATGCCGAGTTCTTCCTCGAGCTCGCGCACCAGTGTTTCCTCCGGCGTCTCACCCGGCTCGACCTTGCCGCCGGGAAACTCCCAGAGCCCGGCGAGCGACTTTCCCTCGGGGCGCTGTGCCAACAGGATACGCCCGTCGGCATCGATCAGCGCACAGGCGGCGACCAGCAATATCTTCCGGCCCGCCTCGCTCATCGCGGCTCCTTTTGCCAATAGCAATAATGATAGGCGTCGCGAAAACCGAGGCGCTCATAAAGTGCGATGGCCGGGCGGTTGGACAGCTTCACCTGCAGCCAGGCCGAACGGGCGCTACGCATGCGCGCCCAGCGTAGCGCCGAGGTCAGGATTTCGGTGCCGAGCCCCTCGCGCCGCCGCGCCTCGGAGACCGAAAGCGACATGATGCCGGCGAGGTCGTTGTCCTGGACGCAGAGCACGGTCGCAAGCGGGCCGTCCGCCGCGTTCTCGATCATGAACAGGCCGGATGGCGGCTTGATCGCCGAAATGATCTCGGCAAGCGCCGGCTTCAGCCTCAGTGGCGCCTGCTCGACGGCGAGGTTGGCGTCGACGAAACGGCCGACATCATGGGTCGGCAGGTGATCGAGCGTATCCGGCAGCTCTGCCTCGGCAAGGTCGCAGGTCATCACCACCGTATCGTCGAAGCGCGTCCAGTTCTGCGCGCGCAGAAGTTCGATCAGCACCGGCGAGGCAAGCGGCGTCTGGCGGACCACGGCAGCGCGGCCATAGGCCTCGAACTTCCGGCGCGCTTTTTCCAGGCGGATTTCGACGTCGCGATGATCCGAAGGATCAAGCGGCACGATCGAATTCAGTCGGTTGGACGGGTGACCGGCCGTCAGCCGCACCTGCCAGCTGCCGTCATATTGCACGGATGCCGCTGGCCAGGCGCGAAAGCCGACGGCCTCCAGCCTGCGGACCAGCGGCAGATTGTGTGAGGAAATGGATGCCTGCGCCAATGAACGATCAGCTCCGATAGTCGCCATTGATCGCAACATATTCCTTGGTGAGGTCGCAGGTCCAGACGGTTGCCGTGCCGGTGCCGAGCCCGATATCGACTTTGACGGGGATATCCTGCGCCTTCATGACGTTCGAGGCCGCCTCCTCGGAATAATCGGGATCACGCTCGCCATTGACGGCGACCCTGATGTCGCCGAACCAGATGGCGAGCCGGTCGCGGTCGGCCATCTCGCCGGACTTGCCGACGGCCATGACGACACGGCCCCAATTGGCGTCCTCGCCGGCGGCCGCCGTCTTGACCAGCGGCGAATTGGCGATCGACAGCCCGATGCGCTTGGCGGCGGCATCGCTCTCTGCGCCCGTCACGGTGATTTCGAGCATCTTGGTGGCGCCCTCGCCGTCCCGCACCACCTGCAGCGACAGATCCTTCAGCACTTCGTTGAGTGCGGCTCGGAAGGCGGCAAGGCGCGGATCATCGGCGCGTTCGATGCGGACCTGGCCGTCCTCGGCTGCGGCACCTGTCGCAAACAGCATCAGCGTATCGGAGGTGGAGGTATCGCTGTCGACGGTCATGGAATTGAAGGTCGGGCCGACGCCGTCAGACAGAAGCGCCTGCAGCGCGGCAGGCGCGATGTCGGCATCGGTGACGACGAAGGAGAGCATCGTCGCCATATCAGGCGCGATCATGCCCGCGCCCTTGGCGATGCCGTTGATCGTCACGGCCACGCCGCCGATCTCGGCGCTGCGGGTGGAAACCTTCGGATAGGTGTCGGTCGTCATGATCGCCTTGGCAGCCTCGAACCAGAAATCGCCGGTCGCTTCGACCTGCATCCGTTCCAGAACGCCTGAAAATTTGGTGGCATCGAGCGGTTCGCCGATGACGCCGGTCGAGGCCAGATAGACCTCATTCTCGGCGCAGCCGACAGCAGCGGCAGCCGATTTCGCCGTCAGCGCAGTCGCCTGGCGGCCCTTCAGGCCGGTGAAAGCATTGGCATTGCCTGAGTTGACGACGACGGCGCGGGCGCTGCCATGGGGGAGGTTGGCGCGGCAGAAATCGACCGGCGCCGACGGGCACTTCGAGCGGGTAAAAACGCCCGCGACGGTCGCCGGCCTGTCGAAGACCATCATCAGCACGTCGGTACGGTTCTTGTACTTGATGCCGGCGGAAGCCGTCGCCATGCGCACGCCGCGCAGCGGTGGCATCGAGACGAAGGATTTCGGAGCAAGCGGAGAGACGGAACCGGACATGATGAGACCTGCCAATGAGCATTTCCAGGCGAATTGGAAACCGGTTCGCCGTCCGGAAATGCGACAACAAACGATGCCAGCGCATGATGCCGAAAAGTGCCAGCGGTTTTCGGACGACATCATGCTCTGCTTTTTGATTTAGATCCGGATTCAGATTTCAGGTCGATCAGGCCAAAAACATCCGGATCTAATGAAGGGCCCGGAAGAACCGGGCCCTGATGCGAATATTACTGCTGCGGCGCCGGCGCGACGGGCTCGCTGCCCGGCTCCGGCTGCTTGTTGGCCTGGTCGTAACCCTTGCGCAGCGTCTCGTCCGTGATCTCGATCTTGGCCGAAGCCTTCGCCTTGTTCAGAAGCTCAAGATACTTGTCGCGCATGACGAGCTGACGAACCTGATCCTGCACCTGATCGAAGGGCGGCGGCGGAGCGTCGCGCTTATCTTCGACCTTGATGACGTGGAAGCCGAAATCGGTCTTGACGGGCGTCTTGGAATAGGTGCCCTTCTCAAGCGCGAAGGCTGCGTCTTCGAATTCCTTGACCATGCGGCCGCGCGAGAAATAACCGAGATCGCCGCCTTCCGACTTGTTCGGATCGGTGGACTTTTCCTTGGCGAGTTCGGCGAAATCCTTGCCGGCGTCGAGCTGCTTGATGATGTCCTTGGCTTCGTCCTCGGTCTTGACGAGGATGTGACGGGCGTGGACTTCCTCCTGCTTCGGCAGGGCAGCGACTTCCTTGTCGTAGCGGGCCTTGACTTCGTCAGGCGTCACGATGTCGACGACATGCTTCTTGAAATAGGCATTGTGCAGCTCGCGGTCGGTGAGATACTGCATGCGCTTCTTGAATTCGTCGGTCTGATCGAGCTTCTCGGCCGCAGCATCGGCGGCGAGCAGCTTGACGTCGATGGCGGCGGAAAGGGCTGCGACCTTCTTCTGGTCATCGGGAAGCTGTGCCAGCTGCGGGTCGAGATTGGCGACGGCGAGGTCGAGTTCCGACTGGTGGATCTCCAGAGTGCCGACCTTGGCGATGACGGCGTCATCGGCATAGGCCGGAGCCTGGAGCGCAACAAAAGTTGCGAACGCCAGAACGGCAAGTTTGTTGGTGCTCAACATGAAATACCCTTCACAGTTACATTGCCGGTTTCAGCATCCCCTGAATCCAGCCCAAAATAGCCATCAACATCGGATTGTGGCCTTTCTGTATCCGCCAAATCCGTTGACATCATTCGACCCCCCTCTTATCTGTCACGCAACCTCGCGTCCAGAACAGTTTCCGGGCGTTTTAAGGCGCGCGCCTGATTTTCGGCTGGGCCGCGAACAAGAAACGCCGGGGATGAATATTGAGAAAGGGCCAGTCATATGGTCAGCTTTGGCGGTATAGCCCGCAAGTTATTTGGGTCTTCCAACGACCGCCGCGTGCGGTCCTTCCAGCCGAACGTCACTGCCATCAACTCTATCGAAGAGAAGACGAAGGCCCTGACGGACGAGCAGCTCGCGGCAAAGACCGTGGAGTTTCGCGCCCTGCTCGCCGAGGGCAAGACGCTGGACGACATTCTGATCCCGGCCTTTGCCGTCGTGCGCGAAGCCTCGCGCCGCGTTCTCGGCCTGCGACCTTTTGACGTACAGCTGGTCGGCGGCATGATCCTGCATTCGAATGCGATCGCCGAGATGAAGACCGGCGAAGGCAAGACCCTCGTCGCCACCCTGCCGGTCTATCTGAACGCGCTTTCCGGCAAGGGCGTGCACGTCGTCACCGTCAACGACTACCTCGCCCAGCGCGATGCCGCGACCATGGGCCGCGTTTACGGCTTCCTCGGCATGACCACCGGCGTCATCGTCCACGGCCTCTCCGACGAGGAACGCCACGCGGCCTATGCCTGCGACATTACTTACGCCACCAACAACGAACTCGGCTTCGATTATCTGCGCGATAACATGAAGTACGAGAAGAACCAGATGGTCCAGCGCGGCCACAACTTCGCAATCGTCGACGAAGTGGACTCGATCCTCGTCGACGAGGCGCGCACGCCGCTGATCATCTCCGGTCCGCTCGACGACCGCTCCGAACTCTATAATACGATCGACGCCTACATTCCGCTGCTGGTGCCCAGCGATTACGAGATCGACGAGAAGCAGCGTTCCGCCAACTTCTCCGAAGAGGGCACCGAGAAGCTGGAAAACCTGCTCCGCCAGGCCGGCCTTTTGAAAGGCAACGCGCTCTACGACATCGAGAACGTTGCGATCGTCCACCACGTCAACAACGCGCTGAAGGCCCACAAGCTCTTCCAGCGCGACAAGGACTATATCGTCCGCAACGACGAAGTCGTCATCATCGACGAGTTCACCGGCCGCATGATGCCGGGCCGCCGCTATTCGGAAGGCCAGCACCAGGCGCTCGAAGCCAAGGAAAAGGTGCAGATCCAGCCGGAAAACCAGACGCTGGCCTCGATCACCTTCCAGAACTACTTCCGCATGTACGACAAGCTCGCCGGCATGACGGGTACGGCACAGACGGAAGCGGAAGAATTCGCCAACATCTACAATCTCGATGTCATCGAGGTCCCGACCAACCTGCCGATCAAGCGCCTCGACGAGGACGACGAGGTCTACCGGACCTTCGACGAGAAGTTCAAGGCGATCATCGAGGAGATCCTCGACGCCCACAAACGCGGCCAGCCGGTGCTGGTCGGCACCACCTCGATCGAGAAATCGGAACTGCTCGCCGAGCGCCTGCGCAAGCAAGGCTTCGACGATTTCAAGGTGCTGAACGCCCGCTACCACGAGCAGGAAGCCTATATCGTCGCCCAGGCGGGTGTACCGGGTGCCATCACCATCGCCACCAATATGGCCGGCCGCGGCACCGACATCCAGCTCGGCGGCAACCTCGACATGCGCATTGAGCGCGAGCTCGGCGAAGTCGAAGCCGGTCCGGAGCGTGACGCCCGGATCCAGGCGATCATCGAGGAGATCAAGGAACTCAAGCAGAAGGCGCTCGAAGCCGGCGGTCTCTACGTCATTGCTACCGAACGCCATGAAAGCCGCCGCATCGACAATCAGCTGCGCGGCCGCTCCGGCCGTCAGGGTGACCCCGGCCGCTCGAAGTTCTACCTCTCGCTTCAGGACGACCTGATGCGCATCTTCGGCTCCGACCGCATGGACAGCATGCTGACCAAGCTCGGCCTCAAGGAGGGCGAGGCGATCGTCCATCCCTGGATCAACAAGGCCCTGGAGCGCGCCCAGAAGAAGGTCGAAGCCCGCAACTTCGACATCCGCAAGAACCTCTTGAAGTATGACGACGTTCTCAACGATCAGCGCAAGGTGGTCTTCGAGCAGCGCCTCGAACTGATGGAATCGACCAATATTTCCGAGACCGTTTCCGACATGCGCCGTGAGGTGATCGAGGACATGGTCGACAAGCATATCCCAGAGCGCGCCTATGCCGAACAATGGGATGCCGTCGGCCTGAAAACCGGCGCTTTGAACATCCTCAATCTCGACCTGCCGGTCGAGGACTGGGTGAAGGAAGAAGGCATCGGCGAGGACGATATCCGCGAGCGCCTGACGGAAGCCGCCAATGCGGCCTTCACGGAAAAGGCCGAGCGTTTCGGCGACGACATCATGCATTATGTCGAACGCTCGATCGTCATGCAGACGCTTGATCATCTCTGGCGCGAGCACATCGTCAACCTCGACCATCTGCGCTCCGTCATCGGCTTCCGCGGCTACGCCCAGCGCGATCCGCTGCAGGAATACAAGTCGGAGGCCTTCGAGCTCTTCACGGCGCTGCTCAACAATCTGCGCGAGGCCGTCACCGCCCAGCTGATGCGCGTCGAACTGGTGCAGCAGGCGCCTGCCGAACCAGAACCGCCGCTGATGCAGGCCCATCATCTGGATCCGACGACCGGCGAGGACGATTTCGCCCCGGCGATCTACCAGGCATCGGAAGTCATCGTTTCTCCTGAAAACCGCAACCCGGATGATCCCGCCACCTGGGGCAAGGTCGGCCGCAACGAGACCTGCCCCTGCGGCTCCGGCAAGAAATACAAGCATTGCCACGGCGCCTTCGAGCAGGTCTGAGGCAAGCCCGCAAGATCCGCGAAAATGCCGCCTTCGGGCGGCATTTTCTTTTCTGCGGCTACGCCGGAAAACCGGAATTTCAACGTCGGACGGCAAGCCCGATCCGGAACCGTTTCTTAACCCTGTTCTGTCAAGACTTCAGGGGCGATTTGCCTGACCTCAGAGTTTTGCGTGTTCATCATGGCGGTCATAGAAACAGCGGAGAAGATGCTGCCAGCGGGCCTGCGCCCAATCGGCGGCCGTACGCTGCGCATGCTTGCGGCCGTGCTCACCGAACGCGGGGAGAAGGCGGCCGCCCAGCGCATGGCGCTGACAGCGTTTTCGATCCGCATCCTCAGCGCAGCACTCGCCTTCGTCTCCCAGATCGTGCTTGCCCGGCTGATGGGCGAATATGAATATGGCATCTTCGTTTTCGTCTGGGTGCTGGTCGTCGTCTTCGGCGATCTCTCATGCCTCGGTTTCCACACCGCGATCATCCGCTTCCTGCCGCAATACAGGGCAGCGGGCGCTTTCGAGGAAATCCGCGGCCTGACAGGCACGGCTCGGATTTTTGCGCTGCTGTCCGGCACGACGGTGCTCGCCGCTGGCATGCTCGGGCTGCATTTCTTCGGCGATATGATCCAGGTCTATTATCTCGTCCCGATCTTCATCGGCCTGCTCGCCATGCCGATGATCGCGCTCGGCGATATTCTGGAAGGCACGTCACGGGCGAACCATTGGCCAGTGATGGCGTTGAGCCCGGTTTACATCGTCCGCCCGATCCTCATCATCCTCTTCATGCTGATCGCGATTGCCATCGGCGCCGAGCACACGGCCGTCACCGCGATGCAGGCAGCACTCGTCGCCACCTTCGTCACCGCCCTTGGTCAGTATGCCGCAACGCTCTACCGCCTTCGCCGGCATTATGACGAAGGCCCGCGCAAGGTCGATTTCCTCGCCTGGTTCAGCGTCGCCTTCCCGATTTTCCTGATCGAGGGCGTGAGCTTCCTGCTCACCAATTCCGATGTCGTCGTCGTCGGCATCTTCCTCGAGCCGCACGACGTCGCCATCTATTTCGCCGCCGCCAAGACGATGGCGCTGGTGCATTTCATCAATTTCTCGGTCAAGGCCGCCTCCGGCCCGCGCTTTTCCTCGATCATCGCCGAAGGCGACCACGCCCAGCTGGCAACCGCTGCCATCGACGCCGCCCGCTGGACCTTCTGGCCGGCGCTCGGGGTCGGCCTTGTCGTGCTTGCGGCAGGCCATCTGCTGCTGTCGCTCTTCGGCGGCGCCTTTACATCAGGCTATCTGGTGATGGCGATCCTGCTCGCCGGCATCCTCGCCAAATCGCTGGTCGGCCCGGCCGAAACGCTGCTGATGATGGCAGGCAAGCAGAACCTCTGCGTCACACTCTATGCCGGCGCATTGACGGCCAATGTCAGCCTCAACCTCGCTTTGATCCCGCATTACGGCATCGAGGGCACGGCGATCGCCACGGCCTCGGCCATGGCGGTCGAGGCGATCCTGCTGCATGTCGCCGTGCGCCATACGCTCGGCATCGTCCTTTTCGCCTTCGCCAGCCCCTCCGCCGCAACGCCAGAAATGAGAGTTCGATAGATGGTGCGTGTTCCCCCCGTTACCGAAAGCACCGACAGCGCCGCAAACCGCATGGTGCATGATCTCGCCGCGTTGAATTTCGAAGCACCGCGGGCCGAGGCTCGCGCCGAGATCGGCCGGCCGGGGCGCGAGCTCTGCCTCTATCCCGGCAAGCTGGGCTATGAGCTTCAGGATGAGCTCGATTTCCTCTCCAACCGGGCGATGGAGCCGAACGTCTTTTTCTCCGGCCGTTTCCTAGCCCCCGCCATGCCGCGGCTCGAAGATCGGCAGGTGAACTTCGCCCTGATCCGCGATCACAATGCCGGCCGCAGCCGCATGCGGTTCCTCTTGCCGTTTTCGGTCGACAAGCCGGGCTTCGCCGTCGGCCCATCGATCATCCGCGGCTGGTCGAACAGCTTCGGTCCGCTCGGCACGCCGCTCGTCGATGGCGAGGATGCCGCCGAGACGCTCGACAATCTCTTCGAGGGACTGACCGCCGGCGATCTCAATCTGCCCGGCATATTGGTTCTGCCGGATCTCAGGCTGAACGGTATCTTCGTGCGCATGCTCAAGGCCGTGGCGCTCAGCCGCAATCTTCCCGTTACTGTCACCAATCCCTACCTGCGCCCGATGCTGCAGAGCGACGAAGAGGCGCCGGCCTATCTCGGCAAAACCATCTCCTCCTCGCACATGCGCGAGATGCGCCGCCAGTGGCGCCTGCTGGAGGAGGTGGGAACAGCGGTCTATACCGTCGCCCGCCAGCCGCGCGAAATCCATGTCCGCTTCGAGGAATTCCTGGCGATGGAAGCCGGCGGCTGGAAGGGCAAGCGGCGAAGCGCTCTCGTCACCGATCGTTATCATACGGCCTTCGCCCGCGAGGCGGTGTCGAACCTTGCCGCCGTCGATGCCGTGCGTATTCACACGATCGATCTCAACGGCAAGGCGATAGCCGCCATCGTCGTGCTGATGATGGGCGGCGAGGCCTATACGTGGAAGACCGCTTATGACGAGAACTACGCCCGCTATTCGCCGGGCAAGCTTTTGATGAGCGAACTCACCGAATGGCATCTCGACGATGCCAATATCGTGCGCTCCGATTCCTGCGCTGTCTCGGATCATCCGATCATGAGCCGTTTCTGGCAGGAGCGCGAGGAGATGGGAACGCTGGTGATCGGCCTGACGCAGAACGGCGACCGCGACATGCGCCAGGTCTCAGCCCAGCTCCACATGTACCGCAGCACCCGCAACATGGCGAAGATGCTGCGCGAAAAGATCATGTCGCTTGCCGGCCGAGGCTAAGCAATTCCAGCAAAAGTGCGTAGCGGTTTTTCGTCCGGGAATGCTCTATCGCTCGCTGGCCGCCCTTTCGCGCAGCAGTCGGCGGATCACCTTGCCGGTGGTGGTCAGCGGCAATGCATCGATGAACTCCACCTCGCGGGGATATTCGTGCATCGAAAGCCGCGTCTTCACCCACTCCCTTATCTCGGCTGCCAGCGCCTCGCTTGGGTGATGGCCCGGTGAAAGCACGATATAGGCCTTGACGATCTCGGTGCGCACGGCATCGGGCTTGCCGACGGCGGCGGCGAGCTGCACGGCGGGATGGCCGATCAGGCAGTCCTCGATCTCGGCCGGGCCGATGCGATATCCCGACGAGGTGATGACGTCGTCATCGCGGCCTTCGAAGGTGACGTAGCCTTCGGCGTCCTGCCGGCCGATATCGCCGGTGAGCAGCCAGCCCTTGGCGAATTTTCGTTCGGTCGCCGCCGCATCGTCCCAATAGCCGAGGAACATCACAGGATCGGGACTGGCGATGGCGATCTGGCCCGGTTCGCCGACGGGCAACTCGTCGCCCGTCTCGCTGACGATCGCGACGCGATGCCCAGGCACTGCCCGTCCGATGGCACCGGCCTTGGTGACGCCATAGGCAGCGCTGGAAGCGAGCACGAAATTGCACTCCGTCTGGCCGTAGAATTCGTTGACGGTGATGCCGAGCGTATGCCGCGCCCATTCATAGGTCTCGCGGCCGAGCGCCTCCCCGGCCGAACCGATGGTGCGCAGCACCAGATCATATTTCGAGCGTGGATCGGGCACGGATCTCATCAGCCTCAGCGCCGTCGGCGGAATGAAGGCGTTGCGCACATCCATCTCCGCCATGATGCGATAGGCCATATGGGCATCGAATTTCTGCGCCGGCGACGAGACCACGGGAATTCCGAGCAGAAGGCTCGGCAGCAACGCATTGAGCAGACCGCCCGCCCACGCCCAGTCGGACGGCGTCCAGACCTTGTCGCCCACTTTCGGAAAGCCCTCATGGGCAAACTGCATACCGGGAATATGGCCGGGCAGAACGCGATGACCATGCAGCGCGCCCTTGGGCGGGCCTGTCGTTCCCGAGGTGAAAATCATCAGCGCCGGATCGTCGGGAGACGTCTTTTCTCCCTTGAAGAAGGGCTCGTATGACACGATCAGATCGGCAAAGGAGAGAGCATCGAGAGCATTATCGAGGCTGATCACATGCCGAAGCTCCGGCAGCCGATCGCGAATTTGCCGGATGCGATCGAGGCCGAAATCATTGGTGACGATTGCCACCGCACCTGAGGTCCTCAGCCTGTATTCGAGCGCCTCGACGCCGAAGAGCAGCGCCAGCGGCAAGGCGATTGCGCCCATCTTGTAGATCGCAACATGAACGACCACGGTCTCGAAGGACTGGGGCATCAGCAGGGCGACACGGTCGCCTCGCTTAATGCCGAGCGAAGCCAGCGCATTGGCGAACATGGAGGAGGAACCGGCAAGCTCACCGTAAGTCAGCGAAAGATGATTGCCATCGGGGCTGAAATGCTCAAGGCAGACGCGCTCCGGATCTCTTGCGGCCCAGTCGTCGCTGACGGCGCGGCCGATATTGAAATCCTCCGGAATCCGCCAGGAGAAATCGCGATAAAGATCGTCGTAGCGATCGTGGGACGGCAGTTGCATGGTCGGATTCCAGTAAAATGCTGCATCAGCTAACATCTTGCGGCGCGGATGTGCAAGCTGCAGCCGGAATCGACAGCGATGAGCTTCAGAAGTCGATCACGGATCATTGTGCGCATGCAGCATAGATTCTTCATTTGCCGCCCTGCGACTTTGGCCATCGCGCGCTAAATCATGGAAAGCCGCCTGGGGGGTCATCCAATTCATCACGGAGTCGTTTCATGGAATACGCAAAATTTGGAAAGACCGGTCTCGAAGTGTCGAAAATCTGCTTGGGCTGCATGACCTTCGGCGACCCCGGCCGCGGCAATCATGCCTGGAGCCTCAGGGAAGACGAAAGCCGGACGATGATCAAGCAGGCGATCGACCTCGGCATCAATTTCCTCGACACCGCCAACACCTATTCCAATGGTTCATCAGAGGAGATCGTCGGCCGGGCCATAAAAGACTTCGCCAAACGCGAGGACATCGTGCTGGCGACCAAGGTGTTCAACCGCATGCGGCCAGGCCCGAACGGCGCCGGCCTGTCGCGCAAGGCGATCTTCGACGAGATCGACAACAGCCTGCGTCGCCTCGGCACCGACTACGTGGATCTCTACCAGATCCACCGCTTCGACTACACGACGCCGATCGAGGAAACGCTGGAAGCGCTGCACGACGTCGTCAAATCGGGCAAGGCGCGTTATATCGGCGCCTCCTCCATGTATGCCTGGCAATTCGCCAAGGCGCTCTACGTCTCCAGGCTGAACGGCTGGACCGAATTCGTCAGCATGCAGGACCACCTGAACCTGCTCTACCGTGAGGAAGAGCGCGAAATGCTGCCACTCTGCGAGGATCAGAAGATCGCCGTCATCCCCTGGAGCCCGCTTGCCCGCGGCCGCCTGACCCGCGACTGGGACGAGACGACGGCGCGCAGCGAAACCGACGAATTCGGCAAGACGCTCTACACCCAGTCCATTGATGCCGACCGCAAGATCGTCGGGGCCGTGGCCGAAATCGCCAAGGCCCGCAACATCTCCCGCGCCCAGGTCGCAACTGCGTGGATCCTGCAGAAAAGTGCGGTGACCGCCCCGATCATCGGTGCGTCCAAACCGAACCACCTCAGAGACGCCGTTGCCTCGCTCTCGGTCAAGCTCACCGCCGAGGAAATCGCAGCACTGGAAGCACCCTATGTCCCGCACGCCATCGCCGGCTTCAAGTAGTCACTGGCTTCTCGGTCCTCAGGCATATGCAAGGGCAGATCCCTCTCCACCCGGAGAGGGAGAGCGAAACCATGGCCCCGCGACTGAGATTATGTCTGGCTGTCAGGATCGAGTTGCCGGCGCATCGTCACCAAAAACTG
The DNA here is from genome assembly GCF_012349115.1 of Rhizobium ruizarguesonis. Classification (GTDB taxonomy): domain Bacteria; phylum Pseudomonadota; class Alphaproteobacteria; order Rhizobiales; family Rhizobiaceae; genus Rhizobium; species Rhizobium ruizarguesonis. The sequence goes on from NZ_PQIG01000107.1 coordinate 29,588, forward strand.
CTCAGCAAGCGCCCTGTCCTCGACCGCGCGGGCAAGAATGACAGCGCCCATCATCGATGAGAGTGTCGTCGTCGCATTGGCGCGGCGCTCCTCCTCCGTTTCGCCGGAAACGATATCGGCAAGCGTCTCGACCAGCACGGAAAGCCCATCGCTGAAAACCGCGCGGACGGCGCCGCGGCTGCGGCTGACTTCCTGGATCAGCGTTGCGAAGACACAGCTGCCGCCGGGATCGTCAACCGTGCGCCAGTGGATATAATGGTCTAGAAGAGCGGCCAGCGGCCGGTCGGGCGATTCGGCGATATGTTCCTTCCAGCGCTCTTCCACCCTGTCGATCAGCTTGCGGCTGACCTCCAGCGCCAGGTCGTCCTTCGAATCGAAATGACCGTAGAAGCCGCCATGCGTCAGCCCCGCCGCCTTCATGATGTCGGCAACGCCGACCCCGTCGAAACCGTTTTCGCGGAAAAGCACGCCGGCAACGCTCAGAATCTTTTCGCGGTTTTCGGCAAATTTTTCGCGGCTGACCCGCATTTGTCGTCTCCAGAAATAGTCGCTTGACAAAATATATGACGTCCATCATCAATACGCAAGAAATATGATGACCATCATGTAAATCGATCCAATATCTTCTCGAACCTGAATTCAAACGGAATCTTGCCCATGGTTTCCACAGCCCTCGCCTCCTCCCTTGCCCGGCGCAACATCCATTACGGCTGGGTCGTCGTCGCCGCGACCTTCCTCACCATGCTGGTCACCGCCGGCGCCATGGGCGCACCCGGCGTGCTCATCAAGCCGCTGCAGGACGAGTTCGGCTGGGAGACCTCGCAGATTTCCTCGGCCCTTGCGATCCGCCTGATCCTTTTCGGCTTCATGGGTCCGTTCGCCGCCGCCTTCATGAATTATTTCGGCGTGCGCAAGGTCATCGTCTTCGCCTTAGCGCTGATCGGCGCGGGCTTCGTTGGTTCGCTGTTCATGACGACGCTGTGGCAGTTGCTGCTGCTGTGGGGCATCGTCGTCGGTTTCGGCACGGGATTGACGGCCATGGTGCTCGCCGCAACGATCTCTAGCCGCTGGTTCACCAAGCATCGCGGCCTCGTCGTCGGCATGCTCTCGGCAAGCTCGGCCACCGGCCAGCTCGTCTTTCTGCCACTGATGGCGGAGCTGACGGAACGTTATGGCTGGCGCTCGACGGTGTTTTTCGTCTGCGCCATGATCATGGTCGCAGCCCTTGCCGTGCTTGCCTTCATGCGCGACCGCCCCGCCGACCTCAACCTGCCCGCCTTCGGTGAGACGCAGGTGACGCCGCCACCGGCAAGCACCTCCCTCGGCGCCGCGCTGATGACGCCGATCACCGTCCTCAAGGAAATCTCGAAGACCTCGACCTTCTGGATCCTCTTTGCCACCTTCTTCATCTGCGGTCTCAGCACCAACGGCCTGATCCAGACCCATTTCGTCACCCTGTGCGGCGACTTCGGCATCGTGCCGGTGGCCGCGGCCAGTGTGCTGGCTGTCATGGGCATCTTCGATTTCTTCGGCACCATCGGTTCCGGCTGGCTGTCCGACCGCTTCGACAATCGTTGGCTGCTCTTCTGGTATTACGGCCTGCGTGGCCTGTCGCTGCTCTACCTGCCCTTCAGCGATTTCAGCTTTTACGGCCTCTCCATCTTCGCCGTCTTTTACGGCCTCGACTGGATTGCCACCGTGCCGCCGACCGTCAAGATCGCCGCCGACCGCTTCGGCCGCGAAAAGACCGGCCTCGTCTTCGGCTGGGTCTTTGCCGGACATCAGCTGGGAGCCGCCACCGCCGCCTATGGCGCCGGCCTCTCGCGCACGGAGCTTTCGAGCTACCTGCCGGCGTTTTTCGTCGCCGGCGCCTTCTGCCTGCTGGCCTCGATCCTGGCGATCACGCTAAAGAAGTCCGGCCTGAGCAGCCCGGCACCGGCCGCCGCCCATTGATGTCAAACAGGATCCGGCCTCAAAACGGGGCCGGATCTCTCTACCGGATCAGTCCGATAACTTCGCTTGCCCGTCTTGCGCGTCCGGGCGCTCGCATGTTAGACAGCCGCCCGTTCGTATCCGTTGCCCCATTGGCGGAATTGGTAGACGCGCTCGACTCAAAATCGAGTTTCGAAAGAAGTGCTGGTTCGACTCCGGCATGGGGCACCACCAAAATCTTCAAGCTCTTTGTCCGATAGTTCAAGCAACGCAAGCGGGCTGGGTCGTCTCGCGTGGAAGATCGGGGAAAACCCCGCCCGCAATGTAAGAGAACGGCGAGGACAATATCGTGGTCACAGAACTTCAAAGACTTCGTATTCGACACCGCCCGGACACCTGCCGCCCTTTGCGACCGCGACAATGCTGTTGAGCCACGCATGCGCAGGCGCCGCGGTCTCGAAATATGGTGTCGTGCGCAGATAATATTCCGAAGCGTCGACCGTTTCGCCGCGCGCCAAACGCTCGTCGACGGCCTGTGACGCACGCCTTATGCCGCGATAGGTCATGAGGACGAGGCCCCCATCGTCGGCGACGAGGAGGAGCCTGACATCTTGCTGAAATGTGCCGTCGGTACGAGCGAGCAGGAGATCCGATCCGATCAACGGCGATACTTCGCCTTTCAGGCGCTCCCCTTGGAAATGTCCGCCCGAGACAGGAAAAATGCGCCGGCCGCCGGCTGGCGTCTGCCCAAGCTCCAGCGTCGGATGAAGCGCGATAAAGAGTGTAAACAGGTGTTGAGATTGCAGGGACACCGTAGATCTCCTATTCTTGGCCCCCAAATTGCACCAGAGCGTTCCGCCTTCAAAACGCGCTTTGCTTGTCGTCACCACAAGATAAATTGATCGTGAAGGGAAGCTGGTCATGCGACCGTCATTGGAGTCTCTGCGCGTATTGGAGGCGTGTGTCTCGGCCGGCAGCTTCGCGCGCGCAGCCGAACGCTTGTTTCTGACGCCGGCGGCGGTCAGCCTTCGTATTCGCACCCTGGAGGCTGAACTCGGTCAGCCGCTATTTATCCGTGCCGGTCGGCGAGTGGTCCCGACGGGCGCCGCCTCCGTTCTGGCAAACCGGGTCCGGGAGGCATTAACCGGGATCAGTGAGGCGCTCGCAGAATTTCAGGCGGCGACACCGCCACTCAGGCTCACGGCGCCGCCGACCTTTGCGTCACGCTGGCTTGCACCGCGTCTGGCGCGCTACCCTACGCCTGGAGCTTCCGTCATCGAGGTCGACGTCTCGGCGGAAATACGTGACACGGGCGCATTCGACGTCGCCATAAGAACGGGTCGCGGTGGATGGGCCGGGCTGGAAGAATATCGGCTCGCTCCCGTAGAAGTGACGCCGATGCTGTCGCCTTCCCTGCTTGGAACACGGACGCTTGCCGCGCCGGAGGCGCTGGCTGACTTCGAGCTTTTGCCGCACCCTGATTGGGAGCAATGGTTTAAGGAGGCTCAATGCGCGACCCCGCAGGATTTGCGCTTTCTGGCGGTCGATTACCCCACGCACGAGTTGGATGCCAATGCGGCGCTGGCAGGCGTGGGTGTGGCGCTGTTGTCGCCGTCGCTGTTTCGGCCGCTTTTGACCGAGGGCCGGTTGATCGCACCGTTCCCCTACGTGCTGAGCGGCCCAGCCTGGCATTTTGCGCTCATGCGCTCCAATGACGCGCGCCAGGCGCCACGGCAGCTCTGCGCATGGCTTTGCGAGCAGGCACGTGAAGTCGCATAGTTCCGAACGAAGACACTGTGAAGCTTGAGCGTCATAACGGGCGCCGTCGCTGGCAGCTGTGCGCCAGCGAAAGACGACGCTGCATCACCGCCTCGACCGCCTCGACCGCCTCGACCGCCGCCCGTACCCGATAGAATTCTGTTGGCCACGACGCTTTGGCGGCGATCTCAAGTCCCTCCCAAAAAGTCGGATATGAGGCCGTCATATCCCGTTAGGCTGGGAGGCTTGTGAAAATACTCGGCGCCTACGCAGAGCTTACTTGTTTTTCAGCAGCCACATCTTGCCGGCCATCGTGATGCCGTAGACGTCTTTTGTTGCGTCGTCATCCAGATGCCGCCTCTCCAGAAAACCCGGCTCTTTCAACTCGCCCAGCGTCTTGGCAGTGACCGACTTTATTTTCTGGGGCCGCTCTTTCCACCGGTCAGTTTTTGCATAAGTCACCGTCGCGTTCTCGTGCGTCCATTTATTGGCTGGCTGAGGATAAAGGTCTCCATCCCTGGCGAGTTTAAGTGCGGCGATCTGGGACGGCGTAAGCTCAATCATACTAAAAGATCCTGTGCGGGCGGTGTTTGCGCTGGGAACGCGCTGTTACCAAAGGCGTGCTCATAACACCGACAGACGACTTTCACCACTGCATTGAAATATTCGTGCCACAAAAGGCGAAAACCCGGCTCGTCGGAACCGGGCTTCGTCCTTATCGCACATTTTTTCGTTAATTGCAGCGCCGGACCGTCTTGGTGACCTCGCCTTCGTCGGTCTGTCGGGTGACGCTCCTGGTTTCGCAGCCATTATCGCGATAGCGGCGGTGCTCACGTTCGCGCACGGCACCGAAAGTGACGCCACGCTCGCTGATGGTGATGCCGGGTCGTACCCGCTCATGACGATAGCCGTCGTCATAGGAACGCTCCCTGACATAGACGCTTGTCGGCAAGAACAGGCGCTGCAAACGAGCAGACGGCAAGGGCCGCCACAGTACAGTTCAAGATCATCTTTCGCATGTCGTTTTCCTTTCGTGATGAAAGAGCAACGAGGCAAGACACAAGTGGTTCCAACATCGTGACGGTCCGACCGTGCCGCGAAAAAGGGCCGTGCCTACAACGCCGCGCGACTTTTTAGACCTGAGAAGGACGCCTTAACATTTGGAATTGCAGCATTATTCTATCCTACCCGCCAAAATGAGAGCGAAGGCCCCCGAACAGTAGCCGGTCATCCAAATCAACTGTTTAATTTTGCTTGCGCTTCGTCCAAAGTGGCCGCCGCTATCACAAGAGAGGGCGGACGTGCATCAGGAAGTAGGACTTATCGCGACGGTCGCCGTCAGTTTCGTTTTCGCAGCGATCCTGGGCTATGGAGCCGACAGGCTTCGGCTGCCGCCACTTGTCGGTTATTTGATGGCGGGCATCCTGATGGGCCCGTTCACGCCGGGCTTCGTCGCCGATACCGCCCTTGCCGGCCAGCTCGCCGAAATGGGCGTCATTCTTCTGATGTTCGGCGTCGGCCTGCATTTTTCCGCTTCCGACCTGCTCGCCGTGCGCGGCATCGCCGTGCCGGGCGCAATCGGGCGGATTATCCTCGCCACCCTGTTGGGCATCGGTCTTTGCAAACTCTGGGGCTGGAGCCTCGGCGCCGGCATCGTCCTCGGCCTCAGCCTGTCGGTCGCGAGCACCGTCGTTCTCTTGAAGGCGCTGGAGGAGCGCAATCTCGTCAACGCGGCCAGCGGACGCGTCGCCGTCGGCTGGCTGATCGTCGAGGATCTGGTGATGGTACTGGCGCTGGTGCTGCTGCCGGCGCTCGCAGAGCTTTTGGGTGGCAACGCCAGCGATACGACCAACCACGGCCTCGGCGACCTGCCGCTGGCGCTGACGATCGGCCTGACGCTGCTGAAGGTTGTGGCCTTCGCCGCCATGGCGATCTTCCTCGGTCCTCGCATCGTACCCTGGCTGCTGACGATGATCGCCCGCACCGGCTCGCGCGAACTCTTTACGCTGACGGTACTGGCGATCGCACTCGGCATCGCCTTCGGCTCGGCGGCGATCTTCGGCGTCTCCTTTGCGCTCGGTGCATTTTTCGCCGGCGTCGTCATGAGCGAATCCCAGCTCAGCCACAGGGCGGCGGCCGACTCGCTGCCGTTGCAGAACGCCTTCTCCGTGCTGTTCTTCGTCTCCGTCGGTATGCTCTTCGACCCCTCGATCCTGGTGCGCCAGCCGCTGGCCGTGATCGGCGCGCTGGCGCTCGTAATCCTCGGCAAGGGCATCATCACCTTCCTCATCGTCATCCTGCTGCGATACCCGATCAGCATGGGGTTAACGTTGGCCGGCGGCCTTGCCCAGATCGGCGAATTTTCCTTCATCCTCGCCGGCCTCGGCGTCTCACTCGGGCTCCTGCCACATGAGGGCCAGGATCTGATCCTGGCTGCCGCGATCCTGTCGATCACCCTCAACCCGATCGTGATCTTCGCGACCGACGGTCTGAAGAAATACATCCATTCGAAGTGGCCCTCCCTCTGGGAAAGCTACGGCAGGAGCAGGCAGAAGGCGCTCGGCAAAGAACTGGAAAAGATCAGGGCGCTCGGCGAAGAGCGCGAGCGCCAGCATCAACTGAAGATGCAGCAGCTGATCGAGACTTTCCCGCTGTTCTCCGAGGTCGACGAGGACGCGCAGGAGGAACTGCTGCTGCTCTTCAAGGCGAAATCCGCGCCGCCCGGCGAACGCGTCATCCGCCGCGGCGACCGGGGCGATAGCATGTATTTCATCTCCTCGGGCGCGGTGGAAGTGCGGCTCGCCAGCGGCGCGATCCGCCTGGAGCCGGGAGCCTTCTTCGGGGAAATGGCGCTCCTGACCGGCGGACGGCGGACAGCCGACGTCATCGCCGTCGACTTCTGCCAGTTCGAGGTGCTCGAACGGCGCGACTTCAACATGTTCATGTCGCACCATCCACATCTGCGCGCCGCCGTTAGCGAAATGGCCCAGCAGCGGACGGAAATGAACGTCCTGCGTCAGCAACGGGAAAAGTCGATGGACCTGTCCTGACGCAAACGCCACCGCATGTCAGCGGCAATCGCGCCACCGTGATTGCTTCAGCCCGCCGGCCAATAGCCATCGGCGTGGAAATCCTCCGGGATCGGATCAAGCCGCGACAACGTCTCGGCTGCGAAATCGATCTGCAGCGACAAATATTTAAGAGACGCCAGCATCGGTACGCCGGTCGCGAATTCCCGGATGCGGGAGAGATGATAGCCGCTCTCGTTCAGCCGCCGCGCAGCCTCCCGGCGCACGTCGTCTTTGCTCGGTCCACGACCCTCTTCGGATCGGTCATCCATTTGCACGGCCTGCCCACGGCCGCCTTCGATCACTTTGAACATTCCCCTGCCACCCTGCACGTCGACCCCAAATCAGCTTGCCGCAGAATGGCCGATTCGCAATCCCACGAAATCTTGGGAGAGGTGCCGATACCCCGCATCACGAAAATTTTTCGACGGCGGTGGCAGGAAGGACACGGCCGAGCATTTACAGCGCCGCGCACGGCCCCTAAAGCTTTTTGCACCGCAACAGGAAGGAAACGGAATGCTCCGCAGACTTTACGACTGGACCATGTCTTTGGCCTCGCGCAAATCGGCCGAAGTCTGGCTCGCCGTCATCGCCTTCGTCGAAAGCTCCGTCTTTCTCGTCCCCGCCGATGTGCTCTTCCTGCCGATGGCGCTTGCCAAGCCGGAACGCGCCTATCGCTATGCGCTGATTGCAACCGTCGCCTCCGTCCTCGGCGGCATCGCCGGCTGGGCGCTCGGCTATTACGCCTATGATGCAATCGCCAGACCAGTCCTTGAGTTCTACAGCAAATTCGATGATTTCGAGCGATTGCGACGCGAAATTCACGGCGAATGGGAAATCCTGTTACTATTGCTGGTGACTTCCGGCTTAGCACACCTTCCGCCGATTAAGGTCGTGACCATTATGGCTGGCGTCATTGGCATGAATCTAGGCTTCTTCGTTATCTCAGCCATCATAGCTCGCGGTGCTCGGTTCCTGCTTTTGGCGTGGCTGCTTCGTCGATATGGCGAGCCGATCCGCCACTTCGTCGAGAAGCGCCTTGGTCAGATCGTCGGCATCGGTGCAGGCGTCCTCATCACACTCGGAATCGCTTATAAACTGTTTGCCCACTGAGCCAATTTCGCGGAGCTCCGCCATGACCGCCACTTCCTCGCCGCTCGCCCGCCCCGGCTTTGTCTACTCCATTTTGCTCGCCATCGGCATGGCGGCGGCGGTCGGCACCGCGCTCGGCTTCCAGTATATCGGCGGCTATATTCCTTGCGCGCTCTGCCTGTTGCAGCGTCAGCCCTATTATTACGCCATCCCGATCGCGATCCTGGCCGCAATCTCCGAACTCGTCGGACTGCCGAACTGGATCACCCGGGCGCTCATTCTCGCGGCCGGCATCCTGATGCTGGTGACGGCAGGCATGGGTGTCTATCACGCCGGCGTCGAATGGCATTTCTGGCCCGGCCCGGCCACTTGCTCGACGACGGCAAGCAGCATGACGACCAATGCCGGTGATCTGCTCGGTGAGCTCAACACCATCAAGGGCCCGTCCTGCACCGACGCGGCCCTGCGGGTGCTCGGCCTGTCTTTTGCCGGCTGGAACGTGATTGCCGGAATCCTGCTTGCGGCCTTCGCCTTTGTCGGCGTTCGCAAGGCCGCCACTGAATAAATTATGCAGGAAACCGAAATGCTACAGCGTCTTTTGCGCGTCCGAAAAGACGCGCGACGCTGTAGGCCGTTCGATCAGGGCTGCAGTTCGGTATCCCAGTAGAGATAGTCGAGCCAGCTTTCATGCAGATAGTTTGGCGGGAACAGCCGGCCGTTATTGTGCAGATCCTGCACCGTCGGCTGGTAGGGCTTCTGCGCCGGGAACATGCCTGCCTGCTTCGGAAGCTTGCTGCCCTTGCGCAGATTGCAGGGCGAGCAGGCAGCCACGACATTCTGCCAGGTCGTCTCGCCGCCATGGGCGCGCGGGATGACGTGGTCGAAGGTCAAGTCGTCATGGGCGCCGCAATACTGGCATTCGAACCGGTCACGCAGGAAGACGTTGAACCGGGTGAAGGCGGGATTGCGGGACGGCTGAACGTAAGTCTTCAGGCACACGACACTCGGAAGCCGCATCGAAAAGCTCGGCGAAGAAACCGAATGTTCATATTCTGCAATGATGTTCACACGGTCGAGAAATACCGCCTTGATCGCGTCCTGCCAGGACCACAACGACAAGGGGTAATAACTCAGTGGCCGGTAGTCAGCGTTCAGGACGAGCGCCGGCAGGGCCTGTGGGGAGACTGCAATCGTCAAGGGACTCTCCTGATCGATTCGGCATCTGCACCTGTATATTAGGCCGGTTGTTACAGGATTGTGAAGTCCAATAAATTCAGAGGATAAAGGCAATTTGAAGAGTGTTGCCGATCAGCCGATCGGCACCATGTCACGGCGCATTTTCGTGGCGTAATAGGCCCAGAAAAGCCGTGCCGCCACCGAACGCCACGGCGACCAGACTTCCGCAAGCTGGGTCAGCGCCTTTGCCGGCGGCCGTGCTGCAAGACCGAATGCCGCTCCGACGGCATTCTGCAGCGCGACATCGCCGGCCGGGAAAACATCGGCATGGCCGCCGCAAAACATCAGATAGACCTCCGCCGTCCACGGACCGACGCCTTTCAGCGCGGTGAGTTCGCCAAGCGCTTCGCCCGGCGGCTTCAGGCAGAGCCCGGGGAGATCGAGGCGGCCGGAGGCGACCGCCTCGGCGATCCGCGACAGCGTCTCGGCCTTGGCGCGCGACAGGCCGAATTCGCGCCATGCCTCGGAGTGAAGCAGTGCGTAGCCTCCGGCGGTTAAAAGACCGTCCGCCGGCAGCATGCGCCGCCAGATCGCATCGGCGCTGGCGCGCGACACCATCTGCGAGACGATGATATGGGCAAGACCGGCAAAGCCGGGCTCACGCAGCCGCAGCGGAATAGGTCCGGCCTCCGCGACAATCGGCGCAAGACGTGGATCGAGGCGAAGCAGCGCTTCGAGCCCCTGCCTGACATCGTCTTCGTTGCGGATGATCTGCATTTTGCCTCGCAGTGGTTCAAAAGCCGAATCCATGGCAGAAGAAAGCATGACCACGAGTGAGCGTCAAAAACCTGTCTTTCGTTTTGCGCCGAGCCCCAACGGGCCGTTGCATCTCGGACATGCCCTCTCGGCCCTGCTGAACCGCGACATGGCCGAGGCCGAACAAGCACGCTTGCTGCTACGCATCGAAGATATCGATCAGACGCGCTGCACGCCCGAGTTCGAGGCCGGCATCCTTAGGGATCTCGAATGGCTTGATATCAGCTGGGAAAGCCCGGTGCGGCGCCAGTCGGACCATTTTCCCGAATATCAGACGGCGCTGCACACGCTGATCGAGCGCGGGCTGGTCTATCCAGCCTTTCTGACGCGCGGCGAGGTGAAGGCGCGCGTCGCTGCCTACGAGGCGACTGGTGAATCCTGGCCGCGCGATCCCGACGGCACTCCGCATTATACCGCAAATGATCGCGAGCGTTCGGCAGACGAATGGCGGGACCTGCTGACCCCTGGGAAGAAACATGCCTGGCGGCTCGATATGCGCAAAGCGCTCGACCTGATCGGCGAGCTGCTGTTCTGGACGGAAACCGGCGACGGCAGGACAGGTGAGATCGCCGCCGAGCCCGACGTCTGGGGCGACGTCATCCTGTCGCGCTCGGATGCGCCGTCGAGCTATCATCTTTCCGTGGTCGTCGACGATGCGCTGCAGGGCGTCACCCATGTCGTGCGTGGGCTCGACCTCTTCCACGCGACATCGGTGCACCGGCTGTTGCAGGTGCTGCTCGGCCTGCCGCAGCCGGTCTATCACCATCACCGTCTCATTCTTGGCGCGGATGGCCGCAAGCTTTCGAAAAGCCAAGGCGACACTGGGCTTGGCGAATTGCGCGCCCAGGGCATGTCAGGAGCGGATATTCGCCGCCTTGTCGGGCTCTGACTGCCTTTCGACACGCTCTCTGCCGACGATCGAAAGCGTGTGGGAGAACATCCGGAAGACGCGGAACTTGATCAGCGCCGCATTGATCTCCGCGCCGATGATGAAGATGACGCCGACCATGTAGAGGAAGATCAGCACGATCATGACAGAGGCGAGACCGGCATAGGTTGCCGTATAGTTGGCGAAGGTCACCAGGTAATAGGCAAAGATCAGCGCGCCGGCGAGCCAGAGAAGCAGCGTCAGCAGCACGCCGGGAATGACGTCGAAGACCCGCCGCTTGCCGGCTGGCAGCCAGAGATGCATGACCAGCAGTCCGACCGTCAGAACCACCAGCGTGCCGTAGATGCGCCAGCTGAAGACGATGTCGAGCGTATCGGCAAACAGCGGAAACCACTTCCTGGCATAGTCGAGTGCCAGCGGCAGGGCGACGAGCAGGATGCTGATTGCCGCGAAGATGATGACCGCGATCAGCACGTAGCCCAGGCTGGCGAGACGCGTGAAATACCAGGGCCGCGTTTCCTGCACCCGGTAGGCGCGATTGAGCGAGATGCGTAGCGCCTCGACGCCGTTCGAGGCGAAATAGGCGGCCGCCAGCACCGAGATCGTCAGCAGCCCGCCGCGTGGAATGGTCAGCACCTGCAGCACCTGGTCGGCGAGCGGCTTGGCGATCGCCTCGGGCCAAGTGTCGAAGATCAGGTGGATGGCGGTCGAGGAAAACTGATCGGCGCCGAGGAAGTTTGCAAGCGCCGTGCCGAAGATCAGGAAGGGGAAAACTGCAAGCAGGCTTGAAAGCGCCACATGGCTTGCCATGGCGAAGCCGTCGTCCTCGACCATGTGACAGATCGCGTCATAGACCACCTCGTAGATCGTGCGCAGCACCTTCAGCATTCTGTCTCCGGCTTTCAGATTGTATCCTCTGGCCGAATATGGGAAACGAGTCCCATTTTGTACAGGAATCATTCCATGGCGGAGCAGCGCACCATCGTCGTGACCGGATGTTCGTCCGGTATCGGCGCTCATTGCGCGCGGGCGCTGAAAGCCGATGGCTGGCGTGTCTTCGCGACGGTGCGCAAGCCGGACGATCTCAAGGGGCTGGAAGCGGAGGGCATCGAAGCCTTCCTGATGGATTATGCCAGGACCGAGACGATTTCCGATCTGGTCGGCGCGGTTCTGGAACGCAGCGGCGGTCGCATCGACGCACTCTTCAATAACGGCGCCTACGGCCAGCCGGGCGCTGTCGAGGATCTTTCGACGGCAACGCTGCGCGCACAGTTCGAGGCGAATTTCTTCGGCTGGCATGAACTGACGCGGCAGGTCATTCCGCCGATGCGCAAACGTGGCCAAGGGCGGATCGTGCAATGCTCGTCGATCCTCGGCGTCGTCCCCTATCGCTATCGCGGCGCCTACACCGCTTCCAAATTCGCGCTCGAAGGCCTCAGCATCACCCTGCGCATGGAGCTGCAGGGCAGCGGCATCCATGTGAGCCTGATCGAACCGGGACCGATCGCCACGCGTTTCACCGCCAATGCGCTCGCAAAGATCAAAGAGCATATCGACCTCGAGAATTCGCCGCACGCGGTCGATTACATCAGGCAACTGGCGAGACTCGACGGATCGGGACCGGTCAATCGCCACAAACTCGGCCCGGAAGCGGTCTATTCCGTATTGAAACACGCATTGAACTCGAAAAATCCGAGGCCACATTATCCCGTAACGACTCCGGCTAAGCAGGGTATGTTCCTGAAGCGGCTGCTTCCGGCAGACCTCTTCTACCGCCTGATGCGCCGGACGGACTGACTGAGAAAGCTGAATACCATGTCCACGGTCACCTATATCCTCGCGATCATCGTCATGGGCGTCGTCGCCCTCGTCCTGATCCGCGGTCTCTTCAACATGATGAAGGGCGGCGATCCCAACCTTTCCAACAAACTGATGCAGCTTCGTGTGCTGCTGCAGGCGATTGCCGTCATCCTGATCATGCTGACACTCTGGCTGACCGGCGGTGGCCGCCCGACCTGACCAGACTTCAAGGGGGAAACCGTGGTCAAGCTCAACAAGATCTACACGAAAACAGGCGATGACGGCACGACCGGGCTGGTGTCCGGCCCGCGCCGGCTCAAAGACGATCTGCGCATCGAGGCCTACGGTACGATCGACGAGGCCAATTCCGCGATCGGCCTGGCGCGGCTGTACACGGCCGGCTTGCCCGAACTCGACGCCATGCTGATGTCGATCCAGAACGACCTCTTCGATCTCGGCGCCGATCTCGCCACCCCTGACACGGGTGAGCCGCCGGCCTACGAGCCGCTACGGATCATCGAGACGCAGGTCGACCGCGTCGAGCACGATATCGACCAGCTGAACGCCGGTCTGGAGCCGCTGAAATCCTTCATCCTGCCAGGCGGCAGCCCGGCCGCCGCACATCTGCATCTTGCCCGCACGATTGCGCGGCGCGCCGAACGTTTGATGGTGGCGCTTGCCCGCACCGACGGCGAAATCGTCGGCGAGCCGGCGATGAAATATGTCAACCGGCTCTCCGATTTCCTCTTCGTCGCCGCACGTCATGCAAACAACCGGGGTCATGCGGATGTGCTTTGGGTTCCGGGAAAAAACAGATAGGCTAGCCGCGATCACGATCGCCCGGGGGCCTTTATGTTCATACCACTTCACGATGCCAACACGCTGAAACATATCAAGGTTCAGTGGGTGACACTCGCACTGATCGTACTGAATGTCGCGGCCTGGCTTTTGACCAGTTTTGAGAGTGAACAGGCAGCCCAGGCGACGACCGTCGGGCTCGGCTATATCCCGGCAATCGCCTTCGGCCACGCGGTGCTGGCGCAGGGGCTCGAAATCGTGCCGGAGCCGCTGACTTACCTCACCTATGCCTTCGTCCACACCGGTTTCTGGCATCTCGCCGGCAACATGATCTTCCTCTGGGTCTTCGGCGACAATGTCGAGGATGCGATGGGACATCTGCGCTTCCTGATTTTCTATCTCGTTTGCGCAGCCGCCGGCGCGCTTTGCCACGGCCTGCTGACCATGACTTCGGAAGCGCCGCTGGTCGGCGCATCAGGGGCGGTCTCCGGCGTCGTTGCCGCCTATGTCATGGTGCATCCGCGCGTCCGGGTCTGGGTGCTGGTGTTTTTCCGTGTGCCGTTGCCCCTGCCGGCCTTCGTGCCGCTGCTTCTGTGGATCGGGCAGCAGTTCTTCATGCTGGCGATTGCACCTGACGGCGACGTTTCCTGGGGCGCGCATGTCGGCGGCATCCTTGCAGGGGCTTTCCTGATCCTGGTGTTGCGCCGGCCTGGTGTGCCGCTCTTCGACCGGCAGATCGTCACGCCCCGTGCCGTCAGAAACGACCCAGGCGCCGGCCCGGCCATCGCGGCCGGCACGGACGGGCGAACGGCACAGCGATTTCCCTGGGGCCGTCGCTGACGACAATATTGACGTGAACGTAAACGTCCATATATTGCCGAGGCAAATTGCCTGCCGGCGTCATGGAAGCGTTGAATTTGGAGGAAAAACGCGTATCCATGTCGCCATTCGACAATCGGAGCGGCGCCCGAGCGCGCATTTTCTAAAAAGCCTCTGAAGCCAGTTTCTCCTGAAGGAAGGACCCCATGAAGATACTCGTCCCAGTCAAACGGGTTGTCGACTACAACGTGAAGATCC
>NZ_PQIG01000108.1 GCF_012349115.1 Rhizobium ruizarguesonis
CCAATCCGCAAAAACAAAACCCGCCGAAAAATCGACGGGTTTGTCAGCGGTCTGAGGCGCCTGATCTCTCAGGCGCCTTTCGCATTATGATGCACTGAACGATCAGAACTCTTCCCAGCTGTCCTGCGCCACGGCCGCGGATCCACGCGACGGGGCAACGGTGCGACGGATCGCCGGGGCGCTCACGCGCGAAGGGGCTGCGGCTGCCGGCGCCCGCATCTTTTGCGCGACCGAGGCAAGCGCTGCGGCGTTCCCCGAACCCGAGACATTGAAGCGGGTGGCGAGCGCCTTCAGCGTCTGTGCCTCGTCGTTGAGTGCGACGCTGGCGGCGGTCGCTTCCTCCACCATCGCCGCATTCTGCTGCGTTACCTGGTCCATCTGGTTCATGGCCTGGTTGATTTCCTTCAAGCCGACAGCCTGTTCGCTGGCCGATGCCGAGATCTGCCGGATGAGCTCGTTGATGCCCATCACCTGTTCGGCGATCTTGTGCAGCGTGCCGCCGGCGCGCCCGACGAGATCGACGCCTTCCTTGACCTGGACGGCCGAGGTGTTGATCAGCGTCTTGATTTCCTTGGCGGCATTGGCCGAACGCTGCGCGAGTTCACGCACCTCCTGGGCGACGACGGCAAAACCCTTGCCGGCTTCCCCGGCACGCGCCGCCTCGACACCGGCGTTCAGGGCGAGCAGGTTGGTCTGGAAGGCGATCTCGTCGATGACGCCGATGATCCGCGAAACCTCCGTCGAAGATTGTTCGATCCCTTGCATCGAGGCAATCGCCTTCTGCACCACTTCGCCGGACTTTTCCGCATCCTGGCAGGCGAGGTGGACGTTGTCGGCTGCCGTGCGCGCATTCTCGGCGCTGGAATCGACCTGCGCGGTGAGCTCGTTGAGCGCGGCCGCCGTCTCTTCCAGGCTTGCGGCCTGCTGCTCGGTGCGCTTGGCGAGGTCGGAAGCGCTGTTGCTGATTTCGCCGGTGCCGGAACCGATGTTGGCGACGCTGAGGTTCATCGTGTTGATGGTCTCTTCGAGGCTCGCCAGGGCAGCGTTGAAATCCTGTTTCAGCTTGCCGTATTCACCGGGGAATTCGTCGGTGATGCGGTGGCCGAGATTGCCCTGCGACAGCGCGGAAAGGCCGGCGCCGACGATCGAGACGATATGGCGCTGCAGCGACACCGATTCCTGGCGTTCCGATTCCGAGCGGCTGCGCTCGGTCTCGGCGGCCTGCCGCTGGTCGGCGGCCTCGTGTTCGAGGCGGCGGCTGTCGGCGAGCGTGAAGCGGAAGCCTTCCAGCGCCTTGGCGACCGAACCGACTTCGTCGCTGCGGTCCTGTGCTGCGACCGGTTCGCCATATTGGCCGTCGCTCAGCGCCTTGACGCTGGCGACGAGCCCGCCGAGCGGCCGCTGCACGAAAGAGCGGACCGCGAAATAGAGCGCCAGCATGACGGCGCCAAGCACGATCAGCCCGTTGATGATCATCATGTAGGTCTGGTCTCGCACCGGCGCGTTGATCGCCGTGTGCGGCACGTCGACGAGCACGACCCAGGTGGCGTTGACGCCAGGGACCGCGAACGGATAGACGACGCGATCGAAGGGATCGAGGCCGTCATAGGTGAGGTTCCTGACCAGACCGGGCTGCTTGCTCGACAGCGCCGTCTTGACGATGTCGGTGCCCTCACCATCATATTCCTTGGTCATCAGGTCGGGGATCGGCGCGACGATCCAGTTGCCGGCCTGCGACAGCAGCGTGACGCGGCCCGAACCGAAAGGATGCAGCGCCTGCAGCTTGTCGGTCAGCGACTTCAGCGAAATGTCGACGCCACCGACGCCAATCATCTTGCCGCCCGACATGACCGGATAGGCAATCGAGGTCAGCAGCGTCGGCACGTCTGTTCCCTCAGCCATATAGGGCGTGGTGATCGCGCCCTTGCCACTGTCGGCGGCGAGCTTCCACCATGCGGCGGTATAATCATTGTCGAAGGTCGAATATTGGATGCCGCCGTCCTTGGTCTTCGACCAGTAGGGCGTGAAAGCGCCGTTCTTGTTCGTGCCTTCGTCATTATTGTTGGCGATCTCGGTGGTTTTGCCGTCAAGCGCGCCGAGCTGCTCGCAGAACCAGCTGCCGAAGGCGAAGGCATTCTGCTCGAGATTGGCCTTGAGCACATTGATCATGCCCTTGCGATCGAGCGACTTGCCTTCATGGCCGCGGCCGATGACGCCCGACATGGTGCGCGCGGCACTGGCGAGTTCGCCGACATTGGCGGCGATTTCATTGGCGATCGATTTTGCCTCGAGGTTGGCCTGATCCATTGTCAGCGTCTGGACGCGATCCCGGGTCTGGCCGATGAGGAAAAAGTTCGAAACGATGAGAACAAGCGCAATGGCGATGCCGGTGATGACGATGAGTTTCGCCGCAAGCGATTTCATACGAAAAATGAACATGGGGTCCTCGGGCAAGGATGCGCCGAACGGGCATTCTCCGGCACAGGAGCAAAGGCTCGCCCCATCATGAGGCAGCCGCTTGGACGTCCGGAATCCGAAAGGCGGGAGGCGCCGGCGACCACGAGGAACATCGCCGGAAATCTCTTAAATTTGAATGAAACTCTATCGATCGAGGCCAGGAAAATCGCCGGAACGCCCTGAATTACAGGGAGTTTTGCCGGCGGTTTCGCAAAGAGACGCCCCTATATCCTGTCTGCGACTTCCTCGCTCAAGGGGATCGATGGTTGCGCCCCAGCCTTGAGGCAGGCGAGCGAACCGGCAACCGCTGCACGGCGCAGCGCCGAGACAAAATCGAGGCCGTCGTCGAGGCTGGCAGCGAAATAGCCGCAGAATGTGTCTCCGGCGCCGACCGTATCGACAGGTTCGATCTTGAGACCCTGCGCTCGTGAAATCGCCCCGTCGCGGATGGCGATGACCCCGTCGGCGCCGAGCGTCACGATCAGCGTCTGGCCGGTTTCCGCATGCAGGCGCGCAAGGGCTGCCTCGCGCGCTTGGGCGTCCATGCCCTCCTGTCCGGCGAGCCGCTCGAACTCGGTCTCGTTGGCGATGACGATATCGGCAAGCCGGCCGAGACGCGGCGCATCGGGGATCAGCGGCGCGAGGTTGAGAATGCTGGTGACGCCCTTGGCGCGGGCGGCCGACAGCGCGCGTTCGACGGCAGCAGCCGGTACTTCGAGCTGCAGCATCAGGATATCGCCTTCGTTCATGCGGCCGATCGCCGTCTCGGCATCGGCAGGCGTGACCTGGCCATTGGCGCCGGGAACGACGGCAATCATGTTCTCGCCATCGCCGCCGACAAGGATCAGCGCCGTGCCGGTGGGACCGTCGACATGGTTGATGAGGGAAAGGTCGGTGCCTGCATCATCGAGCAGAGCCAGCGCCTCCGCAGCAAAGGCATCCTTGCCGACGGCGCCGGCCATATGCACGTAGCGGCCGGCGCGGCGCGCTGCCAGCGCCTGGTTGGCGCCCTTGCCGCCGGCGGCCGTGGCAAAGCCGTTGCCGGCCACCGTCTCGCCGGGCTTCGGCAGACGCTCGGTCGTGGCGATGAGATCCATGTTGATGGACCCGAAAACTGTGATCATGAATGTGTCCCGTCTTCTGGAGCATGATGCCGAAAAGTGTGATCGGTTTTCGGATGACATCATGCTCCTAGTGTTTCATGCGGGCGAGACACTGCCCGAAGCGATCACTCCTCGTCAACCACCCGGAGCTTCAGAAGACCGGTGCGGCTTTCCACCGATTTGGCCGGGGCCACGTCGTCGCGGGCGGGGGGTGCATCGCCGCTGCCCGCCTCGAATTCAAGCGCTTCGATCCTGGCGCCGCGCCTGGTGAGCTTGTCGGCTGACGTGACCACCATGTCGATATCCTTCTGCGCCATGGCGAAATGGCCCTGCAGTTTGCGCACCCGCTCGTCGAGGCGGCTAAGGTCGTCCATCAGGATCGCCACTTCACCCTGGATCAGATGCGCCTGGGCCCGCATGCGCTGATCCTTGAGCACGGCCTGGATGACCTGGATCGACAGCATCAGCAGCGACGGCGAGACGATGACGATACGCGCGCGATGCGCCTTCTGCACCACCGGCTCGAAGTGCTCGTGGATCTCGGCGAAGATCGATTCGGATGGCACGAAGAGAAAGGCTGTATCCTGGGTTTCCCCCTGGATCAGATATTTCTCGGAAATGTCCCTTATATGGACCTCCATATCGCGGCGGAATTGCTGGCCGGCAATCTTGCCGGCCTCGGGGCTGCCGGCGTCGCGGATCGCGTTCCAGGCTTCGAGCGGAAATTTCGCGTCGATCACCAGCGGCGGCGCGCCGTTCGGCATGCGAATCGTGCAGTCCGGCCGCGAACCGTTGGAGAGCGTCTGCTGGAAGGTGTAGGCGCCCATCGGCAGACCGTCGGCAACGATCGTTTCCATCCTGGACTGGCCGAAGGCGCCGCGCGTCTGCTTGTTGGACAGAATGGCCTGCAACCCGACGACATCCTTGGCGAGCGTCTGGATATTGTTCTGCGCGGCATCGATGACCGCCAGCCGCTCCTGCAGCCGCTGCAGGTTCTCATGCGTCGATTTGGTCTGCTCGGTGATCGTCGAGCTGACGCGCTGCGACATGCCGTCGAGGCGTTGGCTGATCGTCTGGTTGAGTTCGCTCTGCCGCGCGCCGAAGACCTCGGTCATCGCCGCGATGCGGCCCTGCATCTCCGCCTGGATCTTCAAAAGCTCGGCCATACGCGCTTCGTTTTCCTCAGCACGAAAGCTCGCCTCCTCCGCCTGCTCGCGGCGAAGGCCGGCGCCGCGCAGCAGAAGCACGATCACCAGCAGGGCGAGGGCGGCGAGAACGCCGCCGACAAGCGCCAGCATGGCCGGGCTGATCGAGGCAAGGGAAAGGGCGAGCGATTCGGAATGGATGGTCATGCGGCAAGCATAACAGAAGAAACGGCGATATATAGATCAAAACGTGAACGGAATGGACGACCCGCAATATCCTCGCACGCTATCGCTCTTCCGCGCTCGGGGAGAAGAAATCGCCGTCCGATTTAACGATTGCTCAACCATATTGGCCAAAACCTGCGGCGCAGAAATTCCTTCCCGCGCCGCGCGCCAAGTACAGAGATCTCCATGACCGCCCAGCAGACCGACAATGCCCTCAGGCAGCGCCTCGACTTCATCGAACTGGATGAGGCGGCGCGCAAGTCGATGCGGGATCTGCGCCCTGTCATATCAGAGCTGATCGGCGGCGCCCTTGATAAATTCTACGCCAAGATCGCCAAGACCCCCGCTGTCGCCGGCTTCTTCGCCGATAAGAACCATGTCGGCCATGCCAAGAAGCGCCAGCAGGATCATTGGGCCAATCTCGCCGGCGGCGCATTCGACGAGAGCTATGTCAACGGCGTGACCGCAGTCGGCCGCACCCACGCCCGCATCGGGCTGGAGCCGCGCTGGTATATTGGCGGTTACGCCATCGTCATGTCCGAGCTCGTCAAGGGCATCATGGAGAAGCAGTGGCCGTCGATCTTTGCGCGCCAGCAGGGCAAGGCATTGGCCGAGAAGCTGTCGGCCGTCATCAAGGCCGGCATGCTCGACATGGATTATTCCATCTCGGTCTATCTGGAGACGCTCGAAGCCAAGCGTCGCGCCCTGGAAGAAGAGCGCGCCCAGGCCGAATCCGACCAGGCGATCGCGCTGGAGCAGCTGCGCCGCGGTCTGGAAGCGCTGTCGAAAGGCGATCTCGAAGCCACCCTGCCGTCCGACCTACCGGGCAATTTTAGGCACATGGCCGAGGATTACAACCGCGCCGTCAGGGCGCTAAGCCAGTCCTTCGCCTCCGTACGCGAGACCTCGGGCCATATCATGAGCGGCGCCGACGTTATATCCAATGCGACCAACGATCTGGCGCTGCGCACCGCCCAGCAGGCGGCAGGCGTCGAGGAGAGCTCGGCCGCCCTGCAGCAGCTGTCCGTCAGCGTCGGCCAGACGGCCGCCAATGCCGAGAAGGCTTCGGCCGCCGTGCGCGAGACGCAAGAGAAGGCGAAGAACTCCGGCGAACTCGTCACCAGCGCCGTTTCGGCGATGGCCGGCATCGAGAAATCCTCGACCGGGATCTCCAAGATCATCGGCGTTATCGACGAGATCGCCTTCCAGACCAACCTGCTGGCGCTGAACGCCGGTGTCGAGGCGGCACGCGCCGGTGATGCCGGCAAGGGTTTTGCCGTTGTCGCCCAGGAAGTCCGCCAGCTCGCCCAGCGCACCGCGGAAGCGGCCAAGGAGATCAAGAACCTGATCTCTCAGAGTTCGACCCAGGTCAATCAGGGCGTCGGCATCGTCTCCAGCACCGGTGAGGCGCTGAACGATATGATCAGCCGCATCGATATCATCAACCGTTTCGTCGCCGATATCGCCGCCGCCGCGCGCGATCAGGCGACCGGCGTCAACGAGGTCAGCCTCGCCGTCCGCAACATGGGTGCGATCACCCAGCAGAATTCGGACATGGTCGAGCACTCCTCGGCAGAAACCCGCCGGCTCAAGGACGAGGTGGAGAGCCTGATCGAGCTGCTGCGGCGCTTCCGCGCCCGGCCGGAGGGCCATTCCGCCAGTGCTGCCCGCCGGGCGGCCTGAGGCGAATATGGCGAAATTCCAGGCGGGGATGCAAAAAAGCGTATTCCCCGCCTGCCGGATAATTCCATAGTCGGAAAAGATGGGTTATGGGAACGCCATGACCATCAAGCCACTCATCATTCTTCCCGATCCCGTTCTCCGCCAACTGTCCAAGCCGATCGAGCGGGTGGACTCCGACCTGCAGCGTCTTGCCGACGATATGCTGGAAACCATGTACGACGCGCCGGGCATCGGCCTTGCCGCGATCCAGATCGGCGTGCCGCGCCGCATGCTCGTCATCGACATCTCGCGCGAAGGCGAGGAAAAACAGCCGCAGGTCTTCATAAACCCGGAGATCGTCAAATCCTCCGACGAGCGCTCCGTCTATGAGGAAGGCTGCCTTTCGATTCCGGATTATTATGCCGAGGTCGAGCGCCCGGCCGTTGTCTCGGTCAAATATCTCGACCGCAACGGCAAGGAACAGACCGTGGAAGCCGACGGGCTGCTTGCCACCTGCCTGCAGCACGAGATCGACCACCTGAACGGCGTGCTGTTCATCGACTACATCTCGCGGCTGAAGCGGGAGATGGTGATCAAGAAATTCACCAAGGCGGCGAAGTCCAAGGCGCTCTGACGCTGCGTTGAAAATTCACCGGCGAGGCACTATGATATCACTGATATCATAGTGGAGGCGCCATATGGGTGACTTTCTGATCAGAAACATTTCCGAAGCAATGAAGCGAGACATTGCGGAATCGGCGCAGCGGAGTGGAAACAGCCTTTCCGACGAGGCCAAGGAGCTTTTGCGGGACGCGCTGAAAAGAAAAACCGAAGCAAAGCCCGAGACTTTGTCGGCGTATGAAGCAATACGCGCCGCTTTCGTCAGCGAAAACGCAGTTGACGATGAATTCGCTGCAATCATGGACGAAATCGAGGCCGCGCGGAAAAAGGATTTCGGCCGGCCGTTCGAGGATTTCGAATGATCGTTCTCGATACGAATGTGATTTCCGAGTTCGCCAAGCCATTGCCGAGTGAAAAGGTGAAGGCTTGGATATTGCGGCAGGATGGCTCGAGAATCTGGCTTTGCACGGTCGGTCTGATGGAGCAGATTTACGGGGCCGAAAGGGTTTTCTTGAAGACAGGATCAGACCGCTTCTTTCGCGCGATCGAGAATTTGGTGAAAGGCCAGTTTCGCGATCGTATCGCCGGCTGGGATTTGGAAACGGCCATGGCAACCGGTCGCTTGCGGGCGAAACGCGAAAGCATAGGGCGGCCGATTTCTGTCCAGGATGCCATGATTGCCGCGATCTGCCTTGCAAACGGCGCGACGCTTGCGACCCGCAACACTCGAGATTTCGAGGGGCTTGATCTCAAGCTCGTAAACCCGTTTGAAGACGGTTGATCCTCAATTGGCGAGATAAAATGTCTCTTCGCATCATCTTCATGGGAACCCCGGAGTTCTCGGTCCCGACCCTGCGCCTGCTCGTCGATGCCGGCCACAGGATCGTTGCGGTCTATACGCAGCCGCCGCGGCCGGGTGGGCGGCGCGGCCTGGATCTGCAGAAATCGCCGGTGCATCAGGCGGCCGAACTGCTCGGCCTGCCGGTCTTCACCCCGGTTAATTTCAAGGACCCCGGGGAACGCGAGAGGTTTCGTGGCCTGAATGCCGATGTCGGCGTCGTCGTTGCCTACGGACTGCTGCTGCCGGAAGCAATTTTGAACGGCACCCGCGATGGCTGTTATAACGGTCATGCCTCGCTGTTGCCGCGCTGGCGTGGCGCGGCCCCCATCCAGCGGGCGATCATGGCTGGCGACGCAAAGACCGGCATGATGGTGATGAAGATGGACAAGGGTCTGGATACCGGCGCCGTCGCACTGACCCGCGAGGTCGAAATCGGCCCGGACATGACCGCTGGCGAGCTGCACGACCGGCTGATGCTGGTCGGCGCTAAGGCGATGGCGGAGGCCATGGTGAAACTCGAGATGAACGATCTGCCGCTGACGCCGCAGCCGGAAGACGGCGTGCTTTATGCCGCCAAGATCGACAAGGCCGAGACGCGCATCGATTTTTCCAGGGATGCCAAGGACGTGCACAATCACATCCGCGGCCTGGCGCCGTTTCCGGGGGCCTGGTTCGAGCTCGAAATTGGCGGCAAGCCGGAGCGGGTGAAGGTGCTGGCGTCCGAACGGGCTGAGGGGCAGGGTGCTGCCGGGCAATTGCTGACGGATGATCTCGTGGTCGCCTGCGGCTCGGGCGCGGTGCGGCTCACCAGGCTGCAGAAGGCCGGCGGCAAGCCGCTGGCGGCGTCGGATTTCCTCAGGGGCACGCCGCTTGCGGCTGGCACGAGGCTTTCCTGATGCCGCGTTTCCGCATGACCGTCGAATATGACGGCGGCCCCTATGTCGGCTGGCAGCGGCAGGAGAACGGCCCCTCGGTCCAGAGCGCGATCGAAGCCGCAGTGTTTTCCCTGACCGGCGAGACGGTGTCGGTCCGCGGCGCCGGACGCACCGATTCCGGCGTCCACGCCATGGGGCAGGTGATCCATGCCGACCTTTCGAAGGCGTGGTCGCCCTACCAGCTGCAGAATGCCTTGAATGCGCATCTGAGGCTCGCCGGCGAGCGCGTCTCCATTCTCGACGTCGAGGCGGCTCCCGATTTCTTCGATGCGCGCTTTTCGGCGCTGCGGCGCCATTACCTCTATCGCATCGTCAGCCGCCGGGCGCCGCTGGCGCTTCAAGCCGGCAAGGCCTGGTGGGTGCCGAAGGTGCTCGACCACGAGGTCATGCACGCTGCCGCCCAGAGGCTGGTCGGCAGGCACGATTTTTCCACCTTTCGCGCCGCCCATTGCCAGGCAAACAGCCCGGTGCGCACGCTCGACCGGCTGGATGTGACGCGCAATGGCGAGTTAATCGAGATCCGCGCCACGGCGCAGAGTTTTCTCCACAACCAGATCCGTTCCTTCGCCGGCACGCTGAAGCTCGCCGGCGAAGGCAAGTGGACGCCTGATGATGTCGAGGCAGCGCTTCAGGCGCGCGACCGCAAGGCCTGCGGCCCGGTGGCGCCGCCGGACGGGCTCTATTTCATGCAAGTGGATTATCCCGACGTCATCGTCGACCGTCGCAGACCGGTCACCGATAACGATGACGGCGCCGATGAAAGTGACGATCTATCGTAGGCTTGATCAGGCAGGATAGATGCCGAGGAAGTGCTGCAGATATTCCGAAAGGATCATCGATGGCACGAGCAGCACCAGTGTGAGCGCTCCGACCATCAGCGCGTGACCGTGGCAGATCATCCGGAGAATGCGCGCCAGCACGAAGACCTGCGCCAGCATGAAGGCGAGCAGCAGCAGCGAGACGAGGCCGACGGAGCCGGGCAGGAAGAACACCAGCGCCAGCAACAGCCCGTTGATATAGGAGAGCGGCACGCCGAGCCAGTTGATGCTGACGACGACGGGGGCGAAACGCTCGCCCATGCGAAAAGCAAGCAGCAGCAGCCCGGCAAAGACCAGCGGCACAAACCAGTTGGCGAGTTCGACGAGGCCGAGCCTGAAATAGAAGGCAAAGTCGACATCGGCTTCCGGCGGCATAGAGCGCAGGAAGGCCTGCCGCCACCAGAGCCAGGAAATGCCCATCGGCGGCAGGCACCAGGCCATCGCCCAGAACGAGCGGTTGACGCCGCGCTCGGACATGTCGAGGTAGCGGAAGCCGCGCGCATCCAGCCGGATCAGCAGCCAGAGGCCGGCCAGGTAATATTGAACCTCCCTAAAGCCCGGCATTGGCGAACCAGCGGGCGATGAAGGTTTCATAGATCGCCGTCAGCGTCTCCAGATCGGCGACAGCGACGCGCTCGTCGACCATGTGCATCGTCTGGCCGACGAGGCCGAACTCGACGACCGGGCAATAATCCTTGATGAAGCGCGCATCCGATGTGCCGCCGGTGGTCGAAAGCCGCGGCGATTGGCCGGAAATGCTTTCGACGGCTGAAGACAGCGAGGCGATCAGCGCATTGTTGCGCGTCAGGAAAACATGGCTCGGCCGGTCGGCCCAGACGATATCGTATTTCACCGGGTCGCGGCCCGGCCGCAGCGCGCCGTCCCGGGCAGCGGCGTCAAGACGGCGCAGGATTTCGGCACGCAGTGTTTCGACGGTCCAACTGTCGTTGAAGCGGATGTTGAAACTCGCCGACGCCTTGGCCGGAATGACATTGGTCGCCGGGTTGCCGACATCGACCGTGGTCACTTCGAGGTTCGATGGCTGGAAATCGTCGGTGCCGCCGTCAAACGGCGGGTTCATCAGCGCCTGAGTCAGTTGCAGCATGCCGCGCACCGGATTGTCGGCAAGGTGCGGATAGGCGGCATGGCCCTGCACGCCGTGAACGGTGATCCTGCCCGACAGCGAGCCGCGCCGGCCGATCTTGATCATGTCGCCGAGCCTGTCCGGATTGGTCGGCTCCCCGACCAGGCAGGCATCCCAGCGCTCGCCGCGTTCGGCTGCCCATTGCAGCAGCTTGATCGTGCCGTTGATCGCCGGACCTTCTTCGTCGCCGGTAATCAGGAAGGAAATCGAGCCCTTGGGCTGCCCGTTTTTCTCGATATGGCGAGCGACCGCGGCGACGAAAGAGGCGATGCCGCCCTTCATGTCGACGGCACCGCGGCCGAAAAGTTCGCCCTTCGAAATCTGGGCCTCAAAGGGCGGATGCGTCCAGGCGGCTTCGTCGCCGACCGGCACGACATCGGTATGGCCGGCAAACATCAGGTGCGGGCCGTCCTTGCCCAGACGGGCATAGAGGTTTTCGATGTCAGGTGTTCCCTCTTCGCTCGCCTTCACTCTGTCGACCGTAAAGCCGAGCGGCGCAAGCATCGCCTCCAGCGCCGACAGCGCGCCGCCTTCGGCGGGCGTCACGGACGGGCAGCGAATCAGCGTCTGAAGATTGGCGACGGGGTCGGTAGCGGTCATGGTGGTCGAACTATCCGGCGGGAATGGCAAAGACATGGCAAGGCGGGGCCGCCTCGCGTAAAAGACGCCGTCTGTTTACCGGATCAACGTCCCGGTGTCATCAATCTCTAAGCAGCTCGTTGATGCCGGTCTTCGAGCGGGTCTTTTCATCGACGCGCTTGACGATGACGGCGCAGTAGAGATGCGGCGCCGGTTGGCCGTTGCCCATCGTCGCATTGCCCGACGGCATCGAGCCGGCGACGACGACGGAATAGGGCGGCACTTCGCCGTAGGTCACCTCGCCGGTGGCGCGGTCGACGATCTTGGTCGACTTGCCGATAAAGACGCCCATGCCGAGCACCGAGCCTTCGCGGATGATGCAGCCTTCGACCACCTCGGAACGGGCGCCGATGAAGCAATTGTCCTCAATGATCGTCGGGCCGGCCTGCATCGGCTCCAAGACGCCGCCAATGCCGACGCCGCCGGAGAGATGCACATGCTTGCCGATCTGCGCGCAGGAGCCGACCGTTGCCCAGGTATCGACCATCGTGCCTTCGCCGACATAGGCGCCGAGATTGACGAAGGAAGGCATCAGGATGGCGTTCGGGGCGATGTAAGCCGAGCGGCGCACGACGCAGTTCGGCACGGCGCGGAAGCCGGCGGCGCGGAAGTGGTTCTCGCCCCAGTTTTCGAATTTCGAAGGAACCTTGTCCCACCAGGTCGAGTTGCCCGAACCGCCCTTGACCACGTCCATGTCGTTGAGGCGGAAGGACAAGAGCACAGCCTTCTTCAGCCACTGATTGACCGTCCAGGCGCCGTCGGAGCTGCGTTCGGCGACGCGGACCTTGCCGGCATCGAGCAAATCGAGCGCTGATTCGACCGCATCGCGAACCTCGCCCTTCGTCGACGTGTTCACATTGTCGCGATTGTCGAAGGCGGCTTCGATGATCTTTTCGAGGGATGCGAGGTCGGTGGCGCTCATGAGAATTCCTTAAACTTCGATCTTTATCGTGGAGACGGCGGGGTCTCCGGAATTGCGGTTGGCGGGGGTCAATCCTGCTCTACAGTATGAACCCGTAGAACGGAATGATTTTTCCGACAAGATCATATCTGGATTCAAGGCGTTATAGCGACATATCCGGTTTCGAAGCCGGCAATACTGAAAGGCATTTCGACATGGCGAAGGGACGAAACGGCGGTTCGCGGCGCAAGGATGGCGTATGGGACCCGCTGAAGAGCAGCTCGACCGACAGGCAGCGCGCCGAAGCCGTGCCGAAGACGCCGCAGACGCTATCGCCTGCCTACCGCCTTGCCTATGTCGACGAGGATTTCCTCTGCCGCGAGGAATTGCGGCCGATCCGCCTGCAGCTGGAGTTGTTGAAGACGGAGATGATGCTGACCGAACGCGGCATCAAGTCGACCGTCGTCATGTTCGGCGGCGCCCGCATTCCCGCCCCCGGCCAGAGCGCCTGGGCAGCCCGCAACGATATCCAGCGCGTCAACCTGGAGGCGGCCTCCGTCTACTATGACGAGGCGCGCAAATTCGCCCGGCTCTGCTCGAAATATTCGGCCACCTTGAATTTCCACGAATATGTCATCGTCACCGGCGGCGGCCCCGGGGTGATGGAGGCGGGCAATCGCGGCGCGGCCGACGAGGGCGCACCTTCGATCGGCCTCAACATCGTACTGCCGCACGAGCAGGCGCCGAACGCCTATGTGACGCCGGAACTCAGCTTCAACTTCCACTATTTCGCCATCCGCAAGATGCACTTCATGGTGCGCGCCAAGGCGATCGCGGTCTTTCCCGGTGGCTTCGGCACGCTTGACGAATTCTTCGAATGCCTGACGCTGATCCAGACCGGCCGCATGGAGCGCCTGCCGCTGATCCTCTTCGGGGAGTCGTTCTGGAGGAGGATCATCAATTTCGAGGCATTGGCCGAATTCGGCACGATCGCGCCTGACGACGTCAAGCTGATCAGCTTCGTCGATACGGCAGAAGCGGCATGGAAGATCGTGCAGGATTTCTACGAACACCGCGAGTAAGGGCTCAAGCGCGCGCTTCGGCCGAACGACGCGCATTCATAATTCCCCCGCTCCTTCCCGCGGAGCAGGAATGGAGCGGGAGGAACGGTTCGTCCGGCCTTACAGAAGCGGCCGGTCCGGCATGTCGTCGATCGAGATGACGCCGTCCTTGTTGCGGTCCATTCGCGCAAACAGCTTGTCGAAGGCGGCTTCGGCTTCCTGTTTGGAGATCTGGCCGTTCTGGTCTGTGTCGATCCGTTGCATCATCAGCGAGGCGCGCATGAAGTTGCCGCCATGGCGCATCCAGCGATGTCCGTCACGACCGTCGTGGCCGTCGCGCGGCGGCCGTTCCTGGTCATTGTTGTCGGCGGTTTCAGGCGCCGTGGGTGCGGCGTTCGCATCCTTGTTTTCGCCGGCTTCCTGCTTGCGCTGATCTCTCATCGCCTGCATCTGCGTTTTCCGGTACTCACGGATTTCGCCCGGTGTCAGCGAACCGTCCTTGTTGGTGTCGATCGCAGCGAAGATCTTGTCGATACCGGCGGTCGCCTCGTCCTTGGAGATCTGTCCGTCCTTGTTCGTGTCGAACTGCTTCAGCATGCGGACATAGGTGATTTCGCGGAAGGCAGCAGGCCCCGGACCGTGCATGCCGGGGTGCTGACGCGGGCCGTCACCGGGTGCGGCAAAAACTGCCCCGGCGGCTGCGCCGAAGATGAGGGTGGAGGAAAGCGCTGCCAGTATCAGCTTGTTGCGGTACATCGTGTTTGCCTTTCGTAAGGTGTCCCCTCACGAAAGAAGCTATGGCAGCAGGCCCGAAAGACCCAGTTAAACATCGGTAAGCTGAATGAAAACTTCGTAATGCTTCAGCCGATAATCTTGCGGAGAAAAGCGGCGAGATCGTCGGTGACGAAATCGATATGATCCTCCTCGCCGCTGGTCTTTTCCCACCATTCGACGACCGTCTCTTCCAGATTGCGCGGCACGAGCAGTACGGTCTGCATGCCGAGCGCCTTCGGTACCGTCAGGTTGCGCGGCAGATCCTCGAACATGGCCGCCTTGGTGGTTTCGACCCGCTTCAACGCCGTGAACTTGTCGTAGGTCGCCTGCGCCGGCTTCGGCACGTAGTCGGCGGCGACGATATCGAAGATGTCGTCGAAATGCTCGAGGATGCCGAGCGCCTCCGCCGTCATTTCGGCATGCTTGACGCTGCCATTGGTGAAGATGAATTTGCGCCCCGGCAGCGCCTTGATCGCCTCGCCAAGTTCCGGCTGCGGCGTCAGCGCCGTGTAGTCGATTGCATGCGCCTTTTCGAGGAAATCGTTCGGGTCGATGCCATGATGGATCATCAGGCCCTGCAGCGTCGTGCCATGGTCGAGGTAATATTGCTTCTGCAGCTTGCGCGCCTCTTCCCGCTCCATCTGCAAGAGCGCCGCGACATAGGCGGTCATGTTCTTGTCGATCTGCGCGAAGAGATTGACATGATGCGGATAGAGCGTGTTGTCGAGGTCGAAGACCCAGTCGGTGACGTGCTCGAAATCGGTTTTATCAGGCGTGCGGTCGATCTTGGTCATGGCGGTCTTATGGCATGGCTGCTGTGGGAAACCAAAGGCTTTTGGCTCCCAGCTCAGCCTGACATCGGCTTCCGCAAAAATGCCGTCAGATTTTCACAACTTTAAGAGGATTTTGTCTGAATATTGCCATTGATCGCTGGTGACTTTCTGCCTGCGTCAGACAGGGGGACCCGCAATGGGTAAAGTCGCATGAAGATCGTTCTGATCAATCCGCCGCATACGGCGATCGGCAGTCGCATTCCCGATGATCACCTTCCACCGCTCGGCCTTCTTTCGGTCGGCGGCCCGCTGATCGACGACGGTCATATCGTCAGTCTCATCGATGCCGAGTTCGGACCGATGACGATAGCGGAGATTGTCAGCCGTGTGGTGGCCAGTGGCCCCGATTTGGTGCTGATCGGCCATTCCGGCTCGACCTCGGCCCATCCCACCGCCCGCGCGATCGCAGAGGCGGTCAAGCACAGCGATGCTGCTATCCGCATTGTGTATGGCGGTGTCTTCCCAACCTATCACTGGCGGGAGGCGATGGCCGAGACCGAGGCATTCGATATCCTCGTGCGCGGCGAAGGCGAGGAAACGATGCGGCGGCTTGCCTGCACCCTGGCGACGGGCCGCCCGCTCGCAACCGTTCCCGGCATCGCCTTTCGCGATGGCGATGGCGAAATCCTGGCAACACAGCCGGCGCAGGCGATCGCCGATCTCGATGCCTATCGCGTCGGCTGGGAGCTGATCGATCATCGCCACTACAGTTATTGGGGCGGCAAGCGCGCTGTCGTCATGCAGTTTTCGCGCGGCTGTCCGCATCTTTGCAACTACTGTGGCCAGCGCGGTTTCTGGACCCGCTGGCGTCACCGCTCGCCGGAACTGTTTGCCCGCGAGATCGCCAGGCTTTATCGCGAAGAGGGTGTGGAACTTATCAATCTCGCCGACGAGAATCCGACCTCCTCGCGAAAGGCGTGGCTCGCTTTTCTCGAAGCGATGATCACCGAGAACGTGCCGGTGCAGATCGTCGGATCGACACGGGCCGATGATATCGTCCGCGATGCCGATATCCTGCATCTCTACCGCAAAGCGGGTGTCGTGCGCTGGTTGATCGGTATGGAAAACACCGACGAGGCAACCTTGACGCTGATCAAGAAGGGCGGAGCCAAGACAACCGACAGGGAGGCGATCCGCCTTCTGCGCCAACACGACATCCTCTCCATGGCGACCTGGGTCGTCGGTTTCGAGGAGGAGAAGCTGAGCCATCTCTGGCGCGGCTTCCGGCAATTGCTTTCCTATGATCCCGACCAGATCCAGGCGCTCTATGTGACGCCACATCGCTGGACGCCCTTCTTCCGTATCGCCCGCGATCGACAGGTCATCGAAACCGACGTCCGTAAATGGGACTACAAGCATCAGGTACTGAAGATGCGGCACCTCAACCCGATCGTGCTGGTCGCCTGCGTTAAGCTCATCGAGGTGGCGGTCCAGGCGCGGCCGAAGGCACTGCTGCGCATACTCTTCCATCGCGATCGCCAGCAGCGCCACTCCATGCGCTGGTATACCCAGATGGGTCGCCGCGTCTGGTTTCACGAGATCCTCGAATTTCTCTTCCGCCGCCGCCATCTCAAGGATGGCCCGACGCTCGAGAATTTCTGGGGCGCGCCGCAGGATGCAGAGGAGGAATCGATGCTGCGCCCGCAACGGCATGTGAAAAGCCTCGACGCGGCGGAATAAAATAGACGCCCGATTTTCGGCGGACGGCGCAGGCACGGAATGCTAGAAAGCGGTCATGCTTTTCGAACGCCCCGATGATGATACGCTCTATGACGCCCTGATCGCGCGCAGTGCCGATTATGAGGGTCAGGCCTATGTCTGCGTCAAGACGACAGGTATCTTCTGCCGTCTGACCTGCCCGGCGCGCAAGCCGAGGCGGGAAAATACCATCTTTTTCGACACGATCGCCGCCTGCATGCATTCCGGTTTCCGCCCCTGCCAGCGCTGCAGGCCGCTGGAGCAGCCGGGCAGGGAGTCGATCGTCGACGAACTGCTTGCCGCACTGGACCGCGAGCCGCAGCTGCGCTGGACCGAGGATGAGCTCATGCGCAGGGGCCATGACCCCTCGACCGTGCGCCGCGCCTTCAAACGCGGGCTCGGCGTGACCTTCCACGATATCGTCCGTTATCGCCGGCTGGGCGAGGCGGCCCGGCAACTGGCCGATGGCGCGCGCGTCATCGATGCGCAGCTCGAGGCGGGATATGACTCCCCAAGTGGTTTCCGGACGGCTTTTCAGCGGCTCGTCGGCAAAGCGCCGGCGCTGTCGCAGAACCGCGAACTGCTCTCTGCCGACTGGTTCGACACCCCGCTCGGGCCGATGGTAGCGGTTGCCGACAAGACGCATCTCCACCTTCTCGAATTCCACGACCGTAAGGCACTGCCGACCGAGCTCGAGGCGCTGCAGAAGCGCGTCCGCTCCTCGGTCGCGATCGGCCGCACGCCGGCGATCGACCAGATCGAGGCAGAAATCCGGGATTATTTCGAAGGGCGGCTGACCGTCTTCAGGACGCCGTTGGCCCTTGGTGGCACACCCTTCGAAAAACATGTCTGGGCAAAACTCATGGAGATTCCTGCCGGCCAGACGCGCGCCTATGGCGATCTCGCCAGGGAAATGGAAAGGCCGGAGGTCGTGCGTGCCGTCGGCCGCGCCAACGGCGCCAACCAGCTCGCCATCATCGTGCCCTGCCATCGCATCCTCGGCGTGGATGGTTCGCTGACCGGCTATGGCGGCGGGCTCTGGCGCAAGCAATGGCTGCTGCGGCATGAAGAGAAGATCAGAGCACAAGCACCTAACCAAGCACCTAACATGGAGGAGACGGCATGAACCAGACTGAAAAGGCCGAGCTGTTCGGCACGCTGCACCAGAAGGGCAACCCCGTTGTTCTCTACAATATCTGGGATGCCGGCACGGCGAGGGCGGTCGCCGATGCCGGCGCCAAGGCGCTTGCCACGGGAAGCTGGTCGGTCGCCGCTGCCCATGGTTATGCCGACGGCGAGAAGCTGTCGATGTCGGTGCTGGTCGAGACGGCGAAATCCATCACCGCTGTCATCGACCTGCCGCTTTCGGTCGATTTCGAAGGCGCCTATTCGGCTGAGCCTGAGGGTGCGGCGGCCAACGTCGCCAAGCTGGTGGAGGTTGGCGCCGTCGGCATCAATTTCGAGGATCAGGTGGTCGGCGGCGGCGGGCTTTATCCGGCCGAGAGGCAGGCGGCCCGCATACGCGCCATTCGCGCCATGGCCGAAGGCAAGAATATCCCCTTCTTCATCAATGCCCGCACCGATCTCTTCCTGGCCGAGAGCGATCTTTCCAAACATGCCGGTCTGGTGGACGAGGCGATCGAGCGCGGCCGGGCCTATGCGGCGGCCGGCGGCAGCGGCTTCTTCGTGCCTGGCTTGATCGATCCCGCCTTGATCGAGAAGATCTGCGCCGCATCGCCGCTGCCGGTCAACATCATGATGCGGACAGGCGCCCCGGATGTGAAAACTCTGGCAAAGCTCGGCGTCGGCCGCGTCAGTTATGGTCCGGGGCCTTACCGGTCGATGATGGAAAAGCTGAAACAGGAGGCGGCGGCGATTTATAGCCTGCTCTGACGTCGAAAGTCCGAGGGCCGCAGATCTCGTGCGAAAGGCTGCGGCCCCGGAATGAAATCCCGTTCCGCTCAGGAACGGAAGCGCAGATTCCGTCGCGTCAGCTGGCTGACCGAGGTGCAGCCCATCAGCTTCATGCCGCGCTCGATCTCGGTGCGCATCGTCTCCAGCGCCCGTTCGACGCCGGGCTGTCCGGCAGCGGCAAGCGGGAAGAGATAGTAGCGCCCGAGCCCGACGGCCTTCGCCCCCAGCGACAATGCCTTGAGAACATGCGTTCCCCGCTGCACACCGCCATCCATCATCACGTCGATCCGGTCGCCCACGGCGTCGACGATCTCGGCCAGCTGGTCGAATGCGCTGCGCGAGCCGTCGAGCTGGCGCCCGCCATGATTGGAAAGCACGATACCGCTGCAGCCGATCTCGGCCGCGCGCTTAGCGTCTTCGACCGACATGATGCCCTTCAGGCAGAATGGCCCGCCCCATTCGCGCACCATCTCCGCCACGTCGTCCCACGACATCGAGGGGTCCAGCATCTCGGTGAAGTATCGGCTGATCGACAGCGCGCCGCCGTCCATCTTGACGTGGTTTTCGAGCTGCGGCAGTCGGAAGCGCTCATGCGTTAGCCAGTCGATTGCCCAGGAAGGCTTGATCGCGAACTGGGTCATGCCGGCAAGATTGAGCTTGAAGGGAATGGCAAAGCCGGTGCGCTTGTCGCGCTCGCGGTTGCCGCCGGTGATGCTGTCGACCGTCAGCATCATCGCCTGCACGCCGGCATTTTTCGCTCGCGCCATCATCTCGCGGTTGAGGCCGCGGTCCTTGTGGAAATAGAACTGATAGACCTGCGGCCCGTTGCTGATCTGTCTCGCTTCCTCCAGGCTGATCGTGCCGAGCGAGGAGACGCCGAACATCGTGCCGTGTTTTGCTGCCGCCGCCGCGACCGCCCGCTCCCCCTGGTGGTGAAAAAGGCGCTGCAACGCCGTCGGTGAGCAATAGACCGGCATTGCGAGCTTCTGCCCCATGACGGTCACCGACATGTCGACCTCGGCCACACCGCGCAAAACGTCAGGCACCAGATCGCAAGCCTCGAAGGCCGCTGTATTGCGCCGGTACGTCACCTCGTCATCGGCACCGCCGTCGATATAGTCGAATATCGGCCCGGGAAGACGCCGTTTGGCCATGCGCCGGAAATCGTGAAAATTATAGCAGTCTGTCAGGCGCATTTGTTTCCTCGATACCCTGTTCCCGTGTGAGGAAGATCCGCCCTTCGTGGTGAAGGGCGCAGCCTCGCTCAGGGGACGATCAGCGTTCCGACGCCGTGCTCGGTGAAGATCTCGAGCAGGACGGAATGGGCGGTCTTGCCGTTCAGGATGACGACACCCTGCACGCCGGCCTTGATCGCATCGATGCAGGTCTCGACCTTCGGGATCATGCCGCCCGAAATCGTACCGTTGGCGATCAGCGCATGCGCTTCGGCGACGGAAAGCTCCTTGAGGAGCTGGCCGTTCTTGTCGAGCACGCCCGGCACATCGGTGAGGAACAGCAGCCGGGTGGCGTTCAGCGCGCCGGCAATGGCGCCGGCGAAGGTATCGGCGTTGATATTGTAGGTGGCGCCGTCGCGGCCAGGCGCCACGGGCGCGATGACCGGGATCATCTCGGAGCGGGCGAGCAGATCGAGCAGCGTGCGGTCGACCTCGACCACTTCGCCGACGAAACCGAGATCGAGCACGCGCTCGATGTTCGAATCCGGATCCTTCACGGTCTTGCGCGCCTTTTCGGCGAAGACCATGTTGCCGTCCTTGCCGCAAAGGCCGATCGCCCATTCGCCGGTCTGGTTGATGAGGGCGACGATTTCCTTGTTGATCGAGCCGGCGAGCACCATTTCGACGATCTCGACCGTCTTCTGGTCGGTGACGCGAAGCCCGCCCTCGAATTTCGATTCGATGCCCATCTTGCTCAGCATGGCGCCGATCTGCGGGCCGCCGCCGTGAACGACGATCGGGTTGACGCCGGATTGCTTCAAGAGTGCGATGTCGCTGGCGAAGGCCTTGCCGAGCTCGGGATTGCCCATGGCGTGGCCACCATATTTCACGACAATCGTCTTGTTCTCGTAACGCTGCATGAAGGGCAGTGCCTTGGCCAGAAGCCGTGCCTGCATTTCGCTTTCGGTTTCGTTCATGGGAACCCCGCAGAATTGTTCGCGGCCTTTTATCGTAAGTTTCTGACAGAGGGAATAATCCAGAGGGCAATAGTTTTTCGTATCTGGCGCGAAGCCGGCGGCCGCTACCGTCCGGCGCACGCAAGCTTGAGATGAGGAACGGCATGCAAGGCGATGAGATTGCAGACCTGATCGGCCGCGTCGCATTGAGCGATCGCAGGGCCTTCGTTGCCCTTTACAACCAGACTGGGCCGAAACTTTTTGCGATCTGCCTGCGTATCTTGAAGGATCGCTCGGAAGCCGAAGAGGTCCTGCAGGAAGTCTATATCAGCATCTGGCAGCGCGCTCGCAGCTTCTCCGTCGCTTCGGGTTCGTCCGCGGCCTGGCTCGCGTCGATTGCCCGCAACCGGTCGATCGACGCGCTGCGGGCGCGCAAGCCCGTCGCCGACGAATTGGATACGGTCTATGATCTTGCCGATGCCGGACCAGACCCGGAAAGACAGACGATGACAAAGGATGAAGGAAGGCGGATTGACACCTGCATGGAAGAGTTGGAAGCTGATCGCGCGGTCGCGGTGAAACGGGCTTATGTCGAAGGGCTGAGCTATCAGGAGCTGGCCGATCAGTTTGGTGTCCCGCTGAACACGATGCGGACCTGGCTCAGGCGCAGCCTCTTGAAACTGAGAGAGTGCATGGAACGATGACATCGCCCGACAAAAGCAAGGGAGACCGCTCCCGCGACGAGGTTCTCGCCGGCGAATATGTGCTTGGCGTCCTATCGATGCAGGACCGTCGGGTGGTCGAAGAGCGGATGCGCCACGACCGGCCCTTCGCTGCGATCGTCAGCCGCTGGGAAACCAACCTCTCCGCCTTCAACGACGAGTATGAAGGTGTCGCTCCGAACCGGGAAACCTTCAAGCAGATCGAGGCGCGGCTTTTCGGCGATGGCCAAAAGCCTGCATCCTTTTCGCAAGGGCTTTGGAATTCCGCCGTTTTCTGGCGCTCGCTGAGCTTCGCCTGCGTCGTCGTCGCCGTCAGCGCCGTCATCTTCGCCTCCGGCGTGGTGCCGCAGCCGCAGGGGCCGGCACCGCTGGTGGCTTCGCTTTCAGGCCAGAACAGCACCATCAATCTTCTCGCCTCCTACGAGCTGCAGAGCGGCCGGCTGAAGATCGTGCCGGTCGCGGCCGGCAAGCCGGAGGAGAAATCGCTGGAACTCTGGCTGGTGCCGGGCAGCGGCCTGCCGAAATCGCTCGGCGTCTTCCAGCCGGGCGAAAGCGGCGAACTCGTCATTCCCGCCGATCTGCGCAGCCAGGTCGCCGATGGCGCAACACTTGCCGTCAGCCTCGAACCCTTCGGCGGCTCGCCGACCGGCCAGGCGACCGGCCCGGTGATCGCAAGCGGCCCCCTGCGCCGACCATAATCTGGGTCGGCCATAAATCATTTTCTCCTGCCTGAAACTCTTCCGCGCGGCCCTCCGTAGTTCGAAATGTCCGGACGACGCTCAGGCATAAAGCCCGCGGATGGTGTCCGGTGAGGAGAAAATCATGATCAAGTCCGTATTGCGCGGCTTCGCGCTCGCCGCTCTCATGTCCGCTGTCGCCTTTGCCGCCGCGAAAAACCCGGTGGTTGGCGGTGCTGCGATGTTCGATAGCAAGAACATCATCGAGAACGCCGTGAATTCAAAGGATCACACGACGTTGGTCGCAGCCGTCAAGGCCGCCGGCCTGGTCGGCACGCTCGAGGGCAAGGGTCCTTTCACCGTCTTCGCGCCGACCAACGAAGCTTTCGCCGCGCTGCCGAAAGGCACCGTCGATACGCTGCTGAAGCCGGAAAACAAGGCGACGCTGACCAAGGTTCTGACCTGCCACGTCGTCGCCGCCGATGCCATGGCCAAGACCGTTGCCAAGATGATCAAGGATGACGGCGGCGAGCACGACATCAAGACCGTCGGCGGCTGTGTGCTGAAAGCCAAGGAAAGCATGGGTAAGATCACGCTGACCGATGAAAACGGCGGTGTCTCCCATGTGACGATCGCCGACGTCAAACAATCGAACGGCGTCATCCACGTTGTCGACAAGGTGCTGCTGCCGAAGATGTAAGCCCGCTCGTATCGGCAGACGCATTGGGGCGCTCTTTGGGGCGCCCCAAACACAGATTGATGAGGTGGCTAGCGCATAACCCCGAAAATCGGAATCGATTTTCGGAAAGGATTATGCGCAGATTCAAAGTGATAGAGCGTCCTTAGCGCGTCTGAAAAGACGCGCGGCGCTCTATCGGGCCGCTTCAGCTCTCGGGAAGACGAGGGTGACACTCATGCCGGTATCGGGGGACGAGGTGACTTCAACCTCGGCGCGGGCGTTCTGTTTCAGCGACTGTACGATCATCGCGCTGAGCTTCCCGGGCTGCGGCCAGGTCACGTCTTGGGGAAGACCGACCCCGTTATCAGCAACGGTAATTCTGCACCCGGTATCGCTGACGACACAGCGAAACGTGATTTCGCCGCCATCGCGCCCCACGAAAGCATGCTTCAGCGTATTGGTGAGGAGTTCGTTGATGACGAGGCCGGCCGGCATGGCGACATCGACGGAAACCGGCCAGGTATCGACCTTCATGTCCAGCCGGATCCCTTCCACGGCATGGGCCGCCATCACAGAAGCGGCAATCTGGCTCACATAGGTGCCAAGATCGACAGTGGCGCCTTTCTCTTCGTCCGACAGCGAGCGATAGAGCAGGGCCAAGGCTTCGATCCGCCCCGCAAGCCGTGCAAATCTTTCGCTTTCCTCATTCTGTTGAGCATTGCGCGCCTCCATTCGGATGAGCGCCGTGATCATCTGGAGATTGTTCTTCACGCGATGCTGTAGTTCCCGCAGAAGGACATCTTTCTCCGTCAGCAGTTCGCTGAAGCTCTCGGCGGCCGTCGCCTCATTGCGGGCAGCAAAGGCCACCAATCGGAAAAGCGGCGTGTCATCATCGTCGACGATCGTATTCGACCAGACATCGATGATGACGCTGCTCTCGGCCTCGGCCACCAGCGAGAAGGCACCAATATATTCCTCAGCAGAGGTCACAGCTGCCGTGAGCGGCACCTCTCCGGAGACGGCGGTGGAATTCAATTCAATGTCCGGCCAGGGTTTCCCCTGGACCTCGGTTGCCCCAAGCGCCGTCAGCCGTTCGAATTCGAGGTTGACGTAAATCAGCGGCTCGTTCCCACCGAGTTCGGAGACAGCCACCGCGAATGGCACATGATCGAGAAAGTGTCGAAACCGGTCATCATCAAGGGCTTCGGCAAGATGGGGCAAGTTGCCGACGCCTTCCGGCGAAATCGGCTGGTCTTTGCTATCGGTCATCAAATATTACTCGTGGACGCGGCTGCTCCCGCACAGCAGGAGAACTAGCGTTGCTTTAAAAGCTGCGGGGACGCAAGCGCAATCAGCACCGGCCAGTTCATGCGTTCGCAGTCTCTGCCATTGACGCTTCCTTGGTGCGGGTGAATGCGCGGGACGCCTTCGGCCATGCTGCAGCGCGCGATCTGCAAGCCCGTCATTTCAGGTGCGGTTTAAACTTCGAGCCTTCGATCGGGTTGTTATCTCAGCGGGCCCTGGCGCGTTTCGCAATGAGGGCAGAGGTGGCCGACACCCGGTTACTCTGTTCCCTCGCAAGCCGGGCCTCCCGAAGCCGCAACGTCTTTGCCTGTTGCGACTGGGCGTCGGATTCGAGCTCCTCGGCCGCCTGGTTCTTCGCGAAGAACTGGGTCTGGACGTTGCCGAAGGCGATCTCCGCCCGCTGGCGAGATTTGCTGTATGTTTCTGTCATGTTGGCTCCGATACTCGTGGGCTCGACGCGCGAGCGAAAACAAAAAGGCCAGGCAAATCGCCTGGCCTTGAATGGATAACGTGCTTCCGGCAGTGCCAGTACATCCGTGGTCAAAGGAAAGCAGATACCGATTTAAGCGTTCTGGAGATTGCAAGCGGACATCTTGCCCGACTTGTTGTCACGCTCCAGGTCGAAGCCGATCTTCTGGCCTTCGACAAGTTCGCGCATTCCGGCGCGCTCGACGGCGGAGATGTGAACGAAGGCGTCGTCGCCGCCATTGTCAGGCTGAATGAAGCCGAAGCCTTTGGTGGAATTGAACCATTTAACTGTGCCAGTGGCCATGATGATGAACCCTTTCATAGCAATATTGAAGAACCGCAACGCCAAGGCGATGCGGATGGTGATAGCGATTTTTGAAAGGAAGTTCGTTCAGAGCGCGGTGCCAATCGCGCGATAACCAAGCCAGCAAGCAAAATTCGATGGTCGCTATCTAGCTCAACGCCCCCGCGTTGTCAACCATTGGTTTTCTGGTGGTGCATTGTTCAACTTTTGGATGTCTATGACGCGTTTACACCAAACCGGGCGCCGCGCCCGGGGGCGCGCACGCCCTCTACTTCCAGCGGGCGATGCCGACGGTTTCGGCGATCGCCTGGCGCAGCTCGTCCAGCCCGTCGCCCTTTTCGGACGAGGTGGACAGCACGCCGGGATAGGCGGCCGGGCGCTTGCGGATCTTTTCCGCCGTTTCGGCAAGCAGTTTCGGCACACCAGCCGCCTTGATCTTGTCGGTCTTGGTCAGCACGATCTGGTAGGAGACCGCTGCCTTGTCGAGCAGATCAAGCACGTCATCGTCGTTCTTCTTGATGCCGTGGCGGCTGTCGATCAACACATAGACGCGCTTCAGCGTTGCGCGGCCACGCAGATAATCGAAGACGAGCTTGGTCCACTTGTCGACCTGCTCCTTCGGTGCCTGCGCATAACCATAGCCCGGCATGTCGACGATCGCCGTTGGTGGCAGGTCGCTGCCTTCGCCGGAATAGCCGTCCGGAACGAAATAATTGAGTTCCTGCGTGCGTCCCGGCGTGTTCGAGGTGCGCGCCAGACCCTTCTGGCCGACCAGCGCATTGATCAGCGAGGATTTGCCGACATTCGAGCGACCGGCAAAGGCCACTTCCAACGGCCCTTCCGGCGGCAGGAAATTCAGGGACGGTACGCCGCGGATGAAGATCCACGGGTGGCCGAAGAGCGGCTTTTCGATGTCGGACATGCGGGCTCGGCAATCTCTGGGTTCGGTCTTTTACCGGGCTTCATGGTTTTACGGGCGGATGTCAAGCTTCGACGCCGTTTGCAGGCGTCTTCGTCCGCCGCCTGGAAATGAAAAAGCCCCGCCGGAGCGGGGCTTGGCATCATTTCGACGGGGCCGTTTTTCGTCGGAACAGACCCTTCAGATTGTCGAAGAGTTCGACCTTGACGCCGTGGCGCTTCATGATCACCGACTGCTGTGCTACCGAAAGCGTGTTGTTCCAGGCCCAGTAGATGACCAGGCCGGCCGGGAAGCTTGCCAGCATGAACATGAACACCAGCGGCATCCAGGTGAAGATCATCGCCTGCGTCGGATCGGGCGGCGTCGGGTTCATGCGCATCTGCAGGAACATGGTGACGCCCATGATCAGCGGCCAGACGCCGAGATGCAGAATGGTCGGCGCCTCGAAGGGCAAAAGGCCGAACAGATTGACGATTGTCGTCGGATCGGGCGCCGAAAGGTCCTTGATCCAGCCGAAGAACGGCGCGTGACGCATTTCGATGGTGATGTAGATCACCTTGTAGAGCGAGAAGAAGATCGGGATCTGCAGCGCCACCGGCCAGCAGCCGGCGATCGGATTGATCTTTTCTTCCTTGTAGAGCTGCATCGTTGCCTGCTGCAGCCCCATGCGGTCATCGGCGAATTTCGCCTTCAGCTCCTCCATCTTCGGCTGCATGCGCTTCATGTTCGCCATCGAAGCGTACTGCTTGCTGGCGAGCGGGAAGAACAGGAGCTTGACGACGATGGTGGTGCACAGGATCGCCACGCCGAAATTGCCGAAGAAGCGATAGAAGAAGTCCATCAGCTTGAACATCGGCTTGGTGATGAAATAGAACCAGCCCCAGTCGATCAGCCGGTCGAACTTCGGGATCGAGTAGCTGGCCTCATAGCCGTCGATAACAGGCACTTCCTTGGCGCCGGCGAAGACGAGGTTCTTCAGCTCGATCGATTGGCCCGGCGCCACGGTGAAGGCATCGTCCTTGTAATCGGCCTGATAGCGCGGCTGGCCATCGGCAAAGTGGGAGAAGCGCGCCTCATAGGCGGCACTTTGCGGCGGAACGATCGTCGCCGCCCAGTATTTGTCGGTAATGCCAAGCCAACCGCCGGTGGATTTCGCCGGCATCACGGCTTCCTTTTCGGCGGCGCTATA
This sequence comes from Rhizobium ruizarguesonis, assembly GCF_012349115.1. GTDB lineage: Bacteria > Pseudomonadota > Alphaproteobacteria > Rhizobiales > Rhizobiaceae > Rhizobium > Rhizobium ruizarguesonis. Next base: position 27,166 of record NZ_PQIG01000108.1, read on the forward strand.
TTTGGTTTCGATCAGGCCGTCATCGCCGATGACGCCGATGAAGCCTTCATGCAGCACGTAGACGGAGGGCGTCGTCGGCTTGTTGTAGCGCGTCACGCGGCCGTAGGAAGACAGCGAAGCGGGCGCCTGGCCGGCATTGCTGATCTTGTCGGCGACGGTGAACATGTAGCGTTCGTCGACGGAAATCGTGCGGGTGAACGTCAGGCCCTTGTCGTTGGTATAGGTCAGCGTCACCGGCGTCTTTTCGGTGAGCTTGGCGCCTTCAGGCGCGGTCCAGAGCGTCGAGGCGCCGGGAACGTTGCCAGTCGCGTCGCTGCCGATATAGCCGAGCTCGGTGAAATAGCCGTCCTTGGTCTCGGCCGGGCTGAACAGCGTGATGGTCGGGCTCGAGTCGTCGACGGTCTCGTGATAGCCCTTGAGCTTCAGATCGTCGAGGCGGGCGCCGGCAAGGTTGATCGAGCCGGAAAGTGCCGGTGTGTCGATGACGACGCGCGGGGTCTTTGCCAGCGCCTGCTCGAGCGTCGCCGTCGCGACCGCCTGACCGGAAGGTGCCGTACCGCTCGGCTGGGCCGGCGTCTCGCCGCCGGCTGCCGGCTGCTGAACCTGCTCGGTCTGCTGCTGCGCCTTCTGGGCTTCCTGCGTCTTGCGCTGGGCCTCGATGCGCGGATTCATATAGAGAAACTGCCAGCCGAGGACGATCAGCACCGAGAGAGCGATCGCAATGAAGTAATTGCGGTTGTTTTCCATCATACGTTCCTGGGGCGTCCGTCTCCGGAGCGCCGGTGTTTCGGCCTGGTTTCCACGCGGGATTTCAGTTCCGCGGCCAATTCCTGGAAGGACGCGTCAAGCACGTCCCTGCGCGCGACAACCACATAGTCGTGTCCGGGCTGCATTGCAAACCCCGCATGAAGCCGCACCGCCTCTTTCAGGCGGCGGCGCATGCGGTTCCGTTCGACCGCGTTGCCATGTTTTTTGGTGACTGTAAAACCGACGCGTGCCTGGCTGTCGGGTTCCTTCCGGTCGAGGACTTCGAGAAGGAAGAGGCCGCCCCGGCGTTTTTCGCCCTCGCGCGCGGCAAGAAACTGCGGGCGGCTCTTCAGCCGCCCGACAGTGTGTTTCTTCTCACTGGTCGTCAATTCGCCCGCCATCTCTTACCGGGCAACCCGGCCTTACGCCGACAGACGATTGCGGCCCTGCGCGCGGCGGGCTGCGATGACCTTGCGGCCACCCTTCGTGGACATGCGCGCACGGAAACCGTGGCGACGCTTGCGAACAAGCTTGGATGGTTGGTAGGTACGCTTCATTTATTTTAAACACCGCGGAGTGCGGCCCTTCTTGAATTTGCATAATGCAAGGAGCGTTGTTTTTCGAACGGGCGGGCCATGAAAGGCTTGAGTGACCGAACGTGCGCGGGCTTATAAGGATGAAGCCCGTAAAAGTCAATTATGCCGGATCATTTCACTCTGCACTGCCGGCCTCGAAAGTAATTTCGCACTCTGGTGTTAAGAAATGAGGCCTGCCCTGAGTGGTTGTAGTTTTGCGTCGTGGCAGATCGATCGCCCAGGTTTTCAGGCGTTTACGCCTTCCGGCCGCATTCGGCATGGATCAATTCCGAAGCCATAATCGTAAATATTAGAAATCTAACTTTAATAAATTTCGCCGATATTCAACGTATCGACTGGGAATTTGCTTTCCAGGCAGTGGCGTAGCTAGGAGCATTGCATTGAAGATCCGGGGCAAAATTAATCTGCTGGTTTGCGTGATGGGCGCGGTCGCACTTCTGATCGGCGCAACGGCATTGTCGGCGATGCACGAATACAGTCGCAACCTGACGGCTTACGAGCAGGCCGCCGCCCGCGCCTATGCCGGCGAACGCCTCAACCGTTTCGTCACGGCTGTGGTCATGGAGGCGCGCGGCATCTATGCCGCCAAAACGATCAAGGACACGCCGAACTTCGCCAAGGGCCTGATGGCCGACCTCGACGAGATCGACAAGGTCATCTCGGGTTGGGCGCCGCTCGTTCCCGAGAGCGAGAAGGCCGATTTTGCCAAGCTTGTCGCCCGCGCCGCGGAATTCCGCACCTTCCGCACGGAAACGGCCCGCCTCGGCACGGAAGTCGGCCCCGAAGCCGCCGGCCAACAAGGCAACAATGACGCCAACCGCGCCAACCGCAAGGCGTTCCAGGCGGAAATCGATGCCGTCGTCGCCACCGACAAGGCAGCACTGGAAACCGTCAATGCCGAGATCGAGAGCTTCCGCTCCTGGGTGCTGATGCTCGTGCTCAGCATCACCGGCATCGGCATCGCCGTCGGCATCGGCATGGGCTTCTATATCGGCACCAGCCATCTCAGCCGCCCGATCAAGCGCGTCACCCATGCGATCAAGGAAGTCGCCGACGGCAATTTCGATGCCGAGGTTCCTTTCGCCGGCCGTCCGGACGAAATCGGCGAGATGGCCGCAGCGGTTGCGGTGTTCAAGGCGAACGGCCTGGCCGTCAAGCGCCTGAACGCCCAGGAAGCGGCGATGCGTGCCAAGAGCGACGACCTGCAGTCGAGCATGTCCGTCGTCGTGGCTGCGGCTGCGGCCGGCGATTTCGGCCACCGCATCAGCAAGGACTACGAGGACGACAACCTCAACCAGTTCGCCGGCAACATCAACACGCTGCTGTCGAGCGTCGATGCCGGCATCGGCGAGACCCGCCGCGTCGTCGCAAGCCTTGCCGAAGGCGACCTCACTCAGACGATGAGCGGCAACTTCCAGGGCGCCTTCGCCGAGCTGCAGCAGAACGTCAACAATACCTTCGTCACCCTGCAGGCGACGATGCGCGAAGTGCGCGAAACGACGGAAGCGATGAACGGCAACACCGCCGAACTGCGCAATGCCAGCGACGACCTGTCGAAGCGCACCGAGCAGCAGGCAGCCGCCCTCGAACAGACCTCGGCAGCGCTCGACGAGATCACCGCCGTCGTTCAGAATTCCACCGAGCGGGCGCATGAAGCCACCATCATGGTGTCCGAAGCCAAGGAGAATGCCGGCCGCTCCGGCGTCGTCGTGCGCAATGCCGTCGAGGCCATGGGCCGCATCGAGCAGGCGTCGCGCGAAATCAGCCAGATCATCAACGTCATCGACGAGATCGCCTTCCAGACCAACCTGCTGGCGCTGAATGCCGGCGTCGAGGCGGCACGCGCCGGCGATGCCGGAAAGGGCTTCGCGGTGGTGGCGCAGGAGGTGCGCGAACTCGCCCAGCGTTCGGCAACGGCTGCCAAGGACATCAAGGCGCTGATCACCAAGTCGGGCAACGAGGTGCAGGTTGGTGTCAAGCTCGTCCAGGCGACCGGCGAGGCACTGGCCGAAATCGGCACCCGCGTCATTGCCATCAACGACCATATCCATTCGATCGCGACGGCTGCGACCGAACAGTCGACCGGCCTCAAGGAAGTCAATACCGCCGTCAACCAGATGGACCAGGTGACACAGCAGAACGCTGCGATGGTGGAAGAGACCTCTGCCGCCACGCACAGGCTCTCGGCCGAAGCCGGTGGACTGGTGCGCCTCATCGCCCGCTTCAAATTGTCGGATGATGCGCCGGCACCCGTGGCGCTCGTCCGCAACGAGCCGCAAAGACCGGTTGCCTCGCCCGCCCGCCGTGCGATCGCCAAGGTCGCCCGCGCCTTCGGCGGTAATGCGGCCGCAGCCGAGCAGAGCTGGGAAGAGTTCTAAGCTTTACTGACCACGCGCCATTTTAACGCCGCCTCCGGGCGGCGTTTTCTTGTGGCGACATGACGCTGCTCGCAAAGATTTGAAAGCGGAGCGTATTGGTCTAATATAGAGCTCAACGGTAAGGGCGGCTGACGTGCTGCCGATCGGGCGAGACGACAATGCCGACAAGAGACCAGGGCGATAATCCTTCGGCGGAAGACCCGGCGGCCGGCGAGGCCGCAAGGGCGCCGTGCCCGTCTGCCGGCCTGTTCGGCGGCATTTCCGGCAAGCTGCTCTGGCTCACCGTCTTCTTTATCATGCTCGCCGAAATCCTGATCTTCTTTCCCTCGGTCGCCAGCATGCGCATACGGTGGCTGGAGGATCGGCTGAATACGGCCGCCGCCGCCGCCATCGTTATCGATGGGCTGCAGCCGGTCGAGCTGCCGCGCGCGCTGCAGAAGGAGACGCTGGAGGCGACCGGCACCAAGGCGATCGTGCTGCGCAAGGACGGCACCTCGCGGCTGCTGGCGACGACCGATATGCCGACCTCCGTCGACGAATCCTACGATCTGACCGACGTGCCGCCGGTAACGGCGATCCGCGATGCGCTCGACACGCTGGTCTTCGGCGGCGGCAGGATGATCCGCGTCTATGGTCCCGTCGGCGACACCAACACCGGCGTCGAGGTGGTGATGAAGGACCGGCAGTTGCGCAGGGCGATGTTCGTCTATTCCCGCAATGTCCTCTTGCTGTCGGTGCTGATCTCGCTGTTCACGGCGACGCTGATCTTCTTTGCGATCAACCGCATCCTCATCGGCCCGATCCGCCGGCTGACCGGCAGCATGCAGCAATTCTCCTCCGATCCCGACAACCCGGCCCATATCTATATCGGTGATGGCGGCCGCGACGAACTGGCGGTCGCCGGCCGCAACCTCACCTCGATGCAGATGGAGCTGCAAAAGACGCTGAAGCAGCAGAAGAACCTTGCTGCTCTCGGCCTCGCCGTTTCCAAGATCAATCACGACATGCGCAATATCCTGGCGTCCGCGCAGCTGCTGTCGGACCGGCTGGTCGACGTCGATGATCCGATGGTCAAGAGCTTCGCGCCGAAGCTGCTGCGCACCATCGACCGCGCCGTCGGTTATACCACCGAGGTGCTGTCCTACGGCAAGGCGAGCGAATCCGCGCCGCGCCGCCGCCATATCCTCCTTCTGGAACTCACCCAGGAGGTCAAGGACATACTGGCGATCGAGCCGCAGAGCGGCATCGAATTCGTCGAGCAGATCGGCGCCGATCTCAAGGTCGATGCCGATGGCGAACAGCTTTTCCGGGTCATTCACAATCTCTGCCGCAACGCGCTGCAGGCACTGACCGCGCCGGGCGAGGGCGCGCCTGGCGCCTTGAGGCGCATCACCGTCGCCGCCCAGCGCGTCGGCAGCGTCGTCAGCATCACGGTCGATGATACCGGCCCCGGCATGCCGCTGAAAGCCCGCCAAAACCTTTTTGCCGCCTTCCGCGGCTCCGCCCGCTCCGGCGGCACCGGCCTCGGCCTCACCATCGCCCGCGAGTTGGTGCTCGCCCATGGCGGCACGATCGCGCTGGTGGAAAAACCGACGGTCGGCACGCAGTTCCGCATCGAGATCCCCGATCGCCCGGTTTCGCTGGAGGATTACCGCAGCCGGACGCACATCGAAAAGTGACAGGGTTTGGCAAGGCGCGGCTGCTGGCAGACAAAGACGCGATTTTTTCAGAAATGCTCTTGCATTGTCCCGAAGGACGTTTTAGAGGATCGCCACGCAAGCGGCACCGCCGCATTTTGCACGCACCCGTAGCTCAGCTGGATAGAGCACCAGACTACGAATCTGGGGGTCAGGAGTTCGAATCTCTTCGGGTGCGCCATTCTTCCCAATTACTTAGCCCTGAGCCGCAGGCTCACAGTATGACCGGGCGCGCACGGGCGGCATCATGTGCCAGAGCCCCCGGCCTCATTCCTTGATCGGTATTCCGGCTTCGATCGCAGCGTCGATGAACGCCTGTCGCGCTTCTTCCCGGTTCCGTTTTCCCGACATGACATCCGCGCAAACCGCACAAGCCCTATCCAAGGCGGGACCCTCTTCGGTCGGCCAGTCCTCGACCAGCGCCCATGTTGCGGCCTGGGTCGTCTGGATCACCACCCACTGATCCGGGCCTTCAAGAGCGAGCGTTACCGGCTTCTTCCAAATGGTTTGCATGATCTCAGGATCTCCGCTGCGTGCTTTCTGTAGGCTGCTCACATAACGCGGTTCATCCAGTGTGGCGAGTGCGGTATGAACGAGATGCTTTTCTCGATCAGCGAACTGCTGGGATGTGCATTTCGAAAAGGGTTTCGTGCCGCCGTTTTGCGCGCTTATGCGACGCCTCTTAGAACTCCTGAACGAATTCGCATGCCAGCAATGTCTTGCCGGGCAAGGCATTACCTTGGCGGGCAACGATGGAGACCTTTCCGGGGCCGGCCATTCCGGGTTCGGGCTGCAGATCTGCCGGCAGCGCGCGCGAATAGCCCTTGGTGGAGGTGCCGAGCAGGTCCGAGGTCTCCGGCTTCAAACCGTATTTTGCGGCCAGATCGTCGGCGCGTTCGCCTTCGACCAAAATTCCAACCGCGTTGCTTGCAAAGAAAACCTCGGTCGACTTAAAGCCGTCGCGGTCTATCTGGTTCGGGAGTTTGTAGATCGCCGCACCCAAGGACGACGTGTCCGGCTTGGCCAAAGCTTCCACGACATCATAGATCTTCATTGCCGATGTCATCGTATAGGGTGGCTTGCAAAGGGCTGCGTCAAAGAACTTGTCATTGGCCGAATCGGCCAGAACCTGTCCGGCCTGAAATGCCGCAAAAGCGACGCACGCGGAGAAGGCGGCGTGGCGAATGAATTGAGGGTTGTGCATGGAATAGTCCTGAGAATGCTGTAGCGGGTTGGTATCCGTTGCAATGCATCTGGATGCTTAGGGGATTCGAAGCAATTGTGCTACCTTAAGTTTACCTCTCGACATTTTCGGGAGGGCTGCCAAATGTTTAGCTTCAAGGTGGCGGTCGATGGCGAATGGGACCAATCCGACGCGTCCGGATCAGAGTCTGGACAGTTTTCGTGGAGACGGAAATTTAAATGACGTCACTCACCCAGGCGCAAATCGCCGAATTTCAGGGCATCGCAAGCTACGCTCCATCGATTTCATCAAGCGATCGACACTCTCTTCTCAAGGCCACGGCTAACCTGCTGGATGAAGACGATCTGCAGAGCATCGCGCGTGCTGATTACGGCAACGACACCGATGAACATCTCGCTCGGCTCGTTGACATCGTCCGGCTGTGCGAATTGCCCTCGCCATTGAAATGGCATCCCCGCGACGTTCTGGAACTGACCCGGTGGTCTGAACCTCAGCAGCAGGCTCCGGGCATGGCGGCGAGACTATCCAGGCAATGCGCGTTTGCGTGCACGGTTCTCCTCGTCTCCTATGGCGATCCGCGCAACGCGGGTGCTTCTTATGGCAGCAACCAGACACTCATAAGCTTGGTCGGCAGCCTGGAAGCGCTCGGGTTGGACGTCGAGGATGAGGTTCTGTCGCTGTTATCCTGGCTTATTCCGCGCCTGCCCGAACATGAAGCGGGAGAAATCCCCTTCTTCGGACTGGCCATGCTGTGGTTCGCGCTCGGCCGCCCGAACCAATGGAACGACGCAGCACTTCTCGGGCTCTGCGAGTGGATCATGGTCACTGAGGAGGCAGCCAAGCGCCGCAAATCCATCGGCTTGGGCGCAACTGGATCGTGGCTGGTTTCGGGAACTGGCTATGACACCCATGTCGACCGGTGGCAGAAATTGGGGCGGAGGCTGGTGGATCGGCTCGACATGCGTCACGGCCCGGACGTCAGAGAGGCTGTCCAACTGATCGGAGCAATGCTGGCATGACCGCGTCCAATGAGGAGATGGCCCAGCAATTGTACAAACAGAAGCGTTATAAGGAAGCCTTGCCTCTGCTGGAGGAGGGCGCAAATGCCGGATCTGCCTGGGCTCATGGAGTGCTTGGTTGGATGTATTGGTATGGGCACGCTGTTCGAAAGGATAGAGATCGATCGCTTCACCACTACCAGCTGGCCTATGACGGCGGAGACGAGTCCGCTGCACATCCTCTCGGGCTCAGCCATTTCGACGCGGGACGCGCCGAACTCGCGCTGGAATGCTTCCGGAAAGACCGCAAGCGCCCGATATCGTCGCTCTATTGGCAATACAGGACGATCGAGGCGCACCCCCATTTGGCGCGGCATGCCGACGAAGCCGCCGACATTCTGTTGGCAGCAGCCGATAGCGGCCACCTGTTCGCGAAACGCGATATGGCTTTTCGAATGATGAAAGGGCACAAGCGCTTCGGGACACGACGCCAGGGTTTGTTTCTATGGTTGGGTATCTATCCCGATCTGTTCCGTCTGGGCCTTGCCGATGTATATGATGAGCGGCTTCGCTAAAGCATGTCGCGCAAAACTGTGCAGCGGTTTAGCGACCATGACATGCGCAAAACCAAAGATAGAGATTGCCGCGGCGCCTTTTGCAGGCAGGAGAGCCAATGATCGCAGCCTATATCGATGAAATCATCATGTTTTGCGCCGGCCTGTGGATGACATCCGTCGGCTTTGGTTATCTGCCATATCCCGGCAAGCCAGCCAGCCGGCCGCCGGTGGTTCGCCATTTCAAGTGGATGGGTCCCTTGCTGCTCGCGATCGCCATCGTTCTGGCCGCTGCCTCCTAGAGCCGCGTGCGTGCTCATGCTCGAGTGAAGCAATGACCAATATGTTGGCCTGTCCCTCGTGCCGATTGGACAAAACAGAATCGATCGTCCATGGCGGTTCCTACATTCTTCGATGCGCCGCCTGCGGCGAAACGATTGTCGCGACATCATTCATGGCGATGCTCGACTCGGGTCACCTGTGTTCGGCCTTCATCGATCCAGGTCCCGGAAAACACCCATCGCCAGAGACGCTCGTCGCGCGTGGACCGCTCCGGCAGATCGCAACGGCAATCAGCGCTGCGGCGAGTGACGGAACTCTGATACGTCTGATCTCCGAAGTGAGAGATTGAAGTCCTCCTTAGCGTTGACTTAGCCGTTTCACTTTGCGGTTGCGATCGAGCCGGCAGCTGGGAGGGGCGCCCTCATGGGCGTAACCGGACGAGAATCTTGGCTTCGGGGAAGGTCAACTGTTCCGCCATGTCTTGCAATAGCTTCGAGTCCGGTTCGCTTATCACAATATGGCCGCCCGTGATCGGCGTCAGGATCCGGGGTTCGATGACAATCTTGTCGTTGATCAGTACCTGCGTTATTTCTCCCAGCGCCGCCTGCGTAAAATCCTGAAATTTTGCAGCGCTTGCGGGTGTGAGCATGATATCCAACTCAGATCCAAAAGAAGTGGGGGCCGAAACCACCTTCGCGCTCTTCACTTCGAGCGAGACAGGCGCGATCGCCTTCGGTCCGTCATTGTCTGGAGCCACGGTCTGCGATGCCTTCGGTGGGGCAGGCGGTGTCGAAAGCTCATCCAGGATGCCCGGCCCGGCCTTGGCCGATGGCAGCGGCTCGATATGCAAAACGGGCGTCTGCAAGTCTTTTGCCGTCAGCACGGCGGGAAGCGGCAAGCTGGCCGGCATGTCTTCACGTTGGATATGGGTGTATGTGCGCAACGTCGTCCCTCCTGCCGCGACCGTCACGATCTCCGACGCTTCGAGCGTCGAACCATCGTTCAGGGACACCACGAGTTCGACGCTTCGGCTCTTGCTGGCGCGTTTGACGGAGGCCAGCTGATCGGCGGTGAGGCTCTTTGCCCGCTCGGCAAAGCCCGTCATCAAATTTGCGATCGCCGGCTGCTGCGACTGGCTGAACGCTGCGGCGTCGGCTTCCTCCGACAGCGAAAGGGTTGCCGTGCGTGCGGTTGCGTCGGTGGATTTCAGAGTCCAGGTCGATGTCACCGGAACACTGACGCCGCCGTAATCTTCGTCCCGGGAGGTCGTCGAGGCCGGTCCGATGTCCATGGTCTCATCCTGGTAGGATTGTCCCGTGGCGAGCAGTTGCGCCTCCGGCACCAAGGCGGCAACGATTTGAAGAGGGTTTGCCTCCAGCTTGGCGATGATGTCATAGACCCCGCTTTGTCGCGCCGCGGAGGCGCCAGCCGCGGGAACTCCACCCGGTCCATTGGCCGCCACCTCCCACATGTGTGCCACGATCTGATCGACACCGGAGAGATCGCGCGGGTTGCCGTTCAGGTCGGTTTCGAGTTCGAGCGCAGCGGTGCCATAGGCCGTGAGGGAATTCCGATAGAGCAGGTTCATCTGATAGCTATCGGCAAGGCCCGCAATGTCTTCCGGCAAGTCGGCGCTGAGGGACCAGCGGACCCGCATGCCGTCTTCATCCAGCGACAGAACCGTCATACGCTGGCGAAACGCGCCGCGCATCGTCATGGCCGAGGCGCCTGGCTTGTCGAACCAGAACGACATATCGGTCTCGGTCGCTTTTTGAACGCGGTAGCTGCGCTCGACGCCCGGCGCCGGCGCGTAGCCCGGGATATCGATGCCGCCGGCGGACCATGCCGGATGGGAGAGTGTGAGGCACAGGCAAAACCAGGCAAATCTCTTCCAGTGCGGTGATGTCATGCGGGCAGGGCCTCCGAACATTGAAGGTTGTGGCGCGCCGTCCGGCCGCCGGCCGCGAGCATGGGTAGTGCCGACGCTGCGATAATCGTTTTGCGCGAAACTGCTTCAGGTTTTCAAGATCGAGATCGGGAGATCAAGGATAAGCACTTCTCGTCGGCTGCTCCAATCTCTGCCCCAAGACAGCGAAGCGAAAAACTATTGAGCGGTCGGGTGGTCTCTCAAATCGTCTTCCCTTTCTTTCTTCCCGAACGAAGATGAGTAATAGCCACTGCAAATCAGATATGAGCACTCATCCGGGTCGCCCATTTCCCATCCTGGCAGGCAGAGCACGACGCGTTGGAACTTGGCGTTGCAAAGTCCGTGGTTTGCTAAGAGCCGCGGCTCGTTTCCGAAATACGTGCTTATGGCTTTCTGACGAGTCCACGCAGGCACAGCTTTCCAATCAGCGGCGCCGCCCTCATTGGCGATCGCACAGAGCGACCAATTGGATATCATGATCGGCTGATCGCAGGGAAAGGCTTGGACGGCGCTTGCCAGCAAGATCGAAACCAATGCCGGCAATCGCCGGATGCAAACGACCACGCTCTTCTCCCCCATACCGCTTATTCGCATCGGACTTCTACCCCGAGATTCATTGCACCGATCCTAGCAGAAGGGACTGGATAATAGAAGATCATAACTAAGAATATTTTCCTAGTTCATGGATCGTTCTTGCGCTAGGTTTGCCGCCATTGCAACCACGGACTGTTAGATGTTGAGCAAATTTTTTCTCAGAGATGAGGTGATGGTGTGGACGAGCTTTGGCCGTCACGCGCTGCATGAACGGAGTTCCCGCAACAGGCTCCGGAGGGCGGGCGGATACCGATCGACAACACGGGCGAGGGGCTGATGGCGGAATTCAACCCTCGCGACAAAAGCCGAACCAGTCAGGGAAAGACGCGGGCGATGGTGCGCAAGCATACTGCTCCGCCGGGCGCGGCGGATGACGGTAGCCTTCGCTGGCAATGGTTCACCATTCAGTTGCTGGAATCTGCGGCCTTCACGACATTGAGTGCGAACGCCTGCCGCGCCTTCTTCCGCATCGTCATCGAGCACACGTCGCACGCCGCCCTGGAAAACGGCAAGCTGATCGTGACCCATCCTCAGTTCGTGTCCTACGGCGTGACCGGCGAATATGTGGCCGATGCGATCGACGAGCTCGAATATAAGGGGCTGATAAAAGTTCGCCGCGGCCGGGCAGGCAGCGGTGTCGCGCATCCCAACCGGTTCACGCTGACTTTTGTCGGTGACCATGAAGGCACGCCACCCACCGACGAGTGGAAGCGATGCACGGCGGAAAGGTGCCGGAAATGGTCCGAGACCGACCGCAAGATTGCTGCCGACAAACGCGGGCGCGTCGGCCGGAAGAAAAAAATCCCACTTCGGAATCCCGAAATCCCCCCGCTTCGGGATTCCGAAATCCGCCGCGCTTCGTGAGCTGTGCAGCTGAAGAAACGTTGAATGAATTCAATGCCCCAACCAATTTCGGGATTCCGAAGTGCTATATAGATCTTGGTGGGGTGTCCCTAACGAAGGCACTTTGCCACGATCAGGAACTCCGTCTCCCGCCCCCCGATCTTTCCGGCCGAAACCGTGCGAAGCAGAAGGCCGAAAGCTTCATAGAGCCAATAAAGTGGGGGAATTCGGTCCTTGAGCGCGTGCACCTGTGTCGACACATACTCGCCGACGAAGACGACATCCATGCCGAGTTCCTTCAATGTCCCGGCAATCTCCGAATGGGATGCCTCTGCGGCGTGCTCGACGCGAAATGGGGCATAACCCGGCTTTCCGGCGTTTTTCTGTCTGAGAACGTAGCGATAGAACAAGGCGTGGGTCCACCAGGGCGCGGCGCCGTCCGGTCGGAATTGGCAGGCAAACCGTCAGCCTAGTTTCGCGCAACCTTCCTGATGTATCCGCAGGTCTGATGATCTTTGAGGCGCTTCAGCCGGAGGAATGCATGTCGGTGGGAATTTTTCGGGCTCTGGCTGCCCTGGCGATGGTGACGGGCCTTGCCGGCTGCATCGACCATGCCAATGATCCCGTGCTCCTGGCGGTGGGTGTTCCGGTCAATCCGCCCGCTGTCGCGCACGGCCTTTGCATGACCGACGGCAACGCCATGTATGACGAGGCGAGGAAGCAGTATCAGCTGCGCGCCCAACTGACCGGATATGCTCAAGCCGATGAGCTTGAGGCCGAAACGATAGCGCGCGCGGCCGCCCATCGCCAATATGTCGCCTGCCTCTCCGGCCAGGGCTACCGGACATTATACGCGAATTGAGAACAGAGAATTCGCGTTTCCTCACAAACGCCGTTTGAGCCCTCTTTCTGATCGCGACTTTTCACGTTTTTTGGCTATTTGGTCACGCCGGATCGCCTGCAATCACGAGTTTTGGAAGTTGCGTGCTGCGGCGGAACTCCGCAGTTGGGAAGCGCATTCCCCGGAGATAAATCCAGTAAGGAGGGTTTATCATGAAGATGCTCAGTCTCACCCCTTCCACCGCCGCCCTCGGCGCCCTTCTCGCCCTCGCGTCGATTGTCCCCGCGCGAGCCGCACCCGTCCAGACGGTTTCCCCGCCAACTGTCTCGGACGTGAAAATGGTGCAATATAAACCACATGCCGGGTCCCGGCATGGCTATCAGGGCTTCCGCACCGAGCGCCCCGGCACCCGCCGCCACTCCGATGGCTACTGGTATCCGCTTGCCGCTTTCGGCGTCGAGGCCGGCACCACGGGCTCCATCGTCCGCCCGCCGGTCAACAGGCCGGCAGCTCCGGAAATGTGCAACCCTACGTTTTCCGGATCGATCGGTCCTGGCAGCATGCCGTGTGATAACGGCTATTGAGCCGGCAAATGAAGGAGGCGGCGAGGAGCCGCCTTTTTCTCGATCGGGCCGCCGCTCACATATCCGTGACCTCTTATTTGACACCGTAGTATGTGACAGATCGCCTTCCTAACTCCGGGACGTAAATTCCCTGAATCTTCCCAAGGAGACGATGATGACCACGACTTTCAAGAACGGCCTGGTGGCCGCTGCCTTCGGCGCAATCCTCGGCCTCTCGGCCTTCTCGGCCACGGCAGCTCCCCTCCAGTCGAGTGCAACGGAGCAGGGTGCAGCCACGCGTCCGGTTGCGAGCCAAGAAACCACGGTGCAGCACGACCGGCGCACGACCGGTTCGATCGGCGAGCGCGCCTCGGAAACCACGGGTTCGACACATTATATGATGAACCCGAAGAAGCCGCTCAACATGGATTGCAAGCTCGGCTTCAACCCGACCAGCAGCTCCAGCTGCAATTACTGACGAGGCGCTCGGCCGTTCCCATCGCGAGCGACCCCGTCTGAGCTGAAGGGCGGCCTCCGAGCCGCCCTCAGTGTGTTGGCAAACCTCGCTCTTCCCTCGGCGCCATCCTCGGCCTTGCCAGCCGGATACGACATGTCCTTTCCCAACTGTCGTTCGTACGATGTTGCATCGAATGCAAAAATGCAATAAGTACAGAATCAGGCAAATTGTTGACAGTGGTGTTGCGAAAAGCCGCAGCCAAGAGCGATTGACGCCTCTGCCTTGGAATTGCCATGCTCGCCGCGATGGTCGCATTTCGTAATCAATCGAATTTCAGACAGGTGGGATAATCATGACTGCAAAGTCCGCACGCGCCGATTTCCTGCATTTTTTCCGCTCCTGGATCAGCAATCCGCTTCGGGTGGCGGCCATCGCGCCGTCGGGGGATTCGCTTGCCAGGATCATGACCAGTGAAATTGCCGCACTCGACGGTCCGATCATCGAGCTCGGCCCGGGAACCGGCGTCTTTACCCGGGCGCTGCTGGCGCGCGGGGTGAGCGAAGCCGATCTGACCCTGATCGAGTATGGCCCGGAGTTCATCACCTCGCTGCAGGCGCGTTTCCCCACGGCGCGTGTATTGCAGATGGATGCCGCCCATCTCGCCCATGCCGATATTTTCGAAGGCGAGCCGGTCGGCGCTGTTGTCAGCGGCCTGCCGCTGCTCTCCATGCCGCCCCGCAAGATCGCCTCGATCATGGCCGGCGCCTTCGCCTATATGCGGCCGGGCGGGGCCGTCTATCAGTTTACCTATGGTCCCCGCTGCCCGGTGCCGCGGCCGATCCTCGACCGTCTCGACCTGAAGGCGGTGCGCATCGGCGGGACGGTGCGCAACCTGCCGCCGGCGTCTGTCTACCGGATTTCGCGCAGCAAACCGCTGGAACTGTCGCGCGAGCGCATCGGCTATCGCGAGAGCGAGACTGACATCGACGACGTCGCCGCCTTTTCCAACGAAACCGGCGGCTGAACGATGATGCCGGGCCGGAATGGCTGAAAACAAGCGGACGGAGACGACCGAAGGCAGGCGGGAACGCAAGCGGCGGCAGACGCGCGAGCGCATCGAGCAGGCGGCCATGACCCTCTTTCTGCAACGCGGCTTCGATGCCACGACGATCGAGGACATTACCGAGGCGGCCGATGTCTCCAAGCGCAGTTTCTTCGATTATTTCCCCTCCAAGGAAGAGGTGGTTTTCGCCTGGCAGGATGCCTTCGCCGATCGCCTGATGGCGGCGGTCGCGGCAAGGCCGGCGGCAGAATCCTCGGTCGCGGCGGTCGAGGTGGCGATCACCGCAACCGCCATCGCCTCCGTCGAGGAGCCTGGCCTGGCGCTTGGTGAACTCATCCATCGCACGCCGGCGCTGAAGGCCCGCGATCAGCTGAAATACGCCAGGCTCGAACAGAAGCTCGCCGAGGCGCTGCTTCTGCGCAAGGGAAATGATCCAGAGCAGCGCTCGCGCATGCGCCTCCTTGCGGCGATCGTCATCGGCGCGCTGCGCGTCGGCGGCGAACTCTGGCAGCAGCGCCCGCCGGGCGCCTCGCTTGAGGATTTCGCCCGGGAGATTTTCGCCGACCTCTGGAAGATGCTGGCGGAATTCGGCGACGAGGCAAAGACCAGGCTGTGACGCAGGCCGCCTGAGGATCAGTGCACTCTCCCCAAGCGTCGGTTCGATGTCGATGTTTCCGCTCATCCCTGTCATCAGGGCCCTTTCATCGGGACTGGGCCGTCCTATATCTGCAAGCGTCGCAGCGGCCGCATTCTGCTGATCCCCACGATGGGCGGATCATCACCATGGCGGGCATCGCTTTCGATCAGGGCAGACATTCGCGCTCGAAGGCATCTCCGAAAGCCTCGGCATCCGTGCCGCCGCTGTTCAACCGCCTCCGACCGCTTCACCGATTTCAATGATTGATTGATAAGAGAGGAAAGACCATGTCCAGTTACAACGCAGCCCAATACAACGCAGCGAAGTCAGGCACCTTCAAGATCGGCGGCAATATCGAGATCAATCGTCTCGGTTTCGGCGCCATGCGCGTCACCGGCAAGGGCATCTGGGGCGAGCCTTCCGATCATGCCGAATCCATCCGTACGCTGAAGCGCCTGCCGGAACTCGGCGTGAACTTTATCGATACGGCCGATTCCTACGGCCCCGATGTCTCTGAATGGCTGATCAAGGAAGCGCTGCATCCCTATGGCGGCAAGTCGGTCATCGCCACCAAGGGCGGCCTGACCCGCCACGGACCCGATATCTGGCTGCCTGTGGGACGTCCGGAATACCTGATCCAGCAGGCGCATAAGAGCCTGCGCAATCTCGGCGTCGAGCAGATCGATCTCTGGCAGCTGCACAGGATCGATCAGAAGGTGCCGGCCAAGGAACAGTTCGATGCGATCAAATCGCTGCTCGATACCGGCCTCATCCGCCATGCGGGTCTGAGCGAAGTGTCCGTTGCCGACATCGAGGCCGCCTCGAAGCACTTCAAGGTCGCGACCGTCCAGAACCGCTACAATCTCGTCGATCGCACCAGCGAGGACGTGCTCGATTATTGCACCAAGCACAATATCGGCTTCATCCCCTGGTACCCGCTCGCCGCCGGCGATCTCGCCAAGCCCGGCTCGCTGCTCGATACGATCGCCAAAAAGCACAATGCCGCACCCAGCCAGATCGCGCTCGCCTGGGTGCTGAAGCGCAGCCCGGTCATGCTGCCGATCCCCGGCACCTCCAAGGTCAAGCATCTCGAGGAAAATGTCGCAGCCGTCGACATCACCCTCTCGAACGAGGAATTCTCTGCCCTCGACGGCGAAGGCAGGAAGGTCTTCAAGGCTGCTTGACGAGGCGGGGCACGGAGAGGTCGCGGCATGTCCTCTTCTCCCCTCGGGGAGAGCGACTGTCTTGTTTGTCAAGCGTTTTGCCATGGTCGTCCGTCCCTTATGATGGCGTTGAGGATGGTGAGCAGCTTGCGCATGGTTGCGACGGTGGCGACGA
>NZ_PQIG01000109.1 GCF_012349115.1 Rhizobium ruizarguesonis
CGTTGCTGATCAAAGCGTGATGATCGGCCGGCGAAGGGAGCAGCGGCAGCCGCTCAACGACGCCATCGCGGGCGATCTCCACGACGGCCTCAAGTCCCCTAGCGTGTTTCGAAATGGAGAGCCGCATACGTTCACCCTCCGGCGTGTCGACAATCTCCAGGAATCCGGTCGCCAATCGGGAACTCACCGTGAACGCAGCGGGTGCGTGGTGATGCCCCTGGCCGCGATGGCTGGTGGGCGCTTCGGCGGCTGCTTCGGCGATCTGGATGGTTGCCGTACCAAGCGCCGGAAGATGTGCGTGAAGCTCATTGCGAAGCGTGGCCACGATGACCTTGGCATCCGCGACGGGCTTGTCGCCGCTGACCGAGATCGTAACGTCGGCATGGAGCCGGTGACCGATCCAGCGAGCCTTCACGTCCGTCAGACTACCAATGCCCGCGACATGTTCTGCTGCGTGACGGATCTCGTCTGTGATCCCGGGCTCGACGCCGTCGAGGCTGCGGGTAATGATGGCGCGCGCCGACTGCCAGACGATGCCGAAGATCGCGATGGTGATCAGCAGGCCGATGATCGGATCGGCGAGCGGAAAGCCGAACCAGACCCCGACGGCGCCGGCGACGACGGCCAGGCTCGTCAGACCATCGGTGCGGGCGTGGTAGCCGTCGGCGATCAGCGCGGCGCTGTTCATCTGCCTGCCGACACGGATGCGGAACACCGCCACGGCTTCGTTGCCGATGAAACCGATAACGCCGGCCACGGCCACAGCCAGAAGCTGGGTGATCGGCTGCGGGTTCAGCAGGCGGTCGATCGCCTCATAGCCGGCGACGATGGCGCTGAAGAGAATGATCAGCACGATCACCATACCGGCAAGGTCCTCGACCCGGCCGAGGCCATAATTGAAGGTTTTCGACGGCTTCCGTCTGACCAGCGTGAAGGCGATCCACAGAGGAATTGCGGTGGCGGCATCACCGATATTGTGGATGGTGTCGGCCAGCAGCGCCACGCTTCCCGACGAGAAGACGACGGCAAGCTGCAGAGCCGCGGTGATGGCAAGAATGACGAACGACCACTTGATCGCCCAGATGCCGCGCTCGGACGAGGCGATGCTGGGATCGACGACGCCGTGCGTGTGACCATGGCCTCCGGCATCTCCATGCGAGTGGCCGTGCGAGCCGTGACTGTGGCCATGGGATTGACCGCCTTGGCCGAAACCGAACCATTCCCTGATGCTGGCGAACATTGCAGACCTTGATTGATTGTGCCGTTTACCTATCCCCCCGGAGGGGATGCGTCAAGTTGGTTTCTTGTGTGTGGATGCGAACAAGGTTATCGATTGCGGCATGATTCATCGCCGGGACAACAGATCGAGCATGCTCGCTTCCGCCCGAAAGCGCGGCCCATTTCTCTTTTGCTGAACAATCCCGTGTTTCCCGCGCAACTGGTAAAGGCAGGTTGAAAGCGTTGTATGGTGGAGGCCACGCGTCAGAAGCTGCCCACCGAAACCGCCGCGGGCGCCAAAATCATCGATCAGACAGGCCTAGGGGAAAAGCGTTCGGTCGCTCCTGCATCATCAGGGAGGTTCTGACTGGAGTTTGGCAACATTCCTAAAACCTCCCTGATGTCCTTTTAACAAGGATCAGGAGAATCTAGGCCGGATCGTTCCGAGGGAAAGCCGGACTTAAGTCCAGGTGGCGACGTCAGGACACGCTGCTCATATGTTATGCGAGGTAATGTGAAGGTCCGTGGAGGGGCGGACAGGAGGAGAATATGAAGTTCGGCCCCGATAACTACAATCACGAAGAGCGCTGCTCGCAAGGCCACAGTTCGGCGTCCACCATCGCGACAATCGAAGCAACCCTTTCCGCCGATCCCGATATCGACAGCAGTGCCATCGAGATCAGGATGCTCGGCCCTGTCGTCCTGCTCGAGGGCTTTATAACCAACGCCGCAGACCGCGACAAAGCCATCTCGCTTGCTGCGATGATCGTCGGCTGGGAGAACGTCCAGGATCGGATGCTGAGCCGTTTCCCCACGCAATAGCCAGGCGGATCCCGAGAGTGAGGAATAAGGTCGGACCCGCCCCGGCGTGACGTCCGACGTCTGGAACACTTCCTTCATCTTTCGGTCGACGACGACATCCCGGTATCGGCGATCGACGACGCCCAGGGCCGGCGCTTCGTGCTTCGTGCTTCGTCCGTCGTGAAGGTGTAGTCCTTTCGGGTGAGAGGCGGAACTGCCGAACCCTCAGGCGGGTTTGAAAACAGGTCGCTCGGCTGGTTTTCACCCCGAAAACCGCTGTCTCCTGTTAAGCCGGGCGGCCGCCCCGGCTTGCAGGTCGACGGTCCTCTTGATCGATGTTGCAGATCCTTCAAGAAGGACGACAGCTCAGCTGCTTCACCGATGCTTGCAGCGCCCGCGCCCGGTTTGCAAATCGATCACGGCATCGAGGCTATTTCCAAGAATTTATGCCAATATTCTCTTTTCCGTTCAATACGCTAACAGACTTCGGGCCTGTTTTATTCCAGGCCTCACATACCGCCTTGCCCGCGTCCCTTCCCCCCTTCCAGGTACGGCAGAACGTGTTGCCGGAAATGTGCCATACGCCGTCAATTGAGATTACATCTCCAGAATCGAGTTTAACCTGACCATGTGCGGTGCCATCCTTGAGTACAGAAAGCTCCCCACTGTAGCCCTCACTTGGGCCGCCCAGCGCAATCACCTTGCCGTCTGAAAGCAGAGCCTGAAGCTCTTTCCCTATCATCGCGGTAGCAGCAATAGCTTGCGTTCCGAGAAAAATTACGGATAGTACAGTTAGTATAGTTCTGTGCATTGGCCAACTTCTCCCATCTCTGCCAAGCACAGTTTCTATCCAACACATATGGACTACAAGTCATCTTTTGTAATTAGCTGCCAATCGCTTTGCCGTAATAGCGAAGCCGCACGATAATTTGATAGTTTTCAGCAGAAGTACGGGAAAAGTTAGTTCATAGATTATTGTTTTATTGAAAACTGGCGGGACAGGTGGAGAATATGAGGTTCGGCCCCGTTAACTACAATCACGAAGAGCGCTGCTCGCAAGGCCACAGTTCGGCGTCCACGATCGCCACAATCGAAGCAGCCCTTTCCGCCGATCCGGATATCGACAACAGTGCCATCGAGATCAGGATGCTCGGCCCTGTCGTCCTGCTCGAAGGCTTTATAAACAAGGCTGCAGACCGCGACAAAGCCATCTCGCTTGATGCGATGATCGTCGGCTGGGAGAACGTCGGCCCCGGCATGAAGACCCACGTCAGGGCGGCCAGGTTTGCGAAGCCGGCTCCTGTTTGATCAGGCCGTGCGTCTGACCATTCTCGCCACAGCGATGAGGATGCAGGCTCCGATGAAGCCCGCGATCAGATAACCCAGCCATCCGCCAAGGACGACGCCGAAGAGGGACAGGATAAAGTTGGCGACGATGGCGCCGACAATGCCGAGAAGGATGTTCATCAGCACGCCCATGTTGCTCTTCATGAGCATTTCAGCGAGCCAGCCGGCGATGCCGCCGATGACGATTGCGGCGATCCAGCCGATACCTGCACTTTCCATAGCAATTCCCCTTGTGAATGATGAGCGGCCGGCGCGGGCAATCACGTCTCGCAGATCCAGGCTAAACCGATTGCCAAGCGACAAGACTATAATCTTCGCCGCGCCAGTTGGTTCCATAACCCCCGCCCCAAGAGGTCGCGTGCCCTCCCCGATCGGTTTCAGGTCACTTGTCGGCCGCGGGCCAATCGTTTGCAGGCTCCTCTATGACGGCAACATCATCCTCCGCAGGGTCGGGATCGCGCTCAAGGGCTGCGCGCAGATTGCCGATCTCCTTGATGATCGTATCGAAAACGTCCTGCTGCCTGGCCCCGGCCACAACGCAGTCGTCGACGAGATGCTCCAGCTTGGCGCGAAGCCCGGCCTTCCAATTATTCTTGCTCATCACCTTCTCCTCCTCTGATCGTTCCTCACGGAGCATCGTCGCTCGCGTGTTCCACCGCCTTTGATGGGCGGGCGGCGGTTTCCGCGCTCAGGAGACAGCGATCGATGCGTGGCCCTGGTTGGCGGTTCGATCCTCGCGAAATCCTGTTCTGCGGGATGAGATCGCGGCGAACGGGTAAGGTGCTCTCCTGGCGTTTCCGCCCGCACCGAGAAATCGGAAAAACCGGTGCGTTCACCATCTCCGTCACGTCCGATTGGCACGCCACGACCTCGACGGATTAACCGATCACCGCAGCAACGGTTCCGCCCTGCCTGGACTCTTTGCATCCGTGACAGGGTCTCGCCTTCACCATTCTACGACGTTGCAAAAGTCAGGAAAACAAGTGTCGCTTTAATCGGGAATTTCGCCTTCCCGAACCGTTAGAATACGGTCGATAAGACCCCATTCCAATGCTTCTTCCGCCGTCATGAAGCGGTCGCGATCCATCCCGCGCTCAAAGTCTTCATAGGAGCGTCCGCAATGCTCCGCGTAGAGCCGCGTCATGCGCTGCTTGGTCTTCGAAATTTCTTCGGCATGAATCAGCATGTCGGAAGCCTGCCCCTGGAAGCCACCGGATGGCTGGTGAATGAGGATACTGGCATTGGGCAAAGCAGCTCTTCCGCCGGCTTCGCCGGCCATCAGCAGGAACGATCCCATGGAACGGGCTGTCCCCATGCAAAGCGTATGAACCGGCGCGCGGATAAAGCGCATGGTGTCGTACATGGCGAAGCCGCTGGTCACGACGCCGCCCGGAGAATTGATGTAAAGATTGATCGGCTTCTTTGGATTCTCGGCCTCAAGGAACAGCAACTGCGCGCAGACCAGAGCGGAAACGGTATCGTTGACCTCGCCGTTGAGGAAGATGATGCGTTCGCGCAGAAGGCGGGAGTAAATGTCAAAAGACCGCTCCCCTCTGCTGGATTGTTCTACGACCATAGGGACGAGTTGCATCGCTTCGCGCATCGGCGAACTCCAATCTTCCAGAAATTAAAGGGAGAGCTTGCCGCGTCAGGCGGCGAGCATGACGGGTGGACTGTTGCTGTTCGCGGCCGTTTTCGCCATCCGGTCAAGCCTGGCGTCGGTCAGCTCGTGGATAATGCGCAGGCGGGTGCCGCCGGTCGCGTTCGGGACGATCGTGAACGTGACCGTGCTTTCAAGGAAAGGTGGAGCATCGTCGCGCAGGCTATAACGGACTTCCTCGCCAGGTGTGATCGTGGCCGGGGTAGGATCGGCTAAAGCGTCTTTCGGCAACCAGTTTTCCCGAAATTCCGGAATGCTGATTGCACGCCAGACCTTTTGCGGCGGTTCATCCAGATCGAATTCCAGTTCGAAGCCGTCTTTCTGCTCCTTGGCCTTTCCATCGTTCATTGGTCCATATCCTTCAGCAAGACCTTGAGAGCTTCGATGCGGGCAGGCCAGTAGGCGCGATATTTCGCCAACCATTGTGCGATGAGAGCCAGCCCGTCCGGATCGACTTCGTAATTCACGAAACGCCCCTGCCGTTCTTCCCTCACGAGCTTTGCGCTCCGCAAAACCGAGAGGTGTTGCGACATTGCCGGCTGGCTGATCTCCATGCCCTCACGCAGGGCACTGGCGTTCATGCCGCCCGCCGCCAGCTTCTCGAAGATCGCGCGGCGGGTCGGGTCAGCCAAGGCTCGGAAGATGTCATTCTCGATCATGCCAACACATAAGCACACACTTATGCGATTCGCAAGTCTATTTCGCGATGGCTTATCCGTTGTCGCGCAACTCCCGACTTTTGCGACACTCCGGTCTTTCCGGAAAGCGTTCGAGGATCCTCGCCGCAAAACTCTGCCGGTTTCTTGAAGGCAGCGGCTCCGCATCGCGGCGTCCTCGATTGCCATGCCTGCGCCCTACGCTGCGAAGCCGCGCGTTCAAGACAAACCGGTTTCCTTCAGTGGTGCAATCTTCTCTATCTTTTCCGGCCTCAGCATCTGGGACCAAATCGGCCATCCGACGTTCAAATTCTGCCCGTAGGATACAGTAAACTACCTTCCTTGCGAGAGCGCGATGCCGTAGCGTCACCTTGGAGCAAGACCTTTGCCTTGGATTTTCAACAAGCAGCACCGACCACGACTTGCAGGCGGAGACTTCTATTGGGTGCGCCGGTTCTCGCCGCGGTTTCCTATGCCGGCGTCGCGCGCTGCACCTATCGGCGAGCTGTCTTGTACTGAGGGACCAACCGCGCGGGGACGGAGCCGCCCGTTTTGTCACGGCGCAGCGCGGAAATAACCAAGACATCTGCAGGGGACAACACGCCTAAAGATCCAACCACATCAATGGGAAGCACAGGAGGCTTGTGATGAAATCTCGCACGTTGTTGCTAACGTCATTTCTGATCTCAACCGGATTCTACATTGCGCCAATCCACGCGCAGACCATCACCGGCACCCCGGGCTCGCCCAGCGCCACGACAACCGTCGACGGGAGGTACCTTCCCAATCCGCCGGAGGCATTCGGCGGTGAGATCAATCTCAGCGCCAAGGACTCGAAGCCCTATTGGCCGCCGCAAATCGTGCCGCCCAAGGGCGCGCCGAACATCCTCCTGATCATGACCGACGATGCCGGGTATGGAGTCTCAGGCACTTTCGGCGGCGTCATACCGACACCGGCGCTCGACCGGATCGCGCAGTCGGGACTGCGCTACACGCAGTTCAACTCCACGGCGCTCTGCTCGCCGACACGGGCAGCGCTGATTACCGGACGCAATCATCATTCGAGCGGCTTCGGTGTTATTTCCGAGCAAGCCACGGGCTATCCGGGCTACGATTCGGTCCTCGGCGTCGAGAACGCTACGATCGGCAACATTCTGAAGCAGAACGGCTACGCCACGTCATGGTTCGGCAAGAACCACAACACGCCGTCTTTCCAGTACAGCAGCTCCGGACCTTTCGACCAATGGCCGTCCGGCATGGGTTTCGACTATTTTTATGGCTTCATGGGTGGCGACACCAACCAGTGGCAGCCCTATCTCTTCCAGGACCACACGCAGATTTTCCCCTGGGTTGGCAAGCCCGGCTACAACCTGATCACCGACGAGGCCGACAACGCGATCAACCACATCAAGCAGTTGAACGCGTCAGCGCCCGACAAGCCGTTTTTTGTCTACTATGTTCCCGGCGCCACGCATGCACCGCATCATCCGACGCCCGAATGGATTGAGAAGTTCAAGGGCAAGTTTGACAACGGCTGGAACACCATGCGTGACGAGATATTCGCCAACCAGAAGCGTCTCGGCGTCATCCCGCAGAATACGCTGCTGACCGCCTGGCCGGACGACCTGCCGAAATGGGAAACGCTCGACCCCGAGAGCAAGAAGCTCTTCGCCCGGCAAGCCGAGGTATTCGCCGCCTACGTGGCCTACTCCGACAACGAGATCGGTCGGGTGATCCAGGCGGTGGAGGACGTCGGCAAACTCGACAACACCCTCATCATCTACATCGAGGGCGACAATGGCACGAGCGCGGAAGGGAGCACGCTCGGCACGCCGAGTGAACTGATCACCATCGAGGGCCTGACAATTCCGGTTGCCGAGCAGATGAAGTTCTATGACGCGTGGGGTTCCGACCAGACCTACCCGCATATGTCGGTGGCCTGGTCATGGGCTTTCGACACGCCGTTCAAATGGACCAAGCAGGTCGCCTCGCATTTCGGCGGCACGCGGCAGGGCATGGCGATGTCGTGGCCGGCCCGCATCAAGGATGCCGGCGGCGTCCGCAACCAGTTCCACCATGTCATCGACATCGTGCCGACGATCCTCGAAGCCGTGGGCATTCCGGCGCCGGTGATGGTCAATGGTGTTGCCCAGAAGCCGATCGAAGGGGTGAGCATGGCCTATGCCTGGGACAAGGCTAACGCCGAAGCTCCTTCCGCTCGACAGACGCAGTACTTCGAAATGTTCGGCAACCGAGGCATCTACCACGCGGGCTGGTATGCATGCACAACCCCACCAGCCGCGCCCTGGCTGATGGGGCAGTCCGCGATGCCGGAAGTCGTCAACGGCTATAAATGGGAGCTCTATAATCTCGCCGAGGACTTCTCCCAGGCTAACGACCTCGCGGCGGTCAATCCCGACAAGCTGAACGAAATGCAGGAGCTATTCCTGCTGGAAGCCGCGAAGTACGGCGTGTTCCCGCTCGACAACTCTATCCTGGAGCGCCTCATGACACCCCGGCCAAGTGCGACCGCCGGACGGAACGTGTTCAGCTATTCGGGCGTCATCTCCGGTCTGCCCGGCAGTAACGCCCCGAACATCGTGAACAAGTCCTACACCATCACCGCGGAGATCGAAGTTCCGGCAGATGGCACCGAGGGCATGATCGTCACCACGGGTGGCAAATTTGCCGGCTACGGCCTCTATTTGCTCAAAGGCAAGCCGGTGTTTCTCTACAACTTCATGGATATGGAGCGGTTCCGTTGGGAGGGCTCCGACGTGCTGACACCGGGCAAGCACACCATCGTGTTCGACTTTAAGTCGGACGGACCAGGCATGGCCAAGGGTGGAAGCGGCGTTCTGACGGTGGACGGCGAGGAGGTTGCCAGCCAGAAAATCCCGCATACAGTCCCTGCCTTGATGCCGTGGGACGAGACATTCGATGTCGGCTTGGATACGCGCACCGGCGTCGAGGACAAGGACTATCAGGTTCCGTTCGAATTCACCGGAACCATCGACAAGCTGACCGTGCAGTTGAACTGAGTTGAGCTAATGGCGGCTCTGATGCGAACCAGGGCCGCCAATGGCGAGACTGCTGAAAGAGGGAAACTGAGTGCAAGCGCAAAGCCAGTATTGTTATGCTCCACTCAGACTGCAACGAACGCGATCTTGACGGAAGCAAAGTTCTGAGGCTTGCCGATCGTTGCAGTGGATTGGTCCGACCGACTGCTCTGGGTCGAAAGCAGACCCATCGCCCCATCATCATCCCCCATCATCATCCCCCCCTCATCATCCAATGGCGAAGGTAAACTGACGACCACCGATCCAGCCCGTGCCGCTTCCCTTCTCTCGCTTCGAACAGCGAGTAAGGAGAAGGAGCCACTTTCGCCGTTACTGCGGTGAACGTCCCTTCGCTCGACTTTGGCCCTTGGCAGATCACAAACGCTGCACCAGCAGGCCTGCCGCCAAGGCATGGAAAGCCTCGACCGCCTTTGGCAGCACGCTCTGCGGATCTTCGCTGGCGGCGATCCAGAGAGCCGCATTGAGAGCGGCGCCGCTCAGCAACCGGGCCGCCGCCTCCGGGTCAAGCGGCTTGAGGATGCCTTGGGCGATCAGGCGCCCCACAGTGCTCTTGGTCACCTGCAGGCAATTGTTCTGGCTCGGCCACTGCGAGGGATCCCCCAGCACCGCAGGTCCGTCGAGCAGGACGATGCGCTGGACTTCCGGATTGAGCGCCATCTCGATATAGGCGGCCCCCTCGGCGAGCAGGCCCTGCCAATCGTTGCCTGCGCCCGCCCCGATCTCCTGAGCGCGCACCGCCATCTCAGTGTCGATCTGATCGACCACCGCCGCCAGCAGCCCGCGCTTGTCCTGGAAGTTGTGGTAAAGCGCGCCCCGTGTCAGACCGACGTCGGCCGTCAGTTCATCCATCGACGCTGCGGAGTACCCCTTTTCCGCAAAAGCCTTTCGTGCCGCCGCGATCAATTTGACGCGGTTTTCCTGCATCGTTTCGCTGCGCTTCTTGACCATTCCATCTCTCAATTTCATATACGAAGCGTATATGGACTTGACATACGATGCGTACGCCCGCATATTTCACATACGAACCGTATACCAAATTTGGCGCGAGATGTGAAGCGTCACGCCGCGCTCATCGGTCGTTGTCAACAATGAAGAGAGATCAGAATGACCCAACGCGAACCAATCTTTCCCGCCAACCGGCACGCTCTTTACGAGGAGCATGGCTATTCCGCCGCGATCCGATCCGGCGATCTGCTGTTTGTGTCCGGACAGGTCGGCAGCCGTCCGGATGGAACACCCGAACCCGATTTCGAACGCCAGGTCCGGCTCGCCTTTGAAAACCTGAAGGCGACGCTGAGTGCCGCCGGATGCACGCTGGATGATATCGTTGACGTCACCAGCTTCCACACCGACCCCGAAAACCAGTTCGGAACGATCATGGCGGTCAAGCAGGAGATTTTCAGCAAGCCACCCTACCCGAATTGGACGGCCATCGGCGTCAACTGGCTCGCCGGCTTCGACTTCGAGATCAAGGTCATCGCCCGTATTCCGTGAAGTCACTGACATTGCCGGGGCCGCATCCGTCACCCGCACGACGTGCCGGCAGGAGAGCGGCCCCGCGCTGCCACCCCTAGGACATTTGACGGCAGCACAACTTTAGGAGTTAGAGGATTGGCCTCACACCGAGAGGCTTCCTTGAAGCGCGCCGTGGATCGTCGGTTACCCCACACCGTTACTGTCTGCTTACATTGCCCCGGCGCCGCAGAGAATGAGCCGCAGCGCGCCGCTCTGCCATATATTTAGAAAAATCAATTGCATATTCTCGGGGAACAAAGATCTCCTCTGCATGTTTTCACCGCACGGATCGTCATCTGATCCGCAAATGGAGGAAACATATATGAAGAAGATCGTCTTTGCGGCGGCAATTCTCGGCGCGTCTGCCATTGCAGCCTTTGCCCAAACCACACCGGCTCCATCCAAGGATGGAAATACACCTGCGGTTGCAACCACAGATACCAAAAATCCGACCGCTCCCGTTGAGGGCGCCAATAGCTTTACCGAAGCTCAGGCGAAGGATCGCATTGCGGATGCGGGCTACACCGACGTCAAGGATCTCAAGCTCGATGACAAGGGAATCTGGATGGCCTCCGGCATGAAGGACGGCAAAGCCGTCGCCATTGCCCTCGATTATCAAGGCAACATCGTCGCCAAGTAACCCCCAGGGAGAAACATGATGAGAACTGTAACCGGACTTTTCGACGACTACTCGGACGCTCGCTCCGCCGTCAGCAAATTGGAAGCGGCAGGCATTCCCTCAAACGACATCAGCATCGTCTCCAACAAGGCTGGCCGCATCGATCGCGACTCTGACGTTGGCGAGGATGCCGCGACCGGCGCCGGCATCGGCGCTGCCGTCGGTGGCGCTGGCGGCCTGCTCACCGGACTGGGCCTGATGGCCATTCCGGGTGTCGGGCCGGTGGTTGCCGCAGGCTGGCTTGCCGCGACTGCGGCCGGGGCTGTCGCCGGCGCCGTCGCTGGCGGTGCCGCCGGTGGCCTGATCGGCGCCCTCACCGACTCGGGCGTCCCGGAAGTCGATGCCCACCTCTATGCCGAAGGTGTCCGCCGTGGCGGCAGCTTGGTCACCGCCAAGGTCGACGACACCCGCGCGCCCGAGGCGCAGGCCATCCTCCAGGGTTCAAACTGGGTCGACCCGATCGAACGCCGGCGTGCCTATAACGAGCAGGGATGGACCCGGTTCGACGACGCGCTCGATCCTTATTCCCCTGAACAGATCGCGCAGGAGCGCGACCGGTATCGGCCGACCGCCATCTAACCGCCCTTGAGTTCAACCCTCCTTGCACGTCGCAAGGAGGGTTGAAGCGTTGATTTCACGCAGAGAAGCGGGCAAGACCATCCGCAAGACGCATCCGAGGTGGCACCAATTATCCGCGCCTTGCCGCCATCAAGAAGCAATACGATCCGACCAATTTCTTCCGATTGAACCAAAACATCAGGTCTGGATAATTCGGAATTCGGGGGGGGAACCGTGCGCAGTCGCTGGACGATCCTCCCGAACGAAATTCGTCATATGGAGACTTGAACATGGCCAGTGAAAACTTTCGGCAGCGGATAGCACAACGCGAGGATCTCCCGGCCCTGATTGCGCTCATGAACGCGGCGATCTCTGAACTCCAGAAGCCCTTTCTGGATGACGCTCAGATCCAATCCAGCCGCACCATCATGGGGCTGGATACACAACTTGTCGACGACGGGACTTACTTCCTCGTGGAGCACAACGGCGTTTTGGCAGGTTGCGGCGGTTGGAGCCGGCGCGCAACGATGTATGGTGGAGATCAGTCGCCTGGACGTGATGCAGCGCTGCTTGATCCTGCCAAGGATGCAGCACGCATCAGAGCCATGTACACCCATCCGGACTTTGTCCGGCGGGGGGTCGGCCGCCTGATCCTTGCGCTTTGTGAGCGTGCAGCCAAGGCCGAGGGCTTCGCCCGTGCCGAGCTGGCGGCTACCGCGGCCGGAGAGCCACTGTATCGCGCCTGCGGGTACCAACCCGTCAAGAAATTCTTCGACGAGCGTGGCGGGGCTCCGGTTCCTATCCTGCTTATGAGCAAGACGTTCTGACCTCCGGCCCAGCGTGAAGGAATGACCGATTTGGGGCCGTTAGCGGCCTGGCAGCTTTTTGGCTGCCGAGGAACGACAGCTGATGATCATCCCGCGGGGTTAAGGTCTGAGAACGGCCCACACCAGGCCCTCGCAGGCCCATTGCATGCTCTCCAGAATCAGGCTGGGACCAAGCCACGCACCACACGGAACATCATGGGAAATGACCGGGGTCCATCGGGCAAGCCAACCAGATACCCGGCACGAACATGCTGTTCGATCGAACCGCGGGCGTCGTCCGAAAGTGCCATCAATATGCCTGTGACGCTGCCCGGGCCGTCGGTGAACGTAGCCCAATAATCCGCGAAGGACGCATACTCGCAATCCACGACAACGGGAATCTCCGTCACGTCGACGAGGCCGATCTTCCGCCACAACGTCGCTTGACCATTAGGCCAGAAGAGCTGGCGCCCCGCCCGCATGGATCTCAGCCTGGCGAAGTCGGTCTCAAGCACGGCGCCGGTGTTAATGACGAGATCGAAGGCGGGCATGCCGCCCAAGAACTGAGTAACGGCGGACGCGACCACGCCACCTGGACGGGTCACGCGCTTCATCTCGGCAACTACCTGTTCAATTTCCGGGATAACGTCCAGGGCCAGCGTGGAAACGGCCGCATCGAAAAAGTTAGTGTCGAACCGCATGTGCCGGACATCGCCGTGTTCATAGGCGATATTGGGGTGGGATCGTCGACGGCGGGCTCCTTCCAGGTATCCCTCCGATGCGTCAACCCCGATCACCTGCGCTCCCGCCTCGGCCAGTGCTTTCGACAACACACCTGTCCCACATGCTACATCGAGCACGCGACTGCCCGGAGCAATATTGGCGCGTGTGAGAAATGGGCTTGCCAGATGTTCGCTCCAGCGCCCTATGAATGTCTCGTAGACGTCGGGATCAGCCCAATTATATCGTAGTTCTGCGGCTTCCATGTCTTGCCATCCTCTCTCGATCAAGAATGGACCGTAACACGGCCATTCGGGTCGCACGTATCGCCGTCACACCGGGCAATCCAGTGGAACCTTGTTAACGCTTCTCAAGAAAATATGACACAGCGGGATCCCCTGAAATCACACTGGCCTTCCCCTCGGGGGGCTCCGACGTGCCGCCTGGTTGGTTTGACTAGTGTGATCCGCGTAGATCGCACGGCGGGAGCTCGCTTCGCCCACTCACTGCAATCCTTCAGCCCGGCCCGTGGTCTAAAGGATCAATTGCCAGCCAGGAACTGCGGATCGCTGGACAACGTCCGCTATTAGCGCGAGAATCCCGTTGCTGAACGACTGCTAAGAGGGCGCAAAGCAGCCTTATCCTTCGATAACCAAAAAGTCCGCTCTTTGGGCAGAAGGTGGACCGACAGCTCCAGGGTTCAAACTGGGTCGACCCGATCGAACGTCGGCGTGCCTATAACGAGCAGGGATGGAGCCGGTTCGACGACACGCTCGATCCCTACGCCCCAGAGCAGATCGCGCAAGAGCGCGACCGCTATCGGCGGACCGCCTAACCGGCCTTGAGTTTCAACCTTCCTCGCACGTCGCTAGGAGGGTTGAAGCGTTGATCTCACGCATCAGCCGGTGCCTTGGACCTGCGATGACGCCTCCCGCAGCTGGCATTCGCGCCTGATCCCCCTCGCACGGTGAACAGTTGGCGGACGCGCTTAAAGGCGCATCTGCCAATAACAGAAAAGACCGCCTCATGACGGTCTCTTCATAGGCAATGTCCACGATATATCAGCGACGCTGGACGGCCGCTGCTGCCTTGCGGATGACATCGATGACCACGTCGGGTTGAGAGAGCATCGGCACGTGGCTGCTTTCCACCTCCGTCACCGTCGCGTTCATACGCTTGGAAACCCAGCGCTGAAGATCGGGGTGCACCGTGTGGTCCTGCGTCGCCAAGACGTACCAGCTTGGCTTGGACTTCCACGCGATCCCGTCGGCACCGAGCTTTTGCTGGTTGAACAGATCGGCAACCGGCGCATAGTGCGTGGCCCATACAAGCTTCTGCTCTTCCTCCGAGAGGTCTCCAGCGAAGAACTTGGTTCCGCTCGGCAGCATCCAGGCCCGACCGTCCGCTGCCTCAACGTGGTTGAAGATGTCCGAAGGATACTTGGCGAGCTGATCCTGCACGGTCTCGCCGACATCCGGGGCGACCGCGGCGATGTAAACCAGGCCAACGACACGCTCGTCGATGCCGGCGGCCGTGATCGTTGCGCCGCCGTAGGAATGCCCGACGAGGATGACGGGGCTGCCGACACGATTGAGCGTCCGCTTAACCGTAGCCACGTCCTCCTCGTAGGAGTCCAGGCCGTACTGGACGGCGATGACTTCGTGCCCGTCCGCCTGCAGTGCAGGGATGACTTTGCTGAAGCATGAGCCGTCGGCCCAAATGCCGTGGCAAAAAACGATGGTGGGTTTTAGTGATGTAGACATGATCCTGTTCCTTCTTGGGTTGGATAAATAATTCCGCTGGGGGGCAAGCGAGCCAACGGCTTCTTTCGAAGCTTTTGTGACCAGGCGATGTGCGCCAGGTCGAACTTGGTCGAACAGACGCAGTCCGCTCAGGAATGGGCCGCTCAGGAATGGGCCGCTCAGGAATGGGTCGTCGTTTCGCCGCTGTGGCGAGGTCGTTCCGGAATATGTTGTTTCGAATGATGCTTCGGCTTGGGACCGAATTATCAGTCAAAAGACGCGGCGGCGTTGGCGATGAAATCGGCAACGGCTTTCGGCTGTGAAAGCATAGGCAAGTGGCTTGCCTG
This sequence comes from Rhizobium ruizarguesonis, assembly GCF_012349115.1. Lineage (GTDB taxonomy): Bacteria > Pseudomonadota > Alphaproteobacteria > Rhizobiales > Rhizobiaceae > Rhizobium > Rhizobium ruizarguesonis. The sequence goes on from NZ_PQIG01000109.1 coordinate 15,130, forward strand.
AACAACCATGATCTCGGCACCCATACGTTCGGCGGAGTCCTGCTGTACCGCGGGCGGAACCGTGTGGTCGAGCGTTGTGACCATGTACCAGGAAGGCTTGGTGTGCCACGCGCTTTTTGAGATCTTCTCTAATGTACTGCGTGTTCCAAGCGGTCCCTGAGTGGCGTAGACAATATCGGCTTCTTCGGTCGGAAGATCCTGGCCCAGGTATTTGCGCACCCCGTCGCGGGTGAGCGTAACATGCGCGTCGCCCCAGGGCCTCAGTTCATTCACAACAGCCGCAGTCGCATAACCGCTCCACCAGTCGTCGACGGACTGGCCACTGTCCGGCGCAGCGCCGGCGATGTAGACGAGGCCCGCAACTCGGGTGTGGTTGCCCGCCTCGGTAATGACCGCGCCACCATAAGACTGTCCGACGAGGATGACCGGACCGTCCTGCATTTCAATGGCGCGATGAACAATTGCCACGTCATCAGAGAGAGAGCTCAACGAAATCTGAACGGCGATTGCATCAATGCTTCGCTCTGACAGTAACGGTATAACTTTATTCCAAGCATTACCGTCGAGGAAATATCCGTGCACAAGAATAACGTTTCTAATATTCACGTTTATATCTCCTGCCTTGATGTCGTCCGTTGGCAATACATATGAACCACTTCGGAGATCAGGTCATGGCATTTTATTGCTGCATATGGGATGTTATTGCTTAAATTGAAACAATAAGACGAAAAATCTGTTTTTTCGCTTGATAGGTATCGAAGTTATCTTGCGTTTATGGTAACTTATTGCCTAGTTTGTACATTATTGTTATATCTCTGACAAATGCCGGCGGCCCTGCGCGCGTGCGTATGCAGCAGGGGTACTCCCTACGACCTTTTTGAAACGTCGGGTCAGGTGGCTTTGATCGACAAACCCAAGCTTATCGGCAATATCGGCCAACGATATTTCGGCTGTCTCGATCAATGACTTCGCTTGCTCAATTCTGCATTGCTCGACGTATCGCGCAGGCGTCATGCCAATCTCAGCTTTAAAAACCCGGATGAAGTGAAAGCGGCTGAGACCGGTCCGCTTGGCGAGCGAGGCGAGGTCGGGAAAGTCGTGTGTTGTCCGCCCAAGATGCTCGATTACCCGTCGGATGGCTTCCCTGTCGCTGATTTCACCGGTGTGATCGGAAACTGTGTAAACACCATACGTTGTCACGAAATGCACGGTTAGCGCTTCGGCAAGGTGACGCAGCAGAGGCATCCGCCATTCAAAATCCGGCTTGCGCATCTCCTCGAGGATCGCGCCGCCGATGTACAGTGCAAACAAATCGTTGGCGTGAAGGATGGAACCCGTCTGATCATCCCGGCCTCGGAGGGGCTCACGCAACCGGGAGCCATCACTGAGTTGCTCCGGGTCGATACCGATCCGGAGCATCGGCGGGATAGCGCCTCCAAGCCGTGCTGGGCTACCGGCCGGGACGACAATCAGATCCCCTGCTCTGCAAGATACCTCGCGGGTCGCTATGTGCGTTTGAAAGCGGAATTGCCTTGATGATCCCAGCGCCACTAATACTGCATGATGATCACACGCAGGCACAACCAGTTCGACGCCGTGGCTCCCGTCTCTCACATCAAAGTGCAGGCCGCGAGAGGTAGACGACATGCCTGCCGTCGATATGGGCCAGCCGCCGAACTGGGCTCGGATTTCACCGATACCAGACAGCTCACTCTGGCCCTGAATCTTCATCTCTTTAGCTCCATATTTAGGCCAGAATGTCCTTGGCGTGATACCGCCGCAAGAATCATGCACCGTTACGAACCTGCTGCGCAACATTCAACTTTGCTGCAAAGCTCCGCCTTTTTAAGCGGCGCGATTGCAGTTGGGATCATGGCATAGGGGCGCGGAAATGCCTTGAGGAATACGAACATTCGTGGTCCTGCAAGGCGTCTGCCAGATCTGGCGTGACAGCTCCCGCTACACAGCAGAGAGTACGATACGGCCGTGATTGCCCTTTTCGCCAGACACGTGTCGGCATTGGCTTTGCTTGTTCGTCTTTACAAGATGGCTCCATTCGACGAGCCAAGGCGCAGAACGACAGGAGGCAGAAATGAACAGGGCAAAGGTTCGGTTGGAAGACCGGGGGCTGGTCGAATGCCCACGATGGCATGATGGCGAGCTGTGGTTCGCGGATTGGACAAGCGGTGAAATCCTCGCCTTGAGCGAGCACGGAACTGTCAGAGTGGCGACAACCGCGAAAGCCCCGCCCCTGTCATTCGACTTCGGACCACAGGGCGACATGTACGTCGTCGCGTCCAGGGCATCGCATTTGCTGCGGTTCAACGGGTCCGGACTGGAAGAGTTCGCCGAGTTGGGAGCCAATGGCTGGAACGAGATCGTGATCGATCCGCACGGCCGGATCTACGTCAACGGCCCCGCGATCCTGCTGATACATCCAGACGGGACGGTCGAAACACAAGCGGAAGGCTTTCAGTTTCCGAACGGAATGGCTCTCTCTGCGGACGGGCGCACACTGGTTTGCGCCGAAAGCTGGGCGAAACGGCTGACATCGTTTGATGTCGCCGCCGACGGGCAACTTTCCCGTCGACGGGTTTGGGCCGATCTTCCCGGGCCGCCCGATGGCATATGCTTCGACGCTGAAGGCGCGATCTGGTACGCCGACGTCCCCAATGCTTACTGCCGCAGGGTTCGTGAAGGCGGCGAGCTCCTCGATGAAGTGAAGCTCGATCGCGGCGCATTCGCCTGCATGCTGGGTGGACCTGATCGAACCACCCTATACATAACTGCCGCCAGATGGTTCGGGATGGACAAGATGGACCAGATGGGCGGAACTGGCCAGCTCTTGTCCGTCGAGGTCGAGACAGCCGGGGCGGGATGGCCTCACGGGTAGAGCCTTTCCGGGTTAGATTGAAGCATTCTGTTGGCTAGTGGCCGACTGCAGCCAGTCGCGGCCGCCAAAGCATGCTTAAATCTTCATTGCTCTTGCTGCCTGTTCCAAATTCGCCCGCGCAATCGCGCGATGAAACGGTGCTATCATCGCAAGATAGATACGCCCCAGTCGATTATGGCAATGCACCACCGTACCCACGACCAACTCGCGCCCATTTGCTGCATCGGTGCGAAGTTGGATCGTGACGCGGAAGTCGAGATGCGCGTCATCCTCACCCACGACCAACTCCGTCGCGCTCTTTGACAGCAGCGGGAAGTAGCCGATGACCGGCCCACGCCCCGCTGCGGCAAGACCGATGGCGCGCGACGATTTGATGCCGACTGTCGCCATCACCACATCGCGGATACGAGTGAGCGCACGAATCCACCCCGCCGGTCGCTCGAAGCCGGCGCGTGCCAACACCTCCAGATCATCGCTTGCCCCCGCCGGCAGTCGAATTGCAAACGCGTCTAAAAGGTCCGCGCCGGCGTAAAGCGGCGCAAGCACGCTGTTGCCAGGCATGGGCACGGCGCGCGCTTTGGTCATGCGTTTGGGTCCCGGATGCTGGAGTGGGGCGTAGCAATCGTGCAAGCAGGGCAAATCAAGATGTCTCTCCTCGACAGCCACCATCGAAAGCGCCGTGGCCTGGATATTCGTCGCTCATATCCGCCGCCTCACAAGGAGATCGATACGAACGTGAAATACCGCACGCATTTCTAGTCAGACTCTAACGTATCACTTCTTTCCAAGGAACGGCGGGAAACTCCTGGCGCCCGGTTGCGGCGGAAAGCCGCTCCCCCACCCATCACCTTACCAATCCGTAAGTTGTGGCCACGCCGTCCCCTCGGCTAAATCTCGCCATCCAGGCATGCCGGGAACGATCGGGCTGATGCGAATCCTGCTTATCGAAGACGACCGGAAAACATCCGATTATATCGCCAAGGGCTTCTCCGAGGCCGGGCATGTCTGTGACGTGTTCGGCGACGGCCGCGATGGGCTGTTTCAGGCGCAGCGCGAAGCCTATGACGTCATCGTCGTCGATCGCATGCTGCCGGGTCTCGATGGCCTGGCGATCGTGCGTTCACTGAGGGCTGCCAAGGTCGGCACATCGGCGCTGTTCCTGACATCGATCGGCGGCGTCGACGATCGGGTCGAGGGGCTGGAAGCGGGCGGCGACGATTATCTCGTCAAACCCTTTGCCTTCTCCGAGCTGATGGCGCGCGTCAATGCGCTTGGCCGGCGGCCGCCGGTGCAGGAGCAGCGGACGGTGTTGAAGGTTGCCGATCTCGAGCTCGATCTGATCCGGCGGGAGGCTCGCCGCGCCCGCCAGGTGATCGAGCTGCAGCCGCGCGAATTCACCCTGCTCGAGGTGCTGATGCGCGGCGAAGGCCGGGTCATCACCAAGACGATGCTGCTGGAGCGGGTCTGGGATTTCCACTTCGATCCGAAGACCAGCGTCGTCGAGACCCATATCAGCCGTCTCAGGGCCAAGGTCGACAAGCCGTTCCAGATCCAGCTTCTGCACACGGTCCGCAACACCGGATACAGCCTGCATGCGCCTCGCTAGAACAGGAAAATCTCAAATCCTGTTCGCAATTTAAAGAGTAAGAGCATGATGTCGTCCGAAAACCGCGCACACTTTTCGGCATCATGCCCGGAAAGAGTGAGAGCATGATGTCGTCCGAAAACCGCGCACACTTTTCGGCATCATGCTCTAGCCTGCGCAGGAGCACGCCGTTCCGGCTTGCCGTCACCTTCGGCGTGCTCTTCGTCGTCGCCTTCATCTTTAGCGGCGCGATCATCTATCACATGCTGCGCCTCGGCCTCGTGCGCGATCTCGAACAGTCGCTGAGCGAGATGAATTCGTTGATCGTCTCGACCTACGAGCCCAATGACACCCAGGATCTGATCAACACGCTGAACAATTATGCGAGCTTCCAATCGACCTCCGACGGGCTTTATTCGCTGACGGATGCAGGCGGGCGCAAACTTGCCGGCAATTTCGCCGCACCCCGTATCCCGAACGGCGTCTATACCGTCACCTCCAGGGATGTCGGGTTGAAGGGGCATGAACGCTACCGGATGCAGGTCTCGACCATCGGCCCCTACAGCCTGGTGGTGGCGGAAAATTTCAACGATGTCGACGAGATGCTGCGGATCGTGCTGGTGAGCTTCGAATGGGCCGCCGCGATCGTCGTCGCGACCGCGATCGGCGGCGGCGTCTTTCTCGCCGTCCGCGCCCAGGCGCGGCTGGACAGGGTCGCCCACACCATGAACGATGTCTCCCTCGGCGCGCTCGACGCCCGCATAGCCATCACCGGCAACGGCGACGACCTCGATACGGTGGCGATCCAGATCAACGCGGCACTGGAGCGGCTGCAGAGATTGGTCGAGAGCATGCGGCAGGTGAGCGCCGATATCGCCCACGATCTGAAGACGCCTCTGAACAGGCTGCGCCTGACGCTGGATGCGGCGGTGGCCGGAAACGACCAGCAGGCGGATGTGTCGGCGCTGCTTGACGAAGCGAGACACGAGAGCGACCGGATCAACGCCACCTTCGAGGCGCTGCTGCGCATTTCCCAGATCGAGGCCGGCGCCCGCAAGGAACGTTTCCAGGCGACCGATATCGACGCCGTGCTTGCCGTCATTTCCGAAGTCTATGTCGATGTCGCCGAGGACGCGCTGATGTCGCTGACGATCGCGGAGCGCTGTCCCGCGCGCATCCGGGGCGACCGTGATCTCTTGACGCAGATGATCGCCAACCTGGTGGAGAACGCCATCAACCACTGCCCGGCCGGAACCGGCATCACGGTTTCGCTCCGCCGCCAGGACGGCCGCGCCATCGTCTCTGTCGCCGATAGCGGCCCCGGCATTCCCGCCGACGAGAGGGACAAGGTTTTCCGGCGTCTCTACCGGCTCGACAAGAGCCGCGCGACGCCGGGAAGCGGCCTCGGGCTCAGCCTCGTCAAGGCGATCGCCGACCTGCATTCGGCTGAGATCACCATGGCGGACAATCATCCCGGCCTCATCGTTTCGATCGGCTTCCCGCTGATGCCAGCGGCAGGATCCTAAAGCGCGGCGCGATCTTTCAGATTCGCGCTATTCGGCAGCAACTGCCACCAACTTTGTTCTGTTGAAAAACCTGACGTCGGGTTCCGGGCAGCCTGGGCCGGCCTCGCCCTCTTGCGGATAGGACTCAAGCCAGCGGCGCGATGTTCTGATTGAGACGGAACATATTGTGCGGATCGAACCGTGTCTTCAGGCTCGCAAGCCGCTGGTACTTCTCCGGGCCATACGCATCTAAAGCTACGACCGTCCCGGCATCAGCCTGCTCGTTGACGTAGTTCCCGGCCATCGAGAGCTTCGAAAGCGATTTGCCCGTGATCCGTCCCCAAGCAATGCATCGGTCGTCATCGGCAGCGACGTCCCAGACCGGCTCTGCAATCCAGTAGTAGCTTGCACCTCTTCCCGTATACGCAGTTGCCTCGTCCGGTACGTCGGAGACCGCTCCGCCAAGCTGCAACACGTTAATTTCGGAATCTGGCGTTGGCGCATCGGCGATTGCCAGCATGATCGCGTCTATGACTTCATCGGTGATTTCCGACCAGAATCCTCCCTTGCAATAATATCGTCGTGACCATGCGAAGTGCTCGTCGTTACGGCTCTGCAGGCTGAGATAGGGCAGCTTGTCGACGCTTCCTATGCCGCCATCGGCAAGCGCCCCGAACGGTGACAGAACCGAGTGAGTGAGAGCAGCATCGCCTGACCAAACCGCTGTCACGCTGAGACCCGTGGCTGTCGCGGTGAAGTTGAGCGTAAAGTCGCGCGGTTGGCCATGCGCGCGGTCGCGCAGCGCCTGCAGGGCTTGCCTCATGTTGGCCGCAGGATAGCTCCATTGGCCGACTACGACGGAACCAAGCGGATGCATCCCGAACTTAAATCGGGTGACTACGCCGAAGTTGCCACCGCCGCCGCGGATGCCCCAGAAGAGTTCAGGTTCAGACGTTGCGCTTGCCCAAACGACGTCGCCAGCCGCGGTCACGATCTCCGCGCCCAGCAGGCTGTCGATGGTAAGGCCGTATCTCCTGCTGGCCCATCCCATGCCGCCACCCAGGGTCAGACCTGCCACACCCGTATGCGAAATCACGCCTGCCGGTACCACGAAACCCTCGGGAACTGTCGCGCGATCGAGATCGCCAAGTAGTGCCCCGCCGCCGACCTCGATCGTGTGCGTATCTCGATCGATGGCAATGGCAGTTAGGTCCGATAGATCGAGAACAAGTCCCCCATCGCAGGTCGAGAATCCCGGAAGGCTGTGGCCGCCGCCGCGCACCGCAAGCAGGGCGTGAGATGCCGCCGCTGCATGCACGACCTTGCGGACATCATCTACACTTTGCGGGCGGACGATCGCAGCAGGCCGTCGATCGGCGACACCGTTCCATACTTTGCGATAGCGCTCATAATCCCGATGGTCCGCCGTGATGATAGGGCAGCGGTGTCCTACTAAAGAAAGTTCTCTCAGCAGTAAATTGGACATGTCGTGTCCCCCGACGCTCGCACAACTTCTAGCACTCCGTGATTGGATCCGGAATACCCTTCGATCGAGTAACCGTCAGCTGGCAGTTGCTACCGAACAGCGCAGATACGCTCCTCGCGCTTTAGGTCTTTGTTTTCCGCATGTCGTTATCCCAAAACCGCTGCACACTTTTGCGCGACATGCTCTAACCCCTCATTCCGGAGGAGCGGTCCTGAGACCGCTCAGCCGCCATGCCGCGAGCCGGCTGAAGCGGGCGGCAAAGCGGCGCAGCTCGGCGGCGGCGCGATACGGCAGCACGCTCCACGGCCGGCGGCGGCCCAGCCGATAGGTCGAAAGCCCGGCCTGGATCTGCGAGCAGGGATCGGCCCTTTGGCTGACCGGCAGCGGATCGACGAAGCAGGCGCTCAGCCCATCATCGAACTCCAGATCGAAGGCGAGATCATAGGGCAGGCGCATGGGGACAAGCACACCGGCAATCCAGCCTGCTGCCTTGCGGTTGATCAGATAGGCGCCGGACCCCTTCTCGCGGGTGAGCGCGATGGCGAGCGAGCGCGATGCGGTCAGCGGCTCCACCTTGTGCTTTCGCCCGGAATTGACAGTGGACAGACGCAGGATGTCCCAGCGCGCCTGGTGCTCGAGGGCGGCCTCGAGCAGCTCGGCCAGATCGTCATCGAAATCGAGATCGTCTTCCAGAATGAGCGCGAACTCGGCATGGCTGCCGAGGAACCGCTTGGCGCATTCGACGTGGCTGAGATAACAGCCGATCTCGAAAGGGTTCGGCCGGCGGCCGTGCTGGCGGAGATAGGATGCTTCGTCAAAGCCCGGATGCGGCAGGCTCAGCCCTGCGCCATCGACCGCCGCCACGCGCTCGAAGGCAAGGCCGGAGCTTGCCAGCAGGCGTTCCATTCGGAACCTGCGCAAGGGCGCACGGTCGAGATTGATCAGGTAGGTGTTCACCCGCAGGCTGACCGGGTGAAGGGCCGGCATAAGGGCGGCAGGTGCGGCGCGCATGTTCATGAAAGAGCTGACCTTCGACTTGGCAATGATGGCGCCAAGCCTGCGCTCCAATCTTCACGGGAACCTCGCTGGAACTATACATTTTCGTAAAGTGCGAGGGTCGAACGGCCGGGGCGGCATTCTTACGGATTGGTATGATCCCGGCAAAGTGCGCGTGAGAATGCCGCGCTACCAGCTCTCCTGCGGCATGCAGTGGACGCCTCCCTTCCCGCGATCGAAACGACAACCACCGCGCCTTCGATGACGACAGCGACCCACTGCGTGCCGTGCCGGATGACTCCTGGCTTGAGCAAGCCGCTCAGCGCCCACCACCCGCCCGGAGATCGCCGCCTGCGCTGGACCTTCTTCCCCCACTCGGCGGCGCGCGGCTCTCGCCGGCGAGACAAACCGCGGGAAAGGCCAGTGTCAGGCGACGAAGGCGTCGCTCCCGCCTCATTCGGCGGCATAACGATTCCCTCCTCGCCCGGCCGTCCGATTTGCAGGCCTCTCATGGCGGACGGCCTGCTGCAGACATGACAAAGCGCGCGTTTTGCGCTATTGCTCAACGCCGGAAATGATTGTCAGCCAGGGGGAGCGCCATGACCTCGTATGACTCTGACAAGGCCGCCAAACTTCACCGCGAATTGCATAGCCACCTGCCGCCGGAACCCGCGTTGCGTCTGAAAGCCCTGGAGACGGTCCTGACCGAAAAGGGCTTTCTCGGTGCCGATGCTGTCGACGCTTGGCTCGACAACTATGCAGAGAATGTCGGGCCGATGAACGGCGCCAAGGTGATTGCCCATGCCTGGACGGATCAGGCCTTTGCCGATCGGCTGGCAGAGAATGCGATCTCTGCCTTTGCAGAAGTGGTGCCAAGCGTCGAGCCGGATTACAATCTGCGCGCAGTCTTCAACACGCCGGATGTTCACAACCTGATCGTCTGCACCCTGTGTTCCTGCTATCCGCTCAGCATCCTCGGCATGTCGCCTTCCTGGTATAAATCGACCGAGTACAGGGCGCGTGCCGCCCGCAATCCTCGGGGCGTCCTTCAGGAGTTCGGCATCGTGTTGCCGGAATCGGTCGAGATCAGGGTGTGGGATTCAACATCCGACCGCCGTTACATGGTCATTCCGCAGCGGCCCGAGGCGACCGAAGGCTGGTCGGAAGAGCAGCTTGCGACGCTCGTGACCCGCAATTCGATGATCGGCACGGCCAGGGATCTCACGCCGGGGGCCGGGTGATGGATACCATTCACGATCTCGGCGGCAGGCAGGGATTTGGGCCGATCTTGCACCAGTTCGACGATGACGACGTCATGTTTCCTGAAGAATGGAAAGCGCGCCTCTGGGCGATTGCGATGATGTCGATGTCGAAACTCAGCCAGGAAGAAACCGGATGGACGCTCGACTGGTATCGTCACGTTCTGGAACGGTTGCCGCCGGACCTCTATCTCCGCTTCGACTATTTCGAAAAGTGGACACTGGCGATGATGGTCACGGCGATCGATGAAGGCATTGCCGATGTCCAGGAATTCGTGGACGGGCATGCAGGGTCTGCCCAGATGCAGCTGCAACATATGCCGCCGCAGACAGAGAGCGCAGCGACCTTTGACTCCTTCAAACCCGGCGACAGGGTCGTCGCCAAGCGAGATAGCGGTTCGATGCACACCCGTTTGCCATCCTACGTGCGAGGGCGCCGCGGCATCGTCGAAAGCGTGACAGGGCCGCAGCCTCTGCCGGACCGTTCCGCGACCGGCAGAATTTCCATCGAGCAGACCTACGCGGTTCGCTTCGATATGAAGGAGCTCTGGCCCGAAGCGGCTCTGAGCCGCGACGTGCTCCTGATCGACATGTGGGAGAGCTACCTTGACCCGGTCTGAGATTTCCCGTGGTTCGCTTCGATCTCGCGACCGAAATCCCGCCTTCCAGGAGCAATGGCATGCGCAAGTCGTTGCGATTGTCGAACTGCTGCTCGCTTCGGGAAAACTGGACGCGGAGGACTGGTCGCAAACCCTCGGCGCGGAACTCGAAAAGCGCGCCCGCGCTGGTGAGGCCGACGACGATGCGACCCATTACGGGGCGTTCAAGGCCACCCTCGAACGTGTTCTCGATCGCACTGGAATAGCGCCGCATTCGGAAGTGGATCGGCGCGAGAGCGAATGGCGCCGAGCCTATCTCACCACGCCGCATGGCAAGCCGGTGGCGCTCTCGGGCTAACGAGCCGAGGTTGGGGCCTGAGTTCAAACTTTGCCGACGAAGCGATCTCTGCCTGTTTGCAGGCCGATCGAGCAAGCTCCTGACACACACACGCAGATCTTCGAACAGTCTTCGGAAAGGGAAAATCTTGGCCGAGAATGATTATGATGCGTTCGCGGCGGCTTATGATGCCGATAACGAGGTCAATGCCTGGAATGCCTATTACGAGCGGCCGGCTATTCTTGCCCTGGTTGGCGACGTCGCCGGGCTTTCCGTGCTCGATGCGGGATGCGGCGGCGGGGCGCATGCGGCAGCGCTGATCGAGCGCGGGGCTGTCGTGACCGGGATCGACGCCAGTGCCGGCATGCTTGAAATAGCCCAACGTCGCCTGGAAGGGCGCGCGCGGCTGCTAACGGCGGATCTCAACGAAGCATTGCCGTTTACGGACAAGGCTTTCGATCTGATCCTCGCCTCGCTTGTCATGCATTATCTGCCCGACTGGTCGAGGCCCCTTTTGGAATTCAACCGGCTGCTGCCTGAAGGCGGTCGCCTGGTTCTTTCCACCCACCATCCGTTCATGGATCACGCCTCGACCGGCCGCGACAATTATTTCGAGACCTACAGCTTCGATGAGACCTGGCAGCGCGGTGGAAAGGATATCGCCATGCGCTTCTGGCATCGGCCGCTCCACGCCATGTTCGACGCGCTGAAGTCGGCCGGATTTCAGATCGACATCGTCAGCGAGCCCCAGCCCGATCCGCAAGCCCGCACGCTTTTTCCGCAGGCCTATCAGAGCCTGACGACCAAGCCGCGGTTCCTGTTTTTCTCGGCGGTGAAAGCATGACGACGGGTGCTGGCGTTAGGGTCTCTTGACCCTATCCGGCGTGGTGTTCCGATCTTTGCGCCTCTTATCGGTCGTTAAGACACCCGGTTTCTCGTTCTGAGAGCTGCCGGTCGACTACGAAAGCGATAATGCCGCCTGTGAGCCGTTCAGGCGGCTAGCGTTCCCGCAATAATCGAGTGCTTTCCATCTCATTCTCAATACTTTCAGGGCCTCCGGCGAGTTGAGCGAGGATATCGTCGACGACACTTGGGACGGTAGCCGTCGTGTCGATATTGATGCCGATGGGAAGATATTCCCGGGTATGATGGTAGTGGAGCACCAGCGCCCGCTCGGCCGGCTCGAAGCCCGGCTCATTCGGCCGCCCATCGAATCGTCGGTTCAAGGTCTCGACGTCTATGTCGAGCACGAAAACCTTGTCGAACAGGTCCAGGAATTTGTGGAAATTGCGCGAGCCGCCACAGAAGAACGTGGCAGGATGGGTGGTGTCGGCAGCAATAGCGCGGACCTTGTCGACACGCCAGATCCAGTGGGCGTATCCCCAAACGATGCGGTCCGCGCCTTCGGGTGGTCCTGCGAGTGCCTGGCCCGTCTCGGGGTCGCCGACATAGGCCAAGACCCGGTCACCATGGACGACATGGTAGCCCCGCCGCTCCAGTTCGGTAGCGACAGACGTTTTCCCAGTGCCGGAACCGCCTTCGATCAGATAGTTCTTGATTCCCATAGGCGCCGCTTATCATGGCCTTCGATCTGGTGAGAAGACACTCTACCTGGGAACGCTTCGCCAACGAAATGACGGCCCCTCAGATTGGTAGCGATGGCAAATACACCACACTTGGTCTGCCAATCACGCCCAACTCTTCCCGGAAGGTGTCCGGCTGCGCAGAGGCCAACGCTTCTTGAAGCCGCATACCGGTGGAGCAAGGGACCTGTTCACCGACGCATGGCGCGACGTGGGGGACATCGCCTTGAACGTTGATTTAGGCCGAGCCACCGACGCCAGGTCTTCACTGACAGGTTCATAAAGCTGCTGTGGGCAAGTCATTTCTTATCCACGGCAAGCGTCGCCGGCGACCTGCCGGGCGTCAGTCGCGCGAGATGGACAGCCCCGTGAGAAGCGGAGCGTAGGCGGCGAGCCTGCGGGATACGAACTCCGCGAAGAGCCGCACGCGCTTCGTCTTGCGTGTCTCCCCCTGTGTGAGAAGCCAGAGCGTTCCGTACATGTGCAGGTCGGTGCCCGGCACCCTCACCAGAAGGGGATCGGCATCTCCGACGAAGCAGGGCAGTGTCGTGATCCCGAGCCCTTGCCGTACAGCAACGATCTGCGCCTCGCCGTCCGTGGTCCTGAATGGAACCCCCGTGGTGCGAACCTCACCCTCGCCGGCCCAATCCGGAATTCCATGCATGCTGATGACGATCCACCGGATGGGATCCGGCGCGCCCGCACGCCACGCGGCTAGCCGATCGCAGGACATATAGACGCCGCCGAACAGCTCCGGTCCCTTCAGTCCGTGAAGATTGAGCGGCAGGGTTTTGCGGTCGTAGACGACGCGGATCGCCACGTCAGCCTCGCGGTTGGTCAGATTTGCCAGCTCGCCGGACGACACGATTTCCATCTCGATTTCAGGATGCAGACGCGCGAAATCGGCGAAGTCAGGCATGAGCAGGTGTGTCGCGAGGGGCGGAGCCAACGTCACCCGCAAAAGCCCGCGCACGCTCTGGTCGCGGCCGAAGACGCGCGTCTCCAGCTGGTGCGACGACGCTTCCATCTGCTCCGCGAGCTGGAGGACCTCCTCGCCCGCAGCCGTCAGGCGGTAGCCCGAAGGCAGCTTTTCGAACATCTGCGCCCCGAGGCGATCCTCGAGCTGGGCGATGCGTCGCAGCACCGTCGCGTGGTTCACCCCGAGGCGCTTGGCGGCAGCCCGCAATGAGCCTCCGCGCGCGGCGGCAAGAAAGTAGCGAACGTCGTCCCAGTCGATCATGGTGCAATCCTGCGCCGCGCGGCGCGGCTTCCGAAGCCCGTTCTAGCACACTGAGCCGGACTGTGCGCGAGCGTTGCGGCGCTTAATCATCTGGATGGATCGTTTTTGCACCAGCGATGTGCGTGATTGCGCACTCCCTGCCCGACTTCGGCGAACCCACATCGGGGCTCTCGGGGACTTCCCCGTACAGCCGAAAACGCGTGAGGGCGAATGAAGGATGCATGACATGACCAGACTGAATGGAAAGACCGCCGTGATCACCGGCGGCGCTACCGGCATCGGCCGCGCCGCTGCAAAGCGCTTCATCGACGAGGGCGCCTTCGTCTTCATCTTCGGCCGCCGGCAAGAAGCGCTTGACGCCGCTGTGGCCGAGCTCGGGCCCAACGCGCGGGCGGTGAAGGGCTCGGTCTCGGATGAGGCCGACCTTGATCGCCTCTACGCCGCGGTGAAGGCAGAGCGCGGAAGCCTCGACATCGTCTTCGCCAATGCCGGGGCCGGAAGCCCGCTTCATCTCGGCCAGATCACCGCCAAGCACATCGACGACACTTTCGACACCAACGTGAAGGGCACGATCTTCACGGTCCAGAAGGCGCTGCCACTGATGGGCCCGGGCGGTTCGATCATCCTGACCGGATCGAGCGCCGGGACCACCGGCGCCCCGGGATTCACTGCCTACAGCGCGAGCAAGGCAGCCGTGCGCAACCTCGCGCGGACCTGGGCGGAGGACCTGAAGGGCACCGGCATCCGGGTCAACGTGCTGTCGCCCGGGGCGACGGCGACCGAACTCGCGAAGGAGGCGCTGGGTGAGGAAGGCCAGAAGGCCTACGGCGCGATGACTCCACTCCAGCGTATGGCCGATCCCGCGGAGATCGCGGCCGCGGCCGCCTTCCTCGCGTCGGACGACAGCAGCTTCATGACCGCCAGCGAAGTCGCCGTCGACGGCGGCCTGGCTCAACTCTGACCCCGGCGCGGTTCCGTGCCTAACTCACACACAACGAAGGACAAAAGATTATGAAAGCACTCGAAGGTAAAATCGCAGTCATCACGGGTGGAAGCAGCGGGATCGGCTTGGCCACCGCCAAGCGTTTCGTGGAGGAAGGTGCGCAGGTCGTGATCATTGGGCGACGCGAGAAAGCCTTACAAGAGGCCGCGGCCCTTATCGGGAAAAACGTGACAACAGTCGTGGGCGACGTCTCGCGCTTGGAAGATCTGGACCGGCTCTACGCCACCGTGAAGGAGAAACATGGTCACATCGACATTCTCTTCGCAAACGCAGGCGCGGGGACAATCGCGCCGCTCGCGGCAGCTACTGAGGCCCATTTTGACCAGACCTTCGATGTGAACGTGAAGGGTCTGTTCTTTACAGTGCAGAAGGCCCTTCCCCTCTTCAAAGACGGCGGATCGATCATTCTGAACTCTTCGGTCTCGAATGTGATGGGGCTGCCAGCGTTCAGCGCCTACGCAGCAAGCAAGGCGGCTGTTCGCAGCTTCTCGCGGTCTTGGACCCAAGAGCTGAAGGACCGCAATATCCGCGTCAATACGATGAGCCCCGGCGCGATCGAGACTCCCGCCTTGGCGACAACGACCGGCCTCACCGCTGAGCAAGCCGAGGAGGCGGTCGCCCAGTTTGCTGCACAGATCCCAATGGGTCGCAGGGGCAAGCCAGAGGAAATCGCGGCTGCGCTCACGTTCCTCGCCTCCGATGAAAGCTCCTACATCACCGGTATAGATCTCGCCGTCGATGGTGGTTGGGCGCAGGTCTGACCCCGGCGTTAAAACAAGATCGGAGAAGCATTATGAGCTATTCAATTATAGGATTCGGCAATATCGGCCAGGCGCTTGCCAAGGCCTTTGCCCGAAACGGCATCGAAGTTTCCGTTGCAACCACGCGCGACCCGGAAAGCTTCGCATCCGATGCGGCTGCGATCGGCTCTACGATCATTCCCAAAACACTGGCGGAAGCCGTCAAGGCGGACATCATCTTCTTGGCTGTCCGTTTCGAGTCGCACCCGGAGGTCGCGAAGGCGCTTCCCACCTGGCAGGGGAAGACAATCGTCGATGTGACCAATGCCTACGGCGTGCCCCCGGAGGAACTGGAAGAACAGCCGTCTTCCAGGTTCATCGCACAGGCGTTTTCCGGTGCGAAACTGGTCAAGGGCTTCAACCATTTGATCGCTGCCACGCTTGACCAGGATCCCGCGGTAAAGGGTGGCAGGAGAGTCGTGTTTCTGGCGAGCGACGATGACGCTGCCGCAGCGGAGATTGGTGCGCTCGCGGAAAATCTCGGTTTCGCGCCGATCAAACTTGGCGCGCTTTCGGAAGGTGGGCTGCTAGTCCAGGCGCGCGGAAATAGCTGGGGTCATCTGATCTTCAAGGATCTGGTCAAGTTCGACTGATGAAGACGACGTGCCCACCGGCACAGGGCCACGCTGCACGGATCGGATCGAGCGCGATCCGATCCAAGCGAAATGGAGAAATAATTATGAGCACCGAAAAGAACATCCAGACCGTACAGGACTTCTTCGCCGCGATCGGCCGCGGCGACAGGGAGGCTCTGCTGGGGCTGGTCGCCGAAGACATCGAGTGGATCATTCCGGGCAAGGACTGGCCGCTGGCCGGAACGCACCGCGGACACGCGGGACTTGCGAATTTGCTGGAGACGGCATCCAAGTCGATCGAAACGTCCACGCAACCCCGGGAGTTCGTAGCGCAAGGAGACCGGGTCCTGGTCGTCGGCTTCGCGAAGGGAAAGATCAAAGCCACGAACAAGACGTTCGAGGACGACTGGGTCTTCGCCATCACGGTCCGGGACGGCAGACTGACCAACATCCGGGAATACGTCGACACGCAAGCGCTGGCGCGCGCCGCGCAGATGGACGCGTCCGGGCCGGCGTAGCGCTGGCCGACCGCGGCCCGCGCTCGTCGAATGCTCAACCGCAAAGGAGATTCCAATGTACGACCAATCCAAGCTATCCGAATTGATCCGGTTCGCACGCGTCGATGCGGGCTCCACCGTCATCGACGTTTACCCGGGCGACGGCGACTGGACCCGTCTCTTCTCCGACATCGTGCGACCCGACGGGCGGGTCTTCAGCTTCGTGCCGGCCGAAGTCGCTCACTTCAAGAACGATCCGGTCGGCCGCATGAGAACGCTTGCGATGGAACCGGGCCGAGCGAACGTCGAAGCCGTCTCGGCGGACCTCGTGGCGCTGTCGGAGGTTACGCGGCCAGCGGATGTCCTGTGGCTGCATCTGTTTTACCACGATCTCCACACCGCCCTGATCCAGGCCAGGGGCGCGACGGCCGCCGCCTTCAATCGAGCCGTCTACGAGCGGCTGAAGCCCGGCGGGTCCTACGTCATCGTCGACCACGCCGCCGCCGTCGGGGCGGGTACGAACGACGCGCAGTCGCTGCATCGGATTGAGCCTGCATCCGTTCGCGAGGAGGTGGAGGCGGCCGGCTTCGTCCTGGACGCGGAAAGCACCGTGCTTGCGAACAAGGACGATTCGCACTCGATCAAGGTCTTCGATCCCTCGATCAAGGGCGAGACCGATCGCTTCGCCTATCGATTTTTGAAGATCTGACACTGAGCCATTCTCCAACGATGAGGTCGGCTCTCGTACGTGAGGCGGCTTTGGTGTTCCTGCCGTTGAAAGAGCAGCGCCGGACGGCGGCTTGTCCCTTCTGACCGCCGGAAGCGGACAGGCCGTTGTCCACCCCTAAAGCGGGCTTTTTCGTTATCGAAGGATAAGGCTGCTTTACGGCCTCATGTCAGCCATTGAGGAGGCCTTTGCCACTGCCCAAATGTAGACATCGCCGATGGCGAAACTGTAGGTCGCGGTTGCGCCAATTGTAGTAGGCGGTGTTCTGATCGCACCTGCCGGATCAGTGCTCGATTGACGATGTTCGGCCCATATCGATTTTTCAGCTTACGCTCAAATCCCAAGAGGCACTGGACCGGGTTTGAGGTCTTAGCAGCGGCCGGCGGTCGACTGGAGCGACGAGCAAATTGTGCAAATCGTTGCCGGAGAGTTATGATGCGGACGACTTGTCTGGCGGCTTCCAGCCCAATTCAGCCATGACGAGGCCATCATACCGCTCGCGGATGACGGCACGTCTCATATTCTGCGCAAGCGGATCGTGGAATATTTCGAGCGCTCTTTGAGACTCTTCACCCGAGAGCCAACCGTCGGATAGTCGCCAGCGTCGATAAAACATCCAGTCGAGTTTGTCTGACCGATTATGCTCGACGCCAGCACGTCCGCGTGCCAGCTCAATGTCCGGCGGGAGAACTTCGGGAGGCGCGACGTCCTGCGCTCGTCGCTTGGCGTTGGCATAGTTTATGTCTCTGACCTTGCGGCTGAGGATCACACTCTTTTCGACATCGTCGTCAGTGATCGTCACGAGGCGGTCCATTTCGTCGTTGATGTCATCAGGCATCGTCTCGCAGGCAATTTTGACCGCTTCCATAAAGCGAACGTCATGAAGGTGTGAGGGCTTCCAACCGTCCCCATCTCGCCAGTGGATCGTCTCTGAAGCCTGTGTCCATTGTCCATTCTCCGCAAGACCGAGGCTGGCGAGCAGCGGTAAAATGTCGGTGCTAGCCTGTGCCGCGTCAGCTGTCTTGTAGGCAGCGATATTCGCATCTGGAGCTGTCCGAACCGGTTGATATCTCCCGGGTGGCGTGGGCGCTGCCACTCGCAAGAACCTCACATGCGCCAGACCCAGGACAGTCACGCATATGTCATCCCAGCGCGGCAGAGTTTCGGGTAGTGTTGGGCAGTCCTTCGCCAGCGCGCCTGGCCCGAAGCGCTCCGCCTGTCCCAACGCCACCAACGCATCGCACCCGAACTGATAGGCTGTCATGCTATCATCGGACCATTTCAGCGGTGATTGACTGGCCACCGGAAGACTTTCCTTCAGGAACTCGATGGCAGCGCTTGGCCAGTCGTCGTTCGGTCCATTCGCACTCATTCGCTTCTCGCCACGTTGCCGGGATGATGCAACTATTGCATGTCGTCGGCAGCGCGTCATGGATTTTGGCGTTGTGCGATGGATGTTGGTCAACAATCTCCTTCGAAACCGATCAGGGCCAATGAGACAGCTACAGTCAGCTCCATCGACGCGCCAGCGACAACGAGTCATCTTGCTAGGCAATTCCATGGCAGAAGACCCTCGATCTGGCTCTGCCTATGACCGTTGACGATGGCGGTGAGCGTGGCGGTCAGATAGGCTCGGAGACATCCTCGCCAATGCGGTGGAGACATCCGCCGCAGAGGAGTTGGTGGCATTTGCTACATAACACCGCAAAACAGCCGGTGGGTTAGACGACCTCACCTGTGAGCTCGCTCATGCGCTCCGTCTTGACCCCCGAGCAGAGCGGTCCTACAAGATCGACTATGGCAACACACCTCTGATTGGCCGCGCCTTGCGGCCTTGAGCAAAAAGTCCTGCACGACACCGCGGGGCCACTTCCCTTGCCAAGCCAAAATCAGAGATTTCCAATGCCCACGCTCTACCTCACTTGCGGTCTTCCCGGTTCGGGGAAGACGTCGCTTGCCAAGATCATCGAACATGAAGCATCTGCCCTCCGTCTGACCGGAGACGACTGGATGCACAAGCTTTACCCCGGCATCTCCACGCCGGAAGCCGAAACTGGTCCGTGCCGAGGCAGGGTCGAGAGCCTGCAATGGCAGATCGCTCTGCGTGCCATCAGGCTTGAGTGCAACGTTGTCGTCGATTGGGGCGTGTGGTCACGGGCAGAACGCGACATCTGCCGGGAGGAAGCTCGCGCAGCGGGTGCCCGCGTCGTCCTCTGCTTCCTCGACGTTCCCTTTGATGCGCTTTGGGACCGGCTCTCCCGGCGAAACGCCGCGCTTCCAGCCGGCACGTTCGACATCTCGCGGGCGGACCTGCTTCGGTGGTGCAAGCTGTTCGAGCCGCCAACCGCCGAGGAGTTGGCGCTTTACGATCGGCAAACCCTTCCAGCCATCACCGCCTCTAGATGAAACGCCACAGCGCTGGGGGTATTCTCAGTCTGCGTAGCAGGCGGGTCCGGACCAACTCGCTCGTGAGGACGGTCTCGCCTTCTTCCCCGAGGGGCCGGAGCACGAGAAGGTGGCGGAGCTGTTCCTGCCATTGAAATAGCACCGCCGGACGGCGGCTTCCCCTTCCGGTTGTCAGAAGCGGACCGGCTGTTGGCCGCCCCTAAGCGGACTTTTTGAAGCGTCGCTGGCTCCTGGCATCACTTTGCACGCTGCCTTTTGCATCTTGCATCTTGCCAGGGCGAGATGCGCAACCGTTCGCTATAGGGTTATTGGGTCGGAACATGGCACGGTGGACGGCAAGTCGGGACTCGCAGCCTAAAATGGAATTGCCTTTTAGTTATATGATTGCAGTAGCGAGAGTCTTCGTGGATGGGAGCCGATAACTGAGATGCCCATCGGCTAAGAACGCAATGTTGACGTTACTCGCAAGGATGCAGACCTACAGTGGATAAGCCTCTTCTCTCACCCGCACGGATCCTGAAGGACAAATATTATGAACCCCGCGTCATTTCGCAAGGATTACTCCGAACTCGTCCCGCTGAACCAGGACTTCTACCAGAATATTTTTAAGTTGAATGGTCGCTCTTTTCTGTTCGAGGGAACCAATGATGGTGTCCAGGGCTATGGAACCTTCAATTTGAAGATTCAGGATCGCGAGTACGGTCTGTCCAGCGAACTGTCACCGATTGAGTTAAGTCTGTGGAGTTTCGAAATCGAAGAGCGCACGATCGTCTGTGCTGTGGCGCAGCATTTCCGGCGCCTTTCCAACTCTCCGCCTGACGCGAACATGCGCTTTCGCTATACCGTCGAAGCGATAAACGTGAGTTGTCTACATCACAGGGCTGACGCCGCGATCACAAAGGCCGATTGCCAGATGTTGTCGCGCATTTTGCGGAAGATGCTGCCCGATTATCATCGCATGGCATTCCGGAATTTTCCGCTGCAAGCGGCCGCTCCCATTGAAATCGTTGAACGGTGGAGCAATCCGAATCGACAAGTTGCATCTTTTCTCGCGTTGACGACGCAAGTCGCGTGGGACGTTGATTCTGCGGAGCGCCAGGTCGAAGGTATAGATAGCTTCTTCAAAGAAGGTTGGCGAGACCGATATGATTTTGGCTCCGACAATAATTTTGCCGTCAAGTTTCGTGCTCCACCGATTGAAGACATTCCTTCGTTTAGTTTTATATTCGATGGTCTTGAGTTCACGTACAACTATCAGGAAGTTTCAGAGAAACTAGGACAAAAAAGCTTTTTCTCTGCCCTGGTATACGCTCCCTGGTCGCCGAACTCTCTCAGGGCATCCGTCGATGGGGCGCCGATGTCTTCTATCGCCGATGAGACGAGAGCAAGAGCTGATCGGTTTGCACGCTTTAGGGTTTACAAGAAGCTTAGGGCAAGCCGGGGTGAGAAATATCGAGAAACCCCTCTTAGCGTAATTTTGCTTTCCGGAGCGCTCTGATGTCTTATTTATCCCTCCTGATTATAAGTCAATTCTAGCCAAGACCCTGTCCAAGTTCGAGGAGGCGGTGGAAACTGCCCAGTCGGTTGCCACTCTAAAAGCCGAATTGATGTCCTTGATACGGGATGACCTCAATTTACCGCCAAATGTCACCCCAGCCAGACGACAACAGGAGTGCAATCGTGAGCGAACCGACCGTAGCAGATGCAACAAACCGCATTTATGAGTCGCTCCAGGCCGACAACGCCGACATCGACGTGCATATCGCGGCCCTCAAGGAAGCGTTGACGCGGGCGGGTTTGAAAGAGGCCGTATTCGACCCGGCCAGGCTCGTGCAGAATAACCGCTCCGGCAGGAAGCGAATGCAGGCCTACTTTCGCCAGCGCGGTGTCATGGTGAATTTCTCAGCCTCGTGAAGCCTTCCAGACGGCTGTAATCACCCTCAGTGGGGCTGACACCACGCATTGGCGTCGCCCTGCGGATGATCGTCCAGGCGCAGACGCTAAAGAGCCGTCCAACGAAGGGCCGGGAGCCCTGCCGTGATCTCAGGGCTGCCGACGTCAGAGGGGCCGAATCCCTTCCGCCGATGACATGCCGAACCACACCGCCGAATCTGGCGCCTTGCTCCACGCGATCAAGGTGTCGAGACCTGCGGTGACCGCGTCTCGTGAAAGCCCGGTCGCCACGATGTCGTCGATCGCTTCGTCGACGATGCTCGCAATGTTGCGAACCACATCCTCGAAATCGGGATCACCCGCGCAACCGCCGAAGAAGACAAGCGTGTTGCGACGAGGACGTAGATCCGCCTGGTGAAGCAACTGCACGAGGCGACGCCCGACGATAGGGTCGTTGCAATGCCTGTCATAGGTGCGCTGATAAGCGTTCCAGACCGACGAGAACCCTGGGGGTTCTGGCCATAGCCGCAGACCGTCGTAGTCGTCATCGGACAGGATCACACGGCCACCTGGCCGCACCGCGCGCGCCATGTTGCGGACGACCTGCAGCGGGTCGGGTATGTGCTCAAGGACGAAGCGAGCGTGCGCGACGTCGAACTGACCTAGTTCGTCGTCGCGAAGGGGCGGATCGAGGACGTCGCCCTGCCTCATCTCGATCATTGCGGTCTCGTCGTCGGCCGCCGCCTGGCGCAACGCCTCGGCGATCTGTTTGGGACTTCGCTCCAGCCCGAGCACCGGGACGCCGGTGACGCGCGCCATCATCCGCGAGTACTGACCAAGGCCGGCTCCGAAGTCGACGACGCGTTCACCGGCGGCGAGCTGCGCGGCATCGATACACCGTTCGTTGAGCCGCCTGTTCAATGCGGTCAAGCGCTGTTGCTCTGCCTCGCTCGATCCATGCGTATAGTGGGATGATGACATTCGCTGCCCCCGCTGAATGGCACGACAACGGTGCCAGAATTCGGGCGGGTGTCAATGAGGCCGACCACATGTCCGCAGGCCCCGTGCGGCGAACCTCTGCTCAAAAGTAGCGGCGGTCGGTCACCTCCGGAGCTTCGCCATTTCAATGCCGCTGAGGCAAATCTGAACAAGCCGATAATGGCCCGGGAGGATGCGTTTCCGGATCAATCCTCTCGCAGTTTTACCTCTGACGCACTCGTCATGCTGCCACCGGCTTCTGTGGCGTGGTGGTGGCGTGTAGCGCCGCATCCGCATTGATCACCGCTTCCGGTTGTGATCCGGCAGCGCTGGAAACCTGTACGGCTTTCGAGGCGAAACAGATGCCATTTTCATCAAACGCCGTCTTGATCATGACGAGGGCGCGACGGCGGACGGCGGCCTGCTGTCCGGGCTTGGTCTTGAGCTTCAGCCTCAGCTTGACGCCATACTCTCCGAACTCCTCGACGCCTTGCATCTTGAGCGGTTCGATGGTGATTGCCTTGAGTTCGGGATCTTCGGCCAGTTCAAGTCCGATCTTCTTGATGAGCTTGCGCGCCTTTTCCAAGTCGGAATCATAGGTGATCGTCAGTGACAGCTTCTCGATCACCCAATCGCGGCTCATGTTCTGGACAGCCCCGAGGACGCCGAACGGCACGGTGAATATTGGTCCCCGGCTGTGCCGCAGTTTCACCGAGCGCAGGCTGAAAGACTCAACTGTGCCCTTGTAGTTGCCGCTCTCGATATATTCACCGACACGGAAGGCATCATCCAACAGAAAGAAGACGCCGCTGAGGATATCTTTCACCAGCGTTTGCGCACCGAAACCAATGGCAACACCGGCAATACCCGCGCCGGCAATCAACGGCCCGATCTGAACCCCCATCGCCGACAACGCCATCAGTATCGCAACGATGGCGAGCGTGGCCCAAAGAAAATTCCGCAAAATGGGCAAAAGCGTGTTGAGCCGGCTGCGCCGCTGCGTCTCCTCCGTTTGAACAACCGCCGTATCGCGCACTTTTGCAATTTGATTATCTATGAGGGTGCGTAGGACCCGCCAGACCAAGTCCGCGACCAGAAGGATGATGACAGCAGAGATGATGCCATGAGCGACCCGGACGGGGGGCGTGTCAGCCGCGCTGAGCGCGATAAGGTCGATGTTCCACGCCCAAGCGAGGAGCAGCAACCCGGAAATGATCAGAATGAACCGGATGCCCCGACTGAGAAGAGTTACGCCGGCACTCGGTGTTGCCGCGCCGATCCCGAACGAAGCAGGCTGTTGCAGCAGGTGGACAACGATCCGTTCTGCAATGGCGATAGCCCAAACGAGGCCGATCGCTATTGCAGCAAGCCAGAATAGCTGTACTGCGCCGAACGCCCACAAGCACCACAGCAGCACGAAATAGGCCGAGATGAGACCCACGGATGTCTTCGCGCGGACAAAAACCTCTCCATCCCTTGCAGCATCCGCGATCGCTGGCCCCGGCGCTCGCCTGACCGTATCGATGCCGACACCGAGGAGCCCCAATCCCAACGAATATGCGACAATCTCGCGGGCTTCGACTGAGAAGCCGAGAAGGCTCAGCGATAGTGTTGTTGCGTAGCTGACGGCGAGGATGATGACAACTAGACCGAGGCGCTGGGTCCAGAACCGAGCCGACTCGCCGTCCATCGGCACGATCCGAAGATCGTTCGCGTCCTTTCCCGGCGGCGACAAAAGAAATCGTAACACAGCGCGCGCGAGGAGCACGATGATGAAGGCGAGTAGACAGGCGAGCACGATCTTCTCGATGACCTCAGGCCAATAGTGCAGGGCCACGAAGACACCGATGCCAGCCGCCGCGATGACTGCGACGCGCCCGACGTCATGGGCGAGGCGGCTAGCGAGCACCATCACTTGACCGCGCCTTGTCGCAACGTCCAGATGCGCCACTCGGGTCATGAATCCTGATGTGGCACGCCGATACAGCCGCTCGGCACCGAAAGCGGCAGCTGCGAACAGTCCGAAAAGGCCGACAAGGCCAGCCAGACCAACCTTCTCGGCATCCGCAACAAGGATGGACCAGGCTGCTGCGAACTCATCAGGCAGCGTCGTCAGTGCCCGGGCGAGGCCATGGATGTGCGCCCGAACGGCCCCGACATAGTCGGCCAGTGGATGAGAGAGATGCGGCGCTTGGGTGGTTATCGGGGGGACTTCAGTCGTCGCCGATGCGGCTTTGTGGGTCTCAAGCCATTTTTGAACTCCAGGATCGGCCAAAAGCGACAGAAGTGCCTCGATATTGGGTGGCAGCTGTTCGCTCGATGGTGCGGTATCGGCTCGCGCCACCAGCATGACCCCAAGCAGCATGAGGGCGGCAAGAATCAACACACGCATCGTGTTCGTCTCCAGTTAAGCGAATATAGTCCAACTTCCGCCATTCATCCGTGCCGTAGATCTCCTAGTATAATCGCGTGCGGATAGTCGTGCGGCGAGTAGTTTACACTAACCAACGCCCGGACGCGACATTTCGAGGCCGTCATCGGCGTGCTGTCGTCTTTGGTTACAGTGCCTGCTCGAGGATCAGCGCCTTTTCCTCATCGGCCTGACCTTGCCCCCAAGTTTTATCCAATCTTGTGTTCGCTCCAGCGGTCTTTGGTTGCGATATTTGGTGTGGTAGCGGCGGGTTGCGGAGCGGAGCCATTTCGGCTGCGCAGCACCGCATCACGTCGCGGGTTGATGGTCTGAGCGAACTCGGCAGGTGTCAGCCAGCCGAGGCCAGAGTGCGGTCGGTGACCGTCATAATCGCTGCGCCAGCTTGAAAGCGCTGATCGAGCATGGGTCCGTGACGAGAAGAGGGTTTCATTCAAGAACTCGTCTCGCAGCCGCCCGTTGAAGCTTTCGATGAAGGCGTTCTGGATCGGTTTGCCAGGCGCAATGTAATGCCAATCCACCTTGGTCCGATCCGCATCACCGTCATTGTACGACACCGGCCTTGCGTAGCCCTTCCACGACGAGCTCGAAATCGGCGGGGTTCTTGAAGGGCAAGACTTTGCGACGGTATTCCAAGGAGTAGTCGGGATTGACGCGCATCACCTCTTGCCACGTCGCGCGAGCCTCTTCGAAACGGCCGAGGTGCCCGTAACAGGCGGCCAGAAGCGCGCGCGAGACATCGGTGATGGGGTTGCGGCTGATGCGCTGCAGCAACAGTTCGACTGCCTCTTCGTACCTTCCCAGTTGAAACAAGGCCAAGGCCTGAAAGTGGAGAACGATATCCGGAAAGTACGGGTTCAGGACACTCGCCTGATCGAAATAGGCGAGTGCCTCCTCGGATCTGCCTGAATAGATGAGTGCCTCGCCGAGGCTGACATGCCCTTCGGCGAAGTTCGGATTGAGGACGATCGCACGCTCGGCCTCGCTGATGGCTCTATCGTGCTGTCGCAAGTAAAGGCTGACCAGACTCAGTGCCCAGTGTGCAACGGGATCGCTATCATCCCGCGCTACCGCCAGCGTCGCAGCCTCTTCGGCTTGCTCGAGCGAGCGCTGCGGCAACGCGCTCCACCGGTTCAGGTAGTCGAGCCCGTGGGTAAGGGCGAGGAAGGCGTGCGCCGAGGCGAAGTACGGGTCTAGCTCGACGGCACGTTGCAAAAGGTCGCGGGCGTCGCGGTTCGTTTGCTTCGTCAGCCGGTGCCACAGCTCCCGGCCTCGCAAGAAGCAGTCATACGCCTCGGGGTGCCGGGTCTGCCCCGGCGCAAGTCTTTGCCGGTCGCCCTCTGTCAGGTTGACCGCCAGCGCATCGACGATCTGCTGCGTGACATCGTCCTGAACCGCGAATATGTCGGTGAGGTCGCGATCGAACCGCTCCGCCCATAGATGCCCGCCGGTGGTCGCGTCGATGAGCTGCGCGGTGATGCGCACCCTGTTTCCCGATTTGCGGACGCTGCCCTCAAGGACATGCCGCACGCCGAGCTTCGTGCCCACCTCCTGCACCTGGACGTTCTTGCCCTTGAACGTGAACGACGAATTGCGCGCGATGACGAAGAGCTGCGACAGCTTCGATAGCGCCGTGATGATGTCTTCCGAGATGCCGTCGGCGAAATAGTCCTGTTCGGCGTCACCGCTCATGTTGGCGAAGGGCAGGACGGCGATCGACAGCTTCGGCGGCGCTGCCGTCGCCGGTTGGCTCGTCACGGTTTCCGAGGTCGCGGCCAACTTGGTCGCTGCGCTGCCGACTTGCAGCGAATAGACCCGGATCGGCTCGGCGATGTTCTTGAGCTGCGTGCTGCCGAGATCGTTGACCGAGAGGTCGAGCCTCGCCTTGACTTGGCGATAGGCATCCTCGGACAGGCAGATCGCGCCCGCCGCGGCGACGCCCTCCAATCGCGAGGCGATGTTGACGCCATCGCCCATCAGATCGCCGTCGCTTTCCTCGACGACGTCGCCCAAATGGATACCGATCCGGAACTCGATGCGACGGTCCTGCGGGACGCCGTGATTGCGCTCCACCATAGCGTTCTGCACCTCGATGGCGCAGCGCACGGCGTCCACTACGCTGCGGAATTCGACCAGCGCACCATCGCCGGTGCGCTTCACCACCCGGCCATGGTGCACGGCGATCGTCGGATCGATGAGATCGCTGCGCAGTGTGCGCAACCTCGCCAGGGTGAGGTCCTCGTCGGCGCCAGCAAGCCGGCTGTACCCGACCACGTCCGCGGCCAGGATTGCAGCCAGCTTTCGGTTCTCGCTCATGGCGCTGTCTCCCAACCTCCAAGATAACAGGGAGACAGAGGGCAAGAAAGAACTTTCAGCCGCTGCTCAGAGCGATCCTGGTTGAGATCGCGTTGGCCATGGCTGATGTGGACGCAGCCGACGTTGCAGCCCCACGCAATGACGGCTCTGTCATGCTCCGGCCGTCCAACGCGGTCGTCCCGAAAGCCCACTCAGGCTCGGGTCAAGACGATGTCCGCGCCCATCCGAATGTCCGCTCTTTGAAGATCCGCAGCCTGAAGTTGCCAGTCCGCTAGCGGCCCCGGATCTGCCGCCTTCATGAGGTCACGGCCTACCTCCTTCGAGGTAATTGCAACTTTCGGTAAAGGCACTATCTCAAGGGCAGAAATTGGTCCGAGGGGACGAGCGGGCTCGGCTGGAAGAAGGGCAACACGGCGCTTCTTCCAGACGATGCCGAGGGCAATATCTGGATCATGAAGGGGTTCCAGCTGGGACTGAAGCCTCAGCACACGCTCGAAGAGTTCACTGCCGCAGCAGCAAGCACGATCCTGTCGGACGCGTTTTTCAACGTCTATGAGACGACCGGACCGGGGATGGGCGACGACAAGCCCTAGAGCGCCGTGCGTCCTTTC
>NZ_PQIG01000110.1 GCF_012349115.1 Rhizobium ruizarguesonis
TCGCCCAATAAGCAGAAGACCCAGCCGGCAAGACGATCTCGGCATGCTCGACACCCTGCCGGTTACTAAAATCATGGGTCAGCCCATCGCGCTCGTTGGTCAGCCGCTCGGCCGCACGATAGGCGGCCGACGCCACGGCGCTGCGGCCACCGCTGCGGGCGATCGGCTTCATGCTGAGATGATAGATCGCCATCGCCCTCCCCTTTGTTAGCGGGCCGCCGGCCCGCGCTTTGAGTTGCCCCGCAACTCGTAAGTGCGCCCTTGTGCCTTCGTCGCTTCGCGCCTTCGGGCACTGGTGGGAGCACGCGGCAATCTCCCGATGACCTCGTAAGCCGTTCACCCGGTTGCTTCCACGCGCAGATTTGCGAGTAGCCGACATGCACCCATCGCTGCAGCATCTGCGCATGCGATCGTGTGCGGTCATTGTCCTGATGGCGCTGGGCCGATCGCTGATGGTGGAACAGGGAGACAATGACAGTGGCACGCAAGCGCATGATCAGTTAATCCAAACGCTGCGGCTGCGCATTGCCAAGCTGAAGAAACAGGTCTTCGGCAAGTCCTCCGAAAAGATTGAGCGTGAAATCGAGCAGTTGGAACTGGCGGTTGAGGATCTGTTGATCGCCGCCGCTGAAGGCAGTACGGCGCCAATCGATGAACCTGATGAGGCGGCGTCTGTTGTTCCCTTGGCGGATACGTCTGAAAAGATCATGCGCCGGCGCCCACGCGTCTCGGACAAGGCGGTTCGCGAGCGCCGAGAGCTCGATCCTGGCTCCTGCTGCCCGGAATGCGGAGGTGAATTGCGTCTTGTCGGTGAGGACGTCAGCGAAATCCTCGACATGATCGCCGCGCAGATGAAAGTCATCGAAGTTGCTCGACTGAAGAAGTCCTGCCGCTGCTGCGAGAAAATGGTGCAGGTGGCAGCACCCAGCCGCCCGATACCGGGCAGCATGGCCGGCGCTGGCCTCTTGGCGTACATTCTGGTCTCGAAGTTCGACGACCATTTGCCACTGTACCGTCTGAACGAGATCTTCGCCCGCATGGGCGCCGACATTCCCGACAGCACGATGGTTGATTGGTGTGGTCGCGCCATGCAGGTTCTGCAGCCTCTCATCGAGCGGATCGAAACGGCGGTCATGGCAAGTGACCTGCTTCATGCGGACGACACCCCGATCAGGGTGCTGGATCGCTCGCTGCGAGACAAGGGGTTGGGCAAGGGTGTGAAGAAGGGCAGGATCTGGACGTATGTCCGCGATCAGCGTCCATGGGCAGGCAGTTCCCCGCCCGGTGCAGTCTACTATTTTGCTCCTGACTGGAAAGAAGAGCACGTCCACCGCCACCTCAAGCAATCAAGCGGCATCCTTCAGGCTGACGGCTACAAAGGATATGGCAAGCTATACTCGCCTGGAGAAAAGGGAGAATCTCGCTTCAAGGAAGCCGCCTGCTGGGCTCATTGGCGACGAGACTTCCACGATATCTGGACATCAAACAAGTCCGAGATTGCGCGAGAGGCTCTCGATCGCATCGGAGCGCTTTACGACATCGAGCGAGGCATCAACGGCCAGCCTCCTGAGATCCGGCTTGCCGCGCGTCAGACCCAGAGCAAGCCTAAGGTCGATGCATTCCGCCACTGGGCTGAAGCTCAACTAACGCGCATTCCGGGCAAAGGCGATCTGGCGACAGCTTTCCGCTACGGTTTGAGCCGATGGTCTTCACTCTGTCTGTTCCTCGAAGACGGCCGTGTCGCGATCGACAACAATGCTGCCGAACGGGCACTGCGCCCAATCGGCGTCGGAAGACGCAATTGGCTGTTCGCAGGAGCCGATACAGGAGCGGAGACCTTGGCACGCGCCATGACGATCATCGAGACGGCAAAGATGAATGGTCTTGACCCGCAAGCCTATCTGACTGACGTGCTCGATCGCATCCACGATCACAAGATCAATCGACTCGACGAACTCCTTCCGTGGAACTGGTTGACGATCACCGCAATCGACGCAAAGGCAGCCTGATGGCGACAGTCACCTACGTCCGTACGATCAAATTTGTTGCCGAAATTCTCGAAGAGGACCCGGAACTTCTTCAGGCAATCGTCTCCAACGATGATAATCTGAGCTACGGCAGCATCATCTCCGTGTACACCGGAGACGACGAATCCGTGACCGCACTGACGGACGACGGCATGGACGAATTGGAGCAGATGCTCAAAGATGCCCGCCGCACATCCCAAGAATGGAACGACTTCCTCGACAGCTTTGTTGACGACGAGCTGCTCGTCGCTCGCATCAAAGCAAAATCGCCGCGGTAGCAATCGGGCGGTTACTCTCGGTGCGCAAGGCACCTTTAGGGGTCAAGCGCGCCAACAAAGCATCGCGCAGATCATCCAGCGCGGCACCATGGCGCAAACGGTCATCGCCGCGCGCCGTCCCGCTGGCGATCTCTAGGGCCGCGATCGCGGCTTCCTAACGGATCTGCAGCCGGTCGAGCATTGGGTCGGCGACGCGCCAGCGCCGTCGGCGGTCCGGACCATCTACCGCCTCGACATTCGTGAAAACGGTCTCCAGCGCTTCTGTCATGCGCTGTGCTGTTCGATGCGAGACCGCAAATTCCTCACAGATTTCATCCAGGCTGACCCCTGTGCGCCGCGTGGTGGCTAGCCGCGCCAGCCTGATCAGATCCTAAGCCTTGGAGAGCGACATGAGACAATTCCTTAGGCCGATTACAACCTGTCGCTCGTTTCAGTGCTTGAAGGTATTCTCGCGATGCCAATGAATGAACTGGGGATGCGGCCGCTCAACAATTCCACTCGGCACGATCGCCCTTCCTGTCTTGTTGATAAGACCCTGTATGCTGTTACGATCGTTTGCATGGCGCGAAACCAGGATTTCGAGATCATCCGACAGGCCGATGAGGCCTCGATCAAACATCCAATGGGCGGTCCCGGACAACGCTATCCCGTTGGAGAGAATATCAGGGCCATTTGCCTCGACTGGGCGGATATGGGCCGCATCCACCTCAGCACGACCGCCACCATTGATCAGCTTTAATCCCGTAATCGCGCATCTCTTGTCGTAGGCTTGCAGGACGAGACGACGAAACAGACGATTACGAACTATGCGCGACGAAAGCTGCATAACCCGATCCCTCTCCTGCTCGACCATGAAGGGGACCTGAACTCTATCCGAGAAACCACTCGGCAATAGCGTCTCTATCGGCTCGCCCGATCGGGGTAACTCAGGCTGATCTTCCGCCAGACCTAGCGATAGGATGCGATTGAAATCTGCCGCCGATACCGGTCGCACTGCCGCCTGTGCCCGCCCTGAAATCCGACCCTCCTCGTTCAACACACCTCGCTCGATGACGCCGTCTGGCCCATTGAACGGAACGGCATTGACGAAATCGAGATAGCTGCCGGGTTCGATCAACGCCAAATACATTCCAGGTGTCTTGGGGTCTGAAATGACCTGCGCGACCTTAGCGACCGCGAAATATCCTCTCGTTGCTGCAACTTTTCGGGGCTCGTAGTAGATGACCCAGTCGCTAAGACAGGCTTGGACGCGACCGAGATATTGGCTCGGGAACTGATATTGTTCAGCCGGGCTGTCGTCGTAGATCGAATCTGTGCGGTGAATGAAAACCCCGAATCCCATGTGCAATCTCTACCATGGTGACCGCCATTCAAAACAGGGAGATCGGTCACAATGCACGCCTTCAAGCGCGTCGTGCCTTATCGCGAGAGAATGCCGCCGCGCTGCATGTCATCCAGGAAAGTCCGGTCGCTCAGGATCGTCGACGATGCCCTTTGGCAACGGGTGAAAATGCGCCAGGAAAATTTGCGTGCCGGCTAGTGCGGGCCCTGTGCCGTTCGGACAGACGACGCCGTTAGGCTAATCCGCGCACGTGCTGAGGATTGGTATCATCAACTTCACATGAGCATCGATCCGCTCAAGTACTTTTGCCGGAACGACCTCACGCTCCGGCAGCAACCACCAAAGCTCGTTGACACGTTCAACGGTATCGACCACCGCTTTGAGCACCGCCGCTTCCGGCAAACGTGCACGATTGGCGAAGACTTTCCATCGCTGTGCATTCATCGCCTTGAAGGAACGCTCGCCGGCGAGCGACAGCGCCATGGCATCCGCGGGGATGTAGGGAATGGTCGACAGCACATCATAAATTGGAGCGAGCTCGGGTTTATCGCACGCGCCAGGATAGATCAGAGACCAGTTCTTGAGATGCATGTCGCCATTGCCGGTGATGGCGGCCAACGCCAGTCGACGGACAAATTCAATCGGCGCCGCCGACGATACGGCGATGCCGAGAGCAGCAGCAATATCGTGATAGGCTGCGCCCTCGTATTTGCGTGAGGGATAGATGCCAAACACCTGAGCGAAATCCTCGATATGAATTCGTTCGGCACGAGCGCCACGATCGAAACGTTTGACGAGCAGGACTTTTCCATCCGACAACGTCTCGAACTCCTCCGGGATGCCCTCGAACTCTGCTTGCTCGACGAGTTCACGTTCCGGCACTTCCATGCCGATCGCTTCAGCCAGAGCGAGATTGGCATATTCATTTTCCGAGACGCCGGGAAACGACGTCGACGGAAATTTGGCAATATAGGATCCCTGCTCATCGCCCAGTGGCAGCGTCAGACCGCCGCCCTTGCCCGTGTTCTTGATGACGGAAAGTTTCATCTGCACGCCGGCGAGCGAAAAGCGGGCCTTTGATTTGAGAGGTGACGGATCGTCGACGCGAGCAACCGTTCCTTCGCTTGGCACAACGCGGACGGCACCCGGCAGATCCGACCCGAGTGCAACCAGCAGATCAAAGTCGTTTCCGGCGCGAACACTGCCAGCGTGGTGCTTTTCCATCGCCTCACGCAGCTTGTCCTCGGGAAGAAGATTGGCAAAGAACGCCGGCAACGCTCTGGCAACAGGCTTGGGGTCTTTGCGCAGACCGCCGGTGGCTGCGCGGAAAGACAGGCTGAGCACCGGAAAGCCGCCCGTTGCGCGATAGCTATCCTCGAAGCTGAACGCGTTGAAGTCGCCGGGCGTTCTGACAATCGTGCCAACCTTCAGGTCATTCAGCAGCACTTCAAGTAACGATATGGATCTTGGATAGAGAGGAGCCTCAGGCATTTGCATCACCATCGGCGCTGGCCACGAACGCCGGAAGGTCGTCTTCAGCACCATCGGGCTGCAGCAGGGCATCAACCGCCGGGATCATAGCCTGCGGGATGAGCATCAGTTCAAGACCGAGCGCCCGAGAAATGTTGATCAAGGTCGTTGTGCGAGCAGCGGCGCTTCCAGCCTCGATCTCGCGATAGCGAGGACGCGATATGCCTGCCAAGTCGGCGACCTGCTCTTGAGTGAGCCCCAAGTTTTTACGTGCCGTTTTCAACAGCCGGCCGATCGCAAGCAAAGCCTCTGACTCAGCAATCATTTGATCTCTAAACCTATCATCGCCCATTGAATGTTACGTTTACATATCTCTACTCCTTCAAGTAGTCAAGGCAATTGATCTATTTACAGATCATATTATGGATTATGATCTGTTTGCATACCTTTTTAGAACACTGCGGGTCGCCCCAGTTAACTTCGACGGGACAACTTTAGAGGTATCAAATCACGAAGAATCCCCACGTGCCTTCACGAGGCGGGCGACGGAAGCGCGCAAGATTAACGGGCATTCCATCTTTAACCGTACTGGCGGCTTCTTCGGCTGCGCCACCTTTTCTAGAAGCTCAGCCACGGCCCATTGGCCCATGTCCTCGTGCGGCAGTTTCAACGTGGTGAGTGGCGGCAGGATTTTTCGGGCAAGGCTGTCATCATCGAAGCCAACGACAGAAATGTCTTCGGGGATTTTCAAGCCACGCAGTCTGATTGCATCATAGGCGCCCATCGCCACCCGGTCTGAAAAACAGAACACTCCTGTCGGCGGGGACGGCAGGTCGAGCAGCTGCAACATTTTCTCACGCCCAAGATCGAGCGACCATGCGCCGGACACAATCAGCTCCGGATCCACAGCGATATCGTAGGTGGTAAGCGCCTGGCGATAGCCGCTTAAACGATCTCGGGACGCTTCAAGCCGCTCCTTGCCTGCGTCGATCATGGCTATGCGACGATGTCCGGCCTTGATCAGTGTCTCCGTCGCCGCAAAACCGCCGGCAAGATCGCCAGGAATGATCGACGAGAACTCGGCCCTTTGCTGATGGCAGTTCAAGAGCACGGTCGGGTAGTTGGCAAGTTTGGAGGGCAGCACCGGCGCCAACTGGGTGATGAGGGTGGCGTAGACCACTCCGATGATCTGGCGCCGACCCAGATAGTCGAGAATGACCTCTGCGAATTCGACCTGTCCGCCGGTAACGACGGTGATCGCCGCCAAGCCCCGTTCTTCTGCTGCCTCACGCACGCCTTCAATCAGCGGCGCGGCGTGATGCGAAGCCATCAGATCGTCGATCAAAAGCACGATGATGCCGCCGATCGGGCCATTGACGGGCGTGGTCTTCTGATAGCCAAGCTCCTCGGCCACAGCCAGCACATGAGTGCGCATCTTCTGGGAAACGCGCTTGCCGGGCGCCTCGTTCAGCACCAGTGAAACCGTCGCGTGCGAAACGCCGACCTTTGCAGCGATGTCGGACATTGTCGGTCGTTTCGTTATTTTGTCGTTCACGCAGTTTCTCTCTCAAACAGTTGGCATGCACGTTAGAAAATCTAACGGACAATGTGAAGCGGCGGGCTTGCGGGAGTTACATTTTTAAGTTACGAAACCTATCTGTAACTTATTTTGTGACTACATCCAACTGGAAAGCTTGCGGCTCATGACCATCGCCTCCCGCCGTTTCGCCGACACCCATTCCGGGCCGCGTGCGCGCCTGTCTCTCGACGGGACCTGGGACTTTCAGCTGGAGGGACACGAGCCCGCGACGATTGCCGTGCCCGCTCCTTGGCAGGCGCACTTTCCGGATCTACGCGCCGCCGCGGGCGTGGCAACTTATTCGCGCACGCTTACCGTGCCGCAGAAGTGGCAAGATCGCCAGGTGATCGTACATTTCGGCGCGGTGAACTATTTCGCCGAAGTGTCGGTCAATGGCAGGCGCCTCGGCTCTCACGAAGGCGGCTATCTGCCGTTTGAATTTGTCATCCCCGCCGATCTGCTGGGCGGTGAAATGCGTCTTGACGTACGGGTCGCGCTGCCGAGTTCTGACGGACGGGCTTTCCCCGACTTTCCATTCGATGAAATCCCGCACGGCAAGCAGAGCTGGTACGGTATGTTGGGCGGCATCTGGCAGTCGGTCTGGCTGGAGTGCCGCTCTGAGGCCCATATCGCTCACCAGGGCATTCGCGCCGACCTCGCCACCGGCGGCGTGACGGTTGATGTCGAACTGGCCGCGGCCTTCACTGGTGCGTTGAACATTAGGCTTCTCGACCGCAATGGCGCGGTGGCGGCGTCCGCCGAGCTTGCTCTCAACGGCGCGGCACACGCCTCGGTCGCGCTCAAGGTCGCCAAGGTCGAGGCCTGGTCGCTCGATGATCCTGCGCTTTACCGGGCTGTCGTCGAACTGTGTCAGGGCGACGTCGTCATCGATGCCGACGTCCAGGATTTCGGCTTTCGGACGTTTGAAGCGCGAGATGGAAAGTTTTTCCTGAACGGCCAGCCATTCTATATGCGCGGCGCGCTGGATCAGGATTACTATCCCGAGGGCATTTACACCCCGCCGTCACTGGAATTTCTGGAAGACCAGGCGCGTAAATCGAAGGAGCTTGGCCTCAACCTCCTGCGCTGCCATATCAAGGTTCCTGATCCGCGCTACTATGATGTGGCTGACCGCTTTGGCCTGCTGGTCTGGACGGAAATCCCCAACGTCCAGACGTTCACCGAGAAGTCGGCGCAGCGCCTGCTCGATACGATGGAAGGGATCCTGCGCCGCGACGGCAACCATCCCTCTATCGTGATCTGGACCATCATCAACGAAGACTGGGGGACGCGTCTTGTCGAAAGTGCCGATCAGCGCAGCTGGCTGGACAACGCCTATCATTGGCTGAAAAAGAAGGATCCGACACGGCTGGTGGTGGACAATTCCGCCTGCATTCCGAACTTCCATGTCGTCTCCGACATCGACGATTACCACTATTACGCCTCGGTTCCGGAAATGGCGCGCGAGTGGGCCGATTGGGTTTCGGCCTTCGCCAAGCGGCCCGACTGGTCCTATTCGCCGAACGGCGATGCAAAACGGCGCGGCGACGAGCCGCTCGTCGTCTCCGAGTTCGGCGTCTGGGGCCTGCCGCATCCAGACAAGCTGCTGCAGGACGGCAAGGAGCCGTTCTGGTTCATCAACGGGCTGGAGTGGGACAGCGAAGGTGCGACCTATCCGCATGGTGTCGAGCAGCGCTTCCGCACCTTTCAGTTCGACAAGGTCTTTCCGTCCTTCGGCTCCTTCATCGAGGACACGCAATGGCATCAGTTCAATGCCCTCAAATTCGAGATCGAAGAAATGCGCCGCCATGCCTCGATCCAGGGCTATGTCATCACCGAGCTGACCGATCTGCACTGGGAAGCCAATGGCCTCATGGACATGGAGCGCAATACGCGCGCCTATCACAACCGTTTCCACGAGATTAACACCGACGTGGTCATCGTGCCGCGCATGCAGCGCTATGCGGTCTGGGCGGGCGACACAGCCAGCATCGAGCTCGAAATCTCGACGGGCGGCAAGGCGCTGCCAGCGGCCGAGTTGAGCTGGAATGTCGATGGTACAGCCGCCGGCAAGATGGCGGTCGAAGCGGTGGATGCAACGTCAGTGTGCCGCCTGCCGGCAATTGAACTATCCTTCGCCGCAGAAAAAGCCGGCAATCAGGTCAGTGTCCAATTCACGCTGACCGCCGGCGATAAGGAGCTGGCACGCAACAGCCTCGATATCAGCGTCTATGCCCGCCGGCCCAAGCCTGTGCTTTCGGTTTCGTCCGCAGAGCCTGAGATCGCAGGTTATCTGGCCGCGCTCGGCTATGAGGTCGTAAACGCCGACAAGGCGCATGTGCGGGTTGTGTCGACATTGAGCCAGGCCGATATCGATGCCATGGAGCATGGCGCCCATTACGTGTCGCTGGCCGATGTTGCGCCCCTGCCATTTGGCAATCTGCGCAACGACCAGCCAAACTGGAATTATCCGACAGGAGGCGATCGCGGGCAGCCCATGCCGCAGATGCGCGTCACCGAACGCAACGGCACCATCTGGAAGGGCAACTGGGTCACCGGCTTCAGCTGGGTGAAGCGTTCCGGGGTATTTGAACGTCTGCCGGGCGGCCCGCTCACCGACCTATCCTTTGTCGGCGTCAACCCCAACCGCGTCATCACCGGCTTCCGGCCGATCCATTTCGACGGGCTGGTCCATGCCGGCACGATGGCGGGCTGGATTCACAAGCCCTGCGCGACCATTGCCGAACGGCGGGTCGGCTCAGGTCGTATCGTGGCCACGACCTTCGGCCTGATGCGCGAACCCGCGGGCGCCGATCCGGTCGCAGCGACCTTGCTTGATTGCATCATCGAGACGGCGGCCGCGGGATAGGCCGTTTGTAGAATTGAACCGCCGCACATGACCGGGAGGAGGTTTAAGTGGCCAAGACAGACGCAGGCGTGAGCATCCGCAACGTTGCCAAGAGCTTTGGGACGGTGGAAGTGCTCAACGACATCTCGCTCGGGATAGACAGCGGCGAGTTCATCGTCTTCCTGGGCGCTTCCGGCTCTGGCAAGTCCACCCTCCTGCGCATGATCGCCGGACTGGAGACGGTTTCGGGCGGAGAAATCTGGATCGGCGGGCGCCGTGTCGACCAGCTTGCCCCCGGCCAGCGTGACGTTTCCATGGTGTTCCAGTCCTATGCGCTCTATCCGCATATGAGCGTGCGAGAAAATCTTGCCTTTGGACTGGTCAATGTCGGTACGCCGAAAGCCGAGATTGCGACCCGCGTTGCGACGGCGGCCAGGATGCTGGAGATGGACCATCTCCTCGACCGCAAGCCAGCGCAGCTGTCCGGCGGCCAGCGTCAACGCGTCGCGATTGGCCGCGCCATCGTGCGCGAGCCAAAAGTCTTCCTCTTTGACGAACCCCTGTCGAACCTGGACGCCGGCCTGCGTACACGCACCCGTTTCGAACTGTCACAGCTGCATGATCGTCTTGGCGCCACGATGGTTTTCGTAACCCATGATCAGATCGAGGCGATGACGCTGGCGACCCGGATTGTTCTTCTGAACAAAGGACGGATCGAGCAGGTCGGCGCGCCAATGGATATTTATGCCCGCCCAAGCACACGCTACGTCGCCCAGTTCGTCGGCTCGCCGCCGATGAATTTCCTGCCAGTGGCACGGATTGAGAGCGGTCCGGACGGCGCGATTGTCACAACCGGCAGCGGCGTCGGGCTTCAAACCTCGGTTCCGTCCGACAGGTTACCCGGTGCCAACCTCACGCTTGGCTTGCGGCCGGAGAATCTGACGGTCTCGCCGCACGGCACGCTGAGGGGCAAAGTCGTCACAGTGGAGCAGATGGGCGACCGCTCTCTCGTCCACGCCGAACTCGCCGACGGGACGCAGGTCATCGGCGTTGACGCCCCAATCACCACGGCCCGTGGTGGTTCCGAAATCGCGTTTGCCGTCGAAGGAGCGAAGGCGATGCTATTTGATGAAATGGGCAAAGGGTATCACGCGGCCGGCTAGGCTGCGGAAAACAGTAAGGCCGCCCTCCGAAGGAGGTCCCGGCAGGAAAACTGATCATTCTGGAGGAGTGAGAATGCCTAACCTGTTGAGAACATCGATTGCGGCGCTCGCCGTCATGATTGCCTTCCCGGCATTCGCAGCCGAAAATGTCGTCTGGTGGGACTTTCTGTCGGGAGGCGACGGCGTGCGAATGAAGGCGCTGATCCAGCGCTTCAACGACGAACATAAGGACAAGATCCAAATCAAGGGCACCACCCTCGAATGGGGCATCCCGTATTACACCAAGCTGCAGACATCAACTGCTGTTGGCCAGGGACCTGACATCGCCACCTACCACCTGTCGCGCCTTGCCGGTGCGGTTTCGGCCAAGACCGTGTCGCCAATCGATCCGAAGGAGCTTGAAGCTGTCGGTTTGAAGGACAGCGACTATCCGCCGAATGCAATTGCCGCCTCGACGGTCGACAACTTGCGCTACGCCGTACCGTTCGACGTGCACGGTGAGGTGCTCTACTACAACAAGAATGTGCTGAAGGAACTTGGAGCACTGGGCAAGGACGGCAAGCCGACCGGCATCGATACGCTGGAAGGCTGGCGTGCGCTGTTGGCCAAGGCCAAGGAAGCCGGCAAGAACGGCGTCGTCATCGCGTCGTCCAGCGGCGATTTGCGCGACATCTATACCTTGTTCGGCCAGTTGGGCGGTCAATTGACCACCGATGGCAAATTCTTGCAGGGCGACAATTTCGACAAGATACAAAAAGCCTATGGCGAGGTCACCGATTGGGTGAAGCAAGGCTGGGCGCAGCCCTATATCGACCCTGAAACCATCACTCCGACCTTCCTGGCCGGACAATCCGCCTTCTTCCTGAACGGCAACTGGGAGCTGCCGACCATGGAAACCGAAGTGGCCAAGGGCAGCGGCTTCGATTACGGCATGGTGAACATTCCGGCTTGGATGGGCAAGCCCGCCAACTGGGCGGACTCGCACTCGTTTGTCATGCCCAACAATGTCGGCGTGACCATGACGCCGGAAAAGCGTGCCGCAGTTCTCGAAGTCATCAGATGGATGAATGTGAACTCACTGGAATGGGCCGGCGCCGGCCATATCCCGGCTTATTTGCCGGTCAGCACGTCTGATGCCTATAAGGCACTCAAGCCGCAAGCGGACTATGCCGCCATGGCGCTCAACGCCTTCTATATGCCGAAGACGCCGCTCACCGGCGCTGCGTCCAAGTTCGACGACGACTGGCAGAACATGGCGTCCGGACCGCTGAACGGCGACGGCGAACTGAAGGAGACACTGGAGACGTTCCGCGATCACATGAACTCGCAGTGACGTTTTCCTTCAACAGTACCCGGGGCAGCTCCTGCCCCGGGACCGCATAACCGAGGCAGGTGATAGATGGCTGCAGTCAGCAACAAGAAGCAGGACAGCCTGATCGCAGCGCTGCTGGTCGCACCGGCCGTCATCGCGTTTCTGGTGATCTTTGCCTATCCGACGTGGCGCATGGTGGCGATGAGCTTCACCAATGCGCCGCTGATCGGTCCCGGCGAGTGGGTCGGCCTCGACAATTACGCGCGCCAACTCTTTTCGCCTCAATTTCAGAAGGCGCTTCTGAACACGCTGTACTTCATCATTCTGACCGTCATTCCCGGCACGTCTCTGGCGCTGTTCGTTGCTATGGGGGTCAATCGTCTGACCGGGCGCATACAGATGTTAGTCCTGGCGTGCTTTTTTCTGCCTTCCATTCTGCCGGTTTCGGTGGTGACCCAGATCTGGACCTGGATCGCAAACATGCAATATGGCGTCATCCAGAATGTCATCGGGCTGTTTACCGGTGGCCGCCCGCTGCCGGTGCTGCGTTCGCCGACCTATTTCATGCCCTCTGTCGCCGTCGTCACGATCTGGTGGACGATCGGTTTCAACATTCTTCTGTTTCTTGCCGCCTTGCGCAGCATTTCGCCCGACATCTACGAAGCGGCGGCGCTCGACAATGCTAGCCGCTGGCGCGTGTTCTCAAAAATAACCTGGCCGCTGATCTGGCCGGTCACGGCATTGGTACTGACGCTGCAGCTGATTGCGCAGTTCAAGATCTTTTCGCAGCCGTATCTGCTCGGCTATTTCGCCCACACGCCGGCTGACGCGCAATCCGTAGTCATGACCGTCATCTACGATCTCGCCTTCAAGCAGAACAAGGGTGGAGAAGGTGCGGCCGTCGCTACCATACTGTTCATCATCATCCTGATTACGTCCGTCTTCCAATACCAATTCCTGCGCGCGCGAGGTGAAAAGTGAGCGTACTGGCAACCGATCAACAAGCGGCTCTGGCGCGGACAAGCGGTAGCATTGCCGCAAGCAGTCGGAGTAGCCGCGCGCTGACCGCACTGACTGTGCTCGGGGCGCTGATCTGGTTCTTCCCGCTCTACTGGGCGATCGTGACTTCGCTCAAATCCGACACTGAGGTGGCGAGCCCGGCATCCGGGTTCTTGCCTAAAGAACCGACGATCGAGCCCTATCTCTACGTGATCGAGCGCTCCAGTATCGTGCAATGGTATATCAATTCGGTCGGCACATCGACGATCATTGCGTTGGTGGTGCTGGCAGCCAGCGTCTGCTGTGCCTATGCCTTGAGCCAAATTCAGTTTCCCGGCCGCCGCCTGATCTACGGCGCACTGATTGCCTCGGTGATGGTCCCCGCGGAGGCGCTTATCATCAACCATTTCGTGCTGATGAACTCATTCGGGCTGATCAATAGCTGGGGCGGCATCATCATGCCGCAACTCGTCGTGCCATCGGTCATTATCATCCTCAAACAGTTCTTCGACCAGATCCCGAAGGAATTCCGCGAGGCGGCGATGCTCGACAATGCGGGCCATTTGCGAACGCTATGGAAGATCTATGTGCCGATGAATTGGGGCGTGATCATCGCGCTTGGTATCACGACCTTTATCGCGGCATGGAACAATTTCCTATGGCCGTTCCTGGTCGCGACTTCGGACGCCACGATCACCATTCCCGTCGGCATCACCCAGGTGAAGGACGTTTTCGGCGTGCGCTTTGCCAAGGACATGGCTGCGGCGGTATTGGCAGGCCTTCCCGTCGCCATACTCTACCTCCTCTTCCAGAAGCAGATCACGCGCGCCATCATGCTCTCCGCCGGGATAAAGGGATAATCGCTCGAAAGATCAAGAATGGATCGCGGGCTTTGAGGGAATGACTCTTCAGCGATCCGAGCCATCATCCGCGATGTGTCCTTGGTAGCCGCCGTCCGCAATAAAGGCAATTCGTCGGCGAGCAAAGGCTTCTACCCGTCCCAGACGGGGTTCGATGAGCTGTTCAGAAGCAGGCTGGCTGCAATGAGCGTAGGCGTCCAAACGCCGTGAGAACCCGCTGGGTCGAGCGGCGGCATCGCTTAGCAGTCCTCAACAGGAATGCCACCGGCAGCGACGATCGCCTCGGCGGTATCGACATCGGTTAGCGCCGCGGTTCCTATCTCGACCTCAATGACCTGCAGCCCCGATGTTCTGATCAGGTCGCGGGCACCGATATCGCCCCTCAAGCGGAGAACGCTGTCGTGAAGGGACCGTGGCAAGATTACCGGGTTGCCTCGCATACCCTCAGAAGCGGCGCAAACGATTGCGGCGCCGTCCGCGACTTGGAACGCGTCAATCAGTTGATTCAGATTGTCCGTGGAAATGCCTGGCATATCGGCAAGCAAAATCAGAACACCATCGGCGCCGTCGGCTACAGCAGCGGCAAATCCGGCCGCCAGTGAACTCGACATGCCCGCTCGGTAGTCTGGATTGACAATAATATGCACGGGCAGGCCGGTGAGAACGTCGCGGATATTGTCCTGCCGATGGCCGAGGACGACGATGATGGAAAGGGCGGCACTGGCGTTGGCGACCAAAGCCGAGCGACGCACGAGCGGCATTCCGTCAAACATGGCCAACAGCTTGTGCCCGCCATTCGAGCCCATGCGCGTTGCCAAGCCAGCCGCCAGTACGACGATTGATACATTCGGCTTTGCTCCCATCTCTTTCCTTCCCACCAACGCCGCAGCGTCCTCCGTCGACAAGCTCCCGGTTGCGAGGTCGCGAACGTGCAGCGGCTTTTACCTCGGCAGCAATGCGTTTTCGAAACAACGCCTTGCAGCAGCTTAGCGTCTGGGCAAGCTATTTTCCATCTGCGTCATCGTCGGAGGGTGAGCCTCTCCGTAGGTGCGAAGCGCTTTGATGACCTGAGCAAGGATCGCTACGGAGATCTCAGCTGGATTGGATGCGCCGATGTCGAGCCCGATCGGCGCGTGGATCGTTGAAAGCGCATCGGCACCGAAGCCGTATGCGGCAAGGCGGCCCCTCCGCGCTGCGTGGGTCTTTCGGCTGCCGAGCGCGCCGATATAGAAGCAGCCGGTGCGCAATGCCTCGGCCAGGGGAAAATCATCGATCTTGGGATCGTGGGTGAGTGCGACTAAGGCGGTATAGCGGTCGAGTGGATCCGCCATCAATGCATCGACGGGCCAATCGGTGCACATCTGCACATCGGGAAAGCGATCACGCGTCGCAAAGGCTGTGCGCGGATCGATGATGCGCACATCGAAGCCGGCCAACCTTGCCATCGGCGTCAGATACTGGCTGATATGGACGGCGCCGATGACGGCGATGCGCGGGGCAGGTATGTAGACATTGAGGAAGCCGCTGGCATCTATCGTGTCGAAAGCCATCGAGCGGCCAGACCGAAAGGCGCCTTCGACGAGCGCGGCAAATGGCGGCTCGACTGGATCCCCTTCCAGGAAGACATGCTCTTCTCCCCGAAAATCTGTCAGCAGCACGACGGCGAGACGTTTCCGGCGCGCGGCGTTTAAACGCTGCAGGCTGTCGCGGCGCATCAGCCGAGCCTCTCGACAAAGACACGGATGCGCCCGCCGCACGACAGCCCGGCGCGCCAGGCGGTCTCGTCCGCAACGCCAAATTCCAGCATCTGCGCCTTGCCGGCGGCAATCACTTCGGCAGCGGCGGTAACCACCGCACCCTCGACGCAGCCACCGGAAACCGAACCCTCGAAGTTGCCATCACCATCGACCACCAGATGACTCCCAACCGGACGCGGCGCCGAACCCCACGTCTCGATCACCGTCGCAATCGCAACAGCTCGGCCCGCTTCCATCCAAAGCTCGGCCGTCAGCAGCGGGTCGGTCAGGTTCGTCTGGATGGTCATTCCCGCGGGCCTCAATCTAGTGTTGGTTCAGTTCTGAAAAGACTTCGGCAATATCCGCCTCTTTGACGCTGTCTCCGACATACCAGCTCAAAGTGTCGTAGAAGCCGAGAAAGGAGCCCTTTGTCTTGGCAAGAAGGACCATGGCTTCGGCAGCGGAGATCGAAAGCCTGCTGACGAAGAAACGAACGAGAGCGGGCTCGGTGTTCGGGTGGGCAAATACAAGCGCTGTCGGAGAGTTGGCCGAAATCGTCGGCAGGGCCGGAGCCTCCGACCTGCATGGCAAGGTGATCGACAAGCGGATGTCTCTGGAGGATGCAGCCGCTTCGATGACAAAAGCCTCGGCATCGAGAACCCAAGCCGAACGCGACGTGTCGAAATACTGGAAATCGCGCTGCGCCAGCCCAAGCGTTACCGTCTTCGCTTCTCCTGGCGCCAGATGAAGCTTGGTGAAGGACTTAAGCTCACGGAGGGGTCGTTTGAGACCCGGCTTAATCGGCCGGACATAGAGTTGCACGATTTCCTTGCCGGCAACCGTACCTGTGTTGCGGATGGTAAGGGCGGCGGTGCAGCCGGCGCCGGGCGTGATCTCCTGCGTATCGAGCCTGAGATCCTCATAGGCGAACGTGGTGTAGCTGAGCCCATGTCCGAACGGAAAGGCTGGCGTCATCGCCTTCAGATCGTAGAACCGGTAACCGACGAAAATGCCCTCGCTGTAGACATGCCGGCCATGCTCGCCCGGATAGGTGTGCCAGCCCGGAATATCCTGCATGCGAACCGGCATGCTGGCGGAGAGCTTGCCGCACGGGTTCTGCTCGCCAAACAGGAT
The DNA here is from genome assembly GCF_012349115.1 of Rhizobium ruizarguesonis. GTDB lineage: Bacteria > Pseudomonadota > Alphaproteobacteria > Rhizobiales > Rhizobiaceae > Rhizobium > Rhizobium ruizarguesonis. The sequence goes on from NZ_PQIG01000110.1 coordinate 16,749, forward strand.
GCGGGCCAGTGCTTCGCCACCGCCCTGCCCGGCATAGAAACTGGCCAGGACGGCGTCGACATCCCCGATCCATGGCATCTCGACCGTGTCTGGCATCGAGAGCACGACGACGAGCTTGCGACCTGTCGCCGCCAACGCCGTGATGAGCGCATCGTGGCTGGCAGCGAGTTTCAGGGTGTCGCGGTCGTTGCCCTCGCCGTGCCGGCTCTTCTCGTTTTCCGCAAATACGACAACGACATCGGCACGCTCCGCGGCTTCGACGATCACCTCGATCGACGCCGTCACGTCGGGCTGCGCGACCGGCGAGAAGGGCAGATGCCGGACTTTCAGGCTGTCTCCTGCCCGCGCAGCGATCCGAACGAACGGACTGTCGACGCGATAGGGATTGGTAGTCGCCGAACCGGAGCCCTGGATTACAGGGGTGACGGCGCCGTCGCCGACAATGAGAAGCTCACCCGCCCGGTCGGGATCGAGCGGCAGCGCCTGGTCTTGGTTGCGCAGCAGCACGATCGATTCCGCCGCGATGTCGCGCGCCAGCGCATGATGCGCCTCGAGACCCGCCGGCGTGCCGCGCCGCTCGCCCAACTTGCACTTGCGCACCAACGCCAGAACTCTCGCGCAGGCGGCATCGACCACCTCGGGCGCCACGTCGCCGGCGTTGATCGATGCATGGAGACGCGCCTTGCGGGGCTTGCTTTCCGGCATGTCGAGTTCGGTGCCGGCATCGAGTGCTGCGCCACGATCCTTGATCGCATGCCAATCGGACACGACAAGCCCGTCAAAGCCCCATTCCTCGCGCAGCACCGTGCGCAGCAGCCAATGATGTTCGGCGGCCTGGATGCCATTCAGCGGATTATAAGCGCTCATCACGGTCCACGGCGCGCTCTTTTCGATGGCCCGCTCGAAGCCTGCCAAGTATATTTCGCGCAGGGCGCGCTCATCGACATCGGAACTGGTCGTGGTTCGCTCGATTTCGGAATTATTGCAGGCGAAATGCTTGAGCGACGCCCCGACGCCGTTATCCTGCAATCCGCAGATGACGGCTGATGCCATGTCGCCGCTAATGACAGGATCCTCGGAATAATACTCGTAGGCCCGACCGGCCAGCGGCGTGCGCCTTATGTTGATGCCGGGGCCCAAAAGCAGATGAACCCCGAAATCCTGGCACTCCGCCGCCAGCGCAGCGCCCATGCGATAGGCAAGATCAATATCCCAGGAACAGCCCAGCAGATTGCCGTTGGGAAAGCACGTGGCTGGACGGGTGGCACCGAACATGCCGCCCGATCCGTCGCCCTGTTGCCCGACGAGATCGAGGAACGCCTGCAGACTGTCTTCGTCGTTGTCGCCGGCGTCGATCTGGGTGGTCGAATAGCGCACCCCATAGGCCCCATCGGTCATGACGATGGAAGGAACACCGAGCCTTTTGATCGATGCCGTCTTCCACAGGCCACGCCCGCTCAGGAGTTCGATCTTTTCGGTCACCGTCATCTGATCGACAAGCGTTCGAATGTCGGCGTCGCTCGGCTGGAACATGATTGGTCTCCGGTACTGCGGATCAGGCGTGTGTCAACAGATCTTCTGAAGGAGTTCCATCAGCATCATCCGCTCGGCAAGCGTCAGCGTGCTCAGCGTTTCCTGCGAGATCTGCAGCGCGACCGACAGGTTGCGGGCGACTGTCACCTCGCCTTCCGGCGTCAGCGTCAGCACCAGCCGGCGCGCGTCGGTCGCGTCGGGGGCGGTGTGAACGAGGCCACGCTTCACCAGTCGATCGACGACGCCCTTGATCGTCGCCATATCCATGGCGGTCTCGCGGCCGAGATTGCCCTGCGAACAGGGCTGCAGGTCCTTCAGCCTGACCAGCGCCGCCCACTGGGTGGTGGTCAGCTTTTCCGCCATCAGGCTCGCAAAGATCGCCACGTGCCGCTGGTTGGCCTGGCGCAGGTAGAAGCCGATCTGCTCGCCAAGTGTATACTGGGCCTGCTGGCCCTGCGCCTCGGTCGCTGCGGTCTTTTGTCGGCCGTCTTTTTCTTTGAACGGAACGTCCATCGGATCTCTCAAATCTGCCTGTTCCTCGTGATGACCGGCAATGGCGCTGCCGAATTCACTCTCGCCATAAATTCAGAATGGCTTCTGTCGTCAGGATTTCAATCTGCTCCGAAAGCCTTGGCGCCAGGATCTCGATGACCATGGCATGTGCCTTCATGTCGCCGCTTGCCACCGCATCCTTGGCCAGAATGACCCGGTAGCCGGCGTCGACCGCATCAAGAACGCTGGCGTAGACGCAGACGTCGGTCTCGACGCCAGAGAAAATCAGCGTGTCGGTTGCCGATCCTTGCAAACGCGCAGTAAACCCGAGCGAGCCAAAGACCGAGTAGGTCTCCTTGTCGACGATGGAGCCTGGAGCGGCGATCGCTGTAAGCGGCGCCACCAGATCCAGCATGGCGACATCGAGCTCATCCAGCGTCACCGATGGCCAGCGACGATAGTAGGTCTTCCAGCGACCGGTAGCATCTTCGGCACTTTGGGGCACCATGAAGCGAGCAAAGACAGTCTCAGCGGGCCGCGCTTTGCTGAGCGCCACCACATTGGGAAGGATGCCTTCGATCGCTGGCGTATACCACGCCGTTTGCTCAGCGAAGAGGCGTTGCATGTCGATGACGACATGCAACGCATTCCTGGAGAGTGGCGCGGGTGCCATCATCAGTCGGCCACCGGGACGGTGTGTTCCGCGGCCCAGGTCAGGGTGATGGTGTCGCCATCACTCAGGACCTTGCCATCACGGTTCTGTGCAAACAGCTTCAGCGGCAGACCGTCTGCGGTTTCCAGCAGATAGGACAGCACGGGACCTGCATAGATGACGGTGGTAATGCGTGCGGTCAGGCCGTTGCCATCCGTCGGACCCGATGCGATCGACATCTTCTCCGGTCGCACGGCGAGCGTGACATTCGAACCGCTCGCGGGCAACGTGCCGGTGGTCTGAACTACCGTCCCATCGGCGAGACGCACAGCGCCGTTCTCCACGGTGCCTGTGAGGAAGTTGGAGTCGCCGAGGAATTCGGCGGCAAAGCGCGTCAGCGGTCGCTCATAGACGGTTTCCGGCTCGCCGATCTGGACGATGCGGCCCTTGTCGAGGATCGCTACCTTATCGGACAGCGTCAGCGCCTCTTCCTGGTCGTGGGTGACGAAGATCGTCGTCAGGCCGCTTTCGCGCTGGATGCGCAACAGTTCGACCTGCATTTCCTGGCGCAGGCGCCGATCGAGCGCCGACAGCGGCTCGTCGAGGAGCAGCACGCTCGGCTTGATGACCATGGCGCGGGCAAGCGCAACGCGCTGCTGCTGGCCCCCGGACAACTGCTTGGGCATGCGATCGGCAAAGCCAGGCAGATGCACCATTTCCAGCGCACGGTCGACTTCCTTGCGAGCGGCGGCGCCCTTGATGCCCCGGCGTTCGAGACCGAAGGCGACGTTCTGGGCAATCGTCATATGCGGAAACAGCGCGTAAGACTGGAACATCATGCCGATGTTACGGCCCCAGACCGGAATGTCGGTGACATCATTGTTGCCGATTGTGACGACGCCCTGGTCGGGCTTGATAAAGCCCGCGATGATGCGAAGCAGTGTGGTCTTGCCGGAGCCGGATGGGCCGAGAAGGCTGGTGAAAGAGCCTTCAGGGAACTCGGTGGTGATATCGGACAGGACCGGTGTGGTGCCGTAGGTCTTGGCAACGGAATTGACTTTAACGTTTGTCACTTGTGTCTCCGGGCTTGGCGAAGCGCGCAAAAATCAGGATGATCGTCATCGAGCCGAGCAGAAGCACGGTGGAGATCGCGTTGATTTCAGGGGTGAAGCCCTTGCGGATCGAGGAGTAGATCTGCACCGGCAGGGTGGTGTATCCGGGCGTTGCGAGGAAGTAGGAAATCACGAACTGGTCGAGCGACACGGCGAAGGCGAAGAGCGCGGCGCCAAGGATGCTCGGATAAAGCAGCGGTAGCGTCACCGAGAAGAAGGCGTGAACCGGTGTCGAACCAAGGCTCATCGCGGCTTCTTCAAGGTCGGCGCGGATTGTCTTGAAGCCCGTGCCGACGACCAGAACAACGTAGGGGATGGCGAGCGCCACGTGGCCGATCAACAGGGCGTGCATGCCGCGCCCGATACCGGTCCAGTAAAAGAAGATCAGCATGGCCGTGCCGGTGATCAGCCAGGGAATGGCAATCGGCGGCAGCAGCATCAGTTGCAGGAGACTTCTGCCGCGAAAGGTCCGGCGCGACAGCGCAACGGAAGCCATGGTACCCAAAGCCGTCGCCAGAACCGCGGTGATACTCGCGATCACCAGGCTGTTCAGGCCCGCCGTCAGAAGGATGCTGTTGTCCCAGAGCGCGTCGTACCATTGCAGCGAGAAATGGAACGGCAGTTCGTAAAGTGGCGAAGCGTTGAACCCCATCGCCATCATCACGAGAATGGGCGTGTAGAGGAAGATGAGGATGGCGATGAGATAGATTGGACCGAGCGTTTTCATGATCCCTTCCTCAAGCGACCGTTCCGCGGCGCAGGACACCGGAGAAGGTTGCGAAAATTGCGAGCACGACAGCCAGCAGCGTAAAGGACAAGGATGCGCCCAAGGGCCAGTTGAAGGCCTGGGTGAACTGATCCTCGATCACCGTTCCCATGGTCACGCCGACACGACCGCCCAGAATGCGCGGTTCCATGAAGGAACCGATGACCGGAATGAAGATCAAAACGGCGCCGGAGATCAGCCCGGGGGCCGCAAGCGGCATCAAAATCTTGAACAGGATGGTCCACCAGCGTGCGCCGAGGCTTGAAGCGGCCTCAATGATCGCGTCGTCGATGGCCACCAGCGCTATGTAGCAGGTCAGGATCATGTACGGCAGGTAGCCGTGAACAAGACCAACCACCACGGCATAGCGCGTGTAGAGAAAGCCGATGGAACCCGCGTCCGGAGCAATCATATGCAGCAGACTGTCGAGAAAGCCGTTTTCGCGCAGCACCATGGTCCACGAAAAGACGCGCACAAGACCGTTGGTCCAGAATGGCAGGAGAATGAGGATCAACAACATCTCTCGCGTCTTGCCGAAGGTCGAGCGGACCAGTGCCACGGCCGCCAGGAAACCAAGCACCGCGCAGAACAGCGTCGTCCAGAAGCCGATCAGCAGCGACGTGATGCCGATCCCGACCAGATAGGGTTGATCGATGAACGCGCGGTACTGCTTCAGCGTAAAGATGATCGGGGCCTTGCCCATCGGTGTCGCCGACATGAAGCTAAACACGAACATGGTCAGCAGCGGCAGAAAGACGGCAAGTGTCAGCCAACCATAGGTCGGCAGCAGCAACGCCGTCGTCGAAACCCATGGCGGGAGTGGGCGCCGGCTGCGCGGACCCGAAGGTCCGCGCTCTGACGCTGATGTCAGACGATCATTCTGCATAGAAGGCTTTCACTTCCTGCCAGATATTGTTGAAGGCTTCGCGCCGGTCGTCGGGAATGCCCGAGACAAAGGACGTCGTCTTCAAATATTCGGTCTTGTGGACCAGGCGGGTGAGATCGTCGGCAGGAAGTGCTGAAAGGGCTGCCGAATTTGAAGAAGCAGGGGCCCCGATCTTGGTTGCCCATTCGACATAGAATGTCGGATCGATCATCCAGTTGACGAACGCAAGAGCACCTTCTGGATTCGGAGCCGATGTCGGAACACCGAGACCATCGACCCAACCGACGCCGCCTTCCTTAGGCACTACGAACTGAACCGGAAGTTTAGAAACGCGCTTGGATCGCACCGAGCCGCCCGACCAGAACAGCGACAGGTCGAATTCCTTGGCGGCGAACGACTTGTTCCACTGATCTTCCGTCGACCACAGCAACTTGACGTTCGGCTTGATCGATTTCAGCGCGGCCGTAACAGCAGCCAGATCCTTGGGATCGTTGATGTCCTGCCCGCTCATCAGCGCGCCAACGCCGACATTGATGATGGCGTCGTCGTCCATGGCAACACGGCCCTTATAGGCCGGGTCGGCGAGCACCGCGTAACTGTCGGGAACGGTCATGCCTTCACGGATGGCAAGCGAGGTCATGCCCCAGACCCACGGAACGGCATAACCCTTGCCGTCCTTGCTGAAGTTCGGGTTGGCGCGCAGGGTCTCGTCGACTGTTGACGCGTTTGGAACCTTGCTGAAATCGATCGGCTGCAGCAGGTCTTCGGCAACCGCCTGGGCGCAACGCGCAGCGTTGAGGATAACAAGATCATAGGCGCCCGGATTCGTGCGCATCTTGGTCAGCATTTCCGATTCCGAGCTGTAGTAGTCATGGACGACTGTGATGCCCGTCTTTTCGGTGAAAGCCTTCAGCGACCAGGCTTCGTCGGTTCCGTAGCCCTGCCAGTTGAGGACCGTGATGGATCCGGCCGAAAGGGCTTTGCGCGGCAAGGTGGAGATGCTGACGCCAGCAATCAGTGCTGCGGACATCAACTTCATTGTGTTGCGTCTGGTGAGTTCAGTCATTGTGGCACCCCTCTTGAAGATACACAGTTATGGACCATCATGACCCGCGGTCATCGACCTCAACGGATCGGCTAGCTTGAAAACAAACGACGTGCCAAAGCGCGCTTAATCGTTTGTATACATACTAAAAGCAGATGAGCGTTGTCCGTGGGCGCTGACGTCTCGGCGAAATGAAGCGCGCGCTGCGACGCAGCGGCACACCACTTTGTAAGAAAAGCACATCACTTAATTGAGCGGCCGGCATGAATCCACGGATCTCCTGCAAGCTGTTCGTTCAACCCTCTGACTTTAGCATCAGTCTTTTATTTTATATGTACACAAACTATCGGTGAGGAATCGAGACCTGTCAAGCACTGCCTTGCTTTAGTGAGCGCTTGACGATGTAAAATAGACGTCCAGCCGGCGATCCTCTGCGTGTCCAGCAATCATGACGCGTATTCCGTCGCCGCCCGACACATAGTTGATGTCCTGCCCGTTGATACGGGCGGCAAGAACATCGCCCAATGCCAAGCCTGGCAACTCGATGTAACCAGCCTCGGAGACCGGAGCAATCGTGCAGGCCACCCGCCCGTTGGCAAAGACGATGCGCGACAGCGTGGTGCGCAGATCCGTCTTCAGCGCTGCGTGACCGTTCAACGTCATCACCAGGGTTCCGGATTTGACGACCAGCTCGAGCGTTCCCGACGGCGAGACCATAGGTCCGAGCACCACATCCCGGCCGGCATGGCGCATCGTCCATCCGGTCCACGGATCGAAGTCAACGATCTCACTGGCAGCCATCAGCGGCAACATGGCGGCCCAGATGTAGAACGGATCGGTATCGCCCTGATCCATTGCCTCGCCGGTCACCGCGTTGTAATTTTCAGCGGCGATGCGATCGTAACGCCAGTTCTTCATGAACAGGTCGTAGCTCTGGCTTGCCAGCTTGCTCGCCTCCGCCACGAAACCGTAGCGCCGCAGGCCAAGCCAGACCATATAGTTGACGTTCGGCCAGATGCGCCCGCGCCAGTAGACGTTGTCGGTGAAGGCCGGATCGTCTCGCGTTGCGTTCGGCAGCACGAAATCGCCGCCAAAGGTCGTCTCATCGCTCAGATGCTCGAGCAGACGTGCCGCCTGCGCCGGCGTCGCGGCGCCGCACAGCAGCGGGTAGAAGCTGGTCGGCGACAGCGAGCACACGAAACCGCCGCGCCGCTGGCGATTGGCGAAGATGCCGCGGCTCTCGTCCCAGAGCGTCTGCGAGATCAGCGTCCGCTGACGTTCGGCCAAGGCGGCGAATTCGCGGGCATCGTCATGCTTGCCGAGCACGGCGGCCATTTTCGAAAGCATTTCGGCGTCGAGAGCGGCCGCGCAGTTGACGCCGAGATCGAAGGTCGACAGCGTCCGGGTGACGGGATCGTAGACGGCCTCGTCATGGGTCGCGGAATTGTCCATGCCGGTTTCATTGCGCGCGGCAAAGGCCGTCCCCTTGTAGAGGCCCTCGCCCACGTCGGAGGTTCCGCAGGACAAAAGGCCGGTACCATCAGGATCACGGTTGTCCTGCCACCAGCGCCGATTGCGTACCAGCGCCTCGTAACTTGCCTGAATTATCGATCGTTCGCCCGTCCGCTGGTAGAGCTGCCAGACGACCAACGCGCCGAACGGCAGCTGGGTGCGATCGACCCAGGCATCGTTGGACGTGACGATGCAGGCGATATTGCCCTGCGGGGTCGCGCCGGCCATCGCGGTCGCCATGTTCTCGCGCGCCAGATCGGCGTCGAACACGCCCGCAAGAAGGGCAGCGAAAATCTGGTCGTTGAACCAGACGGCGAATTTCCCGAGGTTCCAGATCCGGGTGACCGCCGTGTAGGAACGCGCGTTGATTTCGTCCCAGATGGTGTTCCAGGCGACGACGTCACGCATCGCGTCGAGTGCGCCCTCGAACACGCCGGTCTGCGCATCGGCGATCGCAGCTGGCGCGCCGGCGGCAAGGCAGGCCTGCGCCTTGGAGATCGCCAGTTCGGCACTATCGGCGACGCCTGCGGCATAGGCCCCCTGGCGCATCATCTCAAGATTGAAGCGCAAGCCTATGACCGGCGCTTCGTTCTTGCGGGTCGCCGTATAGAAGTAGCCGTTTTCCTCGAAATCCGCGCGCAAGGCGTCGATCGTCTCGTGGCCAGTCACATGCACCGGCACCTCGGTGGTCGCGACCGCCACGAACCGTGTACCGATCTTCAAGAGCGTGACGTTTCGTCCTGCGTCATGGACCGCCACCTCACCTCCATCAGAAGAGATCGCCAGCGTCAGCCAGAAACGCAGCCCCCATTCGGCTGACACCTTGCCGTCCCAGCTGCCGCGAATGGCGAAAGGGTCGGTCTTCGTCGTCGAGAAGGCTACGGTCGTGCCGCTGTGATCTGTCTCCAGCTCGATCAGCGAGCCGTCGATCGTATGGCGTCCCAGCCGAACGGTATCGCGGCGCGGCTCGATGGCGGAGGTTGTCTTGCTGCGGGTCGAATAAAGGATCGGCGTAATCCGCACGCCGAGCGGCAGGAAGACCATTTCGGCCGGCCGGTTGGACCAGCTATTCCAGGCACGCATCAGGGGGATCGTCGAATGTTGTGGCATGGCTCTATGACTTCCGGTCAGTTTGTCAGCGGGATGAGTTTCGGTGCTGCGGCCAATCCACTCTTGTCGAGGCTGTCGCCGAGGTAGGGTGTATTCTTGTAGTACCGATTTGCAGCCGTGTTAGCGACGTGCAGTTCAAGGCTGTGGACGCCAGGGGTCAACCTGCCGAGAGCAAAATTGTAGGGCCGCCAGCCGCGGCGACCGATCTGCCTGTCATCCAGCCGGACAGTAACCACCGTATCGACGGCGGGCAGTTCGAGGACCCAATCGGCCTCATCGCCAATTTCGAGCGTCAACCGGTAGATGCCGGTCCCGGAGAAATCGGCAAAGCCCTGCATTTCCCAACCGGTTTCGACCGAGATCGGCACGAATTCAGCATCAGGCCCCGGCGCGAAGCTCCAATCGTCGACAAGCGGCACGGCACGACCATCGTCGACGACAGGCTGATCCGAGAGATGACCTTCCCGCGCTACCGTCTCCGGCACCTGCCGCAATCGAAGGCAACGCACGTCCTGCGGGCCAAGAACGACCGTCAAATGCTCAAAGGCGAATACCTCGTTTACCGTGCCTGTTGTCGCCGACCAGACCTCGCACTCGAAGCCATCTCCGAAGGAAATCTCGCTGACGCGTTCCGTCGAGCCATCGTTGAACAACACGATCCGCCACCAACCATCAGTTTCGTATCCGATCCATTGCCAAGGCTTATCAACCGAATGGCAGGCCACATAGGGACCGGTCGATCGAAGCGACCGCAACAGAGCGCCCACATCACCGTCACCGGGCATCCTCTCGATATGCATCGAAACCTCGACAGCCTCGCGTGTTATACCGTCGCAAACAGCGGACAGGCTATCGCCTGAAGACCAGACAACACCACCCGCCGCCTTGAAGACGGCGAGCGTGTGCAAGGTCTTCGTCGTCTCGAGCACGGTGACGGACGGCAGAACGACAGCATCGAAAACAAGGCCGGACGCGCGCAGGCGGCCATTCACGATCGTAGCTGTTGCCAAATCGGCCTCGCTGACGAACATGAAGTCGCAGCCTTCTGCTAGGAGCCCTTCGCACCAGGCGCCGATATGGGTTGCATGGCTGTGGCGCGGCCCTTCTGCGAAGGCTGTATGAAGAGGATAAAGGATAGCAACCGGCGTGCGGGGCGTGGCCCCCTCGATGAAGGCGGAAATCCGTGCCGTCTCCTCGGCAAACAGATCGTGGTAGCTCCACCACGGCTCGAAATTGATGCCCGGCCCGAAATCGAAACGTGGATTGGAAAACGGCGTCGGATCGTCGTCGCGCCCATCCGTCTGGTAGACGCCGTGCCAGAGGAACTGTCGGCTCCCGAGGCAGTGAAGCCGGATGGCCTGCGCCCGCATCGTCTCCAGGGTCAGTTCCCATTGCCCGGCGGCACGCACGGGCGTTCGCTCGGCGCTGGCATAGGTTTCGACGACGCATCGGCTGCGACCATTCGAACGGGCAACGGAATCGCCGAGCTTCGGCGCCAGCTGCGCCACGAAATTGTTGGAATCAACGGCCGTCTCGTGCCGGCAGGCATCGATGCCGAAGAAATCCACTGCAAGCGCCACCCTGGGGTCGATAGTGGTAAAACCGCCGTTCAGCGACCAGGAACTGACATGCGGCAGGATCTCGTGCCCGGTGAGGACGATCCCCCTGCCCTCGGCCCATCGGCGCAACGTGCCGGAGAAGGCCTCGTTCATCAGGGCCGAATAGGCGGCGTAGAATTGGGCGCGCAGCCGCAGGGTCTCGGACCCGACGTCACGCACCAGCGCCAGCAGGGCCCTGGCGAAGGTCTCTCCCGTGCCGCGCGACACGGCGTCCGGCAGGGTCGGCGCATAGAGCAGGCTGTTGCCGAGGTGACCTGATAATTGGTCCCATTTGTAGAAACCCGCCGCCGGCTGGTCGTAGAACACGAAGCCGACGGGGTCGGGCACGAGATCGCCAAGCGCCTCGATCAGCGGATCGAGTCCGACTTCGATGAACCTCTCCGCAGCCTCCGACAGGAGATAATTGATCAGCCGCGAGGTCCTCGACCGGGCGCTGACGAACACCGTGAGCACCTGCCCCCCATCGGGCACGCCCTCGAATAGGTAGGTGCACGACGTTCGGTCGCTTTCGACCACGAATGTCCGCGCCGTGACGTCGACCACCTGGTCGAGGCTGTCGATGCCGACCGACGGATGCAGCAGCGCTGCCTCGACGGTCCATTGGCACCACTCGACGATGCTGCCCTCATACTGCCACGCGACGATATCGGGGCCCATCGTCCGGGTGAACGGCGGATGGATGCCGCTGATCTCGCCCCGCGCCTCTCCCAAGGACGACCAGAACAGGTGGCGCTCGCGCAGGTCGTCGCGGTCCACGACCGTCCGGCCGCCGGCGTGACCGCTAATCCAGTTGTAATCGTCGTAGATTCCGAGCTTCAGGCCCAGCTTGCCGGCAATCCCAGCCGCAACACGATAGGCGTCCAGAAAGGGCGGCGACAGGTAGTCATCGCGCGACATTGCGAGACGGGCCTGGATCAGGATCGTGCCGATCCCCTTCTGTTTGAAATCGGCGAGCTGCGCGTGGCAAACGTCCTCTGTCGGGATCGAATGCCAGAACCAGTAGGCCGACGGGCGAAACGCAGCTGTCGGGTTCTCGAACAAGTCGCGGCGGCCGATATCCTGCTCGGTTCGGATCTGCTCCAACTCGTCTCTCCCTAGTGGCTTGCCGCCGTCACACGTTGCATGGCTTTGGTCGTTTCCGTCCAGGCTGGCTTGTCGGGGGCGAAACGCGCTCTCAGATAATCGGCGAGATCCTTGATCTGGCCGTCGTTCAGCGTCTGGCGGAAAGCCGGCATCGACATCACCTCAGGGGCTTGGCGGCCGGTGGTCTGCGCCAGGATTGCCGGCGCCTCGACACCCTTCAGGATTGCCTGGATAAGATTGTCCGGGGTCGCCGCATGAAGGTTGCTGTTGAGCGCCAACGACGACAGGATCGTGTTTCCAGTGTGGCATGTGGCGCAGGCGCCGTTGAACAGGCGCTCGCCCTTCGGCGATATGAGCGCGGCGGAAGCCTTGGCCGCTTCGCTCGCGGCAAGGGCGGCCTGGCTCTGCGCCTTGCTATCGGCGGGAGCCTCGTTGAGACCTGCGAGATATGTGGCCATGGCGCGGATATCGCTATCCGGCAGCGGCTGCATGACCTCGACGACATGCGCCATCGGGCCGGCGGCACTGCCGTGATCGCGCGAATGTCCGGTGCGCAGGTAGTCATAGAAGGCGTCTGCCGTCCAGCCGACCGGGCCGTTGGCGAACGCATTCAGGGCCGGCGCCTCCCAGCCATCGGCAAAGCCGCCGGCAAGCCGGGCGCTGCCGCTCTTTTCCGCGCCGAGCACATTGCGCTCGGTGTGGCAGGCCGAACAGTGGCCCAGGGTCTCGACGAGATAGGCCCCCCTGTTCCACTGCGCATCGCGGGTCTCGACATATTTGAACGGCTGCGCCTTCAGGAACAGCGCGTTCCAGCCCGCCATCATTGCGCGGATGCTGTAGGGGAATTTGAGCTTCGTCTCCGGCGCTCTTTCGGCGACCGGCGCCTGCGTCATCATGTAGGCGTAGAGGGCCTGAAGATCGGCATCCTCGGCGCCCGCAAACGAGGTGTAGGGGTGCGCGGGATAGAGGTGATGGCCGTCGCGGCTGATGCCCTCGCGCATGGCACGTTCGAAGGCCGGGTAGGACCAGGCGCCGATGCCGTTTTGGACATCGGGCGTGATGTTGGTGGCATAAACTGCGCCGAACGGCGTGTCGAAGCGCCGGCCACCGGCAAAGGGTGTTCCGTCGTTTCCGACATGACAGACATTGCAGGCGCCGGCCGCCGCCGCCAGCCGGCCGCGCTCGATGGTGGCGGCGCTGTAGACATTGGCGTCCGGCCGCTGGATGGTGCCGATCGCCGGGCGCCATGGCGATGCCATGGTCACGATACCGGACAGAGCCGCGACGGCACCGACGGCTGACAGACCCATGGTCCACCACTTCCGCCTCTTCGCGACCGGAGTGACCGGCGTTTCGTTCGTCTTGCCGTTCAGAGTTGCGAGGACCAGTTCCGGCGTCAGCGGCAGTTCGCGGAAACGAATGCCGGTGGCATCGTAGACGGCATTGGCGATGGCCGCGGCGCTGGGAACTGAGGCGGACTCTCCGACGCCGAGCGGCGGCTCGTCCTGGCGCGGCACCATCAGCACGTCGATATCAGGCACCTCCGGGAAGGTGATCAGCGGGTAGCCGCCCCATTCCTTCGACTGCACGGCGGTCGAGGAGAATTCGACCTTTTCCTTCAGAACCCGGCTGGTGGACTGGATGATGTTGCCGTGGATCTGGTGGCGCACGCCGTCGGGATTGATCATCATTCCCGAGTCCTGCGCGCAGGTCACCTTGGTGACCGCGATCTCGCCGGTCTTCTTGTTGACGGCGACATCGGCAACCCATGCCGCCCAGGCGGCGGCCTTACCCGGAAACGGCCCGTGGACGTAGACGGCATAGGCAAATCCACGGCCGTAGAGCAGATCACCTTCGCCGCCGAGCGTGCCCCATGTCGTATGCGGCACCCACTTCGCCCGTTCGGCCAGCGCGTGCACCAGGTCGACGGCGCGTGGATCGTGGAGATAACGGAGCCGGTACTCGAGCGGATCGACGCCGGCGGCGGCTGCCAGCTCGTCGACGTAGCATTCGTGGGCGAATGTATTCGGCATCGCCGACACGCCACGGAACCAGGAGGCGCGTGCGATCGGCGGCATGTCGTGCACGGTTACGCGCAGGTTGCCGTAGGCATAGGGTGGGATGGCGGTACGATCGCCCATCTGCACGACCTCGGAAACGGGCGGCAGCTTGCCGGTGAGGATCAGGGGAAGGGTTGGCGCCAGATTGGAGGGATAGCGCGTTTGGAAATCATAGGCGGACGGACCTCCTTCCAGGTCGAGACCGCCGCGCACATCCATGATCTGGGCGGCGCCCTTCGGCTCCCAGGCATGTTCCTGTTCGCGCGTTAGCTGGACCCGGACGGGCGCCTTGACGGCCCGCGACAGCAGCGCCGCGTCGGCTGTTACGTCATCGGCGCAGTTGCGTCCGTAACAGCCGGCCGCCTCCAGCCGCTCCACCCTAATCTGCTCTTCCGGCATGTCGAGCAGCAGCGCCAGATCGCGGCGCATGGGATAAGGGTTCTGGGTTCCCGACCAGACGGTCAGCCCGGCGTCATTGTAATCGGCCACCGCGCAGGACGGGCCGATCGAACCGTGCATCTGGTAAGGCCAGACATAGGTGCGGTTCATCGGCCGGGCGCTGCCGGCCAACGCCATGTCGACATTGCCGCGATCGGCAAGCTTGCGTGGCGTCGACGGATTGGCACGCAGCGCCTTCTCCGGCATGTTCAGATCCGGCCACTCGGGCGGCGCGCGCCACACAACCTTCAGGCTCCCCGACGCCTCGATGGCGATTTCCTCACGGGTCGCGACAACACCGACGAAATCACCGATGGCGACGACGCCGACCAGCCCGTCGATATGCGCGACCGAGGTCTCGTCGATCGAGATCAGGCTGTTTCCGACATGCTCGCCGTGATCGAATCCGGCATATGGCGGGCGAATAACGCGGCCGTGCAGCATGCCAGGCACGCGCACATCGTGGACATAGGTCCAGCGCCCGGTTGCCTTCTCGGGAATATCGACGCGCGGGCGCGACGAGCCAACCAGTTTATAGTCCGACGGCGGCTTCAGTGCCGCATTGGTGTCGATCGACAGCCTGACATGGCTGCCGACGACAACATCGCCGAAGTTCAGCTGCCAGTTCTCGCCGCCGTCAGTACGGATAGTGCCGTCCTCCAGCCGCAGCCGCTCAATCGGCACGCCGACCTTCTCGGCGGCCTTGGCGAGAAGATGGCGGCGGGCGGTCGCGGCGGCCTGGCGCAGCGGCACTGCGGTGATCTGGATGGTTTCGCTTGCGATGGTCGCACCCTGGTTGGGCGCGGCGGTCGTCGTGCCGAGAACCATGTCCACCTGTTCGAACGGCACGCTAAGCTCCTCGGCGACGATTTGCGCCAGCGAGGTGCGGATGCCTGTCCCGAGATCGACGTGGCCGTTGAACGCTGTCACCCGGCTATCGGCCCCCACGGCGATATAAAGCTCGGCGGCGTCGCCCATCGACGCGTCATTGACAATGAGAAGCGTGCTGGCGGCTGTCATGTAGGCGGACTTGGGTGCTTCGCGGTGGTTCATCGCGAAACCTCCGTCATGTCGTCGGTCATCGAGTCGACTGGCCGGCCGGCTTTGGTAAGGGTTACGGCGCGCCGCACAGCGGCCAGTATCTCAACATGCGTTCCGCACCGGCAGAGATGGTGCCGCAGAGCATCGCGAATATCGCCCTCGTCGGGATCCGTATTTCGCTGAAGCAGTCCAACCGTGGCGATGATCATGCCGTTGAGGCAATACCCGCATTGCGCCGCCGCCTCTTCGATGAAAGCCTGCTGCACCGGGTGCAGAAGCCCGTCCACCGCCAGCCCCTCGAGCGTGATCACGCGTCGTTTGCCGATCGCGCCAAGCGGCACAGTACAAGACCGCACCGGACGGCCGTCGACCAGAACCGCGCAGGCGCCGCATTCGCCGAGGCCACAGCCATATTTCGGTCCATTCAGGCACAGGTCGTTACGCAAGATGTAGAGAAGCGGTGTTTCCGGTTTCGCGCTAACGCGCCAAAGAGCGTCGTTGACATTCAGTGAAACGGAAACGGGAGGCTTCACGGGAGCTCCTCCAGCATCGCGCCAATAGCCAGGCCTTTTGCTACTGGACGGATCGCTATACGGCGGGCGCCTTGGCGGCGCGTGCGCATCATAACGATGCGACTGTCCCCGACATCACGCATCTACTGCCCCTCATTTTTTATACAAATAGCGTATACGCTTCATATGGAGCGCTGGCAAGTCGAATTTCGCTGTTGCAAACGTCGAAAAACGCGGTACGCTGGGATATCCAACTAAACCAGCCGCCACGAATGCTTGTCTCGCTATTGCATTTTAAAGCGTATACGCTATAAGTAAGCCAATTCGCCTATCGCCAGCGCGATACGTTGAAAAACGGAAAAAGGGGTCGCCATGTCTACCGGAAATGAAAGAATCGCGATCATCGGTGCCGGCCTCGGCGGCGCGGCAGCGGGGGCGCTGCTCCAGCATGCCGGCTTCAATGTCCAGATCTTTGAACAGGCCCCGAGCTTTTCCCGCCTCGGCGCCGGTATCCACATGGGACCGAATGTCCTGAAGATCTTCCAGCGCATCGGCATGGACAAGAAGCTGGTCGATATCAGCAGCACGCCGGCCTATTGGTTCAGCCGGGATGGCCTGACGGGAGACTATCTCTCCCGCATTCCGCTCGAAGGTTATGGCGCGACCTATTGTACCGTCCATCGCGGCGATCTCTCTGCCTTGCAGATGGACACCATGACTCCCGGCACCGTCCAGTTCAACAAGCGATTGACCCTCCTCGAAGACAATGGCTCGGATGTCTACCTCGAATTCCAGGACGGCACCTCGGCGCGCGCCTCGATCGTGATCGGTGCCGACGGCATCAACTCGCGCGTTCGCGAAACATTGCTGGGCGCCGAAAAGCCGAACTATAGCGGCTGGGTCGGTCATCGCGCGATGATCTCGGCGGAAAAGCTGAAAAAGTTCGACCTGACCTTCGAGGATTGCGTCAAGTGGTGGGGGCCGGATCGCCACATGATGGTCTACTACACCACCAGCCGCCGCGACGAATATTACTACGTGACCGGCGTCCCGCACCCCGCCTGGGAATTCGACGGCGCTTTCGTGCAGAGCAGCCGTGAAGAAATGTCGGAAGCCTTTGCCGAATACCATCCGGTCATCCAGGCGCTGATCGAAGCCACCGACGACGTCACCAAGTGGCCGCTGTTCAACCGTAACCCGCTACCGCTCTGGAGCCAGGGCCGCATGGTCCTGCTCGGCGATGCCTGCCACCCGATGAAGCCGCATATGGCTCAGGGTGCCGCCATGGCGATCGAGGATGCGGCCATGCTGGCGCGATGCCTGAAGGAAACCGGATCGCAGGATTACGCGACCGCGTTCCGCCTCTATGAGGCCAGCCGACGCGATCGCGCGACGCAGGTCCAGACCGTGTCCAACGCCAATACGTTCCTGCAGACGCAGGAAGATCCTTCATGGGTCTATGGCTACGACGTCTATGCCGAGCCTATCCTCGACAAGAGCGTCGCATGAGCGCGGGCCTTCTCTACGGCGCGAATGTCTCTGCCAACGGCATTCGCCAGCATTACCTGCGCTATGGCGGCAAGGGTCGGCCGGTCATCCTCATTCCCGGCATCACCAGCCCGGCGATCACCTGGGGCTTCGTTGCCGAGCGCCTTGCCGAACGCCATGACGTCTACGTTCTCGATGTCCGGGGCCGCGGCCTGTCCTCGACCGGTCCGGATCTCGACTACGGTCTCGATGCCATGGCCGCCGACGTCATCAGCTTTGCCCAGGCGCTCGGTGTTGGCGCTCCTGCGCTGCTCGGCCATTCGATGGGTGCGCGCATCGCCATGCGGGCGGCAAATACCGGCGGCGAGTTCTCCCGCCTCGCCCTTATCGATCCCCCGGTCTCCGGGCCGGGCCGCCGGCCTTATCCGAGCAAGTTGCCCTGGTATGTCGATAGCATCCGCCTCGCGCTGGCAGGCATTGATGCCGAGGGCATGAAGGCGTTTTGCCCGACATGGTCGGAAAGCCAGCTGCGGTTGCGCGCCGAATGGCTGCACACCTGCTTCGAGCCTGCCATCGTCACCGCCTTCGAGGACTTCCACCGGGACGACATCTTCCCGGATTTCGCCACGCTGAAGCAGCCGTCGATGCTGATGGTCGCGGGACGTGGCGGCGTGATCGCGCCGGAAGATGAAGCGGAAATCCGTGGGCTCAACCCCGCTATCGAGATCAGCCGCGTCCCGAATGCCGGTCACATGATCCCTTGGGACGATCTCGACGGCTTCTTCGAAGCGCTTGGAGATTTCCTCTCCCGATAAACTCTGATGGCGGGTCTTTGGCCCGCCATTTTTATTGCCGCAGCGAGAGCGCCCCAATGTGCGCCCGCTCACTCATCAAAGGAGCCGTCCGTGCAGAAACCCTATCGTATCGGCCAGATCGTGCCGAGTTCCAACACGACGATGGAGACGGAAATTCCGGCGATGCTGATGGCCCGCCAGCTTATCCGCCCGGAGCGCTTCACCTTCCATTCCAGCCGCATGCGCATGAAGAAGGTGGTCAAGGAAGAACTGGCCGCCATGGACGCCGAGTCCGATCGGTGCGCCATCGAACTGTCCGATGCCCGCGTCGACGTGCTGGGATATGCCTGCCTCGTCGCCATCATGGCGATGGGCCTCGGCTACCATCGCCAGTCGGAAAAGCGCCTGACCGGCCGCACGCAGGAAAACGACACGAACATCCCGGTCGTCACCAGCGCCGGCGCGCTGATCGAGGGCCTGAAGGTGATGAAGGCGAAGAAGATCGCCGTCGTCGCGCCCTATATGAAGCCGCTGACCGAACTCGTCGTGAACTATATTCGCGAGGAAGGCTTCGAAGTGATGGATTGGCGGGCGCTTGAAATTCCCGACAATCTGGATGTTGCCCGCCACGATCCGGAAAACCTGCCGGCCATCGTCCAGACGCTCGATCTTTCCGATGTCGATGTCATCGTGCTTTCGGCCTGCGTGCAGATGCCGTCGCTGCCCGTCATCGCCAAGGTCGAGGCCATGACCGGCAAACCGGTGCTCACCGCCGCCGTGGCGACCACCTATTGCATGCTGAAATCGCTGGGACTGGAAGCCGTCGTGCCGGGTGCCGGTGCGCTTCTGTCCGGTGCTTATTGAACCTGACGTTTTTGTCGTGTCCGGCCGCATTGCGGCGGAGGAAAGCAAGGAGTGCCCCATGCAGAGTGCTGAAACCAACTATCAGGGCGTTTGGGGCAACCGCATCGGTTTCGGCCAGCGGCCGGCCCTTCTGGTGATCGACTTCCTGAAAGCCTATACGGTGGAAGGCGCGCCGCTCTATGCGCCGGGTGTCGTCGATGCCGTGGCACAAACACCGGCACTTCTGGTCGCCGCGCGCGCCGCAGGCATTCCCGTCATCCACACCCGCATTCTCTATCTCGCCGAGAACTGCGCCGATGGCGGCATGTGGGTGAAAAAGGCTCCGGTCATGATGGCCATGGTCGAGGGCAACGTGCTGGCCGAATTCTGCGACGGCGTCGAGCCGGAAAAGGGCGAGCTGGTCATCGTCAAGCAATATGCCAGCGCCTTTTTCGGCACCAGTCTCGCCTCTCTACTTCACACGCAGGGTATCGACACCGTCGTTCTTGCCGGATGCTCGACAAGCGGCTGCATTCGCGCAAGTGCGGTGGATGCCGTCCAGCACGGGTTCCGGACCATCGTCGTGCGCGATTGCGTCGGCGACCGGCACCCCGATCCGCACAATGCCAACCTCTTCGACATCGACAGCAAGTACGGCGATGTCGTTTCAAGGGAGGATGCCATCGCCGAAATCGCCAAGATCAAGTCCGACTGTCTGTAACTTTACAAAAACAGCCAAGCCTTCACGTAAGATAGGGGAACGAGCATGGATCAATTCAGCTTCACCGAAATCTGCCTACATCAGTTGAAGATGTCGGGCGTCCACGAGGGCGAAAAACTCATCGTCCTGACCCAGGGCAACGAGCGCCTCGATTACGCCGACGCCTTCATGGCGGCGGGCATGCGTCTTGGGGCCAAGATGTATCACATGCGTTTGCCACCGGTGCCGCCGGCAGGTGCATGGGCCGTCGGCCAGACCGGACTTGCAGCCATGCCTGACGCGGTCGAAGCCCTAAAGGCCGCCGATATGCTGATCGATTGCATCTTCCTGCTCTTCAGCCCGGAGCAGATGGCGATCCAGGCGGCCGGAACACGTATCCTGACCGCCGTCGAACCGCCGGAGATTCTCGCCCGCATGTTGCCGACAAAGGAACTGCGCGAGCGCGTCGAATTTGCCGGAGAGCTGCTCTCCAAAGCGAAGGTGATGCGGATCACCTCGGCACATGGCACCGATGTCACCTACAAACTCAACACCTATCCGGCCATCACGGAATATGCGTGCACCGACGAGCCGGGCCGCTGGGATCATTGGCCGTCCGGCTTTGTCTTCACGGGCGGTGACGATGATGGCGTCGACGGTACGATCGTCGTTGCCCCGGGCGATATTCTGCTGCCGCAGAACATCTACGTGCGCGATCCGATCTACTACACCATTGAAAACGGTTGGATCACCGACATTCGCGGCGGCCTCGATGCCGAGCTGGTCAAGTCCTACATGGACGGTTTCAATGATCCGCGTGGCATGGGCATGAGCCATGTTGGCTGGGGTCTTAATCAGAACGCCAAGTGGCATCGCATGGTGCCCGGCGAATTTCCGGGCGGCATGGGCATGGAGGCCCGCTCGTTCTACGGCAATGTCATGTTCTCGACCGGCCCGAACAATGAATTGGGCGGCCCGAACGACACGGCCTGCCATCTCGATATCCCGATGCGCAATTGCTCGCTCTTTCTCGACGATGAGCCGATGGTCCTGAACGGCGATATCGTCGTCAAGGAAATGAAGCACACCGTCAAATCGTAATCGCAACCAACCTGCTTGGCGTGAAAACACGCCAAGCAGCCCGAGCCTCGTATGCCTTGACCGGTGAAACATGCTGTGGTGTTTCCTGCATGGACGCACTAGACGCCGCAACCGATGGACCCGCTAACATGACTGTCAAAGACATCGAACGCCCACGTGAAGCCGCGGTGTCTGAAACCGCCTATGATGTTACCGAGCAGGTGGGTCACTTGCTGCGAAAAGCCTATCAGCGGCATCTCTCGATCTTCCAGGCCAACGCCAGTGACCCAGACCTGACATCCGTCCAGTTCGTCACGCTCTGCGCGCTACACGATCTCGGCCCGAGCTCTCAGGTCGAACTGGTGAAGGCCACCTCGGTCGATCAGGCGACCATCCGCGGGATCGTCGAGCGTCTGAAAGCACGTGGATTGATCGACCTGTCCAAAGACAAAGCCGACGCCCGCAAGGTCGTCATTTCTCTCCTGCCGAAGGGTGAGGCGCTGCTTCAGGACATGTATCCTCGCGCATATCTCATCAGCGAAAAGACCGTCTCTCCCCTCAATCCGGCGGAGAGAATTGCGCTCCTGTATCTTCTTCGTAAAATTGCAGACGATGAGACCGGAGATACGTCACGGTAATAGTTCAGCGCTGGGCCTATGCCGGCCCTGGTTTCGAAAGGAAGCGAGCCCACGCCTGCATGGTGAAGCGTCATAATTCCCCTTCGTTCGCAGTTGAGAAGTCTTCGTCATTTCACCGGTCGGAGCTGTCAGATTCGATCACCGGCGGTGTTTCGCTCTGCGGGGCGATACGCTCCCAACGGTCGGCAAATGGACGGCAAGCGGTTTTTATATCGATGCCAACCGGGAACTCGCAGCATTCGTCCTCTCCGTTGCTCCCCCAGTTCACCCAGTGTGACTGACGCCTTTGGACAATCAGGAAGTTGCCGGCAACCGCCGACGGTCCGCTCCGGCTCTCCCGCGCGCCGTCTGCGGCGTCGAAGCTCGGCCGGAGGCATGCCGACATTCCGATGGTCGGGCTGGCACGCCGCGCGCACCGCTCATTAGCGTCGTCGAGCGGCTGGTGGGACGTGGATAAAAGCCGTCGATAGAATCTCATCACCATCGCATTGTTTTTGCTGGGGGCGGATTCTCGAAATCCGGAACATACTTTCCCGGCACTGTCGTCATCGCGGGCGGCACATTCGCCGATCCGTCCTTTCCTGCGCCGGATCATGTTCATTGGTGGGATGATCGGCCGCATTGGATAGACCTGGCCTAGCCGAGCGAGCGCCATGCCGGAAATTGACATTCCTGGCACGCCTGGATCGAAGATCGTATGTCCTTCTTGCAGACTGGGTGGCTGGCCCGACACTGATTTTCGAGAGTTGCTCGGACGTGCCTAGCTGATCCTCATGACAAAAGGACGAGCCGTGGTGATTAAAGAGAAACTTTCGTTGGAATCGATGTCGGGTCGCCGACCGGCATCGTCGCTCGAAATCTTCGGCAAACGATGCTTTACATATGAGTAAAACATTAAATGTTTTTGATACAAACTCCTTGTCCGCCGGCCATAGGGTCGAACGTCTCAAGGGGTCCTTCAATGCGTCGTCCAAGCATAAAGTCCAGCCTGCTCCTTATTTTCAGCGGCGTAGCGCTTCTTTTCGGCATTG
This sequence comes from Rhizobium ruizarguesonis, assembly GCF_012349115.1. Classification (GTDB taxonomy): domain Bacteria; phylum Pseudomonadota; class Alphaproteobacteria; order Rhizobiales; family Rhizobiaceae; genus Rhizobium; species Rhizobium ruizarguesonis. Next base: position 39,184 of record NZ_PQIG01000110.1, read on the forward strand.
TCGCGTATCTCGCGATCGATGGTCTTAGCAAGACAAACGGCTCCACCGAAGAAATCGCGAACAATTGGTTGCCGAGCGTACAGGCATCCCGGACGATCAATCTCAACATGGCAAATTTGCGCGTCGCTTATCGCGATCACATCATCGCGCAGTCGGAACCCGAAAAGAAAACGCGCGAAGAGGCTATTACAGTTGCCGAGGACACGGTTCGCAAGTCGGTAGATGCCTATGTGACGCTGGCATCGTCGGACCGCGAACGCCAGTTGATCAGCGCAATAAAGGAAAACGTTGAGAGTTATATCGCCAGCAAACCTCAGCTTCTCGCTCTTTCCCGCGAGAACAAGACTGAAGAGGCCGGACGATATCTTGGCGGGGGAATGCGAACCTATTCAGACAAGCTGAAGGAACTAACGACGGCTCTGGTGGAGTTGAATCTCAGCGGCAGCAAACAGGCTGCCGAGGTGAGCAGGACGACCTACGCGTCCGTCAAGTTCTATCTGTTTACGGCGATCGGTTTTGCGGGATTGCTGGTCGCTGGCGCTATTGCGTTCGTGCTGACAGGCATTGCCAATCCCATTACCGAGATTACAACCTCAATGAGGCGACTGGCCGAAGGCGACACCAACTCCAGTATCCCGTTTGCCGGCCGGGCCGACGAAATCGGTTCCATGGCGGGCGCGGTGGAAATCTTCCGCCAAGCCGCAATCGCAAACAAGCGAATGGAGATGGAAGCGGCGGAAAGTCGGAAACAGGCGGAGGTCGATCGCATCGCCGCGCAACAGCAAGCAGAATCTGATGCCGCGGAGCGTTTACGTGTCGCTACATCAGGTCTCGCGGCCGGCTTGAAGCGGCTCGCTGCAGGTGATCTCGCCTTCCAGCTCGATCAGGCATTTGCTCCCGACTTCGAGGCCCTGCGCCATGACTTCAATCAATCTGTCGCCCAACTTGGTGGAACGCTGATGTCGATCTCCAGCAGCATCACCACGATCGACGATGGCACCCGGGAAATCTCGTCGGGGGCGGGTGATCTTTCAAAGCGCACGGAACAGCAGGCAGCCTCGCTTGAAGAGACGGCAGCAGCATTGGAAGAGATCACCGCAAACGTGGCGAATTCCAGCAAGCGCACCGAGGAGACCCGGGCAGTTGCCAACGAGGCAAACCGAAGCGCTACTATGTCTGCCGATGTCGTTTCTCATGCAGAAGAGGCGATGGGACGCATCGAGACTTCGTCGCAGCAGATTTCCAACATCATCGGCGTGATCGATGAAATCGCATTCCAGACCAACCTTCTTGCCCTGAACGCGGGCGTAGAAGCAGCCAGGGCCGGTGAAGCCGGCAAGGGCTTCGCGGTCGTTGCTCAGGAGGTGCGAGAACTTGCGCAGCGTTCAGCCAGCGCGGCCAAGGAGATCAAGGGCCTCATCCAGAACTCCTCCAAAGAGGTGGAGAGCGGAGTGAAGCTCGTGCGTGATACGGGCCAGGCTCTCAAGACCATCGGCAGTCTCATCGCACAGATCAATCACCACATGGATGCGATCGCAACCTCTGCCAAAGAGCAGTCGGTCGGCCTCAGCGAAGTCAACGTTGCAGTCAATCAGATGGACCAGACGACGCAACAGAACGCAGCCATGGTGGAACAATCGACTGCCGCCTCCGCCTCGCTCGCTCAGGAAGCCCAGAAGCTTCGCGAGCTTGTCAGGAAGTTCAAGCTCGATGATGTCGTTCCTAACCATTCCGGAGTTCTTCGCCCGATGGCGAGAGCAATGGCTCAACCTGCCACCGCTGCAACCGTTCAGCTCGCTTCGATGCGCCGCTAACATCTCCCACGCAGGTAATGGGAGCAAGACTAGCTGCGGAAATAACAGTTTTATTTGATGATGCGGTTCCGGGCGCAGCCACTCACGAGAGAGGGACAGCGCTTACTCCGTGATGGCGAACGACTAAGACGCTTCGTGAGCTGATCCCAGAGTGGGAGTGGCCGGGGCCAATCACCTAAAGAAAGCGAGGTTCGATCACCTTCAACAGGAACAGCCCCCAGGTGAAGACGAACGACTAAAGCAATCGTTTCGACAATCGGACGGCGGCTTGGTATTCGGCGCCGTCATAGAACGCACGGGCATCCTCCATGGTCGGAATAGTGACTATCACGACGCCTTCAGGCGCGGCACCTTCGAGAACGTCCTGAGGACAGTAGGCCGCGAGAACCGTGGCTCCCGAGGTGGCCAGCAAAGGTGCGGCCGTTTCAGCACAGGTCTGGATTTCGTCTGCATTGCGCGGGCGCTCGCAGATGTTTGTCACCACTGCGCAGTGGTTTGGCATCAACAAGATGAATCTGATGGCCGGCACCGGTCAAATCCCCGTCAATGCGAGCGTTGCCGGAGCCGGCCGGCCGTTCAATTGAGTGCTCGTTTCGCGGAGTCGGCATTCGGACCGATAGAAAAGTATGTCCGAGCTCATTGCAGCGCACTCGACGGACAATTATGCGGAGGCCCCGCCTTACTGACTTTATCGACGCCTACAACTTCGGACGAAGATGGAAGACAATCAAGTGCCTCACGCGCTACGAGTTCATCTGCAAGCAACGTCAGCGATGCTCGGGTGATACGTGGAGCGCAGGGCGCTGCTGGAAACATCGGACATATCACCGTAGGCGGCGACGAGCTCTGCAGATGCGGGCGACGAGGGTGCCTGGAAGCGGTCGCGGGCGGGGAAGCGTTGCTTAGAGCATGCTGTGATTTAGCGGAATCTGGGATTCGCAAATCAGTTTGAATGTGA
>NZ_PQIG01000111.1 GCF_012349115.1 Rhizobium ruizarguesonis
ACATTCAAACTGATTTGCGAATCCCAGATTCCGCTAAATCACAGCATGCTCTAGAGGCCGGTATCTCGGTGACATGAGAAAGGACGCTGTAACACATTGGATTGCTGCATCATTTTATTCTTAAATCGACTCCGATTTAAGGTATGGGTTGAGATAGCAGCCGGCAACGGTTATTTGGTGCCGACCTGCAAGCGGACTCTCCGCGAACGACAAGGCGCATAGCTCCTATGATCCCCGATTTCCTCGTCACCCATTCCGGTGGCTTTCATGCCGACGAATTGCTGTCGAGCGTCATCCTGACCCGGCTTTTCCCGCAGGCGCGAATTGTCCGCAGCCGTGCGCCGGAGTGGATCACGCCGGGCGAAGACCGGATCATTTATGATGTCGGCGGAGCCTATGATCCTGCTGCCGGGATATTCGATCACCACCAGCGCGCCGCGCCGCTACGCGACGATGGCCAGCCCTACAGCTCGTTCGGCCTGATCTGGAAGCATTACGGCCGTGATTATCTGGCAGCCTCCAGCCTTCCCGAAGCACATGTGGAAGCGATGCATGGCTCTTTCGACGCCAGCTTCGTGCTGCCGATCGATCTGACCGACAATGGCGCGTTTAGCCCGTCGGGGCCGCTGGCCGGGCTGACACTGCCGGCGCTGCTGGAGACCCTGAAACCGGTTTTCGACGAGACGGCCCCTGACGCCGACGATCGCGCCTTCCACGCGGCCCTTGCCATTGCCCGCAGTTTCGTCGAGGCCAGGATTGCCCAGAGTGCTGCAAAATTGCGGGCCGAGGCGATCGTGCAGCGGGCAATCGAGGCTGCGGGGCAGGGGCGTGTTCTGGAATTGCCGAGGGGAATGCCCTTCCGTCCCGCCATCGTCAAGGCGGGCGCCGATCACCTGCTGTTCGTCGTCCACCCGCGCGAAAAGGACTGGTGCGTGACCGGCATCCGCCGCGCCGAGGACGGGTTCGAGCTCCGAGCCGACCTGCCGGCAGCCTGGGCCGGTCTCGCCAATGGTGAGCTGGAGGCGGCTTGTGGAGTAGAGGGCGCGAGCTTCTGCCACAACGGCCGCTTTATCGCCGCCGCCAGGACCCGCGAGGCCGCTCTCGCCATGGCCGAGTTGGCGGTAGAAGAGGCGCTTTCGATCGGGACGTAGTCAAATGGCGGCAGCTGGGGTGGCGCGAGACCAGCATCATATCCAGCCCCGGCGGCAGGTCGCTGATCCTGTTACCGCCCTCCGGACGTTCGCCCAGCCTTTCCGTGACGAAGGCGGTTTGCCCGTCTTCGCTATCCGGCCTGCAATGTTGCCATCTTGGCGCCGAAGCCGATGAAGACCACGCCTGTCGCGGCTTTCAACCAGCGCTGGAAGCGCTGGTTGCGCGCAGCTCTGGCGAGCCTCGCAAAGAGCATGACCATCGAGCCGAACCAGATGACGTTGAGGCTGGCATGGACGGTGACCAGAAGGAAAGCCTCGCCGATCGCGGCCCGGCCATTGGCATCGTGGTGGATGAACTGCGGGAAGACCGCGAGGTAGAACATCGACACCTTCGGGTTCAGGGCGTTGGTGAGGAAACCCTCGAGGAAGGCGCGGGGGAGGTGCCTTACCTTACGGGAAGGGGTCACTGACGTTACGGCAGCATAACCGCGCCAGGCGCCGACCAGCGCCTTGATGCCGATCCAGCAGAGATAGGCGGCGCCAACCATCTTGACGACGAGGAAGGCCTGCGCCGACTGCGCCAGCAGCAGGGAGATGCCGCAGATCGACAGGGTGCCGTGCACATAGAAGGCGGCGACGAAGCCGGCAATATTGGCGAAACCGGCGCCACGCCCCGAGGCCGGCACCGTCTTGGCGATGAGGACGCCGTTGGGGCCGGGGGAAATGATCAGCAGCGCGGTGACGAAAGCAAAAGACAGAATTTCAGCAATCGACATTGCGCGCCTTTCCTGGGGCTGGTTTCGACTGTGGGGGCTTCAAGCAAGTATGTCGTCGCCGATACCGGCGTCAATATCCAATTCTCTGGGGTGACGGACCCTCCCGAGACTGGAACAGGCCCGGCCTGCGTCCAAATTGTGGAACCGATTGACTTGCACCCACGAACGACTAATCTTCATGATATCGCGACACCATTCGCGGGAGAGAGACGGCGGATGGTGCGAGTGGGTGGGAACCCTTCAGGAGGAAGAGGTTTGCCGTGGATTACCGTATTGTACTGCTGATCGGTGCTGCCGTGATTGCCCTTTGTCCTGGTAACGCCGGGGCTCAGGAGGGCGATCCGACGGCGGGTGCTGTCGTTTTCAAGAAATGCGCCACCTGTCATATCGTCGATTCCGATACGAACAAGGTCGGCCCGTCGCTGAACGGGTTGTTCGGCCGCAAGGCCGGAACGCATCCTAATTTTGCCTATTCGGCCGGTATGAAGGCGGCTGGCGAGGGTGGTCTTGTCTGGGACGAGACGGTGCTGCGCGATTATTTGCACAATCCGAAGGCGAAGGTGAAGGGCACGAAGATGGCCTTCGTCGGCGTGAAGGACGACCAGGAGATCACCGATCTCATCGCCTATCTGAAACAATATTCCAAATGATGGGCAATATTCCAACTGCGGGCATTACTTCAAATGACGGGTCGCGGCCGGTGGCGCGTGCCTAAATTGCGGTAATTGCCGATATTTTCTATCTGTGCGATAATAAAGACGGACTTTTTACGGAATGCGGTTTCACGGGTCACTGCTCGAGGAGGAGCGGACATGGCTGTCGTGCTGATCCTCGTCCTGATTGTCGTCGGCTCGGTGCTGTTCCATGTGCTGAGCCCGTGGTGGTGGACGCCGATCGCGTCCAACTGGACCTATATCGACAGCACCCTCGTCATCACCTTCTGGATCACCGGCATTGTCTTCGTGGCGGTGGTTTCGTTCATGGCCTATTGCGTCTTCCGCTTCCGGCACAAGCCAGGCAACCGGGCGCATTATGAGCCCGAGAACCGCAGGCTGGAATTGCTGCTGGGAGGGGGAACGGCGGTCGGCGTCGCGGCGATGCTGGCGCCTGGCCTGATCGTGTGGAACCAGTTCATCACGGTGCCTGCCGATGCCGCATCGGTCGAGGTCGTCAGCCAACAATGGCTGTGGAGCTTCCGGCTGCCCGGAGCCGACGGAAAGCTCGGCCGGGCCGAGACGCGCGACGTCACCCCCGAAAATCCGCTCGGCCTCGACAAGAATGATGCAAGCGGCCTTGACGACGTCATCATCGAAGGCGGCGAGCTGCATCTGCCGATCGGCAAGCCGGTCCACATATTGCTGCGCTCCGTCGATGTGCTCCACGATTTCTACGTGCCTGAGTTTCGCGCCAAGATGGACATGATCCCCGGCATGATCACCTATTTCTGGTTCACGCCGACGCGCACGGGGACCTTCGAGATCCTCTGCGCCGAACTCTGCGGCGTCGGCCATCCGCAAATGCGCGGCACCGTCGTCGTCGATAACGACGCGGACTACCAGACCTGGCTCGGGCAGCAGCAGACATTCACCCAGTTGACGGCATCATCGGGAGAGCTGCCGCCGGCAAACTGAACCGGCCGGAGGCCGCGTACCGGTTCAAGGAACCGGAGAAGCAGTTGCAGACCGCTTGGGAAAGGGAAGAGAGATCATGGTCGAGATTCCATCCGGCAGCATCCCATCCGCCGAAGTCGAGGATGTCGAGCTTTATCACCCGCACAGCTGGTGGACCAAATATGTGTTCAGCCAGGACGCCAAGATCATCGCCGTGCAATATTCGATCACGGCCATCTCGATCGGCCTGGTGGCGCTGGTGCTCTCCTGGCTGATGCGGATTCAGCTCGCCTTTCCCGGCGCTCTCTCCTTCATCGATGCCGATCACTATTACCAGTTCATCACCATGCACGGCATGATCATGGTGATCTATCTGCTGACCGCGCTCTTCCTCGGCGGCTTCGGCAATTACCTCATTCCGCTGATGGTCGGCGCCCGCGACATGGTGTTTCCCTATGCGAATATGCTGAGCTACTGGATCTATCTGCTTGCGGTGCTGATCCTGGTCGCCGGCTTCTTCGCCCCCGGCGGCCCGACAGGGGCCGGCTGGACGCTCTATCCGCCGCAATCGGTTCTATCAGGTACACCCGGCGGCAAGGACTGGGGCATCCTCTTGATGCTCTCCTCGCTGATCGTCTTCATCATCGGCTTTACCATGGGCGGGCTGAACTATGTGGTGACGGTGTTGCAGGGGCGGGCGCGCGGCATGACACTGATGCGGATGCCGCTCACCGTCTGGGGCATCTTCACTGCGACCGTGATGGCGCTGCTCGCCTTTCCCGCGCTCTTCGTCGCCTGCGTCATGATGCTCTTCGACCGCGTGCTCGGCACCAGCTTCTTCATGCCTGCCATCGTCGAGATGGGCACGCAGCTCCAGCATGGCGGCGGCAGCCCGATCCTCTTCCAGCACCTGTTCTGGTTCTTCGGGCATCCGGAGGTCTATATCGTGGCGCTGCCGGCCTTCGGCATCGTTTCGGACCTGATCAGCACCCATGCGCGCAAGAACATCTTCGGCTACCGCATGATGGTCTGGGCGATCGTCATCATCGGCGCGCTCAGCTTCGTCGTCTGGGCGCACCACATGTATGTCAGCGGCATGAACCCGGCCTTCGGCTTCTTCTTCGCCACCACGACGCTGATCATCGCTGTGCCCACGGCGATCAAGGTCTATAACTGGGTGCTGACGCTGTGGCGCGGCGACATCCACCTGACGCTGCCGATGCTCTTTGCGCTCGCCTTCATCGTCACTTTCGTCAATGGCGGGCTGACCGGCCTCTTCCTCGGCAATGTCGTCGTCGATGTGCCGCTATCGGATACGATGTTCGTCGTCGCGCATTTCCATATGGTCATGGGGGTGGCGCCGATCCTCGTCATCTTCGGGGCGATCTATCACTGGTATCCGAAGGTGACGGGACGCATGCTCGACGAGGTGCTCGGCCAGATCCATTTCTGGGTCACCTTCCTCGGCACCTATGCGATCTTCTTTCCGATGCATTATCTCGGCCTGCTCGGCGTGCCGCGCCGTTACTTCGAGATGGGAGAGACGGCTTTCGTTCCGCCTTCGGCCCACACGCTGAACATCTTCATCACCGTGATGGCGCTTGTTGTCGGAGCCGGGCAGATGGTCTTCCTGTTCAATCTGGTCTGGAGCCTTTTCCGGGGCAGGGAGTCCGGCGGCAATCCATGGAGGGCAACGACGCTCGAATGGCAGACGCCGCAGACGCCGCCGGCCCACGGCAACTGGGGCAAGGACCTGCCCGTCGTCTACCGCTGGGCCTATGACTACAGCGTGCCGGGGGCGGCTGAGGATTTCATCCCGCAGAATGTGCCGTCAAGCGACGGCGTCACCCGGGAGGTCCACGCATGAACGTCATCCTGGTCTTCCTTGCTGCAATCGGCGCCATCATCATCTGGTGGCTTTCCGGGCAGCGGCTGACCTCGAAGCCCTGGCTGGAAACCGGATCGGTGCAACTGCCGGATCATCACAGCGCTGACCGGCCGCCGGTGCCGGCGGTGAAGATCGGCCTCTTCGTGTTTCTCGGCGTCGTTGGCGCGCTCTTCAGCCTTGCCGTCAGCGCCTATTTCATGCGTGCGGCGTCCGCCGACTGGTGGGCGATGCCGGTTCCCCGGCTGCTCTGGGTGAACACCGCGGCACTTGCCTTGAGCAGTGCCTCGCTGCAATGGGCGAAACGAGAAGCGGGGCAGGGCCGCATGGAAAACCTGCGGCCGGCGCTTGCCGCCGCGTTTGTCCTTGCCGTCGCTTTTCTCGTCGGACAGGTCCAGGCATGGCGGGAGCTGGTGGCGGCCGGCTACGTGCTTGTCGACAATCCCGCCAACAGCTTCTTCTACATGCTGACCGGCCTGCACGGGCTGCATATCCTCGGCGGGCTTGCCGTGCTCGCGCACACGACGGTCAGGGCATTTTCAACTGATGTCGCGCCGGAGAGACTGCGCCTCAGCGTCGATCTTTCCGCCATCTATTCGCATTTCATGCTCGCTGTCTGGCTGTTGCTCTTCGCGCTTTTCGCCGGCTGGGCGAATGATTTCGTCGATCTCTGCCGCACACTACTGAACTAAGGGGTTTGCAGATGGCACAGACTATCGAGACACACGGCGAGCCAGGCCTCAGGCCGGCCGGTCTGCGCGGTGTCGCGTCCGATTTCAGCTCTGATCAGCGCGCCTTCAAGACCGCCTCCTGGGGCAAGGCGATGATGTGGATCTTTCTCTTGAGCGACACCTTCGTGTTCGGCTGTTTCCTGATCGCCTATATGACGGCCCGCATGTCGACGCCCGTTCCGTGGCCCAATCCGAGCGAGGTCTTCGCGCTGCATATCGGCGGTGAGGACGTTCCGCTGATCCTGATTGCGATCATGACTTTCGTGCTGATCTCGAGCAGCGGCACCATGGCGATGGCGGTGAATTTCGGCTATCGCCGCGACCGCCGCACGACCGCGATCCTGATGCTGCTGACGGCGCTTCTCGGCGCTTGCTTCGTCGGCATGCAGGCTTTCGAATGGACGAAGCTGATCACCGAAGGCGTGCGCCCCTGGGAGAACCCATGGGGGGCGGCACAATTCGGATCGACCTTCTTCATGATAACAGGCTTTCACGGCACCCACGTGACGATCGGCGTCATCTTCCTCATCATCGTCGCCCGCAAGGTCTGGCGGGGCGATTTCGACGTGGAACGGCGCGGCTTTTTCACCAGCCGGAAAGGCCGCTATGAGGCCGTCGAGATCATGGGCCTCTACTGGCACTTCGTCGACCTGGTCTGGGTCTTCATCTTCGCGTTTTTTTATCTGTGGTGAGGTCGTCATGAGCGAGACAACGGCGCATGCACAAGTGCAAACGGCGCATGTACAGGCACACACCGGACAGCAGCATCCGCTCCGGCTCTATTTTCTCGTCTGGGGCCTGCTCTTCGTGCTCAGCGCGGCGTCCTACATGGTCGATTATCTCGGCGTCCAGAGCTACTTGAGGTGGACGCTGATCCTCGTGTTCATGATGCTGAAGGCCGGGCTGATCGTCGCCGTCTTCATGCATATGGCCTGGGAACGGCTCGCGCTCGTCTACGCCATCCTGCTGCCGCCGCTGCTGGTGCTGGTTTTCGTGGCGCTGATGGTATCGGAAGCGGACTACACGATCTTCACCCGGCTGGCGTTTTTTGGGGCTGGGCCGTAGGGCAGCAATCGGGCGGTCTCCGTTAGCGTTCCGATCGTCCATTTACTCGACTGCTACATCTTCAACCTGTCGAAGATGGGTAGTTCCCCTTCTTCTCCCAGGATCGCAGCGCACGCCAGAGCACGGTGTTGTCTGCATAACCCAGGACACGCGCAACTTCGGACATCGGTGCGGCATGTCGGTCGCCGAGATAGTGGGCGGCGAGTGTCTGACGATGCTGGCGAACGAGATCGCGAAGCGACACGCCTTCCTCCGACAGCCGGCGCTGCAGGCTCCGCGGCGACATCTTCAGTTCGGCGGCAAGGGTTGCGACTGTGATCGGCTTGCGGCCGAGATAGATGCTGATCAGAGCCTGGACCTTTTCAGTGACGATATCGCCGGCCGCTGGCTCGTTGACCAGATCGCCGATATGCCGCTCCAGGATTTCGATCAGGCTTTTGTCTTCCGCACGGTGCACACGATCAGCCTCCGCCCTGTTCATGACCATCCGGTTGCCGGATTGGCCAAACAGGATGGGCGCGCCACAGATGCGTTCCAGCGCACTGGCGTCGCGCGGGGCGTGATGCTCGAGCTGGATTTCGATCGGCCGCCAGCCACGGCGGAAGCACGAACGGACGAGCTGACAGGAGGCGGCGATCGTGAATTCGCTGTCCTGCCGGCGCGGCCACATCGCTGGATCGACGATACGGTAGCTCCAGACAAAATCGCCATTCTCCTCGAACACGCCGGAACTGGTCGCGCCCTGGACCGCGTTCACATATTTCGACAGCCGTTCGAAAGCGCTGCGAATGGTCGGCGAGAGCGCAAAGAGCATTCCGATGGGGCCGATGTCGGCGGGCTTGAACCCGGTGCCCATGCGAGCTCCTAGTGCCGGTTCGCCGGTTATCGTCGCGGCCTCCTCGAACAGCGCGACATAACGCGCCATAGGCAGGACAGCGTAGGGATCTTCCAATTGCGAGCGCAGAATGCCGTGCGAAGCGAGAAGAAGGTCGGCTTTCCCGGATCTTTTATCGATTTGTTGCACCAGCGGGATCAAGACGGAGGCTCGAATAGAAGCAACTGCGGGCATGCGGCTGATCAAATGCGATGCAACTGCCATTTTCAGCGTCTCCGGTGACCGTCGTGGCGCGAATTATCGATTCATTGGCATAAACTGCAATTTCGGGGCCAGATCGCCGGGCTTACCTTCTTGGCAACAAACAAGCAAAGAGGGGTTCTCCATGACACTGGAAGCAAGCATGCCCGCACCATTATCGCCGGAGCGTCGTCTGGCCAGGAACTCGGTCGGCCTCGCCCACATCGTGTTCTTCGTCGTTGCCGCGGCCGCGCCGCTCACGGCCGTCGTCGGCGCCTCGCCGGCCGCCTTTGCCTTCGGCAATGGCGCAGGCGTCCCCGGCGCTTTCGTGCTTGCCGGCCTGCTCTACCTGCTCTTCTCGGTCGGCTTCACCGCCATGAGCCGGCATGTGGGCGGGGCAGGCGCTTTCTACACTTATATCACCCACGGCATCGGCAAGCCGGCGGGTGTGGGTGGCGCCTTCATGGCGCTGGTCACCTATAGCGCGGTTCAGATCGCCATCTACGGCCTGTTCGGTTTCTTCATGGCCAATGCCATAGCGCCGCTTGGGCTGGTCCTGCCCTGGTGGGGCTGGGCCTTCGCAGCACTCGTCGTCGTGCTGGTCTGCGGTCAGCGCAACATCGCCTTCTCAGGCGCGATCCTCGGCGTCTGCATGATTGCTGAAATCGCCATATTGCTGGTTCTGGATCTTGCCATCGTCTTTTCAGGCGGCGGACCGGAAGGCATCAGCTTCTCCTCCTTCATGCCATCGTCGGTCTTCGCGCCCGGCCTTGGTGCGGCGCTGGTCTTCGTTATCGGTTCGTTCATCGGCTTCGAAGCTACGGCCATTTTCGGCGAGGAAGCTGAAGATCCGGAAAAGACCATTCCCCGTGCCACCTATGTCGCTGTGCTGCTCATCACACTCTTCTATGCCTTCTCCACCTGGGCAATCGTGCAATTCTACGGTCCGGGCAAGGTGCAGGCCACTGCTGCTGCCGGCCTCGACAGCTTCTACTTCGCCGCCGCCAATTCCGTGCTCGGCGCGTGGTCGAGCCAGGTGATGAACGTGCTGCTGATCACCAGCCTGTTTGCCTGCATCCTGTCCTTCCACAATACGCTCAACCGCTATTTCTTCGCCCTGGGCCGTGAAGGCCTGGCCGCACAGGTGCTCGGCAAGGTGCACGCCAAGCATGGCTCACCCTATGCTGCAGGTCTGCTGCAAAGTCTGATCGCGGCCGTCATCCTTGGCCTGTTCGTGATTTTTGGTGCCGATCCTTACACCGTTGTGTTCTCGTTGATGGCAGCGCTCGCAGGTATCGGTATCCTGCTGGTGCAGGTGCTGGTCTCCGTCGCGATCGTCATGTTCTTCCGCAAGACGCCGAACAGATATAGCGCCTGGACCACGATGATCGCGCCGGCGCTGGCGCTCCTCGGCCTCGTTGGTTCGCTGGTGCTGGTCAGCTCCAATCTTTCACTCCTTTCCGGCAGCGAAAGCCCGATCGTCAAGGCTTTCCCCTATGCCATGGTGCTGGTGGGCATTCTTGGCGCGCTGTTTGCGATCCAGGTCAAGAGATCCAAGCCCGCTCTCTACGCCTCCCTTGGAAAGGTCTTCGAATGAGTGCCGTTGTCGAACTTGCACCCGTCGATTGCCTTCTCGTTCTCGCGGTCGCGATCCTTGCCGGCGCAACACTGCTGGTTGCCGTTGAAGCGCACGCCTTCTGCTCAGTGTTCTGCATTCATCGAGGCACGATGATGATCGAGACGCAGATCTGCTCCGGTCGATCCTGATCACCGCAGCTAGCGACGCGCCATGGTGCGTCGTCTCTTCCGAAACCAAGAGGCCCAAAACCAAAGAGGTATATCCATGGACGCCGTTGTCGCAGTCACCCATCCGCTCGATCCTCTGAGCCTCGACGAGATCGCTTCTGCCGTTGCCATACTCAAGGATACGCAGACACTCGCACCCACCTTCCGCTTTCCGATAACCCGGCTGGAGGAGCCGACCAAGGCGGATCTTGCCGCTCATCGCTTGGGCGACAGGCTGCCGCGCCTCGCCTTCATCCTGGCGATGGATATCAGCAATGGCGAAACCTTCGAGGGCATCGTAGACCTGACTGCCGGCACGGTGTCCTCCTATATCCGGCTGCCTCTTGATGAACTGCCTTATGGCCAGCCGCCGGTCATGCTGTGCGAGTTCGAAACCGTTGAAGGCACCGTCAAATCCGATCCGCGCTGGATCGCTGCCGTCAAGAAGCGCGGCATTACCGACGAGGATATTCCGCTTATCCAGATCGATCCTTTTTCCTCGGGCTATTTTGGCCGCGAATTCGAGAAGGGAAAGCGCATCGTCCGCGCCGTATCCTATTGGCGCGAGGATATCCGTGACAACGGCTACGCACATCCGATCGAGGGCGTGGTGGCGGTGGTTGATCTGATCACCAACCGAGTGGTCGATCTTGTCGACGATGAGAAGATCATTCCGATTCCGAGGAAGAAGCGCAATTATGGCCGCGAAACCTTCCCGGAACCGCGGTCCGATCTCACGCCGCTGCATATCGTTCAGCCGCAAGGGCCGAGCTTTACTGTCGACGGCTGGAAAGTCGAATGGCAGAACTGGAGTTTCCGTGTCGGTTTCACCCCGCGCGAGGGCCTCGTTCTGCATGAACTCGGCATCAGGGATCAGGGGAGGCTGAGGCCCGTCGTCTTTCGCGCCAGTGTCACCGAAATGGTCGTGCCCTATGCGGATCCGACCGCGAACCACTATTGGAAGAGCGCCTTCGATGCCGGCGAATATGGTCTCGGACGCCTGGCCAACTGCCTCGAACTCGGCTGCGACTGCCTCGGCCATATTCACTATTTCGACGTGCCGGCGGCGGACGATTTCGGCCAGCCTTTCATGATGAAGAATGCCATCTGCATGCATGAGGAGGATTACGGTATCCTCTGGAAGCATTACGAATTCCGCAACGGTGTTTTCGAAGTGCGCCGTTCGCGCCGCCTCGTCATCTCCTTCTTCGCAACCGTCGGCAATTATGATTACGGCTTCTACTGGTATCTCTACCAGGACGGCACGATCCAGCTCGAAGCCAAGCTCACCGGCATCATCCAGACGGCGGCGGTCGCGACCGGCGAAACCTATCCATGGGGCGGCATGGTCGATGACAATCTCGGCGGTCCGACCCACCAGCATTTCTTCAATGCGCGCCTGCACATGGATGTCGACGGCGGCGACAATACGGTAACCGAGCATGAGTTCGTGCCGCGTCCCTGGGGTGAAGACAATCCCTATGGCAATGTCTTCGATACCAGGACGCGTGTACTGAAACGCGAACTTGATTCCCCGGCACTCGCCAATGGCGAGACCGGCCGTTACTGGAAAGTCTCCAACACCAACATAAAGAACAGCGTCGGCAAGGCGCCGGGCTACAAGATTGTCGTCATGCCGTCTCCGGTCATGCTTGCCCAGCCGGATTCGACCGTTGCCCAGCGCGGCGGCTTCGCCAAGAAACACATCTGGGTCACGGCCTTCGATGCCAGGGAAAAATATGCGAGCGGCGATTATCCGAACGTGCATGCCGGCGGCGACGGCCTGCCGGGTTATGTCCAGCAGAACCGCGAAATCGAGAATGCCGATGTCGTGCTCTGGCATTCCTTCGGCCATACCCATGTCTGCAAGCCCGAGGATTTTCCGATCATGCCCGTGGAATATGCCGGCTTCACGCTGAAACCGAACGGCTTCTTCGCATCCAACATCGCCATGGACCTGCCGCCGGAAGGAAACAGCCAGAGCGTCGACAATCGCCTGCAGCGTTCGCTCGATGACACCGGAAACGGTTCCTGCTGCCACATGTAGCTGCAATGCTACGGCTGTTCCCTTTTAAATAGCTTTTTGGTAGTCCGACGGATTGTAAGAAAGGCAGGGAACAGAATGCAGTGGCTTCTCCAGCAGTTCGAAGATACCAACAAGCTGGCCGAGGCGCTCGACCAGCTCGGAATCTCCTACACATGGCACAAGGTCGTACCGTTCGTCGGCGAGCTCATCCCTGAGCCGGTCGTCGCTGATCCGGGTTCGGTGGTCATGTTTGGCTCCTACACGCTGTGGAAGAACGCCGAGGCGAACGGTTACCGGCCGGGTGTCTTCAAGCTGCGTCCTTTCGTTCACGAACAGGTGTGGCATCCTTACCTTCTCAACGGCGCTGATGCGCTGTTCCTGACACTCCGGGATGTCCCTCAGTGTCTGGCGGATGACGGAAGGGACTGGTTCCTGCGCCCGGTCGACGACAGCAAGGAGGAGCCCGGAAATGTCAAATCGACCGGCGAGATCATCCGTATGGCGGAAATGGTACTGGCGCTCGACGAAGATGAAATCCCGAACGGATCGCTTCGCCACGACACGCTGCTGATGCTGACCGAGCCTGTCCGCATCAGCAGCGAATGGCGTCTCTGGGTGGTCGACGGCCAGATCGTCACCTATTCGCTCTACAAAGACGGATCGCGTGTCGTCCACCGCCACGAGATCGATGGTGATGCGCTGGATTTCGGGCAGCGCATGGTTGATATCAACCCCGGCTACTCCCAAGCCTATGTCATTGATATCTGTCGGACCGAGGAGGGGCTGAAGCTGCTCGAGACGAACTGTCTCAACGCTGCCGGGTTCTACGCCGCAGATCTCGTGAAGTTGGCGAGGGCGATCGACGGCCTGGCCCGCGATTGACGTCTTCCGGTGAGGCGAGGGCGCCGGAGGCTCCGTATGGCTGGGGTCTTGTTGTTTCATCACACACAGGGGCTGACCCAAGGGTGCGCGCGCGTTCGCCGCGAAGCCTCACACGGCAGGTCGAGAGAGCGTCAGCTCTGCCGGGCTGCTGCGATGAAATCGGCCGACTGGCAGATCAGCGCATCTCCCATGAAGGCCATGTTGGCGAATGAGCGCTCGGCGGCCTCGGCATGCCCGGCGCCGCAGGCGTCGCTGATGACGAGCGGCACGAGCCCGAGGTCGGCACCGTGGCGAACCGTCGGCTCGATGCCGATTTCGGTGGCGACGCCGCAAATGGCGAAGCTGGTCAGACCCAGATCGCGCAGAATGATCGACAAAGGCGTGCCTTCGAAAGCCGAAAAGGTAATCTTGTCGATCACCGCCTCGTCGTAGCGCGGCTGAAGTTCAGGCACGATCTCGAAGCCTTCGCTTCCTCTGAGAAACCAGGGCTTGATGGCGGCCGGATCGTCGATCCTTTGCCAGGCCATGGCCTGACGGCGCTGGAAGGCGCCCATCAGAGCGAGCGGCATCGACATGTGCCGCATGAAGATGACGGGAAAGTTCGATGCCCGCGCGGCGGTCAGAATCGACAGGACGCGGGCGGTGATGCCGGCGCCGTCAGGCATTTGCCGCATGATGCCGATCTGCATGTCATAGACGACGAGAGCCATTTGATCCGGCCGGCAGAAATCGCCGATCGTCTTGCCGGGGTGTTTGATGGAATGCATGCGCGGCCTCCTCTTTTCCTGCTTATGTAGAGGCGATGAATTGCGTCCGGCAAGCAGAAGGTGACAGTTTCCGGGGCGAGGTGGATATTGTCGGCGACGAACTGCCTGCCGGGCTAGTCTGCCGGGTTCTCGTTCGCTCTGAGCGGCTGCGAATACGCGACCGTCCAGGCTGAAGGGGAAGCCGATGTGACATCTTGACTCGCTCCGGCGCTGTGTCAGGCTTCAGATATGAGTATGCCTCGAGTTCGCATGCTCTCGATACCCCTCTATGTCACCTCGGGGATTTCAGCCATGGATAACGCTCAAGGCAAGAAAGTGATCTTGGAATTCTTGCGCCGGCACACCCTGGCGGTGATCGCGACATCGCATGCGGACGGCAAGCCTGAAGCTGCGGTCATTGACTTTTCGGTGCGTGACAACCTCGAAATCGTGTTCGATACCTTCGAACAGACGCGCAAGTTCGAAAACCTGTCGGATAGAGGCAGCGTCGCACTTGTCGTCGGCTGGGACAAGAACATCACGGTGCAATATGAGGGCGATGCCATGAAGGTTTCCGCCTCCGACGTGCAGGAATACCAGAAAGCGCACCTTGAAAGCGTTCCAGTCGAGAGAGAGTTTGTCGAGAAGGGCGCCGTGTTGTTTAAGGTCGTTCCTCGGTGGATACGATATTCCGATTTCACCAAAGACCCTGTCGAACGTTTAGAGCTCCGCTTTTAGGTGCCACGCGAGCGTGCACTGAATCTCTACCCCAACCTTCCTCAGAAAAGCATATCTTCTGTTGCCGATCGATCGCCCGGCGGCTATGTTGCCGATGTCGGAAAAGGCATGACTTGGTGTGGTTGGCCCAAGTCCTTTCGGAAACGAAAGCTCTGTTCCTTGCCTCGTGCATGAGTTCTCCACGACGAACACGGACGCTGCTCAAGCGTCCCACTGTTCGTCCGTGTGGTTCTCGAAACGACGAACTGCTCCGGTCGAACGACCATAAAGGAGTAGTTCATGCCCGATTTTCCCATGATTCATGATGTTGTGATTGCTGGTGCCGGCCCTGTCGGTCTGTTTCTCGCCTGCGAACTGCAGCTGGCCGGCCTCTCGGTGCTGGTGCTGGAGCAGGCCGAGGACCCGCATTCGCCGTTGAAACGGCTGCCGTTCGGCATGCGCGGCCTTTCCGCGCCGACCATCGAAGCCTTCTACCGTCGCGGGTTGCTGGATGACATCACAGCGCCGCAACGCGAAAAAGATCAATCGACTTCAGCGCATTGGATGCAACAGTCACGCCGCCCGGGCGGCCATTTCGCCGGCATTCAGTTCTTCCACGACACCATCGACACAGCGAAGTGGCCGTATCGCCTGCCAGGTCCGGCGGGCACCAGCATGGCGGTCGAGATGGAGCACCTTGAATCCATCCTGGCCGCGCGCGCAAGCGCGATGGGTGTGGAGATCCGGCGCGGGCTCGGCGTCGACGGTTTCGACCAGTCGGATGAAGGGGTGACCGTTCGCGCCGGTGGCGAGAGCTTTCGCGGACGATGGCTCGTCGGTTGTGACGGCGGGCGCAGCATGGTGCGCAGGGCAGGCGGCTTTGAATTCGTTGGCACCGATCCCGAATTCACCGGTTATTCCGTTCAAGTCGAGATGGCCGATTCGGAGAAGCTCGCCCCGGGCCGCCATTATACGCCAACAGGCATGTATACCTATCAAAAGCCCGGCACGATCGCGATGGTCGATTTCGACGGCGGCGCGTTTCACCGGACGCAGCCGATCACGGCGGAGCATGTGCAGCAGGTGTTGCGGCATATCTCCGGCACCGATGTCACGGTGACGGGCCTCGAGCTTGCCACCACCTGGACGGATCGCGCCTATCAGGCGACGGCTTACCGCAAGGGCAGGGTGCTGCTTGCGGGTGATGCTGCGCACATCCATTCGCCCCTCGGGGGCCAGGGGCTTAACCTCGGACTTGGCGATGCGATGAATCTTGGATGGAAGCTTGCGGCGACGATCCGCGGCGATGCGCCGGATGGTCTGCTCGACAGCTATATCTGCGAACGGCATCCAGTGGGAGCTGAGATTCTCGACTGGTCGCGCGCCCAGGTCGCGCTGATGCGGCCAAGCCGGAGCTCGCGCGCGCTCGAAGCCATCATCCGCGATCTGATCGACACGCGCGACGGCGCGACATACTTCGCCGAGCGCGTCTGGGGGGTGTCCCTCCGCTACGATCTTGGCGGCAGTCACCCGCTGGTCGGCCGCAGCGCTCCCGATTTCGAGCTGGCCGACGGCACGAAGCTCGCCGATCACCTCAGGGAGGGCAAAGGCCTGCTTTTGGACTTTGACGCCGGTGCGCCGCTGCAAGCACTGGCAGGCCGCTGCAATGGGATCACCTATGTCGCAGGCGATGCGAGGGATCGGCTGGGGCTGAGCGCGCTGCTCGTGCGCCCCGACGGCTTCGCGGCGTGGGTTGGTGGGGCTGTGCCTGACAATGAGGAAGCCGCGCAGGCCGCATCGCGGTGGTTCGGCAAAGCCCAAAACTATGCCGCCGGCGGCGGCGACCATTTTCCCCGCCATTGAGGTTTGGAAGGACGTTTCTAAGAAGCTCCAACTTTTCCAGAAAATTCGAAAAACCAGAAGCGAAACACGTCTCCAAAATTCCAGGGAATTTGTTGCTTTCTTAGAAACGTCTTTGCCACTCTTAAGAGCTTGAATCACAATGTCTTTTGGAGACAAGACGTTTTTAAGGATGGCATTTGGCCGTTTTTCCCGCTCTAAAAATGCCGGCTGAGCGCAAGAAGGCCTATCAGTCCGGTAGAGCGTCACGGAGGTTTCCCGCTATCGGTTTTCGGCGAGTTGCAGACGTTGCTTCGCAACGTATCCGCACTCTTCCCGACAAGGCGGCGACGCTGTAGAGTGGCGATGCGCCCAACCGTCCCGCCCGGAGGCTCCTAATGGCTGAGATCCTGTTGTTCCATCACGCACAGGGGCTGACCCCGGGTGTGCGCTCGTTTGCCGACGATATCAGGGCAGCCGGTCACATCGTGCACGCGCCTGATCTCTTTGACGGGCGCACATTCCCAAGCATCGAAGCGGGGATCGCCTATATCGGCGAGATCGGATTCGACGCCATGCGGGAGCGCGGCGTGCGCCTCGCCGACGAATTACCGCCCACGCTCATCTATGCCGGGTTCTCGTTCGGGGTGCTGCCGGCGCAGAAGCTGGCGCAGACACGGCCCGGCGCCCGCGGGGCTCTGCTCTTCTACTCCTGCCTGCCGATCAGCGGCGAGTGGGCCTTCGGACCCTGGCCAGACGGCGTCGCGGTGCAGATCCACGGCATGGACAACGATCCGATTTTCGTCGGCGAGGGCGACATCGACGCCGCCCGCGAGATCGTGGAGAAGGTCGAGGACGCGGAGCTTTTCCTGTACCCAGGCGATCAGCATTACTTCGCCGACAGCTCGCTGCCCTCCTATGATGCGGATGCAACCGCGCTGCTCACCCTCCGCGTGATCGAGTTCCTGAATCGTGTCTGATCCAGACATTCCGCGGGAGATCCGGTTTGGCGCTGGTATAGCCGACCTGAGATGGGAGCCTTTCATGCTGCAGCGCGTGCTTTCGGCCCGGAGCGGACTATTCGGACGCCACGCAGAAGTTGTTGCCTTCGGGATCATTCAAGACCGTGTAGCCATCTGCTTCCCGGACGAAGCTCGCTCCGAGGGATAAAAGCCGCTCTACCTCCCTGGCCCGATCAGGGGTGGCAATATCGAGATGAAGTCGGTTGCGGGCGGGACGTTCCCCCTGGCGAAGGTGGAAGCAAAGGCGGGTTCCGGGACCTTCGACCATCACGGTCGGGTCAGTCTCGGGTGTCAATCCGAGAGCGGCAAGGCGGGCCAGTTCTTCGTCGTCATATGGCATCATGTCGTAGCCATCGAGCGCCTCCGCCCAGAACCGGGCGACGCGCGAGGGAATGTCGCAATCAATGACGATTTCTTTCAGCCTTGCCATGGACCCTTCAAGAATTGTTGGGCCGGCGACGGCAAACGCGTTCAACGAGAGCGCCACCGATGGCCGGCAACAATGCGAAAAGCACGAGCTGCGGTGTCTCCGTCAGCGCCAACAGGCTAGACATGAGGAAGGCGACCAATAATCCTGCCAGCACCCCGGCTGCATAGGGCAGATAATCCTTCAAGAAAGCCTCCGTCTTGTGCTGATCCCAAACAGAAGGGGCATTGTTGGCTTGAGATAGAGATCTTGGCGGTATCGGCAATGGCTGGTTGCGGCCGAACCTCACGTCGTCCAATCGGTTTATGCGGAATGCCACCACGTTGGTTTACGGGACAGGTCGACCCAAATGACGTGAGCCGGTGCGCCTGATTTTGCAGGAGACGACCAATTTCTTTCGCGCTATGAAGACTGACCGCATATCCCCGCCACATCCGACACCGAGGTCCTTCACATGGCTTTGAAAATCCTTTTCGTTGGCGGTACCGGCCAGATTTCATATCCATGCGTCGAGCGCGCCGTTGCCGAGGGCCACCATGTCAGCGTCTATAATCGCAGCTTGAGAGGCGACCCATTGCCTGCGGGGGTTACCGCGATCGTCGGCGATCTCGCGGCGCCCGCCTACGCGGACTTGGCCAGGGCCAATTACGACGTCGTGTGTCAGTTCATTGCCTTTACACCCGATCAGATCGCGCGTGACATCGATGTGTTTTCCGGGCACTGCGGCCAGTACATCTTTATCTCTTCGGCCTCGGTTTATGAAAAGCCGCCGCGCCACTACGTGATTACCGAGCAGACCCCGGCGATCAACCCCTACTGGCGCTATAGCCAGGACAAGATTGCCTGCGAGACGCTGCTCAAGAACTCCCAGAATCTCGCCTGGACCATCGTTCGTCCCAGTCACACCGTTCGCACGGGCCTGCCGATCATGATGGGCGACAGCGATGTCATGGCGAGACGCATGCTGGATGGCGAGCCCACCATTGTGGCGGGCGATGGCCATACGCCCTGGACGCTGACGCGCTCGGTTGATTTCGCGGTGCCCTTTGTCGGGCTTTTCGGCAGGCCGGCGGCGTTGAACGAGATCTTCCACATCACCTCCGACCGCGCCCACATCTGGAACGATATTCAAACGGCGATCGCCAGATTGCTTGATGTCGAGGCCAGGATCGTACACGTGCCGACGGACACCCTTGTCCGCTACAATCCGGAGTGGGTTGGCCCGCTGCGGGGCGACAAGGCATGGTCGGCGATCTTTGACAATTCAAAGGTCAAAAGCGTGGCGGGCGACTTCACCTGCGCCGAGAGCCTCGAGGAAATTCTGGCGGAGCCGATCATGCATCTCAAGCAGCGCCTGACCAAGAACCGCCCGCCAAAGGGCGATCTCGATACTTTGGTCGATCGGATTTGCGCCGCGCAAAGCGCTCTCGGCTAGGCCGGTCCTCGTAGAGCAACTTTCCGAAAGACACGGCGCAGACGGTCGTGCCCGCGCTGATCACCCGGACTTGCGATGTCGCCGATCTCGACAGCCTGTCGGGTTGGCTGGAAAACAACCATACCCACCTGAACGGCGGATTGAGACTTGTGGCCGGCGACCCGAAGGGCCGGGCGAGGTATCACGGTATGCAGTTCACAAAAAATCCCAGCCTAAAACACGTCCTAAAACATGATGAAGGTCGCGCCGGCGGAGGATCTCGGCAATGATGGCCATCTGTTTGCCACTCCGATCCTGCAGGCCATGCTGTTCATTCCGCTTCCCTTCGTCGTTGCTCTTCTGCTGCTCATCCTCTTCGTCACCGTTCTCAGGCGCGACGAGGAGGCGCAGCCCAACCGGTCGTTTCTGGCACTGATCCTGCTTGCAGTGCTGCAATCCGTCCTCTCCGGCCTGCGTTGGGGCTACGGGGTGCAGGCGGTGAGCGTGATCGCGCCGGTCACCGCGGCGATGGTGCCGCCGCTTGCCTATGCCGGGGTTTCCAGTCTGGTGAGGACGAGCCGGCGGTCGCTGCCGGCGCGGATTACGCTGCATGCCGTGCCCGCCGCCGTCATCCTCTTGTTGATGGTGGTCTGGCGGGATGTGATCGATCTCGCGCTGGTGCTTGTTTTCGTCGGTTATGCCCTGGCGATCCTGCTTCTGATGCGGCCGGGCGCGGATGCGCTTCGGCTTGCGCCCTTCGAGGGAGCGGTGCCGGCCTATCGGGCAATCATCTTCGCGGCGGCGGCGCTATGCCTGTCGGCCTCGGTCGATATCTTCGTGTTTCTCGACTTCACTTGGGCGCATGGCGAGCATGCGCTGACGCTGATCAGCGTGAGCAACCTCGCCGTCCTCGTCATCCTCGGCATCGCGGCAGCCGCCGCCAGCCGAAGCCGGGCGCCCGCCGAGACGGCGGAGGCGGCGCTGAAGCCCGAAACGACGGAGGATAAGGAGACGATCGCCATGGTCGATGCATTGATGGACGCGAGGAAACTCTATCGCGACGCCAATCTCAATCTCGACCGGCTGGCCCGCAAGGCCGGCATTCCCGCCCGCCAGATCTCGACGGCGATCAACCGGGCGATGGACAAGAACGTCTCGCAATATGTCAATGACTACAGGATCGGCGAGGCCTGCCGGCTGCTTGCCGTGACCCAGAAATCGGTGACCGAGGTGATGTTCGAGGTCGGCTTCCAGACCAAATCCAACTTTAACCGCGAGTTTCGCCGCGTGACGGATATGACGCCGGTTGCCTGGCGGGAGAAGAAGGCAGAGCGGTGAGGAGCAGGCCCGACGGGGCTTTGGTCCTCGTCAGGTTCGCTTGCCTATAACGCCCAGATGGGTGTGGCTGAAGGCGGATGCGTATTTCAATCCATAACCCAGGCTTCGGTCAAAGCCGGCATGAGCCGCCAGAATGAGGGCGATCTGCCAGAGCAGGTCGATGCCCAGCAGCCAGCTCGCGCCGGCGAGCAGTATGGCCGAGATGTAGCTGTGAACCATATTGTAGACGATCGCTCCCAGCCGGGCATTGAGAGCATAGGCCGCGAAGCTGAGATCCGGCGTGAAGAACAGAATGGCATAGAGCCAGGGGTTGCCGCCGGAGACGAAATAGGCCGTTGTCGCGGCCGCCATGATCGCGAAAGCCTCGAGCCGCAGCACCTCACGGACGCCGCCGGTCACTGATCCTGCGGAAGGAGAAATGATGTTCGCTGCCTGGTTCATCGGTCCTGTTCCTTCATGACAATTGTCGCCGCGCTGCCGGCGCCCTGATGTGTGGATTTCCTAGCATGAACATTGCGGGTGCAAAATTCGCGATCGATGAATAAGCGTCATACATATTTGTATCTTTGGCTCGTAGGCACTAACGTTTTCGAATGCCGAAATCCCATTCGTCTGGATGGTCATCGCCGTACAATTCCGCAATTATGAACGACGTGCCGCGCCAGCCCTGCGCCGGGGGATGAGATAGGAGGTCGCTGCCACACACATATCTTCTCCCAGCGGGAAGAGGCGCTGGCAGGCGAATGAAGAGGTGAGCAGTGGAACTGCGAATGCTCGGAGCGTAAGCGAGGGCAATAAAGGGCGTGCCGTGTGGCCCGCTCATCCGACCCTCCACCGACAGGGAGGCTCGACCCGTCCCACGGACTCCCGGAGAAGAAGGGAGCAAGCCTCAGCCGCCGACAATTGCCGTTACCACGTACACAATCGCGATCGAGGACTGTCTGGAACGTGTTCGAGGTCGCAGTTCCGGCCGGATCGGCGATGCTTGCGGCATGAACACGACAACCGAACATGACCGTAACCTTGTCGCCAAGCTGAAATCGCTTTCGATCGAGCCCGCGGCCTTCAAGACAGAACCGCCGAACCGTCAGGCCCGGCGGCGCGTGATCCCTGTAGCAATGCTTGCCCTTGCGGCAATGGCATCGCTAGCGGCAGTGTTTCTTTATCGACCCGATAGGCTTCAGCGCATTGAGACGGTGCTGGCAGGTTTCGCGGGCAAGGATGGGACGGTGCTATCCGTTGGTGGAGCGGAGGTGCCGGCCGAGAGCGGCGCCGCCATCGAGCCGACACGGGTTTTGCCTGCTAATACGCCATCGGCACGGGCCTTGTCGCCCCGTGAGGTGACTGGCTCCGGTTATGTCGTCGTCGCCGACATCGCCACCGTCTTCTCCAAATATGAGGGGCGGATCGTCACTGTTGACGTTGAGGCCGGCGACCGGGTGTCGGTGGGGCAGGTTCTGGTGCGGCTCGATGATGCCGGTGCGCGCTTTGCGCTTGAGGGCGCCGAGATTGCCGGGCGGTCGGCGGAGCTGGCGCTGGCGGCAAAGAGTATTGATCTCTCGCAGGCGCGGTCTTCGCTCACGCGGATCGAGCGGCTGGCCGGGCGCGATGCGATGTCGGCGCAGGTGCTGGAGGAGGCGAAGACCGCGTTCGACACTGCCGAAAATGCTGCCCTGCAGGCACGGCAGGATGTAGCCAAGGCGGATCTCGATATCGACAGGGCGCGCGAGCAGGTGGAGGCGCTGACCGTCCGGGCGCCGATATCAGGCACAGTAACGCGGCTTACCGCGCATGTCGGCGACACCGTGCTGTCGCGCGAGGACAGCGTCCGGGAGAATGAAAGCCTGCTTGCGATTGCCGACATGGCGAACATGGTCATCGATGCCGATGTGGCCGAGGCGAATATCGCGTTGATGCGGCCAGGGTTGCGTGGCGAGGCGGTGCTCGACGGCTTTCCCGACCGGCCCTTTGCGGTGGAAGTATCGAAGATCGCTCCGATGATTTCGCGCGAGAAGGGGACGGTGACGCTTCGCCTGTCACTCTCCTCGCCGCCGCCAGACATGCGCCCCGCCATGGCCGCGCGCATCCGCCTTGTGGTGGGTGAGGCCGCAACCTCTGTTCCCACAGCCTCTCATCCCCCGGGCACCGGCGCACAGACGGGCGGACCTACGACCTTTCGGCCGCAGGCCGGGG
Source organism: Rhizobium ruizarguesonis (assembly GCF_012349115.1). Lineage (GTDB taxonomy): Bacteria > Pseudomonadota > Alphaproteobacteria > Rhizobiales > Rhizobiaceae > Rhizobium > Rhizobium ruizarguesonis. The sequence goes on from NZ_PQIG01000111.1 coordinate 22,683, forward strand.
ATACCAGAGACCATCAGCAACGAGCAGAGCGATGACCGACACTCAAGAACCCTATATCGCGCTTCGCGGCGTCAGGAAGGCATTCAAGATTGGCGCGGAGACGATCCCGATCTTTTCCGGACTCGACCTTTCCATAGCCCGCGGCGATTTCGTAGCCGTCATGGGCCCGTCGGGCTCGGGGAAATCTACACTGCTCAACATGCTCGGCGGCATCGATAGCCCCGACGGAGGGGAGATCAGGATCGGCCGCAGCCATCTCGAGCAGATGGGCGAAGGCGCCAGAGCCGCCTGGCGGGCACACAGCATGGGCATTATCTTCCAGTTCTACAATCTGCTGCCGATGCTGAATGCGGGCGAGAATATCGAGCTGCCGCTGCTATTGAAGCCGCTCAAGCGGAAGGAGCGGCGGGCGCGCGTCGAGACGGTGATGGACCTGGTCGGGCTCTCGGGGCGGCAGCGGCAGTTTCCATCCAGCATGTCCGGCGGGCAGCAGCAGCGTGTCGGCATTGCGCGCGCCATCGTCAGCGATCCGGATCTCTTGCTCTGCGACGAACCGACCGGCGATCTCGACCGGAAGTCTGCAAACGATATCATGGAGATGCTCGGCTTTCTTAATCAAGAACTGCGGAAGACCATCATTATGGTGACGCATGATCCCGAGGCGGCTTCCTTTGCCCGGCGCACGCTGCATCTCAACAAGGGCGAATTCGTCGAGCAGGAAAGGTTGGCCCAATGACCTTCTTCCAGCTGATGCGCCGCAATGCCTGGCGCAAGCCGCTCAGGGCCACGCTTCTGATGTTCTCGGTCGGCGTCGCCTTCCTGATCTATGGGCTGACGGCGAGCTTCCTCAGCGGCTCGCAAGGGGCGGCCGGGGCGAGCGATACGCTGCTCGGCGTCTTCAACAGATCGGGGCGGGCGCAGCCGCTGCCGCTTGCCTATCTCAACCGGATTGCCGCCGATAGCGATGTTGCCGCCGTCGCCTATATGACGCGCATGCGGGGCTTCGTCGATGTCGAGAAGAATGTCGTGATGACGAGCGCGGTCGATCCACGATTGATCGCCGCGGCCAATGGCGACGAGCTCGGGCTGACGCCGCAGCTGATCGCTGCACTGGAAGAGAGCCGCGACCGGGTGTTGGTCGGGCGGGCGCTCGCCGAGGCACAGGGGTGGTCGGTCGGCCAGCGGATCGGCGTCACCAGCCAGGTGACGAGGGAAGGCGGCAGCCGCGATTGGAGCTTCGAGATCGCAGGCATCTTCGAAGGTGCCGATGCCAGCACCGACACCTATTTCATGATCGCCCGCTATGATGCCATCAATGAGGCGCGCGCCCGCGGAAAGGATACGGTCGATGGCTTCGTGGTGCGCCTGCGACCGGGCGTTTCATCCGGCGTGCTGGCGGCAAGGATCGACGCGCTGTTTGCCAATTCGGCGGCACCGACCCGCACTCAATCGGAAAAGCAGTTCCTCGAGGCTTTCTTGCGGCAGTTCGCCGATATCGGCCTGATCGTCAGCCTCGTCGTCGGCGCCGCCTTCGTGACGATCCTGATGATCGTGGTCAACACCATGCTCTTTGCCGTGAGGGAGCGAAGCTTCGAGATCGGCGTCATGAGGGTGTTCGGCTTTTCCAGGGGGCGGATCATTGCGTTGATCCTCGGCGAGACACTGTTCGTCTTCGCCGTCGGCGGGGCGGACGGGCTCGTTCTCGCCAAGCTCGCGACGCTGTTTGCCGGGCCGGAATTCGGCCTCGCCTTCACCTCGCCCGTGCTGCTGAAATCCGTCGCCATCATCGCCGGTCTCGGCCTCCTGACTGGATTGCTGCCTGCCGCCAATGCCATGCGCCTGCCCATCGTCAACGCCTTCAGATCGAGATAGTCCAATGTCATCAGCACTCAAGCAGATCTTTCTCATGATCAGAGTCAATCTCGGCAGCCTGCCGCGGCGGGTGTGGATCTCGCTGTCGATGGTACTCTCGGTGGCGCTCGTGGTGGCGGTGCTTGCGGGTTTTCTCGCCATGGCCAGGGGCTTTGAGGCAGCCCTTCAAGGCGCGGGTTCGACCGGCATCGCCGTCATTCTCGGCGGCGGCACCAACCAGGAGACCGGCTCGGATGTGCCGGCCGAAGCGATCCGCAGCCTGACCGCCGCAACCGGCGGGATCGGCGTGGCGCGGAATGCCGCGGGCGGGCTGGCGCCCGCCGGCGGATTGGCGCTGTCGCGCGAGATCGTCGTTCCCGTCGATGTCGTGAGGGCCCGCGACGGCGCAGAGCAGACGCTGTCGCTGCGAGGCATGGATCTGGCCGGCTCTGCTTTACGCGACCGTGCGGTGCTCTCCCAAGGGCGGCTGTTTTCGCCGGGCGCGCGCGAAATCGTCGTCGGCGCACGCATCGCCGATGAATTCTCCGGCTTCGCCGTCGGCGACAAGGTGCGACTCGGCGCGGTCGACTGGACGGTCGTCGGGCATTTCACCTCCGGCGGCAGCGCCTTCGAATCCGAGATCTGGGCGGATCTGGAGGCGGTGCAATCGGCCTTCGACCGGCAGGGACAGGTGCAGAGCCTGCGCGTGCGGCTTGCGGGGGCAGGCGGATTGCCGGTGCTGCAGGAGCATCTTTCCGCATTTCCCGGTACGCCGCTCACCGCCGTCTCCGAGGCCGATCTTTATGCCGCGCAATCTGAGCGCACCGCGAGCCTCATCCGCCTGTTCGGCTGGCCGCTGGCGCTGCTGATGGCGGTCGGCGCCACCGCTGGCGCTTTGAATACTATGATGAGCTCGGTCTCCGACCGCACCGTCGAAATCTCAACGCTGCGCCTGCTTGGGTTCGGCCGCCTGCCGGCATTTGCTGCGACCTGGGTCGAGGCCGTGGCTCTCTCGATATCAGGCGCCGCCCTCGGCATCCTCGCCTCCCGGCTCGCCTTCAACGGCTGGCAGGCCAGCACGATGGGCACCAACAACACCAAGATGGCCTTCCAACTCGACGTCACCACCGACGTCGCGCTCACCGCCGGGCTGCTGGGGCTTGCCATCGGCATCATCGGCGGAGCGTTGCCAGCGCTGGCGGCGACACGGTTGCCGCTGACCTCGGCTTTGCGGGCGAGGGGGTAGAGGCTGGCTGTCTAAACCTTCCGGACGGGTCACATCATCGCGGCGACCGTCCTGATCGGCCCGAAGGGACATCCGCTACAGGCGGAGCGCCGCCGCCTCATCTGTGCAGCCCACGGAAACTGTGGCATAACTGAGCCATGGCAATGAATGTCTTGGCGGTCCATCGCGACACGGTCGGGACGGAGCAGGCGCCAGGCAATTCGCTTGCCGCCGCCTATTCCGTGGGTGTTCTCTGCTGGCTGCTGTCGGCAGGCGTCTATATAGCAGCGAAATGGGTTTCTTCGGAGATGCCGCCCTGGGCGCTCTGCTTCTGGCGCGTTCTGATCGCCTTCGCGATCCTGATGCCGATCGTGCGCTGGCATTTCGGCGACATGGTCGCGCTGGTGCGGGCTCGCGCCCTCGAACTGCTTGCGATTGGCGGTGTGGGACTGGCGATCTGCCAAGGCATGATTTTCGTCGGTCTCGAACATGCCGATGCCACCACTGCCGGCATCATCATCGCCCTGATCCCGATCATCACCATGATCCTTGCCCGTTTGATGCTAGCCGAGCCGATGGGACGCTGGCAGGTGATCGGATCGATCTTGGCCTTTCTCGGGATCGTGGTCATCATCATCAAGGGCAGTCCGGCCGCGCTGATGCGGCTCGACTTCAACCCGGGTGAACTGTGGATCGTCGCTGGCGCGTTCTGTTTCAGCCTCTATACCGTCCTGCTCCGCCGCGCGAAATTCGATATGAATCGCCTTGCGCTCCTGGTGCTGCTGCTCGGCGCGGCGGTGCTGACGGCGCTGCCCTTCTACCTGTTCGAGCTATTCTCAGACGAGCGCTCGACGCTCAACGGCAGCGGGCTCATCGCGCTCGCCTATGTTGCGATCCCTGGCGGGGCGGTCATGTACTATCTCTTCAATCGTAGCATCGAGGCACTGGGAGCGGCTCGGGCCGGCGTCCTCCTTTACATTCAGACCATCTTCATCGCCGTGCTCGCCTATCTGATCCTCGGCGAGCAGTTGCAACGCTATCACCTCGAAGGCGCGGCACTCATCATCGCCGGCTTGCTTCTCATCATCCTGCTGAAGCCGAAGATCAAGGCCGAAGCGGCTACTGCATAATTCCTTAAATCGGAATCGATTTAAGGATAAAATTATGCAGCAATTCAAAGTGCTACAGCGTCCTTTGCGCGTCTGAAAAGACGCGCGGCGCTGTAGGGCCTGAGGTCTCCCCATCGCTGCGACATGGTTGCCGCTGACCTCGGCTTTGAGGGCGAGGGGGCTAGGGTTTCACCTTGGAGTGCGCCTTTCGCTTACGCTCAAGGCGTTCGTCGCTGGCGCTCCTCACGTCTTGAGCGCAAGCGAAGGCAAGAATCATATGGCGTACAGACCGAAGGCGACGTGCACCTCGCGCAAACACGCTGCGATTTATTCACCTCGAAGTCGCCGATTTCTCGGCCCAAGTTGTAACTTTCGTCACACCAGGCAATTGCCTGTGGAATGAGGCGCGCGAACCCGCCCGCTGCCCCATTGACAACATCTTATCGCCTTCTTGCCGTGGCCGGTTGCCCTCCGCCGCATCCGATCGGCCGATTCTGGGCGATCCCGGCGGCGACATTAGCGATCCGACGAACAGGGCAACATGGCGATATGACAGTCTACTATGTGAACTCAGCGACTGGCTCCGACCGCAACGGTGGAACGGGCCAGAACTCGGCTTTTGCGACTTTGTCCAAAGTGGAATCCTTAAAACTGAAACCCGGCGACAGCGTGCTTCTTGCCAAGGGGAGCGTGTTCAACGAGCAGTTCGATATCAAATATTCCGGCAGCGAGAGTGCGCCGATCAAGATCGGCAGTTACGGGACGGGGGCTGCGCCCGTCATCCACAGCAGCGGCGACGGCATCCACAGTCTCTATGCCTCGAACATCGTCATCGAGAACCTGAAGATAACGAATACAGCAGGTGCGGGCATCTATGGCGGCAGTGTCACGAACTGGACGGTCCGCGACGTCGAGATCGCCAAGACGGGATTGTCCGAAAACGCAGGCGCCGTCACCTTCCGGAGCAGCAAGAACGTCACGATCGAAGACAGCAAGATATCGGACGTCAGAGGCGACGGCTTCTGGATCGAAAAGGTCACCGGCATCAAGCTTCTCAACAATACCGTCACCAACGCCCATGGCGCGACGGCCGATGCCGTGCAGATGAACGACAGCAGCAACATTCTGATCCGCGGCAATCATCTCGACCAGACACATGCCGATAGTCCGAAGGGCGTCATCGCGCTCGTCAGGCCGGTGAATGCCGTGGTCGAGGATAATACGCTCACCGGCGGCAGCTTTGGCATCAGCGCGCAGGCCGGCAAGAATGTTGCCATCCGCGACAACGACATATCGGGTTTTCACGGCTACAGCTGGTCCTTTGCCGTCGGTCTCGGCGACACGGGCGATACGAGAGACTACGATATCGCGGGCAACCACATCCATGACGGCGCCTGGGGCGTGGTCATCTCCGCTGCCGGCAGCCCGAGCTATGACCGCACGAATATCAAGGTCCACGACAATGTCTTCGACGACCTCTCACAGGCAGCGTTGAAGGTGGACAGGCTGGCATCCGGCTCCTTTTCCAACAACACCATCGAGAGCGGCGTCAAGGCCACCAGCATATCGCCTGATATCGTCGACGCCCACACCTTCTCCGTCAGCAACAACCATACGGTTGCCAATGTCGAGACGGCGCTCGCGAGCCCGGTTGCCAAGACTGCCGCAGCGACGGAGGCGGCCGTGGATCCGGCGGTTGTCGCTGTCCATGACAATTTGAAGATCCTGACTGATACGGGCGCTGCCCATCATGGCAATCTCCTCGAAAACGACAGCTCGGACAATGACACCCTGGTGCTTCGGCGCTTCGGGGATGAAACTGTCGGCAAGCACGGCCTGACGCTGACCGGGGAATACGGCGACATCCACGTGGACAGAGAAGGCAACTATGCCTACACGCTCGATGAAACGAAGCTCCCTGACCATAGCGGACATGTGAGCGAGTCCTTCAGCTACGGGATCAATGATGGAAGCTCGCATCATAGCGATGGGGATACGCTGACCGTCTTCATCCATTTGGATGGCTTGCTAAGCTGAGGTGAGGGTGCCGGGAGCGGCGCTACGCCGGGAGGCGTTCCGTCCGGGGAGGCGTGGCTCCCCGGGGAAGCGTTGCTCTCGCCACCACATGGCTCCGCAGAGTTCCTCATCCGGCTGCCGCCGGGTGAGGGTAAGGGGCTGCAATACGGCCTCAACCTTTCCGGCTTGCGACTGACCTGAAACAGGACGTCTCACCTCCTGCGACCATACGTCGCCGAGGCGGACGATTACCATTCATTCACCTTTTGGTCGTTATTTAGTAGATTGTTTTCGTATAAGTTGTCATCTCCAGTATATCGCCTCCGCCAGGCGTTCTCGGGACCAAGGCAGGCCCACAGGGTCTGCCGACCGTCGTGAAGGCAATATCGAAGGCCATGGCCTTTAGCCCCGACCGCATCCGATCCACGCGTCGCAGCCGATTCAGACGGCTGCGCGGCAATTCGAGAACAAGGCGATATGACAATCTATTATGTGAATCCGGCGACAGGCTCCAATGGCAACAGCGGAACGAGCGAGGCCACGCCGTTTTCGTCGTTCTGGGCGGTGGAAAACTTGAAGCTGCAGCCGGGCGACAGCGTGCTGCTCGCCGCCGGAAGCGTATTCAACGACCAGCTCGACCTGAAATATTCCGGCACAGTGAGTGCCCCGATCACCATCGGCAGCTACGGTGTCGGCGATGCGCCAGTCATCCATAGCCCCGGCGACGGTATTCACAGCCTTTATGCATCGAACATCGTCATCGAGAATATCAAGATATCGGATACCGGCGGCGCGGCCATCTATGGCGGCTATGTTTCGAACTGGACCGTGCGCAATGTCGAGGTCGATCATACCGGCTTGGCAGGCAAGGCCGGTTCGATCACCTTCCGGACCGGCTCGAACATCACCATCGAAAACAGCACGATCAACGACGTGAACGGCGACGGCGTCTGGATCGAAAAAGTCAACGGCGTCAATTTTCTCAACAACACCGTCACCAACGCCCACGGCACTGCGGCAGATGCCGTCCAGATGAACGACAGCAGCAATATCCTGATCAGCGGCAACTACCTCGACCAGACGGGCGCAGCTACGCCGAAGGGCGTCATCGCGCTCGTTCGGCCCGTAAATGCCCTGGTCGAGGACAACGCGATTGTCGGTGGCGGCTTCGGGATCGGCGCGCAAGCCGGCACCAACGTCGCTATTCACGACAACGATATTTCAGGCTATGGCGGCTACAGCTGGTCCTATGCCGTCGGTCTCGGCGACCAGGGCGATACGCGGGACTACGATATATCGGGCAATTACATCCATGATGGCGTATGGGGCGTGGTGATCAGTGCCGCCGGGACGACCAGTTACGTTCGCGAAGATATCAATATCTACGGCAACGTTTTCGATGACCTGTCCTCAGCGGCGCTGAAGGTCGACAGGCCGGCATCGGGCTCCTTCCACGACAATGTCATCGCCAGCGATGTCACGCCCTACAGCATATCTCCCACCATCATCGCCGCGAACACCTTTCCCGTCAGCAACAACACGACGCTCGACGAGGCCCAGGCGACGATGCTTGCGAGCAGCGATAGTCACGCGGTCGGCGATGTGACGCACACGGACACGGCGCCTGCGCTTGTCGCAACCCATGACAGCCTGAAAATCTCGTCCGACCTGGACGCCGCCCATTATGGCAATCTCCTCGAAAACGACAGCTCTGCCAATGGCACCCTGCTGCTTCGCCGCTTCGACGGCGAGATCGTTGGCAAGAACGGCCTGACGCTGACCGGCCAATACGGCACCATCCATGTCGATAGTGATGGCGATTACACCTATACGGCCGATGCGGCGAAGCTCGCCGGGCTCAGCGGAGATGTGAGCGACACCTTCCACTACAAGATCTCCGATGGGACTTCGCTGCATTTCGACACGGATACTTTGAGCGTCTCCATCCATGTGAATGACTTGCTGAGCTGATAGGGATGCCGGCAGCAATTGGCGTTGCATCATCGCGGCGGCAGCCCGCCCAACATTTGCGAAGTCTCATTGATCGCCGAGCAGGATCCTGATGACGTCGACTTCGATTTCCGCGCAGATGATCTCGTATTCGGTGATGATTGCGGAATCGGCCGATCTATCCCGGCGCATGCGATCGAGGACGGCGCAGGCTTCGCCGTAGGCGCCGCATATTTCGTAAAAATGGGGCTGGCTCGCCGCGGCTGTTCTGATCGTTGCCCGCGTCGCAGGCAGCCTCATCATCAGCCTCGCCAGCCCCTGTTCCGCGGCTTGCCGGGTGATATGGGCTACGCCTTCTTTCCTGACCATGCCGTCATTCCTCGCTGCCTGTGTTTTCCCATTCAGGGGGTACGCAAGACCCAACCCCTGAGTAGTACGCAGGAATCCTGCATCTGGTTTCATACCGGATGAAGGATTTGCGTCGCAGTGCTGCGCGTCTTCGACCGAGCTCGGCATTGCGGGACAATTGGCACTGCAATCCGACAGCCGGTGCTACCAGCGCAGGAGGCGGGGCCCGAGCAGCGCGCCGATTGCACCGGTCAAGAGGATGCCGAGCGAATACCAGAGGGTGACGAAGGGCAGGCCGTTTTCCGTGCAAAACCAGGAATAGACCCAGGCGCCGGATGCGCCGGCGGCAATGCCGGCGATGAAGCCTGTGATGCCGAGGTTGCTCGGGGCGCCGCCACGGAGAACCCAGGTATTTGCGATCAGGATCGGCATGGCAAAGGCAAAGATCAGCAGCGGGCAATGCAGGGCGGAGGAGCCGAGCACCAGCACGGGATAGCTTGCGGCCGGCGACAAAGCGAGCTGGATGACCGCCATGACGGCGAGGGCGAGTATGATGGCCGCGGCAATTCCGAAAAAGCGGCCTTCCGAGCCATCCGGCCGGGACAGCCGGTAAACGGCTGCGAAGGCGGCGATTGCGAGCAGGGCATTGTAGGCGGACTTGATCCAGAAGACCGGCAGCATCAGCGCCTGCGCCATATCGGTGCGAAGGCCGACGACGATAAGCATCAGCAGCAGCGAGACTGCCAGAGCAGGCAGGATGGCGAGCGCGAAGCGGCGTTCGAGCGCATGTCTCGGCACCGGCTTCAGATCCCGGACAAGGCTGTCGATCACGTCCTCAGTCTCTCTCACATTCCACCTCGCAATCTTGCCGCCAGCGCCTTGATGCCCCTGTGAACGCCGACCTTGACCGCCGATTCCGACTGTCCGGTGCGGCTTGCCGTATCGGCCACCGACTGCCCCTCGAGCTTGACCTGCCGGATCAACTCCTGCTGGTGCTGCGGCAGGCCGTTCAACAGCCGTTCGACATCCATGCGCGCTGCAATCGCATCCTCCCTGAAGTCGTCTTCGATCTCCTCGTCCAGCTCCATTTCCGCCCTGTACCGGCCGCCATGCTTTCGGTGGTGGTCGATCAGCTTGTAGCGGGCAATCGAGAAGAACCACGCGGTGAACGGCCGCTCCCTGTCATAGGTCGCCCGGCGCGAATGCAGCGCCAGCAACGTCTCCTGCACGAGATCTTCCGTGTCGGATTTCGCCGTCGCGCCGATCCGCCCGCCGTAATAACCGACGAGCAGGGTTCGCAACGTCACGAGCAGACGCCGATAGGCAGCCTCGTCCCCGTCGAGGGAAAGAAGCATCAGCATCTTCAGTGCTTGTTCCGAATGGGTGCTCGTCATGTCGTCTGCAATATCATTCGGGTGGATGAAGCTTTGGTTACAGGCGGGTTCAAAAATCTTCCGGTGGCAATTCAAAGTGTACAGCGTCCTTTGCGCGTCTCGAAAAGTCGCGCAAAGGACGCTGTAGCGCTATCACATAAGCGTGAGGCTGTAACCGTCTTCGCAAGGGGTTCGAATTCAGGACTGTGAGCCGTCGGCGGGTGCCGGCGGACATGTCAATCGATCCGAGGAGACCCTCATGACCAAGATCCTTTCCAGCCTTGCCGCCTGCACCTTCGTCATCGGCCTGTCGCTTGCCGGCGCCGCCAGCGCCCAGAGCAGCGATGCCATGAAGAAAGACAGCATGAAGACCGACGCGATGTCGAAGGACGCGATGTCCAAGGATGTAATGTCGAAGGACGCAATGGCGACCGGCAGCACCAAGGCCGATTGCATGCACAATGCCGGCATGGAGAAGGACACGATGAAGAAAGACACGATGATGAAGGCCTGCGACGCGATGAAGTAAGTTTAGCCGCGGCCGCTGAAACTTTATCATCGGCGGCCGCGTCCTTTCTCGCGAAGACCTTTCATGTCGATCCGGAGGAACTACAATGGCCACGACCGATGCCGGCATGGCGAGCGGACGCATGCTCTTCTACCGCCATGACCTGCTGGTGCGCCTGTCGCACTGGGTGAATGTGCTGTGCATGACGGTGCTGCTGTATAGCGGCCTGCAGATATTCAACGCCCATCCGGCGCTCTATTGGGGCCAGTATGGCGCTGACGACGATCCGTCCTTCATCTCCATGGAGGCGGAACAGGAAGGCGATGTGCTGAAGGGTGTCACGCACTTGGGCGGATTGAGCTTCGACACGACGGGCGTTCTCGGGGTTTCGAATGTCGACGGCGAGGCTGCGGTGCGCGGTTTTCCAAACTGGCTGACCTTGCCGAGCTATCAGGATCTGGCATCGGGCCGGCGCTGGCATTTCTTCTTTGCCTGGCTGTTCGTCATCAACGGCTTCATCTATCTCGCTTATGGTTTTGTCAGCCGGCATTTCCGCCGCGATCTGCTGCCGGCGGCCGAAGAGCTGAAGCCTTCGCATCTCGGCCATGAGATCGTCAATCATGCCCGGCTGCGCTTTCCCAAAGGGCCTGAGGCCCGCCACTATAATACGCTGCAGAAACTCGCCTATGTCGCCGTGATCTTCGTGCTGCTGCCGCTGATGATCGGGACAGGGCTTACCATGTCGCCGGGCTTCGACGCGGTCGCCCCCTGGCTGCTCGATCTGTTCGGCGGCCGGCAATCGGCCCGCACACTGCATTTCCTGACCGCCTTCTCGCTCGTCGCCTTCGTCGCCGTGCATGTGGCGATGGTGCTGGTTTCGGGCGTGTTCAACAACCTGCGCTCGATGGTCACCGGTTATTACGACATCGGGCAGGGAGGAAAGTCATGAGCCGCATCATCACCAGACGTCGCTTCCTGATCGGCGCGACGATGACGGCATCGGCGCTGGGGCTCGCCGGCTGCGATGCCCTCGTCGAAAACGATCGAACGAAATCGGTGCTTAAGATCGCCGAAGGCTTCAGCATGAAGACGCAACGCTTCTTGCTCGGCGACGACGCGCTCGCCCGCGAATTCACGGAAGCCGATATCTCGCCGACCTTCCGGGCCAACGGCACGAGCATGCCGGATAATGCCCGCTATATCGACTGGATGAACCAGCGGTTTTCAAGCTGGAAGCTCGAGGTCGGCGGGTTGGTCGACAGGCCGATGCAGCTGTCGCTGGCGGATCTGAAAGCCCTGCCGGCCCGCACGCAGATCACCAGACATGACTGCGTCGAAGGCTGGAGCGCGATCGGCAAATGGACTGGCGTGCCGCTCGGAGCGCTGCTGCAAGCGGCCGGTCTGAAACCCGAAGCCCGCTACATTGTTTTCCACTGCGCCGACGAATACGAAAAGACGCTCGACGGCAGCGGCTGGTATTATGAGAGCATTGATCTGATCGATGCGTTCCACCCCCAGACGATCCTTGCCCATACCATGAACGGCCGCGATCTCGAAGTCGCCCATGGTGCGCCGCTCCGGCTCCGAGTCGAACGCCAGCTCGGCTACAAGCAGGCAAAGTACCTGACCGGCATCGAAGCCGTCGCCGATCTCAGCCAGCTTTACGGCGGCAATGGCGGCTTCTGGGAGGATCGCGGTTATGAATGGTATGCGGGCATATAGGCAGTGTTCTCCGACCGACATGCCGAACTTGACCTTTTCCTCGTGCCGGATTCCACGGCCGGAGGTCGTCGTGGTCGAGGGTGCGAAAATCCCGCTGCTCCCTCTCAGGCAGAGAGACCGATCGTGATGGTGGCGGACAGCACGCCGCCATCGAGCTTTTCGAAATCGAACATGTGATCGGCCGCATCCTCTGGAATGATACCGTCTTCGTCGTTGCGCGTATCGCGGGCAGGGCGCCCGAGATAATCAGGATGCTCGCCATAGATGATGTCGCTCAGCGCATCGTCGAAATAGATCTGGCTGACGAGAAGCTCCTTGCCGTCGACAAGGATGCGGCAATGAACATGCGGCGTGCGGCCCTTGTACCATCCGGGATAGGCCGTCAGGAAGCTTGCCTGCCCCTTGGCATCCGTCAGCTGGCGGCCGCGGAAGGCAAGACCGCTGATCGCCTCGACATCGCCGAAGGTACACATCTCCGCAGCCTCGCGGCCGGAATAGATGCCGCGTTGATCGGTATGCCAGATTTCGATATCGGCATTTTCGATCGGCCGGCAATCGGCGGCATGGACGATCCTAATGGCCAACCGCAAAGGCAGCCCGGCCTTTCCTTCCGAAACGTCCTGACGGGTCGGGACATTGTTGACATGACAGGGGCCAAGGGTCTGGGCGACGGTGACGACGCAGTTCGGACGGCTGCGGAAGAGCGGCTCGGGCAGCTTTTCCAAGGCGATCGACTTTGTGCCGCCGTTTACGAAATCGGTTCCCCTCCAGTCGAATGTCCGGGCGGCAACAGTGATATGCCGCCGTGGCCAGATTGCCGCCGCAGCCACGAATGATGCGACAATGGCCGTACCTCCAAGCACAAGGGTCCGTCTTTTCATCTATTTCCTTTCCTGAAGACGCAGGATTTAAGGAGGATGCGCAGGAAACTCCAATTAAATCCAGGCAATGATCGATGGCAACGCGATCATCGGCGTCAGATGTCTGCCGAGACAGTAGGCTGCGGTCCCGAAGCGGCGATTCCGTCCGGCGCATTGACGAGAAAGCGTATTCTGCCGATGCTAGCACACGGACGGGTTGCTCTAAGCCGTCCACTGGGATTCGTCGCGAAAATGCAGGGTAACGCTTTGAATTGTTGTGCAATTCTTTGAAACGACTCCAGATTTGAATTATGCAGAAGGTATCCGAAATTCGTTGCTGAGCCGGGGCAGAGGCACATGGAACCAACCCACTTATTCGAGCTCGTCATCGCGATGTTTCTGGCGATCATCGCGCTGCACTATGCCGCCCACCGGCTCGGACTGCCGCCGTCCGTCGCGCTGCTGACTGGGGGCGCATTGCTGGCCTTTGTACCGGGGTTGCCGGCGATATCAGTCGATCCGGAGCTGGTGCTCGTCATCTTCCTGCCGCCGTTGTTGATGGACGGCGCCTGGTCCATTGCTGTGGCGCGGTTGCGGCGGCATGTGATCGGCATCGCCTCGCTTGCCGTCGGCGCGGTGTTCTTCACCTGCGCGGTCGTCGCCGTCGTCGCCCATCTGATCTTTCCATCGATTCCCTGGGCAGCTTGCGCAGCCCTTGGCGCGATCGTTGCGCCGCCGGATGCGGTTGCGGCGCGTGCCGTGCTGCAGCGAGTCAGGCTGCCGCGGCGGCTTCAGATTCTGCTGGAAGGCGAGAGCCTCCTCAACGATGCGAGCGGCCTGGTGCTCTTCCGTTTCGCCGTTGCCGCTGCCGCAACGGGCGCCTTCAGCGCGGCGGAGGCGGGCGGCAGTTTCCTCGTGCTGGCGCTCGGCGGCGCCGTCGTCGGCATCGTCGTGGGAACGGCGTGGTTCAAGCTCGTCCGGCTCCTCGGCGACGAATATCTCATCATCGCAGCCTCGGTGCTGCTCGGCTGGATTGCCTATCTCGCCGGAGAGCAACTGCATGTTTCCGGCGTCATCGCCACCGTGACCGCGGGTCTGATCATGAGTTGGCACCAGCACACCGTGCTATCCGCCGCGATGCGCATGCGCGGCACCTCGTTCTGGACGGTGATGATCTTCCTGATGGAGGCGGCGGTCTTCATCCTGATCGGACTGTCGCTTCGCGATGTCGTCGAACGCGGCGGGGGCTTTACCACCGTGATCGCGACGATGGGGCTGCCGATGCTGGCGATCCTCATCGCGCTCGTTCTGGCGCGTTTTGCCTGGGTCTTCGCCTGCGATTTCGTCGTCAGGTTCTGTGCCGCCATGGGGTTTGCGCGCGCCCGGCCGCTCGGCGTCGGCGGCGCTGCGGTTCTCAGCTGGGCGGGCGTGCGCGGCGTGGTGACGCTCGCTTTGGCACTGAGCTTGCCCGAGGGATTCCCGGGCCGCGACTTCATTCTCGTCACGTCCTTCGCCGTGATCCTCGGCACCGTGCTCATCCAGGGCACGACATTGGGGCGGGTGATCGCCTGGGCGCGGCTGGTGGAGCCGGAGTCGGAACGGGCGCGGCTGACGATGAGCCAGGCCGAAGCCGCCATGGCGCAGGCACAGGTTGGGGTCGTCCAGAACCTGGCCTACGACGCGGAGGGAAAACTCATCCACCCGCAATTGCTGGAGCGTTACCAGCGCCGTGCCACGTCGATCATCGACTACGCCGAGAAAACCGAGCAATACATGCCGGTGCTCCATGCGCATTTCGACGTCATTCTCGAAGCGGTTGCCATCGGGCGTCGGGAACTCATACGCCTCCATCGCGCCGGCGAGATCGACGACGAGACGCTGCTGGAGCTGGAACGGGATCTCGATCTCGAGGAACTGAGCGCGATCTCGGCGAAGGCGTGAGGTTCAGCGCCTCGCGTCTTCGGCTTCAACGCATTGCGATATGAGGCTGAAACAAGCGCGGTCCGGACGCCGTCGCCGGGTGGCGTCCTGCTCTAAATGGCGATCTGTTCGCCGAGTTCGACGACGCGGTTGGATGGCAGGTTGAAGTAATCGGAAGGATCAATCGCCAAGCCTTCCAGCGCCATGAATATGCGCTCCTGCCAGGCGGGCAGCCCGGTGTTCGGCGTCCTGACGAGGTTCCGGCGGCCGAGATAGAAGGAAGTCCTCATGATCTCGAACTTGAAGCCGCCCTCCCGGCAGAGAGCCAATGCCCTGGTGACGTCGGGGTCATCCATGAAGCCGAAGGTGATATCGAGGCGCACGAAACGCGGCGAGAGCTGGCTGATCTTGATGCGTCTGATATCGGGGACATAAGGTTCGTCCTCCGTCCAGACGGTCAGGATGACGTTCTGTTCGTGGAGCACGTGGTTGTGCTTGAGATTGTGAAGTAGCACGTTCGGCGTCCGGTCCGGAACGCTGGTCAGGAAGACTGCCGTTCCAGGAACGGTGACGGGGGAATGGTCCGATTTTCGCTCGATCGACCTGATGAAGGAATCGAGCGGGATCTCGTTGTTGGCCCGCAGTCTCTTCAGATAGGCCTGGCCTCGGGTCCATGTCCACATCAGGATCATGATCGCCAGCGCAAGGGCGACCGGAACCCAGCCGCCATCGTAGATCTTCAGCAGATTGGCCGCCAGGAACATGACTTCGATGGTAAAGAGCGGCAGCAGCCAGGCGGCGGCGTGCACGAGGGAGTAACCCCAGACGACCCGAAGGAACTGGAAGACCAGCATCGTCGAGATGACCATGGTTCCCGTCACTGAGATGCCGTAGGCCGTTGCCAGCGACTCGGAGTCGCCGAAGGAAAAGATCAGCATCAGCACGCCGACCAGCAGGAGAAGATTGACGGCCGGCACATAGATCTGGCCGGTGTTGGTCTCCGACGTGAACTTGATCCTGAGCCTCGGCAGGAAGCCGAGGTGAACCGCCGAGCGGGACAGCGAAAATGCGCCTGTTATCACCGCCTGGCTGGCGATGATCGTTGCCATCGTCGCCAGGAGAACCATCGGCGGCAAGGCCCAGTCGGGATACATCAGAAAGAACGGGTTTCCGGCCGTTTCGGGATGGGCGAGAACCAGCGAGCCTTGCCCGAGGTAGTTCAGCAACAATGCGGGAAAGACGAGCACGAACCACGCCATCTGGATCGGGCGGCGTCCGAAATGCCCGAGATCGGCATAGAGCGCCTCAGCACCTGTCACCGTCAGAAAAACGGCGCCGAGCACGATGAGGCCGACGCTGCCGGCATGGGTGAGGAATAGGAATGCGTTGGCGGGATTGAGTGCGGCCAGGATCCTCCAGTCGTCGCCGATATGGATCAGGCCGCCCGCCGCCATGGCCAGAAACCACAACACCGTGATCGGCCCGAAAAGCTTGGAAACGGCGGCCGTTCCCCTCGACTGGACGGCAAAGAGAACGATCATGATCGCCGCCGACGCAAGCGGGACATATTCGGCAAAGGCGGGCGTGATCAATTTCAGGCCTTCGAGCGCCGACATGACCGACAAGGCAGGCGTGATCATCGCATCGCCGATGAAGAGGGCGGCGCCGATCAGGCCGGCGAAGAAGAGCACCGGCACGTTTCGCCCCATCTTCTTCACCAGGAGGGCGAGGAGCGACAGCGCGCCGCCTTCGCCGTCATTGTCCGCCCTGAGAAGGAAGAGCACATATTTGAAGGTCACGATAATGGTCAGCGTCCAGACCATCAGCGAAATGAGACCGATGACCTCGGGTTCGTGTATGCCATCGGCGGCAAAGGGCCTCAGCGCCTCGCGGAAGGCATAGAGCGGGCTGGTGCCGATATCGCCATAGACGACGCCGATCGCGCCGATGACCAATCCGACAAAGCCCTTCCGGCCGACGCCATCCCCCGTCTTATCCCTATGCGTCGACGCCATGCTTCCCCGCTCATGCCATTTGCCTATGAGCACAAACATATGCCGCATTGCAGAACGGCAAGCAAATTGATGCTGGTGCGAATTTTTTATGTGGGGCGGATGCGGGATGGGGAGGGTGGCCTTGTGATCGTCAATTCACATCCCCTTGTGATTGCGCTGTCGCATGATAATAAGGATGCATGACCTGCACCCTGAACCTTTCGAACTTCTATTACACGCTGCTCCCATAGAGCGGCGCAAGGTCATATTCCTGACACTCGAGACGCCGCACGGTCGGCGGCACGTGTGTCAACAGATGGTCTCCGGCCTCATCGGCCCAAATGGAGACCCTTGTGACACTATCCTCTCAGCCCACCGGACCCAGATCCGACTTTCTTCGCACTCTGAGCGAGCGCGGCTTCCTGCATCAATGCACCGACTTGGAAGCGCTCGACAGCTGGCTTTGTTCAGGAGCCGGCACGGCCTATAACGGCTTCGATCTCACCGCCGACAGCTTGCATGTCGGCCATCTCATTCCGATCATGATGCTGCGGTGGTTCCAGAAGACCGGTAACAAACCCATCGCTTTGCTCGGCGGTGCGACAAGCCGCCTGGGCGATCCGAGTTTCCGCGACACGTCGCGTCCTTTTCTCAGCCAAGAGCAGATCATGAAAAACTTGATCGGCATCCGGAGGGTCTTCGAGCGCTTCCTCGCTTTCGGGGACGGCCCGACCGATGCTGTCATGGTCAATAATGCCGACTGGTTGGGCGGGCTCAACTATCTCGATTTCCTGCGCGATATCGGACCATATTTCTCAGTCAACCGGATGCTCACATCGGAGAGCGTGCGCCAACGGTTGGAACGAGAGCAATCGCTGTCATTGCTGGAATTCAACTACATGGTCATGCAGGCTTACGACTTCCATGTCCTCGCAGAAAGCCGCGGCTGCCTGCTTCAACTGGGTGGCTCCGACCAGTGGGGCAATATCGTCAGCGGCGTCGAATTTGGACGGCGGATAGGCGGGCGAGCGCTGTTTGGATTGACTGCCCCGCTGCTGACGACGTCGTCGGGTGCGAAGATGGGCAAGAGCGTTTCGGGCGCGGTTTGGCTGAACGCCGATCGGTTGTCGCCTTATGAGTTCTGGCAATTCTGGAGAAATACGGGGGATGCCGACGTGGGTCGTTTTCTCAGATTGTTCACCGAGCTACCGTTAGGCGAAATTGCACGCCTCGAAGTGCTTGGGGATTCCGAGATCAACGAAGCGAAAAAGATCCTTGCCAACCAGATCACGAGCCTATGCCACGGGGCAGATGCGGCAGCGCAAGCTTCCGAAACCTCCCGGCGCACTTTCGAAGCAGGCGAGGTGCCGGCGGGTCTCCCGACAGTCAGACTGCCGGATAGCCTTCGCGGTGCATTTCCGCTGGTTGACGCCATGGTCGTTGCCGGGCTCGCCAAGTCGAAAAGCGAAGCACGGCGACTGATCGTCGGCGGCGGAGTTCGGGTGAACGGCGGCAGCATAAACGACGAGGCAATGCGGCTTGGCGACTGCGACATCCAGGACGGCGTGATCCGGCTGTCGATCGGCAAGAAGCGACACGTCCTGCTTCGGCCGGTCTAGCGTGGGATGCTCAATTCGGGGAGCGGGCAAACTCGACCACCTGTCGCGCTCCCCATTGATACAAGCTTGATGTGGCAGTGTGCGGCGGCGCCCCCTTTCACCCGGACGACCACGAACCGCCTGTTCAAGTCGCTCCAGGCTGTTTCACCACTTCGTAGCGAGCCCGGCTCAGGCTGACCAGGCTCGCTATTGCCGCGCAGCCACCCGCAGTGACGACCGCGAATTCGAGCGCGCTCGACAACGGCAATGTTGCGAAGATGATCGACATGCAGATCCCGCCCAGGGTTTGGCCGAGAAGCCGCGCGGTGCCTTGCATGGCGCCCGCGGCGCCGCTTCTGGCTTTCGGTGCCGACAGAAGGAGAATTCGGTTGTTCGGCGTCTGGAACAGTCCGAAACCGAGGCCGGCGATCACAGTGCCGACGAGAAACGCGATACCTCTCGGGTCGGGCGGGATGAATCCGACCACCAGGAGACCCAGGGCGAGCAGCGCGCCGCCGATGGCGCAAAGCCATGCCGTCTTGACGCGGTTTGCCAAACGTCCCGAAATGGGCGCGATGATCGCGGTCGCGGCAGGCCAGGGCACCATGTATAGACCGGCCAGAACCGGCGTCATGTGCAACGTGTGTTGAAGGTAAAAGGGTAGCGCGATGTAGCTCAGCATCTGGCCGCAGAAGCAGAATATCGAGGCGATGACCGCCACGCGGAATGCCGGTGCCGCCAGCAGGTCCGTAGGAATGATCGGTGCGTCACTGTTCCGTTCAAGGCGCAGCAGGACGAAAAGGCAGGCCAGCGATGCGGCGATGAGGACGGCACCGCTTATCGGCGCGATCGCTATCCGGTCGGCGCCGCAGAAGAAAAGGATGAACATCAGCGTGTTGGCCAGCATCGCCTTGGCGTTCAGCTTTCGCTTCGCGCCCTGAATTTGCCCGAGCAGACCGCCGCCGAGCAGAACGATGGCGCCGAGTGGTATATTGACTGCAAACAGCCAGGGCCAGGTGGTGACGGAAAGAATGGCGCCGGCAATGCCGGGGCCGGCAGCGGAAGAAATGGCGATGACCATGGCATTGATGCCGATGATCGGACCCAGCATATGCTGCGGCACGGCCGAGCGCAGGTTCATCATGGCAAGCGCCATGATCGCGCCACCTCCCAAGCCCTGTGCGAAACGAGCAAGGATCAGTAAGGGAAGATCGCCCGCAAAGGCGCAGGCCGCGGAAGCCGCGGTGAACAGCGCGACGCCGATCAGGAAGACCCGCCGCGCGCCGTAGATTTCACCCAGCGCACCACATGGGAGAATGGCGACGAGCACGGCCAGCTGATAGGCCGAGACGACCCATACGGTGCTACCCGCCTCCGCGCGCAGCGAGACCGCGATCGAGGGTAAGGCGACATTGGCAATGGCTCCGTCCAAAACGACAAGAACAAGCGTAAGAAGCAACATGGCAATAGCCAGGTACCGTCGAGGTGACGTCAGGCCGTCTTGAGAAACTGGTGCGGTGTAGGTGAGGGACATGAGAACTCCTCGATGTTTGTTGGACGGTCGATTACTTAGGCTTTGCTGATTACCCGCGCCAGACGCAACAAAATCAATTGACCATTGCGTATCGCGCCATGCCTGAATAGAATTGAGCCATGTCTGATCTCGATCTCAACCTCCTGGTGGCACTGGATGCGTTGCTGCGCGAGCAGAGCGTATCTGCCGCCGCTCGGCGGCTTGGCCTCAGCACGTCCGCCATGAGCCGGACGCTGTCACGGTTGAGGGCCGCGCTAGGTGATCCGATCCTTGTGCCGGCCGGGCGCGGCATGGTTGCGACGCCGCATGCCCTGGCGATTGGCGCCGAGGTACATTTGTTGAAAGAAGCCGTGCAATCCGTGCTTAGTCCGCCGTCGACCGTGGAGATCCGGGAGGTGCGCCGCCATTTCACGATCCGTGCCAATGAGGCATTCGTGCTTCTCTACGCCGCGGGTCTGAGCGCCGCTGTGACGAGCGCTGCGCCGGGGATAAGGCTTCGCTTTGCGCCGAGATCAGACAAGGATGTTCAGGCTTTGAGGGACGCAGCCATAGATCTGGACATCGGTGTCCTCCCGCGAGACAGCGGGGAACTGCGTTGCCAAACCCTTTTCGAGGATCGGTATGTCGGTCTCGCAAGGCTAGGGCACCCGATCTTCGATGCAGATCGGATAACGGCGGAGCGTTTTGCTGCCTGGGGCCACGTGCTCTTCTCGATGCAAGCGGATTTTGCCGGTCCGATCGACAGGGCGCTCGCCGAATTGGGCCATGTCCGTGATGTCAGACTGATCGTGCCAAGCTTTCCGGCGGTGATAGCAGTTGCGGCGGCATCCGATTTGATCGGCTCGATTCCGAAGTCATATTGCAAGTCCGCCGCGATAAGCCATATCGAAACCTTTGACCTGCCCGTGGACGTGTCGGGTTTCAACATCGTGCAGGCGTGGCACCCCCGCATGGACGCAGATCCCGTGCATCGCTGGCTGAGGGCGCTGATTTTTGAGACGTTCCACTCAATGAACTGAGCGCGTGGCCCGCCAAAGCAAGCGCTTCGTTCCCGTTCCGCAGGCGTGATTAGCGATGTTGTTCGGTGCAGCCTCCCGCTGATGCAGGGAGCGAGAATTGCCGCTCGGCAGCGCCGAATGAACGGCTGCCAACCACTGTGAAATTACCGACGGCTGCGTCATGCTGACAGGGGCTGTCAGCAAAGGTGGTCGATAATCCAGAGACCATGGGTGTCCGAGCCAGTCGCCATTTTGTCGGAATGTCCAGCTATGCGTCGGATGCCTGGGCTTCAATCCCGCCGCAATCAGAGCAGAGGCCCCAAGATGAAGCCGCACCATCGTATTTTCTTCATTCAGTTTGCCGTGGCCCTTTCCCTGGGCGCGTTTGTTTCGCGGCTGCCTGACCTTCAGCTCAAGTTCAGCCTCACAGAGGGAGAGCTGGGCCTTCTGCTCGCCGTCATGTCCTCCGGGGTTCTCTGCGGGTTGACGTTCTCGGTGAGGTTCATCGAGAGGCTCGGTGCGCGCACCACCGCTTTCGTCACCGTCTTCGGTGCGTCGCTGTTTTTCGCGCTGATCCCCTGGATGCCATCAGCTCTTCTGGCGGTGCCATTGTTCTTCATTGCCGGCGTTTTCACCGGAGCATTCGAGATCAACGCCAATATCGAAACCGATCGCCACGAGGCGCTGCTTGGGTACCGCATCATGAGCCGGGCTCACGGCATGTGGAGCCTCGGCTTCTGCATCACCGCCCTTGCCGCCGCCGGCATGCGGCAGGCTGCCGTCTCCATCGAACTGCATACATTCATCGTCCTCGTGTCGGTCTTGATTGCCGGGTCGATCGTTTTCTCCGGGATCGAGAACGCGCCCCGGCGGCAGGAGGCCCACCCAGGAGATACTCCGATCATCGCTTTTCCGACGATCGGACTGCTCCCCCTTTGCCTTGTCGCCGCAGCTCCGCTTCTTGCCGAAGGCGCAAGCGTCGATTGGTCGGCGATCTATATGCGCGACGTATTCGCGGTCGAACCCTTCGTCGGCGGGCTCAGCGTGACCATTTTCTCCTCGTTCATCGCCATCGGGCGGCTCGGCATGGACCCTGTCATCGACCGCTTCAATCCGCGGCCGGTCGCAATCACTCTTCTTGGGATCGCGGCCATCGGTCTCGTCATGGTTGCGACGGCGACACACCCGGTTGTCGCGCTCGCAGGCTTTGGCCTGACAGGTATCGGCTGCTCTTCGGTCTATCCGCTTGCCATCTCGGCTGCGGCCCGACGCACCGATCGGCCCGCACCGATCAATGTTGCGGCTCTGGCGCAGACGACGTTTCTCGTGTTTTTCGCAGGGCCGCCGCTGCTCGGTTTCGTTGCCGAAAATTTCGGCATCCGCTTTTCGTACTGGGTGGTCGTCCCGGTTATCGGTGCCGCACTCCTGGTTACCAAGGCGCTTGCCGCTGCTTCCGCGCCGGTCACAGGGCAGCCCGAACCGGTGCAACCGTAGGGTTGAGACGCTGCGCCGCCCGTCGGCGATCCCAAGGTCGTACATGTTGGAAACCGGCAGGGCGCGACCACCGGCCTTTGCTGGTGAATGGAGCGAGGCGCAATGTATTGCCCGTCGCGTCGAAGTATTACAAATGATCTCCGGAAATATAGCTCGTATAGGTGACGAGCCTAGGTCGTGGGCAGCCGTCAACTCTGGACGAATGGTCTTGTCGTTCAAGCACTTGCGGGCGCGGTCGATCTCCTCAGAATGAAACTGGTTTGGATGGTGAAATTCCAGCCTTTCGTGCTTGCAAAACATATGTTTGCGGGTTTTTCGATCGTCGCCTTCCGCCGCAAAGGGCGGCTTGCCTACGGAGTTCCGCGCCTCGCTTCGGACAAATTTCTGCCGCCAAAATGCCAGTATTAGTTGTTTCTAAATCACGCCATAATTCGCATCTACGTTGCCGCGCCTGTTTTATTCTTCGCCACATTTCGGAATTTCAACATTATACAAACAATGGTGGGTAACTATGAAGGTTATTCTCGTCATCGTCCTCACGGCGCTTGCCGTGCCCTGTGAGGCGGACATGCTCGGCACGGCGTCCCGATACAAAAGCATGCATGAACGCTCCATCTCCTTCCTCAGCATCAATCCGCGCAGGGTATCGTGGTGCGGGGCGTTCCTGGCCTTTGTCGCCAAGCGATCTTCGCGACAGCCGCCGCCCAACCCCAACATGGCGGCGTCCTGGAGGAAGTTCGGCCAACCGGTCGGCGTCCGCTCCGCCAGGCGAGGGGATGTCGTGGTGATCCGCACCGGCAGGCGCTTTCATGTGAGCCTGTTCGATCACATCGACCCGCGCCGACAGTACGTCTACCTGTTCGGCGGCAACCAATCCAACCGGGTCCAGCTGTCCAGATATCGAGCCAGTTCGGTCGTCGCGGTGCGACGATGATGCCAGGAACGTGAGCAGGCATCGCTTCTGAAAAAGGCGAAGTATCGCTCCTTGAAAACCTCTTGTCTGCAAAAGATAATTGAATTCAATATCTTGTCGTTGACAGAGAGGTTTTTAAGGGGCAACTTTTATAAAAGAGGCAGGCAGTTTTTGCCGCTGATGTTTCGGGTTTTCCCGGAAAAAGTTTGGTTTCTTGAAAATCGTTCCAACCTCGACGGCTGCTGCCGGCAAGTGGGCTTCAGGTCCTGCGGGCCCTGACGTGGAGGAAGATCGGCGCGATACGGGTATCGGCAACCATTGGCTCGCGCCACGGGCTCGCCGAAAGCTTCGATCGTCAGTCCCGCTTCGACGATCATCGACACCCAGGTCGACAGCGTCCGGTGAAAACGCGGAATGGCAAACGGCGTCAGCGTCGCCCGTTCCGCTTGCGGTATGGAGGAGAAGATCCAGCGATCAATCCGGCCGTCGCGCTCATCGAAATAATCGGCGATTTCAACCGCGATAGGCTCGCCGGCCTCATTGCGGATATTGCGGCGCGTCGGCGGCACGAAACAGGGATGCAGGATCGAAAACTGCAGGAAGCCGCCCGGCTTCAGGACGCGGTGGATGCCCTTCAGCACGCCGCGCTGGTCGGCCATGTCCATCATCGACATGAAGGCGGTGACGAAATCGAAGCTCGCCTCCGGGAAATCGATGCTCTGGCCGTCGCCGAGCACGTAGTCGATGCCGAGCGGCGCTTCTGCCTCGGTCTCGCGGGCATAGCGAATGAAGGTCGGGGCGATGTCGAGACCGGTCATGCGGGCGCCGAGGCGGGCGACCGCGCGGGTATTGGAGCCTTCACCGCAGCCAAGGTCGAGCCCAGCAAGGCCTGCGACCGGCAGCAGCATGTCAAGAAAGGCCGGCGTGTTCAGCGCGTCGCGATATTTGTCATAGCCGGCGCGACTATAGATCGTCCAGGTCTCGGCATTGCTCTCCCAATGGGCGGCGACATCATTGGCGTTCATAGCTCTCCTCCTTGCGCGATCGGAACGGGCGGGGAGCTATAAGCGCAGCCTGTGGCAATGGGAAGACAGGCGACTAAAAGGAGGCAGGCAATGCTGCCTGCCTGGACATTCGAGAACGTTAATCGCCCGGTACAGAACATCGGATTGGGCATCCATTGCCGCGTCCGCGTCAGGGACGGAAGCGAAGTCTTTACACTTCGGAGCGCTCATGGCCGGCGAAGGCGGTGATGCTCCTCGACATAGCTCTTTTCCCAGGCGCGGTGTAATGCAGGTTTGAGCCACGTGGAGAAATGGAGGGAAGGATTGTGACTGCTCTTTCAGATGAACAACAGAGCGAATTGAAAGCTTTATGGCGCAGTCGAGACTTCCGAGCCTGGTTCGCCCGGCTGCAAGAAATCGCGCCCGAAGAAGTGGAGAAACTGCCAAGTTTTATGCGCGACGCGTTTCTCAAGCTCAACGACAATCAAGACAACGGCTTCGCAATATATGTGCCGCCCGAATGCGCGCCAGAAAAATTGGCCCATTATGAGGTTGCGCCCCACGACGAACTTGTGGTCGATCTCCCGTATCGCGACGAAGCGTCCGGTGAAACGCGCTTTGAACAGGGAACTGCCGCGATGTTACGGCAATTGGTTGAACTGGCGGAGCGTGATCCTAAGATCGTTTATCTTGTCATGGAGTATTGGGAGGCACTTCAGAAAGGTGCAGAGCTGAAGCAAGAGGTAGGTGGTGACGAATTGTGGCTCTCTCTACTGGAAGCTTATGATCATTTACTCGCAAGTGTATTTGGTCAGGGCAAAGGTCGGGGACGCGTCGGGGTGAAATTGCTGAATATCTCGATTCACATGATCAGAAGCCACGTTCTTTCTAATCGCGAGGCATGAGAAATGGATGGTAGAGGGACGGGCTGTTTGATGAAGGCAGTTGGGACCACGTTCGCAGGCAGCGCTTATGTTATATAAGGGCACGATGTTTGCCATTGCCCTTCTCACGGCATATTCGCCCGACGTTGCGGCGGTGCGAGAAATCCCCGCACTGGAGCCCCCTGCCGACGCCGGCGCCCCCTGGGCGATTGAGTGGTCAACGCCCGATCTGAAAGACCAGATGACGCCACAGACTTTGGTTCTTTGTTCGGATCGGGTGGACTACCAGATCGAACGATATCGGTCGCTGACCGAAAAGCTCGGCGTCCTGAAAGGCCACACGGTTCTGGATGGAAGCAAGCTTGGCGCGCACAAGCCAGTCGCCGGCAGCGTCGGTTACATCGTCTCCGCACATCGGGGCAACGAGGAGCAAGCCTTAAGCCATTGCGTCGCCAGTCCTGAACTCCGGGCGATTGTCGCCGATTTCATCGACAAGGAGATATCGGCTCAACGGGATACCCTTCAGGATCTCATTCGGGTTGGAATTTTGCCGAAGGGAACACGGCCGTCTCAATGCTACACGAGGTATTATTATCCGACCGAGGACTATTATCCGACCAGAAGCTCAAAGCAGTGGTTTGCGGTGGTCGAAGTGGACGATTCCGCCGACAATAGGTGCTCTGATGACTTTCTTCCTGGCATTTTTGGCATCTCGCTCGGTTCCTGCCGTTCTGCCGGCATCTGCCGCTGATGGCAGAAATATAGCGTCAAGAAATGAGCAGCGTAAACGGAAGGTTCATTGCCGAAATTGGGAAGGACGTCGCCTAGATAGGTCTCGGGATCGAGACCGTCGAACCTAGAGATGCCGGGGTACCTTCGCCTTCAGCAGCTGAACGAGCGCGGGGTCCATGAAATCGTAGTCATCGGGAATATGAAGGCATATCAATCGCTTGTCCTTGAGAGCTGACCGGTACTTGCCCTGGACCTTCGTGCGGTGAGCTTTCTCCATGACGAAGACGATATCAGCCCATTCGATCAGTTCTGTCGATAGCGGATTTTCGGCATCGTTGTTGGTGCCTGCCGAGGAGACTTCGATATCAGGCCAGCTTGCGAAGACCTGTTCGGCCGTCGGGCTGCGAAGCTTGTTCTGACTGCAGACGAACAGGACGTTTTTCACGTTTCGATCTCTCTTGGAGTGAGCGAGGCCGGCGATAGCACAATTCCGTGTCCGGGCGAACCAAGGGAGTTGATGCGTCATCCCAGGCGCACACTCTTGAACGCAGCGATGATGCTTTGTGCGGCGCGTTGCGCCTCATCTGATGTCGTCTGGAAATTGGTGACGGAAAGGCGGAGCACGTCGCGGCTGCGCCATTTGGCGCCGCCGGCGAAGATCATGCCGTCCGCCTGGATCTTTTCAATCGTCTTTCGCGTCAGCGTGTCGCCTTCTTCGGAGGGCAGGTCGGCTCCGAGGCGGATGACGAGCTGGTTCAGCGCCACCTCGTTCAGAATGGCAATGCCGGGCTCGCGTGCAAGCAGGTCGGCCACCAACCGCGCTGAGGCGCAGCACTGGTCGATGAGGGTGGCGATGCCGTCGCGGCCGAGGTGTTTCAGCATCGCCCAAGTGGCAAAGCCGCGCGCTCTTCTCGAAAGCTCGGGCACGTAATGGGAGGGATCGCGTTCGCCTTGACCGGCGAGCGGCAGATAGCTCGCGGCGATCGTCATGGCGCGGCGATGGGCGAGCTCGTTGCGGACGATCGCATAGCCGCAATCATAGGGCGTCTGCAGCCACTTGTGGCCGTCGGTCGCCCAGCTGTCGGCCGCTTCGATGCCGCGGCTGAGGTGGCTGGTTTTCGCTGAAGCCTGCGCCCAGAGGCCAAAGGCACCATCAACATGCACCCAGGCGCCTTTCGCCTTCAGCGGCGGGATGATCTTGCCAAAGTCGTCGAAAGCGCCGGTATTGATTTGCCCAGCTTGAAGAACGGCGATCAAGGGACCGGCGACGGAATCGAGCGCCCCCAAGAATGCCGTCGGGTCGATCCGGCCGGTCGCGTCGGTGGGCACCCGCAGCACGCGATCATGCCCGAGGCCGAGGAACTGAAGCGCGGAGAAGACGGTGGTGTGGGCGTCGTCGCCGATCAGCACGGTAATCTCAGGCGCACCGAACAGGCCCTTTGCATCGGCATCCCAGCCCACCTGGCGCAGCACCTCGCCGCGTGCGGCGGCAAGGCAGGTGAAGTTCGCCACCGTCGCTCCCGTGACGAAGCCGACCGAGCTTTCGGCCGGCAGCTTCAGGAGATCGAGAAGCCATCTCGCCGCGACGGTCTCGACGGCGGCCGCGGCCGGGGCGACGACATGGTTTCCGGCATTCTGGCCCCAGGCGCTGGTGAGAAAATCGGCGGCGACGCCGACCGGATGGGAGCCGCCGATGACCCAGCCGAAAAAGCGCGGCCCTGTGGTCGCATGCAACCCGGGTTCGGCGCCGTCCGAGAGACGCCTGATGACATCAAGCATATCGGAACCGGCCGCCGGCAGCGGCTCGTCGAAACAGGCAAGCGAGGCTGCATAATCGTGGGTGGGCATATGGCGGGCGGGCGCCGCCTGCCGGAACACCGCGGCAAGGCGGGCGGCTTCCTGAAACAGAGATGCGATTGCCGACATGCGGACCCCCCTGCCGCCGCCGATCCTGAAGGGGCCGCCCTCAAAAGCAGGCTGCTGGCGCCATACAATCTAGCCCATATCGCCGACGTTGTCTTCGCCCGGGAGATCCGGGCCGGGGTCTGGTGGCTCTTCCTCGTTCTTGCCCAGACTTCAAGACAAATTGAGCATCGGGGAGAGACTTCCTAAATATATACAATAATTACCTTATCCCGTTCTGTGCATTTTTGAAATTTCGTGGCTCTTGTTAAAAATGATTGCCTTCTCTTCAAGTATCGTTCAATGATGCGGAAATATCATTTGCACCATTGTCAAGTTGGTGCTGCCAATCAGCGAGGGATATGCACTGAAATATTTCCTTCTCTACGCGCTGACGTGCACGTTGGTCGGGATAGTTCTTCTCTTCATCATCCGTGAAGTTGTACCGTTCACGATCGACAAGCCAACCGATCAATCGGTGGTCGGATCAACTGATGAGCCAGTTGCCGTACCAACCGAGCAATCAGCCGGACCAATCGGTGAGCCGTTGAACGCGGCAACCGGGGAGCCGGTGCCCGCGGCAACCGGGGAGCCGGTGCCCGGGCCAACAACCGATCAATCCGCCGTCCAGCCAGCCGATCCCTTGGTCGTCCGGTCTACCCGCCAGCCGGTCGACGGGCCAACTGGCAAACCAGTGAGTGGACCGACCGACGAACCGACCGCAAGGCCGACCGATCAATCGGTGGTCGGTCCGAGCGGTGAACCGGTCGTCCGGAAGGGCGGCCGGCTGGGGAGTCCGGCGCAGTGATCGGCGCTTGAGATGATGGATTTCTATTCGATCTCATAACTCCGAGCATATGCTGAAGGACGAAGCTTGCTGACACCGGTTGACGGCTGGGCCATCTGTATTGACAGTACCTCTCATCTTGCAGGAGGTCCCGATGGATGGAAGCGGCACGACGATCAGACATATCCAGGCAGACGAAGTGGAGGCTTTCCGGCGCATCCGTCTGGAAGCGCTTCGCACCGAACCGTCCCTCTTTGCAAGCCGTTATGAAGACTGGGAGGTTCTTTCTCTCGAGGAGTGGCGCAATCGCCTGAACGAGCCGGTTTTCATCGCCTTTCAGGATGGCGAACCCGTTGGCATAACGGGCCTGCTTCGGCAGCGGTCGAGCAAGATGGCCCATCGCGCGACGATCATCATGGTTTATGTCAGAAGGAACCTGCGCGGAACGGGCCTTGCGGGCAAGCTGCTCAGCGCGGTGGCCGATCACGCGCGCGATATCGGCATACTGCAGCTCGAACTCTTCGTCAGCGCGGAGAACCCGGCGGCAATACGCTTCTATCAGCGGGAAGGCTTCTCCGAGATCGGTCGGATTCCCGGCGGGGTTCTGGAAGAGGGCAGGGAGATCGACGACGTCATGATGGCTCGCCGTCTGGTTGGTTAACTCTCACCGAATATCAGCCCATATCGGTTCGTCTGACCTATTGACCTCAAGCGGGGTTGGGGTTGCAGCATGCCGGCATGGGCTGGAGGTTTGGCCGTGACGAAAATTCTGAAAGACGAGGATCTGGTCGGCAGCGTGCTGATGGTGGTCGCGATCGATGCGCTCGAGACTGCTTTTCTCGCGAGAGCCGGCAATCGACTGATCTCTCCACCCCGGCACCATGTCTCGGTTCCCGATCGAGGCGATCTGGTCTTCACCGTCGGCGGCATCCTCGGCGAGAAACCGCTCGCGGGCTTCCGGGTCTATGAAACATTCGACGGGGCGGAGCATTCGCAGATCGTCGCGGTGTGGTCGGCCGACGACGCCAGCCTCAAGGGCATTATTCTCGGAGAGCGCCTCGGCAACCTCAGAACCGGCGCGATCGGCGGTCTCGCCGTCCGGCATCTCAGCGCGCCTGATGCCAGGATCGTCGGGATCCTCGGCAGCGGGGCGCAAGCGCGAACCCAGCTTGCCGCAGCGGCCGCCGTTCGAAAACTGGACCGCGCCCGCGTCTATAGCCGCGACGAGAGGAATCGCGCCGCCTTTGCAACTGAGATGCAGCACGCCTTGGGTATTGAAGTGGAACCTGCAGGCAGCGCCTCTGAAGCCGTCGATGGTGCCGACATCGTCATCTGTGCGACGACGAGCCGAACGCCCATCATTCATGCCAGGGATTTGAAGCCCGGGATGCACGTCAACACCGTCGGCCCGAAAACGCGTGCGGGATAAGAACTCGGCCTGGATATCGCCGATGTCGCAGCCGTGATCGCAACGGACTCTCCCGAACAGACGCGCGCCTATGCTTTGCCCTTTTTCCTCGCCGGCTCCGGCAATGAGCACCGCATGGCCGACCTTGCAGATATCATTGCCGGGAAAGCGGCGGGGCGAGGGTCGCCTGGCGATACGACCTTGTTTTGCTCCGTCGGCCTGGCTGGAACCGAAGTCGTTGTCGCCTCGGCAATCCTCGACATGCTGTGAGCCTGTTTCCCTTATTCACGCCAGACCCAGCACATCCCCCATGCCGTATTCGCCGGGTGCGCGCCCTGCGATCCAGCGGGCGGCGGCAAGTGCGCCGTGGGCAAACATGCCGCGATCGAGAGCCGAATGCGAGAGCGTCACGACCTCCTCGGCGGCTGCAAACATTACGCTGTGTTCTCCGACCAGCCCTCCGGCCCGCAACACGGCAAAGCCGATTTCGCCGGGCGGTCGCTCGCCGGAGATGCCGTCGCGCCCGCGCCGCTCGACGGATGCGAGGGAAACGCCGCGGCCCTCGGCGGCGGCTTCGCCAAGCATCAGCGCCGTGCCGGACGGCGCGTCGATCTTCCTGTTGTGATGGGCTTCGAGGATTTCGATATCCCAGCCATGTGCGGGAAGAGCGCGGGCCGCCTGGGCGACCAGGCCGACCAGCATGTTGACGCCGATGGAGAAATTTCCGGAGCGCAGAATCGGAATTCTGCGGGCGGCCTCTGCGATCCGTTCGAGCTCATCCGGCTCGAAACCCGTCGCCCCGATCACCAGGGCCGGCCCGCCGGCCGAAGCGCACAGGTCGGCAAGTTCGGCGGCCGCACGTCCCGTCGTGAAATCCAGGATCACGTCGGCCGCCTTAATCGCGGTCGAACGGTCGATCAGCCCGGCGTCTGTGGAGCCCTCACGGCCGATGCCGCCGACAAAGGCAAAACTCGGATCGCCCGCCAGCAGCGGCAGGA
Source organism: Rhizobium ruizarguesonis (assembly GCF_012349115.1). Taxonomy (GTDB): domain Bacteria; phylum Pseudomonadota; class Alphaproteobacteria; order Rhizobiales; family Rhizobiaceae; genus Rhizobium; species Rhizobium ruizarguesonis. The sequence goes on from NZ_PQIG01000111.1 coordinate 53,811, forward strand.
TGGCGCGGCCCATGCGACCATTCGCGCCGGCGACGGCTATTTTGATTGGTGAGATCACGGTCTTTCCTTGGCTCGCGATGTTTCCGGCTGAACGGCTATTTGCATCCAGCATTCGCGCCGGAGAAGGCGAGCTGCAACTACCTCATTCCGCTCCCGGCGCAAAACCGTATTTCCAGTCGCCCCTCTGGTCGTCTGCCGCTTACCAATTGCCGGGATCGGCGGTGTGATCGATGCTGGCGAATTCGTCGGCCTTTTCCCGATCCAGCTTCACCTCGGTGGCCACCTTCGTCTCGTCGGTGACGGAGTAGCGGTCAGGGATCGGTCCCGTTGATAGTTCCTGGTACATGAGCAAGGCGGCCTCCTCGGCGGTGTCGGCCTCGATCTCCCGGGTGATTGATACGGTGAATTTGTGCATGGCTTCGGCCTTCTCGATCGGCGCGCCGGCGTGTGCGCAGCTTGCACAGTCTGACACGAGTTTTGTGTCGATGACACTAAAACTGCTCGCTTAGAATTTGATTCATGCGATGGCTTCAGGTCTTTGTTTCTATGTGTGTCGTGGTGCCAAGCCGTCGGACAGTTTTGGGCGAACTCAGCTGGGAGGATAGGTCATGCGCCTGAACCAGGTAACCGTTACGATGCCTGACCTCGATGCGGGCTGGAACTTCTACTGCATTCTCGGTCTCAGGCCCGTCGTCGACGCCCGTCCCCGGTATGCGCGTTTTGTCTGCCCGAATGGGGACAGTACCTTCTCCCTGCATCAGGGCGAAAGTTGCGGTGGCGGAACCACGGTGTATTTCGAGTGTGAGAAGCTGGACGAGACGGTCGGCAGTCTCAGCGAGGCCGGTTTTCGTTTCGTCAGCGGCCCGGAGGACAAGAGTTGGCTCTGGCGCGAGGCCGAGCTGTTCGACCCCGGCGGCAACCGCATCATCCTTTATTTCGCCGGTTCGAACCGCCTCGATCCGCCCTGGCGGGTGGATCAAGATAGGCCCGCTTGAGGTAGGTGCTCGGCCGGCGATTCCGGTCATTCCCCGAATTGACGAATCGCGGCCGCCTCGGCATCTTTGGCTCGGTGTGGCCTACCGCCGAACCTCTCCAGACCTTCCCCAGCAGGGTCTTTAACCGGAGGCAAAGGGACTTTCGTCTCGGGTCGTGATCCTTGGTCCTGATGTTTCGGGCCTGTTGCTGGGGAGCGATGTCCGGAACGTGAGAGGCCCTGATATGACTGAGAATGGAAATTTCAAACGGCGGGTGCGTGCGCGCGCCGCCAAGACGGGTGAATCCTACACCACCGCCCGCATGCATGTTCTCCCCAAGTTGGCGAACGACGCAGTGCCTGAGGCAAGACGCCTGCGTCTCGCCGTGGCCCAGACCACCCACGCGGACGATCCGCGCGATATCGACAAGCTTCGCCAGAGCGGCCAGGAGATGCGCCTGCTGATGCGGCAGGCGCGAGAAGCAGGGGCGCGGCTCTTGCACTTTCCCGAAGGGGCGACATCATCGCCGAACAAGCGCATCATGTCGGAAATCGGGCCGAGGGAGATCGGACCGTCCGATTGGCGGCGGTTCGAATGGGCCGTGTTGCGTGAGGAGTTGGATGCAACGCGGAGGCTGGCGCGCGAGCTGGGACTCTGGACGGTCATCGGCTCGGTGCATCCGCTGACGGCGCCGCACCGGCCGCACAACAGCCTCTACATTGTCTCCGACCGCGGCGAATTGGTGACGCGTTACGATGAGCGCCTGCTGTCGAACACCAAGATCTCCTTCATGTACACGCCGGGTTCGATCCCCGTGACCTTCGAGGTCGACGGCATCCGCTTCGGCTGCTCGCTCGGTATGGAGTGTAACTTTCCCGAAATTTTCTCCGAATACGAGCGACTCGATGTCCACTGCGTGCTGTTTTCGTCCACTGGGGGGACGCCGGCCAACGATACCTCCTTCGCCGCCGAGGTGCAGGGGTATGCGGCGAGCAACAGGTACTGGGTGAGTTTTTCCATACTCGCACATCCCGGATTAGCTGATCCGGTGTCTTCCGGGATCGTCGCTCCCGGTGGCCGGTGGGCGGCGCAATGCCCTGCGGATGGAACGGCGGCGATATCGCTCGCCGATATCGACGACAATCCCGGCGATATTGCTCGGCCGTGGCGACGCAAAGCGCGGAGCGGCCTCTACGAGCCGCACCGCGTGGCCGGCGATCCGCGTAGCGACGGGCGAGATAGGTTTTAGAGCTGCGTCGCGTTCGCGGTATGCCCTGCAAAGTGAATGCAGGTGGCGCTGAGAGCACTTGCGGAGCTGTAAGCCACGGTTCCGCAATTTCCTCATAGCTGATTGTCCGGAAGTCCAATGGTGTCAGCGGTCATCCCAGTGGCATCAACCATTTAGCAGCGCTCGGCAATCGTCCGCGTGAAATCGCTCGGACTGGGCTGGAGAAAGACAGTTTGCTTCTTATTTCACCGGGGAATGCGAAACGAAGTGCGAAAGGACCGCGCAATGGCAAAGAACACGATCTGCGTATGGTACGACAAAGACGCTGAGGCCGCCGCCCGCTTCTATGCCGCGACTTTTCCCGACAGCGCCGTCGGCGCCGTCGTTCGTGCACCGGGAGATTATCCTGACGGCAAGCAGGGAGACGTCCTGGTCGTGGAATTCACCGTTGCGAGCATTCCTTGCATCGGCCTGAACGGCGGTCCTGCGTTCAAACACAATGAAGCCTTCTCCTTTCAGATCGCAACCGACACTCAGGAAGAAACCGATCGCTATTGGAACGCGATCGTCGGCAATGGCGGCCAGGAAAGTGAGTGCGGCTGGTGCAAGGACAAGTGGGGCGTGTCCTGGCAGATTACGCCGCGCGTTCTCTCTGAAGCCCTTTCGGCAGGCGGTGGCCAGGCAAAGCGTGCTTTTGACGCGATGATGACCATGAGGAAGATCGACATTGCGGCGATCGAGGCGGCCCGGCGTGGCTGAGGTGGCCTTTGCGCAAGACGATCTTTTGCCAGGGCTCGCATCTGGGCCGGTCCGGTCGCGTGTCGATCCTCGCAGTCGGCTCAGAACCAGAGATCGCGCACGCAGCGCTCCTTGGATGGAAGGTCTTCAAACGTGTCCAGGCCGTCGAAATGATCGATAGGCAGATCCTGAACGAGATCCGGCGGCGCAAGCCGGATGTTGACGGCCATGCGCCGGCGGCCATCCTTTCCAAGCCGCAGGCCGCGCCAGCTCAAGACACAGGCGCAGGATGGGCAGAACAAGATTTCGAGAGACGGCTCGTCCCTGTCGGCGCGGGTGTAGGAGGCGGTCTCACCGGTGAGAGCGATGCGCTCTCCTTCGTAATCATAAGCCCACAGCGTGCCGTAGCGTCGGCAGAGCGTGCAGTTGCAGGCGGTGATCGAGCCCGGATCACCTTCAAGTGTCCAGCTCGCCTTGCCGCAATGACATGAGCCCGTCAGCATGAGCGTCGATTCAATCCTGTTCCCCGTTCAAGTCCGGCATCCTGCCCCAGTCGCGCGATGACCGCAATTGGCGTTTTCCGGCGCCGCTTGCTTCTCTGGCTTCCTAACCAGCGTTCGCGATACGTCAGGCTTCGTAAGGCTTTCTGAAATTTCTAATTGAGATTGCAGCATGAAGATGATTTTCTGCGACCCAGCGTAGCTGAGTCCACGCCTCCTCCCGATTTTTGATCCGAGTGGCCCATGTCGATTTCAGATGCGATTTACCGTCCCTTCGAAACCTTGATCCGGCCGCTCGACATCCCCTACCGGCCGATGCCCACCAAGGGACCTGTGGCAGTTCTCGTGCATTTCATCGCGATGTTTCGGGGCGTCATCGTTACCATGGCGCTGACCTCGATGGCCATCGAAGCCATCAACCTTACGATCATCTGGGGTCTTTCGGTCATTGTCGACGGAGTGACGACACACGGCGTGGAACTCTTCGTCGACAGCAATTTCCGGCTGCTGGCGGTCCTCGCCTTTCTGCTTTTTCCCGTAATGCCCGTTCTTTTCTACGTCACCAATATTCTCAACTCGCATACGATCGGCATCAGCCTGCCCGTTGCGATTCAATGGCAGGGGCACAAGGCCGTCGAGCGGCAGGACCTCGCCTTCTTCCATGATCTTTTCGCCGGCCAGGTCGCATCCCGGCTCGGTCAGGTCGCCAATGCCGTTCAGCAACAGATCCTGATCGCGTTCCAGACGGCACCGCGCTTTCTGCTTCAGATCATCGGCTCCGTTGTTCTTCTGCTCACGCTCTCCTGGCAGCTTGCGCTGCCAGTCATCGTCTGGGTTGCCTTCAACGTGCTCTTTGCGATCAAGGTCGTTCCGGATTTTACGGAGCGCGCCCGCCGCTCGGCAAAGCAGAACAGCCTCATCTCCGGTGCCCTGACCGACATCTACGGCAACATCCAGATGGTCAAGCAGTTCGCAGCAGAAGACAGCGAGGCGGGTGCGCTAAGAACGATCATGTCCAACGGGGTCGATACGCTTCACCACGAACAGCGCATCTACCGGACAACCGAACTCGTCGTCATCAGCCTCAACATGGTGCTCTGGCTCGTCATGCTCGGCATTGGTTTCTGGGGGCTGTTTGACCGATTCCTGACTGTGGGCGATTTCGCCGCAACGGTTTACATCCTCCAACGCCTCTCGGCAGGGTCCTTCACCTTCCTGCAGATGGGACAGCAGATCTTCCGCGCACTCGGGACGATCAAGGATGCCATGCCGGTCATGACAACGCCGCCCACCATCACCGACCGGCCGGATGCGACCGAACTGACGGTCAGCCGTGGGGGGATCCGTTTCGAAAATGTCCGCTTCGCCTACAAGTCCGGCAAGCCTGTTATCGATGACCTGTCGCTGACGGTTCGGCCCGGCGAAAAGGTAGGGCTCGTTGGCCTCTCCGGTGCCGGCAAGACGACGCTAGTGAGCCTGCTGCTGCGTTTTTACGACATAGAGGATGGTGCGATCTTCATCGACGGGCAGGAGATCCGCGCCGTCACCCAGGCGAGCCTGCGCCGCTCCATCGGGGTCATCGCGCAGGACGTCGCGCTGCTGCACCGTTCGGTCGGCGACAATATCCGTTATGGCCGGCCGGAGGCGACGAAGGACGAGATCGAAGCGGTGGCGAAGATGGCGAGTGCCGATGTCTTCATCGCCGATCTTTCCGACGGCGAAGGCCGCAGGGGCTACGACGCCTTCGTCGGCGACCGCGGCATCAAACTGTCAGGCGGCCAGCGCCAGCGCGTAGCCATCGCCCGCGTTCTCCTGAAGGACGCGCCGATCCTGGTGCTCGACGAGGCGACCTCCGCCCTCGACAGCGAATCCGAAGCCGCCATCCAGGAAAGGCTCAACCTCGTCATGGAGGGAAAGACGGTGATCGCCATCGCCCACCGCCTGTCGACCATTGCCAGAATGGACCGGATCGTCGTGCTCGATCACGGGCGCATCGTGGAAGAGGGCAGGCCGGATGAGCTGGTCGAACAAGACGGCCTATTTGCCCGCTTGTGGAAACGCCAGACCGGCGGCTTCATTCCCGAAGACATCGACGAACCCTTGCCGGCCTCGCCTGCGACCTGACCGAGTGGCTGGCCCTCCCGTAAACCGGGATAACATCAGCGAGCCCAGAGCAGGCGACCGCCGATGAGGATCAGGGCGGCGCCCATCACGCGCTCGATACCGGCCTTGAACCGCAGGAAGCTGGCGGAAACGCGCGGGTTCGAAAAGAAAAAGGCCAGGCCGCAATACCAGAGGGCCGAAAGAAGGAAGCAGGTCAGGGCGATGACGCAATAGAGCCCGACCGGCGCATGTGCCGGGATGACAAGCGCAAAGATACTTCCGAAGAAAGCCACTGATTTCGGATTGGTCATGCTGACGACGTAGGCGCGACGCATCGCGGAGCGCCACGTGACTTCGGTCGGCCCCGTCGTCTTCAACGGCTTGGCCGCGCCGCGGATCATCTTCAGGCCCAGCCAGATCAGATACAGTGCGCCGACCACCTGCAATGTTATATGCAGCCAATCGAAATGCGTCAGCAGAAAGCCAAGCCCCGCCATCGCCATGATGGCCCAGGTCAGGGATGCGATGGCAAGTCCGAGACCCGCAAAGAGCCCGGCTGCGCGTGATACCGTCATGCTTGTGTTGGTGACGATGATGAAATTCGGGCCGGGGCTGACGAGGGAGACGATGTAGACGCTGACGAGCAATGCGAGTGAATCGATATATTCCATCCGGCCTTCCTACTTTGCAGTCCGGGAGCCTATGCGAAGCAGGCGGTTTTTGAAAGGCTCGTTCTCCCAGGCGTGATGCATCCGCGTACGGGATCGGCACCTTATCCGTCGCCGCACCTCTTGACGATCGGCGGCGACCGTCCTGCCTATGCCGGCAAGGGAACCGGGGCAGGGTGCCTTTAAATGCGAGTGCGCTATTCGACGAGCCCGAAGATAGGGCCGTAGCCGCCGTGCCAAGACCGGTCGTTGCGGCCCATTTCGGGATTGTAAAGTCCGACACCCCGTCCGCCATCGAGAAACAAGGCGTCGGGGCATTTCAGATGGTCGCGGAAGAGCCCTGCGAAATCGTGGAAATTCACTCCGTCTTCGCTGATCGCGAAACGAACCGCGCCACCCTCGCAGACGCCGACACCGTTGCGGCGGGTTCGGTCTGTCGAGCCAACGATGAAGATCGGGTTCAGCTTGTTGGCGATGACAAGCATCGGGCCGGATTGCGTGGCGAACAGCACCTTGGGCCGGCGCTTCAGAAATTCATCGGTCGGGAGTATCCCGGCGCCTGCTTCACCCAGAAAGAACACGCCGTTCGGCTTCTTATAAAAATTCGGCACCTGACCCGAGGAGCTTTCGGCCTCCGTCGTATTGGCGGGCTGCAATTCCCTGGCGTTCTCGACGTAAAGTCCCATCGGCGAAAAATCAGCCCGGTACATCCCGGCGTTGACGGCGAAAGCCAGCGTTCGCCCTTCGGCGCGAACGGCTTCGGTCAGGCTTGAAAAAGCGCGGTATGGCGCGCCATTAGCGTTCTTCCAGAACAATCGCAGGTCGGCTTTGCCCGGTTCCAGTGTGCAGACGACGTATTTCGCCTCTTCGAAGCTCTCCTGCTCGCATGGTTGCGCATGCGCCGGATGCAGGGATGTCATCGTTGCTGCCAGCACGATGGCCGCGGCGAGCACACTGTGTTTGGGATAGCTCATCGGTGCCGCGTCCAATCTTTCAAATCCATCAAGCCGCTTACCATGTTCCAGCGAATGCCGTGCAGGCGAGCAGCACCCCCGTCAGGATATTCGCCGGGAACAGGCGATAATTTATGTCCGGGCGGGCAAGATCGATCCGCCGGGTCTGCCAGGCAAGATGGACGGCGATCACCAGTATTCCGATCGCATAAGGCGGCGACATTTCCAATAGCCAGCCCCCGAGTGACCACGCGCCGACCGCCAGAGCATAGAACAGGCCGATCAAGGTCTTGCCGTGCCGGCCGAACAGAATTGCCGTCGATTTCAGGCCAAGACGGGTGTCGTCCTTCAGATCGACATAGGCATAGACCGTATCATAGCCGATCTGCCAGGTGATGGCCCCGGCCCACATCAGCACGGCGCCAACCGGGATATGTCCTGCAGCCTCGGCCCATGCCATCAGCATCCCCCAGTTGAACGCCGCGCCCAGGACGGCCTGGGGCCAGTGGGTGAAACGCTTGCAGAGCGGATAGACGAAGACAAGCGGCAGGACACATATCGCGATGAGGCGCGTGTAGGGCGTCAGGAAAAACAGAAGCGAAGCCGCCAGTGCGAGTTCAACGGTCAGGAAGATAAAGGCCTGTAGCGTGACGATCTCTCCACTTGCCAGAGGTCGAAAGCGGGTCCGCTCGACATGGCCATCAAACTTCCGATCGACGATGTCGTTGACCGTGGAGCCGGCACTTCTCATCAGAAGAGCGCCGAGAGAGAAGATCGCCAATCGCCTGAGGTCCGGGAGACCGTGTGATGCCTGGATAAGGGCGGCCCAGCACGGGAAGAGCGTCAGCCATATTCCGACCGGGCGATCCAGCCGCGCCAACCGCGTATATGGCCGCCATGCGGCCGGCAACCGGCGATCCACCCAGTCGCCACGGTGGATGTCGCTGAGATCAGGGCGGCTCAGAGTCGTCATGATGTGATCCAAATTTCCTGTCGCAAATAGCCATGAAGCCTCAGGTTTTGTCGCCATCGGCGCTGCCCAGAATAGGAATTTTTGCAGACACGGCAATAACCGTCCGTTGCGATTGGTCGCTGACCTTCTGCGGAAAATGCGGCCAACTGTTCTTGTTGCGTTCGCATGTTTGCGATATGAATTCTTCCGATCTTGGAGATCGAAAGGGAGGATCATGACTCTGGCAACGATCGGTTGGAGCAAACATCGGGAATTTCCCGGATGGAGCGCTTATTCCGAAGGCGGGAAGGGTGAAGGTTTCGTTCTATGGGTTTGCGAACCGTTCAACGGCGAACCGGCGAGCGCCGGAAATGGCTCGATGGTCGCTTTCATGGCCAAGTCCCGCGCCGAGGTGGATGCTTTTTACGATGCTGCCATGACCAACGGTGGAACGGACGAAGGCACACCTGGTTTACGTCCGCACTACGGGCCGAACTGGTATTCCGCTTACGTGCGTGACCCCGCCGGAAACAAGATTGCTGTCGTCTACGATAGCTGAGGCCAGCTCGATTGCCCCAACTCGACGTCTCGGGGATTTCCCTATTTCCCGGCGAGTATCACGTGGGGACCGGCGCCGCGGTCCGGCGCATCCCGGGGAAGGCCGAAGAAGCGTCTTGCCATTTCGGTCGGGCCGATATCCTCCAGAGATGTGAAGCCCAGGCTCAGCAATCGCTCCGCAATTTCCTTCGGATCGAAGTGCGTCAGCCATGGCTCGCCGGCCGCGGCCGTGCGCGCGCCCATTTCCGCGGCGCGGGCACGGCGTTCGGGCGAATAGTTTTCGAGGGGTTCACTGTAGTCGAAGACGATGGATGCGCTCGGCAGGCCGGCGACGAAGCGCAACAGCGTAAAGACCGACGCCTCCGTGAGATATGGCACGACGCCAAGCCAGATGAAGAAGGACGGTGCCTCGGGCTCGAAGCCGGAATCGACGAGACGCGTTTTCAAATCCTCATGTTCGAAATCGACAGGAACGAATGTCGGCAGGCTTTGTGTCAGTCCGGTCTCGCTGAGCCGCATCTGCTTCCAGCTCTGCGTCGCAGGATGATCGACTTCGAAGACCTTCAGGCCGGCATGGGGATTGCGCAGTGCAAAGGTGTCGAGCCCGGCGCCGAGGATGACGGCTTGCCTGACGCCCCTTGCGACGGAGAGGTCAAGGCATTCTTCGGCATATCGGCTTCGCGCCGCCATGAACAGGCGAAAGGATCGCGTGGCGGGGTCCTGGGCTTTCAGATCGGCCTCGGCGCAGGCCGCCTCGCCGAGGATGCGGCGGGCATAGGGGTCTAAGAAGATGGCGCCGCCATCCGCGCTCTGATGTGCTGCTCGATAGGCTGCCGCGCCCATCGCGGTGCGGCTTGGTTCGGATGCACGCATGAAGGCCTCTTTCTCTGTAAACGTTGGTCTGTAAACCTTGTCAGTGCCGGGAACGCGGCGCTCAAGAGAGCCTCACCTTGAGGTGACCGCAGTGCCTCGAAGAGCGAGGCGGCGTCGGATGCATTCAAGGAGCCGTGTTGAGCGTGTCCTTCGAGGCTTCGCCTTGCGGGCTGCACACCTCAGGATGGGGTGGGTTGGAGGATGCCGCGCCCTCAAAAAAACAGGCGTTGGGGATACAGCCCCCAATCGCGATCTCTTCTCATCATGCCCTTGTCATTGGAGGCAGACTAGAGCATGATTTTAACACTGTAAAGATTAGATCGAGACATGGCCACGCACGACGGATCGCCCCGCTATCATCACGGCAATTTGCGCCCCACACTGCTGTCTATGGCGCGGGCGCTGCTGGAGGAGGGGGGGCCGGCGGCGCTGAGCATGCGGGAGATCGGCCGCCGCGCCGGCGTCTCGGCTCCGGCGGCATACCATTATTTCAACAGCCTGGACGCCATCGCGGCGGCACTTGCCGAACAAGGGTTTGCCGAGTTGAGCGAAGGCATCGATGCGGCGCTAGCCGGTCCTCGGCGTCATCTGCTCGCCGGCGGCATCGCCTATGTCGCCTTTGCCCGTGCGAATCCCGGTCTCTATCGGCTGATGTTCGGGGAGGGATTTCAGGCCTATTCCAAGGGAAACGAGGCGATACGCGGCTTGCGGATAGGGGTCTACCGGCAGATGAAGGACGACCTGGAAAAGCGGCTGACGCCCGGAGACGTGCCGAACGCCGCGCTCTTTCTCTGGTCGCTGACGCATGGCCTTGCCTTGCTGATGATCGACGGCCAGGTCGAACCCGGCGCCGATCCGGACGCAAAGCTCGAGGATATCCTGAAGCTCGCCGGCATGGGGTTGCCTGCCGCGAGATAAGCTGTCGACGCGCTCGGCTTCATCGATCTCCGCGTGGGCGATCCAGCCGAGATTGCTCGATCCTATAGTGGACGGCGATGCCGCGACATTAATCCCTACCAGGCGGTGCGGGCGGTGCCGAGCGCGGTCGTATGAGAGGATGAGACCTGGGCGACGTGCGTCTTGAGCGACACGACGCAGTTTCCCGGAAAGCTGAGATTGTGCAACGTCAAGTGCTTCAGCAATGTCTCCGCATCGCGCTTTTCGGTTAGCGGAAATGTCACAGTCATGCGAGTTCTCCAACGAATAAACTGAGCATCTGCAAAAATTAATGTCTAAATTCTTTTGCGTCGCAACAAGAAAATTTTAACGATAAAATTAAAATCGATTAACTTGTCGAGTTGCGATTTTAAAATCGTTTGAAATTGGATTCGCACTTCTCCGTGGATGCCAGGACTGCTTCGGTTCAGCCACGAAGGAAGGTGCCGTCAATGTGGGCATTAGTCGTGAGCGTTCGTGCGCTGAAGATCGAGCGGTCATCTGCCGTTGCGGGCCGCCCAGCTCCTGAGCCGCAAGCCGTTGAGCCTGATGAAGCCTTCGGCATCATGATGATCGTAGGCGATGGCGCTTTCCTCGAAGGTGACGAGGTCGGCGGAGTAGAGTGAGCAGGGGGAGGTGCGGGAGATAACTGAGGCGCTTCCCTTGTAGAGCCTGAGCGTCACTTCGCCGCTGACGAAGGCTTGGCTTTGGTCGATCAAGGCTTGCAGCATTTCCCGCTCGGGCGCGAACCAGAAGCCGTTATAGATCAGCTCGGCGTAGCGGGGCATGATCTCGTCCTTCAGATGCGCCGCGGCGCGATCGAGCGTGATCGATTCAATGCCGCGGTGTGCCGCGAGCAGGATCGTCCCTCCCGGCGTTTCGTAAATTCCCCGCGACTTCATGCCGATGAAGCGGTTTTCAACCAGATCGAGCCGCCCGACGCCGTGCTGGCCGCCCAGTCCATTGAGCTCGGTCAGCAATGCGGCCGGTGTCATGGACTTGCCGTTCACCGAAACGGGATCGCCCCTCTCGAAACCGATGGTGATGATCTCGGGCGTGTCGGGAGCGTCGACGGGATCGACCGTGCGCTGATAGACATGATCGGGCGCGACCTCCGCCGGATTTTCGAGAATCTTGCCTTCGGTCGAGGTGTGCAGCAGGTTGGCGTCGATCGAGAACGGCGCCTCGCCGCGCTTGTCGCTCGGCACCGGGATATGATGCTTCTCGGCATATTCCAGAAGCTGCATGCGGGAGCGGATGTTCCATTGGCGCCAGGGGGCAATGACCTTAAGCGACGGGTCGAGTGCATTGACGGCCAGCTCGAACCGGACCTGATCATTGCCTTTGCCTGTCGCACCGTGGGCAACGGCATCCGCGCCAACCTCTCGGGCTATGGCGACCAGATGCTTGGCGATCAGCGGCCGTGCGATGGAACTCCCCAGCAGATACTGCCCCTCATAGAGCGCGTTCGCCCGCAGCATTGGAAAGACGAAATCGCGGACGAACTCCTCACGCAGATCGACGATGCGGATGTCCTTGACCCCTGACATCTTCGCCTTTCTTCGTGCCGGCTCGAGCTCCTCGCCCTGGCCGAGATCGGCGGTGAAAGTCACCACCTCGCATCCGTAGGTTTCCTGCAACCATTTGATGATGATCGAGGTATCCAGCCCGCCCGAATAAGAAAGCACAATTTTCTCTATCTTCGTCATTAGCCCATCTCCATCTCGATGCTGGAACGATAGGCCAAGTCCTGCGCAATGAGCTTGCAAAGCTTCTTCAAAATTACAAAAATTTGGCATATTCTGCCATTCAAAGAATGCTTGGAGCTATGAAATGCTAATCACGTTGGACCCAATCGATCGCCATATCCTGCGCGTGCTTCAGCGCGATGGGCGTATTTCGAACGTCGATCTGGCGAAGGAGGTAGGCCTGTCGCCGTCACCGTGCCTGCGTCGCGTCCGGCTGCTGGAAGAGGCCGGGATCATCGATCGCTACGTCGCCGTGCTGGACCCTGCAAAGGTCGGCGCGGGGCTGACGGTTTTTGCCCGCGTGTGGTTCAAGACCCAGGACGCCGAGGTCACGCTTCAGTTCGCCGAAGCCGTCAGGCGGTTTCCCGAGGTGATGGAATGCTACCTGACGACAGGGGAATGTGATGCCGTGCTTCGGATCGTGACCGCCGATCTGCATAGCTACTGGCGTTTTCAGGCCGATCACCTGACACGCATTCCGAGCGTCCTCAGCGTCAAGACCGACGTGCCGATGGAAACGCTGAAGCGAAGCTTCGAACTGCCGTTGAGATAGGCGTCGTGGCACGATCCCTATCTTAGGGGAGAGGCGTTCCGGTTCCTTGCCAGCCAGACGAGGCCTGTGACCAGGAGCAGGATCATCACGGCATGGGTGATGTAATCGAGCCTGGTTTGCGGACCGACGCCGACGGCGATGGTGAAGGCACCGACGAGGGTGCCGAGGAGGGCAAAGGACTGGGCGGAGATCGCAGCCGTGCGGCTCCACGGTCGGTCAAGGCCGAGCGAGATCAGTCCAAGAAGGAGGACGGCCGATATCACCGCTTCGGCAATCATCGCCTGCCGGTGTTCATGGCCTTCGAGGACGAGCCCGGCATGGGTGAGCGAGGCAACGGCATAAAGACAGGTTTCGACCAGGAAGAGGATCGCGATAGCTGGACGCATGGCATGGCTCCTTGGCAAGGTGGAAGCGCAACGGGCTTTCCGGGGGAAGTCGCCAATAAGATTTGATTGATACGATAATTTGAGCAATAAAACTATTTTTCAAGTGTGCTTGCGAGGATATTTGATGCCTTCCGCCTCCGACCGTCATGCCAGAGCCGCCGCCTCGGTGTGGCGGACGATGTTCGATCTCTTGATGAAATCGGCGCCGCAGCGGCTGGAAAGCCTTCAGGCGAGGGGGCTGACGCCAAACGATTCCAGGGCTCTGTTCACCTTGCACGACGAGGGGGAGCCGATCAGCATGCTTGCCCGCCAATGGGGGTGCGACGCCTCGACCGCGACATGGCTGGTCGACCGGCTGGAGCGTGCGGGTCTTGCCGAACGCGTAACGCCGGAACGTGACCGCCGCGTCAAGCTGGTACGGCTGACCGGCAAGGGCGCAGCCACCAAGGACGAGCTTTTGACGGAGCATTATCGCCCGCCGGCGGAACTCCGGCACCTTTCGACCGGAGAGCTCGAAGAACTGGCCAGGCTGCTTGCCAAGACCGAAGGAGAGGGGTGACGGGGTTCGGGACCGATTGCCGTTTACCGCGCCCCCTGGACGATCGGGCCGGGCGATGCGGCCTGGCCATTCCTCAGAGGCGGGCCATTAGTCGACCTGGATATGAATATGGTCGTCGTGGCGGGCGGCGCGGCAGCCTTGAAAGCGGATATGGCTGTCGGTGATGCCGAGCGCGTTCTTCAGATGCGGCTCGATGAAGATCTTCTGCAGGCCGAACTTCGCAACGCCTTCGCTCGTCAGCCAGCCGATCGCCGCCGATGTGCGCTGCTCCTCGATCCGATAGGCCGGAAACAGAGACTGCAGCGCATCGAAGTTCCAGCGGGTGGTGAGCCAGTCGTTGCGCCCTTCGCATGGTAGTTCGTCGCCGGGGACGGGTTGCTCGAAGCCGAAATAGCCGATTGGGGAGCGGGTGGCGCCATTCAGGAAGGCACCGTCCACATCCTTGTAATAATAGGCGAAGTCGAGCTTTTTCCCGTCGGCATGCGACAGATGCGGCAGCAGCGGAAAGCCTCTCACGAAGGGGAAATTCGCATCTAGCGCGACCGTGACGGTTCCCGGAAACTCCTTGTCCATGTGGGCGGCAAGCGCCTTTGCGAGATCGCGCACGCCTGGGGTGACGTAGTTGCGGTTCAGCAGACAATAGATCGGGGAGCGGACCACGAGCCGGTCTGCGGCACTGGCGATACAGGAGAGGGGAACCCGTCCGAACATCGGCGCGGCGAGGTTCGCGGCAAAGGTGGCGCCGGCATAGAAAACGAGGAAGATCGCAAGCTTCGCCGGAAATCGCCGCATGCCGAAAATGCGAGATGCGGCGAGGGCGATGAGATAGGCGATGCCGCCGATCTGCGTCAGCAGCGTCAGGATGAGAACGATCAGGGCGTGGAGAGCGTAACGGAACACGGGAGGGGCCTTGGGAGTGCTGCCATTCCCATAGGCGAGGGGATGGTGGCGCGCAAGGCGGATGGCGGGAGTGCGTGGCTCATTCGCGCGCCCCCTGGAATGCTTTGAATTGACAGGATCAATTATCTGACTAAAGTCAGACAATATGACCTACGATCCTGTCTCTCGTGTCCGTCGCTTCAATCGTGCCGTCACCTCCGAAGTCGGCGCTCTCGATACGTCTTTCCTCGGACGGGGCCGTCCGCTGGGTGCTGCCCGCGTCCTCAATTCGATCGGCCGGGGGCAATCGGATGTTGCGGTGATCCGCGATTATCTCGGTCTCGACTCCGGCTTGATGAGCCGCCTGCTGCGCAGTCTGGAAGAGGAAGGTCTCATCGAGACGGTGCCGAACCCTCAGGACGCGCGTCGCCGCGTTGCCAGGCTGACCGAAACCGGCCGTTCCGAGTTTCAATCTTATGAAGCGCTTTCCAATGCGCAGGCGAAATCGTTTCTGGCGCGCCATCGTCGCCCGGACGAACTGCTGCGCGCCATGGATATCGTCGCTTCCTCGCTGAGACGTGAGCAGATCGTGCTTGAGGAGAAAGATCCTCGACACGAGGACGCCGGCTATTGTCTGAACGAATATTACGGCGAACTCGCACGCCGCTTCGAGAAGGGTTTCGATGTAGCGCTTTCTCGCGATCCCGACGCCGAGGATATGATCCGTCCGCACGGTGCGTTCCTGGTGGCCATGTCGGATGGTCTCCCGATCGGCTGTGTCGGGCTGAAGGGCAATGGCGGCGAGGTCGCGGAGATCAAAAGGCTCTGGGTTGCCCCATCCGCGCGTGGCCTTGGGCTCGCAACGCGCCTTATGACAGCCGCCGAGAACATCGCCCGCGAGCTATCCATCAAGCTCCTGCGCCTGGATACGAATAGCGCGCTGCCCGAGGCAACACAGCTTTATCGTGGAACCGGCTGGAGTGAGATCGAGCGTTTCAATGACGACCCATACCCGGACATGTTCTTTGAAAAACGCCTTTAAGTGAAGGTCGCTTTGAGCTGCCACCTCTCCTCCGTCATTCCTGTGACGAGCACAGGAATGAGGGAGGGTGAGGCGCCGCCGCTGCCCGGCCCTTCGCATGGCTCAGGGCGTTCGGCCTTGCGATCGATTCACTGGATCGATCGCTCCTGCTTTGCAGGACGGGGCCTCACCCCCTGCCGGTCAGGCGGCGAAGCGCTCCGTTATCGGGCGGCGGCGCAGGTTCGGCTGCGTTACCGCAGGCGGATTATAGGCCGCCTCCAACGGGCCGGTGTCGGTGCCGGGCGGGACGATCGTGTCGATCCGGTCGAGGATTTCGTCCGTCAAGCTCACCCCGGCGCCGGCAAGCAGATCATCGAAGTGCCCCATCGTGCGCGGGCCGATGATCGCCGAGGTGACGGCGGGATGGGCGATGGTGAAGGCCATCGCCATGTGCGCCAGCGAAAGCCCTGCCTGCTGGGCGAGCGGGATGAGCCGTTCGACCGCGTCCAGCCGGCGCTCGTCGTTCATCTGCCTGGGGAAGCGTTTGGCGCGGGCGCTGTCGGGTTGCGGCGCGCCCTTGCGGTATTTGCCGGTGAGCATGCCCATCGCCAGCGGGCTCCACACCATCGCACCCATTCCGTAACGCTCGCAGGCGGGTAGAACCTCGCGTTCGATACCGCGGTTGAGGATCGAATAGGGCGGCTGCTCGGCGCGGAAACGTGCCAACCCGCGGCGCTCGGAAACCCATTGCGCCTCGATAATTTCCGAGACGGGGAAGGTCGACGATCCCACGGCGCGCACCTTGCCCGCCCGTATCAGGTCGGTGAGGGCCGATAGCGTCTCCTCGATGTCGGTATCGGGTGCCGGCCGGTGGATCAGGTAGAGATCGACATGGTCGGTCTGCAGGCGGCGGAGCGAATCCTCGACCGCCCGCGTCAACCAGCGGCGCGAATTGCCCTGCCGGTTTGGGTCGTCGCCCATCGGCAGATGTGCCTTGGTGGCAAGCACGACGTCGTCGCGCCGGCCCTTGAGTGCCCTGCCGACGATCTCCTCGGATTCGCCGCGGCTGTAGATATCGGCGGTGTCGATGAAGTTGATGCCGGCATCGAGAGCCTTGTGGATGATCCGGATCGAATCCTCGTGGTCGGGATTGCCGGCAGAGCCAAACATCATCGCGCCGAGGCAATAGGGGCTGACCTTGATTCCGGTTCTTCCAAACGTGCGGTATTGCATGGTCTGTTCCTTTTATTGGGGAGGCGGACTTCGTGCGCATCGATGTGGCCAACACCATCGCGCTGTGTTAACTTGCATAAACGGAACCGTATTCCGTTTATATACGGAACAATGTTCCGTTTTGCAAGTGAGTGAGTGATGAGTGACGAGAGAAAAGAGCAGGAGGACGGCCTGAAGCCCGGGGAAAGGGCGGACAGGCGCGTGCGCGCCGACGCCAAGCGCAATCTCGACGGGCTGCTTCAGGCGGCATTGACGGTGTTTGCGACCTCCGGCGTCGATGCCCCGGTGCGTGAGATCGCGGAGAAGGCCGGCGTCGGCATCGGCACCGTTTACCGGCATTTTCCCGAGCGTTCCGACCTCGTCGTCGCCGTCTTCCGCCGCGAAATCGATGCCTGCGCTGACGCCGCGCCGATCCTTGCCGCCGAACACGCGCCGGGCGAGGCGCTGGCCAGATGGATGCAACGTTTCGTGGATTTTATCGCGGCCAAGCGTGGGCTTGCGGCGGCCCTGCACTCCGGCAACCCGGCCTTCGATGCCTTGCCCGCCTACTTCCAGCAGCGGCTGCAGCCGGCCCTTCGCTCGCTTCTCGACGCCGCCGCTGCCGCCGGCGAGGTCCGCACCGATATCGCGGCCGAAGATCTTTTGAATGCGGCCGCAAGCCTCAGCATGCACGCCTACGCCCAAGGGTCCGAACATGCCCGGCGTATGGTTTCCCTGCTGGTCGACGGGCTGCGCTACGGCGCTGTACAGCGGTGAAGATGTGCCGATGAAACAGGCCGTCGCCCGGCCGGCACGCGCGCTCGGCCGGGCAACGGCCTGGCGTCATCAGGTCCGCATCGACAGCTCGATATCCTCTTCGAATGGTGTCGAGAGGTAGCCGGCCGCGGGCGAGCGTACGCGGGCGAGATATTCCGGGCAGAGGTCGGCATTGTCGGCAATGATGAGGGCGCCGGGCCTCAGGCGGTCTTCCACCAGTTCCAGGATATCGCGATAGAGCGCCTTGGCGCCATCGAGGAACAGCAGGTCGATCGTTTCCGGGAGATCCGTGCTCAGGGTCTCAAGGGCATCGCCTTCGCGGATCTCGACGAGATCGATGAGGCCGCCGGCCGTCAGGTTGGCGCGGGCGCGGGCCAGCTTCGACGGCTCGAACTCGCTGGTGATCAGCCGGCCGCCGCCATTGTCGCGCAGCGCGGCCGCGAGATGGAGGGTCGAGATGCCGAAGGATGTGCCGAATTCGACGATCGTTCGTGCGCGGCTGCTTCGCGCCAGCATGTAGAGCAGGGCGCCGGCCTCCCTGGAGACGGGAAGCCAAAGATCCCTGAGGCGCCCGTAAAGGTCGAGATATTCGGTCTTGCTGCCGATCAGGCGCATTCGCTCATCACCTGATAGGCCTGACATTGCCGGGCTCGTCGCCGTGGCGGCTTCTTCGAATAGACCGTTGAGCAGGGGTGCCAGCGGGGCGGTGGTCAGCGTCGTCATGTCAAATCTCCTTGATGACAGGTTCTTGTGTGGGACGAAAAATACGAGTAATTCGTCGCATCTGCTATTCGCATTGCGGAGCGCTGCCATGACCGATCGTCCAAGAGCCCGGATTTCCTCACGAAAACAGCCCAAGCAGGCCCGATCGAGCGAGCTCGTGGCGGCGATCTTGGATGCCGCTGCTCAGGTTTTGGCGCGGGAAGGCGCCCAGCGCTTCACGACGGCACGGGTGGCCGAAAGGGCGGGCGTCAGCATCGGATCGCTCTACCAATATTTCCCCAACAAGGCAGCGATCCTCTTCCGGCTGCAGAGTGACGAATGGCGGCAGACGACGGACATGCTCGGCGGGATCCTCGCCGATGCGCAGAGGCCGCCGCTCGAACGGCTGCGCCGTCTCGTCCATGCCTTTCTCCGCTCGGAGTGCGAGGAGGCGGCGATGCGCGTGGCGCTCCATGACGCCGCGCCCCTTTATCGCGATGCACCGGAGGCGCAGGCGGCGAGGGCATCAGGAGACCACATCGTCGAACTGTTCATGCAGGAAGTGCTGCCTTGCGCGCCGGAGGTGACCAGGGCGCTCGCCGGCGAATTGATCACCACGACGCTCGGCACGGTGGGCAAGCAGTTCTCGGAGGCTCCGCGGAACCTTGCCGAGATCGACGCTTATGCCGACGCCATGGCCGATATGTTCTGTGCCTACCTAGAACAGCTTGGGGCTGGCCGGGACGGGGCATGATGTTCCGGCTGCGCTCCGTTAGGCCCGGTGCTCCCTGCACGCTAGTACTCCGGGGCGCTGGCGCGAGGTGGTGGTGTGAGGGGAGGCAAGCGAAAGCGCTGCATCCCAGCGCCTGTCATCGCAGAATGCTGTGGTGGTTCGGTGGATGGAGTAGGTTCTACTGGTGGTCCAGTTGCTTCGACAGCTCGGCAAAAAGCCTGTCGCAGTCGGTGTTCATCTGGACGAGATCGACGGCGACGGTGATGGCGTGGCGTCCTTCGATGCTGTCGATGTCGAGCTTCCTCTCGCAGCACCATTGCCGAACGGCATCGGTGACGATGGTTATGTCATCATCATTGAGCGAGATGAGCGACAGGAGCACCTTTGTACCCTCCATGAAACGGCAAGAGCACCTATAGTCTCGCAAGCGGTCGCGTCGATGATCCGATGAGCGATGGCGTTTACTCTACGCTCATTCCGCAGCAATACCACGGCCATTTTGACACGGCTTGGTGACAGCCGAACGATCCCGACAGGCGCTCGTCAGAGCGGTATCTGCCAGGATTGCTTGATCTTCTCCATCGGGATTTCCGTCTTGATGTTGCGGACGCCTTCGATGCGGCCGAGGTGTTCCATCTGGAAGCGCCTAGAATACCGACCGGGCTCGTTTATTTCGCCAGCACGATATGCGTGGCGTGTTCGGTTGCGACATGCTCGCCGACGCGGAAGCCGAGGGCCGGCAGGTCGATGCCCGTGAACATCGCTTCGCCCTTGCCGAGGACGACCGGCGAGATGGCGAAATGCAATTCGTCGATCAGGCCAGCCTGCAGATATTGGCGGACGGTGCTGACGCCGCCACCGATTTTCACGTCCTTGTCGCCGGCCGCAGCCACCGCCTTGTCAAGCGCTTCCTCGATGCCGCCGGTGACGAAGTGAAACGTCGTGCCGCCCTCCATGACGATCGGTTCGCGGGGATAATGCGTCAGGATATAGGTCGGCGCGTGATAGGGCGGGTTTGGCCCCCACCAGCCTTTCCATACGTCATCCGGCCACTCGCCGCGGATGGGGCCGAACATGTTGCGCCCGAGAATGAAGGCGCCGAAATTGGCCATGCCGCGAGCCGCATAATCCTCATCAACGCCTTCAGAACCGCCATCCTTTCCGATCATCGCGCGGAAGGTGCGGGTGCGGAAAAACCATTCGAACATCTCCGTTCCCCGCTTGCCCAGCGGATCGGTCATGCTTTGCTCCGGCCCGGCGCCGAAACCATCTACGGAAAGGGAAACTGCTGCGACACGCACCTTGGGCATGCTCTCCTCCATCTGATTGCGTATTGAAACTAGTTGCGTTGTCGCATAAGTGATCCTATATTGCAACCAGTTTTAAGGAGAGAATATCGTGGATATTGAACTGCGGTCGGGCTGCCCGATCAACCTGACGATGGAAGTGCTGGGCGATCGGTGGAGCCTCATCATCATCAGGGACATCATGTTCGGCAACCGCCGCCATTTCCGCGATCTTCTGACCCATTCGGAGGAGGGGATTGCCTCCAACATCCTGGCCGCCAGGCTGAAGCGCCTGCTCTCGCTCGGATTCATCAGCAAGCGGGACGACCCGAGCCACAGCCAGAAAGCGATCTACAGCCTGGCGGAGCCGGCGATCCAGCTCGTGCCCGTCTTTGCCATGATCGGCGCCTGGGGGCGGCGCCATTTGCCTGTGAGCGAGGAGCTGAGCATCCGCGCGCAGCTTCTCGAAGAAGGCGGGCAGCCGCTTTGGGACGAATTCATGGAGGATCTCCGGCAGATCCACATCGCCGATCCGATCGGCGGCGCCAACGGCACATGCACCTCGCCTGTACTGGCGAAGCTGATGGCGGCGTTCCTAGAGGTTCGCGCGAGATCGTTGTCGCAGGCATCCTGATTACGAGGGAGGTCGGTCGGCTCGATCAGCCTCCGGCACCCTGGTATTTGCCGGTGGCATACCGCCAGTGAGCGATTGATATCAACACCCAGATCGGGCCGGCCACGAGAGCCACAGGCCCGGCCCAGTCCCCGAGGATCGGGATGGGTTTGCCGAGCAAGGCGCCGACGGGGACCGAACTGGTGAGGGCCAACGGGACCGCGGTGATGAGGATGGTCTGGATGCCGCCCGGAAAAATATTGAGCGGGTAGCGCGTCAATTCCCAAAAGCCGAAGAAGATCGAGAACAGATGGTTGGACCGCACCCAGATCAATGCCGTGGCGCCGATCATGGTGATGAGCGCACCCGTCAGTAGCGTCGCGCTGATAAGCGCAGCAATGAAGAATGACGCGGACCAGATCGACCAGGTGAAGTCGATGGACAGAACGGCCCAAGCCATCAGCGCCACTGCGAGGATGACGTGGCCGGCATAGCCGATATTAAGGCCGGAAAAGACCAGATAGGTCCAAGGGCTGAAAGGTTTGACCAACAGCGTGTCGTAAGTTCCGAGCCGCACCAGTTCTTCGAGCTCGCGCAACTGCACGAAGCTCATCGCGGCGCCGAGCGAATAAGCCAGCAGTTGGAAGCTGAACAGCAGCGCAAGCTCCGGCCAGGTCCAGCCGCCGAGCGTGTCGAAGCGGGCAAGCAGGATTCCGATGGTGGCGAAGACGCTGCCATAGGAAAGGATCTGCGCAAGACGGTCGAGCCAGAAAGCGCCGCGATATTCCATCTTGGAGCGGACATGCATCCGGACCAGCAGCGGAAGGACGCGCAGGTGATGCATGAGCATGATCAACCTCCCTGCACGGTGATGCGGCCGGAGGCGCAGCGCCATAGCCAAAGGACGCCGGCAAGGAACAACGCGGCCCAGCCGAGACCAAGGCCGAGATGGAGCCAGACATCGGCAGTGGAAAGCCTGCCGAGATAGACGGCATTGGGATAATAGACCACCCAGGCGAAGGGCAGGTGGCGGGCAACCGTGGCGAGAGGTTCGGGGAAGAACCAGAAGGGCACCAGCAGGCCCGAGAACAATTGCAGCAGAGCGCCCAGGATCCAGTCAAGCGAGAAGCTCGTCATCAGCCAGAAGGCGATGAGGCCGAAGAGCGCCGACATCAGGAACAGCAGCGTAAAGGACAGCGCCCAGAAGGCGACGAACATCAAGCCATCGAACAGGCTCGCCGGCGGCAGCATGCCGTAAAACAATGCGGTGAAGGTCACCGTCGGAATGACCTGGGTCATCAGGCGATAACCGAAGCTGCCGCATTCGTTGGCGAAGAGATAGAGCGGATAGGACAAGGGCTTGAGCAGCCAAACGGCGATATCGCCTGTCTTGAGCGACCGGCCTATCTCGCCGATGATCCTTTCAGGGCGGGTCGCTCCCATCACCGCGCCGCCGAGCAGCGCATAGGTCACCATCTGCTGCAGGGAGACGCCGTCGACGACGATGCCACCGATGCCGGCATAGGCCGCCTGCCAGATGGCGACACGCGCGAAAACCTGCACGAGTTTGCCGAAGATATTGGCCCATACTTCGTTGCGGTAGGCGAGCTGCGAATGGAAGGAACTGCGCGCGAAGGCGAAATAGGCGCTCATGATGCCCGGGCCTTGGCATTGCTACGCTGGTCGGCGTTGCGGCGCTGGTAGAAGGTGCGGATGACCTCTTCGATGTCGGGCTCGTGCAGTGCCACGTCCTTGAGGTCGCGCCCGCTGCCGACCTCCGACAGGATCGCGACCAGCGAGATGTCTTCACGCTCGATGAGATAATTCTTACGCAAGCCCTCGTCGCTGACGAGAGCCGCGGTGCGCAATGGCAGCGGTCCGGGGTCACTGGCAAATTCGAGTGTCAGCCGCCGGGCCGAGCCCAATGCCGCGCGCAGGCTCTTCAACTCGCCGTCGAAGATGAGCCTGCTATGATCGACCATGATAAGTCGCGGGCAGATGGTCTCGATGTCCTGCAGGTCATGGGTGGTGAGAATGATGGTGACGCCGCGCTCGCGGTTGATCTCGGCGAGAAAGCGCCGAACCGCATCCTTGGCGACCACATCAAGACCTATGGTCGGTTCGTCCAGAAAGAGGATCTTGGGGTCGTGCAGCAGTGACATCACGATCTCGGCGCGCATGCGCTGACCGAGGCTGAGTTGGCGCACTGCGCGGTCGAGAAAGGGCGTCAAGTCGAGCAGTTCGCTGAAGCGCCGGAGATTATCCGCATAACGGGCGACGGGGATGTCGTAGATGCGCTGGTGAAGGGTGAAACTGTCAACCAGCGGCAGGTCCCACCACAACTGGCTGCGCTGGCCGAAAACGACGCCGATCTCGCGCGCATTGTCCATCCGCTTCAGATGCGGCGTCCGGCCGAGCACCGAGAGCGTGCCGGCACTCGGCACCAGAATGCCGGTCATCATCTTGATCATCGTGGATTTGCCGGCGCCATTGGGGCCGAGATAGCCCACGGCTTCGCCCGCCGCGATATCGAAACCGATGTCGGAAACGGCCAGAACTTCCGTATATTCGTTGGTCACCAGCGTCTTCAAAGCGCCCAGCAGGCCCGGAAATCGCTTGTGCTGCCGGAAGCGTTTGCCGACGCCCCGCGCCTCGATCAAAGCCGACATGTGTATTTCCTCGAGGGTAATTCCAGCCGATTCGGCAGCAGCATCCAGGCTAACGCGGGGCTCGGCCAGTTCAAGCAAAAGTCGCTTCTTTGGCGTTACTCAATCGAACCTAACCTTTTGCGTTGACAGCCATGATCAATCGATTCCTGTTAGAGTCATGAGGATTCTCGCAATATCCGGCAGCGCCCGGCGCAATTCCACCAACACGGCTATGCTGCGGGCGATCCGTGCCATAGCGCCCAGCGATATCGAAGTTTCGATCTTCGACGGCGTCGGACGGTTGCCGGTATTTTCGCCTGACCTCGAGGGAGAATGGCTACCGGAGGTCGTGCGGGATTTCATCGATGTGATCGCTCAGAGCGACGGGGTGATCATTGCCAGCCCGGAATATGTGCGATCCATTCCCGGCGGCCTCAAGAATGCGATCGACTGGCTCGTATCGGGAGATGAGATCGTCCATAAGCCGATCGCCCTGCTGCATGCATCGCATCGAGGCGATGACATGCTGGCGGGCCTTCGCACTGTTCTTGCGACCATCACCGACCGGTTCGCGGGCGATATTTTCCTCAGGCTTCCTCTCATGAAACTGGAGCCGGCCGAGGTATTCAAGGCCGTCGAGGCAGCGGAGAACCATTCCAGGGTGCAGGCTTATCTTCAGGCATTCTCGGCCTATTGCATGGCAGACAGCAAGACCGCCTGAGGTCCGCTCGCTGCATCATCGCACCTCCATCAGCAGGCCGTTCTCGAATGCCGTCTTTTCGTGAAGCGTGTGCAGAATGACGAGCGGGGCTGCGAGCAGTACGGCGAGGATGAAGGCGGAGAGGAAGTGTCTCGTCAGGAGACGGAGGATAGGTCGGATCATCTTGATCTCCAGCTGCTGCGGATATTCTTTGTGCTGGACCTCAACAATTGCGGCAGCATGACCGGCTGCCTTGCAAGCTCCGCAATGCTGCTGCAACCCTTGTGGCGGACAGAGGGGAGAGCGAGACAATGGACGGGCGATGCGAATACTGCTGATAGAGGATGAGAGGGAGCTGGCCGAGGCGCTGTCGGCCGCACTCGGCAAACATGGGATCGTCACCGACCACACAATGCACTTGGCCGATGCCGTCGAACTGACGCGGCAGAACCTCTACGATGCGATCCTGCTCGACCGGCGCCTGCCGGACGGAGAGGGGCTGAGCTTCATTCCGGAGCTCAGGCGGACGGGCAAGGATACGCCGATCATCGTGCTGACGGCGCTGAATGAGCCGAGGCAGCGGGTGGAAGGGCTCGATCTCGGGGCCGACGACTATCTCGGTAAGCCGTTCCTGGTTGAGGAACTGATGGCGCGGCTCAGGGCCGTGCTGCGGCGATCGCCTGAAGTGGCCGAACTCAAGATCACGGCCGGGCGGATGGTGATCGACCCGCTGCATCTCAGCGTCACCGTCGATGGCGTGCCGCTCGATCTGCCGCGGCGCGAACTTCTGGTGCTTGCGGCACTTGCAAGGCGGAAGGAGAAGACCGTGCTGCGTTCGACCCTGGAGGCGGCGGTTTATAACTATGAGGAGGAAATCCAGTCGAATGCGCTCGACGCGCATATTTCGCGGTTGCGCAAGCGGCTGATCGATGCCGGCGCCGGCGTCGCGATCCATAATATCCGCGGCGTCGGCTATCTCATGAAGGAAGAATGATGGCCAAGACGCAATACGCCAATCCATCGCTTTGGTGGCGGCTCAGCTGGCAGCTCAGCATTGTCTTCGTTGCCGTGGTGGCGGCGGTGATCTTCGGCCTTTGCGTTTATGGCGCCACGATCCTCTCTCCTAATGTCGCGCTGGAGGATCATATCACCGCGGTACTGGCCCGGTCCGTCACGCTCGATGCACAGGGCCAGCTTGAAATACGCGATACGCCAGAGCTGGCGTCGCTCAAGGAGCAGTATGACGGGCTTTGGTATGTCGCCGCCACGACGAACGGTTCTTCGGTGTCTTATGGCGCCATCCCTGCAGCCTATAGTGAACTTGCGCATCTCACCCATTTGTTCCAGGGTGCAGACATCAGGGGATCGGTCGGCACCAACGAGATCGCGTCCGTTGAAAACGTGGAGACTGCCATAGGCGAGCTCCGAGTTCTGTTTGGCGGCGTCGCTGACAAGGGTTGGCCCGTTCTTGTCCTGATGGGCGCCGTCTATCCGATCTATGTCTCGCTGCTCACCGTTGCCTTGCCGGCGGTTTTCCTTGCCGTCCCGCGAATTGTCAGGCGCGCACTGGCCCGTGTCAGCGACGTCGCCCGCAAGGCATCGGAGATCGAACCGCGCCGCTACGATGCACGTCTGCCTCTGGACGGCATCCCCAAGGAGGTCGCCCCGCTGGTGATTGCCTTCAACGGCGCTCTCGACCGGCTCGAAAACGAATTCCGCAAACGGCAACACTTCCTGATCGATGCCGCGCATGAACTCAGGACGCCGATCGCCATCATGCAGACGCGGATAGACGGAACACCCGAGGGCCAGGACCGAAGGCGGTTGCTCGATGACGTCGCACGCCTCGCCGAAACTGCCGAACAACTGCTCGATTTCGAGCGTAACAATCAGGCGATCGATCTGCACGAAACGATCGATCTCGTCGAAGTCGCCCGAACGGTCGTTGCCGATCTCGCACCGCTGGCGATTGCCGACGGCTATCAAATCTCGTTTCTAAACGAGGCGGAGAGCCTTGAACGCCGTGGCAGCCCTTCCGCGCTGCCGCGGGCAGTGAGCAACTTGGTGCGCAACGCCATCGACCACGGCGGCAACAGGGGGATGATCACGGTTTCGGTATCGCGCGCACCTTCCGGCGGTGGCCGGATCAGTGTCGCCGACGAAGGGCCGGGTATTCCGGCCGAACATCGGGAGCTGGTTTTCGAGCCCTTTTATCGCGTCACCCCGAAGAGCAGGGGCGCCGGTCTCGGCCTCAGCCTTGTCAAGCAGGTCGCCGCAAACCATGGCGGCGAGGTCAGTATCGAGAGCAGTGCTGCCGGGACGCGGGTGACAATCGAACTCGCATAGGTCCGGCCTGCTTGAGCAGCATCCGCCCCTCCGAAGCGAACTGTAATGTTGCGGCAATTGTCGAGCGCCACTTTCGCCCGACACTAGAGCGCCGCGCGTCCGACAAACACGCCAAGGACGTTCTAGCGC
Source organism: Rhizobium ruizarguesonis (assembly GCF_012349115.1). GTDB lineage: Bacteria > Pseudomonadota > Alphaproteobacteria > Rhizobiales > Rhizobiaceae > Rhizobium > Rhizobium ruizarguesonis. Next base: position 80,586 of record NZ_PQIG01000111.1, read on the forward strand.
TTTAAACCTGCGCATAATCCTTTCCGAAAATCGATTACGATTTTCGGAAAGGATTATGCGCTATCGGCGACGGAGGCCAGACAGCGTGCGCAGCAATCCAATCCCATTTTCCTTCCCGCAGGCGTCGAGAGGCTTGTCGCTCGCTCTTTTGCTGGGGCTCGCCATTGCCGCGGCCGGTTGCAGCTCGGTGCCGCTGAAGGAGGCCGGCACGCTTTCTTCCTACGGCAATCTCGGTGCGCCGAAGGGCAAGCTGTCGAAATCGCGCGTCTATGTCGATGGGACGCGCCTTGGGCCGGCAAAGACGGTGAGCATCGTGCCGACGACCTTCGCCTTCAGTGCCGCGACCCGCGTCAAATCGGATGCAGACCGCGTGATGGTGGCGAACGCGCTGGACCGGGCGCTCTGCATTTCGCTCAGCGACAAATTTCAGCTGGTCTCTGCCGGCCAGCCGGCGGACCTGACAATCCGCTCGGTCGTCACCGACATCGTGCCGACCAACAAGGCGATGGCGGGTGTTTCGACCGTCGTGACCGTTGGCACCGGTTTCGTGCTGCCCGTCGGCGTGCCGCGGCTGCCGGCCGGCCTTGGCGGATTGGCGGTCGAGGCGGAAGCCGTCGACAGCGGTGGCGTGCAGCGGGCGGCGATCGTCTGGTCGCGCGGGGCAAACTCGCTGCAGAACACCCCCCGCGTTTCCGAAGTCGGCGACGCCTATAGCCTGGCTTCGAAATTCAGCAGCGAGTTTTCCCGCATGCTGATCAAAGGCAAGGAACCGAAAGGACTGGATATCTCGTTGCCCTCAGGGCAGCGGATGAAATCCTGGTTTGGCGGAAAACCGAAATACGCCGCCTGCGACGCCTTCGGCCGGCCGCCCGGACTGATGGGGGCGGTAGCCGCCAAATACGGCGCGCCGCCGCAATGGACCGAGAAGAAGCCGAAACCAGCGGCGACCTATTGAGAGACGATGCGCGGCGGCGCCGACTGCCGCCGCGACCAGCACTCAGCCCGCCCAGGCTGACGGGACGGACGGAGCAAAGGCAGGCAAGGCTTATGCTCCGTCCGCCTGAAAATGCGCCGCGCATTTCACGTCAGTCGGCGGCTCCGGGCTTCAGCCAGAAATACAGTTTGATCTGATCGGGCCTGTCGGAGGGATGCGGGCCGCGCATGAACAATTCGCCGCCATTGCGCTCGATCACGCCCCGCGAGGCGTCATTGTCCTCGTTGCAGAGGATGATGAGGCGGTCGAGGCCTTCCTTCGCCGCGACACCCAGCAGAAGGCTCAGGGCGGCCGTCGCGTGGCCATTGCGTTGTTTCCACGGCACGACGGAATATCCCACATGGCCCGAGACTTCCGGCGGCAACTCTTCAGTGCCAGCTTGAAAACGCAGGCTGATGCTGCCGCAGAATTCGCCGTCCCAGATCCAGAACAGACGGGTGGTCAGAGGTGGCCATCCGGATCCGGCGTGCCGTCTGCCATCAGGAATGAGATCGTCGAGGAACTTCGCCCGGTCCTGGCGCAGCCGCTGAAGCTCACCGCGAACATAGTTTTCGTCGCCCGCGCGGCGTGGATCGGGAGACCAGCCGGCGGCGAGCGCCGCTTCGAAGCCCGACAAGTTTTCCAGATCCGGCGGAAGCAGGACGACACTGCCGGCAGGCTTTGCTGGATCTCCAGATGTCATGTCGCACCCAGTTTCGTGTCGCTTACCGACCAATCTTGGCCGCGCAGACAAGCACGACCAACCGGCGATTGGAAGCCGTGCAACGGGCTTTCGGCCATCAAAAAAGCCCCGCATCTTCATGCGAGGCTTGCTCCGATGGACGGGCCGGATTACTGGCACTGACGGCGCGGGCCGTAATTCGGCTGGTAGGTATTGTCATAGGCGCGGTATGACCGGTAGCGGCTATAGCAATAGTCGGCGTGCGAGCTATAGGCACTCGTGCGCGGCTGCGAAGCGATAATGCCGCCGATGAGCGCGCCGGCCGCCAAACCGCCGATGATAGCGCCGGTGTTGTCGTGGTCGTGATACCGGTGGTTATAGCGCCGATCCCAGCCATAGCGGTCGTCGCGGTAGTAGTCCCGGTCGCGATAGTGGTGGCGGTTGCGATACCACCTGCGATTATTGCCGAACTGACCCGGGCAGTTGGTGAAGTTATTGCAGCCAACGGTCATGATGCGGGCATCGGTGCTTTGAGGCGCCGGCTGCGCCGATTGCACCGGGCTCGGCACGAACGCCGGACCCGCCGAGGCCGGCATTCCGGAGAAGGCCGTCGCTATCGACAGGGCAATAATGGCGAATCTGTTCATTTCACTCACCTTAGGTAAACGGATGTATCGAGGGGATAACGCGGGGGAAGGGAATAGGTTTCATTTTGGGATGGAATGAGGCGGTGTATGTGCGCTTTCGCTAACATAGGAGTGCTGCACACCGCTGCCGGACGGTAGGAACCGACCGGTCCTAAAGCGCTTCAAGAGCGCGATCCGAGCGATCGATTGACGCCGTTTCCATCCGCGCTGACAAGATGTGGCCGATCGAGCACTGTCGTGAAGCCTCAGAATAATACGCCGGATATTTTCGAGGGTTGGTCCGAATCTGGCTCGCGCTCTATCAGGCTCACCTTCCGCCGGCCAGCAATCGGAGTTGGCTTTCGTCATGCACACCCTGGCGGTAAAGCTCGATGATGAGGGCGCCTAAACGGTCGGCCTCCTTGCCTGATCTTTCGATCTTTAGCTCGCTACAGAGAGCTTCGTGGACACGCCTGCACACATCGAGGTCCTCGGAGGCGAGCGGTTCGTCACGCGTGCTGAACAGCTTGTCTGACATCGCAATCTGCCCTTTTTGGATGCCGTGAATCGCTTTCGTAAAAAAAAGATAATTTCGCGGTCTTTGCTCTGCAAGACGGGCGAAGGTCCGAAATTCAAAAACAATTCAGGGGCACGCACGGGAAGATGCGGGCGATGGCTTCAGAGCATGGATATGAGACCGATCCGTGTATCGGCCTGATGGATAGCGTGCACGTGCTACTTGATTGCGGGGTCCTTGGCGCCTTGCTGCGACAGGCGCAGCTCTTTCAGCCGCTTGGTTTTTTCCCGGCGGGCCCGCTGCTCCGCCTCGATGGTTTCCTTGGCGGCTCGCTCGGTGTTTTCGAAACGATCCTGCCGGTAAGCCTTTGATGAGGGTTCACGTTCTCTTTTCATGGCCGCTAAACGCAAATCGGCGAAAACGGTTTCATGGGAAAATGAGTCTCTGGCCGTCAATCGATCGACGTGGCCAGAATGCCGGCGTGTGAGGTGGCAAGCCATCGTGGCAACCGGGCGCCTGAACGGCGCCCGGCAACATCACGGATCAGCCTTTGATGAAGGCGAGGATGTCGGGGTTTATGATGTCGGCATGAGTGGTGCACATGCCATGCGGGAATTTCTCGTAGACCTTCAGCGTGGCGTTCTGCAGGAGCTTGGACGAGAGCAGGGCAGAGTCGGCGATCGGCACGATCTGGTCGTCATCGCCGTGCATGACGAAGGTCGGCACGGTGATGATCTTCAGATCTTCTGTGAAGTCGGTTTCCGAAAAGGCCTTGATGCCGTCGTAATGCGCCTTGGCGCCGCCGATCATGCCTTGGCGCCACCAATTGTTGATGACCGGCTCCAGGACCTTCGCGCCCGGCCGGTTGAAGCTGTAGAACGGACCGGCCGGCAGGTCGTGATAGAACTGTGCGCGATTGTCGGCGAGCTGCTTGCGCAGGCCATCGAAGACTTCGATCGGCAGGCCACCGGGATTGGCTTCCGTCTTCACCATGATCGGCGGCACGGCGCCGATGATGACCAGTTTGGCGACACGGCCCTGCGGCTGGCCATGGCGGGCGACATAATGGGTCGCTTCGCCGCCGCCGGTGGAGTGGCCGACATGGACGGTATTCCTGAGATCGAGATGCTCGACGACGGCTGCGGCATCGGCGGCGTAATGGTCCATATCATGACCGTCACCCACTTGGGTGGAGCGGCCGTGGCCGCGCCGATCATGGGCGACGACGCGGTAGCCCTTCTCAAGGAAGAACAGCATCTGGGCGTCCCAGTCGTCTGAGCATAGCGGCCAGCCGTGATGGAACATGATCGGCTGGGCAGTCTTCGGCCCCCAATCCTTGTAGAAGATCTCGACGCCGTCCTTGGTTGTGACTGTGCTCATCTTTTGGCTCCGTTGGTTTGGATTGGATTCATGCGGTCAGAAGTTTGCGCCGTTGCCGGCAGAATTGGCAAGGCCACGAGCGCCGTTGCGCCGGAGGCTTGGGGCAAGAGGTCGCGCCTGAGGGATAAGTCGGCTCTGAATATGCTGATGTGCTTATTGAATAGCTCTTTCTATTCTATTGATATGACAGACGTTTGCATGTCTCCGCGAGATGGGCGCGCAACGCCCGTCCATCTCGCATGACGGGACGGGAGATTTGGCCATCCTCGCCCGGCTGCTTCGTGCTGCGAACATTCTTTTGATCCCCGCTATATCGGCCTGTTGGTCACCTCAGGCAGGTTCGTCATGGCGTGGCAAAGGCAGCTGGTTTGACGGACGAATGTCTGCAATGAGCCAATTTTTTGCCGTTCGTTCAAGATATCTGTCCGGGTAGTTCAATATATCTGTCCGGGTAGGTGTGTTGGCGTAGTCTGCGTTGCGCGCATTGCAGACCGCCGCCGGGGCTCACTTGAACGCGGGTCTATGCCCAACCATCTAATCCTCACACAACAGCACAATGGCGAACGGTCGCAATCGCGACCGCTTTGCCGGCGGCGGGACGGCCGTTCTTGCCGTCTGAGGATCAAATCATGGGTTATATGGATAAGGACATAGTGCCTCAGAATGACGGGGCGCTGATCGATGCCTATTCGCAATCGATCGCAGCAGCAGTCGACATCGTCGGGCCGGCAGTCAGCCGGATCGAGAGGGTGGGCGGCCGGCAAGGGCACGGGTCGGGCTTCGCCGTCTCGCCTGACGGTCTGATCATCACCAACAATCACGTCGTCGACGACGCCAAGGTCGTTCGCATCACCACGCCCGATGGCTTCGTCACCGAGGGCCGGGTGCTCGGCCGCGATGTGGATACCGATATCGCTGTCATTCGCGCCAATACAAGCACCGGCGCCTGGGCGAAGCTCGGAGATTCCCAGCGCCTGCGCAGGGGCCATATCGCGATCGCGATCGGAAACCCGCTCGGCTTCGAATGGACGGTTACCGCCGGTATCGTCTCGGCGCTCGGCCGGTCGATGCGGGCGGCAAGCGGCCGGCTGATGGAAGATGTGATCCAGACCGATGCGGCGCTCAATCCCGGCAACTCGGGCGGGCCGCTGGTGTCGTCAGGCGGAGAGGTCATCGGCGTCAACACTGCCGTCATCCAGGGCGCGCAGAGCATCGCCTTTGCCGTGGCGTCGAATACGGCCAATTTCGTGGTTTCGGAAATTCTCCGCTATGGCCAGGTCAGGCGTGCCTTCATCGGCATAGCAGGCGATACGATCGTGCTGCCGCGCCGGGTGGCACTCGCCGCTGGCACGGTACAAACGACCTCCGTTCGCATCCGCCGTGTCGAGCCGGAGGGGCCGGCGGCGAAGGGCGGGCTGCAGGAGGGCGATTATATCCTCGCCATCGACGGCAGTCCGGTCGGCGGCGTCGACGATATCGTCCGATTGATGGATGGCAGCAGGATCGGCAGGGATACGGAGATCCTGGTGTTTTCGGTGGCGGGTCGGATCGAGAAGAAGATCTTGCTGCCGATGGCGCGGTCTTGACGCCGCACTTCGGCGCCATGACGAGACGTCACCTACGTCAGGCGCTGACCGCCTCCTGCTCCGTTCCCGAAAAATCCACCGCCGCAAACGCTGCCGCCAGCACCTCCGGCCCGGCGCCGGTTTTCGCGGCATCGGTGGAGAGGATCTGGCGGTAGCGCCTTGCGCCGGGCTGGCCGGTGAAGAGGCCGACCATGTGGCGGGCCACGTGCTGTAGCCGACCGCCGCTGGCGATGTGGCGTTCGGCATAGGCCATCATCCGGTCACGCAGCGTCTCCCAGTCCGGCTCGCTCGCCGGCGCACCAAAGAAGCGCTGGTCGATGTCGGCAAGGATCGCGGCATTCTGATAGGCGGCGCGGCCGAGCATGACGCCGTCGACATGGGCAAGGTGGGCTGCGGCTTCGTCGAGCGTGCGGATACCGCCATTGATGCCGATGAAGACATCGGGCCAGCGTTGTTTCATTCGATAGACGATCTCATAGTCGAGCGGCGGTATCTCGCGATTTTCCTTGGGGCTCAGGCCCTTCAGCCAGGCCTTGCGGGCATGGATCCAGATCGCGTCGGCGCCGGCATCGAGAACGCGGGTGATCAGCTCGGGCAGCGCCTGTTCCGGTTCCTGCTCGTCGACGCCGATCCGGCATTTCACCGTCACCGGCACGGTCGCAACCCTTTTCATCGCCGCGATGCATTCGGCCACCGTCTCCGGCGTCAGCATCAGGCAGGCGCCGAAGGTGCCCGACTGCACACGGTCGGAGGGGCAGCCGACATTGAGGTTGATCTCGTCATAGAAGTAGGGTTCGGCAATCTTCACCGCCTCGGCAAGCTTTGCCGGGTCCGATCCGCCGAGCTGCAGCGCCAGCGGATGCTCGGCGGCGTCATGACCGAGCAGCCGGTCGCGTGGGCCGTGGATGATCGCATCGGCCACCACCATCTCGGTATAGAGCAGCGCCTCGTGGCTGATCTGCCGGTGGAAATAGCGGCAATGCCGATCCGTCCAGTCGATCATCGGGGCCACGGCGAAAATCGGCCTCTTCTCAGTCATCGACGTTCCATTGTTCCTTGTTCCCGCGGTACCGTCTCACGGCGCCGTCGCAGCCGCATGGGGCGGGATCATCCATAAAACGCGCATATAACACTTGCCGATGCGATCGACAAACCAGTGGCGCGCACAAACAGAAACAGCGCCCCTTGCGGAGCGCCGTTCATGCCGCGTGAGCGGAAGTCTGACTTACGAAGCCGAGATGTTGACAGCCTTCGGGCCCTTGCCCATGCGGTCCGGCTCGGTGTCGAAGGTAACCTGCTGGCCCTCGCGCAGCGACTGAATGCCAGAAGCCTGCAGCGCAGAGATATGGACGAAAACGTCCTTTGCGCCGCCATCCGGCGTGATGAAACCAAAACCCTTGTCCTGGTTGAAGAATTTTACGGTGCCCTTGGTGGCCATTGGGATCGTCCTTTTCCCTTAGTCTGTGTAGTATCCGCGCCCCCGAGAGGAAGCGGACGGCTTTAGCTTTCGCCCCGATCGATTGGGACGAAGGGTCAGTCGGAGAAGTCACGTACGGGGAAAGAACGTCTACGTAGGCGGGTATTCCCGCGCCGCCTTCCAAACGGAAGGGATTACCACATCAGTCCAGTCACCGGCATGCAAATGCCCGAGTAAGTCAATTCGTGCCAGCATTTCGGGCAAAAAGCAAGCGGGATTATTGTGGCATGCCCGCATCGATGTCGGGAAATGCCGAAGATTCAGATACTTGACTAAGGGTTACCAGATCCTTGCACGGCTGTGCCATAGCGGGATTCCGTGCCGAAACGGGATGGCGGGCGGATTCGATAGCCGGGCAGGGATTTCGTGGGCGGTCGGGGCGGCGGTCACACCGATCAGTCTTCATGGTGAAGAGGATCGCAGAGTCTGCTCTCCAGTGTTCCTCGCGCCGTCTTTGCTCCGCCCTCATCCTGAGGTGCGTAGCCCGCAGGGGCGAAGCCTCGAAGGACGGGGGCGGCCACCGGCGCCATTGCCTTCATAGGGGGCTTTGTGGAATGCAGTGGGAGGAGCTTCCACGCCCGCCCTCGTGGTTCGAGACGGCCCCTTGGGCCTCCTCACCATGAGGGCTCTCTTTGGCGCCTGCGGCTTTTATTCTACCGCTAGTGCAATTGTCCGCTCCATCCTCGTCGTAGGCTAGACCCCAACGGCTTCCCACCTACTGTGCATCCCCCAGCAACCCGCTCAGGCTCCAGGGTTTATCACCCTTCTGGTTGGCGATGTCGTCGACCTTCCAGCCGCCGTGTTCGCGGACCAGGGTGTAGAAGAGCGTCACTTCTTCGCCGTTTTCGAACTCCACCTCCACCTCGGCCTTGTCATCCAGCAGGATCGGTTGGCCGATCCTGACGTCGCTGGCCGCGCCATCCTGACCCGCGATGACGGGATCGAAGTCGATTGCGCCGACATCGCCCTCCGGCGTGTTGTCGAGATCGGTCTGAAGGAGCTCGTTCAGGTGGTCGGAGAAAAACGTCGAATAGGGCGAGGGTGCCTCGGCGTCGCTGTTGTCGGTGTCGTAGCTGTAGAGCGCCTTGAGCAGCGCCTTCGGCGTCTTGTAAGTCTGCGCCGATGCAGGCAGGGCTGCGAGCGCCGAGACGGCGAGGGCGAGGATGAATGTGGGCAGGCGCATGCGAACTCTCCTCGGATGAGCGGTGAATCATAGCGGAATCGGGCGCGGAGGTGGAGCGGCATTTTTGGAGGGGGGGCTTGGCCCGAACTCCCTCTTCTCCCCAGTGGGGAGAAGGTGGCCCGAAGGGGCGGATGAGGGGGCCGCACGGCACACCCTGATTGTTGATCTATTGCTCTTCGCCTATGCTCAGGGCATTCGCGGCTTTGCCACTCACCCCCTCATCCGGCTGCCGCCACCTTCTCCCCGCTGGGGAGAAGAGATTCGTGGCGGCGCCTTGTTCCGAGCAACTCTGCGTCGCAGGCAATCCAGCCGTGGCCTAGATCAATGCCTCATGCGACAGCGCAAACGACGGCTCGAAGACGTCCTTCACGGCCAGCGTGAAATCGTGGCTGGTGACGTTTCCGGCCGCGTCATAGGCTTCCGCGGTGAAGGTCAGGCTGTGGGTGCTTTCGTAGTCGATCGCCGCCTTCGTCTGGATCTTGTTGCCGACGAGCTTGAAGATGCCGTCAGCATCGTCCGTCAGCCGCCATTTCACCGTGTCGCCTTCAGGATCGACGGCCGTGAGAAGGCCGACCGAGGTGCCGTTCGCGATATTCTCGGAGACCGAGCTGCGCGAGAAGGTGAGGTTGGTCGGGGCCTTGTTGACCGGCGTCTCGTTGACGTCGAGGACGTTGATCGTGATGTCCTTTTCGACCGTGACCTTGCCGTCGGAAACAGCGATCTTGATCGTGTGCGACTTGTCCGTCTCGTAGTCCAGCGCCTTCGAGGTGACGATGCGATTGCCATTGAGCCGGAAGTGATCGTCCGCGCCGTTGATCAGCGTGTAGGTGAGGGCATCGCCGTCGGCGTCCTTGGCGCTGAGCAGGCCGACCGTGGTCCAGATCGGGGTGCTCTCCAACAGGGAGGTTTTCGAAAGCTGGATATTGGTGGGAGCGCTGTTGCTACCGTCGGGCGTGAACTTTCCCTTGGCGAAATCGTAGACGCCGTCGGCAAAGCGGGCGAATTCAACGTCGGTCAGCGTATCCTTGCCCTCCAGGGCGCTCGTCAGGATGTGGCTGCCATTGTTCAACGCGAAGGAGTATTTGGCGAAATTGCCTGAGAAGACCGCCGTATCGATGCCCGCACCGCCCAAAAGCACGTCGTTGCCGGCGCCGCCTTCGAATTTGTCATTGCCGCCGGTTCCGTAGAAATAGTCGTCGCCGCCGCCGGTCTTGACGTCGATGCCGAAGGCGGTGCCGAAGATGTCGACGTGGCGGTTTGCCAGTTCGTCGGAGAGGTCGGCATGGGCGCTGTCGGTTAAAGTCAGTGCGAGGACGTCGTTCTCATAGCCCGGCATTTCGTATTTGACGATCTTGTCGAAGCTTTCGAACTGCGCGGCCGAAGCAAGAACCTCGGCTCCCGCCGTTTCAAGTATTTCGACGTTCTTAATCGTCAGGCCGGCAAGCCCGATATATTCCATGCCGGTGCCTAACGTCGGCTCGATGACACGCAGCGTGTCAATGCCGGCGCCACCGTCGATCACTCCGGAAATCGAGGAAGAGTGTGTCCGCAAGGTGATGGCATCATTGCCGTCGCCGGCGTCGATATTGAAGGTCTCGGGGGTGGTGGAAACATTGTCGCCGTCGAAGATCGCGTCGTTGCCCGCGCCGCCGGTCAGCTTGTCATTGCCGCCATTACCATAGATCGTGTCGTTGCCAATGCCGCCGTCTAGAATGTCATTGCCAGCGGCACCGTATAGATGGTCGTTGCCGCCGCCGGTCTTGACGTCGATACCGGAGCCGGTGCTGCCGATGGTGACCGAATTGTTTGCCAGTTCGTCGGAAAGATCGAGATGGCCACCGTCCGTCAATCTCAAGGAGATGGGAAACTGCTCGGTCGCACCGGTCGAGCTGATGATCTTGTCGAAGCTTTCGAACTGAGCGGACGATCCTCTAGTCTCGCCCACCGACACGTCGAGGATTTCAAAGTTCTTGATCGTCAGGCCCGTCATATCAGTTGCTCTTAGCGTGTCGATGCCGTCGCCGCCGTCGACTGTTCCTGACATCTGGCTGAAGAGGCCCGAACCCAAACCCACGGTATCGTTGCCACTTCCGGCATCGATATTGAAGATTTCCCCACTATCGCCAATACTGTCGTCACCTGCGCCACCCTTGATGATGTCATTGCCGAGACCGCCGGATAGCGAGTCATTGCCGTCTCCGCCGTCTAAAGTGTCGTTGCCAGCGGTACCGCCCAGACGGTCGTCGCCGCCACCCGTCGTCACGTCCATGCTGGAGCCAATGCCGATGATTTGGACCTTACGGCTTCCCAGCTCGTCGGAAAGATCGAGATGGGCGCTGTCCGTCAATTGCATGAGGATGATATTGGCCGGATTGTCCGTGTTTGTGATCTTGTCGAAGCTTTCGAACTGCGCCGCCGAGCCGATAGCCCATGTTCCCGTATCAAGGATTTCGAAGTTCTTGATCGTCAGGCCAGTCAGAAGACCGGCTTGCAGCTTGTCGGTGCCGGCACCGCCATCGACGGTTCCGGAATCGGCGATGCTGTCATAGCTCTGCAAGATCACGGTGTCATTGCCATCGCCGGCATCGATGTCGAAGGCTTCGGAGCTAATGCCATTGGAAATTTGGCCATCCATGATCTTGTCGTTGCCGACGCCGCCCCTGATCACGTCGTTTCCGTTGCCGCCGTCGATGGTGTCGTTGCCAGCTCCGCCGGTCAACCGGTCATTTCCTGCATTGCCGTCGATGACGTCGTCGCCGGCGCCTCCGTCCAGGATGTCATTTCCGCTGAGCCCGGTGAGGTGGTCCCTGGTACCGCCGGTGGTGACGTCGATACTGGTGGTGTCCTTGTCAGGAGAGATGTAGACCACGCTGGGTCCGATCTCCTGCGAGAGATCGACATGAGCGCTGTCCGTCAATCGCAAGGTGATCGTAGGAGTGAAGCCGGGACCGAGGTTGGGGGTGATAATCTTCTCGAAGCTTTCGAACTGCGCGGACGATCCGGTAACTTCCAATCCTTGCGTGTCGAGGATTTCGAAGCTTTTGATCGTCAGGCCGGTCAAATTGGTGGCTTGCAGCGTGTCGACACCGATACCGCCATCGACTTTACCGGAGGGCGTGCTGCCAGGCATCTGTGACAATAACACGGTGTCCTTGCCCTCACCGGCATCGATATTGAAGACGCCGGTCGTAGAACCTTCATCGACAATCAAATCGTCGCCGGCACCACCCTTGATGACGTCATTGCCGGCGCCGCCGAAGAGCTTGTCGTTGCCGTCGCCGCCATTCAGCACGTCGTCGCCAGCTTCGCCTTTGATCAGATCGTCGCCAACGCCACCGCTTAGCGTGTCTGCACCGTCACCACCCGAGATGGTGTCATTGCCTGCGCCCGTCGTGATCGTGTTGTCACCGCTCGAGCCCGTCACGTTTGCGGAAACCGAGCCCAGTTCGTCGGCCAGATCTGCCACGCCGGAATCGGAGACGACCAGAGTGACGGCGGCGAGGGGAGTGGCTTCAGAGTGGCGGATAACGTCGTACGCTTCGAACTCAGCGCCGGTCCTGGTAAGCGTGGCGCCGTTCGTGTCCAGAATATTCAAGGCCATATATATCTTTCCCCAAAAGATGCGTTGTACTCGGCAATATGAGACATCCCCGAAAGAACTGTTTTATTGCTCGGCGGACGACAACCCCTCGGTGATCTATGCCAATCTCCGATTAAGTTTTCAATGCAAAATTGTGTCTTTTGATTGCTTTTTTAATGAAAAACTAAGGATGAAATACTGGGGAAACGAGTTTTAATTTGAGAACTCAATGCGATATTTTGGTCTCCTAAATAGTATTACCTTTCATTTTTGAGTGAGATGCTCTCGCGAAAATTGTGTTTTCAGTGGGTTCTTCGGTGGTGCCGCGCCGCGCGACCATCCCCGTTGCTATCGTAGGTTGGTGCTAGCTTCGACTTGTCCGGCTTTCCGCGCGGGAGGTGTCACACGAGCTTGATGAGGCCTGCTTCCGTGGGTCTGAAGCCGCAGGCGCGGTAGAGGCCGGTCAGATGCGGCTCGAAATCGACATGCAGCCACTCTGCACCCCGCTCCCGCGCAACCCGCGTCGCTTCCCTGACCAGCCGCGTCGCGATCCCCTGCCGGCGCATGTCAGGGTGAACTGACGTGTCGAGGATGAAGGCATGAATGCCGCCATCCCAGGCGACGTTGACGAAGCCGGTAAGCTGGTTGTCGTGGTAGGCGCCGATATGGGTGAGGCTGCGGGAGAGGATGGCGGCGAAGTCACGCGGGGCGGGGGCGCCCCAGGCGGCGGACCAGAGGGCGTTGAATTCGGCGGCGGAGGGGAAGGGGTCGATGCGGAGTTCTGGCATTGGTGACGGCTCCTTCCCTCACGCTCGCGGTGTTTTGGATGACGTGACGGGCCCTGGCGCGTGTCCTGATATAACCTAAACCTGCCCCCATATTTTTTGCAGTGGCGTTCCAAGGTATTCAGCCATTGCAAGTGCCGTTCATCGAACTGCATATCCCCATGGGTGGAATTGAGTTCAGAAGGTCAAGGAGACTTCGCGGCTTCCACTATAGCGGGAAATATGCCAGTCATTGAATCATTTCAATTAGTCGGGGAGCAATCTGTGGCTGCACGAAAGAGCGTAGTAATTCATCCAACTATAAAGGAGGCGCTTGGTTACGACGTCAACGATAGTGATGGCAATGTCATCAAGGACTGGAAATCTAGGACGCGCAGGGTATGTAAGCCATGCTGGGAGCTTAAATATTGTCCGTATGGTCCCTTCGTTGAGCAATCCCCATTGTTGCCAGTTGTGCGATCTGATTCAGAGGAGCAGATCCGCTATTTCAAGGAATGTATTGAGACTGGCCTTGTCGGTTCCATAAGCGAGCTAGATGACGATGACGTGGCTGAATACAAGGCATGGTTAAACGACGAAGACCTCTTGGTTGCTCAAGCGATAAACAGGTTGCAGCGGGATGCTGCATTGGAGACGGCTTCCCAACTTGATAGTGACGAGGCCAAAATAGCAAATTGGCTAGGCGGACCGTTGCCATCCATTCAAGAATACAGAGTTTCATTTGAGCAAGAGCATCCCTCTACGAATGAACGTGACCACACCCCAGAATTTTGGGCCAAGATTAAAAAGGAGGTATCCAGAATTCGGAGCGAATACCGAAATGCAATCAAGGATAGAAAATACGATTATAGACAGCCACTGGAGCCGGCGCGTTTGGCTTGGTTTAAGAAGGTAATTGCAGAATACGATTCTGCTTCTCACCCAGAGACGATTCCAGAAATTTTTGAAGATTCAAGATGTAATATATTTGGCCATATCTGTCCTGTTTTCTTTGTTGCCGAAGCAATAACCGAGACCAACGAACAAAGAAAGTTTGGAAGGCACAGCATCCCTTTCGCCACGCGTATAAGAATAGTTAGGCGAGACAACTATACGTGCCAGCATTGCGGCAAGCACCTTAGGGATGACGAAGTCGAGTTCGATCACATCATCCCGGTCTCGAAAGGAGGTAGCTCTGAGGAGCACAATATTCGTCTCACTTGCTTCGATTGCAATCGAGATAAGAGCGATAAATATGTCCCGTAATCTGTCAACCTAGCCAACTGACCTGAGTTCTTTTTTTGGTTCAGATAGCTGCATGTGTGATTGACACGGGGGAGTTTCTTGAATGCCAATCGCAGATTGATTGCCTTTAAGCCAACGCAACAGTGTCGTTCATTCCGGAGCATCGGAGCGAGTTGTTTCCAAATGAGCCATTTTAGGAGATGGCGTCTTGCGCCAGATTTTGGATCAGTTCCGCTACGAGGGGCAACCTCACCGCCCCGGCCGCCCAGTCTTCCCCTTCGTCCGGCCCTTGCGCTTCTGCTCGCCCGGGTCCTCATAACTCCCCACACCCGTCTTCCCGCGCACGACCGGCCGCACGTCGTCGCGCTCCGGCTGCCCTTCAAGCAGCGGTGAAAACCGCTTCGTGCTCTTGGCGGCTTCCGGCTTTTCCGGCAGTGCGCCGATGACCGGTTTTTCCGTTCGGCCGACGGTCATTTCGTCGAGGTCGTTCTTGCGGAAGAGGGTTTTCTTGGCGGGTTCGGCGATGTCGCGGCCCATGTCGTCGAGATGGGGTTTGCGGAAGAGGGGGGTGGTGGCATCGGTGCCTGGGCCCATGTCGTCGAGGCTGGGTCTTGAGAAGTAGGAGGGTGTGGCCCCCTCATCCGCCCTGCCGGGCACCGACCGGGGTCGAGCCGCTTGTCTCGACCCGTCCTCCGGACCCCCGGCGGGGAGAAGGGACTCGCGGGTCGCTTTGGCGCTCCGTATGACGCCTTCCATCGCCTTTGCTTCCTCGCGCGCCATCGGGTCGTCCATGGCGGCGAGTTCCACGGCTTTGAGGCGTTTGATTTCGTCGCGGAGGCGGGCGGCTTTTTCGAAGTCGAGGTCGGCGGCGGCGTCGCGCATGCTTTTTTCGAGGGCGTTGAGATGGGTCTGCAGGTTGTTACCGACAAGGTTGCCGCCATCGGCGAAGCCCTTGCCCGAGGCGCCCGAGATATCGGCGCGGACGTGGTCGCGTTCGTAGACGGAGTCGAGGATGTCGTTGATCCTGGCCTTGACCGATTCCGGGGTGATGCCGTGTTCCTGGTTATAGATCATCTGCTTTTCGCGGCGGCGGCTGGTTTCCTCCATCGCCCGCTTCATCGAGCCGGTGACCTGGTCGGCATAGAGGATGACCTTGCCGTCGACGTTACGCGCGGCGCGGCCGATCGTCTGGATCAGCGAGGTTTCCGAACGCAGGAAGCCTTCCTTGTCGGCGTCGAGGATGGCGACGAAGCCGCATTCGGGAATGTCGAGGCCCTCGCGCAAAAGGTTGATGCCGACGAGCACATCGAAGGCGCCGAGGCGGAGATCGCGCAGGATCTCGATACGCTCCAGCGTGTCGATGTCGGAGTGCATGTAGCGGACGCGGACGCCCTGCTCATGCAGATATTCGGTCAGGTCCTCGGCCATGCGCTTGGTCAGTACGGTGCAGAGGGTGCGGTAGCCCTTGGCCGCGGTCTCGCGGATCTCGCCGAGCACGTCGTCGACCTGGCTGCGGGCCGAGCGGACCTCGACCGGCGGGTCGATCAGGCCGGTCGGGCGGATCACCTGTTCGGCGAAGACGCCGCCCGATTGCTCCATCTCCCAGCCGCCGGGGGTGGCCGAAACAGCGATGGTGTCGGGGCGCATGGCGTCCCATTCCTCGAAGCGCAGCGGCCGGTTGTCCATGCAGGAGGGCAGGCGGAAGCCGTATTCGGCCAGCGTCGCCTTGCGCCTGAAGTCGCCCCGGTACATGCCGCCGATCTGCGGCACGGTGACATGGCTTTCGTCGATGAAGACGAGGGCGTTGTCGGGGATGTATTCGAACAGCGTCGGCGGCGGGTCGCCGGGGTCGCGGCCGGTGAGGTAACGCGAATAGTTCTCGATGCCCTGGCAGGAGCCTGTGGCCTCGAGCATTTCGATATCATAGCGGGTGCGCTGCTCCAGGCGCTGGGCCTCCAGCAGGCGGCCGGCCTTCTCCAACTCGGCGAGGCGAAGCCTGAGCTCCTCCTTGATCGACTTGATGGCGCCGTTCAGCGTCGGGCGCGGGGTGACATAGTGCGAATTGGCGTAGATCTTCACCGATTTCAGGTCGCCGACCTTCTGGCCGGTGAGCGGGTCGAACTCGGTGATCGCGTCGATCTCGTCGCCGAACATCGAGATGCGCCAGGCGGCATCTTCCAAGTGGGCGGGGAAGAGTTCGATCGTGTCGCCGCGCACGCGGAAGGAACCGCGGGTGAAATCCATGTCGCGGCGCTTGTATTGCTGGGCGACGAGGTCGGCGAGCAGCTGACGCTGATCGAGCCGGTCGCCGACCGACATCTGGAAGGTCATCGCCGTATAGGTTTCGACCGAGCCGATACCATAGATGCAGGAAACCGAGGCGACGATGATGCAGTCGTCGCGTTCGAGCAGCGAGCGCGTTGCCGAGTGGCGCATGCGGTCGATCTGCTCGTTGATCGAGGATTCTTTCTCGATATAGGTGTCGGAACGCGGCACATAGGCTTCCGGCTGGTAATAATCATAGTAGGAAACGAAATATTCCACCGCATTGTCGGGGAAGAAATTCTTGAATTCGGAATAGAGCTGGGCGGCCAGCGTCTTGTTCGGCGCCAGGATGACGGCCGGGCGCTGCGTCGCCTCGATCACCTTGGCCATGGTGAAGGTCTTGCCGGAGCCGGTGACGCCGAGCAGCACCTGGCTGCGGTCGCCATTCTCCAGCCCCTCGACGAGATCGCGGATCGCGGTCGGCTGGTCGCCGGCCGGCTCGTAATCCGACTGCATGCGAATGGCGATGCCGCCTTCGGATTTGTCGGGCCGGGCAGGGCGGTGCGGCGTCCAGATCTTGCCGTTCTTGTGCAGCGGATTGCCGCTCTCGATCAGCGCCGACAGCGCCTCGACCGTGGCGGTGACGGCCGTGCCGGCCTGCAGCGACGAGGCCTCCTCCAGCGTCGTATCCATGCCGGAGACGGGATTGAGGCCGGCGGCCGCGCGCGTCTTCGGATCGGTCGAGCCGCCCATGGAGGTGCCGCGCGCCGATTTCGAGGCGGCGATCTCCACCTTCTTGCGGTGTTTGCCGGCCTTGGAGGCGATCTGGCGCTGGGTCTCGACGCCCGAGGCCTCGGCATCGGCCTCCAGCTGCTTCACCCAATCGGCGACGGAGCCGGAGAGCGGTGCGCCCTCGAAGGACGATTGAGGGGCTTCCTCGAAGCCATTCGGGGCGGGGGATTTCTTCGGAGATCTGGCCATGGCGGGAATATGGAGAGAGTCAGCGCGAAAGGGAAGAGGGAAAGAGTACAAAAGGGAAACGAATGAATCGTTCGGGATTTCGAATAGTGGGGCGCGCGCAATTCGTCTGCACACGGCATGTACCTGTTTATCCGACGGAATTCAGGCGCGTCTATATTTTGAATCAGGCGGTGTCCGACAGTAAATAGTTCGGCTTCTCACCGTTACGCCCGAGCAGAAGCGACACGTTGTTCTGCCAGGATGAATATTGCATCGGAAAAATTCCTCCGTGAATGCGTAGACACCCTCTGATGTTGTATATTTGTTGCTCACTAGCGCACCGATGGAAGATATGATAGGAATATCACAAGGCAATCCCAGATCAGAAAATCCTATAGCTAGCGAAATTGTATCGTCTTACCTCCTTTCAGAAAGGCTGTTTGCACATGTCTCCGCTTCTCCTTCTGGCGCTTAAGCTTTTCCCGACCATTCTCGAAAGTATTTCCGGTGCACGCTCGTCAAACGTTACAGCAACCGTCGAGAAGGTTGTAACCGATATAGTCGGCACGTCTGATCCGCAGGTGGCGGAGCAGAAGCTTCAGGCGGATCCTGCTCTCGTGCTCAAAGTGCAGATCGCGCTGGCAGAGATCGCGCGCGATGAAAAGAAGCTGGAGCTGGATGCCGCGCTGGCGTCATTGAATGCCCGGCTGGCCGCCGAAGCCGATGCCCGAAAAGTCGCTCTGGACGCTGTCATCGAGGGTTACAAGGCGCAGCTTGCACTGGCGACGGCCGATCAGAAAGCGGAGCTCGACCAGCGCGCCCAGGATCGGGTGGAAACGGCAGGGGCCCAGGGGTTGCTGACCGCTCTTGTGGACAGGGGATCACCGATCTCCTATCTGCCAGCCATTCTTTCGATTATCGTCACGGTCGGCTTTTTTGCATTCCTCACTCTTTTTATCCTCATGAAGAATAGGCTGGAAGCTCCAAGCTTCGGCGTGCGCCCAAGGAGGTGCTCGACCAGATCCCCACTCTCAACCGGGACCAGATTGCCGGTCTGTTCGCACCGCGGTCCGACTTTGTCACACAGATCATCAACATATGCGTCGGCTCGCTGACCGCTGCTTTTGCGACGGTCATGAGTTATTGGCTCGGTTCATCCCAGGGTTCCCGCAACAAGGATGCTCTTGTCGCGGGCATGCAGGAGCGCAACGCCCAGAGCCAGGCAACCCAGGCAAAAGAGAGCGCCGAGGTCGCCAAGGATGCCATGGCGAAGGTGAGTGCTTCTCAATCCGCGGCCGCGGAGCGAGCGGGTCCTGTTGCGGATGTCAAAACGCCCGAAGCTGCTGTCGACGCACCATCGGCTTCAATTGGCACGAAGGCTGGCGAGACGGTGAAACCCGCGGCGCCGAATGTTGTCACCGAGGCGCTGCCGGAGCTGACGCAACTGCATCGGCATTTCCCCGGCAGCGTCACCTGGTCGCTCACGGCAGCCGGAATTTCGATCGAGGGTGCCAGCGCGCAGGGCACGATGGGCGAGCCCAAGACAGTCCGGAAGATATGGTCCGAATTCGGAACTCTCTGTGCGGATGCGTCGAAGCGCTATGGCGTGCCGGTGGAATTGATCGTGGCAACCATCGCGACGGAAAGCAGCGGCGATCCGAATGCCCGACGGCAGGAGCCGCAGATCAACGACGAAAGCGTGGGGCTGATGCAGACACTCGTGGCAACGGCGCGTTCGGCAACCGGACGCCCGAGCTTGCGCGGCGACGACCTGCTTGATCCCCGGACCTCGATCGAGGCGGGCACGGCCTATATCGCCTCGCAGCGTGGATCGACCCATTTCGATCCGCCATTGGTCGCCGCGGCCTATAATGCAGGCTCTCTGAGGCTTGACTCGGGAAGCGCCAATCGCTGGAAGCTGCGTTGCTTCCCCATCGGAACGGGAACGCATATAGACCGGTATGTCAGCTGGTTCGGCGACGCCATGCGCGTTTCCGGCGATGACGACTGGAGCCGCACAAGCGGATGTCCCACATTTGCGGCCATCCTTGGATCGACGGGCGTCGCCGCGGCGGCAAATCTCGACGTGTCCTCACCGGATTTCCCACCGCGTCCGGCATTTCGTCCGCTGCTCACCCTGGAAGACAAGCAGGCGCTGTTCGGGAAATTCGATTTCGATCCTGAACCCGCGCCGGGAAATCCCGAAAACATCAAGATCCTTGGCGGCTGGGAAGCGAAGAACATCGTTTCCGTGAAGATCCCGATAAAGAGTTTTTTAGGGAAGCCCGGCCCGTTGACGATGCAGTTTCACAAACTTGCAAAGGACCAACTGGTCGCGATGTGGCTTGAATGGGAGAGCGCGGGATTGCTCGATCGCATTCTGACCTACGATGGCTCCTTCGTGCCGCGGTTTCAGCGCGGAAGCACGACCAAGCTCAGTAATCATGCCTTCGGCACGGCCTTCGATATCAACGCTTCCTTCAATCCGCTCGGTGCGGAGCCTGCTCTGATGGGCGAAAAGGGATGCGTGCGGGAACTGGTTCCGATTGCAAACAAGCACGGCTTTTACTGGGGCGGACATTTTCTGTCACGGCAGGACGGCATGCATTTCGAAGTCGCGAAACTGGTCTGAGTTTCCGGCGCAGGTTGCCTGCCAACCAGCCACCAGGGATGTCGGGGAATGGGGGGCGGGGAGGCAGGCATTGAGCGATATCCCGCCATCACGCGGAGCGCTGGTCCGCCGGCCCCTCCAGCCGCGCGAGGTTCAACGCACTGTTGATCAACCCGACATGGCTGAAGGCCTGCGGGAAGTTGCCGAGCATGCGGCGGGCGGCGGGATCATATTCTTCCGCCAGAAGCCCGACATCGTTGCAGATACAAAGCAGCCGCTCGAACAGGCGCAGCGCATCGTCGCGGCGGCCGATCATGCCGAGGGCGTCGACGAGCCAGAAGCTGCAGGCGAGGAACGCGCCTTCGCCTGGCGGCAGGCCGTCGTCCACCTCCTGCGTCTCGTAGCGCAGCAGCAGGCCATCGCGCAGCAGCTTGCGCTCGATCGCCTCGACTGTCGCGACATAGCGCGGATCATCAGGCGGGATGAAGCCGACCATGCCGAGATGCAGCAGGCTGGCATCAAGCGCCTTGGAGCCGTAGGCCTGCACGAAACAGCCGAGTTCGGGATCGAAAGCCTTCTCGCAAACCTCGGCATGGATGTGATCTGCGAGCGTGCGCCAACGTGCGGCGGCCTCGGGCTCGCCGTCCGCCTCGGCAATCTGGACGGCGCGGTCGAAGGCCACCCAGGCCATGACCTTCGAATAGGTGAAATGCTGGCGCTGGCCGCGCACCTCCCAGATGCCTTCATCGGGCTCCACCCAGATTTTTTCGAGAAAGGGCAGAATGGCCGCCGCCAGTTCGCGTTCGCGGTGATGCGGCGGAAGCCCGCCCTTGCGGGCCTGCAGCATGGCGTCGGCCACCTCGCCATAGACGTCGAGCTGCACCTGTTCGGCAGCGGCATTGCCGATGCGTACGGGTGTCGAGCCCTCGTAGCCACTCAGCCAGGGAACCTGCCATTCCAGCAGATTGCGCTCGCCCGCGACGCCATACATGATCTGCATCTGCGCCGGGGCGCCGGCGACCGCGCGCAACAGCCAGCGGCGCCAGGCACTGGCTTCCTCGTAATAGCCGAGTTTCATCAGGGCGAGCAGGGTCAGCGTCGCGTCGCGCAGCCAGCAATAGCGGTAGTCCCAGTTGCGCGGCCCGCCGATCTTTTCCGGCAGGGAGGTTGTCGCCGCGGCGACGATGCCGCCCGTCGGCATGTAGGTCAGTGCCTTGAGCGTGATGAGCGAGCGTTTGACCTGTTCCGTCCACCGGCCCACTTTCGGGCAGGTCGCGGCAAAGGATTGCCAGAATTCCTCCGTGTCCGGCAGCGCATATTCCACCTGCCGCTGAGCCGGCTGCGGCATATGCGAGGGGGACCAGGTCAGGATGAAGATCTGGCTCTCGCCAGCCGCAACCTGGAAGGAGCCGACCGTGCTCAGGCCGCGGCCTTCGAGCGGGACGGCGCAATTCAGGGTTAGCCTGTCCGGGCCGGCAATGGCGGTGATGCCGCCATCCTCGCCATGCGTGACCCAGGGAACGGTTCGGCCGTAATCGAAGCGAAGGTTGAGCTCCATATCGAAGGCGACAGTGCCGCTCCTGCCCTCGACGATGCGCATCAGATCGCTCGTGCCATCGCGAAGCGGCATGAAGTCGATGAGAACGGCGGTGCCGGTCTCGGTCTGAAACTCGGTTTCGAGAATGAGCGTGTCGTTGCGGTAGCGGCGCGTGACGCGGACATTTTCACCTGACGGTGACAGCGACCAGAAGCCGTTATCCTCGGCGCCGAGCAGGGCGGCAAAACAGGCGGGAGAATCGAAGCGCGGAAAACAGAGCCAGTCGATCGAGCCGTTCTTCGAGACGAGTGCGGCGGTTTCGCAATCGCCGATGAGCGCGTAGTCCTCAATGGGTACCGACACCGGAGCCTCCTTTGCATAGCAGTCGGGCTTTTAGGTAGAGGCCGTGCGCGGAGGTCAAGCGCGGAAACTAACGGGGCGGTAGGCGTGCCGGCTATCATGCAAACTCCGGATATCAATGGGGGCATCGCCAGCAATGCCAAGCCGAAATGGAAAGTGTCGATAAATAAAAGTCTGTGGTTGAAGGCTCTGCCGCCTCCCGCATTGCGCGCGCCGATGTTACAGCTGCTGCGGGAATTGGGGACCATTCATGAACAAAATAATCATTGCATTCGCGGCCGCCGCGGCAGTGGCCAGCTGCGCCAAACGTCCTGACGCCATCGTCCAGGTCGATATTCCGATGGCCGCCTATACGAACCTCAGTTGCGAGGCGCTCGCAGTGGAACATAAGAAAGAGAAGGCCAAACTCGACGACCTGTCCAAGCAGCAGATCAGCGCAGCGAACGGCGATGCTTTCGGTGTTTTCCTCGTCGGCGTCCCCATCGGAAGCGTCGCCGGGGGAGACAAGGAAGGGGAAATTGCCGCGTCCAAAGGCAAGGTTTCTGCCATGCAATCCGCTGGACTGAGCAAGGGCTGCAAGCTGCCCAGCTGACAGCCGGGGGCGGTAACCATCGAGATCGGCCCGGCCAAAAGTGAGGCGTTGGCCGGCGATCCCGCTTTCAATATCCATTCGCCACCCGTCGTTTCTTCGCCCAAAGACCGACGACATTCGTGAAATGCCGCGCAGCGATCGTCCGCACCCTCGTATCGGAACCGAAATCGGCCTTCCGCAGTTAGTTTCCTGTGACTTAAGCTTCAGGTACAACTGCCATTAGCGATCATTCTGCCTTTTGGGAAAACCCCATCTCGATCGACCTTGATTCCGGCGAACGGCTGGTTCTTCGCTCACCGCAGGATGCGCTTTATGCACTCGTCTCCGACTGGCCGGTCAATGGCGGCGTCCACCAGCAAAGGGCGATCGATTTCTGCCGCGCCTGGCTTGCCGGGCGGATGCCGGCCGAGACGGTGCGGCAGGCTTTCATCCTGGCCGCGCTGGAAGCCGGCGTGTCGATCAATGATGATGAAGACGGGGCAGAAGCCGCGGTTGTGAATCCTCCAGCATAGAAGGAGCGACGCCGGCTACATCCAGGCTTCACGCGGCCCGGTATTCCGCAGCACCAACAATATTCCTTTCATGTATTGCAAATATTATTCCCGCTGTGTTTGTAGGAAATACGCAGCGTCGCCGCGTTCCGATTCTTTGGGGATTCAACTGAATGAGAATAACAGTCCTTGCTTGTGCCGCTCTGCTGATGCTGGCCGGCTGCAACGCCCCCGTGTCGCAATCCGTTGCAGATTCCCAGCATCCTCCCTCGAATGACGTCCGGCAGAACTTCATCAATATCGTGTTCAAGAGAAGTTATCGGCACGAAGCAGGAGAAGTCGTATGGGCCCGCATTTCCAGCGTGGTGGTGCTTGAACCTGAGAAAAAGATCTATGCTTACTGCGTCCGTTTGGTGCCCAAGCGCGGCTGGGGAGACTGGGCCTACCTCGGCGTCTCCTTTACGGATGGCAAAATATTAGGCGCGACGGTGAATGACGATCGCTGCCGCGACAAGCGGCTGCGCTACTACCCGTTTCCTGAGCTGACCGGCATGAAGACCTGACGCAGGGGCGAGGGCTCCGGCCGCGTCGTCGTTCAAGGCTTTGTTGAACGGCGGCGCGACGGCGTCGTTGAGGCGCGGCATCCTCCAACCTTCCTCATGCTGAGGTGCGCAGCCCGCAGGGCGGAGCCTCGAAGCACAGGCCGCGACATTGCTGCTTTCAGCCATCGCCTTCAGGAAACCCGTTTCATCAACTTTGGTAGAGGGAGATCCAACTGAATGAAAATTAAACTCCTTGTTTGCGCTGTCCCGCTGGCACTGTCTGGCTGCCAGACTCCGGCGCCCCAGTCCGTTGTAGATTCCCAGCGGCCGCCTTCCAGCGCGGTTCGACGCGAATACGTCGACGCTTTGCGGGGAACCATTAAACCGGGGAACTTCGTGAAGGCCGAGATTTCCAGCGTGGTTCTGCTTAATCCGGAAAAGCAGATATATGCATATTGCACGCGCACGACGGAACGTGCCTACCCAAACTGGTCCTATATCGGCCTGGGCTTGCAACACAACATGATACTGTACCTGAAAAAGAACGACTATCGCTGCCACGACGAACGGCTGCGTTACTATGATTTTCCCGAAATGCGTAACATGAAATACTGAGAGAGAGGCGAGGCGCTTGGCAGCCTCGCGATCACCTTCCGGCCGCCGTCCTGCTCAAACCGTGAGAAACATCCCCACGCTCGCCGGCGCACCATCCTCAGAAAACGGACGCCCTGGAGTCATCCACGGACGGCGCTCTGCAATACCATACAAGGACGGCAATCGTTCCAATGGGAAACAGAATCCCAAGAAGCTGGTGCCATCCGCTTTTGTTGATGTCGTGAAAACGCCGCGCGGCCATTGCGATTGAGGGAAGAAACGTCGCCAGCGACCAGATCCCGTTCAATGTTGCGGTTCGATCAACAAGGTACAAAACGATGCTGACGAGAGCGACAAAGAGCGCCGAAAACCAGAATTCCGATCGGCTCGCTCTACCGCTGAAATCCACATATTTCTTGAAGTAGCTGCTGATCGCCTGGCCGAAACCCATTCCCGGCGGCAGGCCGCCGAAGCGGTTCGGCCCGGCGGCCGGTTTTCTGAAAATGAAGAACAACGGCACTGCTAGCGGGATCAAGACGACCAGCCAGTGAAAGAGAGAAAAACCACCCATGAGATACCCCAACGATTTGAATGGCATAGAGATAAGCTATGTTCGTTTGCGGAAGATTAATTGGCGTGCAATGTGACGCGTTCGGCAATCACAACGCGAGAAACGGCGGCTGCCACGTTGAGGACAGTATAGACGCTTGGAGGAGTTGGCGGCGCGGTTGGCAGCTCAGGGCTTGACCAGAACTCGTGCCTGCACCGGCTGCTCGATGCCCTTGAGCACAAGCATGCGGGTTTCGGCGCCTGCGGCGAGATCAGCGGCCTTCGCCGCCGTTTCGGCCGAGATCAGGATCTCGCCGGCGGCAGCCTGGGATTCGAGCCTTGCGGCCTGATTGACGACGCCGCCGATCGCGGTGAAATCGCTGCGAAAGCTTGAAAATTCGCCGATCTGGACCTCACCGGAATGGATGCCGACGCCGACGCCGAGGGTGCGGCCGGGCAATGCCTCAAGCGTCAGACCGTTCAGTGCGGTTGCGCAGTTTCGCTGGATCTCCTGCGCGGCCAGGATCGCCGCGCCGGCGTGATCCTTTCTGACAATAGGGAAATTGAAGATCGCCATCAGGCCGTCGCCCATCTGCTTGTTGACGATGCCGTCATGCGCCCAGATTGCCTGCGCGCAGCGATCCTGGAACAGGCTGACGATCTCGCTCAGCTGCACCGCCTCGATGCGCTCCGAAAGATCCGTGAAACCCCTGATATCGGCAAACAGGATCGTGGCGTCGACGGTGATCTGGCGCTGCTTCTTGACATATTGGAAGGAGCGCTCGCAGATCGTGCAGATATCGGGGTTCATCTTGCTGCGGGTGATGCCGAAGGCGCGGAAGGGTAAGGCAAAAGGGCCGCCGATCGGGATCGGCATGTGCATCTGATCCCAGCAGCCGCGGCAGATCCTGGCGCTGCCGTGTCTGGCCGGCTCCGTTGATGAGGCTGTCGTCATATCCAGCAATCCGTCGGCTGATAGCGAAAAAATGAGCTTCCGACACTCGCCTGCTTTTGGCAACTCTGCTGATGGTTGGGGTGACGATGGATTGAAGTATTTCGTCCGGCCCCATCCTTATCGGACATGTCGCAACTAAGTTGAATATCGCCCGGCCCGACGATAGCATCGCGCTGGGACATACTGTAGGATATTGTTAGTAATACATTCGCTCTCCAGGAAAGACCGGGGATGGAGCGCCGTCTTGCAGCAATCCTGATCGCTGATGTCGTCGGTTACAGTCGATTGAGCCAGATCGACGAAGAGGGCACCCGCGCGCGTTTTCAGGCAGACCAGAATGACGTCTTCGAGCCGGCGCTCGAGCGTCATCACGGCCGGCTGGTCAAAACCATGGGCGATGGTCTGCTGGTCGAATTTCAGAGTGTCGTCGATGCCTTGCGCTGCGCGGTGGAGATTCAGCAATTGAAAGCCACGCAGAGTGCCGCGGCGCTGCCGGAGCATCGGCTCGAGTTCCGGATCGGCATCAATCTCGGCGATATCATCGTCGAGGGCGAAGACATCCAGGGCGACGGCGTCAATATCGCCGATCGAATGCAGGCGCTGGCGGAACCGGGCGGCATCGCCATATCGGGCACGACATACGACCAGGTGAAATCGAAAGTCCCGGTCGGTTTTGCTTCGCTCGGCGAACAGCGGTTGAAGAGCATCGCCGAACCGACCCGGGTCTACCGCGTCCTGCTTGAGCCGACCGCCGCCGGCAAAACCCTCAAGACCCGCAGGCGCCTGCCGAGACGCCGCCTCGTTGCCGGCATAGCAGCGGCCGTCGTCCTTGCTTTTGCGGGCGCAGCACTCTGGTGGCAGCCGTGGATGGCGGCAAAACCGCCGGGTCCTGGCGAACGTTTCGCCTATCCGCTGCCGGACAGGCCTTCGGTCGCGGTTCTGCCCTTCATCAATGTCAGTGGCGACACCGAGCACGACCATCTCGCAGAGGGTCTGACCGACGACCTGATCACCGAATTGTCCAAAGTATCGGGCCTTTTCGTCATCGCCCGCCATTCGGTCTTCGCCATCCAGGACTCCGTCGGCAAAATCCAGGATGTGGCCGCCGAACTCGGCGTTCAGTATGTGCTCGAAGGGACCTTGCAGCGCGCCGGGCCGCGGCTGCGGATCAATGTCAAACTGATCGACGCGGGCACCGGCCTGTCGCTCTGGGCCGAGCGCTACGACCGCCAATATGCCGACCTCTTCGCCGTTCAGGACGATGTGATCGGCAAGATCATCTCGGCCCTGTCGGTCAAGCTCAGCGCGCGCGAGCGCGACCAACTGGCCCGGATCCCGACCGAAAATCTCGAAGCCTACGATTATTACATGAGGGCAGAGCAGGAGGGTTTCATCTTCAGGGATGTCGATACCTATCGCCGGACCCTGTCCTTTTACCAGAAGGCGATCGATCTCGATCCGGGCTTTGCTAATGCCCATGCGGGAATCGCCCGCGTGGCCGTCGATGTCTGGCGCAACGACTATAATTACCTCTGGTCGGCCGCCGTCGCCCGCAAGATCGCCTATGACGCAGCCGGGCAGGCGCTCAAGCTCGATCCAAACAACGCCAGGGCGCACACCGTGCTTGCCCTGCTGCAATGGGTGGACGGGCGCGAGACGGAGGCAGGGAATTCCGCAAAAATGGCTGTCGCGATGCAGCCGAACGATGCGGAGGCCGCCGCCAACCTCGCTCTCATCCTGGTCCACACCGGCAGCAGCGGGCAGGCGGTCACTGAGATGGAAAAGGCTTTGCGGCTCGACCCATCACCGGCGTCGAGCTTTCAGCTGCTGGCGGGGATCGTCTTTTATACTGCGGGTGATGATCAGCGGGCGATTTCCCTGATAGAGCCGACGCTCGACAGCCTGCCGAAGGTCGAGCCCGCGCGCGAATATCTGGCGGCGGCCTATGCGGATCAGGGCAATGAAACCAAGGCCGCGGCGGAGACGGCAAAGCTGCTGGAGCTGTTCCCGGAAAGCAATCTCACCTATTACAGCTATCTCTATGATTACTGGCGGGACAGCGACCTTCAGCGTCATCTGGCCGGATTGCGAAAGGCCGGCATTCCCGAATGGCCCTTCGGTTTTGCAGGCAAGCAAACCGACCGGCTCGGCGAGGCAGAGCTGCGCAATCTCGTCGACGGCAAGACGTGGACCGGCAAGCACAAGAACGGCACGGATTTCATCCAGTATTTCGACAAGACTGGAAACACCGCCTATCGCAGCGCGAATACCAACATCACCGGCGTCGTCGAGGTGCGGGGCGACAGAATCTGCGAAAAATTCGACGGCTATTTCCTCGACCGGATGGTGTGCGGATATATTTACCGCAACACCTCCGACGAGCAGCGTGACCGGCCATACATACACGTCACGCCGCGCGCCTTGACGTTCTTTGCACCCGCACCCTGAGGAGCCAGGCGTTGCGGCCTCATTTCGTAGCCGGTTGCTGCCAGACGGTGTGCATCTTTTCCGAAATCAGTGTCTGCTGAACTTCGGACCAATGTTTCTTCGAGTCGGTCACCTTGGTCGGATTCTTCTCCATGCCTTCCGCCGCGCCGGGGTCATAGCTCAAATACAGTTTGCCATCGATGATCCGCCAGGCTTTCGGATCGATATTGGTGGTCACTGTCCCGAAAGACACGCCGTCGGCGCAATAGCCGCCATATTGCGGCGCATATTTGGACGGATCGCCCTTGAAGAGATCGCGATTTCTAGCGCTGGAGAAATACCAGGTCGCGCCAAGCCAGTGGTGGGAATATGTCTCGGATCCTTCGACGGCCTGGTTTTCAGTGAAGTAGGCGACCGGGTCATAACCCTTGATCGCGATATCGCCGAAATAGCCGGTATTGACGAATTCCTCGGCCCCCGCAGGCTGAAGGAAGGAAAGCAGCATCACCGTAGCGCCAACAGCCACGCCCAGCCGGCTTCCGCATTTTTGCACATGATAAAACATAACAAGCTCCGTTCCCGGACGCGGTCTGTTACTTCAAGCGAAATGCTATTGCCGTTTGGTGCATTCCTTGTAGAGCGGTTCGCCCACAAGCTCGGCTTTCTGGCAAACAGCACCGGCTTCCATGAGTAATTTGGCCGTATCCCAATGCGCCCGCCACCCGGCTTGAGTGAGAGGCGTGTACCCGTTTCTTTCCGTCGCTTCGACATCCGCATTTGCAGTCAGCAGAAAAGCCACCACCTCGGTATGGCCCTCTTCGGCGGCGCCGTGCAGCGGCGACATCTGATAGAAATTCTTCCTGTCGTTGACATCAGCTCCCTCGGCGACAAGCCGTTTCACCACCTCCAGATTTCCTGCATAGGCTGCCGCATGCAGTGCCGTCAGCCCGCCCTTGTTGCGGATTTCGATGTCGGCGCCGCGATCCAGAAAAAGAGCGACGACATCGGCATGGCCGGCCAATGACGCGATAATCAGCGCCGGCTCGCCCGCCTCATCGAGCTCCGACAGATCGGAGCCCTGGTCCAGCAACCGTGTGACGCGGGCGATATCGCCGTCCTTGGCCGCCTGATGCAAAGGACCTGCCCATGCCGGCAGGACGCCAATGACAAGCGTAGCAACAGTCGCGATAAAAATATTCACGGGCACGATCTCGGTTTGATCAGGGTTCGTATGCGCCGTTTTGTGGCGTTGTAGCACGTGTGCAATTCGTAAACAAGATTACGCTAATGGACGCGCTCCCGGCCAACACCACTCGCGCGCCAAGGCTGCGACCGACGGTTTCAGGGAATACGGTCACACTTGTTACTCCCCCTGTTCGATTTCCGATGCGAAACTATCTCAGACCAATGCGCGATGAACCGAGCTTCCAAGCCTGGGAAATCGCCCCAATGAGGAGATTGAAAGCCATGACTGCTTCAGCCGAGAATGGAAAAAGCGGACAAGCCATGCACAAGCCACCGGTCGTGTCGCCGCAGGCCTGGGAGGCGGCCCGCGCGCAACTGCTCGTCAAGGAAAAGGCTGAGACCCGCGCCCGCGACGCACTCGCCGCCGAGCGCCGACGCATGCCGTGGATGGCGGTCGAGAAGGCCTATGCGTTCGAAGGTCCTCAGGGCAAAGTCAGCCTGCTCGACCTGTTCGACAACAGACACCAGCTCATCCTCTATCGCGCCTTCTACGAGCCCGGCGTGTTCGGCTGGCCCGAACATGCCTGCCGCGGCTGCTCGATGGTCGCCGATCAGGTCGCCCATGTCGCCCATCTCAACGCCCGCGACACGACGTTGGTCTTCGCCTCGCGCGCGCCACAGGCCGACATTGCACGGCTGAAGGCGCGGATGGGCTGGACGATGCCGTGGGTCACCATCACCGATAGTTTCGACACGGACTTCGGCGTCGACGAGTGGCACGGCACCAACGTGTTCTACCGCGACGGCGAGCGCATCTTCCGCACCTATTTCATCAACAACCGCGGCGACGAGCAGATGGGCGGCACCTGGAACTACCTCGACATCACGCCGCTCGGCCGCCAGGAAGTCTGGGAGGAATCGCCCGATGGCTATCCCCAGACCCCGACCTACAAGTGGTGGAATTGGCACGACAGCTATGTGCCGGACGCCGAGCCCGACAAGAAATGGGTCGAGGTCTCCGATGCCGGCGAGGCGGCGTTCCGGGCCGAGAGCGCAAACGAGAAACCGTAGGGTCGGTCCGGCCGTATCCACCGTCCCGTCCCGGCAGGAGGATACGGCGGTCCGTCTGAAAGTCCGGCGAACCGCAAATGACGACGCATCAGCAGGGCAGGTCGTGGCGCCGCACGTCCGCAAAGCCCGGCACCGCGTCGGCGGTCGTCGACAATCGGGTCAACGATTGACGACTGGGCGACGGGGGCGGTGTCCCAGAACGCGCTTGCGCCATACCGTCGCCTCTGCACCTTCTGCGCGCAAAATTTCACCGACATATCTCCTTACTGTCACGGAACCATGCTAGATTTCGCGGGATTTCCAGGGGAGGCGGGCATGGATACGGATTTTCGTGTGACCGGCAGGAATGCCGCTTCGCTTTTTGCGCTGACCATCCATCGCGGCGACGGCATGGTGCTGCTCGGCATGGACTGGAAGAATGGCCGGCCGCCGATCGATTTCGTCGGTTTCGCCATCCAGTATCGTGAGCCGGATACTGATTTCTTCAAGACGGTGCATAACCGCATCGGCTTTCCCGGCCAGCCGGTTCCCGAAGATGGCATCCGCACCACCGAAGCGCCGATCCAGAAGTTCCGCTGGGTGCATTTTCCCTTCAATGCCGATCTGCCCGGCAAGTTCACCTACCGCGTCACCCCAAAGTTCATGGATGCCGCGGGCGCACTGACATCAGGCGAGGCGCAGGAGGCGGAACTGGCGCTGATGCGCGAAACCATCCCCGGCAAGCTCAACGTCGCCTTCACCCGCGGCTTCGTCTCGTCGCAGGCCTTCGTGCGCAATTTTGCCGCCGGCGGACCCATCATCACGCTGGTGCCACCGGATGGCGACCAGGGACTGGACTTCGTGCCGACCCATGCCGATGCCGAGCGGGCACTCGCCTGGATGGGCTTCGAGGCGCGAGCCGAAACGCTTGATCTGCTCGACAGGGCGCACGCTGCCGGCGCCGAGGTGTGCGCCATCGCCTATGACCTCAACCTGCCCGAGGTGGTCACCCGGCTGGAAGCGCTGGGGCCGAAGCTCAAGATCATCATCGACGACAGCGCCAGCACCAAGGGCCATGGCCGCCCGAATTCGCCGGAGACGAGGGCGGCGGAGCGGCTGATCGCCTCGGCGGGTGCTGCCAACGTCAAGCGCCAGCATATGGCTAACCTGCAGCATCAGAAATCGATCGCGGTCCGCGGTGGCGGCATTTCGACCGTGCTCTACGGTTCGACCAATCTCAGCTGGCGCGGGCTCTATGTACAGTCGAACAACAGCCTCGCCGTCCACAGCGACAAGGCGATCGAGGATTATTTCACCGCCTTCGAGAGCTATTTCACCGCCAAGCGCGCCGACCATTTCCGCGCCTCGCCGAGTTCTGCCGGCTGGATCGATCTTGGCCTTGACGGCGTCGACGCCAAGGTCGCTTTCTCTCCGCACAGCGACGCCAATGGCCGGCTGGACGAGATCGGCGCCGATATCGATACCGCGCAGTCCAGCGTGTTCTTCTCGCTCGCCTTTCTCGGCCAGATGACCAAGGGGGCGATCGGCCCGGCATTGGGGCGCGCCCTGGAGCGCCCCAATATGCATGTGATGGGCATTGCCGATGCCGAGGTGCGGGCCGGCAATCTGGGCCTGACCGTGCTCACTCCCGACAACCGTCGGCGGGTGGTACGGTCGGCGGCGTTGACGGGCAACGTGCCGCCGCCCTTCGTAACCGAGCCCTCGGGCCTGTCAGGCGTCGACGGCAAACAGCGCGGCACGAGGATGCACCACAAGTTCGTCGTGCTCGACTTCGACAAGCCGACGGCGCGGGTCTATCTCGGCTCCTACAATTTCTCCGAACCCGCCGATGACGAGAACGGCGAGAACCTCGTCGTCGTCCGTGACCGCACGGTGGCGACCAGCTACATGATCGAGGCGCTGCGGATGTACGACCACTACATCTTCCGCGTCGCCTCCGAAGCAAACGACGGCGCCGCCCGCCCGCTTGAGCTCAAGCGCCCGCCCCAGCCCGGCGGCACACCGTGGTTCGAGCGCGACTGGACCGACCCCATCCGCGCCCGCGACCGGGAGCTGTTTTCGCGGGCGGAGTAATGTTGCCGGTCACGACGGCCCTTAAACCTCAACCATTCCACGCGGGCGATATCGAAAGGCGCAACAGGCATTCGACGGACGGCTGCGGTGAGACGGTCCTTCGCATTCGGGACGATTGCCTTGTCCGTCGAAGAGTATGCATAGTGGCTGACCGCATGACCGACGCGCCGGGACCTGGCGTCCCG
Source organism: Rhizobium ruizarguesonis (assembly GCF_012349115.1). Taxonomy (GTDB): domain Bacteria; phylum Pseudomonadota; class Alphaproteobacteria; order Rhizobiales; family Rhizobiaceae; genus Rhizobium; species Rhizobium ruizarguesonis. The sequence goes on from NZ_PQIG01000111.1 coordinate 112,996, forward strand.
AAGTCAAATTAATACCTTGCCGGTTGCCAACATATTCTTCTCAAGGTGGAAACATTCCGGGGACGGTTGCGTTGTACCCGCTACCGGTAGTGCGCCTGACAGCACGCTAAAGAGGAGGCTTATTCATGAAGGTCATGATTGTTGAAGACGAGAATTTTATTGCTCTGGAGCTCGAACGCATCGCGCAGGAGGCTGGACACCAGACTATTGGGCCGGTTTCGACGGTGGAGCAGGCTCTCGCCCACGCTCAAAGAAGCGATGTCGCGCTCGTCGATCTCAGTCTCTCCGATGGGCTGAGCGGCGCTCAGCTCGCGCGCCGGCTGATCGACCGCCATCGGGTTGACGTCATCTTCGTGACCGGCAGTCCCGAAAATGTCGGGCACGGTATCGAAGGCGCGCTTGATGTGATCTCCAAGCCCTTCACCGACGAGAGGATCGCCAGCGCGCTCTCGCGGGCGGAGGAGCGACGTAAAAACTTCGACAGCAGCAAGGCTGCTTTGTGAACAGCAGCAAAGCTGCGTTGTGATAAGAAGGAGATCGACGTCATTCAGGCTGCTGGTGCCCAGCCCGAGGAGATAGTCCGGATGAAACACGCACTCATTGCCGTTCTCTTCGCTCTTTCGGGCTGCGCCAGCGCAGGGGATCCGCAGCCTCTTCCCGGCAGCCTGACCTATGGCGGAAAGGTCCTCCATTCCCCCTATCGTCCGGGAACGGTGGTCAAGAATACCTTTCTTGGCGATTTCGGTTACCGTGTGTTCGAGACCTATGTCGTCCAGCCGGATGGGACGCTCAAGCTCACATCCCAGAGCACGGGACCGGACTTCCTCTGGCAGTGAGGAGGTGCCGGTTCCTCAGTGCCCAAGAGAAGGAATGAGTTTCAAGATGCCGTCCAATGAGAGGCTGACGGCTCGTGCGCTTATCCCAATGGGTGCTCGTCTGCTTTCGCCTTCGTCCTTGGCAATTGAATGTTGCACTGCGGTAGAGATCTCGTCTATACCGCAGGCATTCACCACGGACCCGGTGAGATCCCGGGTGGCTCTTCTGGCCGCCGATCCGCCAGACAACGCAAAACCTGCATGCCATCACGCGACCGCTCGAAAGAGTGGGTTCGGCCATGCTTTGCGAGAATCCTTCCTATGCTGCTTTCCTCCATCCGTCGTGATTGGTCCGCCAATCCCATGCGCGAAATGCTTGCCGGAGCGGTGGCGACCTTCGCCCTCATCCCCGAGGTGATCGCCTTTTCCTTCGTGGCGGGGGTCGATCCCGAGGTTGGTCTGTTCGCCTCTTTCGTGATCAGCATCGTCATTGCCTTTACCGGTGGACGCCCGGCGATGATTTCGGCGGCGGCCGGGTCGGTGGCACTCGTCGCGGCACCGCTGGTGCATGCCCACGGTTTGCCCTATCTCTTTGCGGCCGGGCTGCTGGCGGGGCTGATGCAGATCGTGTTCGGCCTGCTGCGGCTTGGCGTGTTGATGCGCTTCGTGTCGAAGTCCGTGCGCACCGGCTTCGTCAATGCACTCGCCATCCTGATCTTTGCCGCGCAGATGCCACACTTCATTGGCGCCGGCTGGATGGAATATGCCGTGCTGGTTGCAGGGCTCGTCATCATTTATGCAACGCCCCGCGTTACGACGGCGATCCCGTCGCCGCTGATCTGCATCCTGATCCTGACCGTCGCCTCGATGGCGCTCGGGCTTCCTATTCTCACCGTTGCCGACCTCGGCAAGCTCCCGGATTCGCTACCCGTCTTCGGCTGGCCGGCGGTGCCGCTGACGCTGGAAACGCTTCGGATCATTGCAGCACCCGCGCTTGCCATTGCCATGGTCGGACTGCTGGAATCGATGATGACGGCGAGCGTCGTCGACGATCTCACGGATACGCCGAGTTCGAAGAACCGCGAATGCACCGGTCTCGGCCTCGCCAACGCCGCCGCCAGCCTTTTCGGCGGCATCGCCGGCTGCGGCATGATCGGCCAGACGGTGAGCAACGTGAAATATGGCGGGCGCGGCCGGCTCTCCACCCTGTTTGCCGGCGCGTTTTTGCTGATCCTGATGGTGCTGTTGAAGCCGTGGGTGTCTGAGGTTCCCGTCGCCGCGCTGGTGGCGATTATGGTCATGGTGTCGATCGATACGTTCGACTGGTCGTCGCTGAGAGCGGTTATCGTGCACCCCCGGATGTCGAGCGCCGTCATGGTGGCAACCGTCCTCGTCACCGTCTTCACCGCCAATCTGGCGCTTGGGGTAACGGTCGGCGTTCTCCTCAGCGGCGTGTTCTTCACCTTCAAGGTCGCCAGCCTGCTGCGCGTCGACGTGGCGCCCGACCAAGCCGCCGGGCGGCTGATCTATGGCGTGTCCGGCCAGGTGTTCTTTGCCTCCGCCGACGTCTTCGTCGAAGCCTTCGACGTTCAGGACGCAATCGGCAAGACCGTGCTGATCGACGTGTCCGAGGCGCATTTCTGGGACATCACCGCCGTTGCTGCACTCGACAAGGTCGTGCAGCGCTTCGGGGCGCACGGCATTGCGGTGGAGGTCGTGGGCCTCAACCAGACGAGCGCAACCTTGATCGGAAGCCTCGACGGCAAGGTGGTGCTGAAGGAGGTGTGACCAAGGCCGGGCGGATTTCCTAGAGCATGATGCCGAAAAGTGTGAGCGGTTTTCGGACGACATCATGCTCCAACTAATAATTTAGAACAGGATTCAGATTTTAGGCCGACCCGGCCTAAAATCATCCTGTTCTACCGCGAGACGATCACGTAATCGTCGCTGTTGCCGGTTATCGCGTTCAGCCGTCTGACGGCCAGTTCGATGAACGCCTTGACCAAAGGCGGCAAGTGCCGACTGCTGGGATAGACGACATGCAGGCCGCCGGTCGGGGTGGTGTAGCCGTCGAGAACCCGGCGCAACCGCCCGTCCTTGATGCAGGCCTCGGCGACGCCGTGCGGCAATTGCGCAATGCCGTAGCCGGCGATCGCGGCGGCCATCACCGCCTGCATCTCGTTAGCGGCGAAGCGCCCCGAAACCGCGATCGTTTCCTGACCGTGCGGACCTTCCAGCAGCCATTGCGCCTGGGCGGATTGGCCGGCGATGACGCAGTCATGGCGGGCGAGATCTTCAGGCACATCAGGTGTGCTGCAACGGGCGAGATAATCCGGGCTTGCGCAGAGAAGGCGGTGAGTCGAGCCGAGCTTGCGGGCGATCAAGGTGGAATCCTCGAGGACGCCGGTGCGGAAGGCGAGATCTATGCCGCTTTCAACGAGGTTCAGCCTGTCGTCGGTCAGGCGCAGCTCGACGCTCGTCTTCGGGTAAGTCGAAAGAAATTCGAAGATCGCATCCTGGAGGAAGTGGCCGCCGAAGCCGACCGGCGCCGATATACGGATCGTGCCGGCAGGTTCAGCACGCGCTTCCGCAAGCCGCAGGTTGGCACCTTCGATGGTGCGCAGCGCCTGGCTGCTTTCTTCGTAGTAGAGACGCCCTGAAGCCGTCAGGTTGAGGCTGCGGGTCGTGCGCTGCAGCAGCCGCACGCCGAGTTCGCGCTCGAGCGCCGCGATACGGCGGCTGACCGTCGTCTTCGGCATTCCGAGCAAGCGCGCAGCGGCGGTGAAGCTGCCCGCTTCGGTGACGCGGGCGAAGATCATGATATCGTTGAGATCGATCATTGTAGCCTGTGATGGTACGATGTTTCCCAACTATATGCCATTATGGTTCAATACGACAGGCCTTACCTTTGTTGCATCAGTCACAGCAAGGAGCAGACAGATGAGCAATACACGAAGCGTTCTGGTCACCGGCGCCACAGGCCAGCAAGGCGGCGCAGTCGTGCGCGCCCTGATCGCGCGGGGACATCGCGTCAAGGCGATATCACGCAAGCCGGATAGCGACGGCGCAAAGCGGCTGGCCGCGGCAGGAGTCGAGGTCGTCGCCGGCGATCTCGATGACGGCGCATCCGTGGCGAAGGCCGCAAGCGGCGTCGACACGATTTTCCTGATGGGCAGCAGTTATGAGGCCGGGACGGAAGCGGAAACCCGCCAGGGCATCACGGTCGCGAATGCGGCGAAGGCCGCCGGCGTCGGCCACCTGATCTATTCCTCCGTCGCCGATGCCGACAAGAAGACCGGCATTCCGCATTTTGACAGCAAGTATCTCGTCGAGAAGCACCTGGCGGGCCTCGGCATGCCCTACACGATCAGCTCGCCCGTCGCCTTCATGGAGAACACCGTGGCGCCCTGGGCGATCGACGGGCTGCGCCAGGGTGTTTATGCCGCCGCGCTGCCGCCCGCCCGCGTGCTGCAGCAGATCACGATCGACGACATCGGGGCTTTCGTCGCGGCACTGGCCGAGCGGCGCGAACAGGTGTTCGGCAAGCGTTTCGATATAGCCGGTGATGAATTGTCCGGCGAGCAGCAGGTGAAGATCCTGTCCGAGGCGCTCGGCCGCCCGATCCGCTACCAGGAATTGCCGATCGCGGCGATACGGCAGCAGAGCGAGGATACGGCGCTGATGTTCGAATGGTTCGACCTTACCGGCTACGACGCCGATATCGCCGCCCTGCGCCGCGACTTCGCCGATGTCGGCTGGCACAGCTACGCCGACTGGGCACGCGGTTTTGACTGGAGTGTTCTCGACAAGGCGGCTGGGTGAGTTCGCTGTGACACCGGTGATCTGACCGGTGTCACCGACAGGTGATGGCTTGATGGCCTTAGCCACATTCTCCGGCCGCTGCCAACGATACCTCACGCCTGAGCGGTTGGCCTAACAACGATGTCGCTGATATCGACATCGGCGGGTTGCTCGATGGCGAAGGCGATGGCGCGGGCGATGGCATCGGGTGAAATTGCCATCTCGTCCATGCGCTTTGCCATCTCGGCCTTGATCTCTGGGTTGGTCATCGAGTCGGCGAAATCGGTCCTGATCATTCCCGGGGAGATGTTGGTGACGCGCAGATGTTCGCCGGCCTCCAGCCGCAGGCCTTCGGCGATGGTGCGCATGGCGTTTTTCGTGCCGGCATAGACGGCCATGGTCGGCTTGATGATGAGGCCGGCGGTCGAGAGCGTGTTGACGAAGTGGCCGGAACCCTGGCGGCGGAACACCGGCAGTGCGGCGGCGATGCCATAGAGCGGACCCTTGATGTTGACGTCGATCATCTCCTCCCAATCCTCGATCCGCAATTCATCGAGAGGCGAGATTGGCCCGATGCCGGCATTGTTGATCATCACATCGATCCTGCCATAGGTGTCGCAGGCAAGGGCGACGAGGGCTGTGAGATCCTCGCGCTTTTTCACGTCCACGGTGAGGCAGACGGCCTCGCCGCCTTTTTCGGCGATGCGTCGCGCCAGGGCCTGCAGCCGGTCGGCTCGGCGGGCTCCAAGCACGAGCTTTGCGCCGCGCTCGGCCAGCAACAGCGCCGTGGCTTCGCCGATGCCGCTGCTTGCTCCGGTGATGGCGACAACCTTATCCTTGATATCAGACATGTTCGTTCTCCTTTGTGCCTTTGAGGATTGCAGGTGCTGCCTGGAGAATCTATGCTATTGGCTCCATGATTTCGTCGAGATCGTCCAGAACCCATGATCGATCCCTTGTCCGATGTCTTTTCGCTGCTCGACATAGAGAGTGCGCGCTGCACGCGTTTCGAGGTCGGCGGGCAATGGGCGTTTCGCTTTCCGGCCAAGCCCGCGCTCAAGTTCGTTGCTGTCCTCCGCGGCGCGTGCTCGATCGTTCTGCCTGAGGAGCCGCCGTTTGCGCTTGTCGCGGGCGACACCTTCCTGCTTGCCAATGCGCCCGCCTATGTGATCGCCAACGATCTCGATAGGGAGCCGGAGGACGGGATCGCCTTCTTCGACTGGCAGCATTCCAACATCGCCCTGCACGGCGGTGACGAGACTGCGCTGATCGGCGGCAGCTTTGTCATCGGCGGCGGCAACGCCCGGCTGCTGCTCGACGCGCTGCCGCCGTTCATTCATATCCCGGCCAGCGACCGTGCGGCCGCGATCCTCAGCGCCACGCTCGCAACTCTCGACGACGAACTCGGGGCGGGCCAGATGGGCTCGACGCTGATGACGCGGCGCATGGGCGACATCCTGCTCGTGCAGGCGCTGCGGGCCTATGTCGGCCGAAAGGGTGCTGCCGAAACGGGATGGATCGGCGCGCTGACAAATCCGCAGATCGGCGCGGCGATCAGCCTGATCCACAACAGCCCCGGCCACCGCTGGACGGTCGAGGCGCTGGCGACCCGGATCGGCATGTCGCGCTCCGCCTTTGCGCAACGCTTCAAGGAACTGGTCGGCGTTGCACCCCTCGACTATGTCACGCGCTGGCGCATGCATCGCGCCCGCGAAGCCCTGCGCCGGGAGGACGTCTCGGTCGCCGGCCTTGCCGCCGTACTCGGATATTCCTCCGAAAGCGCCTTCGGAAACGCGTTCAAGCGTGTCTTCGGGCGTGCTCCGAAGCGCTACTGGTCGGACGCGAAGGTCGGGTGAGAACGGCTGTTCCGCTTGCGAGGGTTGCTGGGGAATCCTATTGTCCGGCGGCGGACCATCGTCCTTGAAGGGGGAGACTTCAATGCCGTCGAGTTTCAATGTCGAAAGTGCAGATGGTTACGAACGGCTGATGGGGCGCTGGAGCAGGAAGCTGGCGCCGATGCTGGTCGATTTCGCCGGCCTCGCGGATGGTGATCGCGTGCTTGATGTCGGCTGCGGCACCGGCAGCCTCGCATTCACGCTGGCGGAAACGCCGGGTCTGCAGGAGATCGTCGCCGTCGACTATTCGCCGGTTTTCGTCGAGGCCGCAACGCGACGCAACACCGATCCGCGCGTATCGATCCGGCAGGCCGATGCCTGCGCGCTTCCCTTCGAGGATAACCGCTTCGACCGGGCGATGTCGCTGCTCGTGCTGCATTTCGTGCCTGAGGCGGGAAAGGCGGTCTCCGAGATGCGCCGTGTGGTGCGCCCGGGCGGCGTGGTCGCGGCCGCCGTCTGGGACCATTATGGCGGCATGTCCGGCATGCGGATGATGTGGGATACGGTGGCGATGCTCGACGAGAACGCGCTGGCGATGCGCCGCAGATATTGTTTCCAGCCGATGATGCGGCCGGGGGAAATGAAGGAGAGCTTCATCGCGCAGGGCCTAGCCGATGTCGAGGAGACCTCGCTGTTGATCCGGATGGAATATCTTTCCTTCGAGGATTACTGGGATCCGATCGCCGCCGGCGAGGGACCGCTCGGCAAATATGTTGCCGGTCTGGATCCGGCGAAGCGAAAGGCCGTCGATGCCGCCGTCAGGGCCGCTTACGAGGCTGGCGAGCCGAATGGGCCGCGATCGTTCGCATCGGTGGCGTGGGCATGCCGGGGCAGGGTGGCGGACTGATTAGCGGGAGGGCCACCTCCTCTAAAGGGAGAATCGTGCTGCTCCCTCTTCTCCCCAACGGGGAGAAGGTGGCCCGAAGGGTCGGATGAGGGGGCCTACGGCACACCACTCAATATTGCCCTTCGCTTACGCTCCGTGCATTCGCGGCTTTGCCGCTCACCCCCTCATCGCCTCGCTATCGCTCCGGCACTTCTCCCCGCCGGGGAGAAGAGGCAGGCAGCGGCCCGCATGCGCCAACGTGAAAGCCAGGGTGCGGGAAGGTCTACGCCTTCAATGGTGGCGCTGGACGCGCCCGGCCGATCACGGCAATCGTGATGGAACACGGGCAGCATTGCTGACGTTATTGCCCGCTGTCTCCGACTGCAAACGCTGCCGCAACAGCATCACCCGCCCGGTTCGGGCACCCCTTCCGACGGCATCCGGAATTGCCCGCCTCGCCGCCGCTTTCGGACGGAGGAATATCAGATGTCCGCTTTGGAAAGCCTGCGCCGGCTGACGCCGCAGCAGCGCAACACCGTCATCGCCAGCTATCTCGGCTGGACACTCGACGCTTTCGATTTCTTCATTCTCGTCTTCGTTCTCAAATATATCGCCGAGGAATTCCACACCGACGTTCCCGCCGTCTCGGTGGCGATCTTCCTGACGCTTGCCATGCGGGCGCTCGGCGCGCTGGTCTTCGGGCTGGCGGCCGACCGTTACGGACGGCGCATCACGCTGATGGCCGACGTGCTGCTCTATTCGCTGTTCGAATTCCTGACCGGCTTTTCCACCGGGCTCACCATGTTCCTTGTGCTCAGGGCGCTCTACGGCATCGCCATGGGCGGTGAATGGGGCGTCGGCGCCTCGCTGGTCATGGAGACGGTGCCGGAGGAAAGCCGCGGCATCGTTTCCGGCATCCTGCAGGCCGGGTATCCCTCGGGCTATTTGATCGCCTCGATCGTGTTCTTCCTGCTCTTCCCGGTCATCGGCTGGCGTGGCATGTTTTTTGTCGGCGCGGTGCCGGCGCTGCTGGTGCTCTACATCAGGCGCAATGTCGAGGAGAGCCCGGCCTTCCTGAAGCGGCAGGCCGAGGGGCGCCGGCCTTTCCTGACGGTGCTGCGCGAGAATATTCCGCTGTTCATCTGGGCGGTGCTTTTGATGACGGCGTTCAACTTCTTCAGCCACGGCACGCAGGATATCTACCCGACCTTCCTTGAGACGCAGCGCAACTATTCGAGCTACACGGTCGGCGCCATCGCTATCGTCTACAATATCGGGGCGATCTGCGGCGGGCTGTTCTTCGGGGCGCTGTCGCAGCGGATCGGCCGCAGACGGGCGATCGTCATCGCCGCGCTGATCGCCGTGCCCGTGGCGCCGCTCTGGGCGTATGCGCCCGGGTCGGTGCTGCTCGCCATCGGCGCTTTCCTGATGCAGTTCTTCGTCCAGGGCGCCTGGGGCATCGTGCCGGTGCACCTGAACGAGCTGTCGCCGGATGAGGTGCGCGGCACCTTCCCCGGCTTTGCCTACCAGCTCGGCAACCTGCTGGCGTCAGGCAATGCGACGCTGCAGGCGGGGCTCGCTGCCCGCTGGGACGGAGACTATGCCTATGCGCTCTTGATCGTCGCGGCGGTGGTGGCACTCATCGTCGCGGCCCTTGCCGGCTTCGGCTACGAGAAGAAGGATGTCCGCTTTGGCACGGAGGAGGCCGAGGAACCGCATGGCGCGATGCGAATCTAGCGCTGCCTGCGGTTATGAAGGCCGGCGGCGGTGTCGCCGGCCTTTCAGCTCTTGCGCACTTCGCAACCGCAGATGCGATCGTAAAACGCCGACCGCAACAGGGTGATTATGGAAGGCAAGCCGCTGGGCGAGCTGCCGGTGATCCCCATCGGTCGCGTGAGACGATTGGTCCGAGTCTTGAGGGCTTGCCGTCGAATGGCGGCGTGCTAGGTAAGGCCCGCCGGCACCTTGCCGGATCGATCCTTCTCTCCACCGCGCCGAGTTATCCCATGCCGTTTTCTCCCGCCGCCGTCTGGCCCATCGTCATGCTGTTTGCCTCCAACATCTTCATGACCTTTGCCTGGTACGGGCATCTCAAGCACAAGAGCAGCGCCATCTTCCTCGCCATCATCGTCAGCTGGGGCATCGCCTTCTTCGAATATTGCTTGGCGGTGCCGGCGAACCGCATCGGGTCGGCGGTCTATACGACGGCGCAGCTGAAGACGATGCAGGAGGTGATCACGCTGATCGTCTTTTCCGGCTTCTCGATTTTTTGGCTCGGCGAGAACCTGACCTGGAACCATGCGATCGGCTTCGCCCTGATCGCAATTGGTGCATCTTTCATCTTCCGTGCATAAACTTTAGCCTTTTCAATAGATTACAAATCGTCCATGTCTAGATATCGCCACATTTCCTACAGATTGGCGTCGCAATCGGCTGGCAGCCTGTCACCTCAAGCATTTCCGTTTTTTCCGAGTCACTGAAATGCTCTGACTTTTTGTTTGCGCAATTCCGGACGCAAAACCGCTGCGCACTTTTGCTGGAATTGCTTAGCAGTGATCAGGAGGTGATCTGCCATGAGCCTGTCTTTCCCGACGATGGCGGCGATCCGGTTCGGCTATGGCTTCCGGCCGGGCGAGGCGCCGCCGGACAGCAAGGACGAGCTCATCGGCCAGCTGCGCAAGGGGGCGGCGGCGACGCCGGACTTTCCGCTCGGTGGCCCCGACATGCGCCACCAGGCGATTCTCAGCCTGCAGGCGCAGTTGCAGCAGATCCGGCAAGACGCCAAGACGGTGACCGACGATACGACACAGCGCGAGATGCGCAAAGGGGTCCAGCGCCAGGCGCAGCAGCAGTTTCAACATGATGCGAACCTGCGGCTGATGCAGGCGGTGCTGTCGCCGTACGGCTTCTACGAGCGGCTGGCGACCTTCTGGACAGACCATTTCTCCACCAGCGCCGACAAGAGCCTGCCGATGCGCCTGATCGTGCCGCTCTACGAGGCGGAGGCGATCCGGCCGTTCATATCAGGCAAGTTCGGGGATCTCTTGCGCAGTGCCACCGCCCATCCGGCCATGCTGATCTATCTCGACCAGGCGGATTCGCTCGGTCCGGATTCGGCCGGCGGCATCAAACGCAACAAGGGGCTGAACGAAAATCTCGGCCGTGAACTGCTGGAATTGCACACGCTCGGCGCCGGCAGCGGCTATACCCAGGCGGATGTGACCGCGGCAGCCATGGTGCTGACAGGCCTCACCATCGACCGCAAGGAGATGGACATCGCTTTCCGACCGAATATTTCGGAGCCCGGCGCGCATGAGGTGCTCGGCGTCAGCTATGGCGGGCGCAGGCGCTCGCGCGACGATTATCTCGACATGCTCGACGATCTCGCGCTCCATCCGAAGACGGCGGCGCACATCAGCCGGAAGCTCGCGGTGCATTTCATCTCCGACCAGCCCGACGAGGGGATGGTGTCCGATATGGCCGAAGCCTGGAAGAAGACGGATGGCGACCTGACCGCCGTCTACACTGCGATGCTCGACCATCCCGCCGCCTGGCGCGACGAGGGCGCCAAGGCGCGCCAGCCTTTCGACTATGTCGTCACCGGCCTGAGGGCATTGAATGCGGGACCGGTCAACGGCGTCGTAGGCAGTTTCCTGGCGGCCAACCAGCAAGGTACGGACGAGGGCGACATGGCGGCGAACACGCCTGGCATGGCAGGATCGCCGGTGCCGACGGATCCCGCCGGCGAGGCGAGGGAGAAACGCCTCAAAGCCTTCCAGACGGCGCGGGCGCTGGGGCAGGGCGCACTCAGGCGCATGGGCCAGCCGATCTGGCTGCCGCCGAGCCCGGCCGGTTACGAGGAAGGCTTCTCCGCCTGGATCACCGGCAGCCAGCTCGCCGAGCGGCTGGCCTGGGCGAGGCGGGCCGCGGCGCAGTTCGGTCGGGACGAAGATCCGCGCGAATTCCTGAAGTCGACGCTTGCTGATGCCGCCCGCGACGAGACGATCCGCGTGGTGTCGCAGGCGCCGAACAAGATCAGCGGGCTGACGCTGGTGTTGGCATCGCCCGAATTCAATCGCCGCTAAGCAGACTTTCGTTGGCAAGCCAACGCTTCGTCTGCTTAGCTTCTTTGTTTTATCGCAGGTTCTGGCCGGAAAACCGTTGGACACTTTTCCGGAACCTGCTTAGGAGGCCCCGCCCATGACGCTGCCCACGAACCGGATTTCGCTGTCCCGCCGCGGCTTTCTGGCCTCTGCCTGCTGTCTTGCCGCCGCCCCCGTCTTCACACCGGTCACTTTCGCGGCAATGCCGGGGGATAACCGCTTCGTCACCATCGTGCTGCGCGGCGCGATGGACGGGCTGGATCTGGTGCAGCCCTATGGCGATGCCGGTTTTGCAGCGCTCAGGCCGACCCTGGCGCTGACGCCCGAGACCGGGCTTCTCGACCTCGATGGGCATTTCGGCCTCAATCCAGCGGCGGCCGAGCTGATGCCGCTCTGGAAGAGCCGGGAGCTCGCCTTCGTGCATGCGGTGTCGACGCCCTACCGCGACCAGCGCAGCCATTTCGACGGGCAGGACATGCTGGAATCCGGCGGCGAGCATGTCGCCGAGGAAAAGACCGGCTGGCTGAACCGGGCGCTCGCCGTGATCCCGCGCTCGGACGCGCGCAAGGCGATCGACATCAACACCTCGACGGAACTGATCCTCTCTGGGCCGAACAATGTCGACGTCTGGGCGTCGGATTCCAATCTGGCGCCGGCGCGCGACGAGATGCAGTTCCTGGCACGGCTCTATGCCGGCGATCCGCCGTTCGCCGAAGCACTTGCCGAGGCGACGCGGGCCGACACCGCCTCGATGATGGTCGAGCCAGAGGGCCAGCACGGCGCAAAGATCGCCGACGTGGCGGCGCTCGCCGGCAACATGCTGAAGGGCGATTATCGCATTGCCAGCTTCTCGATCACCGGCTGGGATACGCATATCGGCCAGGCCGGCCAGTTCAAGCGGCCAGTGCAGGACCTCGCCCAGGCGATCAATACGCTGAAGGCGACACTCGGGCCCGAGATCTGGTCGAAGACCGTGGTGCTTGCCATGACCGAATTCGGCCGCACCGTGCGCCAGAACGGCTCAGCCGGCACCGACCACGGCACCGGCGGCTGCGCGCTGCTTGCCGGCGGCGGCGTCAACGGCGGCCGCATCCTCGGCCGTTGGCCGGGCATCGGCGACGGCCAGTTGCTCGACGACCGCGACCTGATGCCGACCGCCGACCTACGCGAACTCGCGGCGGCAATGCTCTACCGGCAGTTCGATGTCAGCGCCGATGATTTGACGGGGAAGATCTTCCCGGGGCTGGGGTTCGACAAAGGGTCGCAGTTTCTGCGTGGGTGAGGCCCGGTCTCGCAAAGCGGGAGCGATCGATCCAGTGAATCGATCGCAGGGCCGAACGCCCTGAGCCCAAGTGAAGGGCCGGGCGGCATCGACGACAGGCCTTAGCGGCCGGTCATCTTGAGCGCTGCCTCGGGTAGCCGTTCGCCTTGGACCTCGATGCCGGAGAGGGCTGCGTCGATTTCGGCGAGGTCGTCGGCGAGCAGGTCGACGTCTACTGCCCCGAGGTTCTCTTCCAGCCGATGTTGCTTCGTCGTTCCCGGGATCGGTACGATCCACGGCTTTTGGGCCAGCAGCCAGGAAAGGGCTATCTGCGCGGGTGTGGCGCCCTTGCGGTCGCCGATCCGCCTGATCAGGTCGACGAGCGCAAAATTGGCCTTGCGCGCCTCAGGTGAAAAACGCGGCACGCTGTTGCGGAAATCGCTTGGATCGAACTTGGTGTTCTCATCGATCTTGCCGGTCAAAAAGCCTGCGCCGAGTGGGCTGAAGGGTACGAAGCCGATGCCGAGTTCCTCAAGGGCGGGCAGCAGTTCCGCCTCGGGGCCGCGCCAGAAGAGCGAATATTCGCTCTGGACAGCGGTCACCTTTTGAACGGCATGAGCGCGGCGGATTGTCTGGACGCCGGCTTCGGATAGGCCGAAATGCTTGACCTTACCGGCTGCGATCAGCTCCTTGACAGCGCCGGCCACGTCTTCGATCGGAACGTCGGGATCGACGCGGTGCTGGTAGAACAGGTCGATGCTGTCCGTCTTCAGGCGGCGCAGGCAAGCATCGGCAACCGCCTTGACATGTTCGGGGCGGCTGTTGGTGCCGCCGCGGCGTTCACCAGTTTGCTGGTCGATATCGAAGCCGAATTTTGTGGCGATGACCACCTGGTCGCGGATCGGTGCGAGCGCCTTGCCAACAAGCTCTTCATTGGCGAATGGGCCATAGGCTTCGGCCGTGTCGAACAAGGTGACGCCCTGCTGATGGGCGGTGCGCATCAATCTGATCATGTCGCCTTCGTCGGCGGGCGGGCCGTAAGCGGCGCTCATGCTCATGCAGCCGAGACCGAGCGCTGAGACTTCGAGATCGCCGATAATGCGTGTTTTCATGGTCGTGTCCGTTCGTGGCTTTGTAGGGGCTTGAGGGTGAAGGCGCCGGCCCGGTGTCGCCGGTCTCGCAGTTGAGTTGACGGGAACTTAGTCCTCGTGTCAGCTTTCGATTAGATGCTGTAATGCGCATGGACCTATAAGGCGGACTAATGAATGCCCCAGGACAACAATTTCAACGAACTCGTGGCCTTTCTGACGGTCGCCCGGGAACGGAGTTTTACCAGGGCGGCCGCGAAGCTCGGCGTGTCGCAATCGGCGTTGAGCCAGACGGTGCGCGGTCTCGAAGAAAAGCTCGGGCTTCGTCTTTTGACCCGCACGACCAGAAGCGTGTCGCCGACACAGGCAGGAGAACGCCTGGTGGAACGGGTGGGACCCAGATTTGAAGAGATCCAGTTCGAGATCGCCGCCCTGAGCGAAATGCGCGAGCGACCGGCCGGCACCATTCGCATCACGGCAGGCGAGCACTCCGCGATTTCCATTCTCGCGCCGGCACTGACGCGCTTTCTTCCAGATCATCCCGATATCAACGTCGAGGTGATCGTCGACTATGGCCTGACCGACATCGTCACCGAGCGTTACGACGCCGGCATCCGGCTCGGCGAGCAATTGGCGAAGGACATGATCGCGGTCCGGATCGGTCCGGAGATGTGCATGGCGGTCGTCGGAGCGCCCTCCTACTTCGAGCGCCATCCGCGCCCGGATATCCCGCAGGATCTCACGGCTCACAACTGCATCAACATGCGGCTGCCGACACACGGGACGATATATCCATGGGAGTTCGAGAAGGACGGCCGCGAACTGCGCGTCCGTGTCGAGGGCCAGATGGTGTTCAACAACATCGCCATGAGGATCGGCGCCGTGCTGGACGGGCTGGGACTGGCCTACATGCCCGAGGATCAGGTTCATTCCTACATCGAAGACGGGCGGCTGATCCGGGTTCTGGAGCACTGGTGCCAGCCTTTTCCAGGATACCATCTCTACTATCCGAACAGGCGGCATGCATCTCCCGCCTTCACCCTGTTCGTCGATGCGCTCCGCTATAGAGGAAAGTAATTCCGATTTTATTCCATCACGGCTTATCAACAGCTTGTGATTAATTAGTCTTGCTAATAGACCCTAGCTGTCCGAGCCGTCTAATCCTTTCCCTCCCATGCCGCTAGCTTCTCGCCACCTGAAACGAAGCGAGAAGCCGACATGCGATATGGATTGTCCAACACCTTGGCCGCATTGGTGCTTGCCTCAGCGCAGCTTGCCGCGCCATTGGCGACGGCTGCCGATGCGGTAAAGCCCGAGCCATTGGTCATCCAGGAGCAGGGTAGTTTTGCCGTGGGGGGAACCACTACGGCAGCGCCTGGCACTTTCGATCCGCTGAAACCTCTCGATCCCGCAGGCCAGACCTATCACGGCGATCATGCCTTTGCCTTCTATCAAGTGCCGGTGAACCCGCGTCAGTACCCGATCGTGATGTGGCACGGTGCCGGACAATTCTCCAAGACCTGGGAGACGACACCCGACGGCCGCGAAGGCTTCCAGAACATCTTCCTGCGTCGAGGCTTCTCCACCTATCTCGTCGACCAGCCGCGCCGGGGCGGGGCCGGGCGGAGCATGGCCGAGACAACAGTGAAGCCGACGGCAGACGAGCAGCTCTGGTTCAACCAGTTTCGCGTCGGCATCTGGCCGAACTATTTCGACAGCGTGCAATTCTCCCGTGATCCGGAAGCGCTGAACCAGTACTTCCGCGCGATGACGCCGAACACCGGGCCGTTCGACATGGACGTCGTGTCGAACGCGGTGGCAAAGCTGTTCGAGAAAATCGGTCCCGGCATTCTTTTCACTCACTCGCAGGGCGGCGGACCCGGCTGGCTGACGGCCATCAAGAGCGACAAGGTCAAGGCCATCGTCGCCTTCGAACCCGGCAGCAGCTTCGTATTCCCGGCAGGCGAAGTTCCTGCCGATATGCCGAGCGCCTTCGACACGCTGAAGGGTGTGCCGGTGCCGATGGACGACTTTCTCAAACTGACGAAGATCCCGATCGTCATCTATTATGGCGACAACATCCCCGACCAGCCGACGACGATGCCGGCGCAGGACAGCTGGCGGGTGCGCCTGGCAATGGCCCGCCTGTGGCGCGATACGGTGAACAAGCATGGCGGCGATGTCACCGTCGTGCACCTTCCAGAGATCGGCATCCGCGGCAACACCCACTTCCCGTTCTCCGACCTGAACAACGTAGAGATCGCCGACCTGGTCTCGACCTTCCTCCGCGAGAAGAAGCTCGACTGATCCGCCTCAGACGCTGTGCGGCGCTGCTCTGGCCCAAAGGCCGGTGTGCAGGCAGCGATCCCGTTTGTATCCTGCTCAGAGGCCATACGAACTGCAGACTAAGGGAAACATATCCATGCGTGATCTCTTCAAACGTGTTCCCATCCTTCTTGCCTTGGCCAGCGCTGTCGTTCTCGTTGGTTGGCAAGTCGACGCGGAGCCGAACCGGACGACGCTGCCCGAATTGGCGGGCCTCGTTCATTACACGACCGTCAGGCGCGGCAACGTGACCGAGCACATCATGACGACGAACGAAGCCATCCAGGCCGTGAAGAACGGGCAGCCTGTTCCCGCGGGCACGCACTTCGTGCTGGTCGATTACCGCGACGGGGAAATCTATCGCACCTTCGTCATGGAAAAGGGTTCGGGCTGGGGCGGCGACTATGATGAAGACCGTCGCACCGGCGACTGGCAGTTCCAATGGTTCAAGCCGGACGGCAGCGTCAACATGGCCGAGAACACGGCGCGATGCCAGTCCTGTCATTCGTCCAGGGCCGACGAAGACTTCCTCTACACGCTCGATGCTCTCAAGGAATTTAACGGAGCCGTCATTGACTAGGCCGGATAAAATCCCCGGCGAGGGCGTCGCATCGTGAGTCCTTTTTTCGTGATCCGCCTCGTGCTCGATTTCACCGCCGCCGGGCTGCTTCTGGCCGCGCTCGCCTACTGGTGGCTCGACAACACCTCGCATGAGCTGATCGGCACGGGCATGTTCATTCTTCTCCTATCGCACAACGTCTTCAACAGACGATGGTGGGCGAAGCTTCCGAAGGCGGCGCGCGGCAGGCCGAGCTTTCTGACAATGGCTTCGAATATCTCGATCGCCCTGACGATATCAGCTTTGCTGGTGACCAGCGTGCTGATTTCCCGCACGGTGTTCGGCTTCCTTCCCCTGAACGGCGGGCCGAGTGCGCGCGAAATTCATGTCCTTGCGGCCTATTGGGTGTTCATCCTCGCAGCCGTCCATCTCGGCCTCCACTGGTCGATGATCATGGCGGTCATAGGCAGACTGCTGCGGGTCGGTGCCCCAAACCCGATCAGGACCGCCTCCCTTCGCGCTGCCACGGGCGCAATAGTGGCGTGGGGCATCCACAGCCTGTTCGTCATGGGAATCGGAGACCGGCTGATTGCCCGGCCATCGATCGATTTCTGGGACTTCCAGGAGTCCACGATCGGGTTCTTCCTGCATCACATCGCGATCCTGGGGACGTGTGCGTGTGCCGCGCATTATGCGGCAGGATGGCTTCGTTGGGCGGGCGGGGGAACGCGGAAGATGGATGCGAGCGTGTGATGTGTGCTACGGCTTTTGGGGTGCAGTCTGTGGTTGCGGCTCTCCCGGCCCTTCGCTTGGGCTCAGGGCGTTCGAAGCTGCAATCGATTCACTGGATCGATTGCTCCCGCTTTGCGGGACCGCTTCTCACCCCAACACATCATAAAGACGGAAGATGAAGCTGATTTGGTAGATCAGGTTGGCGATGACGAAGGTGGCGTGGAAGCGGCGGTTGGGGGTCCAGGCGGCGATGGCGCAGAGGAGGATGTAGACGATGTTGCGAGCGGGATATTCCCAGCCGAGCGAGAGGATACGCTCATGGCCCTTGATCGCCGTGTCGAGGATATCGACGGCATAGGTGAGGCCGAGGATGGCGAAGAACCATTTGCGCCGGGAAATGAAATATTCCTCGTAGCCGCCATATTCGTCGAGCGATGCCGGGAAGAGCAGGGCGCAGAGCAGGAAAAACAGACTGCAGAAGCAGATCAGGAAGAGATAGATGCCGAAGCCGATCGCAGGCACGGCCTGCAGGCGATATTCCCACCACCAGATATGGATGATGAAGAGGAACATCGATAGCGCCCAGCCGAGATGGATGGGATAGACCTTGGCCTTGGCGGGATGCTGGACGATGCCGGCAAGGCCGGTGAGCACTCTGGCGAGCGAAAGGCTGATGACCATGCCCATCACCACCTTGATGTGAAGGAAGACCTCCGGCGAGCTGACCGTTTCCATGCGTTCGATCCTTGGCTTGTCACTCCTCGGGGACTTGCTTCGGTTTGCCCTCTTCGTCGAGCGCCACCATGATGAAGGTGCCGGCGGTGACCTTTTCCTGCTGGTTGTAGCGCGAACGATGCGCCCAGGCTTCGACGATCAGCGTGATCGAGGTGCGGCCGACACGGTCGATATCAGTATAGACGGAAAGCGTGTCGCCGATCTTGACCGGCAGCTCGAAGGCCATCTCTTTGACGGCGGCGGTTACGACGCGGCCCTTGGCGCGCTCGGCCGCACGGATGCCTGAGGCAAGGTCCATCTGCGCCATGACCCAGCCACCGAAGATATCGCCGGCCGGATTGGCGTCGCCCGGCATGGCAAGCGTCCTGAGCGTCAGTTCGCCTCTCGGCTTGGCGGCATCGGTCATCAAGTCTTCTCCATCTGGTGCGGGCCACGGGCCGGCGATTCACTGGGAAGCACCCTAGTGCAAAGGCTGTGGGGTGTAAAAGACGGCAAGGCCAAGCGCTACGGACGGCCGACGGGAAAAATGTTGCTGCCGTTTCCGATTGAAATTTCATTCGATTTCAAATGGTTGAATTTTGCAGCTTTCACCTGACCTTACGTTATTTAATATTTTTCTAATTAAGCTTTACGCTCCAGTAATTCCGGCAATTCAGAATGCGATCGATCTCAAATACAAGAATCGCCGGGAACCTCATGCGCAACGTCAAGATTTCCACCCGCCTTTACTGCCTCGTCGGATTCACGCTTGCCGTGCTCGCTGCGACGATGGTCTTCTTTCTGAACTATTCCTATTCTGAGCTGGAAGCGGAACGGAAGGCGGGGCTGGCGCAAATGGAGGCGACGGCGCTCGGCATCTTCGACAAATATTACAAGATGGAACAGGCGGGCACGATGACCCGCGAACAGGCGCAGGCGGCCGCCAAGGACGTGATCGGCGCGATGCGCTACGGCGCCGACGGTTATTTCTGGATCAACGACATGCACCCCACCATGGTGATGCACCCGATCAAGCCGCAGCTGAACGGCACCGATATCTCGCAGATGAAGGATCCGACCGGCAAGTTCCTGTTCGTCGAGTTCGTCAACAAGGTGAAGAAGGACGGCAAGGGCTTCGTCGATTATCTTTGGCCGAAGCCGGGCGCCGACCAGCCAGTGCTGAAATATTCCTATGTCGCCGGTTTCGAGCCCTGGGGCTGGATCGTCGGCACCGGTGTCTATGCGGATGACCTTGCCGCGCTCTATCGCCAGAACGCGATGTGGGCCGCGCTGCTCTGCCTGCTCGGGGCCGCCGCGACGATCGCCATCGCCTATGCCATCGTGCGCAGCGTGACGGCGCCGATCGCTCGGTTGAAGGCGGCGATGAACGCGATTGCGGCCGAAGAGGCATCGGTGGAGATCGCCGGCAGCGACCGTCGCGACGAGATCGGCCAGATGGCCAAGGTGCTGCTGGTGCTGCGCGACTCCGTCGACGAGCGTAGTGCGCTACGCGGGCGGGAGGACGAAAGGCAGCGCCAGATCGAAGAAGAGCGCCGCGGCAACGAGGCAAGCCTGCGTTCGGTGTCCGAGCGGCAAACCCAAGCGATGCAGGCGCTCGGCGTCGGCCTTGAGAAGCTCGCGGGCGGCGACCTGACGGTTGCGATCGGCGATATCGGCGAGGATTACGCCAAGCTGAGGGGCGATTTCAACGCCGCCGTCGACGCGCTGAACGGCGTGATCCATGCGATCGCCGAATCGAGCCATGTCGTCAACGAAAGTGCTTCCGACATCAGCGAGGCGACCGGCAACCTGTCGAAGCGTACGGAACAGCAGGCGGCCGCACTCGAAGAGACCGCGGCAGCGCTCGACGAGATCACCGCGACCGTCAAGACCGCATCCGAGCGCGCAAACGAGGCCCGCGAGATGGTCACTGAGACCAAGGCGAGCGCCGGAAAATCCGGCGAGATCGTTCGCAATGCGGTCACCGCGATGGGCCGGATCGAAGAATCCTCCAACCGCATCAGCCAGATCATCTCCGTCATCGACGAGATCGCTTTCCAGACCAACCTGCTGGCGCTGAATGCCGGTGTCGAGGCCGCACGTGCCGGCGAGGCGGGCCGCGGCTTTGCCGTCGTCGCCCAGGAGGTGCGCGAACTCGCCCAGCGTTCCGCCAATGCGGCCAAGGAGATCAAGGCGCTGATCAGCCGCTCGGCGGCCGAAGTCGAGGGCGGCGTGGCGCTGGTGCGCTCGACCGGTGACGCGCTGTTGGAGATCGAGGCGCTGGTCAACCGCGTCAACGATCACGTCGTGTCGATCGCCACGGCGGCGCGCGAGCAGTCGACCGGGCTGAACGAGATCAATAGCTCCGTCAACCATATGGACCAGATGACACAGCAGAACGCCGCCATGGTCGAGGAAACGACGGCGGCAAGCCGCACGCTTGCCGACGAAAGCACCCAGCTGAAAACGCTACTCGCGAATTTCCGCCTGCGCGGCGCCGGGCAACAGGCCGAGGCGAGGTACACCCGGGCCGCGTGAGGAACCGAAAGAAGAGCCGTCCGATGTAACGGCCTCTCACCAAAGTCGGACGGCCCGCGCTTCAGACACTTAGGAAAAAGAGCCGTCGTCACGGCTCTTTTTTATTGACAAGTCTCGTTCTTTAATCGGCCTCGTGCCGAGGACCTGCTGCACTGGCTGTAGATGCTCGAGACAATCCCGAGGATGATGAAAGAGGAGTTGGCCTATTTTGTCAGCAGTCAGAGCTGTTGCAGATCGTCCCCATGCTCCCCCTCGACTATTGACGATCTTCGATTGGCGCAATTCTAAGCTTTTCAGGGAACTATACGTTACGGCAGTTCTTGTTAAAAAGCAGCGGATTCAATCAGTAAGCGAATACCATTGCAATTACTCTGCAAATATGCTTCATTCAGGTTGTGCTTGAGGGACGGGGCATTTCGAAGCTAGCGATAGCTACCGTAACGGAAGCCAACACAATTCTCCAATTTCTCCAAATATCCGAGACCACAGTCCCGGCGGCTTTGGCGTGGCCGCTGCCTGTTCCCCTGCATTGGGGATCGATGAAACCGACCTTTTGCCGCCTGCAGTCGTCCGCATCGAATGCCGCTGCCCTCAATCACTCCGCTGCCGGAAACCTCAAGGGGTTTCCGTCACCGCATTCCAGCTTTGCAACCGAGGGAGGCCCGAAATGGCTCAGAGCAAGCATGGTTCGCCTGTGAGAGGTATGGATAACGTCGCGCAATCGAGTGTTCGCGATCAGAGATTCGGGAGGATGTTCCGCAACCTGCCGTCCGCCGCATTTACCGAAGCGGCGCTCGTCGATCTCGCGAAAACGATGTTCCAGGGGGAGTTCGCGGAGAAGATCAAGGATCACGAGCCCGTCGATGTTGCGCTCAACGAGAGAGAGCCTGAAGACGAAAACCCGGCGATTCCTGCCGGCTTCACCTATTTCGGGCAGTTTCTCGATCATGACATCACCTTCGATCCAGCCTCGTCGCTTGATCGATTCAACGATCCCAATGCCCTGCAGGATTTCCGCACGCCACGTCTCGACCTGGATTCGGTCTATGGCTCAGGCCCGGCCGACCAGCCTTTCCTTTATGACGACGACGAGCTTCACATGCTTCTCGGGACGGACAAGGATTTCGACAAGGCGCGAAACAAGCGCCCCGATCTGCCGAGGAACAACGCCTCGATCCGGCGCGCGCTGCTTGGCGATAAGCGCAATGATGAAAACCTGATCGTCTCGCAACTTCACACCACCTTCCTCAGATTTCACAACAGGGTGGTGGATACACTGGGTACCCGCGATTTCGAGCTCTGTCAGCAGACGGTGCGCTGGCACTACCAGTGGATCGTCCTGCATGATTTCCTGCCCAGGATAATCGGTCAGGAGACTTATGAGCGCGTCATCGTCGGACGAGGCGAAAAGCCTGTCATTCGTTTCTACAATCCGCAGGGCCGGTATGCCTTTATCCCGGTCGAATTCTCGGTCGCAGCTTACCGATATGGCCATACGATGGTGAGGCCGAGCTATTCCCTCAACAGGATCGTGACGAAGGCCAGGCCCGACGAGCAGCCATTCAATGGAAAAATGGCAAAGTTCAACCGCATCCCGATATTCTCCTTGACCGACGTGGCGCAGGAGCCGCTGGCGAATTTGAACGGGTTCCGCGAGCTTCCCGACTTCTGGTCGATCGATTGGGCCTTCTTCTTCGACGGGGTCGCTCCGGATGGAGCGCCGCCCCCGGGCGCCATTCTGCCGCAACCCTCCTACAAGCTCGATACGCTGCTGGTCGATCCGTTGACCAGCCTGCCTGATCATCAGAGGGAGCCGATCAAGATCCGCAGGGCGCTCGCCGCCTTGAACCTTTTGCGCGGCTGGCGCCTCGGACTGCCTTCTGGCCAGGCGGTCGCCCGGCACATGGAAATGGAGGCGCTGTCGGACGAACAGCTGTTCGACAGCGAGGATGCCGACAGGAAGGAGGGGCGTGGCAAATTGCTGACCGATCATCCCGGCAGCTTCAACGGCAACGCGCCGCTCTGGTTCTACATCCTGCGTGAGGCGGAGATAGTAGGGAACAGCCAGCATCTCGGACCGGTCGGCGGCACGATCATTGCCGAGGTCATCGCCGGCCTCATCCGCGAGGATCGCCACTCGTTCCTGGCGCAATGGCCGAAGTGGCGGCCGACATTGCCGAGCGCTGTGGCGGGTCATTTCACCATCGCCGATCTGATCAACTTCACGAACGGGTAGCCGATCTCGCGCAGCGCGAGACTGCGCTGGGCCTCGTGACTCAACCTTGAAAAGGCCGCGAGAGCGGCCTTTTTCGCGTTCATCGCCTTCAGATTGCGCGGGTAAGCTTTCGTTCACCGTTTTTTATTAAATTTGGAGTGAGTTTTTTCGGTCACTGCCCAGCCAGCCTGCGGAAGCGATAAGAGTATGGCGTTTGTTTCCTTTCCTCGGCGAACCCTTTTGCCCGTTATCCTCTCGGCGGCGCTGACGACCTGTTCGATCAGCGACGGACTGGTGCCGCCGGCCAATGTCGACAACGGCACCAGGGTCAGCTCGATCTCGCCGTCGCGGGGGGCAGCGCGCATGGCGCCTGCCGTGCGCATGGCGCCAGTGGAGAGCCAGGCCTCCTATCCGGTTTCCAGCGCGCCCGTCGGCAATAGCCAGGGCTCGGTCGATTATCTCGACACGCCAAACCTTGCCGGCACCGGCCATGCCGCCCAAGCCGCGCCACAGGCGCGGCGGGGCAAGCTGCCGATGATCGACAGCGACGAGGCGTTAGCGCAGCAGAACCAGAACTGGGGCGGCACGCAGGCGCTTGCGATCCCGTCCGGCGGCGTCAACATGGATGACGATCTCGGGGCCGAGCCGGTTGTCGGGCTGGCGCAGGAACAACAGCAACAGATCGCCGAGGGCAATGCCACCGAGCCGGTTGTCGACGGCATCGGTACCGACAATCCGACGCAGCTCAACCAGCCCATGCGCCAGCCCCCACAGCAGCCAATGCCGCAGCCGGCGGCCGAGGCACAGATGAGCCGGGCGCCCGCCTGGAACGACGGCAGCCCTGTGGTGGCGCCGACCCGTGTTCCCGAAGAGGACGAGAGCGAAGAGGTCGCGATGCTGCGGCCGAACAATCCGATGATGAGCGAACCGGCGGCACCCGTCGATCCCAGCGTCATGCCGTCCTCCGAGCTTGCCTGCCGGCGCGAGTTGAAGCGCATGGGCGTCCTCTTCGATGACAAGCCGCCGATTTCGAACGGGCCGGCCTGCCAGGTGCCTTATCCGGTGTCGCTGAAGGGGCTTTCCGGCAATATCGGCGTGCGCCCGGCTGTGACGCTGAACTGCCAGGTGACGCTCGCCTTCGCCAAATGGGTGAAGAACGAACTGGCACCGTCCGCCCGCTATCGCTACTGGAGCGGCATCAAGACGATCCAGCCGCTCGGCGGCTATTCCTGCCGGCGCATGAACAACAGCCGGCAGAAATACAATCCTATGTCGGAACACGCCCGCGGCAACGCCATCGACGTCGGCAAGTTCGTGCTGAAGAACGGCCACGAGATCGACGTGCGCAAGAAGGGCCTGTTCTCGCTGCGCGAGGGGCGGCTGCTGAAGGCGGTGCGCAGCGACAGCTGCCGTTATTTCAACACCGTACTCGGGCCGGGCAGCAACCCGGAGCACTGGAACCACTTCCACTTCGATCTTCGCTCCCGCAAGAGCGGCAAGGCCTATTGCGACTGATGCATGCCACCTAAACCATGCGGCGGATGCTGATGTTGCGGCCGCAATTGGGCCTGGCTGGCAGAAAACGGTTCATCCTCGCCGCAGGGCACGCTATAGATCGGCCAGGCGGATTGCCATTTCGAGAGTTTGATCCCATGAGCTATGATTTCCATGTCGGCCAGAAGGTCGTCTGCATCAACGATACCTTCAAACATGTCAGCATCGACCAGCTCATCCGTAAAGGCGAGATCTATACGATCCGCTGGGTGGGCGAATATACCCATTATATCGACGGCACGTTCATCGGGGTGAAGCTCGCGGAGATCAACCGCGGCAATGATGACGGGCCGGAAGGTTATGGGGCGGCCGACATGCCCTATCGCGCCACGCGTTTCCGGCCGCTGGTGAAGGATAAGATCTCGTCACTGCGCAAGCTGTTGGCGCCGACGCCTGATGCACCTGTCGAGCCGAAAGAAAAAATCAGGAAGAAAGAAAAGGTCTGAGCGCTGGCGCGCCGTATTCTCCTGGTGATCCGCCATTGCTGACCGATACATCCGAAGCAGCGGCTGCACGGCGGCTTCGGGACCACCTATCTTGACATCCAATAGCGAACGTGTTCGTTAGAAACATGTTCGTTATTGGGGTTTGGATATATGGCAAGACAATCCAGGAGCCGGCGGGAGCGGCCGAGCAAACCGGCTTTGAGCCGTGAAGGGGTCATCGCGGCGGCGCTCTCACTCTTCCATGAGGAGGGGCTCGCCAAGGTTACCATGCGGCGCGTGGCTGCCGTGCTCGATACCGGACCGGCCTCGCTTTACGTCTATATCAGCGACACCGAGGACCTTCATGCCGAGATCCTCGATGCGTTGCTCGCGGATGTTGCCGAACCGTCTTCGCCGGCGGACTGGCGCGGTCGGCTGAAGGGCACGCTTCGCGGCTATATCGCGGTGCTTTTCGAGCATCCGGAACTGGCGCGCATGGCGATGTCGACCATGCCCAGCGGGGCGAACTACCTCGCGCTTGTCGAGAAGATCCTGGCGCTGCTGAAAGAGGGTGGGGTACCGGACGGCCAGGCGGCCTGGGCGGTCGATCTGCTTTTGCTTTCTGCGACGGCGCAGGCGGCTGAGAAAGCCGCCTGGAAGGCATCGGCCCGTCCTCCGTCCAACTTTTCCGCGCTGGCGGCGATCATCGAGACTGCTGATGTCGAGACCCTACCGAATATCGTCCGGCACGGTACGGACCTGCTGTCGGGCAGGGGCGACCGGCTGGACTGGGGATTCGATGTCCTGATCAACGGCGTCCTTAAAACGCGGCGCATGGAGACAAAATCATGATCACCATTCTCGGGGCCGGCCTCGGTGGGCTCATTCTCTCGCGCATCCTGCATATTCATGGAGTGGATGTGCGCATCTTCGAAAGCGACACTTCCGCATCGGCGCGGCATCAGGGCGGCATGCTCGACATGCATGTCGAGTCCGGCCAGGCGGCGCTCAGGGCCGCCGGACTTTATGACGCGTTCCGCGCGATCGTGCTTGAGGAGGGGGATGCGTCCCGCGTTCTCGACAAGACGGGCAGGGTGCATTTTTCGGAGGCGGGCAACGGTCTGCGCCCCGAGGTCGATCGCGGCGCATTGCGCGCCATGCTTATCGCATCGCTGCCGGAGGGAATCATCCATTGGGGGCATCGCGCCACCGGCGTCAGCGCCAGTGCCAGTGCAGACGACAGTTACGTCATCGCCTTCGCCAATGATCGCTTGGTCAAGGCGGATGTGCTGATCGGCGCTGACGGCGCATGGTCTAAGGTGAGGCCGCTGCTTGCCGATGTCGAGCCTGTTTATGCCGGACTGTCATTTGTGGAAGCCCGCCTGACCGAGGCGTCTTTCCGGTTTCCTGCCCAGGCGGAAGCTGTCGGGAAGGGGATGATGGCCGCGCTCTCGGATCGCAAGGGCATTCTGGCCCATCGCGAGCCGGGTGACGTGCTCTGCAGCTATGCCGCCTTCGAGGCGCCGATCGAGTGGTCGACAGGCGACTGGTCGAATGGCGGGCGTCTGCGCGAGGACGTGCTGGCGCGTTTCAACGACTGGCATCCCTCGCTCGTCGACCTCATCGCCAGAAGCGAGGCGCCGTTGATTGCAAGGCCGCTTTATGCCTTGCCAGTCGGCCACCGCTGGGAGCGCCGGCCAGGCCTCACGCTGATCGGCGATGCCGCGCATCTGATGTCGCCCTTTGCCGGTGAAGGAGCCAATCTGGCGATGCTCGACGGCGCGGAACTGGCGCAGGCGATCATCGCTCACGGGGAAGATGTCGAGGCAGCACTGGCCTCCTACGAGGCGGCGATGCTTCCCCGCAGCGAAGATGCAGCCGCACAATCGGCTGCGGGCCTCGACATGTGCTTCAACGACCAGGCGCCGCGGCCGCTCGTTGATTTCTTCCAGAGCATGCGTTCGGGCATGGAGGCATGAATGGATGGTGGCGTCTAGGTTGTCTGCCGGCCGACTGGCACGCCGGGCTCGCCGAGATCCCAATAGAGGCCTGCCATCAATGCGAGGCCCTCGCGGGCGATGGAGAGGGGAAGATGCTCGTTCGGCGCATGCTGGGAGCATCCCGGATAAGAATGCGGGACCCAGATCGTCGGCAGGTCCAGGGTCTCGGAGAAGGTGTCGTTCGGCAGCGATGCGCCGAGGTTCGGCAGGATGGCCGGCGTCTTGCCGCTGGTGCGCCTGATCGAGTCGACCGCCCAACCGACCCAGGGATGCTTGGGATCGAGACGCGTCGCGTAGAAAATCTCGTCGCTTGCCTGGGCAATCTGCGCCTGCGGAAAACCATGGCTGTCGAAGTGCCGTCGCAGCGCCGGCAGTATATCCTTCACATCGACTCCGACGACGAAGCGTAGCTGGCAACGCGCCCAGGCGCGCGGCGGGATCGCGCCGACGGGTGTCTTGGGGTTGCCGGCTTCGAAAGCCAGGATCGCGAAGGAGCTCCATGCAAACAGCTTTTCGGCTGGCGTCAGCCCGGGTTCGCCCCAGTTCGGATCGATTTTCGCATCGCCGTCGCCATCCTCTGGGACGCAGTCGGCAAGCACATGCCGGACATTGTCGGGGATCTCTTTCGGACACCATTCCGGGATGCGAATTTCGCCTGACGGGCCGGTGATGCTGGCAAGCGCATGGGCGAGTTGGATTGCAGGATCGGAGAGTAGGCCGCCCCAGTTCCCGGAGTGGTGCCCGCCCTTGCGCGCGTCGATCAATATATCGAAGCTGACGGCGCCGCGGGAACCCAAGAAGATAGTCGGCCGTTCGGCGGTGAGCCGCGGGCCGTCTGAGGCGATCAGAACGTCGGCGCGGAACAATTCCCTGTGCGTGACGGCGAGTTCACGCAGGCCGGGCGATATCCGCTCCTCACCCATCTCGATCAGATATTTGGCGTTGAACCCGAGCTTACCGCGCGTTTCCAGCACGGCCTGGATGGCGCCGATGTTGACGGTGTGCTGCCCCTTGTTGTCGGCGACGCCGCGCCCGTACCATCTGCCGTCACGTTCGATCATCCGCCAGGGCGACAGGCCGTCGTCCCAGGCATCGTCAAGTCCGCGGATCACGTCGCCATGGCCATAACCAAGCACGGTCGGCAGCTTCGGATCCTCGATACGCTCGGCGAAGAGAAAGGGCCAGCCGCCCTCCGTCAACGTGTGGCAGGTAAAGCCGAGCGCCTCGAAAGTCGGCCTGATCTCGGTCTCGATATAATCGAGCAACACCTGCCGGCGATCTGGGTTCTGGCTTTCCGTCGGCATGGCGACTCGGCGCGCCAGATCCGTCCGGAACGATCCGGAATCGAAATAGGTCTCTGCTCTCGCAATGGCGGCGTCGCGGGTCATGCGGAAACATACCATCAAGCCGGATGCATCGAAACGGCCATCTGACCATCGCCCCGGCGACACTGGTCTCTGCCTGAGTTCATCACCGCGACATCAACACCTCCACGACACAATTGTGCGGCTGGATCGCCTGTGCAACAGTTGGTGCGTGAGTTGCCAAGGAGTGGCTGTGAGACCGATTTCGAAAATCCTGGCGCTCTGCGCCATCGTCATCACCATCATGGCAACAGGCGCGGCAGCGGCCGATCCGCTGGTTTTCAGCTATCACGGATGGCAGGTCGATCTCACCAACGCCAAGGGCGCGGAGCCCGACAACGAGATGGTCGCGGCGGTCAAGCGGCAGCTCGATATCGTCGAGCATGTCGACCTGAAACCCGATGTGCTCACCTTCATGCGGATGATCCCGATCTGGGCCAATCCCGCCGCCGCAAAGGCCGGGCCTGGCCATTACAGCAGCAAGACCGGCATCGACCTGCGCGTGAAGGCCCTCGCGTCTGACAAGCCGGTCATCCTGCATGAACTTCTGCATGCCTATCACGACCGAATGCTTCCGGGCGGATTCGGCAATACCGATGTTGCGCAATTCTTCGATATCGGCAAGCGGGTCTGGCCGGGCGATTCCTACATGATGAGCAATGGTCACGAATTCTTCGCGGTCACGGCCAGCGTCTACCTGTTCGGTGACATCGATCGGCCGCCTTATTCGCGCAGCCAGTTGCGGGAGAAGCAGCCACGATACTACCAGTGGCTTGCCACGCTGTTCGACGACGGCCGGCCGCGGTCGTAAGGCCGCAGCCGACACCGCGATACGGATCAGTCCGTCTTCCTGCTCAGAAACAGCGCGGTCTCCCTGCGGACTTCAAGCACGCCGTTGCGTTGGCTGAAGGCATCGGCAACGGCTTGACGGAACTTGGTGAGCTGAAGCTGGCTGGCGCCATCGCCGGGCGGGTAGGAGGTGAGCGCCAGGAATACATCCTCGGGCTCAGTGATCCTCAGGCTTGCCGGATGCTGCGACATGTTCACGTTTCCAAACTGTGACCGCATCAATCGTTCGGCAGCGTCATATCCGAAGGCTTCGGCAGCCGGATCGGATGGGGCATTGCCGAATACGGTCGTCAGCGCGTAGATCTCGCGCATATTGCCGGCGCCGTTGGTTGTGACCGCGAGTAAGCCACCCGGCCTCAGCACTCTTGACATGTCAGCGATGCCCGCGGCCGGGTCGGGCAGGTGATAGAGCATATGCATCGCGACCACGGCATCGAAGGCGCCATCTTCGAAGGGGAGCGCGGCTGCGTCGGCTTGGCAACCCCGGACGGAGCCGAATGGCAGGGTGCTGCAACGCGCCACCGCCTCGTCGACCATGCCTTGCGAAAGGTCGGCGAGCGTCAGGTCAAGATTCTCCGGCAGCAGACCTGCCGTTGCTGCCCGGAACCAGGCCGGTCCGCAGCCGACGTCGAGGACACGATCGCCTGGCTTCAGGGACAACTGCGTTGCAACCCATGGAAACCAGGCCGTCTCGGCGATGGTGTATTGGCTACGCAGTCGAGCCCGCGCGGCGAGCTTCCGGCTGTCGCCATACTGTCCCGCATTGTCTGCTGTTATGGAGGACATGGCATCTCTCCGGGCTTTTTCACGGGCGCCACCTCGCGCTTCCCGGCAGAGCCTATAGAGGGCTCTGTTCCCGGGCAAGACGTGACTTTGCGCAGCGGGTCGGCTGCTCGCACAGCTGCCGTTGAGGATTATCTTGATGTGATGAGTTTGGCCGGAGAAATAAATCGCATCCGATTAAATCGGAATAGTGTTGACATCGGTTATGGTGCGGCGTATTAGAGCGCATCCGATTTAATCGGACGCGTAGCAAATCAAACCGAAAGGATATCACCATGACCGAGAAGCTTCTCTTTACGGGCAAAACCCACATCTCCGGCGGCCGCAACGGCTCCGCACGCAGCAGCGACGGCACGATCGACATCAAACTGCCGCAACCGCATCCGGCTGCCGAAAACCTGTTCGGCATCGCCTGGTCGGCCTGCTATATCGGCGCCATCGAGTTTGCCGCTTCGCAGCGGAAGATCACGCTGCCGGCCGGTCCCGAGGTCGATGCGGAGATCGATCTCAACGTCGATAACGGCTCCTTCTTCCTCAGGGCGCGCCTCAATGTCAGCCTGCCCGGCATTGATCGCGACGTTGCGCAGGAATTGATCGAGGCAGCCCATGGCATCTGCCCTTATTCCAAGGCGACACACGGCAATATCGACGTCGAGACCACACTTGTCTGAGCGGGGAAGGGCGGACCTCACCGCCAGAGGATTTGATGCGGAGGGCCTGCCGATCGGCCGGCAGACCCTTCCTGAGGTAGCAGGCACCGGAACCTTGCCGATCTGGAGAACATGCCATGAACAATAGCCACGCCCAGCCACACCAGGCCTATGACGAGTTTTCGCTCGTGCTCGACCCAGCCGTCTATGAGCCGCTGCCCGAGGATTGGCTGATCGGCATCACCGACGTCGTCAGCTCGACGCTGGCGATCAAGTCGGGACGCTATGAAGATGTCAACTTCGCAGGCGCATCGATCATCGCCGCTCTCGGTAATGCCTGGGGTTCGTTCGATTTCCCCTTCGTGTTTCGTGGAGACGGGGCGGCATTCGCCTTGCCGCCGCACGGCATCATGGCCGCGACCTCGGCGTTGCGGCAGGTCGCGAGCTTTGCAAGAAGCGATCTCGATCTCACCCTTCGTATCGGGCTGCTCACCGTGCGCGAAATCCGCAATAGTGGGCGCGACGTAAGGGTTGCGCGCTATGCGGCTTCGGAAAACGCGACCTATGCGATGTTTGCAGGAGGAGGGCTCAAATGGGCGGAGCAGCAGATCAAGAGCGGCCGGTATCTGGTCAAGCCGGGCCGCTACGCGACGAAGCCGGATCTGACCGGACTGAGCTGCGACTGGACGCCGTTCCCGAGCCAGCGGGGCGAGATCCTGTCGCTGCTGGTCGAGCCGGATGACCATACGAGCCCGGAGGTCTTTGCGGCGCTGGCGAAGCGCGTGCTTGCCGTCTTCGATGCGCCGTCGCACCGGTCTCATCCGGTTCCCGTGGAAATGGCTATCCCCAGGGATATTGCCATGCCCAAAGGCAGCGGGAAGCGTGTCGATGCGAAACGCTGGTCGGAGGTCGCCTCCCATTCGGATTTCCGCAAATTCGATGACGGTTTGCGCCTGACGCTGGACTGCACGCGCGAACAGATTGATAGGGTCGAAACCATGCTTCTTCTGGCAAGGGCGCGCGGTGAGGTGAACTTCGGACTGCACCGCCAATCGCATGCGCTGATGACCTGCCTCGTGCCATCAGGCAGCCCGGATTCGCACCTGCATTTCCTCGACGGAATTGGCGGCGGTTATGCAAGGGCCGCCGAGATGATGGAGGCCGGTGCGCTTGGCGACGTCCAGCATCATGTTCTCTGAGGACCCGTTCAGCTGGCGAGACCGCCTTGACCGCCAAGGGACCTAAGTGGGCGTGCCTGTTTCCCGCATGGCGAGGTTTGCGAGAATTTCAGTGAGCTGAGGCGGCGCCAATTCGGCTTCTTTTTCTATCGCGGTGGCGGTGAACCATCTGAGCTCGGTGTGTTCGTCACCGATCAGTCGCGGACAGCCGTGCCATTTAAGGACGTGATAGACATGGAATGTCGCGGATGCTTCGGGCGGGTCTTCCGAGGTGAACCGTCCTGCAAACTGCCAGAGCTCCGGCGTCACGCCTATTTCTTCGATCAATTCCCGGCACATCGCCGTCTCGGCGTCTTCGCCCTCTTCGATATGGCCGCCCGGGAGGCTCCAGCGATCCGGGTGCACCGTGCGCTCGGAACTGCGCCTGGCCAGGAGAACGGTTCCGTTCTGGCTCAAGACGCCCATCGCGATGTCGGGCATGCATTCTCCTCTGCCTCCTCGATCTCGCGCCGATGCTGCCCGCAGCCACGGCTTTTTGCAATGGCCAGTCGTCCATCGAGACAGTCGAGGCATAGCCTGACCGGGTAGGTTGACCCCCGACGTTGCCCGGGAGCATAGTCCCCGGACAGACGCGAATGACCTGCTGATGCGAACGAGGTCGGTCAGTCGATCTTCGTCCGTTTCCGAACAGATCAAACGGAGAGGAGAGCGTCATGCCACCCACATCCCTATCAACGCCCACGCGGCGCGAGCTGCTTGCCGCCACGGCCGCCGCCGGAGCCATGAGCATGCTTGCCGGGACGCGCAGCGCTGAGGCAAACGGCGACGGGGTGAGCCCCTTCAGCGTCAATTTCCCCGAGGATCAGCTTGACGATCTGCGCCGGCGCGTCGCGGCCACCCGTTGGCCTGACAGGGAGACTGTTGCGGACGATACGCAGGGCGTGCAGCTCGCAACGATCCAGAAACTCGCGAAGCATTGGGCGACGGATTACGACTGGCGCAAGATGGAGGCGCGGCTCAATGCGCTGCCGCAGTTCATCACAGAGATCGACGGGCTGGATATCCACTTCATTCACGTGCGCTCCCAGCATAAAAATGCGCTGCCGTTGATCGTCACACATGGATGGCCTGGTTCGATCATCGAGCAGTTGAAGATCATCGAACCGCTCACCGATCCGACAGCGCATGGCGGGAGCGAAGAGGACGCATTTGACGTGGTGATCCCGTCTTTGCCGGGCTACGGCTTTTCCGGGAAACCGACGGGGTCGGGGAACTGGAACCCGCCGCGTATCGCGCACGCCTGGGTGACGCTGATGCAACGTCTCGGCTACACGAAGTTCGTGGCGCAGGGTGGCGACTGGGGCAACGCGGTGACCGAATTGATGGCGGTGCAGGAGCCGCCGGGATTGCTCGGCATCCATACGAACATGGCGGCCACGGTTCCGGCTGACATCGCCAAGGCTCTTGCCGCCGGCGGCATGCCGCCAGCCGACCTGTCACCGGACGAAAGGCGCGCCTTCGATCAGCTCGACGATTTCTACAAGAATGGGCTGGGCTATGCGATCGAGATGAACAACCGGCCGCAGACGCTCTACGGGATTGTCGACTCGCCGGTCGGGCTTGCGTCGTGGATGCTCGATCACGACATCCGCAGTTACCGGATGATTGCCCGCGTTTTCGACGGAGAGCCCGAGGGGCTGACGAAGGACGATATCCTCGACAACGTCACGCTCTACTGGCTGACGAACACCGCAATCTCCTCGGCACGCCTCTATTGGGACAACGCGCACCATCCGTCGGGCGGGTTCTTCGACCCCAGGGGCATCAAGATCCCAGTGGCGGTCAGTGCTTTTCCCGATGAGATCTACCAGGCGCCGCAGAGCTGGGCGGAGAAGGCCTATCCGAAGCTCATCCACTACAACCGGCTGCCGAAGGGCGGCCACTTCGCCGCCTGGGAACAGCCGATGGCTTTCACTGCCGAGCTCCGGACTGCGTTCCGGCCGCTACGGCAGTAGACCCAGGCGGGATCAGGCGACTGAGGCCGCGATCACGATTTCTCCGGTTCGCCCTGAGTTGACCGCAGCAGGTTGTCGCGCAGCGTCGTCACCGATTTCTGCACGACGGGAAAGTCGTCGCCGAGGCCGATGGCGCCAAGCAGCGCGTTGCCGGGATCGGTTTCAACGAGTTGGCGTCCTGCCGGCGTCAGGCTGACCCGCACCTGCCGTTCGTCGGCAGGATCGCGGTGACGGGTGATAAAACCATTCGACTCCAGCTTCTTGAGGATGGGCGTCAGCGTGTTGGATTCGAGGAACATCTTTTCCCCCAACACCCCGACGGTCTGGTCGTCCTCTTCGGAGAGAGCCACCATGGCGATGTATTGGGTATAGGTCAGGCCAAGCTCGTCCAGGATCGGCTTATAGGCGCGGCCGAAGGCGAGATTTGCCGAATAGACCGCGAAGCACAGGAAATTCGAAAGTTTCCTGCCTTCCTTGCCCGCTGGCGGGGAGGCGGGCGCAGGCATATCCGGCCCCTTAGCTGCTTTAGATGTCGGCATCGGTCCATCCTGTCCAAGCTTTCTGACGATGACATCTATATATATCGCATCCGATTAAATCGCAATAGTGTCGAAGTCGGTTTTCGATCCTGCCGTTTGTGGTGACTCGACAAAGATCAGCGGAAACTCCTGGGAGGCTTCCCATACTTCTTGCGAAAAGCGGTCGCGAAATGGGCGGAGTCGGAGAATCCGATTTCAAAGGCGATCGCCGTCATGGGCAGTGTGCTGTTTTCGACTAGAAACCGGCCATAGCGCAATCTCGTCTCGACGATAAAACGCTTCGGGGTCATGCCGATATTGTCCTGGAACAGACGCGCGAACTGGCGTGGTGACAGGCCGACCAGAGAGGCCACCTGTTCCGGTGAGACATCGCGGCCTTTCCGACTCTCGACGAGAACGACGGCTCGCTGAATACGCGAATCTTCTGCGCGGCGAAATGTTGTGGCGCGGCCGTGATCGAAGGCGCTCATGTGCTTCTGCTCCGAGAGCGAAAGCTGGTGCACGGCCTTGGCCGCCCGATCCGGTCCGCAATGCGTGCGGATGAGCTCCGTCATCAGCGACAGGATCGATACGCCGCCAGGCACGGTAATGCGGCCGTTTTCGATCAGGAAGTCATCGCGCGTGGAGAAGGCAAGACGCGGGAAGGCAATCCGGAAATCCTCCGCGTGAAAGGGATGAACGCACGCCTTGCGCCCCGCGAGCAGTCCCTCCTGCGCCATTACGAAGGCGCCCGTACACACACCAATGACCGGAACACCCGCCGATGCCGCCACCCTGAGATAGTCGCGATGCTTGCTAGGTGCGGCGCGCAGATGTGGCAGGAGGCCACCGATAACCACGACGTAGTCGAAGTCGGTCGGGTTAATGTAGGGCGCATCGGCGTGGACCCGGATGCCGCAGCTGGCGACCGCTGCCTGGCCCGGAGCCCCCATGATCGACCAGCGACAATGTAGTGGACGGGAATTGTCGGCAAAGTCCGCCGCATGCCTGAGAGGCTCGACGATACCCGTCAGCGACATCATCGGGAATGTCGGCCAGAGGAGAATGCCGACCGAGAGATCGGCCTTTCGGTCGCGTGCGACCAGAAGCCGCTCGGCCCAAAGATCGTCGAGCCAGCGCACATAGTCCGGCTCGTTGGCAGATATTTCGGAAGGTTCCTCGGATGTGATCATGGCGCATGGCAATGATAGAACAACCATGTCCTTTTTTCAAAGAAAATGTCCGATTTATAAAATTCAGCGGCAGTCTTCAGTGTCAAGTTTCCTCTCGTCGAACGCGACATCCGGGGACAGAAACCACCGGACCGGGGAACCAACAAATCAAGGATCAGAACAATGGCACTTTCTCTTTCGAGAAGGATGGTGACGTGCGCTCTGCTGGCAGGCAGCTTCATGTCCCTTTCATCTATCGCCAATGCTTTCGAACTTGCCGAGCAGGGCAAGCTGACGGTTGCCTTCACCGGCGACATGCCCGGCTCCGGCTGGCAGGACGGGAAGCTGGTAGGCTATGACGGTGAAATCATGCAGCGCATTGCCGACAAGCTCGGCCTCAAGATTCAGCCTGCGCTCATGGAATGGTCGGGTACGATCGCCTCCGTTCAGTCAGGCCGCGTCGACGTCATGCTCGGCACCATGGGCTGGACCGAAAAGCGTACCAAGATCATGACGCTCTCCGAGCCGATCCACTACTTCAAGAACGGCATCATGCAATCGACGAAGACGAACTGGGACAAGCTCTCTGATCTGGAAGGCAAGAAGATCGGCACGATCACCGGCTTTTCGTTCGTCTCGGAATTGAAGAGCATCAAAGATCTCCAACTCTCGCTCTACGACACTTCCGATGCGGCCGTGCGCGATCTTATCGCCGGGCGCATCGACGCTGTCATCGGCGATCCGCCGGTGATCTCCTACGCCATCAAGCAGAACCCCGATTGGAATATGCACTTCCTCGCCTTCACCGATAACAGTCCGGATTTTCCGCTGCTGACCGGTCTCGGCCAGGTCGTCTATGGCCTCAACCAGAAGAACGACGATTTGCGCCAGAAGATGGACGCCATCATCGCCGACATGTGGAAGACTTGCGAGATGAAGGAAATCGGCGCCCGCTACGGATTGTCGTCGGATGTCTGGTTCAAGCCTGTGGGTCAAAACTTCCGCGCCGGCGTCGATCGCCCCGCAGATTACAAGCTGCCGTCCTGCGCAGCTGGCGGCTGAACGAGCGTGCGGACGGAAGCTGCAATCGGCGGCTTTCGTCCACCCTCTTCGCCAAGATATAATCGCATAAGGAAACGGCGATGAATGCGCTTCTGAGCGTTGCGGGCCTGCGCAAGAGCTATGGTCCTATCGAAGTTCTCAAGGGCATCGATTTCGATGTCGCACCAGGTGAGAAGATTGCCCTGATCGGCCCATCCGGGTCTGGGAAATCCACCTGTCTGCGCTGCATGAATTTTCTGGAAAAGCCCAGTGCCGGCGAGATCCGCCTCGACGGCGAGCGGATCGGCGTGCGCAACGGCCAGGTCATGAGCGACCGGCAACTTGCACCGCAGCGCGCCGAGATGGGCATGGTCTTCCAGCTCTTCAATCTCTGGCCGCATCTGTCGGTGACGGAAAACGTGGCGATTGCGGCGCGCAAGGTCCGCGGCCTGGCTGCTGCCGAGGCACGCGAACTGGCTTTGGAGATGCTGGCCAAAGTCCATATGACGCACCGCGCTGAAGCCTCACCACTCGAGCTGTCCGGCGGCCAGCGACAGCGCGTCGCGATTGCGCGGGCGCTTGCCCAGAAGCCAAAGCTCATGCTGTTCGACGAGCCGACATCGGCACTCGATCCCGAACTGGTTCAGGAGGTTCTGAAAGTGATGGAGGAGCTGGCAGACGAAGGACGCACGATGCTGATCGTCACGCACGAGATCGCGTTTGCGCGCGACATTGCCGACCGCGTTCTGTTTCTTGACGGCGGCACCATCGTCGAAGCCGGCCCGGCCCGCCAGGTCATAACCGCTCCCCGCGAGGCGCGCACGCAAGCGTTTCTCAACAAGATTCGGCACTAGGCGCGTCATGATTGGATTTTCCGTATTCTTCTCGGTCGTCCAAGGGCTCGTCGCCGGACTTGGCGTAACCGTTTTCGTCACGATCGCCTCGCTGGCGCTCGCAGCCACTTTGGGGTTCTTTCTCGCTCTGCTCAGGCAATTTGCAGGGATCAAGTTCATCAATCTCGCGATCGATGCCTGCTGCGAAATCCTCTGCAATGTGCCGGCCTTGACGCATCTCTTTATCCTCTACTTCGGGCTTGCCAGCCTCGGCGTGAAATTGACGTCGATCACGGCGGCCGTCCTGGGCCTCGGGCTGATCGGTGCAGCGATCACCTGCGCAATCTTTCGCGCCGGTTTCGCCGCGCTGCCTGGCGGGCAGGCGGAGGCGGCGCTTGCCGCAGGGCTGACCCCGCTCCAGACGATCTTTGAGATCCTGACGCCACAGGCCATGCGGATAGCGCTTCCGGGGCTCGGGAACTACGCGGTGCAGCTTCTCAAGGATACATCCGTCGTCTCGGCCATTGCGGCGCCGGAAATCATGTTCTTTGCCCGTTCAATGGTGACGTCGTCCTTCCAGACAACAATGATCTACGCGACGGCGGCGGCACTCTATCTGTTGCTGAGCTTGCCATTGATGCAGGCAACGCAGTTCCTCGAAAGACGTTACGGGAGATTGAAAGGATGAGTGCTTTCCTGGCGCCCTATGGCGATTATGGTGCCGAATGGCTGCCTCTGCTGCTGCGGGCGATGATGAATACGGCGCTGCTTTCCGTTTGTGCCTTTGCCCTGGCCTTCGTTTTCGGCCTGCTGCTTTCGCTCTGCCAGAAATCCAGTTTCGCAGCGCTGCGGTATTTTGCGGCTCTTTATGTGACGATCGTGCGGGGCGTGCCGTTATTGGCGGTTCTGTTTCTGCTTTATTTCGGCTTGCCGGGCATCGGGGTCGTCTTCGATGCTTTCGGTGCGGCGATCGCCGGCCTGGCGTTGTGTTTCGCGGCCCAGGTCGCAGAGCTTTTCCGCGCCGGTCTGAAGGCTATACCGGCCGGGCAGAGCGAGGCAGCGCTGGCCGCGGGCTTCACCCCGGCCCAGAGCTTCGTCTGGATCATCCTGCCGCAGGTCGCGCGTGTCATCCTGGCGCCGATGATCATCACCTTCGTCTCGCTGCTCAAGGATTCTTCGCTCGCTTCGCTGATTACCGTCGACGAACTTGTGCTCACGGGGCGGTCAATGGCGACGGAGTATTTCCTTCCCTTGCAAATCTACGTTGCCGTCGGGCTCTGCTATTTCGCGATAGCCTGGCCGTTCTCGGTCCTCTCGCGCCGGCTAGCCCTTCCGGCCGCCCGCTAACTCGTCATCACAAGGCCAAGATCATGACCACTGAAACGACCGTTGCCACGGGCAACGCACGTCGGCATGCAACGCAATCGCATGAACCTCGCTGGCCGGTGATCCTCATGACGCCCGATGTCAGCGAGGCGCCCGATGTTCCGACCGAGACGGAGTATGTGGTGCGCGCCAACTATGCGGATGCCATAGCCGAGGCAGGGGGATTTCCTTTGATCTTGCCTTACAACACCCGGAACCTGGTATCGGCGTTGGCACTCGCCGATGGAATTGTCCTTACCGGTGCGCGGCCAGGGACCGAGGTGACAGGCGCGCGCAGGCAGTTCGAGATTCAGCTGGTCGAGCAGGCCTTGAAAACGGGCAAGCCGCTTCTCGGCATATGCCACGGCATGCAACTGATCGGTGAATGCCTTGGGGGCGAATTTCAAACCGAGCTGCCGGCCGCCGCCGTATCCCACATCCCGCAAGATATCCCCGACGTTTTGGCGCACGAGATCATCGTCGAGCAAGGCAGCGTGCTGACCGATTGGGTAGGGAGGGGGCCGGCGCGCGTCAACAGCCTGCACCGGCATGCTTTGGCCGGCCAAGGACGCTTCCGTGTCGCCGCGCGGGCGCCGGACGGAACCATCGAAGCATTCGAAGGGGACACGGACGGCTTTTGCCTCGGCATCCAGTGGCACCCCGAATACCGGCTGACGGAACTCGACAAGAATATCATGAGGGCCTTCGTCGACCGCAGCGCAGAAGCAGCAGTCCGCAAGGCACGCGATGCTTCATCGGCTGGAAGCAATCGTGTGCGCGAACGGCTGGCACAGCTTGAGCTTGCTCTGCCGGAAGCATCCTTGCCGCCAGGCGCATTTTCCGGGGCTGTGCGGACCGGCAATATCATCACCGTTTCAGGTCAGGTGCCGCTGAAGGATGGTGTGGTGCTGCGGACAGGACATCTCGGAGCATGCGTCTCCATCGAAGAGGGGCGAGAATGCGCCCGCTGGGCGCTTCTCAATGCGCTTGCGCAGCTGGAGGGGGCTGCGGGCGGCTTTGACAACATCCTGGGCTTCGTCCGGCTTGCGGGCTATGTCGCGGCGGATGCCGCTTTCGAGCGCCACGGCGCCGTCATAGATGGCGCTTCGGAACTACTCCGAGAGCTTTTCCCGGATCGATGGGCGCATGCCCGCATCGCGATCGGCGTAACATCTCTGCCGCGCGGGGTTCCCGTTGAGGTCGAGTTGACGGCCGTTGTCGGCGACGAGGCTTGAGATGGCGCGTGTTGCGGTGATCGGCGCCGGCGTCATCGGCGTATCGTCGGCCTATCTTCTGGCCCGGGCGGGGCATGATGTGACACTTATCGATGCGGCAAGCGAGCCGGGCATGGGGGCGAGCGCCGGCAATGCCGCGCAGCTGTCTTGGGCCTACGGTGACGCAATGGCATCACCAGCCCTGCTGAAACATCTGCCAGCCATTGCGATGGGCCGCGATCCAGCCTTCCGGATCCACTGGCAACTCGATCGGGACTTTCTGTGCTGGGGGCTGAAATTCCTTGCCAATACCCCGTTCAGATGTTGGTGGAACAATACAGAGGAGATCCTGCGCCTTGCCGAGCAATCCCGTCACGAGCTCGCGATCCTGCTTAAGGAAACCGATATCGAATTCGACTATCGTGTCGCCGGAAAACTGCACCTCTATGCCGACCGGCAAAGTTTTGCTGCCGCCGATTCCAGTGTCGCGCGCAAGAATGCTCTCGGCTTCGAACAGCGCCTGCTGACGCGGGGGGAGGCGGAAGACGTCGAGCCTGCGCTCGCCGTATATCAGGGAGAGATTGCCGGCGCCGTTTATACACCCAGTGATGCCCTCGGCGATGCGGCCGGATTTTGCCGCCAGCTCACCACCTGGATGATCGAGCGTCGGCAGGTGTCGGTGCTTTTCGGCGGGAGGGTCTCGAGCTTCCTCCAAACGGAAGGCGTGCTGACAGGGCTGAGGTTCGAGGACCGCGACGAGCTTCGCGTCGACGCAGCCATCGTCGCCGCAGGACCGGAGATCCGTTCCCTCATATCCGATTTACCTGAAGTCCGGGACATACGCCCCGTCAGAGGCTACTCGCTCACCGTTCGAAGAACTGGACTTGCACCAAGTATCAGCCTGACAGACGTCAAGCGAAAGCTTGCCTTTGCGGCCATCGGCGACCGTTTTCGTGTCGCCGGACTGGCAGACATCGAGCGTCCCGGGGCCGGTTTTGATGCCAGACGTTTCGACACACTCAAGCTGGCCGCGTCCGCGGTGCTGCCCGACCTTTTCGAGCGATCGGACGAACTGATGAGATGGTCGGGCGAGAGGCCGATGACTCCGACCTCCAAGCCCGTTATCGCCGCCTCCCGACGTATCAAAGGTCTCTACATCAATGCCGGTCACGGCATGCTGGGTTGGACACTCGCATTGGGCTCTGCCCGCTGCGTGGTCGATCTCTTTCAATAAGTCGGTGGCTGGCGCCCGGGCTTACAGTTGCTGATGCTCTTCAATCCGCCGCAGCGTTCCGGCAGAGGCTGCCGGGACTTCGCTCAATTCATACCTCTTCACATCCATCTGATCGTTCCGGATCAAATCCGGAACGAAGTGAGTCAGAACTCATCACCAAATGGAATCCGGAATGCGGGTTGGTCCTAGCCGAATTTCTCGGTCGTATCGGCTTTGCCGAACACCCAGTAGCCGGATGCCTTGATCCAGCCGAGCGGGCAACCTCGTTCCAGCAGGTAGGCGCGGATATCGCGCGTTGCCGAGGCTTCCGCCGCGACCCAGATGA
This sequence comes from Rhizobium ruizarguesonis, assembly GCF_012349115.1. GTDB lineage: Bacteria > Pseudomonadota > Alphaproteobacteria > Rhizobiales > Rhizobiaceae > Rhizobium > Rhizobium ruizarguesonis. Next base: position 154,388 of record NZ_PQIG01000111.1, read on the forward strand.
AGGTCTCCGGCTGGATATCGACTGTGCTCAACGGTTTCAGCAGGGCTGCGGCATCGGTTGCCTGCGAAAGAGGCCGGTGCGCCCAGTGGGCGTACAGTTCGGCTGATGTCTCGAAGACTTGCTCTTCCAACGGGCCGGTGACGGCTGCGATTGTGGTGATGACGGTTCCGGCGCCGCTCTCCTCGATCCGGCGGCCGATCGCCGGCAGCGCGGTTTCGTCGCCGATCAGCAGCCACCGTTTGACTGTCGCGGAAACTACGGCGGAGCCCCTTGGTCCGCCGATCTCGAGCCTGTCGCCGGCGCGCGCGTCGATCGCCCATTGGGTCACTGGACCTGCCTCATGCAAGGCGAAGTCGATGGTTAGTTTTCGTTCGGTGTTATCGTAGCGGCGCGGCGTGTAGTCACGGCGTTCTTCGCCGCCATCGGCGGCCGGTACGAAAATCTTGATGTGGTCGTCGGGCGCAAGGCTGATGAAATCGCCAAGATCATCGCCGGTCAACGTGATGCGGCGCATGCCGGGGGTGATGTCGACGACGCTCTCGACCGAGAGGGTGCGCCGTCGCGTGTCGTGGCGGACCCGTTCGATGCCGGGGGCCGATGAAATCTGATCTTTGAGTTGATTGTTGTCCATGTGTCCTCAGGAGCTTTTTTGAGCTCGATCCGCAGGACATAGTCGCGCAGATCGAAGCCGCAGGGCCGTTCGATCATACGCGTTGAGTGACGTTAACGCTTACGTGGCCGGGTGACCCGGCCATTGACGGCATGATGTAGCCGACGACGGCGGCATGTGCAACCGCAAGGGAACCAGCAAGGGCGATGATTGCCAAAGTTTAACTTTCCGGCGCTGGTTCGGTCGGGCAATGATCGGCTGATCAACGCGCAGGCGGTCATGGAGAAGACAATGGACAGCAGAATCCGGGACGTGCTCGACATCTATCACGCGATGATCGAGACGGAGCATAACAGTCCGCGCGAACTGCCTCCTGGCGGGCGCGACGGAGGACAGGATCAGCGGCTGCGGGCGGTCGGACCTGCAACCGGACAGTTCATCAATATCCTCGCCAAGAGCCTCAAGAGCCCGACCATTCTCGAACTCGGCACCTCCTTCGGTTATTCCGGGATCTGGCTGGCGGAAGCCGCGCGCGCTTCCGGCGGGCAGCTGATCACCATGGAAATGCACGACTACAAGTCGACCTACGCACGCGACATGGCCGTCAAGGCGGGGCTCGCAGAGCATGTGGAATTCAAGGTTGGGGATGCGGTCCAGATGATCGGCGAACTTTCCCAGGGCATCGACTTCGTGCTGGTGGATCTCTGGAAGGATCTTTACGTTCCATGCCTCGAGGCTTTCTATCCCAAGCTCAATCCGGGCGCGATCATCGTCGCCGACAACATGCTGCGCCCGGGAGGCGACGATCTCAAACGCTATGGTGAGGCTGTCCGTGCCAAGCCCGGGATATCAAGCGTGCTGCTGCCGGTCGGCAGCGGGCTTGAGGTCAGTCGGTTCGATTGAGGCTGAGGTGAGATTAGCGGCCATTTTGTTTTTAGTTGCAGCAAAAAAGAAGACACGTTTTAAGCTAATTTCCGACACGGTCCCGATCAAAGCTCTGCGTTATTGCGAGCTTTGGAGATGTGATGTCGGGCATTCTTATCGCCACCCTTTTGGCAACGGTTTCTGCAAAGATTCCCGCCGGATTTTCCAGCGGTGATCTCCTTCATTCTGATTGCGGCGGCTCACGGCAGTTTGTCGTCGGATATGTCGCGGGTTGGTTGGACAAGTGGAACCGGGACGAGTATCTGGCCCGCCGAATTTTCACCGAAGTCGTTCCTGCGCCGAAAGCAATGGTGAACTCGGCGTATTTTGCTAACTCCGTTGGGGTAAACGTCTGTGTGCCGATTGGAACGACCGCGGAAGCAATCGGCAATACATTGTGTACATTCCTGGAAGAGAATCCCGGCATTCGCGAGGCCACCGGCGACGAACTGATGACGACGTTGATCGCCTATAAATACCGCTGCCCCGTGCCGTAAGAACGTCAAACTCCTCCCGGCTTGTTGGTTTCGATGAAACGGCTGAGCGAGGTGGCGGCGTTCAGCATGTGGGCGCGCATGCGCCGGGATGCCATCTCACCGTCGCCTTCGGCGATCGCCTGCATGATTGCCTCGTGTTCGTCCCGGGATCGGCGCAGCCGTTCGCCCTGGCGCAGCTGCGTGCGCCGAAAGGCGTTCAGGCGGTTGCGCACGGCGATCGCCTGTTCGGCAAGGAAGCCATTGTGGGTAGCGTGATAGATGGCTTCATGGAATTGGCGGTTGAAGCTGTCATAGGCATCGAAGTCCCCGGCTTCGACGATCGGCTGGGAGAGATCGTGCAGTTCGATCAGATGGCTCCGCTCCAGCGGTGTCATGCGGTAGGTGGCGAGCCTGACGCATACCGCCTCGATCTCGGCCACCGTTTCGAACATCTCCATGATGCGCTCCGGCGTCATACGGGCGACGACGCCGCCGCGTCGGGCGCGAAGCTCGACGAGGCCGCCCGCCGCCAGCTGACGCAGCGCTTCGCGAACCGGCGTGCGGGAGGCGCCGAAACGATCGGCAAGCTGCTGTTCGTCTAACGCTGCGCCCGCCGCCATTGTGCCGGTGGCGATCTCGTCCGTCAGGGCGTTGCGAATGCGGTCGGAGAGCAATCCGCGATCATCGCCGTCATCCTCGGTTTCGAAACCACTCGCCATTCCGTTTTCTCCGATCTGTTTCAAACATCGACGGCTCGGTCGATTGTGTATGCAAATGCGATTGGCGTGCCGCTAGGCGCATACACTGATTGCATCACGAAGGTGTTACGTATTCAATAATTGACTTTATATCGGATGGGAATACATAAATTTCCAGCAAGCAGGCTTCTGTATACACGAAGCCGCTTTAAATACCGAATATGACGACCGGAGCTCGCAACGCGACGAAGGCCAGTTCCTCGCGCCGGGCAAAGCGAACCGTTCCGACACGGCATCACAGACCAACCGATACTGACTTGGCTTCGGTTATTCGGTCCCGAGCCGACATGCTTTCGATCCTTCAATTCCTGGACGCACAAGGAACCAGATCATGATGATAAACAGACGGACTTTCTCGGCTGCCCTTGTTGCCGGCGCCGCCGCTTCTCTGCTTGCCACCCGCGGCATGGCTGCGACATCCGCTCCCGTAAAGGCGCGCAACGTCGTGCTGGCGCATGGGCTGTTTGCCGACGGCTCGTGCTGGACCGAGGTCATCGCCCGCCTGCAGGCGGCCGGGCTCAATGCCACGGCGGTGCAGAACCCGCTGACGACGTTGCCGGAGGCCGTCGCTGCCGTGAAGCGGGTGCTCGACCGACAGGACGGCCCAACGGTTCTGGTTGGGCATTCGTTTTCCGGCATGATCGTCACCGAGGCCGGCGTGCACCCGAATGTTTCGGCGCTCGTCTATGTCGCGGCGCGGGCGCCGGATGCGGGTGAGGATTATACCGCCCTCGCCAAGACCTACCCGACGCCGCCGGCTTCTGCCGGCATCGTCTTCGACGGCGACGAGGGACGCCTCAGCGAGGAAGCCTTCCTGCGTGACTTCGCCGGCGACCTGCCGGAGGCGAAGGCGAAAGTTCTTTACGCCGTGCAGCAGCCGTTTCAAAAGGCGCTGTTGACCGGCAAGACCACGCAGGCCGCCTGGCGTTCGAAGCCGAGCTGGTATGCCGTCTCGACCGAGGACCGGACGATCAATCCCGATCTCGAACGCTTCATGGCCAAACGCATGGGAGCAAAGACCATTGAAATCCAGGCCAGCCATCTGTCGTTGATCTCCCACCCGGACGAGATCACAAAGCTGATCCTCACGGCGGCATGGCAGAATACGGACTGATGCCGAGGCCGGGAAGCGGCAGGGCCGTTCGCCGGCTGGTCACCGGCTTACTTTGGTGATGGGCCATGATGCCGCGACGGTCGCGTCAAGTTTGGCCGAGGTTCGGAACAAGAGGCGGCCGAGGGGTGTTAACCGAGCTAAGCCTCCATCGAGGTTGCAGTTCACCTCGTTTGCGAGAGACCGCTATGGCCATCCACTTCAACCATACAATCCTCTTGGCTCGCGACAGCAAGGCCTCGGCAGATTTTCTGGCCGACATGTTGGGGCTGCCGGCGCCGCGGCGCTGGGGGCCGTTCTACATGGTCACGACCGACAACGACGCCAATCTCGACTATATGGATACCGAAGGCGAGATCGTCCGCCAACACTACGCCTTCCTGGTCGGAGACGGTGAATTCGAGGCGATATTCAATCGAATTCGCGAGCGGGACCTGCGCTACTGGGCTGACCCCGGCCAGCGGAAGCCGAGCGAGACCAATGACCACGACAGCGGGCGCGGGGTCTATTTCGAAGATCCGAACGGCCATCTGGTTGAAATCATCACGCGCCCCTATGGCAGCGGCGGCTGGAATCCGTGAGCTTGGCGCCAAGGGAGGCGAGCCCGGTGCCGATTATGGACAACCAGGCGGCAACATCCCTGAGCGGCGAGGGGCCGCCGCTCCTCTCATATCGGTCGGCGCAGCGGCCTGAACGCTGCTCGAAGCTCGGCGGAGAAGAGCTCGGGCTGCTCCCAGGCGGCGAAGTGGCCGCCCTTGTCGACCTTGTGGAAATAGATAAGGTTGCGATAGGCGCGACGGGCCCATGTCTCCGGGGCCTGATAGCTCTCCCCAGGAAAGACGGTGATGGCGACCGGAAGCGCGATCTTGGAGGTCTTCTCGCCGGCCGCAAGGACGGGACTGCGCCCGCCGCCATATTCCCAGTAGATCCGGGCCGAGGAAGCGGCGCTGTTGGTCAACCAGTAAAGCGTGATGTCGTCGAGCACCTCGTCGGGAGACTTTTCGGGATCGCTGCTGTCGTAGGTCCAGTGCGTAAAGCCTGGATGACCGAGCGTCCATGCCGCAAGGCCGGCCGGGGAATCCGATATGGCGTAGCCGATCGTCTGCGGCCTCGTGCCCATCATCGTGGCATAGGACCTGTTCCCCATCTTGGCTGCGGCGCTGAGGGCATCGAACGCCGCGCGTTCCTCGGTGGAGAGTCGCTGCGGCGCCGGCCCGCCCGCGGCGAGCACCGCGGCAACTTCGGGCGGCACGACAGCCGGCAGGTTGATGTGGATGCCGAGCAGACCTTGTGGCGCGAGCCGTGCCATCGCGCCGGAGACCGGCGAGCCCCAGTCGCCGCCCTGGGCGACGTAGCTGCTGTAAGCGAGGCGCTTCATCAGTTCCGCCCAGGCCCGCGCGATGCGGTCCGGCCCCCAGCCGGTGCCGGTCGGCTTGCCGGAGAAGCCGTAGCCCGGCATCGACGGAATGACCACGTCGAACGCATCTTCGGCGCCTCCGCCATGAGCGGTCGGATCGGTGAGCGGGCCGATGATCTTGAGGTTCTCGAATACCGATCCCGGCCAGCCATGGGTGATGATGACGGGCAGGGCATTCGGATGTTTCGAGTGCACGTGAATGAAGTGGATGTCTAGGCCGTCGATCTCGGTGATGAATTGCGGCAGCGCGTTCAGCTTCGCTTCCGCCTTTCGCCAGTCGTAGCCGGTGCCCCAATAATCGACGAGCGGCTTGATCTTTTCGAGCTGTATGCCTTGCGACTGGTCGTCGACCGTCTCGCGTTCGGGCCAGCGTGTTGCCAGCACGCGTCGGCGAAGATCGAGGAGGTCCGCCTCGGGAGTGTCGACGCGAAACGGGCGGATCGCATCTCCCGTGGCAGCCGATGCCAGATAGGACGGAAACAGGCTGGTCGCGCCCGCGGCGGCGATCCCGATCGCCGCGGTGGTCAGGAACCTGCGCCGGTCGCGGTTCGGGGATTCCGGGCCGGCACTTGTGGGCATTTTGAAGAGCATGGTCATGGCATTGTTTCCTTTGAAGCAGACGCCTTGGGCAAGACTTCGATGAGTTCGGCCGTCGTCAGAATAGCATGGGGCCTAGGTCGGGCCGTTCAACTCATTAGGTGCGAGAAGGCGGCCGTCGCGTCGCTCACCAGGGTCGTGAAATAACCGAGTTCCATGGCGAAGCGGGCGGCGGATTCGATACAGGTATTCCCGCCGGATCATCTCGATGCGAGGCTGGCCGTATTGCGCAGGTGATCGGGATGCGTGCCGCCGCCCATACTTCTCGCCACCATCGCGACGATGGTTTCGAAGAGTTCGTTCTTTGCCTCGACGGCGGTGATGTCGCCTGACGCGGCGGCATAGGAGAGGGCTTCGGCGGCGCCGAGCATGGCCCAGAGGCCGGCTCCGGCGATCGTGCCGGCATCGGTAAAGGGCGAAAGCGCGATGCGGCATTTCTCGATGAAGGCCGCTTCGTATTCGCGCTTGATCCTTTCGAGTTCCGGCGAACCGGCAAGTGCTGCGATCACACCGGCGATTTCGCGGCCCTGAAGAAGCACGCAGTCGACATAGGAGGTGGCGATGACTGTGGCCCGGTCGGCGAGCGACGGCTGGCTTGCCGCAAGGGCTGCGTCCATCACAACCGTCTGGCGGGCGTCGAATTCGCGGTAGAGCGCTGCGAGCAGGCCGGGGCGGGTTTCGAAATGATCATAGACTACGGGTTTCGTTACGCCCGCCAGCTCGGAAAGCCGGCCGAGGGTCAGCGCTTCCGTTCCCTCATCACGGGCGATCTGCCAAGCGACGTCGAGCAACTGGCGATGCCGATCCTGCCGCGATAGGCGGCGGCGCGGTTGCGGATCGGTCGGCTGACCTGTTGTTTCGGCGCTTGACATCACTATATACCAAAAGTAACTTACTGAAAGTAGCTTACCAAAGGTATACAGCCCGCGACTTCCGTCCGCAATCATTCAACAGGAGTTTTCTGTATGCACGCGCTCATCGTCGTCGCGCATCCCGATCCCCAATCGCTCACCCACGGCGTCGCCGCCCATCTTGCCGAAGGTGTCACACTTTCCGATGCCGGCCATTCCGTCGAGTTTGCCGATCTCGCGGCCGAGGGCTTCGATCCCCGGTTCACCGCGGCCGATATCGCTGTGCATCTGCGGAAAGGGGTGCTGCCCGCCGACGTTGCCGCCGAGCAGGCAAGGATCGACCGCGCCGATGCGCTGGTGCTCGTCTATCCCGTCTACTGGTGGTCGATGCCGGGGCTTATCAAGGGATGGATCGACCGGGTGTTCAGCAATGGCTGGGCTTACGACGATCGCCCGGATACCGGGCTGGTGAAGCTGCTTGGCCGCCTGCCGGTGCATCTGGTCGGCCTCGGCGGCGCCGATGCCGGGACCTATATGCGGCACGGCTATTTCGGCGCCATGAAGACGCAGATCGATCACGGGATCTTCGACTATTGCGGCGCCCGCGTCGTGACATCGGAGCTGTTGCTCGAAGCCGGACCGGACCATGCGGCCGCCCATCTGGAGACTGCGCGCGCCGTTGGCCGCAGGCTCTTCGTCACATCCGGGCGATACGAGGCGACTGACGCGGCGTAAAGATGTCCGAGTGCTGGTAAGGTTTATCGGCTGGTTAAGGCAGAGTCTTGCGCCGCCGGCCTTTTCACGAGACAAGCCTTGGATGAGCATTCCGACGACACATCCCTTCGCCTTCGATCCAACCTACGGCATGAAGCTTGACGAGCTTCTTGCAATCGAACCGCCGGATGAGCCCGACGGTTTCGACGATTTCTGGGAGGCGCGTTATTTCGAGGCGCTGACGGTCGATCCGAAGCCGGTGCTTTCCCACAGTCGGATCACCCATCCCGACTGGCATGTGCTTGATCTCGTCTATATCTCGACCGGCGAGTTTCGGATCGGCGGCTGGCTGCTTCTGCCGCGTGAAGGGCAGGTGCGGCGCGGCCTCGTCGTCGGGCATGGTTATGGCGGGCGGGATCGGCCTGAATTCGATCTGCCGGTCAAGGAAACGGCAGTGCTTTTTCCCTGCTGCCGCGGGCTGTCGCTTAGCGCTCGTCCGCCGATCTCGCAGAATCCCTCCTGGCATGTGCTCCACGATATCGACAAGCCGAAATCCTATATCATCGGCGGCTGCGTCGAAGATCTGTGGCTTGCGGTCTCAACGCTTGCCGTGCTCTACCCCTGGCTTTCAGGGCATATCGGCTATAGCGGCATCAGCTTCGGCGGCGGTGTTGGGGCAATGGCGATCGCCTATGACGAGCGCATCGATCGCGGCCATCTGGCGCTGCCGAGTTTCGGGGATCAGCCGCTGCGGCTGACCTTGCCGACCGTCGGCAGCGCGCAATCGGTGCAGGACTATCATAAGAAACACGCAGATGTGCTGGAGACGCTTCGGCTCTACGATGCGGCAACGGCCGCTTCGCGGATCAAGGTGCCGATGCTGGTTGCCGTCGCCCTTTTCGATCCTTCTGTCGCGCCACCCTGCCAGTTCGCTGTCGCAAATGCGCTGCCAAAATTTAATGAAATCTTCATCCTGGATGCGGGGCATTTCGACTATCCTGGCAGCGCTGAGCAAGAGGCGGTTCTCCGCGACAAGATCGGTCAGTTTTTCAGGGTGCCATGAACCGCGAATATCTCAGCTGGTACAGTCAGCGGCTGCATCGAGACATGGAGATGCTGGTGTTCGGCCATGCCGGCGCCAAGGTTCTGGTTTTTCCGACGCGGGAAGGGCGCTTCTTCGAATATGAGCAGCTCGGCCTAGTCGGAAGCCTTGCCGACAAGCTCGAGGCGGGCCATCTCCAGCTCTGTTGCATCGAGGGAATGGCGGCCGAGACCTTCTATGCCTTCCACCATCACCCCGCCGAGCGCATCCGCCGGCATGGCGCCTTCGAGGATTATATCCTGCACGAAGTGTTGCCGTTGATGGCGGCGAAGAATTCGCACGACTGCACCATCGTGCACGGCTGCAGCCTCGGGGCCTTCCAGGCGGCGAGCCTGTTCTTTCGTCATCCGCATCTCTTCCGCAAGCTCGTCGCCTTTTCCGGCCGCTACGACCTGACGATGAAGGTGGAATCCTTCGCCGACCTGTTCGACGGCTATTACGATGACAGCGTCTATTTCCACACGCCGGCGCATTTTCTTCCAGGGCTCGGCAGCGACTGGCGGCTCGACAGGCTGCGTGAGCGCGACATCGTTCTCACCATTGGCGACGCCGACCCTTTTCTCGACAACAACCGCTATCTCAGCCACCTGCTCGGCGAAAAGAATATCGGCCATCAGCTGCATGTCTGGGATGGACGCGCCCACCGCGCCGGCGCCTGGCGGAAGATGGCAGCGCTTTATATTTGACGGGGCGCCGTTATGGCCAATGCAATGCCGCCGTCGCAACCGGAGCGTCCCAGAGCGCGATCTCCTCGTCGGTCAGCAAGGCAAGGGTGACCGACAGTCCCTGCATGTCGAGCGAGGTGACGTAGGTTCCCACAAGCGAGCGCTCGATCGGGATACCTCTCTCCTCGATAAAGCGGCGGGCGCCGTTATAGGCGAGGTAGAGTTCGGCCGGCGGCGTGCCGCCGAGGCCGTTGACGAAGAGCAGTGCGCGGGTACCCGGCGCCACTGCGATATCGCCGGCGATGGTTTCGCAGAGATGGCCGATGATGGCGTCGGAGGCGGCGAAGGGCTGCCTGGCATGGCCGGGTTCTCCATGGATGCCGATGCCCATTTCCATCTCGCCGGGCCCAAGCGAAAATGTGGTGCGCTCGGTCTGCGGCACCGTCACGCCGTTCAGCGCGACACCCATCGAGCGGATGCGTGTGTTCAATCCCTCGCCAAGCTGCTTCAATTCGGCAAGCGACATGCCGCGTTCGGCCGCAGCACCCAGGAGCTTTTCTACGATCAGCGTTCCGGCAACACCGCGCCGGCCATTACCTTCGCCGGACCTTGATGTCTCGATATCGTCGCTGACGACGACCATGTCGAGGTTGTGGCGGTCGCCGGCCATCTCGATCGCCATTTCGAAATTCATCAGATCGCCGTCATAGTTCTTGACCACGAGCAGGCAGCCGGCGCCGGTATCGGCCTCTTCGATCGCGGCGATGATCTGGCTCGGTGTCGGAGAGGTGAAGATATGGCCGACGCAGGCGGCATCCAGCATGCCGTGGCCGACGAAGCCGATATGCATCGGCTCATGGCCGGCGCCGCCGCCTGATATAAGCGCCACCTTGCCAGCAGTGAGATGGCGGCGGTGGATGCATCTGCGCTCAGGCCCGAACACCACCAAGGCCTCATGGGCGCGCACGAAGCCTTCGACGCTTTCGGCGACCATGGTTTCCGCAGTGTTCATGAACTTCTTCATCAAGCCCCTCCCAAGGCCAAAAGTATTACGCTACGTCAACCAGCGCACTCGTCATTCCGCACCCGATATCGCGACGATCTTCTGCACCAGATCGGAGATCGCCTCTTCCAACAGGCGGTTTTTCCTGTCGTCGCCGAAGTCGGGCACCATCAGTGAAAGGTGCCGCAATTTCTCGGAATGGCCGAGGTCCGGCAGCTTGCCGGGATGGGCGGCCTGATAGGCTTCGAGAAAGCGCTCCTGTTCGGCGGCGCTAAAATGGCAGACGCGGACAATTGTGGCGAGATGGCGCGCCGGCAGCGGCGTTGCATAGGTCGGGCTGGTGATCTGGGTGACGAAGCTGCGATGTTTTCCAAGCGCCGTCGCCAGGCGCTGGCGCGTGCCGGATGGCCTGTTGTCGATGATCTGCGCCAGAATGGACTTGTAGGCGATAATGGCGTCTTCGGTGTCTTCGCGCGCCATTCTACTCTCCGGCTGCCTTTGTGCCATCGGCGTTGAGGCCGATGATCGCCGATCTTATCGCGGGACGCCGGGCCGGCGCCACGGAAAAATGCCGGAGGCCGGCGGCGAGCAGCCCGGGCAGATAGTGCGGATTGCCGGCCATGTCGCCGCAGATGCTGACTGGCTTGCCGGCGGTCAGCTTCACCGCCTGGGCAAGCAGCCGGAGCACCGCAGGCGCCGCATTGCCGGCATCTGCGTCGATATCGTCGCGAGAGGAGGCGGCGAGATACTGGGTAAGATCATTGGTGCCGAACGAAAAGAATGCTGCTGACCCGAAAGTATCGAGCATCAACGCTGCGGCCGGCACCTCCACCATCATGCCGATCGGCGGCATCCGGTGGAGCAGGGATCGGCGGCCGAGCTTTTCGGCTTCCTCGCGGAACAATTCGCGCATCCTGTCGATCTCGTCGGGAAAGGTCACCATCGGCAGCATCACCGAAAGCCTGCCAAAGACGGCGGCGCGCAGCAGGGCGCGGGCCTGGACGCGGGCGATTTCCGGCCGGGCAAGCAGCAGTCGGATGCCGCGCAGGCCAGAGGCCGAGAGACCCGGCAGGTCTTCGGGGCCGGCAAGCGGCTTGTCGCCCCCGATATCGAGCATGCGGATCGTCACTGGCCTGTCACCCGCCTGCTCCAGCACGCGGCGATAGATCGCCAGCTGCCGTTCCTCATTGGCGGCATCGGCGACCGAGGTGATTGAAAATTCCGAGCGCATCAGGCCGACGCCAGCCGTTGCCGGATCGAGCGCGTCGATCTCGGCGGGGTCGTTGATGTTGATGGAGAGCAGGATCGGCACGCCGTCCGCCGTGCGCAGTTCGCTGCTTTCGTTCTGCGTGTCGGCGGTAGGCGCCTGTGCAGGCGCGAGCGGCGGGATCAGCATGCCGCCTGCCTTGAGTACGACCGCACCGGCGTCGCCATCCACGCCGACAGGATCTCCGTCTGCGGCCGAAAAGCGACCGGTGCCGATCACCATCGGTACCGATTTGGCCCGGGCGAGCAGGGCGACATGGCCGGCGGTGCTGCCTGCGAACAGCGCGATGCCGCCGCCTTTCGACCAGTCATGGGCGAGAAAGCGGCTCGGCTCCATATCCTTGCCGACGAAGATCGAACCGGGCGGAAAATCGGCGATCGGGGTGCCGGCGAGCGCCCCAAGCACACGGTTCTTGATGTCGAGAATATCGACGGCGCGTGCCCGCATCTGCTCCTCGTCGGCCGCTTCGAGTTCGCCGATATAGGCGTCGAGGGTGGCGACCCAGGCAAAGACGACGTTCTCGTCGGCTTCCATGCGCGCGCCGGTCGCTTCCGCGATGGTCGGATCGCGCAGCACCTCGATCTGGAAATCGATGATATCCCGGCTTTCGGCATCGGCTCCATCGGCAAGGCGCTCCAGCTCGCCTATCGAGATGTCGATCGCCTTCTCGAGCGCGCCGTATCCGCCGGCCGTGCTGGGCGCGGGAGCGTCCGGCCGCTCGGCCAGAAATGCCGGGCCGGATGCGATGCCCGGGGATGCGCTCTTTGCTGTCAGCCTAAGCGGTGCGGCCATGTTTCTTTTCCTCATCGAAGTTGCGCTCGATGAGTTCCTTCAGGGCGCGGATCGCCTCCTCGGCGAGAATGCCGTCGGCGCGAATCCTGAGGATCGATCCTTTTCGGATTTTCGCACCCATGATCTTGATGATGCTCTTGCCGTTCAGCCAGACGTCGCTGCCGTTGACGGCGATCTCGATCGAACAGGGGAAGGACTTGGCAAGCCGCGTGAAGGTAACGGAGGGGCGGGCATGCAGCCCGACGCCGTGCTTGACTTCTACCTCCGTCTGGCAATTCACGTGCAATGGATGGGGCTCCTGTTTTTCACTACGCAATCCTGTTGTCATCAGGGGGACAGTTCCTCGGCTGTGGCGACGACCTTGGCCAGCGACGCGCCCCCCGACGCCTCGGCGGCGGCGATGACGGCGCCTTCGACCAGCGGCGCGTTGCAGATGGAGACGAGGGCCGAGCGGGGAAGCCCCAGCATTTCGATCGCCATTTCGCTGTTGGTTTCGGCGCCGCCGAGATCGACGAAGACGGCGACGCCGGCATCGGACCAAGCGGCCTCGATTGCCCTCAGGATGCCGCCGGCATCGGTGCCGAGTTCACCATGGACATTGCCGCCCGACCAGGCGAGCGGTACGCTGTCGCCCACCATTTGCCGCACCATATCGGCGATCCCCCGTGCCACCAGCGGCGAGTGGGAGACGATCACGATACCCACATTTGCGGTCTTTCCATTCATTGCGGACGATGCTCCCCGAGATAGCGACAGATCGCCGTGGTCAGCAGCGCACAGCTCGACGCGCCGGGATCGACATGACCGATCGAGCGGTCGCCGAGATAGGCGGCGCGCCCGCGCATCGCCTTCATGTCAGCGGTGCGGTTGGCGGAACGCTCGGCCCTGCGGGCGATTGCGCCGAGCGGCGAGCGGCTGGCGAGTGCCGCATGCACGGGATAGAGCACGTCGAGCAGGGTTTTGTCGCCGGCATGCGCCCGACCGCGTCTTGCGACGGCGTCGATCGCCTGTTTCAGCACCTGCGAAAAATCGGCCTTCTCGTCGTTTTTGCGAAGCTCGCGACCGATCTCCATCAGCAGCGTGCCGTAGAGCGGCCCGGCCGCACCGCCGACATTCATCACCAGGGTCAGGCCGATCTTTTCCATGGCGTCGGGGAAGGGCAGGCTGGACAGGCTTTCGCCTTCGGCGCTCACCGCCTCGCAGCCGCGCCGCATATTGGTTCCGTGATCGCCATCGCCGATGGCGCGATCGAGCGCACAGAGGTGATCGGTGTTTTCCGCGATCGTCGCGCGGCACACCTCGATCAATCCTGCCACAAGCACCGGTTCCGCCTGCACTGCCATCCCTCCCTGTCGCCGCGCCGCCCGCGGGCTTTTGAATTTCACCCCGGTCAGGCGAGGCTTGCCGCCACGCCAAACGCGCCGGCAACCGCCACGGCGCCGGGATCGGCAACGCCCGCCAGATCCCTTTCGCCGACATAGGAGGCGCGTCCGGCGCGCGCCTTCATCATCGTCTTCGTCGACTCGGCACCGGCTGCCGCTGCCTTTGCCGCTGCGACGACATCGCCGGATGCAAGCGCCTGCAGGGCAGGCGACAGTGCATCGACCATCGTCCGGTCGCCGACTGCGGCTCCGCCATAGAACGTCATCCTGTCGAGCCCGGCAAGAAGGGCGGCTGATATATCGGCCTTGCCAGTCATCGCCTTTGCTGCGGCGGTGAAGAAGATCGACAGCAGCACGCCGCTCGATCCGCCCATGCTGGTGCCGAGGATATCGCCGAGCGAGGCAAGCGTTGCGGCCGGCCGGTCGAGCGGCAGCGTGTCGAGGCGGGCCAGCACGCTGCGGGCGCCCGTCGCCACCGTCGAGCCGGTATCGCCGTCGCCGACGCGGCCATCCAGCCGGTTGAGCTCGCTTTCCTGTGAGATCAGATGCTCGCAGAGCGCCGTGATCAGGCGGCGGTTGCGATCATTTTCTCCGGCCTTGCCGTTGGCGCCGTTCAGTCCGGCTGATGTTCTCGGTGCGGCGATGATCCTAATCTCGTGGCGTTCGACGGCCGGCATCCAGGCATGCGGCTCGACCGCCGCCGCCAGCGCCGCCTCGCGCTCGGCATCCAGCCGGACCAGCGACAGCGAGAAGCCGTTCATGTTGAGCGCGGTCATCATCGGCGCCGGGCCGATGATCAGCTGGACGCGGCGGCCAAGCGGCGAGGACAGCACGGCATTGGCGATGACGGTCATTTCGAGCGGCGGCACGGCGCCGAGATTGTTGATCAGAAGGGCATGGCTTCCCCCTTCGCGCAACGTCGGCAACAGGCGTGCCACCATGGTGGCGACGATATCGGCGACCGGCTGCAGCGTGATACGTTCGACGCCGGGCTCGCCATGGATGCCGAGTCCGAGCTCGCCTTCGTTCTCGCCGAGGCGGCTCTCATGCGCCTGGCCGGGCACGCTGCAGGTGGACAGCGACATGCCGAGCGAGACGATATCGCCGGCTGCTGCCGCGGCATGGGCTGCGACCGTCTTCAGATCCTCGCCCCTCTCGGCGTGATAACCAGCGATCTTGTGAACGAACAGCGTGCCGGCGACGCCGCGCGGCTGGTTGATGCCGGGGATGGCGATATCGTCGGCGACGATGACCATCTCGACGTCGAAGCCCTCGGCGCGCGCCTTTTCGGCGGCAAGGCCGAAATTCAGCCGGTCGCCGGTGTAGTTCTTGACGATCAGCAGGGCGCCCTTCGGGCCGGCAACGGCGCGGATCGCCGTCAGCGCGGCATCGACGCTCGGCGAGGCGAAGATTTCGCCGGATACGGCCGCCGTCAGCATGCCCTTGCCGACAAAGCCGGCATGGGAGGGCTCATGGCCGGCGCCGCCGCCGGAGATGATCGCCACTTTCGACTTGTCCCAGTCCGCGCGCAGGATCACCTTGATGTCGGGAAAGCTGTCGAGGCGGGCCAGACGACCGGCACTGCTGGTCAGAAGCAGACCATCCAAGGCTTCGGTGACGATGTTTTCCCTGCGGTTGAAGAAGTGTTTCATCGATTGAGACCCGTCTGTTTGTTTTTCATGCCATCATCATGTCTGTCTGCCGGTCAGGAAAGACGCTGTCCACCGGCGTCGAAATACAGTGGATCGCGCAGCGTTAGACTGATCCGGTCGCCCGGGGCGATCGCCAGATATGGATCTGCAAGTGTGACGAGCTTGTGATTGCCAGCCCTGATGTGCAGATGGTTCTGGTCGCCGAGATGCTCGATCCAGTCGATCTCGGCATTGGCATCCTTGCCGACAATGATGTCGAGATGTTCGGTGCGCGCGCCGACGGTTTTCGTGCCGGCCGGCGGCTGGCCGCCGGGGAGCAGGTCCGCCGGCAACAGGTTGATATGCGGCTGGCCGAGGCGGGCGGCGACATGCAGGTTGGCGGGATTGCCGTAGATTTCGCGCGGTGTTCCCACTTGCATCAGCCGTCCCTCGGCGACGATGCCGATACGGTCGGCCATGGTCATGGCTTCCACCTGGTCGTGGGTGACATAGAGCAGCGTCGAGCCAAGCTCCTTCTGGATACGCTTCAGCTCCAGGCGCAGTTCGGCGCGCAGCTTGGCGTCGAGCGAGGACAGCGGTTCATCCATCAGATAGATCGCCGGCCGGCGCACCAGCGCGCGGCCGATCGCGACACGCTGCATCTCGCCGCCGGAAAGCCTGGTCGAGCGGTTCTCCAGCTTGTGGTCGATCCTGACCATGCGCGCGACCTCGCGGACGCGACGGTCGATCTCTTCGGTGCTCAGTTTGCGGACCGGCGCCTTCAGCGGGAAGGCGAGGTTCTCGTAGACCGTCATATGCGGATAGAGCGAATATTGCTGGAAGACGAAGGCGACGTCGCGTTCGGCCGGAGCTTCGGCGGCGACATTGCGGCCGCCGATTTCGATGCGGCCGCTATCGGGCTTTTCGAGGCCGGCGATCAGCCGCAGCGTCGTCGTCTTGCCGGCGCCTGTGGGACCGAGCAGCACGACGAACTCTCCGTCGCGGATCGAGAGATCGAGATCGACTAAGGCCTGGGTGTCGCCGAAGCGTTTGGCGAGGTTCCTGAGAACGACATCAGCCATGCCGGGTCTCCTGATAGAGCGAGGACGGTACGGCACGGCCCGACGTGCAGTCGAAGAGCGCGAGTTTCGCCGGATTGAATTCCAGGCCGACCCTCTCGCCGATCTGGAAGCTGCGATGGGCGGGAACGCGGGCCTTGATCAGGCCGCCCGGGGTTTCCACAGCCACGACCTGGTTGGTGCCGAGATATTCGCTGCCATAGACGGCGCCACGCAGCGCCGAGGCATCGTTGAAGCGGATATGCTCCGGCCGCACGCCGAGGGCCAGCTCGCTCTCGGCCATGTCCTGGTGGATCTCGGGAACGGCGACGTCGATGCCGTCGAGCAGGATGGATTTGTCGCCGCTTTTCAAGCCGGAGGTGAAGCGCATGAAGTTCATCGGCGGCGAGCCGATGAAATCGGCGACATACATGGTCGCCGGCTTGGCATAGATCTCCTGCGGCGTGCCGAACTGCTCGATGACGCCATGGTTCATCACGGCGATCTTGTCGGCCATCGCCATTGCCTCGTGCTGGTCATGGGTGACGTAGACGGTGGTTGCGTGGATGCGGTTGTGCAGTTCGCGCAATTCGTGGACCATGATCTCGCGGAACTCGGCATCGAGCGTGCCAAGCGGCTCGTCCATCAGGAAGCATTTCGGACGCCGGACGATGGCGCGGCCGAGCGCCACGCGCTGCCGGTCGCCGCCGGCAAGGCCCGATACCGAGCGGTTGAGAATATGGTCGATCTGCAGCAGGCGCGCGGTCTCTTCCACGCGTTGACGGATTTCAGCCTTGGCCATGCCCTGCGACAGCAGCGGGAAGCCGATATTCCTACGCACGTTCATATGCGGGTAGAGCGCGAAGAGCTGGAAGACGAAGGCGATGTCGCGGGCGCTGGCGCGGTTGAAGGTGACGTCCTCGCCGTCGAGATAGATCTTGCCGCTGCTTGGCAGCTCGAGGCCGGCGATCATGCGCAGCGTGGTGGTCTTGCCGCAGCCGGAAGGCCCGAGCAGCGCCAGGAACTCGCCGTCATGGACGGTGAAGCTGGAATCCTGAACTGCGACGAAGCTGCCGAATTCCTTGCGAAGATTTTCGATCCGGATGTCCGCCATGGTTTACTCCGGGAATTTCGAAACGATGATGAACATGACGGTGCCTGCAAGCAGGGTCACCAGCGAATAGGTGTAGAGTACCAGCAGGAAGGGCTGGAACAGCATCAGGAAGCCCAACCCGATCAGCACGGTCGCGATGGTTTCCATCGGGCCGCGGCGCAGGAAGAACGGCCGTTTCGGACGGGCAGGGGTGGGTGTTTCGATCAGATGGCTCATTTGCGGACGGCTCCGAAGGTGATGCCGCGCAGCAGTTGTTTGCGCAAGAGAATGGTGAAGACGAGGATCGGGATCAGGAAGATCGTCGTACCGGCCGCGACCGCCGGCCAGTCCTGTCCGCCTTCGCCGATGATCGTCGGGATGAAGGGCGGCGCGGTCTGGGCCTCGCCCGAGGTCAGAAGAGCAGCGAAGGCATATTCGTTCCAGGCGAAGATCAGGCAGAAGATCGCGGTCGCGGCAATGCCCGTCGTTGCCTGCGGCAGCACGACCTTGCGGAAGGCCTGCAGTCTCGTATAGCCGTCGATCATTGCCGCTTCCTCGTATTCGCGCGGGATCTCGTCGATGAAGCCCTTGAGCAGCCACACGGCGAGCGAGACGTTGACGGCGGTGTAGAGCAGGATCATGCCCAAGGCCGTGTCGGACAGGCCGAGCTCGCGATACATCAGGTAGATCGGGATGGCGACGGCAATCGGCGGCATCATGCGCGTCGACAGAATGAAGAACAGCAGGTCGTCGGCGAGCGGCACCTTGAAGCGGGAGAAGCCGTAGGCGGCGAGCGTGCCGAGAAAGACCGCGAGGAAGGTGGAGCCGAAGGCGATCACCAGCGAATTGACGAAGCGCGGCACGAAGTTCGACGGGCCGGCAATCACCATGTTGCGCTTGCGCGTGACCTCATCGCAGGCGCCGGCCGGCGCCGGCAGCGAGGCGATATAATCGGGCGTCTGCCGCGTGCGCGTGGTGAACAGGTTGCAATAGCCTTCGAGCGACGGCGTGAAGACGATCTTGGGGGGATAGCTGATCGAATCCGGCGGCGACTTGATGCTGGTCAGGAAGATCCAGACGAGCGGAATGAGGGTGATCAGCGCATAGACGACGACGATGGTGCCGGCGATGCGCTTGCTGGACAGGCTCGGTTCGACGACCGAATGGGCTGAGTTGGCGGCGCTCATCGTTGCTTCACCTTGTTCAATGCCTTGACGTAGATGTTGGCGAGGCCGAACACCGCGACGAAGAGGATGATGGCGAAGGCCGAGGCCCGACCGGTCGCCCAGCTTTCGAAGGCGGCGCGTTTCAGGGTGATCGAGGCGACCTCTGTGACCGAACCCGGCCCGCCGCCGGTGAGCAGCGTCACCATGTCGAACATCTTGAAATTCTCGATGCCGCGGAAGAGCACGGCGAGCATGATGAAGGGCAGGGCCATCGGCACGGTGATCGACCAGAACTGGCGCCACGGCGAGGCACGATCGACCTCGGCCGCCTCGTAGATATAGTCGGGGATGGAGCGCAGGCCGGCGAGGCAGATCAGCATCACATAGGGCGTCCACATCCAGGTATCGACGATGACGATCGCCCATGGCGCCAGCGAGACATTGCCGAGCATCTGGATATCCGATGTCGGAATGCCAGACACCAGCGACACGGCATAGGCGAAGAGGCCGATCTGCGGCTCGTAGAGGAAGCGCCAGAAATTGCCGACGACGGCGGGCGACAGCATCATCGGGATCAGGATGATCGTCGTCCAGAAGGCATGGCCGCGAAACTTGCGGTCGATCAGATAGGCGAGCGTGAAGCCGATCACTGTCTGCAATACGATCGTCCAGAAGACGAAATGCGCGGTGGTCTGCATCGCCTGCCAGATATCGGGATCGTTGAGGACGCGCTGGTAATTTCCGAAGCCGACGCCCAGGACCGGCGCATTCGGCCGATTGGCGCGGTAATTGGTGAAGGAGAGATAGACTGCCCAAAGCAGCGGGAAGATGTTGATCGCCAGCAGCAAGGTGATGGCAGGCGCAATGAATAGCCAGGCGATCGCCCTGTCGGAGAGGCCACGGACGCGCCGGGCGACCGAGACCGGCGTTGCCCTGGCTGTCGCGTCGGCTGCCTTCTCGACGATGGAGGATTGGGAAATAGTCAAGTTTTCACCTGGTCTTTTTGGGTACGGGGCTTTTGGGATATGAGAGATCTGGCGGCCCGGCTCGTCTGCCGATCCGGGCCGCCACCCTGTCGAGGATGGCGCGCATCAGGGATGCCACGCGTCAGATCTTGCCGTCGTCCTTGAAGACGTCGCTCCAGTCTTTCACCAGACCGTCGAGCGCTTCCTTGGCGGTGCCATTGCCGGCGACCGCGTAGTTATGGACGCGCTTCTGCATGGCCTGCAGCAGCGAGGCGTAGCTCGGCTCGGCCCAGAAATCCTTGACGATCGCCATCGAGTCCAGGAAGGCCTGGGCATAGGGCTGGCTCTTGGCGAAGCCCGGCGCGTTGACGACGGAGTTCAGGCAGGAAAAGCCGCCGAGTTCCCACCATTTGGCCTGCACATCGGGCTGTGCGAACCACTTGATGTATTGCAGGGCGGCATCGCGCTTGTCGGAATAGGAAACCACCGAGATGCCCTGGCCGCCGAGTTGGGCGAAATGCGCCTTTTCAGCTGGATTGGGGAAGAAGCCGATCCTGTCGCCGCCGACCTTCTCGTCCTTGTAAAGGCCGGGCCAGGTGAAGGCGAAGTTCATCTGCATGGCGACCTGGCCGGATTTGAAGGCGTCGGCGGATTCGACCATGTAGACGTTGGAGCTGCCGGGCGGGGTGCAGCAATCATAGAGCGACTTGTAGAATTCGAGGCCCTTGACCGCGTCGTCCGAGTTGACGAAGCCTTCCATGTCATAGGGCTTCTTCGGGTTCTCGTACTGGAAGCCCCAGTCGTAGAGGACGTTGGTGACGCCCATGGTGATGCCTTCGGAGCCGCGCTCGGTATAGATCGAGGCGCCGTAGACGGTCTTGCCGTCGATCTGACGCTTCTGGAAGAACTCGGCGATCTGCTTCAGTTCGTCGTAGGTCTTCGGCGCTGCGAGATCGTGGCCGTATTTCTCCTTGAATTCCTTCTGCAGTTCCGGCTTTTCGAACCAGTCCTTGCGGTAGGTCCAGCCGACGACGTCGCCCATGGCGGGCAGCGCCCAGTAGTTCGGGGTGTTCTTCGGCCATTCCGAGTAGCCGACGACCGTCGCCGGCACGAAGTCATCCATCTTGATGCCTTCCTTGTCGAAGAAGTCGTTGAGCTTGACGTAGTGGCCATTCTCGGCCGAGCCGCCGATCCACTGGCTGTCGCCGATGATGAGATCGCAGAGCTTGCCGTGGGAATTCAGCTCGTTGAGGAAGCGATCGGCATAACTCGTCCAGGGAACGAATTCGAACTTCATCTGCGTGCCGGTCTTGGCGGTGAAATCCTTCGACAGCTCGACGAGCGCATTGGCGGGGTCCCATGCGGCCCAGCACAGCGTCAGTTCATCGGCTTTGGCGAGATTGGGCAATGCCGACGACATGACGAATGCCGTGGCCAGCCCGAAAAGGGCTTTCGATGTTTTCTGCATAAGTTCCTCCCAGAACCAAGGGCCGGCTCCCCGCCGGCGTCGCATGTTCACCCACTTCAGAGAATGCTCACATGAACTCCTCAATCATCATGTTTAGCAATATGTTTAGTGATATCTATTTTTATAAACATTGCAAGCGCCAATCGTTGCTGCAATGCGACAGGTGTCGCACCACATCGGCGGATAGTTTTGGGGCCGATCTTTTCGGCAGATCTCGAAAAATTCTTTGGCGAGCGTACCGATGCAGCGACATCTGGCCTCGCTGCGACATGGATCGCACGGTATGGACTGCGCGCCGCTCCTGTTTTTCCCCGGAACGGATCAAGCTTGGCCTCGCTTCGGCGGGGCCTTTTTCTTGAATCCTTTCTTGGGATCGATAGTGGCCAGCTATCCGGCTGCATCGGGAATATTCCTGCGTAGTGCGAGATTTAGCCTTTCCGGCCGGATGCAACGGGCGTATTCAGCCAGTGCGCGGCTTTCCATGTCCGCGCTCCTCAGCGCGGCAGATCTTCGATCGGCTTCCTTCCCGTTTCCCTGCCGCGTCATCCGGAATTTTCATTGGCAGATCGATGACCACGGCAGAGACGAGCGAGAATGGGCAAGAGGCGGCGAGCGGCCGCCAGGCAAAGATCGTGGCGCTGGTCGTTGCCGTCTCCTTCTTCATGCAGATCCTCGACGGCACGATCGTCACCACCTCGCTGCCGCAGATGGCGGCGAGCTTTAACGTGCAGCCGGTGTCGATGAGCATCGGCATCACCGTCTACATGCTGACGATGGCCGCCTTCATTCCGCTGTCCGGCTGGCTCGGCGATCGGTTCGGCGCGCGCCGCATCTTCCTGATGTCGATCGCCGTCTTCACCGGCGCCTCGCTGTTCTGCGGGCTGTCCGGCAGTCTTGCGGAATTCGTGCTGTGGCGCGCCGTCCAGGGCGCAGGCAGCGCGCTGATGACGCCGGTCGGGCGCATCATCGTGCTGAAGAACGCCCGCAAGTCGGAACTCGTCCAGGCGATCGCGCTGATTACCTGGCCGGCGCTGACGGCGCCGGTGCTCGGCCCGGTGCTCGGTGGCTTTATCACCACCTATGCCAGCTGGCACTGGAACTTCCTGATCAACATCCCGATCGGCATTCTCGGCATGGCGCTGGTGCTGCGCTTCGTGCCGGAGCAGCGCGAGACCAATCCCGGTCGTCTGGATTTCCTGGGCTTCATCCTGAGTGCCGCCGGGCTGACCTTCCTGCTCGCCGCGCTGGAACTCTCGGTCAAATGGGACGGCGGGCGTTTGCCCATCATATCAATGCTGGCGGCGGGCATCGTGCTGTCGGTCATGGCGACGCGGCATTTCCTCGCCGTCGACAATCCGCTGCTCGATCTTTCGGCTTTCCGCATCCAGACCTTCTCGATGTCGACACTGTCGGCGGGCACGGCCTGCCGGATGGCGATCAATGCGACGCCGTTCCTACTGCCTCTGCTGTTCCAGCTCGGCTTCGGCCTGAGCTCGATTGCCGCCGGCACCTATCTGCTCGTCTATTTCCTCGGCAATTTCAGCATGAAGGCGGTGACGACGCCGCTGCTGCGCTTCTTCGGCTTTCGCACCGTGCTTGGGGTCAACGGGCTGATCGCGGCGCTTTCGATCGTCGCCTGCGGTTTCCTCTCGCCGGAGACGCCGCCGTTTTTCATCCACGCGCTGCTTTTTCTCGCCGGCCTTTCGCGGTCGATGGAATTCACCGCGTTGAACACGCTCGCCTTCGCCGATATCGGCCCGGCGCAGCGAAGCTCGGCCTCGACGCTGTCGAGCATGCTGCAGCAAGTGTCGATGCTGCTCGGCGTGGCTGTGGCAGCGGCCGTGCTCAACATCGCTTCGGCCCTCAGGGGCGCCGACAATCCCGCTCTTGCCGATTTCCGCTGGGCTTTCGTCGTGGTCGGCGCGATCGGCATCGTCTCGTCGCTGCGCTTCCTGCAATTGCCGGCAGAGGCAGGGGCCGAAGTATCCGGCCATCGGAAATTCCAGAAAAATTAGCTTATCCGCGGAACCAATCGGGCGGCTTAGCGTTTATGCATCTCATTTCAGGTTTTTCGTTTCCCCATCTAAACAGCTTCCAATGGGGAGCCTCCCCAGGCCAGGATCATGTTCTGAAAATGCCGGCTTCCCGACATCCTCCTTCCATTCCGCCTGGGACAAGAGCGAGGGATAACCGCTGTTTACCCCAAGCGGCCAATGCAATACGACATTGCCATGCGGACGACTCGGACGCTTGCGGGCGGTCGTCGCTGCGAGAGAACGCCGGGAGACGGAATGAATAATTCTAGCGGCGATGCGGATGCCCTGATCCACATCCTCTATATCGACGACGACGAGGGGCTTGCCCTACTGATGCAGAAGAACCTGCTCCGGCGTGGTTTTTCGGTCGAGTGGGCCGAGAGCGGCGCTGCCGGGCTTGCGAGACTCGGCGAAGGCGGTATCGACGCCGTCGTGCTTGATCATGTCCTGGCTGGCGAGACCGGCCTCGACATTCTGCCCAGCATCACGGCGATGCCGGATCATCCGCCGGTCATCTATGCGACAGGTTCGGACGATACCAGCATCGCGGTCGCGGCGCTGAAGGCCGGCGCCGACGATTACATGCTGAAGGGGATCTCAGCCGATTATTTCGACCTGCTCGCCGCCGCCCTCGAACAGGCGCTGGAGCGGGCGCGTTTTCGCCGCGAGACGGCGCAGGCGCAGGAGGTGATCCGCCAGCAGCGCGACCTTGCCGAAATGCTGCTTGCCGAAGTCAATCACCGTATCGCCAACAGCCTCGGCCTCGTCGGCGCACTGATCCGCATGCAATCCTCGATGACCACGGACCAGGTGGCGATCGACGCGCTGCACGAAACGCAGATGCGCATCAACGCCATCGCCAGCGTGCACCGCCGGCTCTATACCAACAGGCAGGTCGGCTCGGTGCAGGTCGATGAATATCTGGACAGCCTGCTCACCGAACTCGAAACCTCGATGCGCGACGACAAGCGGCCGCACCGCATCGTGCTCACCGCGCAGCCGGTCAATCTGGCGACAGACAAGGTGATCACGCTCGGGCTGATCGTCAGCGAACTCGTCACCAATGCCTTCAAATATGCTTATCCGGACAGCGTGCCGGGTGAGATTCGCGTCATCGTCGACCAGACGGACGACGCATTGCGCGTCGTCGTCGAGGATGACGGCGCCGGTTTCGACCCGTCGAGCCCGGCCAGGGGAACCGGTCTCGGCACACGCATTCTGACGGCAATGGCCGCCAGCCTGAAATCGGATTTCGCCTATGACCCCGGCCACAACGGAACCAAGGCGACGCTGGTGTTTTCGTTGCATGAGGGGAAGTAGGGGATTTCCCCCGTCCGGCACTGAGTTTGCCGCCCCCTCATCCGCCTGCCGGCACCTTCTCCCCGCTGGGTAGAAGGGGAAATGAGGCGCCGCCGCAAGTCTCTTCTCCCCTCGGGGAGAAGGTGGCGGCAGCCGGATGAGGGGGCCTCACGGCACGCCGTTTACCCTATATCTACAACAGCTTGCAGGCGCCGCATTAACAAGCCTAACGCAAGGGGAGAGGAAACATGGCGACGATCCGCACACCGAAGGAAGTGTATGATTTCTGGTTCGTGAGATGCGGCCGGGAGCTGTGGTTCCGCGCGACGCCTGACCTCGATGCGGAGATCAGCACGGTCTTTCGCGATACCCATCTTGCCCTTGCCGCGGATGTTGGCGCCGAATGGCGGGCGGATGCGGAGAGCCGGCTGGCGGCTGTGATCGTGCTCGACCAGTTTCCCCGCAACATCTATCGCGGCACGCCGCTTGCCGTTGCGACCGACGGGCTGGCGCTTCGCGAAGCCAAACTCGCACTGGCATCCGGCGCCGACCTGGTCGTAGAAGCCGCGTGCCGCACCTTTTTCTACATGCCCTTCGAACATGCCGAAGACCTTGGCGAACAGGAGCGATCGGTGGCGTTGTTCACCGCGCTTGGCGATGAAGAATATCTCGATTATGCGATCCGCCACCGCGACGTGATCGCTGCCTATGGCCGCTTTCCGCACCGCAATGCCATGCTCGGGCGGGAGTCGACGGCGAGGGAATGCGACTATCTCTCCAAGCCCGACGCCGGTTTCTAAGCCTTTCCAGGGAGCTTCCGCCTTTCTGTCGCCTTTCTTTACTAAGACAAGCTGGCATTCTATTCCGATGACAACCTTTCCCGGAGGCGCTTTTGCGGCTGAGACCGATCCTGCTTCGCACCATTCTTCTGCTGACGCTGGCGGTTGCCGGCGTGCATTTCAAGGGTGCTGCGGCCTTGGCGCAGGAGCCGCAGGCACCGGCGTCCGCGCAGGCGCCGCTTGCCGATACGCCGCTCGACCAGGCGACGAAGGAGATCGACAAGGCGAAGGTCCAACTGACGGCGCTTCAGGACGGCGTCAAGCAGAATGCCGACAATGACGATGCCCTGGTCGGGCTTGCGACCAAGGCCGATGAGCTCAGCCGCGCCGTCATCACCATATCGGTCAATCTCAGGCCGCGTTTCGACCAGATCAAGAACCGGCTTGCCGAGATCGGCGATCCACCGAAGGACGGGCAGCCGCCGGAGGCCGAGATCGTCACCCAGGAGCGTAACGCGCTCGCCGCCGAGCGCGCGCAGATCAACGCGCTGACGGGCGACGCCGAAAACCTGTCGATCACGGTGACGAAGCTCGTCAACGAGATCACCGAGATGCGGCGGCGGCTGTTTGCCGATACGCTGCTCAGGCGTACCGAGATTTCGGTCTCGGTGCTCGACGATGCCGGCAGCGCCTTTGTGCACGAGGCCAGCGAATTCTCGCAGGCCCTGTCGAGCTGGGCCACCTTCGTCTGGAAATTCAAGCGTTTCCCGATGTTTGCCGCGATCTTCCTGTCGCTTGCCGCGGCCCTGATCCTGCTCTCCGGCAGCTACCGGCTGTTCGGCTCCTACCTGCAGCGCGACGAGGCTGTCGAGAACCCGTCCTATATCGGCCGGCTGTCGATCGCCTTCTGGTCGACGTTGATCCGCACCCTGGCGCTCTCGGTGCTGCTCGTCACCTCGTTCTTTTTCCTTAACGGGTTCAATGTGCTGAGGCCCGACATCGCACCTGTCATCGGCGCGCTGTTCGGGGCGATCGGGCTCGTCTATTTCGTCGGCCGCTTCGTCAATGCCATCTTCGCACCGCACGAACCGCGCTGGCGCCTCGTTCGGCTTTCCAATCTCGGCGCGCGCTCGATCGGCTACTGCTTGCTGGCGATGGCGATCGTCAACGCGCTTGATTATCTGTTCGGCACGATCGGCGAGGCGATGGGCTCGCCGCTGGTGCTGACCGTGGTCAGAAGCCTGATCGCCGCGCTGATCATCGGCCTGATCCTGATCGCGGTCTCGTTCGGAAAACCGATGCTGGCGAAGAACGGTGATCCCGATGCGCCGGGAAGGCATTGGCCGCGCGGCATGGCGATCATCCTGCGGGTCGTCGGCACCGCCCTCATCCTCACCGCGCTCACCGGTTATGTCGGGCTGGCGCGCTTCGTCGCCACGCAGCTCATCATCACCGGCGCGGTGGTCGTCACCATGTATATCGGCCTGCTTTCCGGCAAGGCGATATCAAGGCAGGAAAGCTTCGGCGACACCTTCTTCGCAAGCTTCCTGACGCGCCGTTTCAAGCTCGGGCCGGTGGCGATCGACCAGGCCGGCCTGCTTGTCGGTCTTGCCATCTATGCGGTGGCGCTTCTCGTCGGCATCCCGCTGATCCTGCTGATGTGGGGCTTCCATGTGCAGGACCTGCAGATTCTTGCCTATAGGCTATTCACCGAGGTCAGGCTCGGCGGTATCAGCATCTCGCTGCTCGGCATCTGCACCGGCATTCTCTTGTTTGCCGGCGTCTACCTGCTGACGCGCTGGCTGCAGCGCTGGCTCGACGGCAATGTCATGGCCAGAAGCCATGTCGATCTCGGCGTGCGCAATTCGGTCAAGACGGGCATCGGCTATCTCGGCGTCGGCATCGCGGCGATCATCGGCGTTTCGGCGGCCGGCATCGATCTGTCGAGCTTCGCGCTCGTCGCGTCCGCACTTTCGGTCGGTATCGGTTTCGGCCTGCAGAACATCGTCTCCAACTTCGTCTCCGGCCTGATCCTGCTCGTCGAACGGCCGTTCAAGGTCGGCGACCATGTCGTTTCCGGCACGGCTGAAGGCATCGTCAAACGCATTTCGGTGCGCGCTACGGAGATCGAGACCTTCCGCAAGCAGTCGATCATCGTGCCGAATTCCGAGTTGATCAACGGCCTCGTTGGCAACTGGACACACCGCAACAAGATCGGTCGCTCGGAAATTCCGGTTTCCGTCGCCTACAACGCCGATCCGCAGCAGGTGATGGACATCCTGCTGGAACTGACGGCCAAGATACCGCTCGTCATGCGCAATCCCGAGCCGCATGTCGAATTCCTGCGCTTCGGGCCCTATTCGCTGGATTTCGAGCTGCGTTTCTTCCTAGCCGACATGGGCGACGGCATGGCGGTGCGCAACAATCTCAGGATCGAGATCCTTAAGCGCTTCAGGGCCGAGGGCATCGAGATCCCGCTGCCACAGACCGATCTTACCATCCATCGAGAGGCTCGTCCCGCGCTTGCCGATGCGGGCAGGGATCAACCCAACGAGCAGGAAAACTCGGCGGACACGCCCATGGAGGAGGAAGAGCAGCCGGTGCGGCAATTGCGCAGCAAGACGGCAGACGGCAATCGGAAAGGCTGAACGGGTCATTCAGCCATCATTCACAGCTATATGTGCATGATCTCCACTATCGGGATCGCTGCCGGGGGCAGCACCGATCGTTCGAGGGGAGGGCGCGCCAGCGCCGCCGCACATGATGGCAAGATTTGCCGCCGTTCTGCTTGTCCCGCTGCTTG
Organism: Rhizobium ruizarguesonis; assembly: GCF_012349115.1. GTDB lineage: Bacteria > Pseudomonadota > Alphaproteobacteria > Rhizobiales > Rhizobiaceae > Rhizobium > Rhizobium ruizarguesonis. The sequence goes on from NZ_PQIG01000111.1 coordinate 182,355, forward strand.
CCGCACCCGCGGCTGAAGCGGCATCCATCACCAACACCGATCCAGCCGCCGTCGTGCTCGTCATCACCGAGAGCGGCCAGCGCGTCGAGGTTGTGGTCGATGCCGGCGCTTCGGAAAACCTCTGTGCTTCCGGCTGCTTCATGACGACGCCCGACGGCGACCGCATCGGGCTCGACGGCGGCGAGACGATCGACATCGTCAAGGGCTCGGCCGTCGTCAAGTAGCGCCTGTCCCGACTAATGCGCTCAAGCTTCTCCGGGATTGGGAACAGGTTCCGGCCGGGCAACAACCGGGCGCGTCAGCCGCGTGATGGCGAAGAATGCGGCAACGGCGACGGTGCTGAGCAATGCAGCGATCGATAGTGACCATGATACGCCGAGATAGCCCATCAGGAAGGCAAGCGCGAACGGCGCCATCGAGGAGACGACGAGACGAACCGACATGATTTGTCCTTGCCGCCGGCCGTAGCCATCGCTTCCGAAGAGCGCGAGCGGCAAGGTTCCGTAGACGATGCTGTTAAGCCCCGAGCCGAGGCCGAAGACGACGGCGAAGACCAGCGCACCGGGCACCGAGGGTGCGGTGGCGATGAGGATGACAAGGGCTGTCGGCAGCAGGATGGCGCAGATGATCGCGAGCATCACTTGCGACAAGCTCTCGCCAAAGACCATGTTGATGAGGCGGCTCAGCACCTGTGACGGGCCGAAGAGCGTTCCGACCACCACTGCCATGGCGCCGAGGCCGAGGGCCGACATCACAGGCACCATGTGAACCAGAAGCGCCGAGTTCACGAAGCTTTCCAAAGCAAAGCCTGTCACCATCAGGATAAAGGCCAGCCTGCGCACCGACGGCGGAAGGCTCGGCTCGACGCGTTTTGCGGCCTCCTCTCCGGTCCGTCCCCTGGTTTGGCTGACGCCACGGGAGAGCCAGGCATGAATGGGAAGGCAGACAACGAGATTGAGCGCGGCGAAAATCAGATAGACGTTCTGCCATGAGAGATGCGCATGCAGCGCCGTGGTGATCGGCCAGAAAATGGTTGAGGCGAAGCCGGCGATTAGGGTCAGATAGGTGATGCTGCGCTGGGCGACCTGCGGCCTGATCTGCACGAGCAGGGCGAAGGCTGCGCCATATTGCACCAGGTTCGAGGCGATCTCGATGCCGATCAATGCCGCGACGAAAGCGATCTTTCCCGGCGCGAAGGCGCAGGCGACGAGGGCGGCGGCGGCAATCGCCGAGCCCGACGTCATGATCCTGCCTGCGCCGAAGCGATCAATCCACGTGCCCATGAGAGGTGCGGCCAGACCGCCGATCAGAAGGGCCACAGAGAGCGCGCCGAAGATCCATTCCGATGACCAGCCCAAATCACGGGCCATGTCGGGGGCGAGGATGCTGAAGCTGTAATAGAGCGATCCATAACCGATGATCTGCGTCAGCCCGAGCGCGGCAATGGCCGCTACCGGTGGTCGTTCGGTGCTGATTGTCATAGGGATCTGAGGCTCACGCGCTGTTCGAGCTTTTCGGCTTCTTCCTTCCTCTCGCTGTAGCGGTCGGTCAGATAGTTCGAGGCATCACGGGTCAGCAGCGTGAACTTCACCAGTTCCTCGCAGACGTCGACGACGCGGTCGTAATAGGACGAGGGTTTCATACGGCCGTCCGCGTCGAATTCTTGGAAAGCTTTTGCAACCGAGGACTGATTGGGAATTGCGATCATCCGCATCCATCGTCCAAGAATGCGGAGCTGGCTTACCGCATTGAAGGACTGGGAGCCGCCAGAGACCTGCATCACCGCCAGCGTCTTGCCTTGCGTCGGCCGAACCGAGCCGACCGACAATGGAATCCAGTCGATCTGCGCTTTCATGATGCCGGTCATCGCGCCATGACGTTCGGGGCTGACCCACACCTGGCCTTCAGACCATGCCGACCATTCGCGCAACTCCTGAACTTTGGGGTGGCTCGCCGGCGCCGCATCAGGCAGCGGCAGACCTTCCGGATTGAAGATGCGCACTTCGCAGCCGAAATATTCGAGCAGCCGCGCGGCCTCCTGTGCGAGGAAGCGGCTGTAGGACACTGCTCGCAACGAGCCATAAAGGATCAGGATGCGCGGCTTGTGCGTCGAGAACGCCGGCCTGAGCGCGTCCATATCCGGTTGACGCAGATGCATCGGTGATATGGCAGGCAAATCAGACAATGCGCTTGCCTCCGGCATCGAGCACCTTCTCGCCGTCTTCCTTGGTGAAGGCGCCCTGATGCGTTTCCGGCAGGATTTCGAGAACAAGTTCCGACGGCCGCGACAGACGCGTGCCGAGCGGCGTGATGACGAAGGGCCGGTTGATCAGGATCGGGTTTTTCAGCATCGCGTCCAGCAATTGCTCGTCGGTAAGATCAGGGTTGTCGAGGCCGAGCTCCGCATAGGGCGTGCCCTTTTCGCGGATCGCCTCGCGAACACTCAAACCTGCATCCGCAATCATCTTGATTAGCTGGTCGCGCGACGGTGGGTTTTTCAGATATTCGATAACGTTGGGCTCAATGCCGGCGTTCTGGATCATCGCAAGCGTGTTGCGCGAGGTGCCGCATTCGGGGTTGTGATAGATCGTAACATCTATGGTCATGAGGCGGATTCCGTCTTGGTGAGAGTTTCAGGATCGCGGGCTTCCATCAGCAGCCATCCCGCAAGCATCAGCGCCAGCAAGGCGCCGAGGACTTCAGCGGCGATAAAGCCCGGTAGATCGATCGGGCGGATGCCGGAAAAGGTGTGCGTCAGCGATCGAGCAATCGCGACGGCGGGATTGGCAAAGGACGTGGAGGCGGTGAACCAGTAGGCGGCGGTGATATAAAGGCCGACCAGCCATGCCACGGCATCGGCGCGAAAGCGCACACCGGCTAAGATGACGAAGACGAGGCCGAAGGTTGCCGTCACTTCAGAGAGCCATTGCGCGCCGCCGGTGCGCACGGTTTCCGAGGCCTGCAGCACGGGAAGGGCGAACATCGCATGAGCGAGCATCGTTCCGGCAATGCCGCCGACGATCTGCGCGGCGATATAGGCGGGAACGGAGGAGGCAGGCAGTTCGCGCCGGAGCGCAAACACCAGCGACACGACCGGATTGAAATGAGCCCCGGAAATCGGGCCTAAGATCGTGATCAGGACGACGAGGATTGCCCCCGTTGCCAGCGTATTGCCGAGCAGCGCAAGCGCCGTATCGTCCGTCAGGCTATCCGCCATGATGCCCGAGCCGACGACGGTTGCTACGAGCAGCAGCGTGCCGAGCGCTTCGGCGACCAGTCGTCGAGACGGGGGAAACATCGGCGCGCTCATGCCGGCAGGCTCCGGACCATCAGGGCGGCCGATGCCGGGCACAGACTTGCGGCCTGCCGCGTCGTCAGGATCTCGGCCGGCGCTTCATCGCGGGTGATCGGACGAAAGCCGAGCGATTGAAAGAAGGAGGCGGCTGTTTCTGTCAACAGATAGGCGGCAGTGGCGCCTTTCCTTTGTGCCTGATCGAGCAGGCTAAGGGTGATCGCATGGCCGAAGCCAAAGCCTTGCTGATCGGACAGCACGACAATGGAACGCAGGAGTACAGTCTCGCCATAGAGTTCCAGCCCGCCGAAGCCGACCGTCTCGCCGCCACGTGAAAACCGATAGAAGCTTCGGCCGGCGTCTGTGAGGTCATCGACCGGAAGCCCGGCGCCTGCGAGCGCGCCGCGAAGTCTGTCGTCGTGCCCTTCCAAGGCCTGCTGGTTCAATTCGAAACCCATCAGCTCGCCTTGGGCTGTTTAATGCTGGCGCCTTCCATTGTGCCGATCTGGCGCAGGTGCGATTCCAGGGCGAGCTTGTCGATCGAGGAAAGAGGCAGGCTCAAAAAGGCGCTGATCCGGTTCTTGAGGAAGCGGGCGGCCTGCGCGAAAGCGCGGCCTTTGTCGACTTCGCTGCCCTCGACGACAGCGGGGTCCTCGACGCCCCAATGGGCGGTCATCGGATGACCGATCCAGACGGGGCAAGCCTCGCCGGCAGCGCTGTCGCAAACCGTAAAGATGAAGTCCATCTCCGGAGCGCCCGGCTCGGCGAATTCGTCCCAGCTCTTTGAGCGGAAGCCGACTGTTGGGTAGCCCTGCGCCGCAAGCTCCTTCAGCGCATAGGGATTGACTTCACCCTTCGGCTGGCTGCCGGCCGAATAGGCCTTGAATCGACCCTTGCCTTCGGTCTCCAGGATGGATTCCGCCAGGATCGAGCGGGCAGAATTACCCGTGCAGAGAAAGAGCACATTGTAAATGCGGTCAGGGGTCATTGCAATTTCTCCTTCATTTTAGGGGTACAGCAGGCCGCAACCTCCGCGGCAGGTGCGCAGATTTCCGGATGCCCGGAACAGCAATCTTCCATCAGAAAGCGAACCAAGCCACCAAGTGCCTCGTAGTTCGCGGTGTAAATGATCGATCGGGATTCACGCTGTTGCGCGATCAACCCCGACCGTTCCAGCTCTTTCAGATGGAAGGAGATATTAGAGGGCGAGACCTCCGCCTTCTCAGCGATCGCGCCTGCCGCCATGCCGTCGGGACCCGAAACCACGAGCATGCGGACGATGTGAAGGCGGGTTTCCTGCGAGAGCGCGCCGAATGCGATGAGGGCTTGACGTTGATCCATATTTCAATAATCCTTGAATCATTGAAACGAGGATTAGCGCAAATGAACGTCATCGACAACAGCAAAATTCAAGAGAACGAAATCGATCTCGGCCTGCTGCTCAGTGTGCTTACCGGCGCCAAGGATTCTCCGCTGATTTTCTATTACGACGGCAAGGCGGTAAAGCCTGGCTATCATGTCACCGAGGTCAAGGCGGGCCAATTCTCGGCGTTGGATTGCGGCGCCAATCCTGAAGCGTGGGCGGAAATCTTCATCCAGCTCTGGGATATCGAGGAAGGCGACCGCACGCATATGCCGGCCGGCAAGTTCCATGCAATCATCCGCAAGGTTTCCGATCATGTGCAACTGGATGGTTCGGCGAAGCTGACCTTCGAAGTCAGCGACGGCGTGCGGCCAATGCAGCTTTATTGCGCAGCGATGCCGGTTCTCCGTGCCGGCGCCGTCCATGTTACGCTTTCGCCGCGGCCGGCAAGCTGCAAGCCGCGCGATCGCTGGCTGGCACAGGAAAACAGCAAGGCGGCGGCCTGCTGTGGGCCGCAAGCGGCAACGAGCGGCTGCTGCGCTTGAGGACACAGGAGATCGCGCGGCAGGGCAGGGTGGCGGCGAGATCAGAATCATATTGACTGACCACCAGTCAGTCATAGGTGCATTTCCTGCGGGCGCTGGGTTTGCCGTCAGGCATTGATTGAGGGCTGGGTATCCCACCATCTGAGCACCCGCATCGCCCGGAGCGTCACCCACCGCGAGGGCTTGCCTTGCCCATCATCGACCTCGAACCACACCCGACCTGCGGGGCTGTCGTCGAGCGGCCAACTGCCGTCCTGCAAGCGTCTGGAACGAAGGTGGTCAATTGCCTCGCCGAGGCGCGGATCGGGGTCGGTGCCGGCCAGGATTGCGCTGGAGCGGAAATAATCGAGCGCGCGCAAAATGTCGTAGCGCCAGCGGTTCGGATGCAGGAGGCGCAGGAAGCGCTTGTCGGCCGGCTCGCCGGTGCCAAGGCGGCGGAAGAGGTTGCGGGCCAGCAGAAACTCCTCACCCGTCCTGCGCGCCTCTCGAGACCGATGCGTGCCGCCGGTCGCTCTCTGGTATTCCAGCAAGCCTTCCAGCACGTTGATGGTGCTGGCGAAAGACGAGCGGACGGAGCCGTTGATCCGCTCGCAGTTCCAGCCGCCGTCGTCGAGACGCTCGCCGGCCAGCGTGTCGACGATGGGCGAGACGTCGATCCCAAAATAGGCGCCGTCGGCAACGGTGCGGCCGTTGATGCACTCCTCGACTCCGCCTTCCCAATAGGGTTGGCCGCCCTCTTCCCAACGGGCGTTGGCGCCGATCAATTCGACGGTGCGCCTGGCGCAGCCGCAGGCGGGATCGAGACCGAACTCCCGCAATTGCGACAGCGAGAAGGTTGTGGCCGTCCACGGCTGGCCATGCTCCTTCCACTCGCGCGGGTCGAAATCGGCGGGCAGGAAGGCGCCGCCTGCCCATTGCCCGTCCTCGTCCTGGCAGGAGAACAGCCTGGCGCCCCAGCCCTCGGTCTCGATTTTGGTTCGCTCGGCCATCCATTCCCGCTCCGGGGCGTCAAGCAGGTCGCGCATCACCTGCCACCGGATCGACGGGTCGGAGTCGAGAAGCCATTCGATCACCGGATCGGATTGGATCATGGGGCGAACCTGTCGGCGAGTGGGGGTGGATGGTTTGTTATAATCGCTTCGGCCAAGCGGTGCCACCCGAAGGGGTGCGCGGGAAATCGTCTAAATCCGACATGGTCGCGGCAAGCGCTGGCGCTTGCCATGTTGCGGCCGGACTAGGCCAGGGAAGGCACGAAGTTGAAGATCGAAATCCCTCGGGTCGACCTATAATGCGACGGTTGTCGGCGAAAGCGCGTTCGATGCCGAGAATGCGCGCTTCGCGCCTGATTTCTTAATCATATCCGCAAAGAAATCGGAGGCGACCCCATCGGGCCGCCTCTTCATTTATATCTGGGCGCGCCGATTAATAATTATTCAAATCAATTGATGTATCAGTTTGATCCGGGGACAGATTTTACATCAAAGGTTTGCTATGGCGTTTCTAGGTATTTCGGGGATGCAATATTCCGGGGAAATGTTTGCCGGTGCGCGTATTATTGTCGCGGAAGATTCCAACGTATTCACCTCGATGATCAGCAAACGCCTCAAGGAGCTGTTCGACATCGATGTCGAGATCTGCCGCAGCTTCGAGGATCTGCAGGTTTCCTACGACAAGTCTTCCGATCCGATCACGCTTGCGATCTCGAACATCAATCTGCCCGGCGCCGAAAACGGCGAGGCGCTCGAATATCTGGTCGATCTCTCCATACCCACAATCGTCTTCACCGGCACTTTCCATGAAAAGATGCGCGACAAGCTGATGGCCAAGGATATCGTCGACTATATCCTCAAGGACAATATCTTCGCCGTTGATCTGCTGGCGGAATCGATCTGCCGCTTCCTCACCAATCATCGCCACCACGTGCTGATCGTCGACGATAGTGCGACTGCGCGCGCCCTGCTGTCGAGCCGGCTGAAGCGCTACAATTTCCGTGTCAGCGTCGCCGAGAGCGGCGGCAAGGCGCTGGAAATCCTGAAGGCCAACCGCGATATCGGCCTTGTCATCACCGACTACAATATGCCCGACATCGACGGCTTCGAGCTGACGCGGCGCATCCGCGCCAATATCGGCTCGCACGAGCTGCGCATCATCGGGGTTTCCTCCTCTTCGAACCGGCTGCTTTCGGCACGATTCCTGAAGGCCGGCGGCAATGATTTCATGCTGCGTCCCTTCATCGACGAAGAGTTCTACTGCCGCGTCAACCAGAACCTCGATACGCTGCTGCAGATTCAATCGATGCGCAAGGAGCGGGCGGTTGCCTGACGGCTCTTCCAGTATCGGTATCGCCAGGGGGCCGGATATCACGGTCGGGGACAGTCGCAGAATTTCTGCAATTACAGGTAATGTCGCCGTTATTTGTCCCCTTCACGCGCACACGCCTCTCGGTTATCGTCCCCGCCGGGGAAAGGGCCGAGTCGAGCCCATCGGACGCATCGGGGAGTAGGGGCTGTGGCTTTTCAAGCGGATTTCCAGCGAGATGGCATCGGGCTGCGCTCCGGCGGGCTCAAGATACTTCTGGTTGAAGATTCCCGGATGTTTTCCGCCGTTCTCTGTCACCGGTTCCAGACAGAGCTCGGCCTTGCGGTCAAATCCTGCCCGTCTCTCAAGGCACTTCGCAAGGAACTTGCCGACGACGGTCACGGCTACACCATGGCCGTCGTCGATCTCAACCTGCCGGATTCGCCCTATGGTGAAGCGCTCGACTGCACGATCGAGCACGACATCCCGGCGATCGTCTTCACCGCGACATTCGATCTCAACACGCGCAACAAGATTATGGAGCGCAACGTCATCGATTACGTGCTGAAGGACAATGAATTCGCACTCGACAATCTGGTTGCCACCGTCCGGCGGGCGATCTCCAACCGCAAGACGCGGGTGCTGGTCGTCGACGATGTCGTCTCGGCGCGCCAGGTGCTCGTCGACCTGTTGAAGGCACAGCAATATCTCGTCGTCGAGGCAAATTCGGGGCTTGAGGCGCTGGCAGCGCTCGAGGCCTACAGCGATATCGAACTCGTCGTCACCGATCACCACATGCCCGATATGAGCGGCTACGAGCTGACGCGGCGCATCCGCCATCGTTTCGGTTCGGACAGGCTGCGAGTCATCGGCGTTTCCTCCTCCAACGACCGCATGCTTTCGGCGAGTTTCCTCAAGGCCGGCGCCAGCGATTTCGTTTACCGGCCCTTCGTTGCCGAGGAACTGCAATGCCGCATCGCCAACAACGCCGAAACGCTGGCGCAGATGCGGCAGCTGAGGGCGGCGGCGGCCTGCGACTACCTGACTGGTCTCTATAACCGCCGCTATTTCTACGACAATGGCCCGAAGCTGGTGAATGAGTGCCTGCGGCTGAAGGTGCCGAGTTCCGTCGCCATTCTCGATATCGACCATTTCAAACGGCTGAACGACACCTATGGCCACGAGATCGGCGACAAGGTACTGAAGGCTGTCGCAAACAGGCTGTTTACGATCTTCGAGGGCAGCGACAATCTTCTGTCGCGGCTCGGGGGCGAGGAATTCGCCATCCTCTTTCCGCAGATGGATTCCGCTGCCGCCACCAAGCTCTGCGACGAGATCCGCTCGGACATTTCGCGACTGAAGGTCACGGCCGACGACGAGGAACTGGGCGTTACGATTTCGATCGGCATTGCCGAGATCGGCGGTTACGAGACCTTTGAGAATTACCTCAACGCTGCCGACCAGTTCCTCTACATGGCCAAGCACAGGGGCCGCAACCAGGTCTATTCCGACGCCAGGATGACGGAAGAGGCGGCGCAGTAGGCCGCTTCTAGTCTCCCGCCATCATCCTCGGCCTTGTTGCCGAGGATCTGCTGAGTATCAGCCGGTGGTAGATGCTCGGGGCAAGCCCGAGCATGACGTCGTTGATATCTCAGGCCGCAACCGCCTGGCGTGCGGTCGCCATGGTCATCTTGCGCTCGGCGCGCTCCTGCTGCGGCGAGCGATGGTAGAGTTCCCGATAACACTTGGAGAAATGCGAGGCCGAGACGAAGCCGCAGGCGACGGCGACCTCGACGACTGGCATCGAGGACTGCACCAGGAGGTGGCGCGCACGGTCGAGGCGGATTTCCAGATAGTAGCGGGCCGGTGAGCGGCCCATCTCCTGGCGGAACAGCCGCTCGATCTGGCGGCGGGAGAGGCCGGCGCCATCGGCGATCTCGATCAGCGACAGCGGCTCGGCGAGATTGCCTTCCATCAGCTCGATGATCGACAGCACCTTGGCGTTCTGAACGCCGAGGCGAGCGCGCAGCGGCAGGCGCTGGCGATCGTGCGGGTTGCGCACGCGGTCGGTCAGATGCTGCTCGCAGATACGGTTGACAAGGCTTTCGCCGAAATCTTCGCCGACGAGGTTCAGCATCATGTCGAGCGAGGCGGTGCCGCCGGCGCAGGTGTAGAGATTGCCGTCGATCTCGTAGAGATCGGCATAGACCTCCGCCTGCGGGAAGGCTTCCGAAAAGCCCGGCAGGTTTTCCCAGTGGATGGCGCAGCGCTTGCCGTTCAGGAGGCCGGCCTGGGCAAGCACATGCGCGCCCGTACAGAGGCTGCCGACGGCAACGCCGCGATTGTAGCATTCACGCAACCAGGCATTGACCGACTTGTTGTTGAACTGCTCGACATCGATGCCGGAACAGACAAGCACCATGCCCGGCCGATTTTCGCCGCCGAGATGACGGCGTTCCTCGGCAAGCGAGGAATTGGCCTCGACGCCGATGCCGCAGGAAGAATAGACCTTTTCTCCATCGACGGAGGTCAGCCGCCAGGTATAGGCCTGATAGCCGAGCATGCGATTGGCGATGCGCAAGGTGTCCACGGCCGCCGAAAAGGGCAGCATGGTGAATTGCGGTACCATAAAGAAGACTACCGAACGCTTCTTGATCTGCATCCTGTTCATAGCGAAATCCATGCTCGAGGGGCGATGACACATTCGTTGCGCGGAATGCGTCGCGCCGATGTCCTGAAAGCGACACTGGCATGGAAAAATGCGGCCGGGAAGAGCAAATATGCGACATCGCCCGCGATTTGGCTGGTCAAACTACCGGAATGGCCGCGGATAGGGCAGATGACGGGCTGATAGGCGACTGAAATTCAACGCTGAAAACAGGTCGAAAACACGGGGTCAAGAGACGAAAAAGGCGGCGTTGCACAACGCAGACGCCGCCCTTATTTTGGGAGGAATGTCGCATTCATTACATGGTCCGGTGTTTGCTGTCGTCCGTGCTCGGCCAGCCGATGTCCTTGCGAATGTCGAAGGGCATGGCTTCGATTTCGCGGGCCGTCTGCCAGCGCGTCCAGGCGAGCACGAGCTTACGGGCATAATGTGCCAGATCGAAGCGGCTTTCACTGGAGGTGAGGGACTTACCACCACCGCGATAGGTGAGCGTGGTCATTTTCCGGTTCCTTTCTTGGGTCAGGGGCATGGTCGTCAATGGGAGGTTCGTCCATGTCCATGATCCCAATATGGGCTTTGAAAACTCATCATTCAAACGAATAGAACTTATGGATAGCATCAGAGATATTGAATGATCGCGGTGCGCCCGGCGGTCGATGGCGACACCATTGTTATAGGATCAGTCCAAAATGATCTTTTCACCGAAAAAATTGATACACCTTGTAGGTCACCCCTTTGTTTTCGCTATCATATTTGGTGCAGGGGTTGGTGAAAAATATCGAGCTATTTCATCAAATAACTCCCTCGGTTTCGTGCAAAAGCATTCTCCGGTTCTGCTTCTGAAGGTCTCAAAGCAGGCCTGAATCGCTTTTTTTTTTGATGCGGTTGGGCACCGTTTCATAGGGCGCATCCGCCGGCGGAAAGGATGCCGGCACCAACTACTTGGAACTCTGCAGCCAACGAGGACTTTCTCGATACGAATTGCGGCTTCAAAATCGCATTCAGTCGCGCCGGTAAATATCAAATGGTTTAAATATCAAAGGGTTAGAGCCACGCCATCGGTCGCGCCATTAGCGCTTCGCCAACTCCCAGCCCAGCGAATTGAGACTTTGCTTAGGAGAAAGAGACATCGCCGATTTAAGCCGTCTATTTGGAGCGGATGCAACAAGTGGGGCGTGGAGCGGTTTGCAAGTCTGCGATTCGGACGGGATGGCTACTGACCGAGCGCTGCGCTCTCTGAGTCGTAATCCTTCTGGATAAAATCGGTCTGGATTCCCCACCCCGGACTCGGACCCGGCTCGATGAACGACACACCTTTCGCAGTGTAGTGGCGCATCAGCTTTTCGACGCTCACGATGCCAGCGGTTCCGTTCTCTGCCTTGAAGATTGACTTCGGGCTTACCCCGGAATCGGCAGCGACCTCGGCCTGCGTCTGACCAAGGAGTAGCCGTGCAGCTAAGAGAAGACGGGGCGGCGGTCTCATGTAGGATTGAGTGTCATCAAATCCTTCACCGCGCAAATAATAGTTGACACGTACCATTCCATGGCACAAAAAAGCTTCCGATCGGTCAAAAAGTACCATTGAGTCGCATTATGAGGCCGCGGCGATGCTGTCGCGGACGAATCGATGTCAACGAGGGATGACCATGTTCCAATGGATAGACAGCCAAGCGACAGAGCGCCTGCTGGAGGACATTCGCCGAGCGAATGCGGGCGAAATCGAAAGGGGCAGCATTGCCAATGCGCCATTACTGGATAGCTATCGGGCCGTTCTCGGACGCGCCTACGCGCTATCGGGGATCGTGAGCGGCCATCCCCGTCTTCACGACGGCAAGGAGATCATAACCAGTCAGCTCTTCTACTTGGATCCCGATCGCGGCATCGCGCGGACGATGAACAACTGGTATCGCCTGTCCAAGCGCGATCAGGGCAGGGGGAACTAGCATGCAGTTCGTGAATGCGAAGGCCCGAAACGAAAAGCTTTCAAAGGATACAGGTGTTTTCCTAGCAGGTTGTGGCTTGGTTCGTGCCACGAGAGCGATCGGCCGACTGCGGTATGGCGTCAATGGCTTCCTGATCTTCGTTGTTCCTCAGGGATATCGCACTGAGGAATACGAAGCAGCCGCCTTTGCGATCATCGGTGCTGCACGCGATGACTGGGTGGATAAAGAGGTCAGAGTGCGCCTCGCGAACCCCGCCCGGAAGAAGGGCGCTCCCCATATGCTGGTATCGATATTCAATCTGAAGGGCCTCGACATACTGATCGCCAGAGATATCGCAGAGGTTCCGAAAGACGTGCGCTTCGCGGCCACCGCAGTATTGTTTGTCGAGCCACCGACAGCACAGCACATCAACGCCGTCCGGCGCCTTTCAGGTAAAGCGCCGTTCTCGGACAGCGTTGCAACCATGTTGATCAAGCGGCCTCAGAACGTCTTGCTAGCGGCGGTTCTGAAGCCAACTTTTACCGAAGATAAGATTCAAGAGATCGACGGTTTCGACACGCTGGAAACTGACGGCCCCAATCTGTTCGACCTGCCCGGTTACGATGAGGTTAAGCCCTGGGCGAGGGATCTGATGGAGAATGTATCTCGCTGGCGTCAACGGACGCTGGAATGGAAGCTCGCCCGAGCCGGAGTATTGGTTTCGGGACTACCCGGTACGGGCAAGACTCTATTCGCTTCCGCGCTTGCAACCGCCCTGGGGATGAGGCTGGTTTCCACAACGGTCGGCGCCTGGCAATCGACCGGCACGTTGGATGATATGTTGGCGGCGATGCGAACGACTTTCCAGAACGTGAATGACGCAAAGGGCGCCGTACTTTTCATCGATGAAGTCGACGCAATTGGTACGAGGCTGGCCCGTCCTTCCGGACATCACGGCGATCAATATTGGCAGGTGGTTGTCACAGATTTCCTGACCCTCCTGTCGGGCCTTGGGGAGGGAGTCATAGTGGTGGCTGCCACGAACTACCCCGACTGGATCGATTCCGCGATCCTGCGTGCCGGAAGGATTGAGGACCATTTCACCCTTTCGTTGCCGAACAAACTGACGCGTGCGGAAATTCTGAACCATCATACTGGTGGTGTCCTGCCGCTCGAATCCTTGGTTGATATTGCCGAGGATCTCGATGGGAAGGCGGGTGCGGATCTCGAACGCCTGGTTCGAGATGCTCTAAGGACAGCAAGGAGTGAAGATAGGGAACTTGAGCTGCGTGACCTGGAAGCGCAGCTTCCGGAAAAGCTGCGCTATACGCCGGAGCAATGCCTGAGGCTCGCGGTCCATGAGTCCGGACATGCGTTGGCAGCACTAGCGCTCGGGCATGCGACCGGTGCGATAATCGAGATCAAGGACAGTTTCGATCCGAGCTTGGACGGATTCCTCGGTGGGACAACCACGTACGATCTGGTCCCGGACTACTTCCCAACCGCCACGACTTTGCGCAACCGGATAGCGGTGAGCCTTTCCGGGATGGCTGCAGAGGTTGCGGTGTTTGGAGACCCGTCCATCGGTTCTGGCGGCACGATTGGCAGCGATGTCGAGCGAGCAACGGCTGTCGCTCGGCGGATGGTTGGATCTTACGGTTTGGGCAAAACGCCAGTCTTCATGGGCACCGTCAAGGAACTCGCCGACAAGCCTCTGCCCGAACGGCTGGAAGTGGAGGTCTCGCAGATTATCGGAGAGGAGTACGAGCGCATGCTTTCAATGATGACGGAGGAACGCGAGCGAGTCCTTGCACTGGCAGCCGATGTGGTGACCCATCGTATGGTGAAGATTGAGCGCGGTGGATTGGCGAAGGCGGCTTAAATCCGTCGACACACGCCACCTGGGAGAGGTGATCTCGGCGGGACCGCGACGTCGATGGTGACCACTTTGGCACTGCGATGAATCCTAGATGAGTTCGCAGGCAACCATGTCGGAGGCCGATATGCCAAACGATGAAAAGAACGATGAGGGCAAAGCTGGCAACGTCGGCCCGACTAATAAATCGGAGCACGGCGGCGAAAGGCTCGGTGCAGCACCGTCGAAAACAGGACTCGAGTCCCGCCGGGTCGGACGCAAAATCGTGGGTCAAGGCAAACGCAGAGAACCCCTTAGGAAGCGGGCTGTAGACCCAGACTAGATAAATGGCTCAAGCAAAAGCGGTTGCGCACCGGCTGGATCCGGATGAGCCTTTCGTGGAGGATTCAAATCCAGGGGGGTGGGATGCTCGATATGTCGCGGATCCTACGCGCCCCAGGCCTGTGAGTGGGACAAACCAACCCTTTTCCATTGAACTGGTCCCCGCCATGTGGTGTGCTGACGCCAAATCGCGTTTCGACAGATGCGAATCTGATCGGTCACGTCCTCGCAAGAGCGGTCTCAAAAACGGAGGCTGGCATGCCACACGATGAAAAGGACGATGCGGACGTCAGAAACTGCCGCTGGCAAACCCTGTAACGCTACCCGACTCGAAAAGCTCAAGCGAATACTTCATCAAAGTTGGGTCAATTTCGAGGAATACGCCAAGTTCATAGCCGCAAACGTGTTCGGGATGCGTGACACCGCCGTCCCCACTGTAGATTTCGTTTCTTTCGGGAGGCGTAGTCAAAATGGCGAGCCGTTCGCGATCCAGGGCTTTTTCCGCACGTGGACGTCTAAATTTCTTCATCTCTATCGCTACGAGATTGTCACGCGGAGCAAGTTCGCCTCGGCTGTGCACGATGATGTCTGTGACGATCACGATGACTTTCTCGTTCCCGTTTTTAATGGTTTTCAACTGGCCATTCTGCTTTCGATTGTAATCTACGTCAGCGTAGTATCCTTGGAGATGCTGCCGTTCTATCCCCCGTTCAAGCTTCATTGCCAAACGCCCACACCAAGCACGCTCGGCGGCGTTGCTTGCAATTAACGCGCGTTCCTCCTTCAGGAACTCATTCAATGCCCGACTAAACATCTCACGCAATGCACTCACGGCGATCCTCCCTTCGGCACAAAACCCGTTATATTTAATTGAACCATGCACGACCGATCCAAGTCTCGCAAAGCTCTTTGCATCTGCCACTGCGGTCTGCGCGGGTCAGCCGCGGCTCTCGGAATATAATGAAAGATTTACAGCTTCAGGTTTATTATTCGGTATCCAGGTTATTTATCGGAGCCCATCGTGAATTACATTCCAGGATTCGAGCCGGCCGATTTCGGCAACACGCTCGAAGGCTTAACAAACAGAGCAAATCGGCCCCTCTATAAGAAGGCCACACTGTTCTGGTCCAAGCCCCAGATACTGGACAAGATCAGTTGCAGACCATTCTTTGATGATGATCGGCCATTGCTCTACGCAATTATGCGAAACCATCACTCGATGAAGCGGCGCGACCGGATTTGCTATATCGGTCTGTCCGCGACTCCATCGAATCGGTTTAGAAATCATCCGAAAGCGAGAGACTTGGCAAGCCGACGGGGCGAAACAAGCTTGAGTTATGCCTTTCTCGATGAGGAACAGTCTAAGAATGTGGATCGTATTAAGCCCGCCCTCGAGCAAATCGAACACCTACTGATCTGGACGCTTTGGGAAAGTCTGGAGAACGATCGAAAGTTGTTCACGCTCCCGGGCATGGGCAAGTTTGGTGGTCAGGCCTGGCACATAATCAACGAAGGCTACAGGTTCCGTGGGCAGATGCCAAAGGAGATCGTGTATCCTTGGATGCTCGTCCGGAAGGGCAGGGACACTACCGTCAAATGAATCCTGCCCCGCGCTCGAAGATGCAGGACGTCAACCTGGAGTGCAGCGAACGTGTGCGGTCGCCAGCTTGGCCGACGATTGAATATCTTCGTTCTGCAACCAGTGCTCTCGCTTCCAGGAGCAAACCGCATCTTTTACGCTTAAATAAGAAAGTGACGATTGAGACCCCCTTGATGGATTTATCTCGAGGCGGAGTTGACGTCTTGTATCTGACACCGGGGGGCGTCGCAAAGTTCTATGAATAACAGTCTGATACAGCTAAACGCCGCAGAGCTCGCATTGCGTCGCGCTCTCAAGTCCGCAGGGGCACCCCCGTTTATTGCCCATGCTCCAATCACAGATCGGGACCGGAAATTCATCGAAAAGGAGATACCCCGGATCATAGGCGGCGTCCCGGAAAAAGCTGTGACCATCATTCGACAGTTCCCTGCCGCCACTTGCTGGCTGATGGTGCAAGCTCTCTCCAACGACTACGGGTCAGAGACTCATCGCATCTATGAACCGATCTGCAAGTCTCTTGGACTGTCTGGCTTTCCGGCAACACTTCGGCCGGAATTAAACAAACGATTCAGGTCGGCGTGCATCAAGCTTGGGCTCACGGTAGCGAGCGGCGACGGGCGACAGCATGTCGACGATTATATCGTCCAGTCAGGTGTTGCATTGCATCAACTCAAATACCTAGCTGAGGCGTTCGTACGAGCTGAAGCCGTTATAGGTACCCCTGTAGATGATGACACTGAACGCCTGAAGGCTTGGGAGCGAAGAGCTGTCGACTTTGCAAACCCGGGGCTAACCCGAATTCGAAATATCGTGAATTGGGATGAGAGCGCTTTCTACTCCCAGCTTTATGCAAGACTACGGTCGGGAATCCATGCCACGAGCACGATCGAAGCGGCTTTTGCGGAACAGGTGGATGGCGTAGAGAAGTCTGGAAAGTTCAGTCGAGCCTCGCTTGATGAACCGGTCCGCCTCCTTTTTGTCGAGGATTCCCTCGTGCTCGCCGCCCCAGCCGCTGCCGGTGTCTATGTCGCCTTCAATGGGCGGAGAAAGTGGGTTGGACCTGGCCGGCGGCTCCATCTAACACCTCCGTGGCCCGTGGAAATAACCTGGACAAGAGAAGACAGGGAGGGCGAATTCGTTCTCTCGCTGCCTTCTGAGGAGCTACCGATTTTTCTCTTTGACCCGGTTTCCGGCAGTCAGTTGAAAGTGCTGAACAACAAGCTTGATCATATCGCCGCCTCTATAGGATCCACCGAAGTAGCCATTGTCGGACGACGGCAGTTCACCGCCAACGGCTCGATGAGTTTCGAGCTAGGATCTTCGGCTCACGCACTTATCATGGCAATGGGTTCTGGTATTGAACTGAACGCGGGAAGCCGGACCGTCCAGTTAAAGCCACCCATGCGGCCCGCGGTGGAGATCAATGCCCAGAAGATCGCAAGCGGCAGCGCTGGTGATCTCTTTGGCATGCCCTCGTCGCTGGTCGTTCGTTTCCCCAACGGAAGGCCGGAAGGCGACCTGGTCCTCCAGCTTTCACACCCTTCGTTTGCGAGCGACCAATTTCTGAGTATTCCGGAGGGAGCGGAAGTTGAAATTCCGCTACTTGAAAAGCTTCAGGCCGGGCTAGCGGGGCCTTTGCAGGTCTCGGTCGGGTTTGGCGCGGGAAACCGCGTATTGTTCCGATCAAGCACGTGGATATGGCCAGGCCTGCGAAGTCTAATCGATGGTGTCAAATTCGACGGGCCAATCCCACGAAATATTCGAATAAAAGAGTGCCAGCATCTCGTCGTAGACAATAATCGGCTCCACCTGGATCTGAGTGAGAGCTATCGCTTAGCAACCGTGGTGTTCGGTAGTCACGCCGGAGCGCCGGACTCCAAGTCGTTTGCTGTTTACCGCCCCGGCACCACGGTTTCGATCGTCGACGAAGATGGATTTGAGAGGGAGGTGCAACACGGTGCGTCGCTACCGGTTCTTCCCAACACCACGTCCTCACTTCTAATCCGGAGCGACGATCTCAATGCGGCACTTGACGTTCGAGGAACGGTCTTTCCCGGGGCTTTCGGAAGAAGCGGGACACGTCGAATCCCGTTGGCGTCCCTTGCCACGCCCGCTCCTCATGATCACGTGAACCTCTGGCCGGACGGTGACGTCAACGCCGTACGCTCGCTAGTCCGGATTTCTGCATCGACAACGCCTAGCGACTTTTCAGTGGAGCGAGACCGCGGCAAGGGTCGCACATCGGTTAAATTCAGGCTGCGTGTCCCGATCGCCGGGATTCGTGTCGAGATTTCCGATCTTGTAACCAGCGAGCTTGTGGCCCGCCCGGAGTTGTATTTAGGTCAAGAGCTTGCGGATGCGGCCGATCAGATCACGGTAAAGCAGGCATCTCGTTCAGATAACGACCATATTGTCGAATTCGCAATCAGACCAAGTCCGGGGTGGCCAGACATAGGTATAGGAATCATTTGGGTTCTTCACGCCGGACACGAGAGATGGTCGGAGCTCAGGTCTTCACGCGGAGATACGTTCCCTTTGCTGATATCCGCTCGAGTTCCTACTATTCAAGAGCTGAGCGAGCTGGGCCTATCCGAGAAACTTTATATGGGGACGACAGAGTTTTTGAATCGGTGCCATGCTACCGAAGCAGAATCGGCGTTGAGAACCTGTCAGTCTCTATGGAAGGGCGCTGGTTCAGAACTTGTTCGGAATGCAGAGCAAACGAATCCGCTTTTTCGAAGCCTGACCATCCCGATGCCATTGGACGCGAACAGTACTTGGGTCCCTTTGCATCATCCCATCGAAATCGACCCGGATCTGCTGTCGTCTTCGTTCGTCTCTTTTCAAGGGCTTAAGGGATGTGATGAAGATCTCAAGGAGCTCTTCAAACTTCATATTCTGGCGGAGATGGGTAACATCACAGATGCCATGGCCACATTTTCGGTGTCGCCGATCTTCTACACGTCCTTTGCCAATTTTGCGACGGAAGCGCGTCAGAGCGCGCCTCGATTGAGAGGTTTTGAGATATCCACTTACGTGGCCAATGCTTCCGCGGGAGATGCGGAACTGGCTGCCTTCTGGAAGCCCCGGGATCAACGACTTACGCTCAGGCATCACAGTTGGTGCATGCAGCGATTTGTGAATCGTTTTGAAACGATCGCTCCCGACGGGCAGGAACAAAATGGGCTCAGAACTCAACGGCTCAATCAGCTAGTCAATTCCGGCCAACGCGAGTTGCGAAAGGCCGCACTCCCGGCTCCCGAGGGCCTATCCGAAAGATTGACTCTATCGACCGCACTACCCGGCTTCGTCTCGGAATTATGCCGTCACGCCCGAATGGGCCAGAGCCGTCAGTTTTGGGAAACGCTGACAATGAAGATTGAACGGCCTTCTTCGGAGGTTCTTTCCGATGTGGGCTTTCTCCTCCGGCTCGCCCCCGACCTATTCGCATTCTATTTGCTCCTTTGGGAGCTAGTACGGAGATCTGAAGCCGCATGACCGATCTTGACCCACTTAAACTGCGCGACAGCCTTAGTGACACCCTCGCCCGTTACATTTCAACGGCGGTTCCAATCTCTCAGGAAAAAGCTCCGCGGCTCGCCGAAGCCGTACGCCGCAGGATTCAAAGTAGCGGAATGGAACTCGTAAAGGGGCCATACCTGGAAAGCCTTCCGGACTTTGAAAAAAGGCGCAGCATCAGCGGCCTTGTCGATGAGGGCATATTGGCTGCGGAGTGGCGGAAGATGGCGGATACCGGCGCGCGCCGGCTTTTCGAAAGACAACTTCATCGTCATCAAGATGCGGCGATCGCTCGAAGCAAGGAAGCGAACTACCTTGTCGCCACCGGTACCGGGTCGGGGAAAACTGAAGCCTTTCTCTATCCCCTAATCGACGCGCTTTTGAGGAATCACGACAAGAAACCTGGTGTCAGGGCTATCCTCGTCTATCCACTGAACGCGCTTGCAAATGATCAGCTCTACTACCGGATCGCCAAACTTTTGCTGAACGAGTTGGGCGATCCGGGCATCACTTTCGGGCGCTTTACGGGCCAAATAAAGTCGGATACGAACCGGGCGGAAGAAGAACAACGCCTCTTAGACAATCCAGCTCTCATGGAGGCGCTTGGTCACCCCGGCAAAATCTCCAGAAGCTGGCTTTTGTCACGCGCGGAAATGCTGGAGACGCCGCCACAGATCCTTGTCACCAACTACGCGATGCTCGAGCATCTGTTGCTTCTACCGCGCAACAGTCCGCTTTTCGCCAATTCGGATATACAGTTTCTCGTATTAGACGAAGTCCATAGTTACGCTGGCGCGCAGGCGATAGAGGTCGCCTTTCTTCTGCGTAAATTGAAAACCCGGCTTGGTATCAAACCCGGTCAGATTCGATGCATTGGCACCAGCGCGAGCCTTGACGAAGAACGACTCGATGAATTGGTCGATTTCGCCGAAAGCCTTTTCGGAGAGCCATTTGGAAATCCCGAGGACGCCGTAATTCGAGGAAGGCGGCTCCGTCATCCGGGATTCGAGAAGGCATCAGCGCACGTACGACTGGAGCCGCGCCAATGGGCGTTTCTCTGTGACATGATCCAGGATTTCAACGGCCTGCCGGACCAGACCGTACAAATGTGGAACCGGATGTGCGCCGAGCACGATTGCTTCAAGGTCGATGGAGCAGACGTTCATAGCGAGTTGTTTGAGCTAGCTCTTTCCTTCACGGCCGTTCGAGATCTGGCGTTGATCCTTTCGCAGGGCCTGGACAAATTCGAGCGGATCGCATCACGCTTGTTCCCGAACGCCGAGGCGGACTTGAGGGAAAAGGCGCTGAGAGGGATCGTTGCTCTCGGTGTTCTCGCAAAACGTGACCCCGCAGAATTTCCTCTGCTGCCAGCCCGCTATCATCTTGCCGTGAGCGGCATAGAGGGCGGGGTCGTAGCGCTTGACAAAGATAATCCTGAAAAATGGACGGACTTCCGCCCGCAGCGCTCATACGCGGCAGACGATGGCCGACCATATTTTCCGATCATGATTTGCAGAAATTGTGGCGAACCGTTCCTTGAGGCTTGGGAGGAAGGAGCTACGTTGTCAGGAAAGCCACGCGCAGGGGCGACGCGTCGGATCCTTCAGATATCCCCCTCTGCTGCGGGCCTGGATACCGACACCGACGATGACGACAGCGGCGAAATGGACATGGAGCAACTGTTTGTCGATCCTGGTACGGGTCACGTGACGCCCACCGCTCTTCCAGAATCTGTGTGTCTACATTCCGTGGGCCTGATTCAATCGCAAGACGGCAGGACATGGATGCTCCCGAAATGCCCTTCTTGTGGTGATAATGGCGGGCGTTTTGCCGAGCCAATCTCCAGTCTCCATCCCGGTGATGACGCGTACGCCGCAGTAGCGACACAGCAGCTAATCGAAGCGCTGCCCCCCAGCCGTGGAGACGGCGAACCAAAACCGATGAGTGGACGTAGGCTCCTTGTCTTTTCTGACAACAGACAAGATGCAGCATTCTTCGCCCCGTTTTTTGAGAGGACGAGCAGAGATCAAGCAATTAGGGCTGCCATTTACTCTTCGCTGGTGAAAGTAGCAGAGCCACTTGATCTTACCGATCTTACCGACGAAACCCGAAAACGTCTGTTGTCCGGAGGCGGTGATTTTCGACTTCTTCGCCCCGGCTCTCTGGAGCGCCTCAATACGCGCCAGGCAAAACGCAGACTTCTGAATATAATCACCGGCGAATTTTGCCGTGGCGGCGCAACACGTAGCTCCATCGAAGCCCTCGGGCTTGCATTTGTCGACTATAAGACATCCGAGATGGAGAGAATTGCAGCAGCGATTTCCGCTGCCGTTCCATCGACGCGGCCGTACGCGTCTGAGTTAGTGCGCCTGTTCTTGGACATTCTCCGACGCCAGCGCATCATTTCAAATCTCGACGAGGAACTCGATCTGGAGGACAGCTCGATCTGGGGAGAGGGACAAGACCAGAGATATCGGGTTCTGGTAGAGCGCAAGACTTCCAAAGCCGGTGCGACCGTGGGACTGCTTCCGGGATCCAGGGAGAACCGCTTTAGTTGGTTTCTCGTGAAGAAACTCAAACTGAGCGACACCGAATCCACTGCGGTTCTTTCCGCTTTCTGGCATAGTGCCAACAGAGGGGAGCTTCTTAAAAGCTACGGTTCGGGTCGCGCGATCGATCCTTCCGGAATCATGGTCGCCGACGGCAGGGCGTATCCTCTTTATCGTTGCATCACATGCGGAACACGAACCATCCGATCGGTTAACGGTCATTGCGCGGCTTGGCAATGCGAGGGTTTGCTCAAAGCGTTGCCTGCGGACGAAAGAACAGCTTTCGAACGCGAGAACCATTATGTTCAACGCTATATCGACAGCAGGACGCAGGCCGGTCTCGCCAGAGAGCATACAGCCGCGATCGGCGTGCAGATGCGTGAGGAGATCGAGGATAGTTTTCGAAAAGGCGATCTCAACCTTCTAAGCTGCACGACAACCATGGAAATGGGTGTCGATCTCGGAGATCTCGAGGCGATCGTATGCCGCAACGTACCTCCTTCGATTTCAAACTATCAACAACGAGCGGGCCGAGCAGGGCGGCGCGCGCAGGCCGCCCCTGTGGCACTGACTGTTGCGCGAAACGGCAATTTTGATCAGGAACAGTTCCGATATTTCGATGAGTACCTTCGTAAGAAACCCGCGGTGCCATACATTTCGCTG
Source organism: Rhizobium ruizarguesonis (assembly GCF_012349115.1). Taxonomy (GTDB): domain Bacteria; phylum Pseudomonadota; class Alphaproteobacteria; order Rhizobiales; family Rhizobiaceae; genus Rhizobium; species Rhizobium ruizarguesonis. The sequence goes on from NZ_PQIG01000111.1 coordinate 204,971, forward strand.
GAGAACCCTGACTTCTTCAGGCGGCACCAAGTCTCTACGATTTTGCGTCACTTCCTCGAGAAAAGGATTGGCAATGTCGATCGAACGGGCGCGCCCCGAGTGCGCGACCTGCTCGGAGTTGCTTTCGGTGTCGCCGAGACCGAGAAGTTCAAGGCGCAGGTTGATTTCTTCCTCGAAGCGCCAGCCGGTCAGGTGGCCCTCCGGGAGGCGACATCGATCGCAGGCCAGCTACCTTCCGATCTTCGTCGAATTGGGTTGCGCGACGCGGAACTGGCCCGTCACTTCAAATCCCAGCTTGATCATTTTGCCGATGACTTCCACATTCGCTGGCAAACCCTGCAAGATCGGCGATTGGAAGCGCGCCAACAAGATCGTGACAACGTGGCTGCGAGGCTCGGCGCAGAGCAGACCCGCTTGCTCGAACAGTTCCTGGTTGAGGCGCTATCCAAGGCTGCCGTCATTCCCACCTACAGTTTTCCGGTGCATAGCTGCAGACTTGAAATCACCCAGCAATCGGGACCGGCATCGGCGTTCGGATCCACGGACAGTCCAATTCAGCTCGACCGCGCGGCCACGATGGCAATCAGCGAATACGCTCCGGGTGCGGAGGTGATTGCCGCCGGGCGCATCTGGGTGAGCGCTGGGATCGTCCGCTACCCAAAGGATTTCATGCCCGATCAACAGGCGCGGATCTGCCAATCCTGCCAGCATGTCGAAATCAGACGGTTCATCGAAGACTTTCCGCCAGACTGCGCGCAGTGCGGTGGCGGAACCTTCGACCGCGCTCCTTTCATAGAGCCAAAAGCATTCATGACTGCTTACTCCGAACGCGAGGGACGGGATCCTGCATCTTCCCGCATTCGCCAGAGGCCTGCAGAAGAAGCTCGGCTCGTTACTCGCGTTCCAGAAGGCGCTTATGTGGAAACCGAAATTGACAGGGTTCGCACGTTCTACGCGCCGGCACAGCCGACGGGTTTGGAGGTGAAGCCCAAAGGGCAGTTGTTCGTTCTCAACAGGGGACCCAATCGTGCGGGCTACTTCAGGTGCATGCGCTGCGAACACAGCGAGGCTGCGCCAAGAGCCGCTTTGGTCGGCAAGGCGGTTACCACATCACACAATAATCCGCGAACTGGCGACCGTTGCTCCTGCACGACTTTGTCTCACCCAGTGAGCCTCGGCCACGTGTTCGAAACGGATGTCAGAACCGTCGCATTCGATGCGCCGATTCCCGAGCCGACGGCTGATGATCCGGATGTAGTTGCAAACTACCGGACTAGGTTCCTACGCACACTGGCTGAAGCATTGCGGATCGCAGCAGCAAGGCTCCTGAATGCCGATGGACGGGATTTGGCTTCGACGATGCAGATCGACGATGGTCGTCCGACGGTCGTCTTATTCGACGCTGTGGCGGGCGGAGCAGGCTATTCGCGCCGCCTCTGCGAAGCAGGACGATATTCCGCCGGTAACCTTCTGGCACGTGCCATCTCTCTACTTGATTGTCCGGCTCAATGCGGAAGCGCCTGCAGTCAGTGCCTCAGCGACTATCGAAATCAGATGTATTGGGACGAATTGGATCGTCGTCCCGTTCTCAATTGGATGAATGAAATCGCGGGGCGTGCTGCCGTTCCCGAAGGTGTGCCGGACGACGCCGTACTATGGCGCTCGCCTTCGCTTGAAGGCCTTGGTGAAAAGCTTCGGGGGTCTACTGAAGTGACCTTCTTTGCGCCTGAAATACTTCCTTCGGAGGGAAGCGGCGGTTCGCTAGCCGTCGCACGTTTCATCCGAGGTCTCTCGGAAAATTCGCCCGACCGCAAGATATCGATCGTCACGGAAGGCGACATGACGCTTCATTTCGCCGGCCTCTCTACCGACGGTCTCGAAGCCGTCGAGTTGCTGGCTCTTCTCGAACGCGCTGGTCGGCTCCAGATATTCAATTCGAACGGCCATTCCCAAAACACCCCAAGGTTATTGGCGACTTCCAGCGACGGCGAACTCGGGGTCTGGACTGAGTATCGGCCTCCACTTATGGCCGACTTGCTCCAAGGAGCCGTCTACATCGTCAACTCGTTGCCCGACAGCAAAGCCAAGGCCATTCGTGAGACCAAGTGGAAAGCAAGACTGGCTCAACATGCGCTCGCCAGCCTACTTGCCGATACAAAGACTTGGGATTTCCAGCCCAGGCAGGCAAGGTTGTTCAATCAGATGTTCGCGGCAGCTCGCGATCGAGTCGGAGAGGTGACGATCCGTGATCCGTACCTTCTGTCCGGGGAGCGCAACGCAAGATATCTCGAGCAATTCCTTGGAGAACTGAAGCGAAGCGGTGTCGGCATGAAAAGCGTTGTGTTGGTATGGCGGGAAGGCGACTCCCGAAAATACGCATACGAGCCGCCCCATCAGCAAAAAAAGGTAGCGAGCGCGCTTATTGGCAGGGCTTTGGGCAACGTCCCCGTCAGCTTTCAAGTTCAGGCTGCTTCCGACCGAAATCATTTTCACGACCGTCAGTTGCGCATTAGGTATCCGGACGCATCCGGAAAATCAGAAACGCTGGTCTGGGATGTCAGCTCAGGGATCGATAATCTTATGGATATTAGCAAGGAGGCCAAGGTGTATCTGAGGAAGGGGATATAAGGTCACGAAGCGCCCGTTTACCGGGACGGTCTTCGTGTTCCGGTCGCGCAAAGCGGATCGGCTGAAGCTGATCTACTGGGATGGCAGCGGGCTGGTGATGGCCTACAAGCGGCTGGAGGAACATACCTGGCTACGACGCGCGCCCTGCAAGCGAGTGAAAGGAAAGAAAATGGAGCTTGTACTAGCCGCAGATCCCATGTGCTCGTGGTGCTATGGATTCGGCAAGCAAATGGGGTTGCTACTTGAGCGGCGTCCGGACGCCTCGTTGAAGATCGTCCTCGGTGGACTCCGGGCGGGCGCGACCGACGTTCTTGATGACGCGGGCAAGTAGTTCAGACTACATCATTGGGCGAAGGTCGAGGAAGCCAGCGGCGTATCGTTCATGCGAGCGGTTTGGCGCGCACTGTGCTGGTCGTCAGCGTAAACCGAAGCAGCACTGCTTGGCATCAGCGTAAACTGCGCATTCGGTGGCCTTTTGTGGGTCCAATGACCTGTGTTCCAAGCTATCTCCAGAAACTGGATCGAGCCTTTCGAACCAGCATGAAACCTTCACAGGATCCCTTGTCCATTGACATCTTCATTCCGCGCGGTGAGGCCTAATACGTCGGCCCTGAAGCTCTCACGATATCGAACGCCTCCTCGACGTGCTCGTGGAGGAGACGCAGTCGCAGTCTCTGAGGAGAGGTATTGTTTGCCGAGGGGAAAAGGGGCGCGAAGTAATCCGGGCGCGTGTCAACGAGTGTCTGATCTATGCGATGGCTGTTGTGCTTCAGCAGATTGTTGAGGCGATTCAGATTATCGAGCTGCGGACTGATAGGGTAAATTTTTGCGCTCTCGGCACTCAGTATCCCGAAGTGATCGCGCCTGCCATGAAGCCTCGTCCATGCTCTCGCGGACCGCTCCCAATAGTGAAAGGCGCTTGTAACGAACGCCTCTCGCACGACACTGACCGCCAAAATGGCGTCCATCTCTGCCTGGGCGAGCGAATGCGCGGTGGAACCAAGTAAGATGCCATCCTCATCATATTCCGCGTCATCGATACCGGCTTGCTCGTACTGCGAATAGGCGTGGGCAGCGTCACGAAGCGCCTTACTCATCGTATCGGCCGATGCCCGATATGCATCACAGATGCGGTCGATGCCCGTCTGATATCGGAAGGCTTTAAAGCTCTCAGGCAAAAACGCCATAAACGTCTCGAATCCTTCCCTAGAGACCTGTGCGCCTACGTGGCGCACACAAAATGCCACCCCAGAAACAGGATCGTCAAAAGCTGACATGAAGCTCTCAACAATCAGAACTCATCTCTGTCCGAGGGACCGCTTAGTTGGAGGCCGCTTAGCCAGTCATGGTCTACGCCCGCGTCCCCAGTCGGAAAAACTGCGTATACGAGTCCTGAAAATCATCCTCGTCCTGATAGGCTGGCGCCTTGCCTTCAAAATGTAAAAGCGTCAGCTCGAAGTCATATCGATCTGTCCTCATGGACATTTCGAAAGCCGGCTCCGGAAACCAAACGCCTGCCTTCTGCTGAATGCCCTCCAAGGATTCGTCTCGCGACAGCTTGCTAATAGCAAGCGAAGCGGCGGGCAGTTCAAACAGGTCGCTTTTAGTCCGGAGAAAGCGACCTGACTTGAGGGCCGCCTCGCTCGACTTCGCCCAGAGCGCAAATCCATCCACGGATGCGATAGCCATCGCCCTTGTCGTTGTGTATTCGAGCCATCTCAGTGTCGCGGCCGTCAGCGAAACCCCGTATCGATCCGATGCGTCTCCGAGCCGGTCGAGGCCCGCAAGCTGATCCGAGGGTATGCGGCGTCGGTAGTCATCGAGCGGCATGAGGAGGTTCGCCGCGAATTCGTTGGCTTCCTTTTCGATGTCTCTGCCAGCTCCGTGCTCCACAGCCTCCTTCGTGCAGTGGAACCCGCCGTCGAAATCCGGATCCTCGTCGACGAGCTGGCGATGGAGAACAAAATGACCGAGTTCGTGTGCAATGGTGTAGGCTCGGCGCCCAGCATTCTGCTTCCGGTCATGCATGATCGCCCAGCGCCGCGGCTTCGTGTCGCCCGGCACGAGGGCACCTTCGCACCCAGGGAGATCACGCGCGACGACCTGCTCAATGTGGCTATGTGGCGAGATCTGTCGCGTATACTCGAGCGCTAGCTCGCCTACGTTCACAGGGCCACGGTCGAACCTGTCATTGCCGAGGACAGTGTTCAGTACTAGCGAGATGTTGTTGGCGGCGCTCCGCGGCGACTTGATCGTCACTCCTTCTTGCCTCCAAGAAGCCTTGCCATGGCACGGATTTTCTCCCGGGTATCGTCGGGCATCTTGCTATACTCCCGGAAGAAGGCTTTGTCTTCGGCATCAGCGAGCGTGACCTCTTCGCGTCCGATGAGATAGTCGGTGGTAACCCCGAGTGCCACGGCGATGGCGGCGAGCTTCTCTGCAGACGGACGCGGAGGGTCCTTATTCTCGAGCTCCCATATGTAGCTCTTGGAGGAACCGGTCTCAGTCGCGAGCTGATCAAGGGTCAGCCCCTTCTTCGTGCGCAGCTCCTTGATTTTCTTGCCGAAAGTGGGCTGGGTCATGGCAGAATCTCTCATCGCTTCTTATTGTTCGGTGTAGCTATACAGTATGGGCCTTGACTCCGGAAATCAACATCCCCATCTTGTTCGGAGTAGCGATACTAAATGAAGCATTACAGTGAACCATTTTGGGAAACGCCCGCTGTTAGGTCAGAAGGTACCTTGGCAGCAGCGCCAGAACGAGATCGGAAAGAGGCATGAAGCTCGTAAATGATTTCAAGGATTTCCTTAAGGATACCGTCAACCTCAATCAGACGCGCATCGACTTGCTCTCAGCTCGTGTCGACGCCATCAAAGATTTTCTCAGGGCGTCTGACTGGGACCCGCAGGTCCTTCAATTCATCCAGCAGGGGTCGTGGGCGCACGACACGATCATCCGTCCCGTCGACAAGGGAGAGTTCGACGCTGACCTGCTCGTGAAGGTCAAACCCGTCGACGGTTGGAGCGCCGCCCAATACGTGAAAGAACTCGGTAGCGTCTTCCGCGATAGCAAGCGCTATGGCGAGATGACGGTCGTCTACGATTACTGCGTCACCATCACCTACGCCGATGATTGCAAGATCGACATCGCGCCGTTGCTGACGGATCGCAAGTACCAGGGAACCCTCGAGGTCTGCAACAAGCGCGCCGACGAATTCGAAGAGTCTCAGCCGATCGAGTACACCCGCTGGATCAAGGAAAAGAACGGATACTCCGGCAACAACTCCTTCCGGAAGGCAACGCGGCTGATCAAGTACATCCGCGATATCAAGAAGCGGTTTAGTTGCCAGTCAGTTCTGCTGACGACCTTGATCGGCCATCGGATCGAGTGGTGGGACAAGGACACGACGGCCTTCGCCGACACGCCGAGCGCCCTCCAGACGATCATGGCACGGCTCGATGACTGGCTGCAGGAACGCCCTGAAAAGCCGAGGGTGGAGAACCCGTCCCTAAAATCGCAGGACTTCGCGGATCTTTGGAACGACACCCAGTACGCAAACTTTCGCAATTTCGTGCACAAGTACCGGACGTGGATCGATGAAGCCATCGAGGCCCCGAGCCGCGCCGAAAGCATTGAGAAATGGCGCAGGGTCTTCGGCGATGACTTCGCAAAGGGCGAGAACGTCAAGAAGGCCGAGGCTTCAGTTACCGATCGCGCACGGGTCCTTCTCATGGACACAGCCGCCCATCTTGACGGACTTGTCGACACCGTGATCGATTGTGGGGTGGGAATCCTTCCGTCCATCTTCAACAAGCCACCACATCAGCAGGCACCGCCCTGGCCGATGGCGGAAACCGTCTCGCGCAATGTTCAGGTCTTTGCGGAGCATAGCGGTACCAAGCTGAAGGGAAGGGGGCACCGGATCAGTTCGGGGGAGGCGCTCGCTCCCAGTGGCGGGCTCTGGTTCGATGTGCGCATCAACAAGTTCCAGACCGTGCCATCCGACTGCTACGTTCGGTGGCGCATCACGAACACAGGCGCCGCCGCGATGGGCCAGAAATGCGGAAGGGGCGGCTTCGAAAAACCGACGGATGGCGATCGGCGGTGGGAAGGGCTGCAGTATCGGGGAGTCCATATGGCCGAGGCCTTCATCATCAGGCAACGCGATGATCGTGTCGTCGGCCAGAGCACCCCATTCTACGTCGTGATCAAGTAAGAGGAGGAATGAATGCCTAAGGTCGATACCGTCAGTAAGAACTACTACGCCCCGCTCGCGATGATGGACGCCATCGGACGTTGGCTGTTTTGGGCGATCTCCATTCTGTCCATTGTGACTCTGTTCATCGACAAGGCCGCGCATCCACAGGCCAGCACCGCTCTTCAGATTGCGTTCCTGATCGCCGCTATGCTCTTCTTCGTGCACGGACAGGTTCAGAACATCTACCTCTTCCCAAGGGCTGAGGATGCCAGGCGGCAAGAGGCGCTATCGAACAGCTTCAGCGTCGCGCTTTCGCATGAGGAGACGATTGGCTACTACAATAACGACCAGACGAATCCGCTCAGGAGGTTGGCCGCGAATTCCATGGAAAGCGTATTCTTCACGCGCTCCATTGTTCGCAAGATGCTGAGGTCTCAGCGCATAACGACGCTTGGCTATCTCGTGGTCTGGATTGCGGCGATGGCGTATCCCTCCACCGATCTCGAGGTCATCGGCGTTGCGGCGCAAGCAATCTTCAGCGGGGAGATCGTCGGACGACTGGTTCGCATGGAATGGCTGCGCATGCGCTGCGAACACCTCTTCGACGACTTCAACAGGCTCTTCAACGGCGGTCGGGGGGCATCCAAGTCCATCACTCAGGCCCAGATCATCGAATTCTTCGCCTCCTACGAGACAACCAAATCGACCGCTGCGATCCTCCTCTCCACGAAGATCTTCAATGAGCAGAACCCAACGCTGACAACCGAATGGGAGCGCATACGCGCTCGCATCGGTATCTGAGGTGCGTCGATGGCCACGACCATTGCCGGCGCCTTCCAACAGTTCAAGGCCAATCTGGAGATCTCAAGTCTGCAGGAGAGCACGACTTCCACTCGCCAGCAGAATGTGCGAGATGCAGTCTCCAAGGACTTCGTTGTCCTCGATACGTTCCTTACCGGATCCTATCGCCGCAGCACGATGATCGCGCCCCTCAAGAGCGCCGACATTGATGTGTTCGCCGTCCTTGATCCGAGGTACTACGCGGCCCAGAATCAGCACACGCTGCTGACGTCGGTAAGGACCACGCTCAAGAAGAAATACCCCTCGACACCAAGGATAAAGCCCGACGGACAGGCCGTGACCATAACGTTCACGGATTTCGAGGTCGACGTCGTGCCGGGCTTCTATCGGAACGGCGGAGGCTTCCTCATTCCTGATGCCAATCTCAAACGGTGGATCCCTACCGATCCGAAAAAGCACGTGGAGCTTTGGTCCCAATCCAACAAGGCTCACAACGGCGCGCTCGTTCCGCTCATCAAGATGCTCAAATGCTGGAACCGGGCCAATGGGAACCTACTTCGCTCCTTCCACCTTGAAGTTCTCGTTCGGCATGTTCTTCAGGACGTCACCATCAGTGACTACGCCAGCGGTGCCCGTTGGGCGTTCGACAAGATGAGGGGGAAGGTCTGGGTTAAGGTCGCCGACCCGGCCGGCTACAGCGATGATGTCGCCTCATATCTCGCCAAGTCGGAAGCGGACAAGATCATTGCCGCCCTGCATAAGGCGTATCGTAAAGCGGTTGCCGCTGAAAGCAACGCTAGTTACGGCTTCGTGAGGTCAGCGATCGAGGACTGGCAGACTGTCTTCGGCGATTACTTCCCTGGATATGGATGAGAGGGGCATGGTGCCCAGGCATCTATGTATCTGGCCGCGCTCGCCTTCAGTATCTCGATCCCATGGAAGGCAATAGAGGTCCTTGACACCTTCCCGCATGTTCTTTATTCGTTCCCGCCCATGAACACCTCCGCGCGCCACTCGATTCGAACACGCTGACGCGCTCCCGGCTTCGTCCGGTGCCGCCCAGTTCTGCGTTTCGTTTTCGAGGGATGGCATGAAGAGAGTCTCGAATGACCGGAGGGACGATGCTGTCCCGCACAAGGTCACGCTTTCACCGACCTATACCCCGATGGCGACCTTCAAGTGCGATGGTCCCCGCCAAGTTCCGATCACAGCAGGCGAGGGACTTCGCGTGCCTGCTTGATCTTGATTCCTATGTCGTTCGATGGAGCGCCGCGCCACCGCTGCTGCGTTGGCGACGACGAATACCAAGTCGACTTCCTCGCGCCGACGGCGGAAGGCGGTCCTTTCCTGATCGATGTCGGCCAGGAAGAGCCATCGTCACCGGTCTGGTTCGCCAGCGTGATCGAACCCATGGGACACCGATACCGCCCCGTGGCGCTGGGCGAGTTCGCCGGCAGCTTCCGTCTAGGGAATGCGAGGATCTTCTCCGATACGGGTTCTACCGAGCGGCGCTCGGCGACAGGATGCGTCTCCTGGCCGGTCTCGAGGAAATGGGATCGCTCACGATCGCGGAATGCCTGTCGGCGATCCGGGAAGGACGGCCGATGCCGACACTGGCCTCGCTCATCCTCCAAGGATCCCTGGAGAGGACGGATGACCGACCCCACTTGATCGGTGGGTCCTGAGGTCTTTCGGCTTACACTCAGCTTGGCAGGTCGATCTCGCGAAGCTCATTGAGTCTCTGGTCATAGACGGTGTTCAAGCATCTCGCGTCGCCGCCGCAATCGTTGCGGTCCTTGAGCCACCTGCGCTGCACCTCGAGAAGGCGCTTGCGAACTGATTTATCGATATTGTTTCGCACCCACATGTAGATGGAATTCATCGCGCGGTCTTTCGGCCAGAGTTCCGGTGTCCGGCACAATGTTACCTCGGTGGGCGTTGAGGCGGATGTGCATGAGAAGCTTGGCCCATCCACGCCAGTTTCCTGTCCTTGCCCTCGCAGATGCGCCTCCGTCTCGATGCAGAGCAGGAGCGCACCCTTTTTGTTCAGCTCCGCCTTCACCTCGTCGAGAAGCGGTGTCCAAAGATCGATCCACTTGTCGGCGCCCACGAGTTTGTTGCCCTCCGCGAATGCCGCTTCGTGAGCGCGTTTGACCGCTGCCCTGTCTGGCTGCAGGAAGGGCGCGCACCTGGACTGGAGCAGTGAATACGCGACGAACCTGTCCGCATAGACATCGACAGTGGGATTTGCCGACGGCGTGGTGATGCTGCCCCCATCCACGTTGTAGGTTTCGATACCCAGCATTCTCGCGCGCTCGGGGGTGAGCAGTAGGAAGTCGTTCGGGCCCGCAGTTGTGAAATATCGTATGGCCTCGATGCGGAGACCTAGATGGGTTAGATATGAGCCGATTTCGGCATTCGCGACACCGCTCTCGCGATACTCGCCGTTCTCTTCCCGATAGGCCGCGTGAAAGCCGATGAGGGAGGTGTCGGACATGTACCGTCGGACACCGGAGACCCAGATCAAGCCGCAGGCGGAGAAACATTCCTGATCGGCGGCGACCATTGTCGAGAAGCCCGACATCCGGATCGTCGCTCCGATCTGCAATGCTTCCTTCACAAGCCCACCAGGGCTTTTCAGGATGACGGACGCACGCTTGAGCCCCTCGGACAGTTTCGAGAATTTCTTGCCGTCACCTTGCTCTATCGGTCCCCGCAAGCTGATGAGCGGAGCGTCGATCCCCGGAAGATCGATCTTCTCGATTTCTGCTGCTTGCGCGACCGTGCAGCAGTATAGCGCCATCCCGACCAGCAAGCCCAGCCACTTCATCGCAAACATCCCAGCCACCCCCCTGGCGAGCTTATGACCCCATCAATGGTATGCCTATCCCCACGCGAAGCGGTACGTTTCACTACAGAGGAAAGCTCCATCATGGCTCTTCTCCTGAATAGGGAGTTCCGTCAACGCGATCTGGGTGTAAAGGCCCTCAGACCCTATATGCAGACCGCATTTCGGGGCCTTCCTGAGGATCTTCATCGAACCTGATAGGCAGCCAGAACCACTCCCCAAGACTCGGGGAGACCGGCATCGGTGAAACTCCGAGGTTCCGTTGATAGTGTTTCGTCATCGCCTTCAGACGGCGTTCGAAAGCTTCCTTCCCGGGAGCGCCGGGATCCTGGAACCTGTTCTCCCACTCCAGTGGAAATGCCTTCAGCACCATCATTGCGCTCCGCCGCGAGAACTCACGCTTGATGGCGGCCCTCATCGTTTCCCAGAAGCCTGGCATGGGATGGGGAATGACCAGCCGATGGAAAACGACGATCGATCCGTAGTCGAGCGGGTTCTCCCATCCGTCGGACCAGCATTGTCCAACGGCGGCTGCCATTTCGTAATCCTCCTGGCTGTAGCTGTCAGCAGCGTCCTGAAATTCTACCGCACTCACGAAGCCGGAAGAGTCCCATTCGAAGAACACCGCGTGCGCGTCTGGCGATCCCGGACGCGAGAACTTGAGCGAAACGTAGCGCTTCTTGAAGTCAGTCTCCTCGATCCGGAAATATCGGCCCCGGCCGCAGGACACAGTAATCCCGTGACCTAAGTCCTTGACCCAAGTGTATTTGAGAGCCTTTGTTTCAGGGGCGGTCGGCTTGCCGATGAGCTGCGACCGCCGTTCTTCGAGCCACCTTCGCTGCGCCTTGTCCAGGGAAACCTCCGCCCACTATCGAACGTCATCAATCAGACACGGGAACCTTGTCCCACATCGATCACCCGCCGCATCCCGACTCAGCGTCTTGAGCAGTTCGGATGAGCCACGCTGCTAGGACGAGTCCGTTTGAGGCCACGAGGCTGGCATCCGATGCACGAATTTCGACCTCCTCACCGACAACGCGTCCATGACCTGTTCCCGCCAGGTTGCGCAGCTCATTAGCGGTTTCGATCATGACCTTCGCGCTACTGGCGATCTTGCGGAGATGTTCCTCACCCGCTGTCGTTGGCGCTGTCGTGCCGATCAAACCAAGGAGGCATTGCGTGCAAAGAGCGGGAAAATCGAGCTTTTCCACGTTCGCATGCCCTCTGCGCTTGAGGATTGTTCGCATCGTAGCTTCGAGAAGATCCTTGGTCGTTCCAATGGCTTGATGCGGGTCTCCAGGGAGTGAGGCTTGAATCCTTGCAGCGTATGGTTTGACATCGATGTATGCGCTGGAGTCGGCCACCTCCTCTAGGCCGTGTGACAGCGCTACGACCATAGGGTCAGCGCTTCCATCCCACACGTCCATGAGGTCCCGGTGGTTTTTACGGAGGCGCATCTGTATGTTGGTGCGTTCGACGAGGTCGATGATTGCGGCCGGCTTCAAATGGAAAAGCTCGCGCACGAGATCAAGAACGCAGCCTTCGTGATCCGGATCGTCCCATTGCAGGCTTCTGAGGAAGCGTGAGTGGTCTGTAATGCGTCCATTGAGACCGAAGCGGACATCGAATTTCTTCCATTCGCTTTCCGACATATGTACGGCTGAGGGCCTCAGCAAGGGCGACTTGAAATTCTCCGGCGAGATCGTCGTTCTCGGTGAATTCCTCACGAATCGATTTCTTAGTGTTCACGCAATTCTTCTCCAATCCTGCGGCGATGCTATATCGCTCCGGACCCAAAATGCTACCTGTTTAAGCATTGTATCGGGCATTCCGCTATCAGCCAGCCGCTCCTTCGGAACCCACCCGCCTGAAGCATCACGCAGGCAACGCCACCATCTCGGCGATGTCCGACAGCGCCCCCAGTTCGATGTTAAATGCTGCCGCAGGCATCTGGCTGGCGGTGGGGAAGGCGCACAGCCGCCACTCCCGCTGGTAGGCGAACTGGAAATGCTTGAGGTGCACTGGTCTCTCGTTCCTGTGAACGAACGAGCACGGGTCGTAGTAGCTAACGGGTCCGACCTTGATCTTGACCCCAGGCCACAGCTTCTTCAATCCACTCTCGAACCGTGATGCGAAGACAGCCGGCTTCCGGATAATGAGCGCCGCGTCGGCGTTGAAGTCATCCGGCATGCGACGGTCGATGTCACGGCAAGCGCACCAGAGGACGTAATCCGGGCAACGCACCGTTTCCTTGATAAAGCCGTCCTCGATGGCTCCCTCGAAGCCGCTCTTCGTCTTGGCGCGTGTCCTGCCAGCTCTGACAGCGTCGAAGGCTGGGTGGTGGAACTGTCGTTCGCTCTCCAGATCATGCATCGCCTTCGACAAACTTGCCTGGGAATAGAAGGTCGACGGCGTGACCCGCACTTCGCCATTATTGAGCATCTTCTTGATGTGCTCTCGCTGTCCGAACTTCACGATCACGCCGTCGAGAGTCTCGGGATAACCCTGGAAGAGACGTACACCTGTGGGTTTGCCTTTCGCAAAATACCTGTTCATCATCGCGTTGCCATCCGAGATAAGCTTGGCAGGGACGCCACCCCGTGTGCCGAACTCCATTGTCAGGTGGCTGAACAGGGGGCCGAACATCCCCTTCTCATCCGCGAAGTCCTCACGCGGCGCGATCTGTCCCGCTGATGTGAGGCGGACGTTGGTGTGGTATTGATCCAACCATCGCTGGGCCAGATACTCTTCGCTCGCGAGCATGAGGTACGGTGTCTGGCAGTATTCGTAGCGCCACCAGTCGCTCCGGGGCAACGCTCCCGTCTGGTCGATGTTGGCCTTGTAGCGGGCTGCGGAATGTCTCCAGTAAGCCGCTTTCTGATTGAGTGTATCACTCCACGACATCGCGCGAATCCTAGGGGCTGCGTCTCCACCTGTGGATACTCCGGCAACAGATCCTTCGCAACGAGGGCGCGCATAAATTCCAGTTGACAACTACTTGACTCCGGCCGCGGCTCATATCGAATCCATATCCTGGGCAGGAGGTGAGTCGTGGAGCAGGAATTGTCATACAGGCAGAAGGCCGATGCCGCCGTGCGCGATCTGCTGCTGGAGTTCGAGTGCCAGCCAATCCTGTTTGTCGGCAGCGGGCTGTCCAGGAGATACTTCGGTGCCCCTAACTGGCATGAGCTTCTGAAGGCAATATTCCAGAGAATTCCGAACGGTCCCGATACATACGAGTACCTCCGGCAGAAGCACGACGACGATCCGGTCGCGATCGGATCTGTTCTCGCGGACATGGTCTTCGAATGGGCATGGAAGGATGCGCGCGGCGAGTTCCCGGAAGAGTTCTTTAATTCGAAGGTCGGCAAGGACTCGTTCCTGAAACATCTGGCATGCCAGCACATAGCTGAAATCACGCCGCCTATAGCTGGAATCGAGGACGCTGCGCTCCAGAAGGAACTGGAGGCGCTGGCAGACATCAAGCCGCACGCTATCATCACCACCAACTACGATCTCTTTCTCGAGCAGATATTCGACGGTTACGAGCCGATCAGCGGCCAGACCATCCTCAGATACAACACCAACAGCTTCGGCGAGATCTTCCACATCCATGGAGACGTGTCCGATCCCAAATCGATCGTTCTCACAAAGCGCGACTACGACGAGTGGACAGAAAAGAAGAAGTACGTGTCAGCGAAATTGCTGACGTACTTCGCCGAGCATCCGGTGTTCATCGTGGGCTATGGCCTGAACGATCCGAACGTGAAGGCGATCCTTCGCGACATCGGCGAGCTCGTCGCGGACGAGAGTGGCCTCATTCCGAACGTCTACCAGATCATCTGGAGGCCGGACGCTGTCGAAAAGCATCCGCCGGATCAGTCGATCTTCGCAGTCGAAGGTCGTGAGTTCCGGATCCGAGCGATCCACACGAACGACTTCGATTGGATCTTCAAGGCGCTGAAGAGCCAGTCGGCGTTGACGTCGATTAATCCGAAGCTCGTCCGCGCTCTCGCAGCTCGTACGATGAAGCTCATTCGGCACGACATACCGTCAGGGTCCGTGCAGGTCGACTACGATGTTCTTGAGCGTGTCGCCGGCGAGAAGGACTATCTTCCAAAGCTCCTGGGCATCACGGTTATCGACAACCCGAATCAGTCCCACCCCTATACACTGACGCAGTTGTCTCAACGGATCGGGTTGCCGAACTGGCAGGCTGCGAACCACCTCCTGAACCGGATCAAGGACGAGAAGGGTGTCGATCTCCGCTCCTCGGACAATCGATACCACTGCAAGATCAAGACCGGGAACAAGGCGTCTAGCATGACCCGCAAATGGTCCCACGAAGGAGTCGCGCTCCTCAAGAAGGTGTATGACGGTGAGGAGTACCAAGTAGCTTTGCAATGAGGTTTCGGCCAAAGACTAGGTTGTTGTATGAAGGATTCGAAAATGACTGAATTGCCAAGTGTTTGGACGGCGAAAACAGCTTTGCTTTCGCTTTTGAAGTAAATCCTGAAATAGACTGCCTTTCGTTGCGCTCGTGCTCAAGGTGCGTGCGGCATGTTTGCGCGGCAAAGTTGATCTCGACAGAGAACGAGCAGTTATAGATTCTTGCGGTGCAGCCTCTTCGTCTGTTTCGGTGTCGACCCACCCCTCAACAAATAACGACCGAACAGGTTCTATCGTTGAATATCGACAATTTTTAAAGTGCTGACTAAAGCAAACTTGCCTGCGCGTGTTCTCCCTCCTTCGACACGATGCTGGATCCGTACACTTCGCGTGACGTGATCATGATCGCGTCGTTCGGCGCCGGGCGCGCGAGATGCTGGGCTTCTTCCCAGGGCGCACGCATCCAGACATCCTTTTCCTCCTTCGTCAGCAGCAGGACGGGCATCGCCTTCCAGTGAATGGGCTTCACGATGTCGTTCGGGTTCGTCGTCAGGAAACCGTATAGGTCGTCTGTCGTCAGCCCGTCTTTCACCTTCCGTACGCTTGTCCACTGCGGCACGTGGATCCCTGCGAAGAACATAAGTTCTTTGCTTTCGTCTCGCCCGAACCAGGCATTCGGGACTTTCCCTCCGGGCTCCTGACTGTCGGGATCGGGTTCAGCGAAAGTTGTCACCGGAACGATGCATCTATGCTCGACGCCAAACCATTGCCTCCAATGCTTGAGATTGAGCTTCCGGACATTCGTCACGCCGCGATCAGGCTCCATCCGCAGGAGTTCGTCCATATCGAAAGACTTCCCCTTGGCCGCGAGTTTCGCGGCACGGCCTTCGGCAGCTTCCTCTTGGACGCGCGTCGGAGATGGCAGACCCCAGCGGGCATGGACGAGCTGCTTGCGGCCGTCGGCAGTGTTGCGGACGATCGGCCCCATCTGGTCAGGATTCATTTGATAACTGGGCATCAAGTTGATCATGCTCTCGGCATCGATCGCCCACTTCCGAATCCAGTCCTTGTCATCCATGCGGTACAAGTTGCACATCTCGCCCGAACCTCCTCCGGCACGTCAGTTGCGAGCGCCAGGATCCTTGCCGTCGGTGACGTTTGTCAACCCAGGTCGGGTTGACGCTGGAAGGCAGTCAATGGATCTGTCCGCTTGCCTCTGCCTCATTGAGATTGATCGCGTGATCGGCGAAGGCGTCGAGGTTCTCGAAGAACTGCATGCCTGTGAGGAATTTATAGACCTTCGCGATCACATCCTGAGGATCTTTAAACTGGTACCAAAGGGGCGGCGTAGCGAGGTCATGCATTTCGCCAGTCGATTTCACCATCATGAGGGAGCGGTACATTCCGCATCCGTCACCCGAGCGAACATCGATTGCAATATCGAACCTGCCCGACGGAGCGCCCGAGTGCTTGTTGTGAACATTTGCCGTCATAAGCTGGATGTCGGGTCTACCCTGGATCGCCTTCACCATCTCGTCGTGGGCCCCGACTATCTTAAACGGGGCGAGCGGCCCCCAGTAAAGCTCGGTCATCGGAGCTACGGGCACACCAATGAGCACAGCTCCGCCACCGTTCGAATGCTTCTGCATCGTCGTTCTCCACCTTTATTTTTTCAGATTGGCGACTTTTGTCACCTGGATGTTCTTATTATGTTCTGATAAATGGTGATGTCAACAATTTTGACAAGAGAGTGATTCCGTTGTCTCCAACCTGCTGTTTTATCTGAATATTCATGAAGTCTATGCGCAAGCGAATCCTGCTGTTTCTGCTGCTCTTGGCCGGGCTGCTTCCCTCATCCGTATCTGCCGGAGCAGACCAGTTTGTGGGTCGAGCGTCGGTCATCGACGGCGACACAATTGAGATCGCCGGGCAGCGGATCCGCCTGAATGGGATCGATGCTCCGGAAAGCTGGCAAGCATGTCACGACGCTGCGGGGAGGCCGTACCGTTGCGGCAAGGATGCCGCGTTCGCACTCGACGAGTTCCTTTCGAAATCGCGCCCGATCCGCTGCGTGGGCCACGGCAAGGACAGATATCGGCGAGTTGTTGCCGATTGCTTCAGGGCAGATGGGCAGAGCGTGAATTCCTGGCTGGTCAGGCAGGGCTGGGCGATCGACTGGCTCCGATACTCGAAGGGTGTGTTCCGGGGCGATCAGGCAATAGCCCAGGCAGCGCGTGCCGGGGTTTGGCGTGGGTCGTTCGAATTTCCATGTGAGGCGAGGGCAGCGCGCCTAAAGCGGCGGGCGGCCTGCTGATGTGCGAGATTCGCCGATGAATCCCGCCAACCTACAAGGGCCGCTGCGCGCCAGTAGCAGTCGTTGGCCCGGCATCCTGGAGCGACCGATTTGGGGCCGTGAACGGCTCGACCGCTTCCCGAGAGCGAAGCCAGGAAAGCAGACATGCGTTTGCGTTCGAAACAGATAGTAGGTTCGAATCTCGTCCGGCGCGCCATTTCACCGGACAAAATTCGAACCAGCGTCACCGCCGCTGGGACTGCTCCGAGCAGCCCAAGGCGCTTGACCTTATCGTGACTAGGTGACAGCGTAGCCGAGAGCCTTTCTTGCTTGCTCTGGATCACCGTTGGTGGAGCAATGCGCAGCACGAGACGAGATTTCCTCAAGCAACTGACAGCAGTCGGCCTCGGCTCAATGCTTCCCATCTCCATGTCGACCAAAGCGCACGCGTTTCCGTGGGCCGCTGTCGCGCTTGCAGTGGGGTCTTACGTTGCCGGAATGATTGCGAGTCACAATAGGCGGAACGTCGAAGCCTACATGCTGGCTGCCATCCGACAAGAACTACGCGTTGCGACGCTCCAACTAGCATCTCTGCAACTGGCCGTGGCGGCAGTACTCGATGAACTTGCTAAGCTCCCGGCGATTTTCGAAGAAGGATTAGCGAAACGCTCTCTACTAGACGCGCAAGCGCGGGTGAAAGCAGAAATTGGCCTATACTTTGAACAAATATCGACACGGGATAAATACGACAGCGACGAATTGTGGTTTGCTGCCTCTAACCGGCGCGAGCGCCTTAATGACATCTTACAAGAACTGCAGAGAAACCGTCAAATTCTTCTACAGACTGAGTCCTCTCTGGAACCCAGCACGGCAATTGTTATGGCCTCCGCCGCCTTGGTAGAAATTAGTCTGATGAACCTAAGCAACCTCGCAGCGCCCGTTTATGACAGCACTACAATTAATGCGATAATTTCTGCCTACGATGAATATTTCGCGGCTGTCAAAAGCTTGTCTCCAGGATCGACCCAATTATATCTCGATACTCACCAAGCTCGTCGCCAAACTACATTCGATAAGCTTAAGCTCAATCCACTGTGGACTGACTTGCAGGCGAGCGGAAAACTAACAAACTGCGCGCAGTTCCATACATTTAGACCCCCCCAGGATAAGCCCGGCAGTCCTATGTGCGGGCAGTTTCCGAAGTTTTGTAGAACAATACGCTTTGACTTTCATCGCCTCTACGACGTGCTGGAGTTGGAGACGACGAGGGCGCACGAATTGCCGGAGGTCAAAACCGAGCTTGAAAAGCTTAAGATCGACCCGAGCGAAGCCGGGTCCGATTTGAATTTCACAGTGTTTTCTATCGCCAAGTCCGTCTATCAATACCGAGTCAAAAAGGACGATCCGTGGACACGCCCCGACCTGGATAACCCGGAAGAACCTCAAGCTGATGCTCCAAGGCAGGATTGCGAGCAGCAAAACCTCAACATTGTAGCAAACAAAGTCAGTGCGCTAACCAGTATTACTAGAGCAGATGAGAGAAAATATAAAGAACTTCTGAAGGAGTCGAAGATTTTTCGGAAGCTCGGAGAGCACTATCAACCCGTAGCCAACTTCATTGATGAACTCAACCTCGAAAGTGCAAAAGTCGAGTACGCGCGCCAAGCGTTGTCTGCCGTAGACGCGACAATCCAATCGCTTGATCAGGTGAGAGGGTCGTTCAAATGAAGTTCCTAGTGCAGAGCGCGATATTTGCGTTCGGCTTGTTGTCTACGACAACGAGCAGTTCGCCCGAAGCCATAGAGGTACCCCCTGTTTCGCAAATGGTGCCGCGGGGTGAGGGCGCTGGTGAGAAATTGAATAGCGCCATGACTTTGGCAGACGCCGCAAATCTAGGCGCTTCTGTCATAACCTATTTAATCAACAACTACCGGCTGGACGCAACCACAGAGCAGGCTATTCGGGCGGCGGGTGTTGATGCGCTGAAAATGCTGGAGGATACGGGTGCCGAAGGAATTCTCTTTGAGGCAGAGTACGTCAAGGACAAATTCCAGACTGATGGGCCACCGAACCTCACGGTTCGCCTCCTTGGGGAACGTTTGCTGCTAATTGGTGCTGGTCAAAACCCCGTCGACGTGTTGGCGATATCGCTCAAAAATACCGCCACCAGCAAATCGGTCAAACAGGCGCCGTCAGAAAAGCAAGAATATGTGCGCGGGGGGCAGCGCAACTTTTGGATTACGAAGGGTTCACAAGGGAGCGTGACGATCGCCGAGATATCGAACGAACGCCTCCATCGTTCCGCGCGCGACATCGTACTGAATGAGGGTTTATCGATGCAGGTGAGTGCCGCGGCCTACCGTCATTCGCTTTCAACAATGATTGAAGCCGCCGAACGAACCGCGGCGACCAAGGAGGCTAAGGAAGCTGCGGCAAGGCTGCGCGGTGATCGTGTTCAAGCACTAAAGAAACTTGAGGAGATCGACAGCGAACTGCGACGCGAGTTGGAAAAGGCCAAGGAGGCAAATCGCGATGCAGATGTATTTGCGATCGGCGCTGGTCTGGCAGGGGCCGGAAGCTCCATACTGCAGGCATCGTCTTCGCGAACAAACAGCAAGCAGATCGATGGTTCGACCGCGGAACTTAAGTTGCGCCAAACGCCTTCAGGGAATGTGATCCAGATGCTGCAACACAGGGTCACGGTGGAGGGGGAAGTCCTTAAGAGTGACGTGCAGGTGGGGGCGTTTCTTCAGCAAAATGGCAAGATCGTCTACGTTCCACTTAGGAAGCCCTAAGCGCCTTGAGAGGGGAACACCGGAGGTAATCACTTCGCACGTCGAAACCAATGATAGAGCAGCCACAATGACAGAAGCCCGACACGTTCGACGCTACTGTCTATGCCCGCAATACCGTGAGGATATGTGCCTTACCAGGCGATGGGGAACTTTGGTTCGATGGCTTCCATAAAGCTGGAGTGTTCGTTTCTCACACTGTCCCGTCGGGATCCCTTCCAGCCATTCCTCGGCGGCTAAAGCGCCAGCCGCAACTGCGGCGTAGTTTCGGCCCTTCGCCGTTCCAGCGAAGACAGCGAAACGCCAAGCAGACGGATCCCTTTTTGCGGCGGGAAGAGCGGCATGAGAAGTAGGTCGACCAACTCCTCGAGATCAGTGATCGCCGACAGGGGTCCCGGAGCGGTCTTGCTGCGGGTGATTTGGCTGAAGTCGGCATATTTGACCTTGAGCGTCACCGTCTTGGCGCCGATCTCATTGGCCTCGCAGTATCCCCAGACTTTCTCGATTAGTGGCTGAAGCCCTTCGCGCGCCGATTCGTAGGAATGGATGTCCTGCGAAAACGTGTCTTCCGCTCCGACGGATTTCCGCACCCGATCCGGCTTGACCGGACGATTGTCGATACCGCGAGCAATCCCAAAGAAATACGGTCCCGACTTCCCGAAATGCTGAACCAGAAACTCGAGCGATTGCTGCTTGAGGTCGGCGCCCATCTCGATGCCCAGCCGATGCATCTTTTCGGCGGTTGCCGGCCCTACACCGTGGAATTTCTTGACGGGGAGTTGCTCGACGAAGGCGGGGCCGTTCTTCGGCGTGATGACAGCCTGGCCGTTCGGCTTGTTGAGGTCGCTTGCCAACTTGGCCAGAAACTTGTTGTAAGAAATTCCGGCTGACGCATTGAGCCCCGTCGCCGCCTTGATCCTCGCGCGGATCTCTTCGGCGATCTCGGTCGCAATCTCCATGCCCTTCAGGTTTTCGGTGACGTCGAGATAGGCCTCGTCGAGCGACAACGGCTCGATCATCGGCGTGTATTCGGCGAAGATCGCCCGGATCTGCAACGACACGGCTTTGTAAACATCAAAGCGCGGCTTGACGAAGATGAGGTCCGGGCATTTCCGCTGCGCAGTCACCGAAGGCATGGCGGAATGAACGCCGAACTTTCTGGCTTCGTAGCTGGCGGCCGCCACCACCCCTCGGGCAGCAGGACTGCCGACGGCAACCGGCATGCCACGCAGCTCCGGATTGTCACGCTGCTCGACCGATGCGTAGAAGGCATCCATGTCGACATGCACGATCTTGCGCGGCCGCTCTCGGCTTTCTTCGCCTGTCATCATCTAGCTTCCATCAGGGAGATCATTACCCAAACATGGGAAATGTGCCCCGCACTTGTCACCCTCAGGCGTCTGCATGCGTTCGCAGCCCATAGCCATGCGTCGGCGGATTTCCGCGAAGCTGACGCTTGCGCCAAAAGCTTTCACCAACAGCCTGCGCTCATGCGCGCAATGGCGGTCGCAGACACGGCAGATGAGTTCGACCACCGGGACCTTGTGATCTTTCAGTCTCGGGGCCGCATCGTCCACAAGCCGCGTTCGGCGCATGCGAAAATATTCCTTCCTCGTCATCCGATTGAATCCGCTGGCGATTTATTTGCCTTGCATTCGTGCTCAACTTCAGCGGGTTACATGTGCATTGACTCATTTGCGCTATGGGAACAAATACAGAACATATTGCTGTTACTCAAGCTGAAAACGGGTTGCCGTCGAAGGAGATCATGAACCCAGCCGTCGCCCCAAACGCCGTCCTCGACGGCCTGCGAGAGGAGATCGCGCACCTGGAAAGCCCCAGTCGGCGCAACCGAGGGGTTTTACCTTTCGGCGTGGCGCAGATCGACGAACGGCTTCCGGGCGGTGGACTGGCCTACGGGGCGCTGCACGAGTGTGCTGGCGGCGGGGCGGGCACCGTCGATGGGGCGGCGGCCGCCCTGTTCGTGGCGGGGATAGCCGCTCGAACCAAAGGCAAGATCGTCTGGTGCCTGACACGTCCCGACCTGTTCTTCCCGGCCCTGGCGCAGGCGGGCCTGCATCCGAACCGGGTCGTCTTCGTCGAGTCCGACAAGGAGGAGGACGTCCTTGCCAACATGGAGGAGGGCCTCTCGTATGGCGGTCTCGGTGCGGTGATCGGCGAGATCGTCCGGTTGCCGATGGCGGCGTCCCGGCGGCTGCAGCTTGCTGCCGAGAAGACCGGCACGATGGCGCTCGCGGTGCGGCGGTGGCGACGGCAGACCGAGGCCAGCGACTTCGGGCAGCCGACTGCCGCGACCACGCGCTGGAGGGTGAGCGTCATTCCAAGCGAGGAGCTGCCGGTTCCGGGCGTCGGGCGGGCGAGGTGGTTTCTTGAACTGATGAGGGTGAAAGCGGGTGAGTGCGCCGAGTTCGAAGTAGGAGCCTGCGATGCCGAGGGTCGTATCGATATTTTTTCCCGATCTGCCGACGGACAGGATCAGGCGGGCCGATCCCGCTATTCCCGTTGACCAGGCGATCGCCGTCATTTCGAAGAGCGGCTCCAAGCGCTGGGTGTCTGCCGCCGATCCTGCAGCCAGGAAGGCTGGAGTCCACGTGGGCATGCCGGCCGCCAAGGCGCAGGCGCTCTTCCAGGGTCTCCGGATGATCGACGCTGATCCCGTCGCCGATGCAGTGGCGCTCGAGCGCATTACCCTGTGGGCGCTGAGCCAGTATTCCCCGATCGTCGCCATCGACGCGCCGGACGGCATCGTCATGGATACGGAAGGCGCCGACCATCTGCAGGGCGGCGAGGAGCGCATGTTGACGAGTATCGCCAACCGCTTCCGCGCCAAGGGCCTGACAACACGGGTCGCCATCGCCGACACTTGGGGCGCCGCAAACGCATGCGCTAGAGCCATCAGCCGCGAGTCCGTCATTGTACCGAGGGGCGAGACCGTTCGGGCGGTCGAGAAGCTGCCGATCTCTCTTCTACGGCTCCCTGAGAAGATCGTCGGCGACCTGCGGACGCTCGGCTTCAAGACAATCGGCGAGCTCGCGAATACTCCTCGCGCACCGCTCACGCTCCGCTTCGGGCCGGAAGTCGGCCGCCGCCTCGACCAGATGTTCGGCCGCACACCGGAGCCGATCGATCCCATCCGAACAGCCGAGCTTGTCGAAGTCAGCAGGGCGTTCGCTGAACCCATCGGCGCAGCGGAGACCATCAACAAGTATGTAGCTCGGCTGGTCGTCCAGCTTGTCGATGAGCTACAGAGAAGGGGTCTCGGCGTCCGTCGCGCCGACCTTATTGTCGAGACGGTAGACGGCACCCGGCAAGCCATCCGCGCCGGGACCGCCAAACCCGCGCGCGATGTCGCCTGGCTGACGAAGCTATTCAAAGACAGAACCGAGAAGATCGAACCCGGCTTCGGTATCGAGAAGATGACGCTAGCGGCGGTCATGGCGGAGCCGCTGGAGGAAGCCCAGAAGTCGTCGTCCCTGGTCGAAGACGAGGTCGTGGACCTCACGCCGCTAATCGACATCTACGGCAACCGTGGCCAACGCGTCTATCGCGTCGCCCCCGGTGCTTCCGACGTTCCCGAGCGTTCCGTCCGGAGGATCGGTGCCGCATCCGATCCGATAGAGGCTGCCTGGGTCAATCACTGGCGTCGGCCCGTCCGCCTGCTTGCGCGGCCTGAGCAGGTCGATGTGATGGCGCTGCTGCCAGACCATCCGCCAGCCTGGATCATGTGGCGGGGCAAGCGTCGGAAGGTGAAGAACGCCGACGGTCCAGAGCGGATCTTCGGCGAATGGTGGGAACGCAACTCCGAGATGGCCGCGGTCCGCGATTATTTCGTTGTCGAAGACGATGCGGGCGAACGGCTCTGGGTCTATCGATCCGGCGACGGCGTGGACACGGAGACGGGTAGTCACAAGTGGTTCGTGCACGGGATCTTCGCATGAGATACGCGGAGATTCAGGTAACCACCCACTTCAGCTTCCTTCGCGGCGCGAGTTCGGCACAGGAGCTGTTCGAGACTGCGAAGATACTGGGAATTGATGCCGTGGGTGTCGTTGACCGGAATTCGCTTGCGGGGATAGTCCGCGCACTGGAGGCCTCGCGGTCGACCGGGATCCGGCTAGTCGTCGGCTGTCGGCTCGACCTGCAGGACGGGATGTCGATACTGGTCTATCCCACCGACCGCGCCGCGTATTCCCGGCTGACCCGCCTGATCACGCTTGGGAAGTCCCGTGGAGGGAAGAACAACTGCATCCTGCACTGGGACGATGTCGTCGCATATTCCGACGATATGATCGGCATTCTCGTTCCGGATCTGCCCGACGACACATGTGCGGTCCAGCTCCGGAAGATGGGGGAGATCTTCGGAGACAGAGCATATCTCTCGCTCTGTCTCCGACGGCGCCCTAACGATCAGTTGCGGCTCCATGAGCTTTCGAACATGGCGACGAAGTTCAGGGTGAAGACCGTCGTGACCAATGACGTACTCTTCCATGAGCCAGGCAGGCGGCAGCTTCAGGATATTGTCACGTGCATCCGGCACAACACGACCATCGATGCCGTTGGTTTCGAGCGCGAGCGCCATGCCGATCGGCATCTCAAGCCTCCCGAGGAGATGGAGCGTCTGTTCCCGCGCTATCCGGAAGCGCTCAGGCGCACGATGGAGATCGTCGATCGCTGCAAGTTTTCCTTGGAAGAGCTGACCTATCAGTATCCAGAAGAGGCGATCGTCCCGGGCAAGTCGGCGCAGGAGTCCTTGGAGCACTATGTGTGGGAGTGCGTTCCGCATCGGTACCCGGAAGGTCTGCCGCGCGATGTCCTGAAGACGATCCGTCGCGAGCTGGATCTCATACAGAAGATGAAGTACGCGCCGTACTTTTTGACTGTTTTCAATATCGTCAAGTTCGCACGGTCCCAAGGAATCCTGTGTCAGGGCAGGGGATCGGCCGCCAACAGCGCCGTCTGCTATGTCCTGGGCATCACGAGCATCGATCCGTCAACGAACGATCTACTCTTCGAGCGCTTCGTTTCTCAGGAGCGTGATGAGCCGCCGGATATCGACGTGGACTTCGAACATGAGCGTCGTGAGGAAGTGATCCAGTGGATCTACAAGACCTACACCCGCGAGAAGGCCGCTCTCTGCGCGACAGTCACCCGGTATCGGGCGAAGGGCGCAATCCGCGATGTCGGCAAGGCGCTCGGACTGCCCGAGGACGTGATCAAGGCCCTGTCGTCGGGAATGTGGGCATGGTCGGATGAGGTTTCGGATCGGAACGTCCGCGAGCTGAACCTCAACCCTGAAGACCGCCGTCTCGTACTTACGCTGAAGCTGGCTCAGCAGCTCATGGGCGCACCGCGTCACCTGGGCCAGCATCCTGGCGGCTTCGTCCTTACCCACGACAGATTGGACGATCTCGTGCCAATCGAACCTGCCAGCATGAAAGATCGGCAGATCATCGAATGGGATAAGGACGACGTCGAGGCGCTGAAGTTCATGAAGGTCGATGTATTGGCCTTGGGCATGCTCACCTGCATGTCCAAAGCATTCAACCTCATCCGCGAGCACAAGCACGAAGATCTCGATCTCGCGAAGATCGAACAGGAAGATTCAGCGACCTACGCGATGATCCGGAAGGCTGACACCTTGGGTACGTTCCAGATTGAATCCCGCGCGCAGATGTCGATGCTCCCGAGGCTTCGACCGCAGACCTTTTACGATCTCGTGGTTCAGGTCGCGATTGTCAGGCCGGGGCCGATCCAAGGCGATATGGTCCACCCATATCTTCGCCGCCGTGAAGGCAAGGAAAAGATCGAATACCCGACACCGGAGCTGGAGGCCGTTCTCGGGAAGACCCTCGGAGTGCCACTCTTCCAAGAAAGCGCGATGCGCGTCGCTATGGTCTGCGCCGGGTTCACGGGCGGGGAGGCCGACCAGCTCCGGAAGAGCATGGCAACCTTCAAGTTCACGGGCGGCGTATCGAGGTTCAAGGACAAGCTGGTATCCGGGATGGTCAAGAATGGCTACACCGCAGAGTTCGCAGAGAAGACCTTCTCACAGCTCGAGGGATTCGGATCCTATGGTTTCCCCGAAAGCCATGCGGCCTCGTTCGCTCTCATCGCCTACGCCTCCAGCTTCGTGAAGTGCCATTATCCGGATGCATTCTGTGCGGCACTCCTCAACTCGCAGCCCATGGGATTCTATGCCCCGGCGCAGATCGTCGGATGTGCCAAGAACCACGGCGTGCAAGTTCTACCCGTCTGTGTGAACCGATCTCGCTGGGATTGCACGCTGGAACTCGTCGGCAACAGCGACCGACATGCCGTACGTCTTGGCATGCGGATGGTCAAGGGACTGGCGGCCGCCGATGCTGCCCGGATCCTCGCCGCTCGCATGCAGGTCGGGTTCGACAGTGTCGACGACATGTGGCGCCGTTCTGGTGTTCCGGCCGAAGCTCTTGTTCAGCTCGCCGAGGCCGATGCCTTCCGGCCATCCCTGAAGCTTGAACGGCGTGATGCCCTGTGGGCGATCAAGGCGCTGCGTGACGAGCCGCTACCTCTGTTTGCGGCGGCTGCCGAACGAGAGATGAAGACGATCGCCGAACAGCAGGAACCTGAGGTAGTGCTCCGGCAAATGACTGAAGGCCACAACGTGGTCGCGGACTACAGCCATACCGCGCTGACACTCCGGGAGCATCCGATCGCGTTCCTGCGCAAGGATCTGCAGAAGCGGAACATCGTGACCTGCGCGGACGCGATGAACGCGCGGGACGGCCGCTGGCTGATGGCGGCGGGATTTGTCCTGGTGAGGCAGATGCCAGGGTCGGCAAAGGGGGTCATGTTCGTGACCATCGAGGACGAGACCGGGCCTGCAAACATCGTCGTCTGGCCGAGCCTGTTCGAGAAACGCCGGCGGGTTGTGCTGGGATCGTCAATGATGGCGATCAACGGCAGGATCCAGCGGGAAGGCGATGTCGTCCATCTCGTCGCCCAGCAGGTCTTCGACCTGTCCGGCGATCTCTCCGGACTGGCCGACCGCGACATCGACTTCAAGCTGCCGACGGGCAGGGGTGACGAGTTCGCGCATGGATCCCCTGGAAGCTCGGATTCACGAGACGGGCCGAAGCCAGTCCCGCGGCCGCGCGATATCTTCGTCAGGGATCTCCACATTGACACGCTCAAGGTGAAGGCAAGGAATTTCCACTAGGCGCTCAAAAAGCTACTTCCTCGATCTGTGGTTTCCTGCTCCTGCAACTTTCAATAACGGGGTAGCTGGCGGTGCTCGCACCCACTGCGGGCACTGACATGCTTGGCCTCGAGACTCCTCAATTTTTGAGCCCAACTCAAACTTCTAATCCAGGTTCTTAGATTTGGTTGCGCAGCGGCCTGAACGAGTCGCGAAGCTCAGCCGTAAACAGCTCCGGCTGTTCCCAGGCGGCGAAATGCCCGCCCTTTTCCGGCCTGTTGTAGTGGATGAGCTTCGGATAGGCCTTTTCCGCCCAGCTCTGCGGCGCCTGGTAAATCTCATCCGGGAAGGCGCTGACGGCCACCGGGATCTTGATGCCGCGCGGATCGAAGAAACCGCCCGAGGGGAAATGCGCATTGTCCCAGTAGAGCCGTGCCGAGGAGATCGCCGTGTTCGTCAGCCAGTAGAGCGTGACATTGTCGAGGATATCGTCAGGCGTGAGGCCCTCCTTCTCGCCGTCGAAGGAACGGGCAATCATCCGGTAGCTGCGGATGTCATGGTCGAGCATCCAAGAGGCGAGGCCGATCGGCGAGTCGACGATGCCGTAAAGCGTCTGCGGCCGGTTGTTCATCTCGATCGCATAGCCGAGGCCGTTCTTGTAGAAATCGTCGAGCTGCTCGTAGGCGCGCTTTTCATCGGCCGAAAGATCTGCAGTGGCCGGGCTGCCGGCCGAAAGCGCCTTGGCGACATCAGCGGGCACGGTCGCTGCCATATTGGTGTGGATGCCGAGCAAGCCCGGAGGCTCCTGCACCGCCATCAGTTCGGAAACTGCATTGCCCCAGTCGCCGCCCTGGGCCACGTATTTCGTGTAACCAAGACGCTGCATCAGCACGGCCCAGGCCTTGGCGATGCGTGGCGGATTCCAGCCGGGCTGCTTTGGCTTGCCCGAGAAGCCATAGCCCGGCAGCGAGGGGATGACGACGTGGAAGGCATCGGCTTCCGTGCCGCCGAAGGCGGTCGGATCGGTGAGTGGCTTGATGATCTTCATCTGCTCGATGATCGAGCCCGGCCAGCCATGGGTGATGATGATGGGCAGCGCCTTCTCGTGCTTGGAGCGCACATGGATGAAATGAATGTCGAGACCGTCGATCTCGGTCATGAACTGCGGGAAGGAATTGAGCCGGGTCTCGACCATGCGCCAGTCATGGCCCTTCCAGTGCTTGGCGACTTTCTGGATCGTATCAAGCCGCACACCCTGCGTATCATCCGTCACCGTCTCGCGGTCCGGCCAGCGGGTCGCTGCAACACGACGTCGAAGATCCTTAAGCTGCTCGTCGGTGGCCGAAAACTTGAACGGTGTGATGTCGGGGGTTGTGGTCGAAGCGGCGAGTGTTCCTGGGAGCATACCCATCGCGCCTGCGGCTGCGGCGACGGCGAGAACTGTTCGACGTGTGACTTCGGGCTGTATACGGGGCATGGCATCCTCCTGCGTGTTTGCTAGGGTTGATAGGAGGAAGGTCACACTGAACAGGCGTGGGGACTATTGCACCATGGTATCGCCGACACTTTAGTATGTACGATGTTCTTCGTTGCGCCTCTGCAGGCCTCGCAATGTAACAAAGCACCTGAGACCTTTACGAAGGTACAACATCTCGGATGACGAGATTGCTTCGAGTACTCAAAAAATGACCGCGCCTTGACTGTGGGAAAGTGAGGTATGGAAGCAGACCTCTGGAAACCTTTCGACATCCTGCCTGGGTTAGTCTGAGCAACAGGGCAAAAGAGCTTCGGGAACGCGGCTGGACGGCGACAATTCATCCAGATGACATAGAGTGGGTCCGCGATAGTTGGCACGATGCGGTCGCCAGGGGTGGTTCCGCGGATTTCGAGATGCGCCTTCGTCGGAACTCGACATAACCGTCTGCCTTAATGTTCCAAACCAGGATTGGCAGCGTGTCCGGCATTATGGAGCAAACGCCCGGCACTTGCGCCATAATGCCGGAATTGTGTGACACTACTCTCCATGACCGAGACTGCGAGGGGACCGTCAGGTCACGAGGGAAGCGAGGCGGAGCGCATTCTGCAGCTCGTCATCACTGAACGGTTTGAACAGGCACCCCACCGCTCCGTCGCTTATCAGGCGCGCGCGCACCATCTCGTCAGCGAATGCGGTCACAAAAATGATCGGAAAGCGTAGATTTCTACGTCTAAGCTCGCGCTGCAATTCGGGACCGGTCATGCCCGGCATTGCCACGTCCAGGATGATGCCGTCACTGGTCTCCAGTGCCTGCGATCCGAGGAAGGCCTCCGCGGATGGAAATGCTTCCACCGACAGACCGAACGATCGGAGCAGGTCTGGTAGAGCTTCTCGTACAGACTCGTCGTCATCGATCACCGATACGAACTTTGATCGCTTTCTCATCGAACTGTCCCGAAGGGCGAGTGGGGCCTGTCTCTAACTTCAACGTCGCAAGGTTCTCCGGCAACGTCATATGTCGGAATGGCAAACGCAACTGTTGCGCCATGGCTATTGTTCGCTTTCGCCCACAGCCGTCCATTGTGGTTTTCGACTATGGATCGACTGACAGATAGTCCGATGCCCATGCCATCGGGTTTGGTGGTATAGAAAGCGTCGAAGATCCGTCCCATCTCCTGCGAGGCGAATCCGACTCCGTCGTCACTCACTGAAAGCTGGACCTCACCTGTCGGATCTGCTTGGGTTTTGATTATGATTTGCTTCGGCCTGTCGTTGATCCCAGCCAGAGCCTCGATGGCGTTTCGGAGCAGGTTCATGATCACCTGCTGGAGCTGGACACGGGCACCTGCGACGGGTGGCAGGTTATGGCCGAATTCTGTCGCGACTGACACGCGCGCCCGCTGGAGGTCGCTCAATGCCAAGGCGACCACTTCGCTTGCGATCTCGTTCATGTCGATCGGCTCGATGATCGGAGGTTTTCTGCTGAACAGCGCCCGCAGCCTGACGATCACGTCCGCGGCCCGGTTGGCATCGCGGATCATACGGCGAGCCGTGTCTTTCGCGACCTCCATGTTGGGCGGTTCCGTAGCCAGGACGCGAAGACACGTGTTCGCATTGGTGACGATCCCGGCAAGAGGCTGATTGACCTCGTGGGCGATCGACGCCGTCAGCACGCCAAGGCTTGTAACGCGCGTGACATAGGCGAGCTCGGACCGAACCTGGTTGAGTGTCTCTTCTGCCCGCCGGCTTTCAGTTACGTCCTGCACTGCGCCAGTCAGTTCCTGCTCGCCGTCCTTGTTTCGCTCGCTGTGAGCCAGGACGCGAACGTGCTTCATCGACTTGTCGGGCATAACCAGCGTGATGTCGTAGTCGAAGTCACCACTTCCTTCGCGCGCGCGTTCGAGGACGCGCTGCACCCTTGCAAAGCTGTCGTGATCTAGGCGCGACAGAATCGTGCGCAGCGTCACTCTCGTGGAAGGATCGATACCGAAGATGCGATAAGTTTCCGCCGACCAGGTGACCTCGTCGGTGCCAAGCTTGAGCGAGAAGCTTCCTGTCTTGCTGAGCCGCTGGGCGTCGGCCAGAAAAGCTTCGCTTCTGCGGAGATTTTCCTCGGTACGTTTTCGATCGTCTATATCCGTCAGCAGGCCATACCAACGCACGATCTGACCGTCCGTGTTTCGCAATGGCAACCCGCGAAGCTGAAACCAGCGCCATGTTCCATCATGCCGGAGGAAGCGGGTCTCGTAGTCATAGGGTTCTCCGGTCGCGATGGCTCCCATGAAACTGTCGATGCAGATCTGGAGATCGTCGGGATGGGTGATCCCATTCGTCGCCCAGTTGTCGAGCTCCTCGATAGGGCGCTGGAAATAGTCGATTATCTGCTGGTTGCCGCCAATCAGTTTGGCGTCCGGAGAAAAGATCGCAATCATTCCCGCTATGCCGTCGATGACCAATCGCGATTCGCGTTCACGTTCCGCCAGCGCTTCTTCTGCCTGCTTCCGATCGTCGATGTCCATGTGAAGGGCGTACCACCGGATGATCTTGCCATCCTCCGACTTCAAGGGATGTCCGGTGACCTGGAACCAGCGATATGTTCCGTCGGCGCGCCGCAGACGCACCTCTCTATCATACGGAGATCCGGATGCGACGGCATCCGACACGGCTGCGATCATTCGGGGCATGTCGTCCGGATGCACAACATCCGTGTTGCCCCAATCGCGCAGCTCCTCGAGCTTGCGTCCGTAGTACCTCAACAGCGGTCCGTTGATCGCCCCGACCTTTCCATCTGGAGCCAGGACGGCGATCCCGGCCGGGATGCTCTCCAATACCAGTTGCGCTTCGCGCTCGCGCATGGCAAGCGCCAATTCAGCCTTTTTGCGGTCATCGATGTCGACGAGAAGATGAAACCAACGTAGAATATTTCCGTCCCGGTCCTTGAAGGGCAAGCCAAGCACATTGTGCCAGCGATAGACGCCGTCCGAACGGAGATGACGGCTTTCGACATTGTAGAAGGTCGCGGTCCTGTGGGCCTCGAGCTGATCGGCGATGGTATGCTGCAGGTCTTCGGGATGGACGACCTCGATCGCCTTCCAGTTCTTCAGTTCCTCCAGCGTCATGCCGAAGTATTCGAGAGCAGGATTGTTCAATGCTTCAACGTCTCCAGTCGGTGTGGTGACCGCGACTGGAACAGGAATGCTATCCACGATGCGCTGAAAGTCCGTTTCGTGCTCGGTACGACTATCCGTGCTTGCAAGCTCACGTTCGTTGGCAAGACCATACCATTTCTGGACCTTGCTGTCTTTGAGCATGGGGTTGCACCGGACCCTCAGAAGGCGGCGCTCGCCGTCAGCCCGCAGGGTTGGGATATCCATCTCGAATGGCTCGTCCCGAGATAGCATCGATCGAAACCTATCGACGATCATCGACGCCTCCGCAGGTTCCCCGTGCACCGGCCATTCCCACGCGTTTGTCTCGGCCATCGGGACGCCGGAAAAATGGGCCAGGTCCCTATTCACAAAATCGATGCGTCCGTCCGGAAGAGCGCTGAACACCATCCCAGGCAGCGCGTCGAGAACCCGACCGAGTTCCGTCTGCATGCATGTCCTTTCAAGGGCTGACCTACCCTTTTCGTGCACTGTATGGTTTCCGCCACCTCTCGTACATTGTCCTATGGTGTCGGATGGGGCCAGACTATGCTGAGATTGCACGCGAGCTCACAGTCTCCTAGGCGAAAACCCGATCCAGCGTTTCCTGCAGGGCGACATCGCTAAACGGCTTGAACAGGCAGGCAACCGCGCAGTTCTGCATGAGGGGAATTCGATCGTTCTCGTCCTTGTGGGCTGTGATGAAGACGACTGGAATTCGGTCACCGCGACGGATCAACTCTTCCTCAAGTTCGGGACCGGACATGCCAGGCATAGCGACGTCGCGTATCAGGCAGTTCGTTCTTGATACCCATTCGGAATCCAAGAACTTGTCGGCAGAGGAGAATGCGCGGACGTCGCATCCGAATATCCGGATCAGGTCGGGAAGAGACTCTCTGACCGACTCATCATCAACGACAGACACCAGCGCGCGCTCGGTCGTCATTGTCGATGCGCCTTCGTCGCGCTGTGGCTGTCTTGCGTTCTCTGGACCCTTAACGAAAAGCCAAATATTGCGCCGCCTGCGGCGGCGATCTGGGCTGAAGCATGCCGCGGCAGCGCAGGATTGTCTGCATGGATATTGTCCGGGTTCTGCGTCGTCACAATATCCCTTCATAAGCTGGAACATCTAATTTGCTTGTCGTAGCCGGTAGCCGTCCGACCGTCGCTCCATGCTTTTGCGAGGACGATGTCGTCACCGCATTATGCATCACCCTGGCGGTATCCAACTATTGTGCAATGGTGTCGGTTTCAGCGGAAAATGAGCGAGCCCGCGATGCCGCTCGTCCCGGCTTGGCCTCATTCAGCGCCGCCACGCACAATGGTAATCAAATCGGGAGAGGACCGCCCAACTGCTCGCTCACCATATATTCGGCGTACCAGTCCGGCCATTCATCGTCGTGTTTCCCACCCATGCGTTTCTCATGTTCGCCATGGGCTTCGGCGGCACGACGAAGCGCGTTTGCAAGATCGGCGGCGGAGCTGAAGGCTGCACCCGTGGCTTCGATGCGGCCAGGAAGTCTCGCGGTCACTTCCTGTAAAAGCCATCCGTTTCCGTCAGGATCGCTGAAGGAGGCAAACGAGCCATAGCTGGCGCGAGAGGGGTGGGGGCCGGCGACGCGCCCATCGGTGCCTTTGTGATGGAACACGCCACCCGCGTCATGGAAGACCCCGCTCATTTCGGCGCCGCGAGCGGCGAGTGCCGCATGGACCATCTCGATGTCCGAGACGATGAGATGGAGTCCTTGCGCTGATCCCGGGACGGCCGCAGTGACGTTCCTGCCGAAGATGACCGAGCAGGACGATCCTGGAGGCGTTACCTGGACGACCCTGAAGCCGTCTGCGCCAGAAACATCGGCGTCAAGTCTCCAGCCAAGGCCTGTGTAGAATGACTTCGCGCGATCAACGTCGGATACCGGTATCACAACGACCTCAAGCTTCATGTCGATGTCGTTCACGGCGGTGGCAGACAGAGTGCTGCGCTCCTGGACGGTCATTCACCTTCTCCCTCTGTGTGTCCCTGCGGACTGCTAGCAGACGGTGCTACGATGATCTCGCGCACCGGTCGCGTCCATTGTCCGATGGTGTCGGTTCCAGTCTGCGATCGCTCACGAAAACCCCTTCCAAGGTATCGCCGATACCTTCGTCCAATGGATTCCGGGCGGAATCCGAACGATCCCTAAGGACGACAAACGCCAACAGTCGGGATGGGCAGCACGCCCGCGGACGCTCAGCACGGAGACGCTAGATGACGCAATCGTCCAAAGGAACAGCTCTGATTACAGGTGCATCTTCAGGTATCGGTGCGATCTATGCCGATAGGCTCGCCAGACGAGGCTATGATCTCGTGCTCGTGGCGCGCAGTCAGGATGGACTTACGAACGTGGCCGCAGAGGTTACTCGCGGGACGGGGCGCCGCGCGACGACGCTGAGAGCCGATCTCGGCGCCAGAGAGGACCTACTCAAGATAGAGGGGTTTCTTCGCAGCGACCCATCGATCAACATGCTCGTCAACAACGCAGGCGTTGGCGCGGTACAGCCACTCCTTGTGTCTGACGTTGAGGACATGGAGCGCATGATCAGGATCAACGTCACGGCGTTGACCCGCCTGGTCTACGCCGCCGCTCCTTCGTTCGTGGCGCGGGAGCAAGGTACTATCATCAACGTCGCCTCGGCGCTTGCTCTCGCCCCCGAAATTCTCAACGGCGTCTACGGCGCCACGAAAGCATTCGTTCTCGCGTTGACGTTCTCGCTGCACAAGGAACTTGCCGAAAAGAACGTTCGCGTTCAAGCAGTCCTTCCAGGGGCCGTCGAGACGCCCTTCTGGGAATCCGCCGGGGGGTCACTCGAGCACCTGCCAGACAGTATCGTCATGAAGGCCGACGACGCGGTGGACGCCGCTCTCGCGGGCCTGGATATGGGTGAGCTGGTGACGCTTCCATCCGTTCCGGACGCCGATGACTGGAACGCATATGAGGCGGCGAGGCAGAAGTTGATACCGAACTTGTCGCGGAACATTCCGGCGCCCCGATATTGCCCCGCAGCGATTCCCCAGGATGCCACGCCCGGAGCGTTCCCTGCCTGAGTTTAAATTGCAGATCGCCCTCAACGCGTGGATTTCAAAAGGACGGCAAGCAGTCGTCCTCGCCACGATGACAGGGGTGCTGGCATCATGCTCAAATGTGTCACGGACGAAGTCTGCTTTCGCGCCTTCCGAAGGTGGCGGAGGTCGTAACATGGGTGACCTCAGCTCTCGGAATTCCGGTGCGAGCTGCACGCCATCGGGATGCGGATCGGCGTCTTGGAGGAGCACGAGAGATCGCATCTTCAAGTCCTTGATACCGGCCTTGGGATGGATAGGTCCAAAAGATTCGTTCTTGTCGAAAGCCTAAAACACCGCTCCTAAGCCGCTTCCCGCGTACCCGTCTGATTGAGGGGCCGACGCGGCGGTTCACGCCTGCCCGGCATCTTCGTCACCGCCCGAGTGCGCTTATGACCGTCTAAGTGACTCCGGAAGCAGCTCCGCCGGAAAGTCCTGGTAGGAAACGGGCCGCAGGAATCGATAAATCGCCAGTGTCCCGACTGAGGTCGATCTACCGTCTGACGTGGCCGGATACGGTCCCCCATGGACCATCGCCGGGGATACCTCGACCCCGGTTCCGAAGCCGTTGACGAGAAGTCGGCCCGCGAGAAGCTCCAACTGCGGGATGATCGTCGAGGCGGCCGCGATGTCCTCGGCATCCAAGTGCAGGGCGATCGTCAACTGACCCTCCAAGGATTCGATGACTTCACGTAGCTCCGTTTCGTCCTTACAGCGAACAATCAGTCCCGAGGCGCCGAAGATTTCTTCCTGCAGCGCGGGATCTCCGAGGAATACTGCGGCAGTCGTTTCGAAGAGCGCGGCCGCGGCCTGATAGGAAGTTCCGTTCTTCCCCGCAGCGACCCGCCAGACCGACGATGACGACGACAGCCTTGCCACACCCTTGCGGTAGGCCTCGCAGATGCCGCCCGTCAGCATGGTCTGGGCCTGCGCTTCCGAAATTGCTGCACCGGCACTTTCGATGAACGCATCGAGTCCAGGACCATCGACGGCGATGATCAGGCCTGGATTGGTGCAGAACTGGCCCGCGCCCAGTGTTAGGGCGGATGCGAACGATGTTCCGATCTTGGATCCGCGATTACGAAGCGCGCTCGGATAAAGAATGACGGGATTGATGCTGCTCATCTCGGCGTAGACAGGTATTGGTTGCTTCCGCTCCGAGGCGATCTTCATCAACGCGGTACCGCCGCGGCGCGAACCGGTGAATCCGACGGCACGGATCCGGGGATCGGCGACGAGGGTCTGTCCCACCTCGAATCCTGCATCGAACAAAAGGGCAAACGTACCAGGTGGAAGACCGCATGCCGTGACGGCATCCACGACTGCTTTGCCAACGAGCGCGGACGTTCCGGGGTGGGCAGAGTGAGCTTTGACGACAACAGGGCAGCCGGCGGCAAGGGCCGAGGCTGTGTCGCCGCCAGCGACAGAGAATGCGAGAGGAAAGTTCGATGCTCCGAATACGGCGACCGGACCGAGAGCAATGTTTCTCAGTCGAAGGTCCGGTTTAGCAACAGGCTTGCGGTCAGCGTCGGCCGGATCGAAGCGAAGCTCCTGAAACTTGCCGTCGCGGACCTCTTTCGCGAACAGGCGCAACTGTCCGGCAGTTCTGGCGCGTTCACCTTCGATCCGTGTGCGCGGCAGGCCAGTTTCGTCCATCGCTCGCAGGATAAGGTCGTCGCCGAGTGAGATGATGCCTTCAGCGATGGTTTCCAGGAAGCGCGCCCGATCTTCGAGCGTCGTCTCCTTGTAGACCGGGAACGCGTCCCACGCCAAAGCCGTGGCCATCTCCACCTGCGCCTTCGTCGCGCCCGCGAAAGTCGGGTCCATTGCACCGCCGTTGGCAGGGTTTATCGCGGAAAAGGTCGCAGCCGCGCCACGCACGTTTGAGCCGCCGATGAGAAGGTCTCCGGAGAATGTCATGTGGATCCTTTCGAATTGGGAGCCATGACCGCCTCTCTGTACCATATTGGAGGATCGAAATAGATCGGCGGCAGTCGGCTGTCGAACTCACATAGGTGCCGGCGAAGGGCATGCCAACCCTTGAGGGTTAAAAAGTATTACTTTTCGATTTTGATGGGAGATTCGGCGTGCGTCCGCGAACGCTCGCCAGATGCTGATGCCGCCGAGATGCAAGCTTACGCCGCTTGTGTAAGGCCGATCGCTTCGATGGCTTCCGTGGTGTCGACGATAGCGCTGGCATAGTTGGGGAGGTTGACCTCCAGAGCGGCATGCATCATCTCCTGCGAGTAATCGGCCACCGCGTCCTTGACGACGGTCACGTCGTATCCGAGTTCGGCGGCGTAGCGCACGGTCGCCTCGATGCAGGTGTGGGCAACGAGCCCGATCACGATAAGCCTCTGGATTCCATGCCGCTTCAGCTCGAGATCGAGATCGGTGTTGGCGAAGCCGCTGGAGCACCAGTGTTCGGAGGCGACGACGTCACCCGGCTGTGGTACGAACTCGGCGCGGAATTCTCCGCCCCAGGTGCCGAACTCGAAGCTCTTGCGATGCCATGCCGCGCGCTGGATAGGAGCGATAAACTTCCAATTTTCGTAATCGCCGGCGCGATACCGATGATGCATAGCATAGAAGACGCGAAGCTTCGCCTCGCGCGCCGCGTTCAGCATTTGGAGCATGTGCGGTACGCAGTTGCTCGCCTCGGCCACTTCCTTGATCCTTGGCCAGATCTTGCCGCCTTCGGAAATGAAGTCGTTGTACGGATCGACCACCAGCAGACCTGTATTATTCCGGTCGAAAGACAGTTGGGTCATGGGGATTCCTCCGTTGATCAGGCCGCTTTCGTGGAGGCGGCGTTCTTCAGCGCCGCCCGCTCGATGCTTGCGGCAAACAGGGGAGTCTCGCCCTTGTTGTGTGCGATCGACATCGGTTGCCGCTGCGTCCGGAAGATCTCGAAGGGGATGCCCTGGCGGTCGAGGAAGGCCATCATCTCGTCCGTTGCATAGGACCTGACGCGGTTGGTGAATTCACATCGACCCGCGTCGAGTTTCTTGACGCTGAGTTCCCAGGTGACATGGATCGTCACGCGGCCATTTGGCGTGAACACGTCGGAATCGGAATCAAGGACGAGATGATCCTTCTCGCCGAGGGTTTCGAGGTAATGTTGGACCATCAGGCTTCCGCCGATCGTCTCGACATTGATCGACATGCGCGTGCCGTCGGGCGCCGTCGTGAAGCCCGCAGCGATGTGCGCCGGAGAGCAGCCCTGGTATTCTTTCTCCGGCAGGGTAAAGCACCACTTCGGAATATCCACCTGTTCGATCGGTGCGTTGATGATTGCCGAAAAGCTGGAATCGACGATCTGGTTTTCGATGCTGTGCATGTGACTTCTCCATCGCTGGTTGGGTTGTCAGTGCGGAAGATCTCCGCGGCTGGGAACCGCGCGATTTCTCTGAGGGGACGACTGGCAGGATGTACGCCCGCGCGACCTGCCGTTCCAACGCGCGGGCGCGGCTTTGGCCTAGTTGTCGGCCAAAGTCTGAGTGTAGTGCCCGAGGCGCTCTTCGACGTCCGGGTTCGTCTGAAGTCCCATTTCCATCAGGCGGCCGATGTTCTTCTGCGCCACTGGGCGCTGGACGGACTGGATGAACGCGTCCCAGCCCGCTCCGATTTCCGGATCGCTCGGGAGGCTGGCGAAATCGACGAGGCGTTTCGTATCAGCGATCGCCTGACGGTCGAAACCAGAAATCCGGGCGGCGAGCGCATCGACGAACGGGTCCAGCTTGTCGTCGTCGAATGAACGGTTGACGTAGCCGTATTCCTCGGCAAGATCGCCGTTGATGTCATCGGAGCCGAGAAGGACTTCGAGCGCGCGGCCGCGGCCTATCAGACGCGGGAGGCGCGCCATCGGACCGCCACCCGGAACGAAGCCGGCTCCGACCTCCCATTGAGAAAGAATTGCATTCTCCTTGCTGGCAAACCGCATGTCGCTGGCGAGCGCCAGTTCGCTGCCGACGCCCGTGGCTCGCCCGCGAATGAGGGCGATGGAGACAACGGGCGCCTTGCTGATGCGAACGAGCATGTCCGGCAGGGGGTGGAGGCCGGTCCTTCCATAGGGAAGGCTCGTGGATTCGGAGAGCGGCGGCGTAAAGTTATAGTGGGTGAGGAAGGAGCCCGGCACCGCGCTGTCAAAGACGACGACCCTCAGGCTCGGGTCCGCTTCGATCTCCGCGACGACCGCCTCCATCTGCGGAATGGTCTCCGGGCCGAATATGTTGAAGGGCGGATTGTCGAAGGTGACGCGCCAATATGCGGGTGTGCGCTTCTCGATCCGGATTTGGGGCTTCTCGCTCGCAGGCTGTGACTTGGAGTCGGTGGGACGATCTGTCGTCTCCGCGACCATCGTCTGCCCGGAAAGCGCGAGGGCCGGAAGCATGAGCACTGCCGCAGCCGTCAGGAACTTCGATGACGAGATAATTGCGCTCGTCGAGATGGGTGATCTGAGTTTCATGAATAACTCCATTCAGGTCGTTGGAATGATGTCGCTAGGATTCGATCTCGAGCACGAGTTCGATTTCGACCGGCATTCCCAACGGTATGCTGGAGACGCCAAGGACGATTCGGGGCGGAACCAATGACGCGCCAAACACGTCGCGCAGAAGCTCGGATGCCCCGTCGGCCACCTTCGGGTGTTCCTGGAAATCGCCGGGCGACGCGATGTAGACGCCGAGCTTGGCGATACGGCTGATCTTGTTCAGAGATCCCAGGTGTGCCTTCGCCGCGGCGAGCCCGCTGAGGCAGGCAGCACGGGCGGCGTTGTAGCCTTCAGGGACCGAAAGACCTTCGCCGACGCGCCCGTGGTAGACCGCTTCGTGTCCGATCACTGGGAGCATTCCGCTCAGGAAGAGAAGCGTGCCGACCTGGACCGCCTCGACATAAGCGCCGAAAGGTGTCGGCGGGGGAGGGAGCTCGATCTCAAGATCCCGCAATCGTGCGTCAGCGCCAGGGACTACCATTTTCCCAAATGTGCGCCGTTGTCGACGTGCAGCACCTCCCCGGTGATGTTGGTGGATTCCGTCAGATAGACGACGCCGTTGACGATCTCCGGGACGGCGGTGATCGTGCCCATTGGCGAGAGAGACTTCAGAAAGTCCTTCGGATCCTTTTCATGCATCGGCGTGTCGACGATGCCGGGAGCGACGGCATTCACCCGGATGTTGTCCTTGGCGAATTCCATCGCGAGGCTCTTCGTGACCGCATTCAGGCCGCCCTTGGTGATCATGGCGAACGACGCGGTCACGCCGGCGATCGGGTGGTCTGTCAGCGAGGTCGTTATCGTGACGACACTTCCGCCCGATCCCTGGCGGAGCATCTGCCGGATCGCGTGCTTGGTGAAGTGGATGAATCCTTCGACATTCGTCGCGGTAAGCTGCCGAAGGTCGTCGATCGTGTAGTCGAGGAACGGCTTGGTGAAGAAAATGCCCGCGTTGTTCACCAGCGCGTCGATCGATCCGAAGCGTTCGATCGCGCGTTGCGCTACGCGTTCGGCGGTCACTGGATCGCCCACGTCGCCATCGACCAGTTCCAGGTGTTCCGGAGCGTCCGGCAGCATTGCTTCCGTGACACGGCGCGATGTGCCGACGACATTGTAGCCTCGTTCGAGGAACGATCTGACCAGTCCTGCCCCAATCCCCTGGGACGCGCCTGTGATCAAGATTGTCTTCCGCGTGCTCATTAGCACCTCCATTGTTGGACCACGCACGATCCTCCGACCGCCGACGCGCGGCAGGTTCGCCAGGATCTTCAAAGTCATGTCTCTACTGTTGCGGATAGGAACGATCGTCGCCGCCGCCGTGACAACACCATCTCGCGGTTCATAGCTTCTAGCTATTGTACGAAGGTGTCCCCGATACCTTTGGATCGGGTGCCAGATCATCAAGTGCAATAGACCCGCCACGTGCAAGGATCTAACCAGTGGTCGAGCCACACAA
The DNA here is from genome assembly GCF_012349115.1 of Rhizobium ruizarguesonis. Taxonomy (GTDB): domain Bacteria; phylum Pseudomonadota; class Alphaproteobacteria; order Rhizobiales; family Rhizobiaceae; genus Rhizobium; species Rhizobium ruizarguesonis. Next base: position 245,789 of record NZ_PQIG01000111.1, read on the forward strand.
TGGGATGGTGTGCGATATGACGAGCTGGCCAGACCGACGCATACTCGATCTTTTCGGTATTGAGCTTCCGATCATCCAGGCGCCTATGGCTGGAGCAACGACCATCGAGATGGTGGTCGCCGCAGGGCAGGCTGGAGGACTAGGCTCGCTGCCGAGTGCGCAATTGACCGTCGATCAACTGAAGACTGCGATCAGCAGCATTCGCGCCTCGATCAAGGCGCCGCTGAACGTGAATTTCTTCGCGCATCAAACGCCTTCCGTGGACGCGGTCGCTGAGATCCGATGGCGGGCGTTGCTGGCGCCCTACTATGTCGAATTTGATCTCGACCCTGCCGCTCCCGTTTCCGGTGCGGGTCGTGCGCCGTTCGATGAACGCTTCTGTGAGGTTGTCGAAGAGCATAGGCCGGAGGTGGTGAGCTTCCATTTCGGATTGCCTGCCAGGCCGCTCTTGGACCGCGTGAAGGCGGCCGGCGCGAAGGTCGTGTCCTCCGCTACGACCGCGGCCGAAGCCGCGTGGCTGGAGGCGAACGGGGCCGACGCCATCATCGCGATGGGTTCTGAGGCCGGAGGGCACCGTGGCAACTTCCTCACACAGGACATGTCCACCCAGGTCGGAACGATGGCGCTCGTTCCGCAAGTTGTCGATGCCGTAGCGGTTCCTGTGATTGCTGCGGGTGGTATCGCCGACGGCCGGGGCGTTGCTGCGGCCCTAATGCTCGGCGCTTCCGCCGTCCAGGTCGGCACGGCCTACCTTTTCTGCCCGGAGGCGAAGATCCCGGCGGTACACGCGCAAGCGCTCGCCGAGGCAGGTGATGACAGTACCGCAATCACGAACGTCTTCACCGGCCGTCCCGCCAGAGGTATCGTCAATCGCCTCATGCGGGAACTCGGTCCAATTTCAGAGGCCGTGCCAGCGTTCCCAACTGCCGGAGCCGCACTGTCTGCCGTGCGCGCGCAGGCGGAAAAGGCGTCACGGGGTGACTTCACAAACCTATGGGCGGGCCAGTCGGCGAGACTTGCACCCAGGATGGGAGCCTTCGATCTGACCCGGAACCTCTACGAAGCAGCGTTAATGGTGCTCGGGCGCCGAGCCTGCTCGCGTTCTGGCACGACGCTCTGGGACTGAGCGTCAGCAGCGCTCCGGTTGGCCTGCCGTTCACCGCGATCAGTTTCTTTGCCATTAACGAAGTGAGGCGAATCCGCGCGAGAAATCATGCCCGATACATGGGACTTCTAACGGCTGTCTTCGCTGTCGGACAGATCACGGGACCTCCGGTGGTGGGGATCATTCTGGCGCGGACGGCTAGCATCGACGCGGGATTCGGTCTTTCCCTCGGCCTCGCCAGCATCGCCCCGGTCGTCGGGGCGGCCATATTCGTCGCGATGATAATGCTCTATCCATCCGAAAGACGTCGAGCGCGAGGGTAGTGCACGTCGCCGCGCTAGACTGCCGGACGCTTCAGTCCGCCTCGACACTTTCTCCGAGGCTGAGCTTTGCAGCCATGTTCACCAGTTCCGGAAGGGTGCGGGCGTCCATTTTACGCATGACTTGGCCGCGATGCGCCTTCACGGTGATCTCGCTTATATCGAGCTCGAATGCGACCTGCTTGTTCAAGAGACCCTTGACCACGCGTATCATCACTTCGCGTTCCCTCTTTGTCAGCGTGTCGTACGAGCGCTGCAGCCGTCGAAGCTCCTCGTCGTTGCGTAGCATTTCTTCGCTCCGCGCGAGTGCCGATCGGATCGCCTCCAGAAGCGCCATCGTGTCGATGGGTTTGGTCAGAAAATCGAGCGCGCCCCCCTTGAGCGCCTTTACGGTCATCGGGACATCGCCGAAGCCGGAGACGAAAATGATCGGCATGCGATTGCCGCCCATGTTGATCACGGTCTGCAAATCGAGGCCGTTCAGGCCCGGCATGTTGACATCGAGTACGAGACAGCACGGAGCCGACGAGAGGGGGGTTGCAAGATAGGATTGGGCGGATTCAAAGAGCAGGGGCTGCCAGCCCGCTGATACTATGAGGAGTTCCAGGGATTCCCTGACTGATATGTCGTCGTCGATAACCACGACGGTTGGTCGCTTGATATCCCCACCATCGGGAAGCGCTGCATTCGTCATTGCCGAGATCATCCGATACATGTGCTTCGTCCCCAGAGAAGACAGCAGGCTCGTCGTCCAATCGAAGTATGTATATCACAACTCTCTCAACTTGCGGCGCGCGGCAGCGCAATGCGCTTGCTCCGACCGCCTGCTGAGGATGCGCCGTTCTCGCTAGAAGTCCATTGTACGATGGTATCGCCAGCGGCCTATAGGGATTTTGCCGCGGTGGGCTTGCGCCGACACCATCGTATAATGGATTACGCAACCATCGCTGCGCATGTTGCCTTCGTCGGCTTGGCTCTGGAGCGTGCTGCCACCTTCCTCCAGTCGACCGATCGACGCCGCTTGATTGGCGTAGCTCGCCACAGATTCCGCAAAGAGGTTTCGACATGAAGGAACGTTTTGAAGAGATCACGGGTGCAGAACAGAAGGCAGGGAACGGTGGCGCTCTGGATGCGCTGATCGAATTCTACAGGGCCTTCAATGCTGCCGATATGGTGGGGCTGGAGGCGATCTGGTTCCCTGGGGCGGCTCCCAGCATGGACAACCCTATCGGCGGAATTCGTCGCGGTTGGAACGAGATCGCTGAGGGTTATTCTAAGCTGTTCGGCGGCGCCGCAACGGTAAATGTTGCGTTCCATGACTTCACCAGCCAGGGCGGACGCGAGTGGCATCTGTTCGTCGGTCGGGAACGGGGTAAGTGTCAAACTGCCAGCGACAGTCTTGATGTCGCCTTCCGAACAACCCGCTGGTTCGTTCAGGTGGATGGCGGCTGGAGGCAACTCCATCATCATGGCTCTGTCGAAGATCCGGAGATGCTCGCAGCCTATCGAAACCTCATTTTCGGCAGCAGCAGTTGACCACAGCATCCACGTTGGCGCGTTGCCTTCGCAAGAAGTGTTTCCACCGACGGTGGAAACACTTCGCTTCCTCAGGCCCACGGATCGGGAACCGCCTGTGAGAAGGCGTCTGGTGATTTCTGGGGAAGGCTGTGGCTGATCCCCCGGCGATCAGGCGGTGTTGGTATCTTCCCTTGAGCCTCGTGTCATTCGATGACTCATTCAAGGACGTTGTCCGCGAACAAGAGGCGCTACATCAGTGCCGAGGAGTTCTATCGAGCGGCGCATCGCCTCGGTTTCCAGTGCTGCGGTGCTCATCTGGAAGGTGATGCGAGAGACTCCACGCAAGGTATTGTTCACATGCATAATCTTGGCCGCAACTGTCTCCGGACTGCCAACCAGGAACGCGCCACTTGGACCGCACATGTGCTCAAATTGCGCCTTCGTTGGCGGCGGCCATCCCCGTTCCCGTCCAGCGTCCGTGAACATCTGGAACCAGCCCGGAAAGAACGCTTCCCTGGCAGCCGTGTCCGTCTCTCCGACGAAGCCTAGGGCATGTACTCCGACCTTCTGGTTCTGCGCGGGATGGCCGGCGGCGAGCCACGCGCGACGGTAGAGTTCGACCAGAGGCAAGAAACGTTCGAAGCTTCCGCCGATGATGGCGACCATCAACGGCAATCCGAGTGTTCCGGCGCGGAGGAAGGATTCAGGCGTGCCGCCGACGCCCAGCCAGATTGGCAAGGTCGGCTGGTGCGGACGGGGAAAGACACCCTCGCCATTGATCGCAGGACGAAAGCGGCCCTCCCATTTGACATTGGGTTGCTCCCTGATCTTCAGCAAGAGGTCCAGCTTCTCGGCGAAGAGCGCGTCGTAGTCCCGCAGGTCGAATCCAAACAGAGGATAGGCCTCGACGGATGAGCCGCGACCGACCACGAGTTCAGCTCTTCCGCCGGATATCAGATCCAGTGTGGCGAACTCCTGGAAGAGCCGCACGGGATCGGTGGCACTGAGGACTGCCACGGCGCTTGTCAGTCTGATCGACTTTGTGCGCGCGGCCGCGGCCGCAAGGATGACGGCCGGGGCTGAATCGAGCGCGTTCTCTCGATGGTGTTCGCCCATTCCGAAAACATCTAGGCCGACTTGATCCGCGAGCTCAATCTCCGCCAGCACGCTCTCCATGCGGTCAATGGCTGACTGCAATCGCCCCGTGGCAGGGTCGGTCAAAAGCATTGCGAAACTATCGATTCCGATTTCCAATCATCGATCCTTCCGGTTTGAGCTGGTGGGGTCGCCTACTAAAAATCCTTCCAGCTTAAGCACGCTCCTCGCCGTGCAATCGCGGAGAAGAGCTGTGCTATCTGGAAGTGCGTTCCACCATCACACGGCCGGCGGGTGTCCCACTAGGCACCATTTTCTGATCGATTTCATCGAAGGATTCGATACCTGGATTTTGACGGGTCACCATCGAACAGGCGTCGAGCCCGGACCGACGTGCGCGGAACTTGTCGGTTGATGCGTGCTCCCTCACAGGCTCGAGGCTGCGCCGATTTCGGTAACTACGCCCAGCCGGCCACATCGATCACGGCACTAGCGAACGATTCCGGGGCTTCTTGCGGCAGGTTGTGACCGATCCCGCCTGTGATCTGGCGGTGCTCATATTTCGACTTGAACTTGTCTGCGTAGGTTTTTGGATCTGGGTGGGGTGCCCCGTTCGCGTCACCTTCCATGGTAATCGTAGGCACGTGTATTTCGGGACCGGCCGCGAGCTTGTCTTCCAACTCGTCGAACCGCTTCTCGCCCTCGGCCAGTCCGAGACGCCATCGATAGTTATGAACGACGATCGCGACATGGTCAGGATTCCCCAACGCGGCGGCACTTCGCGAGAACGTTTCATCATCGAACTTCCAATTTGGGGAGGCGAGCTGCCAGATGAGCTTGGCGAAGTCGTTCGTATATTTCTCATAGCCCTCGCGACCGCGATCTGTGGCGAAATAGAATTGATACCACCACTGAAGTTCGGCGGACGGCGGCAGTGGCATCCTGCCCGCGTTCTGACTTCCGATCAGATAGCCGCTGACCGAGACGAGGGCCCTGCAGCGTTCCGGCCAAAGGGCCGCGACTATGTCGGCAGTCCTCGCTCCCCAGTCGAATCCAGCGATCGTAGCCTCCCTGATCCCTAGGGCGTCCATGAGCTTGATCGTATCGACTGCAATTGCCGCCTGCTGCCCATTGCGCTTCGTCCGCCCGGATAGGAAGCGCGTGCCGCCGTAGCCCCGCAGGAACGGCACAATAACTCGGTGGCCTCGGTCGGCGAGCAGAGGTGCGACCCGCCCGAAGCTGTTGATGTCGTAGGGCCAGCCGTGCAGCAGCAACACTGGTGATCCGGTCGCCGGTCCCAGGTCGGCATAGGAGACAAGCAGGTCCCCTGCCTCGATACTCTTGTTTGCTTCGAGTATGGCTCCGGTAGCGGCCGTTGGTACGTCCACACGCGTGGTTGCCTGAGAGGCTTCAACCATCTTTTCACCGAGGACACCCGCTGCGGTAATGGCGAGTGCAACGCCGCCAAAAGATCGGCGTGTAAGATTTGCGGGTACGAAATTTGACATTGCGCCAGTCTCCGGTGGTGATTGCTTACCTTCTAGGCTGCGCTCACGATCCGGATTCCGAGAGTGTTGCGCTGACCTTCCGTATCGATATCCGTCGTCGATCCGTATCCGGGAACATTGAGACTGACCCGTGTAGCGCGCTACTGCACGATGGTATCGCCTATACAAACGTATCGCCTATACCAAGGTGCAACTGCCTTCCTGGTTGTCCCCCGACATAGTCTCCGTCGAAGCCGGCGGTTTCGGATCAGCCGCGGCCAGAAATCGGGAGCAGAAGATGATCTACCGAGACCAAGAACATCCTTGCTCAAGCTTTCCGCTTGTTGTGATCGCAATTGCCATGGTGGCGATCGTCGGGGTTCTGATTGCCATCAGCGATCGGCCAGCGCCGACACGTGTCTGGGTACCATCTGCGTCCGTCGGTTCTGGAGCGAGTGTCGCTCTGTCGGACCTCAGTTGAGCTCTCGGGGGAATTAAAAATTTCTCTTGGAAGCTGGGAAGCTGCATTCAATACCTTGGTATCGCCGATACCAATGTTCAACTGCGCCATCGATCCATCGAGAGCATAGTCTGCGCCGCAGCCTCTTTCGGCTGATCAACCTGGAAGGAGATTCTCCGATGAAGATACTGATGGTTTTCACTTCTCATGACACGCTCGGCGACACGGGGCGCAAGACCGGCTTCTGGCTTGAGGAGGGCGCCGCTCCTTACTACGTGTTCCGTGACGCCGGCATCGATCTTACTCTTGCGTCACCCAAGGGAGGACAGCCGCCTGTCGATCCTAAGAGTGATCTGGCTGAGAACCAGACACCGGCGATGGCCCGCTTCAAGAAGGATCCCGATGCGCAGAAAGTTTTCGCCCACACAAAGCTGCTAAAGGACATGAGGTCGGAAGACTTCGACGCCGTATTTTATCCGGGCGGCCACGGCCCGATGTGGGATCTTGCAGAGGATCAGGATTCGATCAAGCTGATCGAGGCCTTCTACAATGCCGGAAAGCCTGTCGCGGCGGTATGTCATGCGCCCGGAGTTCTGCATCGGGTGACCCACAAAGGCGCTCCTATTGTTCAGGGCAAGCGTGTAACGGGCTTCACCAATACAGAGGAGGAAGAAGTCCAACTCACTAAGGTCGTTCCCTTCCTCGTGGAGGATGAACTCACGCGGCTCGGCGGCCTTTACGAAAAGAGAGGAAACTGGGAGAGCTTCGCTATTACTGACGGTCGCCTAATCACGGGACAAAACCCAGCATCCTCGACAGCAGGGGCTCAGCACCTAGTAAAGCTGCTGACGAGCGGCCACGCCTCAACCGCGGCCTGACTAATCAGGGGCGGCGTTCCAACCCCTGCTATCTTGACCTTCTCGAATGGGGCACTGGGTCCGTGCTCGGTGCCTTTGATATGAACCTGCCCCGTTCGAACACTACGCCCAGTGCCTGGCAAAACCGTCCTGGTGTCTGGCCAAGACGAGACTTCAGTAAGCCGCCCGCATAGAGCTTGGTAGGTCAGTTAAACGCTCTGGGCCAAGGGAGGGATTTTTGGTATCGAAAAGGCAACCGTTGTGCCCGGTCCATCGTTGGGCGTCGCCCACATGCTGCCGCCGTGGTTTTCGATGATCGACCGGCTGATAGAAAGTCCGATCCCCATTCCGTTACGCTTTGTGGTGAAGAAAGGTTCAAACAGCCTCTCCGCAGAGTCCGCGGCGATGCCGACGCCCGCATCCACGATCGACAAAGTGAGCATGTCCTCGTCGGGTGAAGTCAGCACAAGCAGACGGCGGGGCCGCCCCTCGATCTCAGCCATGGCTTCGATCCCGTTCAGGACCAGGTTCAAGATGACCTGCTGGAGTTGAATACGATCGCCTCTGACCGAAGGCAGTCCGGATGCCAATCTGGACTCGAGGACGATAGATCTTTCCCGCATATCTCTCGCCGATAATGCGATTACCTCGCGAGCAATTTCATTGAGGTCGATCTCCTCCATAGTCGGAGCCTGCCGACTAAACATAGCCCGAAGGCGCTTAACGACTTCGGTTGCGCGCATAGTGTCCCGGATTGTTCTCCGTGCAGTGTCTGCCGCAGTGGCGATGTCCGGCGGATCGAGCGCTAACAGGCGAACACAGGCGTTGGCGTTGGCGAGAATCCCCGACAGCGGTTGGCTCACCTCGTGGGCGATGGACGTCGTCAAGGCGCTGATAGTCATCGCGCGTGAAACATAGGCGAGTTCTTCTCTCGCTTTCAACAGAGCTTCCTCACCACGTCGGAGGGCGTCTTCCGCCCGTTTCGTCTCAGTGATGTCCTGTACAGTCCCCATGAAGATCGGGTGGTCACCCACGTAACGTGTCACTTTTGCAAGTCCGCGGATGAACCTGACGGAAGCGTCCGTCCGGATGATCCGAAAGACGAAATCGGAGCCCTCGCCAGTAAGCCCTCTCTGCATCTCGACATTGAAACGTTCCAGGTCTTCCGGATGGATTCGCTCCCTGACCGCATCGATGCTCGGCGCGAGCTTCGGATCGAGATCGAATATTCGATAAAATTCCTCAGACCAGATATTTTCGTCCCGCTGGATGTCGGATGTGAAGCTACCGGTCGAACTAATCCGCTGTGCTGCGACGAGCTGTGCCTGGCTCCGCTCGAACTGGGTCTCCCGCTTTACTAGCGCTTCTTCATGGCGCGTCCTGTCTATGGAAATCCCCGCTATATGCGCTGCACGGTCGATAATTTGCAGCTCGTGAGGTTTAAGTTCGGTATATTGATGACGGAGGATGGCAAAGATCCCAGCCGTGTTCCCAAAGGGCGAGAGAATGGGAATTGCATGACAATAGTTGAGTTTGTTGGCCAGCATGAACTGGCCCATGGACGTGTCGCGATGACCGCTTTCGCCTAGGTTTTGGATTTCAACGGCCTTCTTTGAAAGCGCTGCGACTGAGCACGCATTCTTGTCCGCAGCCACGCTCTTTCGGTCGAAGATCTCTCGGAATTCGCTTGGCAACCGGGGAGCCGCGCCCATTCGAAAGAACTTGCGATCGAGCGACAGCTCGAGAAAACAGCAAAGGAGATCGGGGATCAGATCGTCGACGACATTGCAGAGCTCTTGAAGAACCCTTGCTGATGGTGTGCCTCGGGCCACCATGTCGAGGATCTCCATTTCCTTCCCGAACAGGTAGGCGGCATCGCGAGAGTCCTGAACGTCGTTCTGAAGTACGACGTAGTTGGTCAGTTCGCCTGACTTATCGATAATCGGCACGACTTGCGCCTCAAGCGACCGGAGTGTGCCGTCGGCATGCTGTGCTTGGTATGAGACGACCGCTGTTTGCTCTCCCTCCATGTATGCCTTGAGCGGAAGCAGGATCTCATCGAATTTCCTCGACTCCATATCGGCCGAAGTCACTTGCTCCGAACCCTCAGGCCGAAAGCCGTACCAACGCAACGCCGCATGATTGGCAAACTCGAGTTCCAAAGCAGGGGTGATCAGCAGCGCTGGAAGCGATAAGCAATTGAGGAAGCGCCGGAATCTGCTTTCGATTTCCTCTTGGGCCCGTTCGCTGGCGCTCTCGTGGAGTTCTGTCCCGAGCCAGCAGACCTTTCCACCATCCGCCAGCGGCGACGCTGCAAGCTCGAACCACCTGAACTCTCCATCGTTTCGTCGCAAACGGGCGTTGATGACCGTATGCCCTTCGGTCCACCGCGCGCTTCGACCGTACTGGACCGCGAATATTACGTCGTCCGGATGTAAAACGCTCGCCCAGTGTGATGAGCGGCTCAAGCCGAAATCTATACCAGCATATTCTCCAAAACGGGCATTGCAGTATGAGATTGTGCCCGTTTCGTCTGTCGTCCAGACCAGACCCGGCAGGTGGTCCAGGATCAGCGCCGCATCGGGCTCAGTCGGGGTTGCCTGCTCGTTAAGTGAAATGGACATCCGGCCGTCCCGTTACCTTCTTTGCCCGCACGCCGGGGCATTTTGCGCCTTGCCTAATCTGGTACACGCTGCGTGCGCGCCGTGGACAGGCGCCGCCCGACGATCAAGTCCTGCACTGAAATCATCCCCAGTGCGAAAAGGAGCAACCATATCGCTGCGGTCAGCGTTAAAGAGACCGATGTCCAGCCAAGCATCGATGACGCCAATATCGTCCCAACCGAGGTGGATATCTTCAGCACCGAGAACGTTTCGGCCCTCATTTCGGGCCTTACCAATCTGTTGATCTGCAAAGAGTAGTGAATACCGAGTGACGGGGCAAATAGTCCCACCAACGCACAGCCGACGATCGATAACCCAAAGGAATTTTGAAGTACGAGCGCGATACCAATGAGGATCGCCGCTAGCATTCCGGCGACCTGGTGCCTCGAAAAAGTTCGGTTAAGGAAGCTATTTACAATTGCGCCAATCAGGGAGGCCGCACACAAGGTTCCAGTGAACACTGCTCCATACCCCGCTTGGAGCCCAAATCCCATTGCAATTGATACCGCGCCAACCTCGATCGCACTGATTGCGGCGGAACTGGCGCAAGCGCACGCTAACCAAATAAGGACATCTGGAGATATCGCTTTTCTCTTCTCCGCGTCCTCGACCTTCACGTCGGCGGTCGGTGCTGACGGCAAGATGAAGGCAGGAAGCGCCCCTAGAACCGCGATAGCACCTATCGCCAATGATGCTGAGACGGTCCCCAACGCCGCCGCCAGGATCGGCATGACCAGAAAAGCAAGTTCGGCTGCGAAAAACCCCCAAGCAAGGACTCTGGTCATCTGCGTCGGTGCGACAAGATAGTTTGCGGCGTCGCGCAGATGGCCAAAGGCTGCTCCTTGTACAAGCCCGGACGCAACTGCCGCAGCGATGAAAATCGAGTAGGGCGCGCCCATGCCACACGCTGCGGCGCCGCAGAATAGCGCCATGGTCCTGATGACAATGAGGATCTTGAAATACGCGATCGAGTTAGAACCGCGTCCCAACCGGGCAACGGGTATCGCTCCTGCCAGTTGCGCAGCGGTCATAGCTGCGAGCGCTGTAGCCCCGCCCGCTGCATTATCAGTGATCGAAAGAGCTGCCATAGCAAACGCGATCGACGCTCCGGCACGCGGCGCGCCAAAAAATCCGTATGCGACGACCCAGCGGAGAGACCGATGACGCTTCAAATCGCCCCCGTTCATTTGTCGTTAACTCTAGCCAGCCACGTCCGAACCGACGGACGTTGTCGATCTATCTCAAAACAGTCCGGCACAGGTGCATCTCGTCCTGTCATCGTGCTTGATGCCCTGCCGCGTGAAGTTGAGCTTACCGGAAACTGGCACCAAGCACATCATACTATGGTATTGCCCAAATCGTGAGGACAAGGTCGCTCTCTGCGCGACCGTCTCATGCTATCGGGCCAAGGGAGCGATCCGCGATGTTGTGAAGGCGCATGGCCTGCCGGAGGATGTCATCAAGGCGCTTGCGTCTGACATGTGTCAGATGGCCGAGGTCGGCAAAGGGTGTCACATTCCTGACGATCGAAGACGAAACGGGACCGGTGAACGTGGTGGTATGGCCATTCGTGTTTGAAAAGCGCCGCCGCATCGCTGGGATCATCCATGATGGCCATCCACCGCCAATCGCTACCGCAGCAGACCCTCGCTACCGAACTCGTCCCACCCTCTCAAACCGTGCGCAGCATCTTCAGCCTGGGAACGCGGCAGCTTCGCCTGGTAGGCGGCGCGCCTCCGGTTTTCTGCTTTCGCCGCCGCGTCTTCCTCGCGCCATTCATCCACGGCCCCGCGATTGAGCAGGTCTTCGACGACCCGCGGATCGAATACGTGGAAAGTGATTCGTCGCGCTCGGCCCTGAAGCCTGACGGTTCGGGTTCCGGCGCTTGGAAGACGCCCGTCCTCCAACCGCTTCCTTTCCGAGGAGGTTATTCCCAGGATGTCCTCGATCTCGCGAGGGATGATCGGAAGGTCAGCTATGCCTTGCAGTGATTCCGAGACAATCGAAGAGGTCGCGCGAAACGCTGTCTTCGAAGTTTCCGGCATAACGAGAGTAAGCTCGCCCGACTGCATATCCAGCGACTTCCTGACCGCGGGAGGCAGGCGAGACCGTATTTCCTGCAGGATTCCCTTCACCCTGACAGCCGATCCGAACGTCGCCTCCACCGGGAGCGACCACTCTGGATCATCGCTCTGCGCTTTTGTCTTCGTCTTGGGCATACTGGAGATGGCATCGGGAAGGGCGAGCGTCAACGGGCTGCATGTCTTGCCATGGCGGATAATCAGTGCCGGGTACGAGCAAGGGCAGATCGTCGTCGAAATTCCCATTGCTGGCGGCATCGTAGGTGTTCACGCTCCGACCGCCGCCTCGGGTGCCGAACGCCGTTAACCGCACCATGATGGCGCGAGCGCGTTCGACCGCAGCCTCCTCATCTATATAGGCGGCATTGGCCACATTAACGGTAACGGCATCGCCGTCATCTCCAACGAAGTCGACGCGCCAACCGCCGTTCTCGTGGGCTACTTTGGTGTTCGTCAGATGCATGTGACTACCCGGACTTCCTGCCTTTGAGATCGGCCTCGACGCTCTTCCGGAGCGCATCCATGATGTTGAACACATTCGACTTCGGAGCAGCTTCGGCAGCTTTCCCCTTCGCCGTTTTTTTCGGTTTCAACGCCTTTTTCTTCTCATCGATGAGCTTCAGCAGGCTGGTCTGAATGGGATCGCTGACCATGTCCGGCGACCAGCGCGCGGTCTTCTGCTGGATGAGCTTCTGGACGAGCGGAATGAGATCCGGATCTGCTTTCTCGTCGATTTCCTCGAAGTAATTCTCCTCCG
>NZ_PQIG01000112.1 GCF_012349115.1 Rhizobium ruizarguesonis
CTGCATCATTCCTTAAATCGGAATCGATGTAAGGATAAAATTATGCGGCGATTCAAAGTGTTACAGCGTCCTTTGCGCGTCTGAAAAAGACGCGCGGCGCTGTAATATCAGGGCCGGTGCGTCACCGGCCCTCTTTCCGTCAGCTCGGTATAGGCGAGCGTCTGATCGAGATGGCGTGCTCGGAGCGACAGCAGCTTCTCGGCATAGTCGAGCCGTATCGCCGCATAGGCCGGATCCGCCGCGACATTGTCGAGCTCCATCGGATCGTCGGCAAGATTGAAGAGCAGCGGCGGCAAAGCGGTAAAATGCACATATTTGAACCGCGCGTCGCGGATCACCGCGAGATTGCATTCGTTGGGCCGCAGCCGGAAATGCTGCTCGGCCTCGCCATGCGCAATGTCGCGGAAATCGAATTCCCAGAATGCCGCGTCCCGCCAGCCCTGTCCGCTCCCACCCCTGACAAACGGCATGAGCGATCGGCCATCGAGCCCGTTCTTTGCGTCGATGCCGAGCCTTTGGCAAAGTGTCGGAAAAATATCCGCAGCGCTGGTGAATTTGTCGACGACCCCACCCGCAGCACTGCTTGCGGGATCGCGGATCACCAGCGGAATATGATAGCTGCCATCGAAGAAACCGCCCTTGCCGAGCATCCAATGATCGCCCGCCATCTCGGCGTGGTCCGAGGTGAAGACAATAAGCGTGTCGTCCCAGGCGCCCGCATCCTTGAGGGCCTGCCAGATGCGGCCGAGCTGTGCATCGACCTCTGATATCATGCCGTAATAGATCGCCCGGATCGCGGCAAAATCCTCGGCGTTCCAGCCGCTGAGCGGCCCCGTTGCACGGTGGATAAAGTTGCCCTTGTCAGAGCGTGGCATGGCATAGGCGAGATAGGGGTGACTGTTCTGTTCCGCTTCGCGGTTTGCCGCGCGCGCAAAAGCCGGTCCCTCGCCCGGCGTGAACGTTCGATTGAACGGCTCCGGCACGGAGAATGGCGGATGCGGACGTAAGAAAGAGACATGCGCAAACCACGGCCTGTCCTGTTCGCCCATCCAGCGGATGAACTCGCCGGCCAGAAAAGCCGTCTGGGTCTCATCGCGCGAATAGGCCGGTGACGCATCGGAAATGTCTCCGGCTCCAGCACCGACCGGAATATGGATATCGCGGCTGACGGCATCCACGTGGCCACGGGACCTGAGCCAGGAGAGCCATTGTCTTTCGTGCTCGGGCAGAAGCTGGCGGGCCGTAAAACCCGGCAGCACGCCTTCATAACTCGTCAGATGCGGATCGCCGGTATCCATCCCGCGCGGATCGGGCGCCGTATCCGTGTAGCCGAACAGCGTCGGGTCGTATCCCGCCCGCCGGGCCGCCAGCGCCAGATTGTCGAAGCGGGCATCGAGCGGCGAACCGTTGCGGCAGACGCGGTGGTTCATCTGATAGAGACCGGTATAGAGTGTGGCCCGCGCCGGTGAGCAGGGCGCCGCCCCGGCATAGTGCCGCCGGAAGAGGGTGCCTTCGCGCGCCAGCGCATCGACACCAGGCGTCTTTACGCAGCCATGACCGACAGCCGACAGGCAATCGCCGCGCCACTGGTCCGCCGTGATCAGCAGGATGTTCGGCCGGCGCGCCTTCTCAATGCTGGTTGGATTTTGCATGCCAGTCCCAGGCGGAGCGGATGATCTCAGACAGATCATACTGCGGCACCCAGCCGAGCACATCACGCGCCTTGTCGTTATTGGCGACCAGCGTGTGCGAATCGCCTTCGCGCCGGCCGATATATTCGACCGGGAAAGGCAGGTTCGACACCTCCTCGATCGCGCCGAGCAATTCCTTGACTGTCGTGCCGGTGCCGGTTCCGAGGTTGAGCGCGACGGAATCGCCGCCCTTCAGCAGATATTCGACGGCGCGGACATGCGCATCGGCAAGATCTAGCACGTGGATATAGTCGCGCACACAGGTGCCGTCGCGTGTCTCGTAATCGCTGCCGAACACCTTGAAACCCTGGCGGCGGCCGAGTGCCGCGTCGATCGCCAGGGGTATCGCATGCGTTTCCGGCTGGTGCCATTCGCCGATCCGGCCCTCGAAATCGGCGCCGGCCGCATTGAAATAGCGCAGCACCACCGAGCGCAGGCTCCTGTACTGGTCGTAATCGGCAAGCGCCTGTTCGACGATATATTTCGTTCGCCCGTAGGGATTGATCGGCACCTGCCGATGCGTCTCGTCGAGCGGCACGCTCTGCGGCAGGCCGTAGGTGGCGCAGGTGGAGGAGAAGACGAAGGCGTTGATGCCGGCCGCCTGTGCCGCCGAAAGCAGCGTCAACGTGCCGATCACATTGTTCTCGTAGAAGGAAACCGGATCCTTGACCGATTCGCCGACTTCGATCAGCGCCGCGAAATGCAGGATCGCCGCCGGCTTGTGTTTGGCCAGCACTTCATCCAGCCGGGCGCGATCGCGAATATCGCCTTCCTCGGCCGGCCCCCATTTGACGAACTCGCGATGACCGTTCGAAAAATTATCGAAGACGACAGGCGTATAACCCTTGTTCGCCAGGTCGAGGCACGTATGCGAGCCGATATAGCCGGCGCCGCCGACGACAAGAACCGTTTCACCTGCCATGCACCACCCTTATTGTTCACGAGAGATGAGAGAAACCTAGACGAGATACACGTCAATAAAAAGAAGGAACTGCGATCGGCGTCAACGGACAATACGTCAAATGCCGATCCCCGCTCGACCGGGCGCGATCCGCCACCCTGCATTTGTGCCGGATCAGGAAGAAACATGAATTATTCGCGTGATTTGCATAACGGCCCGATCTAAGGGGCTTGCACCACATGTGATGATCAACGGTCTGCAGCCATCAGGCAGGGAGAGCGCGAATGAGGAAGGCATTGGTCGTTTGGGGCGGCTGGCAAGGTCATGAACCGGAGCAATGCGCCGATATCGTCGCCGATCTCCTGCGCGAGGATGACTTTGCCGTCGAGGTAACCGGCGATCTCGGCGTGTTCGGATCTCCGACGCTGGCGAAGACCGATCTGCTGGTGCCCATCATTACCGGCGAAACGCTCGAAAAGCCTCATGCCGCTGCCCTGGTCGAAGCGGTGCGCGGCGGGCTTGGGCTTGCCGGCCATCACGGCGCACTCGCCACGTCCTTCAAGGAAAGCGCCCCTTTCCGTTATGTCTCCGGCGTCACCTGGGTCGCCCATCCCGGCAACATCATCGACTTCCGCGTCGCCGTCACCCGCCAGGACGATCCCGTCATGGAGGGCATTCCGGACTTCGACTATCGTTCGGAGCAATATTACCTCCACTATGATCCCACAGTCGAAATCCTTGCGACCACCACCTTCACCGGCGCCTACGATCCGGTAGCCCGCAATGTCGTGATGCCCGTCGTCTTCAAGCGCCATTTCGGCGCCGGTCGCATCTTCTATTCCGCCCTCGGCCATGTCGCTGCCGAATTCGACCATCCCTATATGCCCCTCATCCTGCGGCGTGGCCTGAGCTGGGCCGCACGCCAGTAGCGCCAGGACGAGCCGCACGCCGGCAAATGCCGACCGGCGGCGACAGCCGGGCGACGTCGGCCGCTAAGAATGAGCATTTCAAGCTGCAGGGCAGCCTCGCCCGATCGGCCGGCACGGGTGAGCGCTTGCCGATCACCTGCCCGCGCCATAATTTGCCCGGATGCAGGATCGCTTCTCTTTCTTTCCCGCCACCGCCGACCGCCTGGCCGATATAGAAGCGGTCTTCGACGATTGCGCCGACGGCCGGAATTGTCGCTGCGCTTACTGGTATCGTCCGAATGCCGACTACAAGGCAGGATGGGGCGAGGGAAATCGCAACTGGTTCCGAAGCCTCGTCGCCGAACCGCGCCCGCCCGGCATTCTCGGCTATCACGAGAATGAACCGGCCGGATGGTGCGGCGTCGCGCCGCGCGTCGTGTTCGATCGCCTGCGCCGTTCAAAACCCTTTGCTCCGGTCGATGACAGGCCGGTCTGGTCGATCAATTGCTTCATCGTCTGCAAACCGTTCCGGCAGCGGGGATTATCGCGATTATTGCTGAAACATGCCGTCGAATTTGCGCGGGCAAACGGCGCCGAATGTCTCGAGGCCTATCCTGTCGATCAGGCAGCCCGTGCTTCGAACGGAGCCGAGCTCTATCCGGGAACGCTATCGATGTTTCTGGATGCCGGTTTCGTCGAAGTGGCAAGACGCCTGTCGGCAAGACCCGTCGTCCGCCTGGAATGCCGCTGAATATTTCGGCACTCAGGGGAGTGGCAACACGGTCTAGCGAGCCACTTTGATCTGCCGGTCGTTCTCGACGGCGGGGGCCGCTTCGTCATAGATCCGCATCAGCCGCCCGGCTGCCTTCAGCTTCTCGATGAGATCGTTTCCATCAGGCGAGGCCTTCGTCAGCTCCAGCTGCTCGAATTCCCTCAGCGCCTGCGCCCAATGGCTTTCCCCGCGCCCGTCCGGCCTGCCTTCCGATTCCCATAGCGAATAAGCGCGCTGGCTGACCCAGGCGTCTTTATTATGACTCATAATCAACCCCAGCGAGAAATTTGGAAGCAATATTCGACAGGCAACAAGGTGCCAAAACCGGCTTTAGGAGTCGTTACGAGGCAGCGTTAGTTTTTAGCTAATAGCGAGGCGCCGAAGGATTATACCGTGCACACATTCCGGACCTTGGCCTCGTACCGCCTGCAGGGTAGGGTCATCGCAGAAACGACAGCGATGACCGATGGCAGCCAAGACAACACTCAATGCGAAGAATCTCGAATCCCTTGGTGCGCCGCGCCTTGCCGAGCTGCTGGTCGAGATCAGCATGGGCAGTGCTGCCCACAAGCGACGGCTTCGAATGGAGCTTGCCGGCAACCACGGCAGCGCCGAGGTGGCGCGTGAGGTGCGAAAGCGGCTTGCCAGCATTGCCCGCGCTCGCACCCTCATCAACTGGCGCAAAGTGAAAGCGCTGAAGAGTGATCTCGAAACGCAGCGCAAGACGATCACAGAGACCGTTGCCGCCGATGATCCCCAGGAGGCTTTCGAACTGATATGGCAGTTCCTCGCCCTGGCGAATTCGATCTTTGAGAGATCCAGCGACAGCAGCAGTTCTCTCATCGAAAGTTTTCATCAGGCTTGCGAGGATGCTGCCGCAATCGCCGCGTCCACCAAGATCGCCTCCAATGTCCTGGCCGAGAAGGTGTTCAAAGCCGTGCAAGACGATGGCTACGGCCAATACGACAACCTGATTGCGGCGATGGCGCCAGCTCTCGGCAAGGATGGTCTCGATTGCTTAAAGACCCTCTTCGTCCAATGGTCCAAGGAGCCGAAAGACAAGCCGGCGGAGGACAAGCGCGAGATCATCGGCTGGGGCAGCGTAGGTCCCCTTTACGAGGATGAGATCGCCGACACTCAGCGAGATCTGACGGTGCGCATAGCCTTGCAGGAAATTGCCGACGCCCAGGGCGATGTTGATGCCTACATCGCTCAGCAATCTGAGAAAACGCGCAAGATGCCGATGATAGCGGCCGACGTCGCCAATCGCCTGGTCTCGGCCGGCCGAGCCAAGGAAGCACTTGAGGTGCTGAATGGGGTCGATACGACAGGCCAGGCCGACAGGCCATTCGAATGGCAGCTCGCGCGCGTCGAGACGCTCGAGGCCCTGGGGCGCGCGGAGGAGGCGCAGTCCTACAGGTGGACATGTTTCGAGCAGTCGCTGCATGGCGAGCACCTCAAGGCTTTCCTCAAGCGGCTGCCGGATTTCGACGATCTTGAGGCCGAGGAGAAGGCATTCGCTTATGCCCAGGCTTTCCCGGACGTCCACCAGGCACTTGCATTTTTCCTGAATTGGCCGGCACCTGCCGAGGCAGCGAAACTCGTGATGAGGCGGAAGGCGGAACTGGATGGCAATCTCTATGAGCTTATGCCGCCGGCGGCCGAAGCTCTGGCGGAGAAACATCCGCTTGCGGCAACCATCCTCTTGCGCTCCATGATCGATTTCGCGCTCGATAGCGGCCGGTCCAGCCGCTATAAGCATGCTGCGAGGCATCTTGCGGACTGCGCATCGCTTGCGCCTCATATCAATGACTTCGGCAACACAAGACCCCATGACATCTATGTCGCAGAACTTAAGCGTCGACACGGCAAGAGGCATGGCTTCTGGAGCCTGGTGACCTAAGTCGCTGCGGATGCTTTACCTTCAGAGAGGAATTCCATGACGACCACTTCCTGGCATGCAGATCCACTCACTTGGGGCAACGGACCCCGCATCTTCGAAGCCTTTTTGGAGCCGACTTGCCCCTATTCGGTCAGAGCGTTCAACAAGCTTGACGAACTGCTCGGCCAGGCCGGCGAAGACAAGATCACCGTGAAGATCCGCCTGCAGTCGCAACCCTGGCATATGTATTCGGGTGTCCTCGTCCGCTGCATCATCGCAGCCTCAACGCTGGAAGGTGGCAAGCAGACAGCAAAGAAGGTGATATCAGCCATCGCCGCCCATCGCGAAGAATTCGAATTCGAGCGTCATGCCGGCGGCCCGAATATGGATGTGACGCCGAACCAGATCATCGAGCGCCTGGAAGGCTACAGCGGCGTCAAGCTGAAGGAAGCCTTCGCAATCCCGGATCTTGACCGGGAGATCAAATGGCACTGCAAATATGCCCGGCAAAATGGCATCCATGTCTCGCCGACCTTCATGATCGACGGGCTGGTGCAGGCTGACATGAGCAGCGGTGATGAGGTTGGAGTCTGGGTGAAGAAGGCACTGGGCAACTGACGCTGGCCGAGTGCCAGAGACGGTCCCACCCGCTTATTTGTCTCCTGCCATGAATCCCATGCAGGAATCAGTGCAAGCAGCAGGCATTTTCCAACTTTGGACTTCAGGAAACACCGCGGGTGTGGCCCTGGGATGGATGCGATCCTACCGGCCAGTCATGGAAGTATCCCGGCAGTCACAACGCGCTGATAATCCCGGGAAGCTTATGGCGGAGAGGGTGGGATTTGAACCCACGATACCCTTGCAGGTATGCCGCATTTCGAGTGCGGTGCATTCGACCACTCTGCCACCTCTCCGCGGTCTGGTCGGCGCTTGTTCGGCGCGGGCGTTCTCATAACGGGCAAATGACAGGCTGGCAAGCCGAAAAGTCGAAGCATTCCATCCTTTTGCCTTGACACCTTTTTGTCACTCGCGTATCTCGGCTGCGCAATAGGTTTGGAGAAATCCGCACCTTAGCTGTCCCGCGCTCGCGCGGGGCTTCACCGGCAGGAAGAGTTCGAGGATTAGACCTCTGAAATCCCTGCTTAACTTCGACTGATAAAAAGACAGCCACCTGCTGGATTAGCGGGGAGCGCTGGAACGAACATGAAAGGATAAAAAATGTTCGCAGTCATCAAGACCGGCGGTAAACAGTACCGTGTGGCAGCCAACGACGTGCTGACCATCGAAAAGCTGGAAGCCACCGCTGGCGACTCCATTGAATTCACCGAAGTGCTCGTGATCGGCGAAGGCGCCGACGCTGCGATCGGTGCGCCCTTCGTAACCGGCGCCTCTGTCAAGGCAGAAGTCGTCGAACAGAACCGCGGCAAGAAGGTCATCGCCTTCAAGAAGCGCCGTCGTCAGAATTCGAAGCGTTCGCGCGGCCATCGTCAGCATCACACGGTCGTCCGTATCACGGACATCGTGGCTGCCAAGTAAGATCAACGGGACAAGGTTTTAAAGGAGAACTCCAATGGCACACAAAAAAGCTGGCGGTTCATCGCGCAACGGTCGCGATTCTCAGTCCAAGCGCCTTGGCGTGAAGAAGTTCGGCGGCGAAGCCGTCATCGCAGGCAACATCATCGTGCGTCAGCGCGGTACTGAGTGGCATCCGGGTTCCAACGTCGGCCTCGGCAAGGATCACACGATTTTTGCGCTTACCGCCGGCAATGTGAACTACCGAACGAAGGCCAACGGTCGCGTCTACGTGTCTGTCATGCCGAAAGCGGAAGCAGCGGAATAAGCCGGTAGCGCTCAAAAACAGCCGGCGTCTCATCGACCCGGCTGGCCGTATCAGGTTCAGTCTAGAAAACAGGGGAGATGGGGCGCCATCTCCCCTTTTTCTTTACCCCTCAAGGAGGACTGAACCATGCAAGGCGAATTGTTAAGGGCAGACCAATCACGGTCTCCCCGGGAAGACCAGCGGTCTTCCGAAGAACGGCTGAGGCCGGAACGGTTAAGGACCGATTGCCCTGTCTTGTTATCGGAAAGGCTCGTCATGCGCGCGCCCCACGAAGAAGACATCGACGCCCTTGCCCATCTCGCCAATAACGCCAAAGTCGCCACCATGGTATCGCGTATGCCGCACCCTTATACCGCCGATGATGCTGCTGACTTCGTGCGTCGCACGAAAAATGGCGATATTGGCAAGTGCGTCTATGCGATCACCAAGGCCGAAAACGGCGCCTTTATCGGCTGCTGCGGCGTCGAGCCGCATGCGGACGGCAAGACCGTCGAGATCGGCTACTGGCTGGGCGAGCCCTATTGGAACAAGGGTTATACGACCGAGGCCTGCCATGCCCTGGTCGATATGGTGTTCAGAACCCGTCAGGACGTCGATCAAATCGACGCCCGTTGCCGGGTCATGAACGTTGCCTCGCGCCGCGTCATCCAGAAGTGCGGCTTCCAGTTCCAGGGATCGGGGCTCGCCGCCTCGTTGGCGCTCGGCAGCAACGTGCCGGTCGAATGGTACAGGCTCGACCGCAAGACCTGGATGTCCCTCCGAAGCTGGGGGAACATCGCATGAGCACGACTGCGATGCAAAGGCCGGAGGTCAGGCCGATGATGCCCGGCCCCGCGCCGGTTATCTCGACCGCCCGGCTGACGCTCCGCCCCAACAGGCTGAGCGATGCGCCTGCGATCGCGGAATCGCTCTCGGATTTCGCGGTCACGCGCATGTTGTCCCGCGTACCCGCGCCGTTCGACCGGCAGGATGCGCTGGACTGGCTGATCCCGGTCACCTCGGGCACCCTGCCCGACTGGCCGCTGGCGATCACCGATAAGGACGACGTCCATATCGGCAACGTCTCGATCGAGCTGCGCCACGGTCGCTGGCACCTCGGCTACTGGCTGAACCGCTATTACTGGCGGCGCGGCTATATGAGCGAGGCGGTGGCGGCGATCATCGAGCGCTTCTCGCGCCGCATGCCGGAGACGCCGGTTCATTCCGGCGTTTTCGCCGACAACCCGGCTTCGCTGCGACTGCAGGAGAAGCTCGGTTTCCGCATGACCGGTTGCGGCGAAATCTATTGTTTCGCCCGCAACACCATGGTGTCGCACATCGAAACGGTGCTGCAGCCGGGCATGCTGCAGCCGCGAAAGGTCGCCTGATAGAGCATGGTGCCGAAAAGTGTGCGCGGTTTTCGGACAACATCATGCTCCAGAACTAGAAAGGAGACGTCGCCGCACTGGCGGCGTCTCCATCAATCGCCGATCTCGACCCATAGGGGGAAGTGATCGGAGCCCTCGGATTGCGTATCGATCCGGGCGGATTTCAACCGGCCCTCGAGGCCGCAACTGACAAAGCAATAATCGAGATGCATGCGTTTGCCGTGATCTTCGGGATCCATCCAGCTGTAGCTCCCCGGAGAGTAAGCCTCCAGCGTCGCAAAAGCGTCGACCGGCGTGCCGATCCTCGCCACGCGGCCGTAATATCCGTGGCCAGCGCCGGCAAGCGCGCAATATTCCGGCGATTCCGGCTCCATGTTGAAATCGCCCATGATGACGTAATCCTCCGGCAGCGGCGGCTCCGGCAGATCAAATTCACCACCCCCGGTCAGCGACCCACCCTCCTGGACGAAGGCATTGATTTGCGCGTTCAAAAATTGCAGCTGGCGGATGCGCTCGTCGGCGGAGACATGGTCGAGATGCACGGAGTAGACGCGGATCGCGCCGCCGGGTGCGGCGATCACCGCCTCGGTTGCGCCACGCTGCAGGTTGATCTTGCCGATCGTCCGGCTGCGCGGCAGAAGCAAAGTCCGGGTCGAGAGTATCGGCCAGCGCGACAGCACCATGTTGCCGAACTGGAAACGGGTCCCGCGCACCGGCTGGAACCCGCCTTCGGCCGCGTCGACATGCATGTCGCAGGCCGGCCCATACACCCAGAAATAGTCGGGAAAGAAGGCTGCAACATCGGCCACCATGTCGGCAAAACCGTTGCGGGAGAAGCCGCGGGTCACCTCCTGCAGCGCGATGACATCGGCACCCTCGAGGCTCCGGGCAAGGCGCGCCAGATCGTATCTGCCGTCGAGACCGAAGCCGTACTGTATGTTATAGCTCGCAAAATTCACGATAATCTTTGACCTCCGTCGGAACCGCCTATATCGAATGGGCCAAGACGGGCCGTCCAACCGCCACTGAATATTGGAAGTAAAATGAAATTTCTCGACGAAGCAAAGGTCTATATCAAGTCCGGGGACGGCGGCGGCGGCAGCGTTTCCTTCCGACGCGAGAAATTCATCGAGTTCGGCGGCCCGGATGGTGGCGACGGCGGACGCGGCGGCGACGTCTGGGTCGAGGCCGTCAACGGCCTCAACACGCTGATCGATTTTCGCTTTCAGCAGCATTTCAAGGCGACGATCGGCACCCATGGCATGGGCCGGAACCGCACCGGCGCCAACGGAAGCGATGTGACGCTGAAGGTTCCGGTCGGCACCCAGATCTTCGAAGAAGACCAGGAAACGCTGATCTGCGACCTGACTGTCGAAGGCCAGCGTTACTGCCTCGCCCATGGCGGCAATGGCGGCTTCGGCAACGCCCACTTCAAGACCTCGACCAATCAGGCGCCGGATTGGGCCAATCCCGGCCTGCCCGGCGAAGAAAAAACCATCTGGCTTCATCTTAAACTGATTGCCGATGCCGGGCTCGTCGGCATGCCGAATGCCGGCAAGTCGACCTTCCTGGCATCAGTCACCCGCGCACGGCCGAAAATCGCCAACTATCCCTTCACCACACTGCATCCCAATCTCGGCGTCGCCACCATCGACGAGCGCGAATTCATCCTGGCCGACATTCCGGGCCTGATTGAAGGCGCCCATGAAGGTGTCGGCATCGGCGACCGTTTCCTCGGCCATGTCGAGCGCACCCGCGTGCTGCTCCACCTCATCTCCGCCCAGGAGGAAAAGGTCGGCAAGGCCTATAAGACGGTCAAGCACGAGCTCGAAGCCTACGGAAACGATCTGACGGACAAGGCGGAGATCGTGGCGCTATCGCAGATCGACGTGCTCGACGATGCCGAGTTGAAGAAGAAGACCAAGGAACTGGCCAAGGCCTGCGGCAAGACGCCATTCCAGATTTCGGCCGTCACCGGCAAGGGCATGACCGAGGTGCTGCGTGCGCTGCGCGACATCATCGTCGAAGCCAATACCGAGGAGAAGCCGGCCAAGGTGCCGAAGCTGCGCCATCGCGACATGGTCGTCACCGATGAGGGCGAGGACAAGGGTGGGGACGAGGGCGATGACCAGCCGTAAGCCGCTTGGCCGCTACCGCCGCATTGTCATCAAGATCGGCTCTGCGCTTCTGGTCGACCGCAAGGCCGGGCTGAAGAAGGCCTGGCTCGACGCCATGTGCGCCGATATCGCAGGCCTGAAGGCCAAGGGCATCGACGTGCTCGTCGTCTCCTCGGGCGCAATCGCGCTCGGCCGCTCGGTGCTCGACCTGCCCTCGGGCGCGCTGAAGCTGGAGGAAAGCCAGGCGGCGGCGGCCGTCGGCCAGATTGCGCTGGCGCGCGCCTGGTCGGAAAGCCTGTCACGCGACGAGATCGTCGCCGGCCAGATCCTGCTGACGCTCGGCGATACCGAGGAGCGCCGCCGTTATCTCAATGCACGCGCCACCATCAATCAGCTTTTGAAAATCGGCGCCGTGCCGATCATCAATGAAAACGACACCGTCGCCACCAGCGAGATTCGCTATGGCGACAATGATCGCCTGGCCGCCCGCGTTGCGACGATGACTGGCGCCGATCTGCTCATACTTCTCTCCGATATCGACGGCCTCTACACAGCGCCGCCGCATCTCGATCCGAACGCGACGTTCCTGGAAACGATTGCTGAAATCACCCCCGAGATCGAGGCAATGGCCGGAGGCGCGGCCTCCGAGCTTTCGCGCGGCGGCATGCGCACCAAGATCGATGCCGGCAAGATTGCGACGGCATCAGGCTGCGCCATGATCATCGCCTCCGGCAAGACCGACAACCCACTGTCGGCAATCGAAAACGGCGCGCGTTCCTCCTGGTTCGCGCCATCTGGCACACCCGTTACCGCCCGCAAGACCTGGATTGCCGGGCAGCTGCAGCCGGCCGGCGAACTGCATGTCGATGACGGCGCCGTCGTTGCCCTCGGGGCCGGCAAGAGCCTGCTTCCCGCTGGCGTACGCAGCATTTCAGGCCTCTTCAGCCGCGGCGATACGGTGGCGATCATCGGCCCGGCCGGCCGCGAGATCGCCCGCGGCCTGGTAAGCTACGATGCCGACGACGCCCGTCGGATTGCCGGTCGCAAGTCGGCGGAGATCGAGGCCATCCTTGGTTATGCTGGGCGCGCCGCCATGGTCCATCGCGACGATATGGTGATGACCGCGCAGATCGGTTCGAAATCGGAAAGGCAGAAGAAGGACGCGAGCTATGCTTGATACCGTTGCGCCAAGCCCAGACATTGACGTGCTGATGAACGACATCGGCCGCAAGGCAAAGGCTGCCGCGCGACCGCTGAGCTTTGCGTCCACTGAGGCGAAGAACAGCGCGCTGAATTCCATGGCCGATGCGATCCTAGCGAACAAGGCGCATATTCTTGCCGAGAACGCCAGGGACCTGAAGGATATCGAAGGCACCGAGACGCTCGCTTCCTTCGTCGACCGGCTGACGCTGAACGACAAGCGCGTCACTGAGATGGCCGAGGGAATCCGCGCCATCGCCGCCCTTGCCGATCCGGTCGGCGAAGTCATCGCAGCCTGGGACCGGCCGAACGGCCTCAAGATCGAGCGCGTCCGCACGCCGCTCGGCGTCATCGGCGTGATCTTTGAAAGCCGGCCGAACGTCACCGCGGATGCCGGCGCCCTCTGCCTCAAGGCGGGCAATGCCGTCATCCTGCGTTGCGGCTCGGATTCGCGCCGTTCATCGCAGGCTATCCATGCCTGCCTGGTCGAGGGCCTGAAGGCGGCGGGACTTCCAGAGCATGCTATACAGCTCGTTCCGGTTACCGACCGCGCCGCCGTCGGCGCCATGCTGCGCGGCTTGGACGGGGCGATCGACGTCATCGTGCCGCGCGGCGGCAAGAGCCTGGTTGCCCGCGTGCAGAGCGAGGCTCGTGTGCCGGTTTTTGCCCATCTCGAAGGCCTTTGCCATATCTATGTCGATGCCTCGGCCGATATCGAAATGGCGAAGAGGATCATCGTCAACGCCAAGATGCGCCGCACCGGCATCTGTGGCGCGGCCGAAACCCTGCTCGTCGATGGCGCCGCGATCGGCACGCATCTGACGCCGCTGCTCGAGGTTCTGACGGAGGCAGGCTGCGAGATCCGCGCTTCGCCAACGGTGCTGAAGGTCGCACCTGGCATGAAGCCCGCGACCGAGGAGGACTGGTCGACCGAGTATCTCGACGCGATCATCTCGGTTGCCGTCGTCGACGGCATATCGGGCGCCATCGCCCATATCCAGAAGTACTCCTCGAACCACACCGAGGCTGTCATCGCCGAGGACGCTGACGTCGTCGAGCGTTTCTTCACCGAGGTCGATTCGGCGATCCTGCTGCACAATGCCTCGACGCAATTTGCCGACGGCGGCGAGTTCGGCATGGGTGCGGAAATCGGCATCGCCACCGGCAAGATGCATGCCCGTGGCCCCGTCGGTGTCGAACAGCTCACTTCTTTCAAATATCGGGTGCACGGTGCCGGACAGACGCGGCCCTGACGTGACGACCGAGCCTGACGTAGCGATCGAGAATGTGGACCGGCACTATCTCCGCATGCCGCACAGCGAGCGCGGCATGGTCGTTGGTCTGTTCGGCGGTTCGTTCAATCCGCCGCATCAGGGCCACGCGCTCGTCGCCGAAATCGCCCTCAAGCGACTTGGCCTCGACCAGCTCTGGTGGATGGTCACACCCGGCAATCCGCTAAAGAGCCGCAACCAACTCGCTCCGCTTGCCGAGCGCATTGCCGAAAGCGAGCATGTTGCCCCCGATCCCCGCATCAAGGTCACCGCCTTCGAACAGGCGTTCGGCACCAGCTACACCGCCAACACGCTTGCCCGCGTCAAGGCGCGCAATCCGCATGTGCATTTCATCTGGATCATGGGCGCAGACAGCCTGCAGACCTTTCACAAATGGCAGAAATGGCAGGAGATTGCCCGCACCTTCCCGATCGCTGTGATCGATCGGCCGGGCGCGACGCTTTCCTTCCTGTCCTCGAAAATGGCCAGGACCTTCGATTTCGCCCGTGTCGACGAGGATGATGCCCGTGTTCTCTGGAAGAAACGTGCGCCGGCCTGGACCTTCATCCACGGACCACGCTCCGGCCTGAGCTCGACGGCAATCCGCAACGGCTCGTCGCACGGCGACGCCGAATAGAGCGCCGCGCGCCCAGCAAGACGCATGCGCCAGCCTGATTTCAGAAGATCCCGAAAACGAGAAAGCCCGACGGGGGAGGATCCGTCGGGCTTATAAACTCGATCGACAACTGGGAGGAGGAGTGTTGTCGACCCTATCGAACGGCTATGGGAGGAGGAGAAGCCGTTTCGATGAGTATGTTGTACCATATTTGGCAGGAAGATGAATATCGATTGGTGCATTGCAGCAATGCAGTGCGTGCAAATCTCGAGGCGGATTTGGCTTCATCGTTGCCGCTTCTATTAGCAAAAATTAAGGAAACATCCCCCGCTGCCCGGAGTCCTTGCGGTTGGCAAACTGACTCTGGGTATTTTCGCCATGCTGATCTGACTTTCGCCGGAAGCCATGCACCCCACGAATGCGTGAACATTGCGCCGCTGCGAACGCGAGCACCCGATACGGTTATATTTTCCTGGATATATCCCTAGCCAAGATGCCTCGCCCGTTATATTCCTCGCAATATTTCGAACCCTAGGGAATAAGTCATGCAAAACCGCCGCCAATGGATGAAACTGGCAACCGCTGCGATCACCGGCCTCTGGCTTGGCGCGACAGCGCTTCCGGCGCCTGCCGCCGCAGCCGAAAAGCTCACCGTCTTTGCGGCGGCGAGCCTCAAGAATGCGCTCGACGCTGCCAATGCCGCCTGGACAAAGGAAAGCGGCAAGGACGCCGTCGCCTCTTATGCGGCGAGCGGGGCGCTGGCCAAGCAGATCGAAAACGCCGCGCCCGCTGATGTCTTCATTTCGGCCGATCTCGACTGGATGGACTATGTCGCCAAGAAGAACCTGATCAAGGCCGATACCCGCTCCAACCTGCTCGGCAACAAGATTGTGCTCGTTGCCGAAAAGGACAAGGCAAAGCCGGTTGAGATCAAGCAGGGCTTCGATCTTGCCGGACTTTTGGGTGACGGCAAGCTTGCCATGGGTGAGCCGAAATCGGTTCCGGCCGGCAAATACGGCATGGCCGCGCTCGAAAAGCTCGGCGTCTGGAAATCGGTCGAAACCAAGGTCGCCGGCGCCGAAAGCGTCCGCGCCGCCCTTGCCCTGGTTTCGCGCGGCGAAGCGCCCTACGGCATCGTCTATCAGACGGATGCCGCAGCCGATAAGGGTGTCGCCGTCGTCGGCACCTTCCCCGCCGATTCTCATCCGCCGATCATCTATCCGATCGCAATCCTCGCCGAGAGCAAGAACCCGGATGCATCAGCCTATCTCGATTTCCTGAAATCGGACAAGGCCGCCGCCTTCTTCACGGCGCAGGGTTTCACCATCCTCAAGTGATCGAGGCCTGAAATGATTGCGGAATCAACAGCGACAGCTTAGCGTGAGGGCTCACTTGGGTGGGCTTCAGCTGACAAAGTCGGCCAATTACTCTTTGATCATGCTCCGGCTTGTGCCCTAAGCATCTGCATCGATCGATAATTAGCAGATGTCAGTCACAAGGCCGCAGCTGCCCGGTTAGCGCCGATGGCTGCCCCTCACCCTAACCCTCTCCCCGTACACGGGGCGAGGGGACGTGCCATGCGAAAGCGGATGGGGAATGGAGAGGGCGCGGCATGTCCCCTTCGCCCCGCAGGCGGGGAGAAGGTGCCGGCAGGCGGATGAGGGGCAGCCGTCGGCGATCACGTGGCGGGTGTCGAGGATGACGCCGGGTAAAGAACGAGTTCTGTCATCAGGGGCTCGGCTCGCAAGCTTTCGATTTCCAGGGAGACCATCGCATTTGAACATATTGGGCTTGAGCAATGAGGAGTGGACGGCGATCCTGCTCAGCCTGCGCGTCTCGACCGTCGCCATGCTGGCGAGCCTGCCCTTCGGCATCCTCGTCGCGCTGCTGCTTGCCCGCGGCCGCTTCTGGGGCAAATCGGTGCTGAACGGTGTTGTTCATCTGCCGCTGATCCTGCCTCCGGTCGTCACCGGTTTCCTTCTCCTCATCCTGTTCGGTCGCCGCGGTCCGATCGGCAGTCTGCTCGACCAGTATTTCGGCATTGTCCTCTCCTTCCGCTGGACGGGTGCTGCACTGGCCTGCGCCGTCATGGCCTTCCCGCTGATGGTCCGCAGCATCCGCCTGTCGATCGAGGCGGTCGACCGCAAGCTGGAAGAGGCGGCCGGAACGCTCGGCGCCGGCCCCGTCTGGGTTTTCCTGACGATCACCCTGCCGTTGACCCTGCCCGGCATCATCGCCGGCATGATTCTTTCCTTTGCCAAGGCGATGGGCGAATTCGGCGCGACGATCACCTTCGTCTCCAACATTCCCGGCGAAACCCAGACGCTGTCGTCGGCGATCTACACCTTCACCCAGGTGCCGGGCGGCGATGCCGGCGCGCTCCGCCTGACGTTCGTCGCCGTCGTCATTTCCATGGCCGCCCTGCTCGCCTCCGAATTCCTCGCCCGTCTCGCAGGCCGGAGGATCGACCCGGAATGACGCTGATCGTCGAGGCAAAACAGCGGCTCGGCGCCTTTTCGCTCGATGCCGCCTTCACCTCCGAGCGTGGCGTCACCGCGCTGTTCGGCCGCTCCGGCTCCGGCAAGACCTCGATGATCCGCATCATCGCCGGCCTTGCCCGCCCGGATGAAGGCCGCGTCGTCCTCGACGGCGAGCCGCTGACCGAAACCACAACCGGCATCTTCGTCCCGAAACATCGCCGCCGCTTCGGTTATGTCTTCCAGGAAGCGCGGCTTTTCCCGCATCTCAGCGTTCGCGCCAATCTGTTCTACGGCCGATGGTTCGCGGCGAGAACGGCGCGCGGCGA
Source organism: Rhizobium ruizarguesonis (assembly GCF_012349115.1). Taxonomy (GTDB): domain Bacteria; phylum Pseudomonadota; class Alphaproteobacteria; order Rhizobiales; family Rhizobiaceae; genus Rhizobium; species Rhizobium ruizarguesonis. The sequence goes on from NZ_PQIG01000112.1 coordinate 17,372, forward strand.
GAGCTTCGACCACATCGTCGACCTGCTCGGCATCGAGACGCTGCTGGAGCGCAGCCCCTCAAAACTTTCCGGCGGCGAGAAGCAGCGCGTCGCCATCGGCCGCGCACTTCTCTCCTCGCCCCGCCTGCTGTTGATGGACGAGCCGCTCGCTGCCCTCGATGATGCCCGTAAGGCCGAGATTCTGCCCTATCTCGAGCGATTGCGCGACGAAACCGACATACCGATCGTCTATGTCAGCCACTCGATCGCCGAGGTGGCGCGGCTGGCAAACCAGGTCGTCGTCATGCGCGACGGCAAGGTGGAAGCGACCGGCCCCGCCATCGACATATTGAGCCGTCCCTCCACCGCCTCCGACCGGCGCGAGGCAGGCGCACTGCTGGAAGGCACGGTGGAAAGCTTCGATGCGCGTCACCGTCTATCGACGGTCGTGCTGAAATCCTGTCAGCTCCATATTCCGGGTGCGGCCCTTGCGCCCGGCAAATCGGTCCGCATCCGCATTCCCTCCCGCGATGTCATGCTGGCGACCGCAAGGCCCGAGGGGCTCAGTGCGCTGAATATCCTGGAAGCAAGGATAGACGGGATCTCGTCGACCGAGGACGGAACGGTGGAAATCCGGCTCGATTGCGGCGGCGATATCATTCTTTCCCGGATCACCACACTGTCCTGTGAGCGTCTCGATCTTCGGCCGGGAAGGGCGGTCTTCGCCGTCATCAAGACAGTTGCCCTGGAGGCCTGATCAGCCGCGCTCGCCCTGCTGCAGGTTGCGCTTGGCCTCGAGCCAGGCGAGATCTTCAGCAAGGCTCGTGCGCATCGTCCTTTCCATCCGACGGAAACGCGCGAGCAATTGCTCGCCGAACGGTGTCAGCGCCGCGCCGCCGCCCTTTTGCCCGCCGCGTTGCGATTCCACCACCTGTTCGTTGAACATCCGGTTCATCTCGCTGACCAGCAGCCATGCTCGCCGATAGGACATGTCCATCGCCCGCCCGGCCGCCGAGATCGATCCGGTCTGGCGGATATGCTCCAGCAGTTCCATTTTGCCATGGCCGAGACGATCCTCATCCGGGAAGCTGATTCGCAGGACGGGCACGAGTGTTTTTGCAGCTGAGTCGGTCATTGAATCTGGAGATCGTGGAATTTGCCGCACTTTACGCTGCGGCATGGAAACTGTACACCGCCCGCACGAGGCCGCCCCGAGCAGCCAAATACTTCAATTCGAACGGCAGATCGGATTTTCGGCCGTTCCGTACCTTAGCATGTCTTGAAACATTAATGGTTTGATGCCTATCTTAACCATGATCCGGTCGTGATCGGATCTGTGTTGTGCATAGTTTGTCATTCCAGGAAAGGGAAAGCACTGACAACAGTACACGCCAAGGGAAAAACGTTCGCCGTTATCCCGAAGAGTGCGGAACGTGGCGCCGATGCCGCCGCCCGTGCCCTAGAAACCGTCCTCGCCAGCCTCGAGGACTCCAAAGCTGAAGATATCGTCACCATCGACATTGCCGGAAAATCGGCGCTGGGAGACTACATGATCGTCGTCTCCGGCCGCTCGAACAGGCATGTCATGGCGATCTCGGATCACCTGCTCACCGACCTTAAGGACGACGGCCTCGGTACGGCCCGCGTCGAAGGTCAGGAAGGCGGCGATTGGGTCCTGATCGACACCGGTGACATTATCGTGCATGTGTTCCGTCCCGAAATCCGCGAGTTCTACAACATCGAAAAGATGTGGGCGGCTCCGGATATGGATGAAGAAACACGGCACTGACAGGCAAGCCGGCATTCTGTCCGGCGCCTGAGACGTGGCATTGGCTGGCCGGCAAACATCACAAGCCGGCCGGTGGCGCAGTGTGCGCCCGATGTGCCGCATGAGCGGGAGCGGGATGAATGCGAATTGGTCTTTTTGCGGTGGGGCGGCTGAAGTCCGGCCCGGAAAAGGATCTTGCCGCCCGTTATTTCGACCGTTTCGCCAAGGCCGGCCCTGCCGTCGGCCTCGAACTGACCCGTGTTGCCGAAGTTGCCGAAAGCCGGGCCTCCAATGCGGAGACCCGCAAGCGTGAAGAGGCGGCGATGCTTCTGAAATCGCTTGCCGATGGCAGCATCCTCATTCTTCTCGATGAACGCGGCAAGGCGCTCGACAGCGAAGCCTTCGCAAACCTGCTCGGTTCCTATCGCGACCAGGGCAAACGCGAGCTGACCATCGCGATCGGCGGCGCCGACGGCCTCGATCCCTCGCTTTACGACCGTGCCGACGCCACGCTGTGCCTGGGCAAGATGACCTGGCCGCATCAGCTCGTGCGCACGCTGATCGCCGAGCAGCTCTATCGCGCCGTCACCATCCTGTCCGGCCACCCCTATCACCGCGTCTGATGCCGCGTCGGCCTGATGCGTCGGCCCGATACCCCGGCAATGCGTCGCAATGTCACGCAGCCGTGTTTGCTTGGCCACCCGTTCTCCTGCAAACGTTATGGCAAAGTGCACCAAATCAGCTTAGTCTCCGCGCGATTTGAGAAAGTGCCCCAACACGCATGACGAGAGCATCCACCAGGCGACACCGCATGATCCTGCCGGCTATCGCGGCCGGCGTCGGTGTGGCGGTGATTGTCGTGTCGGCAGATCCGTTCATCGTCCGGGCGCAGGATGTCGCGCCCGAGGCGGCACAATCCGCACCGCAGCCGATAGCCGAGCCGGCGCCGCCGCCCGATCCGGCGGCCGAACTTGCCGCCAAGCGTGATCAGACCCGTGCCGAACTCGAAACCCTGTCGAAAACGATCAGCCTCTCCACCGACAAGGTAAGCGCGCTTCAGCAGAGCATTGCCGATCTGGAAAAGAGCACGGAAAGCATCCGCCAGGCGCTGATTGATTCCGCCAGCCGCCGCAAGACGCTCGAAAAGCAGATCCTTGAAAGCGAGAAGAAGCTTGCCGATCTCGGCGTCAAGGAGGATGGCATCCGCCGCTCCCTGCACGATCGCCGCGGCTTGCTGGCCGAAGTGCTGGCAGCACTCCAGCGCATGGGCCGCAACCCGCCGCCGGCTTTGCTCGTCACCCCCGATGACGCGCTCGCCTCCGTGCGCAGCGCCATTCTGCTCGGCGCCGTCGTGCCCGGCATCCGCAAGGAGACCGACAAGCTTGCCGCAGACCTCGCAAGTCTTGCCGCATTGCAGACCGCAAGTGCTGCCGAGAAGGCCTCGCTGACCGGGACGATGACCAACAGTATCGAGGAAGAGCGGCGCATGGACCTGCTGCTTGCCGAAAACGACAAGCTCAGCCGCAGCAACGCCACCGAACTCGGGGCCGAAAGGAAACGTTCCGAGGAGCTGGCAGGCAAGGCGACCAGCCTTGAAGGCCTGGTCGCCTCGATGGAATCCGAGATCGCTTCGGTGCGGGATGCCGCCGCTGCCGCCCGTCAGGCGGAGGAGAACCGCAAGCTTATGACGGACGAGCAGCGCGCCCAGGCCAAGGCGCTTGCCGACAGCGGCGTGCCCGATAAAAACCGCATTGCGCCCGCATATCCCTTCGGAGAATTGAAGGCGAAATTGGAGGTGCCCGTTACGGGTGATATCCTGCGCCAGTTCGGCGACGCCGACGGCACCGGGCACGAGGCCATGGGAATGACGGTCGCCACCAATCCAGAGACAGTGGTGACGGCGCCTGCGGATGGTCTGGTGGTTTTCGCCGGCGCATTCCGCAGTTACGGCCAGATGATCATCCTCGACACGGGCGATGGATACCACCTGGTTCTCTCGGGAATGGATACGATCAATACCCGTCAGGGAAAATTCGTTTTCTCCGGCGAGCCGCTTGCCGTGATGGGCGCGAAAAGAGTGGCAAGCGCAACTGCATTGGCGCTGGAAACGAACCGGCCAACGCTTTACATTGAATTTCGAAAGGACGGTAAACCGGTCGATTCCCGACCGTGGTGGACCGCCAAAGACACTGGAAAGGCACGCAATGATTCGTAGGGCTTCTCTTGTTCTGGTCGGCGCATTGATGGGTGCGACCGCAATGAGCGTCATTTACTCGGCGGGTGTGCCGGCAGAAGCGGCCGGATCCTCGACCTACAAGGAACTTTCGGTTTTCGGAGATGTCTTCGAGCGTGTGCGTGCGCAATATGTGACGCCGCCTGCGGAAGACAAGCTGATCGAGAACGCCATCAACGGCATGCTCTCCTCACTCGATCCGCATTCGAGCTACATGAATGCGAAGGACGCCGAGGACATGCGCACCCAGACCAAGGGTGAGTTCGGCGGCCTCGGCATCGAAGTCACGATGGAAGACGAACTGGTCAAGGTCATCACCCCGATCGACGATACGCCCGCCGCCAAGGCCGGCGTTCTCGCCGGCGACTACATCTCCGAGATCGACGGCCAGTCCGTGCGCGGCCTGAAGCTGGAAGACGCCGTCGAGAAGATGCGCGGCGCCGTCAACACGCCGATCAAGCTGACGCTGATCCGCAAGGGTGCCGACAAGCCGATCGAGCTGACGATCGTCCGCGACGTCGTCGCCGTTCAGGCAGTCAAGTCGCGTGTCGAGGACGATGTCGGTTATCTCCGCATCATCTCCTTCACCGAGAAGACCTATCCTGACATGGAAAAGGCGATCAAGAAGATCAAGGACACCGTTCCGGCCGACAAGCTGAAGGGTTATGTTCTCGACCTGCGCCTCAATCCAGGCGGTCTGCTCGACCAGGCGATCAACGTCTCCGATGCCCTGCTGCAGCGCGGCGAAGTCGTTTCGACCCGCGGCCGCAATCCGGATGAAACCCGCCGCTTCAATGCCGGCCCAGGCGACCTGACGGATGGCAAGCCGGTGATCGTGCTGATCAACGGCGGTTCGGCTTCCGCATCGGAAATCGTCGCCGGCGCTCTTCAGGATCTGCGCCGTGCCACCGTTCTCGGCACGCGCTCCTTCGGCAAGGGCTCCGTCCAGACGATCATTCCGCTCGGCGAAAACGGCGCGCTACGCCTGACCACGGCGCTCTATTACACGCCGTCGGGCCGCTCGATCCAGGGTACCGGCATCACCCCCGACATCAAGGTCGAGGAGCCGCTGCCGCAGGAACTGCAGGGCAAGATGGTGACCGAAGGCGAATCCAGCCTGCGCGGCCACATCAAGGGCCAGAGCGAAACCGACGAAGGTTCGGGCTCCGTTGCCTATGTCCCGCCGGACCCCAAGGATGACGTTCAGCTGAACTACGCACTCGACCTTCTGCGCGGCAAGAAGACCGATCCGGCCTTCCCGCCGAACCCAGACAAGGCCGTCGTCGCCAAGTAATCGATCAGCTCAAGGCCGGGCATCTCGCCCGGCCTTGACCTTTTCTGCTGTTTCCCGGTTTTGGAGCGGGCGAAAAATTGGGAACGGACCTGCATGCGCCTTTGGGCAGCAACCGCAAAACCGGCAGCCGGCGCCCGGGTGTCTTGCGCCTGGGCCGCATCGCCGCCAGTCTTTGCCTTTTTGCGATAGGCGGCTTTTCCCTCTATACGGCGTTTCGCGGCGACGAGCTCGAACGCATCAAACCACCAGCGGCCGAACAAGCCGCAACGCCCCCTGCCAATACCCCTCAGCCGCCGACGGCGACCGCGGACCAAGCGGCGGACGGTATGCCCCGTGCCGACTCGCGCTCGGGCGCCAATGTCGAGCAGATGGTCACGGGCGACGGCTCGGTCGTCACCAAATACAGCCCCCGCCCGCGCGACGGCGGTGGGCCGGTGCTGGTCGACGCCATGCAGATCGGCCAGGATCCGCGCATGGCCGCCCAGCCCAATGATGCGCTGCTCGAAGAGACGCCTTTTGGTAGGCTGCCGATCGTCGGCCCCGATGGCCGGCGGCCGATGGATCAATATGCGCGTCCCTCGTCCGGCGCTCGCGGCGTCCGCATCGCCATCGTCGTCAGTGGCCTCGGGCTCAGCCAGACCGGAACGCAGCGCGCTATCGCGCAACTGCCGGAGGAGATCACCTTCGCTTTCGCCGCAAGCGGCAACAGCCTGCAGCGCTGGATGCAGGAAGCCCGCCGCGGCGGCCACGAGATCCTTCTCCAGGTGCCGCTCGAACCCTTTGATTACCCGGCGAACGATCCAGGCCCCGAAACACTGCTGACCACGAAGTCGGCCGCCCGCAACATCGAGAACCTGCACAAGGCGATGGGTGAGATCACCAACTATACCGGCGTCATGAATTATCTCGGCGGCCGTTTCCTGTCTGATCCCGCCGCCATGGAACCTGTCATGCGCGACATCGGCAAGCGCGGGTTGCTGTTTCTCGATGATGGTACATCAGCGCAGTCGAAGACGGCGGCGATCGCCAAGGGAACCGAGCTGCCCTATGCCTTCGCCGACCTGCAGCTCGACGGCCAGCTCGACATCAATGCCGTCCTGAAGAAGCTCGACGAGCTCGAGCGCATCGCCCGCAAGAACGGCCAGGCGATCGGCGTTGCCTCGGCTTTCGATGAGAGCGTTGACGCCATCGCCAAATGGAGCGAGGAGGCGGCGATGCGCGGCATCGAGATCGTCGGCGTCGCCGCCCTTTCTAACGACCCCAGGAAACCCTGAGATGGATCCTTGAGAGGAATCCTTGAGAAGAATCCCAGAACGGAGAAGAAGATGAGCCAGGCCACCGTGAAAGCCGAGGATCTGCCCTACCGTCCCTGCGTCGGCGTGATGATCCTGAACCGCGATGGCCTTGTTTGGGCCGGGCGGCGCATCTCTGACGGCAATTCCGAATATGATGGCTCGCCGCAGCTCTGGCAGATGCCGCAGGGGGGCATCGACAAGGGCGAGGATCCATTGGACGCCGCCTATCGCGAACTTTACGAAGAGACCGGCATCAAGACGGTGACCCTGCTTGCCGAAGCTAGAGACTGGATAAACTATGATCTGCCGCCCGCACTGATCGGCATCGGGCTGAAGGGAAAATTCCGCGGCCAGACACAGCGCTGGTTCGCCTTCCGCTTCGACGGCGACGAGAGCGAGATCGCCATCAATCCGCCGCCTGGCGGCCACGAGCCGGAATTCGATGCTTGGGAATGGAAGCCGATGCATCAACTGCCGGAGCTGATCGTGCCCTTCAAGCGCGCCGTCTATGACCAGGTGGTGGCTGAGTTCCAGCACTTGGAAACACTTCAATCGGAAGATTGATCACGGCAGGATGACTGCCTCCGTTTGCGCTCGGCAACGATGCCTCCGAAGAATGCCGCCGCCGATTTGCGTTCAACCGTGTCAGATCGGGAACTCCGGCCGCCATAGGCGGCCGGCATCTCGTTCGAATATTATTCGGCTTCGTTGGCGGAATCGGCGTTGAGCTGGCCGTATTTGCTCTCGCCGATTTTCTCGAGCAGGTCGATCTGTGTTTCGAGGAAGTCGATATGACCTTCCTCGTCCGCCAGAAGCTCTTCGAAGAGCTTCATGGAAACATAGTCGCCGGCGTCATGACAGATATCACGCGACTTTTTGTAGGCGGCGCGGGCGTCGTACTCGCCGGCAAGATCGGCTTCCAGAACTTCCTTGACGTTCTGGCCGATGCGTAGAGGTGCAAGGGTCTGCAGATTGGGATGGCCTTCGAGGAAGATGATGCGTGCAACAAGCCGGTCGGCATGATGCATCTCTTCGATGGATTCGGCGCGTTCCTTCTTGGCGAGCTTGGTGTAGCCCCAGTCCTCAAGAAGACGATAGTGAACCCAGTATTGGTTGACCGCACCGAGTTCGAGGAACAACGCCTCGTTAAGCCGCTCGATGACCTTTTTGTCGCCTTTCAATGTCCGCTCTCCTGTTTTCCTCATGGAATTGTTTCAAGCGGGACATGAAATCAAATATTTCGGTGTCCGTCGAGTGACGACGGGCGTGATATTCCTCGGTCGTCTGGATAATGATGTCGACGACGTTGGGAAAACAGCCGCAGCAGCGGCCGCGTTTTTCCATGGCGTGGTAGACCTTCGCAGGCACGATAAGCTGCCAACAGTCTTCATCGAGAAGGTTGGTGATAACCTCCCGGATTTCCTTATCGGTTATATAATTGCAGCTGCAGACGAGCACGTCTTCATTCCAAACATGACACTGACTATCGTGTTTTCTGCTAAAGAAGATGGTGGCTGTCAAGAAAAAATTCGAGTCCCATGTCATTCAGTCGCGGCAGCCGAATGGCGTTCCGGAGGCGGGTAGTTTTTGAAGAATTGGCCTGAAATCCGAATTTCTATCTAAATCAAAGGCGTACAGCACAACGTCGTCCGAAAGCGCGTGGCGTTTTTTAGCATCACTCTCTAATGGAAATTCCGCCCCCGCGGCATGACTTGGGCTGTTTCCGCCACAACCGCATGGCCGCTTGCGGCAACCATCCGCTTTTCCAGCTCCGCCCTCTCTCGTGCCTGCGCGAGCTTTCTCTGCCGCTGATCTACACCCGGCCTCAGCACCTCGTCCGATCGCTCGCAGACGCCGAAACGCCGGGCCTCGCGTTGCAGGATACCGAGCGCCGGCGTCATGTCCTCGATATGCTCGACGACGGTATGGATCACTCCACTCTGGCTTTGCAGCCTGCCGCGGATTTTCACCAGCCGGGCGCCCATCACGACCGAGCGGTATTTGTCGAACATTTTCGACCAGACAATCGCATTGGCCACGCCGGTCTCGTCTTCCAGCGTCATGAAAATCACACCTTTGGCCGAACCCGGTCGCTGGCGCACCAGCACGAGGCCCGCGATCGTCACTCTCTTTCCGTTCACGACCTTCAACAGATCGACATTGCGCGTCACGCCAGCCTTGCGCAATTCCTCGCGCAGGAAGGAGACGGGGTGCGCCTTCAGCGACAGTGAGAGATAACGATAGTCCTCGATAACCTGCTCTCCCGGCAGCATTTCCGGCAGCTTCGCTACAGGCTCGATCTGGAGGTCGACATGACGGACCGGCTCGAAAAGCGGCAGCTCCTCAGTAGCACTCTTCACATCCAGCGCCCGCACCGCCCAGAGCGCGTCGCGTCGTGATAGTTTGAGGGACTGGAACGCATCGGCATCCGCCAGTCGCTCGATGACCGATTTCTGCAGACCGGACCGCAGCCAGAGATCGCGCACCGAATTGTAGCCTTTGCCTCGATTATCGACGAGCCGCTCCATATCGTCTATCGAGAGGCCTTTGATCTGCCGAAAACCCAGCCGCACTGCACGCCGGCTCTTGATGAGCTCACGCATCTCATGATGCCGGAAATCGACTGTATTCGGATCGAAGACGGCCTCTTCCAGATCGCAATCCCAGTTCGATTCATTGATATCGACCGGCAGGATCTTTACCCCGTGCTCGCGTGCATCCCGCACCAGCTGCGCCGGCGCATAAAACCCCATCGGTTGGGAATTCAGCATCGCCGCGCAGAAGACGTCGGGATAATAGGCCTTGAGCCATGAGGAGGCATAGACGAGCAGCGCAAAGGAGGCGGCATGGCTTTCCGGAAAACCATATTCACCGAAGCCTTTGATCTGGTTGAAGCATTGCTTCGCGAACTCCGGATCATAGTCTTTTGAGACCATTCCCTCGATGAACCGCTTTTCGAAGTTGCCGATCGTACCCGTTCTCTTGAATGTCGCCATCGCTCTGCGAAGCTTGTCGGCTTCCGCCGGTTTGAAGCCTGCGGCGGTAATGGCGATCTGCATGGCCTGTTCCTGGAACAAGGGCACGCCGAGGGTTCTTTCCAGAACCGTTTCCAGCTCCTTGCTCGGATATTTGATCGGAATGTTCTTGGCCCGCTGCTCCCGGCGCTTCAGATAGGGATGCACCATGTCGCCCTGGATCGGACCTGGCCGCACGATCGCCACCTCGATGACGAGATCGTAGAACACCTTCGGCTTAAGACGCGGCAGCATGCTCATCTGCGCCCGGCTTTCGATCTGGAAGACACCGAGCGTATCGGCCCGGCCCATCATCTCGTACACCGGCTCGCCCTCACCTCCATGCTCCTTGTGGCCGAGGTCTGCGAGCGTCTTCTTCACGTCGTAATGCAATTCAAGCAGCGAGAAGGCCTTCCGCAGGCAGGTCAGCATGCCGAGCGCCAGCACATCCACTTTGAGAATCTTGACGTTGTCGAGGTCGTCCTTGTCCCACTCGATCATGTAGCGATCCGGCATCGCCGTCTTCATGATCGGCACCACCTCGTCGAGCCTGTCCCGCGTGATGACGAAACCGCCGACATGCTGGGTGAGATGGCGTGGGAAGCCGAGGAGCTCGGACGCATATTTCAGCACGTTCTGCGTCATCGGATCCTTGATGTCGAGACCCGCCGCCTTCGCGTCCCGCTCCGAGAGATTATCCTCCGACCAGCCCCAGACGAGGCTGCTGATCGCCGACTGGACATCCTCCGACAGCCCAAAGGCCTTGGAAACCTCGCGGCCCGCCGAGCGCGTACGATAGGTCGTCACCCCCGCCGTCAGCCCAGCATGTTCTATGCCGTATCTTTTATAGATGAACTGGATGACCTCTTCGCGCCGGTCATGTTCGAAATCGACATCGATATCCGGCGGTTCGTCGCGATCCATCGAAATAAAGCGGTCGAAGAGAAGCGTGCTCTTTTGAGGATCGACTTCCGTTATCTCAAGACAATAGCAGATGACCGAATTTGCCGCCGATCCGCGCCCCTGGCACAAGACCTTGAGTTCATAACGGGCGTGCTGGATGATCCTGTGCACTGTCAGGAAATAAGAGGCATATTTCTTATCCCCGATGAGCTTCAGTTCATAATCGATCTGTTGCGCCACCTTGGGCGGGATACCCTCGGGATAGCGTCTTGCGGCTCCCGCTTTCGTCAGCCTTTCGAGTGTCTCCTGCGGCGTTTCGCCGGGATCGTTTTCTGGCGGATAATTGTGCTCCAGTTCCTTCAGCGAAAAGGTCAAGCTGTCGAAAAATACCTGCGCATTTTCGATCGCACCAGGATAGTCCCGGAAGATCCGGACCATTTCACGTGAATCCTTGAGGTAACGTTCGGCATTCGGCGCCAGCAGGAATCCGGCTTGCGCTATCTGCACATGCTCCCGGATCGCGATCACGACATCCGAAAGCGGCCGGCGTTCGGGATGATGGTAAAGTGGTTGGTTGGTCGCAATCAACGGCACGCGATTTCGGGCAGCAAGCATGGAAAACACTGCAAAGACCTGCCTGTCGCGGCCGTCATAGGCTGGCGCCAGCGCCATAAAAAAAGCCTTGCGGAAGCGTCTGCGAAACCGTTCCAGATAATCTTTCAGCGTCGACTGACCCGCCTGATGATCGACAAGGGTGCGATCGGGAACGAGGGCAAGCATCATCTCGTCCCCCCATTCCATGAGCTCCGCTTCCGTCAGTATGCAGGTCCCCTTGACCGCCTCTTTTTTCAGATTACCGGCGCTGAGAAGACGGCAGAGATTTGCCCAGCCGCGCCGGTTGCGCGGATAGGCAAGGACATCAGGCGTTCCATCGCAAAAGACGAGACGAGCGCCCGGCTGAACCCGGATAGGATCGAGAATGACCTCCGTTTTTCCCTTCTTCTTCGCTTCGGCTAAAATCGCATCCCTGTTTTTGTATCTCTCCTCAAGCTGCTCCGCCTGCGCATGTGCCCGCACCACGCCGGCAACCGAATTCCGGTCCGCAATGCCGAGGCCGCCGAGCTTCAGCGAAGCGGCCTGCACGACCATCTCTTCCGGGCTGGAGGCGCCTTCGAGAAACGAGAAATTCGTCCTCGTGCCGATCTCGCAAAATGCGGGTGCGGTTCTCATGCAAAGACACCATGCATGAACCAGCGCGGATCGAGTTCCCGACCATAGAAGCCGCGACGATAGATCCAGAAGCGATGTCCGGTCTCGTCCTCGATGCGGAAATAGTCACGCGCCTCGGCGTCATTCCCATCGATCCACCATTCCATGGCAATCCGTTCCGGCCCTTCGCTTCTTGCCACCTGATGCTGCATGCGCCGCCAGCGGAAGATCTGCGGCGGACCATCGGGCACTTCGGCAAGTATGGTCTCGACGGGCTCCGGCGTTGCAAAGAGCCGCAGCGGGCGCTCTTCGCGGAAAGGAAGTTGGATGTCCTGCTCCGCCTTCCGCCTGGGAAGGCTCTCCATCACAGGAACCGTGATGACGGCGCGTTCCGGAACATGGCTCTCGCGAAGCTGAAAGCTTTGCAGGCAATCCGCACCAAGTCGGGCCGAGACCCGGTCGACGAAGGCCGAAAGCGAGATCTCTCCCTGCCGGTCACCCTCGAAATCACCCTGCGCCTCGTTGAAGGGATCGTGCCGCAACACATTCAACCGCAGGATCTCGAAACCATAGCCGGCATCGAGATCGTCATAGACCGCCTGCAATCGCTCGGAAAAAAGCCCGGCGATGAACTTTGGTTCGCGAAGCGGCTGCGAAGCGCCGACGGAGATATGAAAGACCCTGCCGTCGACGCGGAACAGGACCAGTTCGAACACCCGCCCGCCAGCCCCCCGCGCCTCCAGCGACGGCTGCAGCGACATGGCGACCTGCCTGGTGACGGCAAGGATCTGCTCTTCCGTCCCGATGGGCTCGATCAGGCGGCTTTCGGCCGAGAGGCTGGCAACAGGACGCCGGGGCGAGACCGGCTCCTCTTCACGTCCCAGCGCCTGGTCGAGACGCAGAAGCAGCTCCGGGCCGAACCGGCGGGTCAGCGGCGCTCGCGGTGCATCGATGACGTCGCCGATATATTTCAGACCGAGCTTCTTCAGGGCAGCGACGGTTTGTCCTTCCAGCCGCAAGGCTGCAACCGGCAAGGACATCAGCACATGTTCCGCCGCCTCGTCCCCGATCACGCCACCTTGCCCGAAGCGGGACGCGGCCCAGGAAAGGCCTGATGACGATGAGACCGCGCCGCGGGCATCGAATCCCATATGGAAAAGCCGCGACAGCACATCCTTGAGAAGCGCCTTTTCACCGCCGAAGAGATGGGCGCAGCCGCTAATGTCGAGAAACAGACCGTCCTTGCCGTCGAACCCCACCAGCGGCGTATAGCGGTCGCACCAGTCGGCAATTGCCTCCAGCAACCGGCGGTCGGCCGCCGGATCTTCTTCCGCAACCTCGAGCATGGGGTACATGGCGCGCGCTTCGGCAACGCCCAGCTCCTTCCTCAACCCCAGCCTCTCGGCCAACTCGTCCAGTGCCGTCAGCCGCATGGCATTGTTGAGCTTGCCGGAACAGACGATAGGCGGCGTTTCAGGACGCCCTTTCGAACGCCAGGAGAGCCCCCATCGCTTGCGGGCGATGCGGTCCGTTGGCAGATGCGGGAAGCTGAGCGCCAGAATGCGCTGACTGTTCGCCTGGAGGACGAACGAGGTTTGGTTCGGCGACAGGGAGAAATTGGCGGTCATGGGGGTTCCACTCCAGAAGAAAGGAGAGCGGGGCCGGATTGCGGCTCTTCTCCAGCGTGAGACGGAAAATCGGATTGCCGATGCTGCCGGAAAGTTTCGATCCATCCAGCAACGGCCGCAGACCGGATGGGGCTGGTTCGACATGCAGACGGAAGGCCGCACTGCTTGCCTCCTCTGCTCCCGCTTGGCGGACAAGGAAGAGCGGACGGCGGGCAGCATGCGCCCTGAGACTGAGCCTGCGGCTTTCGGTCAGGCCGAAATGGGCGGGATTGCCCCGCACTTCGAAGATGACGGCCGAGAAGGCAGCGCTTTCCACCGCCACCTCCGCCAGCCAGAGCGCCTCGTCCAGCTTGCGCGGCGCCGCATGGAGAAACCGCTCCGGGCTCAACCCGAAATCCCGAAGCCCGGGTGCATAGGGACGACCGGCCTCCAGCGTGCCGACGGCATCGCCAATCCAGAGTAACGGCATAAGCCTGCCGGCATCCGCTTCCTGTTTTTGCAGCCGCGCGGCAACAGCCATCGCCAGCCCGCTTGCCGCACCTGCATCACGAGACAGAGCCGAGCGGAATTCGGTGATCGCATCGAGCCGCAACCCGCCTTCCAGCGCGCTGTCGAGAAACTCAACCCCAAACGGCAGGGGCGGCAGCGTGCGCTCCTGGCTGGTCTTACGTCCTGCCGCCAGGGCTTCCCGCTCCGCTGCGGCAAGCGCCGGCGCGGGCTTTCCCTCCAGTCTGGCGATGGTTTCGCGGAGCGCAAAAAGCCGCTCGCGCGCCAGGGCGTGCTGCGCCATGGCGTTCTCCAATTCGTCTTGTTCCTGTTATGTTCTTATAGATTCCAGAGAGCTAATGAAGAGTCAACGGCCATTTTCTATGAATTTATTCCTGCCTTTGATTCCGCACTCGAAAATCGGCGATAAAGGTTCTATATGGGCCCGCAAAGGAAGGAATATTCATGGCCCGCATAGACCAGAGCGATGATTGGCGGGACCGCCATGCGCCGACGATCAGCACCTTCGAGTCGCTGGCCATGGAGGCCTATAGCCATCTGCCGGATGAATTTCGCCAGCTGACGACCAACCTCACGATCGAGATCGAAGATTTCCCCGATGACGACGTTTTCGAGGACATGGCGCTGGAAACCCCTTTCGATCTGCTCGGCCTTTTCGAGGGCAGGGGCATTTCCGAACGTTTCACGCTGGAAACCGGCGAGATGCCGAACCGCATCCGCCTCTACCGCCGCCCCATCCTCGATTACTGGGCCGAGAACGACGAGACGCTCGGCGATATCATCACCCACGTACTGATCCACGAGATCGGCCACCATTTCGGGCTGAGCGACGATGACATGGAGCGGATCGAGGCAAGCGCCGAGGAAGCTGCCGAACGCTAGACGCTCCATTACTTTCAATCACGCATAATCCTTTCCGAAAATCGATTCCGATTTTCGGGGTTATGCGCTGAGCCTCACTGCTCGGAGAGCTTCATCTCAGGATCGTAATCCTTGCCTTCGACATGCTTGACGACGGCCTGGCCGCACTGCATCGCGCCGGTTGCGGCATTGAAGGCATAGGTCGGCGAGCCCTCAAGCGCCCAGCCCTTGTTGAGGGCGGCAGTGACCTTGTGGCAGAAGGAAGCATCGTCGGGACCGGTCAGGAAGCGGTAGAGTTTCATCACATCGTCTTTCGTGCTGCAGCGCGGGCTGCGATCAAGTGCGCTTTATGGACCAGACTTTCCGCCTGGACAAGATGCAGCCGCTCGACCATCCGCCCGCCTGCATTGATGACGTTCAGCCCATCGGAGGCAGGATCGGCAAAGGCTGATATGATCGCCTCCGCTTCCGCAATCGCTGCCGGATCGGGGCCGAAATGGCGGTTGGCGGGCTCGATCTGCGCCGGATGGATCAGCATCTTACCGGCAAAGCCCATGGCCCGGCCCTGCAGGCATTCGGCATCAAAACCCTGTTCGTCCCTGAAATCGTTGAAGACGCTGTCGATCGCATCGAGCCCGTAGGCGCTGACCGCAAGGACGACCTGCATCAGCCACGGCACGAGATAGCTCCGCCCCGGCTGTGGAAGCACGCCGGTTTCCTTGCGCAGGTCGTTGAGCCCGACGACGAGGCAATCGAGCCGCGAGCCCGGTGTGCGCCCGGCTTCGGCGATAACAGCCGCATTCAGGATGCCGCGCGGTGTCTCGATCATCGCCCAGATGCGCAGATCTTCCGGTGCATCGGCCTCGGAGAGAAGGTCACTGAGCGCCATGGCATCCTGCGGTTCGTCGACCTTCGGCAGCAGCACGGCGTCGGGATTGAGCGCGATTACCAGTTCCATGTCCGCCAGACCGAAATCGGTCGACAGATCATTGATGCGGATGATCCGTTCCTTGCCTTCCAGCGGCCGAGCCGAAAAGAAGCGCCTCAGGTTTTCCCGCGCTTCCGCCTTTCTTTCCGGCGCCACGGAATCCTCGAGATCGAAGATCACCGCATCGCAATCGACAGCATGGGTTTTTTCGAGGGCGCGGGGATTGATGGCAGGTACGCTCAACACCGAACGGCGCAGGCGGGCGGAGCGGGTCGTGGGGTTTCGGCTCATGGGGAATTACTGCCAAGCTTTGAAAGCCGAAGCAAGCAGCCCACCCCAGAACATCGAGCAGAACAACAAAAAGCCATGCTTGCCTTGCAGAGAGGAAAGAGAAGGACCACATTCCTTTCCGAAGAAAGGTCTCTAACCATGCAGAACATTCGCTCCATCTTCCTCATGCTTGCCGGCGCCACCGTTTTCGTGGCTATGCTGCTTCTCACCTTTTCCGTGACGCTCGCCGTCGGCGGCATCCTGACCGTGATCATGGTCGGACGTGCGCTTTCGATGAAGATGAAGCCCGCTCCGGTTCGCGCCAAGGCAAACAACGGCCAGCGCGAAATGCGGGTGTGGAACGACGGCCGCGGCACGATCATCGATCTCTGATCATCTTTTCGCTGAAAAATTTGGCCGACACTGTCGCATCGCGCTTCCATGTTACGTCTTTGAAGCAGCCAGGCATTCAGCCCGCGCTTCAAAAACGAATGGAGGACAAGTATGGATACGACGACAGAGAGCAACCCGATCAAGATGCCACCGGTCAAGAATGGCCTGCTGCCCTATGTGACTGTCGATGGCGCGGTGAAAGCTGCGGAATTCTACAAAAAGGCTTTCGGCGCCGAAGAGGCGTATCTCGTGCCGGTCGACGAGAGCGGCCGAACGATGCATGTGCATCTCTACATCAACGGCAGCTCCCTCATGCTGTCGGATGCCTATCCCGAATACGGCCATCCCTTCAAAGGCCATGAAGGCTTCGCCATTCAACTGGTGATCGACGATATCGATTTCTGGTGGGATCGCGCGGTTGCTGCCGGCGCTGAAGTCGTCATGTCGGTCGAACTGATGTTCTGGGGCGACCGCTATGGCCAGCTTCGTGATCCGTTCGGCGTCCTCTGGGGCCTGAACGCACCGTCCAAATAAGGGACATGCTCAATCGGCGGATCGCGCGAAACGTCGCGTGGCCGCCGTCTGTGAAAAGATTCTCCTTCATTTCGGCGAAAAACTGGACTAGATGCAAATTCAGAAAGTAGATTTGCTGAAATGGAGCATGGATCATGGATAAATTCGTGAAGCTCACGGGCGTTGCAGCGCCGCTGCCGGTCGTCAACGTCGACACCGACATGATCATTCCGAAGGATTATCTGAAGACGATCAAGCGCACCGGCCTCGGCACCGGCCTCTTCGCGGAAGCCCGCTACAATGAGGACGGCTCAGAAAACCCGGATTTCGT
The DNA here is from genome assembly GCF_012349115.1 of Rhizobium ruizarguesonis. Classification (GTDB taxonomy): domain Bacteria; phylum Pseudomonadota; class Alphaproteobacteria; order Rhizobiales; family Rhizobiaceae; genus Rhizobium; species Rhizobium ruizarguesonis. The sequence goes on from NZ_PQIG01000112.1 coordinate 34,498, forward strand.
GCTGAACAAGCCGGCCTATCGCGATGCCAAGATCCTCGTTGCCGGCGACAATTTCGGCTGCGGCTCCTCGCGCGAGCACGCCCCCTGGGCGCTTCTCGATTTCGGCATCCGCTGCGTCATCTCGACCAGCTTCGCCGACATCTTCTACAACAACTGTTTCAAGAACGGCATCCTGCCGATCAAGGTCAGCCAGGAAGACCTCGACAAGCTGATGGACGACGCCTCGCGCGGCTCCAACGCCATCCTGACCGTCGACCTCGAAAACCTCGAGATCACCGGCCCTGATGGTGGCTTGATCAAGTTCGATCTCGACGAGTTCAAGCGCCATTGCCTGCTGAACGGTCTCGACGATATCGGCCTGACGCTCGAAAAGGGCAAAGCGATCGACAGCTTCGAAAAGAAGAACGCCGCTTCGCACCCCTGGGCAGCCTGAGCCCAATCCAATCGGTTACCGATCAAGCCGGGCTTTTTGCCCGGCTTTTTCTTTTGCGGCACATCAGAGAAATTTCTCTTTCCAGGCCTCAAGCTTTTCGAGCGATACGCCGATGCCGCCGCAGACTTCGATAAGCGGATTGTCGAAGCGCTGAAGCAGCCCGGCATGGACATCAGCAACGGCAAGCGCCGCGCCGCAAGCCGGCTCGACCAGAATGCGCTGCGCATCGGCAAATTTCAGGCAGGCGGCAACGGCATCGGCGTCGGTGACGACAACACTTTCAATCGGATGCTGCTTCGGCAGGTCGAAGACATGCTGCGCCACCTGCCGCGCGCCGAGCGAATTGGCAATCGAGGTAATGGCGGGAAGGGTGATGCGCTCATTCGCCCTGAGACTGGCGTTCAGGGAAGCCGCCCCTTCCGTTTCGACGGCGATAACAGGCACATCGGAAAGCCCGTTTCGCTTCAATCCCTCGACAATGCCGGCAAGCAACCCGCCACCGCCGACGCTGGTGACGACGCAATCGAATTTTGCCCCCTTCGCCACCACCTCGTCGATCAGCGTGGCATGGCCATCCCACAGAAGCGGATGGTCGAAGGGGTGCACATAGGTTGCCTTGCGGCTTCGGGCGAGTTCGACCGCATGGGCATTGGCCTCATCGAAAACCGAACCATGAACGAGGACATTGGCGCCCGTTGCGGCAATTGTCTGGCGGACATCGGCCGCCGTCGTCTCCGGCACGACGATCGTGACCGGCACACCGAGCGCCCGGCCGGCATAAGCCGCTGCAATGCCGGCATTGCCGCCGGAAGCGCAGAAGATCTCGCGCGCGCCATTTTCCACCTCGTACTGGCAAAGCCGGCCGACGCCGCGCAGCTTGAAGCTGCCGGAAGGCTGCAGCGCATCAAGCTTCAGCCAGAGCGGTTTGCCGCTGGCGCTATAGCCAGGTGCTGTCTGAACCAAGGGCGTGTCGAGATGGAGAGGTGCAAAGGGCATAAGGAACCATCCAGGGAAATAAAGGTAGGAGCTGCCTTTCTAATCCGTTTGCGGGCACAGGAGCAATCATCGCTGCTCAGAGCGAAGCGTACCGATTCACCCCTTCTCTCGCTTGAAATGCCCATTTCCGGGGTCTAAGAAACCGCAACTTGTTTTTCCCAGGAGGGTTTCATGACAGCGCGCAATCTTTTCCTGCTGCCGGGTGACGGCATCGGTCCCGAGGCCATGGGCGAGGTCCGCAAGATCATCGCCTATATGAACGAGGCAATGAATGCCGGTTTCGTCACCGACGAAGGCCTTGTCGGCGGTTGCGCCTACGATGCGCATGGCGCGGCGATTTCGGAAGCCGACATGCAGAAGGCGCTTGCCGCCGATGCCGTTCTCTTCGGCGCCGTCGGCGGCCCGAAATGGGATAGCGTGCCTTACGAAGTGCGCCCGGAAGCCGGCTTGCTGCGCCTGCGCAAAGATCTGCAGCTCTTCGCAAACCTGCGCCCCGCCATCTGCTATCCGGCCCTTGCTGCGGCCTCGTCGCTGAAGCCGGAGCTGGTCGAAGGTCTTGACATTCTGATCATCCGCGAGCTGACCGGCGGCGTCTATTTCGGCGAGCCGAAGGAGATCATCGATCTCGGCAACGGCCAGAAGCGCGGCATCGACACGCAGGTCTACGATACCTACGAGATCGAGCGCATCGCCGGCGTCGCCTTCGAAATGGCCCGCACGCGGCAGAACCGCGTCTGCTCCATGGAAAAGCGCAACGTCATGAAGTCGGGCGTGCTCTGGAACCAGGTGGTGACCGAGACGCACAAGGCGAAATATTCCGACGTCCAGCTCGAACACATGCTGGCCGATGCCGGCGGCATGCAACTGGTGCGCCAGCCGAAGCAGTTCGACGTCATCGTCACCGACAATCTCTTCGGCGACATGCTCTCCGACGTCGCCGCCATGCTGACCGGCTCGCTCGGCATGCTGCCGTCCGCCTCGCTCGGCGCGCCTGACGGCAAGACCGGCAAGCGCAAGGCGCTCTACGAGCCGGTGCATGGCTCGGCCCCCGACATTGCCGGCAAGGGCATCGCCAATCCGATCGCCATGATCGCCTCATTCGCCATGTGCCTGCGTTACTCCTTCAATCTGGTGAAGGAAGCCGACGATCTGGAAAAGGCGATCGCCATCGTGCTCGACAAGGGCATCCGCACTGGTGACATCATGGCCGACGGCGCAAGACAGGTCGGCACCGTCGAGATGGGCGATACGATCCTCGCCGAGTTCAGGGCGCTTTCCGCCTGATATTTCACGTGAAACAGTTCCGGCCCTTCGCAGGATTCTTGCGGAGGGCTTTTTCCAGGACCGCGGGCCGCATCTGCTTGGTCGAATTATCCCAAACCGACTATCCTCGGCCACAATCTCGTGTATTTTTGCGCCGGATTTTAACGAGCGCATAACCTCGACATTGGAAACGATCTTCCAATGGATTATGCGCCAATTCAAAATGATAGAGCGTCCTTAGCGCGTCGTGGCACTTTAGGGCAAATTCGAACGGACAACGGAATGCGGGCATTTTGGGCTTCCCTGAACAGGCGCTGGCGCCGGAGCAGTGCCGGCATGCCGCCTTTGCGCTGGCAGACCTGCCTCTTCATCACGCTGAATGCCGTGATTCTCTCCATGCTGCTCTTCGATGCACCGATCGGCGCCAGCGAGGCTCCCGCACCGGTGAAGCACCTCGGCGAGATGCTGACCGGCTTCGGTGATTCCGCCTGGCTGATCTACACCAGCATCCTGCTGTTCTTTCAGGGCCGGGCAGGCTACAAGCTTGTCAAGACGGCCCGCTCCAAGGCGCAGGCGCTTTATGTTAGCTGGATCGGTGCCTATCTCTTCACCACGGTCGTCTTCTCAGGCCTGCTCGCCAATCTGCTGAAGCGGGCGATCGGCAGGGCGCGTCCCGATCATTTCCACGACTACGGCATATTTTCCTTCACGCCCTTCTCAGGCCATGCCGCTTTCGAAAGTTTCCCGTCCGGCCATTCCACCACGGTCGGCGCCTTCTTCGCCGCCTTCGCTCTGCTGTTTCCGCGCTATCGCGTTGCCTTCATCGCCTGCGCCATCTGGCTCGGTATGACCCGTGTCATGGTCGGCGCCCATTATCCGAGCGACGTCATCGCCGGCCTTGCCTTCGGCGCCTGGTTCTCGTTGCTGACGGCGATCGTTTACGCGCGCTGTGGCCTGCTCTTCAAGCTGGCGCCGGATGGTTGGCCAGTCTCGAAGCGCCTGTTTCGCACTACATAATTCCTTAAATCGGAATCGATTTAGGGATAAAATTATGCAGCAATTCAAAGTGTTACAGCGTCCTTTGCGCATCCGAAAAGACGCGCGGCGCTGTAATATGGAAAGCCCGGCGCCTT